>NVWU01000005.1 GCA_002733765.1 Colwellia sp. | reverse complement strand
GGGTTTTAAAATCAATGTGATCAAAGGGGCTCATAGTACTGATATTGAATGATATAAGATAAACGCTATTAGATCACAAACTTAATGGAATTGGTATTAATTGATAATATTTAGACACGGAAAGAATCAAGTACCCTGTTGATATTAAATGTAAATTTGTGTTCAGGAAGTTTAAACACGACACAGCTTGTTCGTGTCATTATTCTACTTACTAGCTAACTTCAACTCGGTTTAAGAAAAATAAAAAAAGGGAACTAATAGCCTGTTCCACGATCTGATCTTTCGACTAAAAAACATTAGAACGTAAAGGAACAGGCATGGATAAGTTAATTGATATACTTTGTGATGTCGATGATTTTTTACCGAGTATTTATTCCTCAATGGGAAAAACACCAATGAGCTAATGGCTCTAGAAAATGCCAGCGATATAGCCGTATGGCAACAAGTGAGATAATGACAATAATCATTTATTTTCATACTTCCCCATATCGAAATTTTAAAAATTATTATCTTGGCTATATTTCTAGTTTTTATAAAGATGATTTTCCTGATTTACTGAGATACACTCGATTTTTAGAGGTAGTACCTTAGGCTTTAGTTCCTTTGACTCGTTATTTTACTGCCCTAAAGGTGAGCCTACAGGCATTGAATTTATTGACTCAATGAGTATAAAGATTTGCCATCACTTACGTATTCCATAGCATAAAACGTTTAAAGGAGTAACTGAGCGTTGTAAAGGAAAAATGGGTTGGCTTTACGGGTTTAAATTATACATTATTACTAATTTTAAAGGTGTAATTGTAGCTGCACAACTGACGACATTTAAAGCTTAAACCGATCAGATGATCTCCTCTCAATACGGCATCTATGTGCCATGATTGAAGTTGTTAAACACAATCAAAATGGTAGAAGATCACAATAAAGACACAACAAGAGAGTTAGCAGTTAGACAAAGAAAACCCAACGATTAATAAGAAACCATAACTTGCATTTTTTGACAAAACCATCGCCGCTGCTAAAAAAGGTGCCCATAAGGCAACGTCACCAAACAGCTGTAAACTCATCAAGTTTTTCCATAAACTGACGTTTCCTTTTGGTAATACCTTAGAAGAAAAAGTAGAATGGATCCGTAATTTTAAAAAGCCAACACTGATAATTAAGACAATTAAGACAATTAAGCTATTGTTGATGGCCAGAGCTTTTTCTAATAAAACTACATGCCTATGCAGATAACTCAGGATTGAACTATACTGTACATATAAACACACTGTATAGGTAGACATAGCCATGAATATGCCAGAAGCAAGCTTTTTAGCTTGGCAAAAAYAGTTTAGTACCGAAGATGATTGTTTGAAATATTTACAAAAAATGAAATGGCCAAATGGCTTCATTTGTCCAAGTTGCGGCAATGACCATAATTATAAAATTGCCAGTCGCCATTTATACGAATGCACGCAATGTAAAAAGCAAACATCAGTCACGGCAGGAACCCTTTTTCATGGTAGTAAGATCACTTTAATTCAGTGGTTTTGGTCAATCTATTTTCTTGGCTCTGATAAGGGAAGTATATCAGCACTGAGGCTAAGTAAATTAATAGAAGTCAATTGGCGAACCGCTAGGCTAATTTTAAAGAAACTTAGAAGAGCTATGGGGCACAGAGATAGTTTGTATCAGTTAAGTGGTACAATAGAGCTAGATGATGCACTTGTTGGTGGTAGACAAAAAGGTAAACGAGGTCGCGGTGCAGCAGGAAAAAAGAATGTGCTAATAGCCTGTGAAAGCAAAGAGAAAAAGGCAGGATTTATCGCAATGGAAGTAGTCAATAGTATTTGCCATTTTAGCGTTAATAAGTTTGTTAAAAAACACTTAAAATCAGGTCAAAAAGTGCGCTCTGATGCATTACCTGCATTGAATATAATTGATCAAACGCAAAACTATGAAGCAAGGGTAACACCAAGCTATTTGGTCGATGAATGGTTGCCGTGGGTACACATCGCCATCGGCAATTTAAAAACATTTTTGTTGGGTACATTCCATGGAGTATCAGGAAAATACTTACAAGAATACCTAGATGAGTTCTGTTATCGGTTCAATCGTCGATTTATCGAAAAACAGCTCCCTAACCGATTGTTAAACTTGGCGATAGTTCATGCGCCTGTAAAATCGTCCTGAGCCAAGTGCATAGGCATGTTAAAATAAGTAATTAAGAACCAAATGAACCTTGATTCAATTGCACTTCATTCAGTACAATAACGGCTTGGGTACGATTACGTACCCCAAGTTTTAAAAATATTGTACTAGCGTGACTTTTAATCGTTGATTCAGATAAGCCTAATTCATAGGCTATTTGTTTATTTAGCAGACCATCAGCAAACATTAATAAGATGTTATGTTGTTTAGGTGTTAACGAAGCTATTTTATCATCGGCAGTAATACTCTGTTGTACTGTAGCGTTAAATTCACCATCTGGTGTCCATAATTTCCCTTTAAGTACTTCTTTTATTGCTAACAACATTTCAGGAACTGGCGTTGATTTAGGAATAAATCCAGCCGCACCGTGGCTCATGGCTTTATAAATAGTTTCTTTATCTTCAAACCCAGAAATAATCACTACACCTAAATCAGGATAAGAACGCCTAATACTAATTAAATTATTGAAACCTTGAGCGCCTGGAATATCTAAGTCAAGTAAAAGTAAATCAGCACCTTGGCCGTTCGCTAAATACTGCTCTAGTTCGGGAATAGTTTGCGCTTCAAAAACTTCAGCATTACAGAAGTTTGCTTTTAGGATAAGCGTTAACGCTTGGCGAAATAATGGGTGATCATCCGCCAATATTATTTTCATGCAATTGTTCATAGTTATACTCATATTACTGGCATATTATTATAAAAAGCTATCCAGATAAAAACTTACAAGATAATAAATAGAATAACAAAATCTATATAAGCCTGCTAGCGAGAAATGCAGATTTTACAAAACACGTTAGTTAAATATTTTCGCTAAACAATAGCTAAACCACTCACTAGATAGGATTTAAGAGGGAATTAAAATGACTTTAGATAAGGAAGTTTAAGCATAGTCACTCTATACATGCATTATTTAGCGCCGTATAAAGTGATTTTAACCCCACGCTTGATTGCTAAGGGTATAAACTAAACAATATTAATATCAAACTCAGGTAGTGCTTGAATAACTTTTTTAACGGTACAGGTATTTGCAGCGGCAAGTATTGCTTTATTATACTTCTTAGGGAAATTTTCAGGAAGGGTTACTTCAATTGTTATTTTTTTCTTATAATGATTATCTTCACACAGGTTTATATTATTTTGTACTACTTTTAATCCCTCTGTACTGATATCACGTTGTTGACAAAATTTACGCATGTAAAAAGCTGCACACAGTGGCATGCTTGCTAAAAAATAATCAAAAGGCTCCGGTTGTTCCGCTTTTCCACCCGCAGTAATACTTTGATCACTGATAATTTCATGCTCACCAAAACTGGCTTTTAACTGTTGTCCTTCAAGTAAATTTACTTCAATTTTCATATTTTACGTCCATATCAAATGTAGGTGCTCCATCATATATGAGCATTATCTAATATTGCAACAACCTTCGTTAACTTATTCAATATTAATTGTAAATCAATGACAAATAGTGCTTGAATATTACCCAGAATAGATATACTGTACATGCATACAGTATATCTATTTGATTTAATTGAACCGCGTAATAAAAAGGTGTCTGACTATGATTATCATAAATAATATCAACATAATCAATAACTCAACAAATATCAGTAACAGTGCAAGAGCTAACTGGCTACAACTAACTAACGTAGATAATAACATTGAGCTATCTAACCAGTACGCTCATATCTGCCAACAACACAAACAACAAAATAAATGGGTCTTATTTATTAATCCTGAAGGAAGCTCAATTGAACAACTTGCACATACCCATGATATTGATGCTTCAAAAATATTAATGGTTAATTACAAAAACTCGATTAAAAGCAATCTAAAAGTAGAGTTAGCTCATATCAAGTCAGTATTAAGTAAAGGCAATTGCTCAGCAGTTATCGTGTCAAACAGTTCATTTGCGACACAAGAAATAGCGCAATTAGCAAGCTCAGCAAGACAAGGAGAAACACGATGTTTTTTACTTAAAAATAGAGCCTCAGGTAATTCCCCTGCAGCGAGACAACAAGTAATACATTAGTATTTATTTTACAACGTCAGTTTTGGTTATCATCAATGATAATATTTTTTTAAGCTAATTTATGCAATCTAAGCTCTACTGACTACCTTCGAAGAACAGACTCAATTTGTCTGTTAGCAAAATTTACCCTTTCATCAGACTATCGCTAATACGTCAGGGTAAACTCTTAACAGGAGAGTTTTTTTTAGTCTTAATAAAAAACCTCAAACTCTTACGAGTTTGAGGTTTACTTTATGAGCTAGTTATACTCATTCTATTAGATATTATTGATCAGAAAATTGGAGCGTTATATATGCTCTACTGACATAATTTCATATTCCACCACACCGCCTGGTGTAGTGATATCTATTTCGCTATCAACCTTTTTGCCAATTAAACCACGAGCAATAGGTGAATTTAATGAAATTCTGCCTGTTTTAAAGTCCGCTTCATCATCGCCAACGATTTGATAAGTGACTTCAACTTCAGTCTCAATATTTAGTAACTTAACGGTAGTACCAAAGATAACTTTGCCATGATTAGGTATTGTTGTTACATCAATAACTTGCGCATTACATAATCGACCTTCAATGTCTTGAATACGCCCTTCGCAAAAACCTTGCTCTTCTTTAGCCGCATGATACTCAGCATTTTCCTTTAAATCGCCATGTTCACGGGCTGTGGCAATATCTTTTACAATACGTGGGCGTTTCTCAGTCTTTAAAACTCTAAGCTCTTCTTTTAGCAGATCAGCACCACGTAGGGTCATTGGGTATTTAGTCATTTTACTCTTCTTATTCTAACGATAAAGGTGGTTTACTCAAAAAGTAAAACCACCTTTATAATAAATTAGGTAAGACACATACTAAAACGTTAATAGATGTCTTACATTTTTAGCTACATTCTTTATGTAACTCTTGTATTGACGTCACGGTATTTCTATCATCTGCAGCATGCGCTTGGCAAGCGGCAAAAGCAGCATTAAGTGTTGTGGTATAGGCAACTTTATAACGAAGTGCTCCGCCACGCAACACCTTAGAGTCTTCAATCGCTTTACGACCTTCAGTAGTATTAATAATATAGCTATACTCACTGTTTTTAATTCTATCAAGAATATGTGGACGCCCTTCATGCACTTTGTTCACCCGACGTACTGGCACACCCGCTTCACGAAGAATAACCTCAGTACCATGTGTTGCATCAAGTTCATAACCTAGTTCGACCATTTGTTTAGCCAGTTCAAGCACACGCACTTTATCACTGTCGCGAACAGAAATAAGCGCACGTCCTGATTTAGGTACGCTAACGCCAGCTCCTAAGTTTGCTTTAGCATAAGCTTCTTCAAAGGTTTTACCAACACCCATCACTTCGCCCGTTGAGCGCATTTCAGGGCCAACTAGCGGGTCACTACCATGGAACTTATTAAACGGAATAACCACTTCTTTAACAGAGAAATACGGAGGAATAACTTCTTTGGTTATGCCCTGCTCTTTCAGTGATTTACCTGCCATAACACGAGCACCAATTTTAGCCAGTGGCACAGCTGTCGCTTTTGAAACAAAAGGTACGGTACGAGCAGCACGAGGATTTACTTCAATTAAGTAAACTTCGTTATCTTTAACCGCCATTTGCGTATTCATTAAACCAATTACGCCTAGTTCAAAGGCTAAATCWGTTACTTGCTTACGCATCACATCTTGAATTTCTTGACTCAAGCTRTARGCAGGTAATGAACAGGCACTGTCACCTGAATGAACACCCGCTTGCTCAATATGYTGCATAATRCCRCCRATAACMACATCMGTRCCATCACAAATMAWRTCGATATCWACYTCGATAGCATCATCRAGGAAGTGATCAAGCARTAYTGGYGAATCRTTWGAKACACTYACYGCTTCRGTCATATARCGACGTAAATCATCTARGTCGTAKACGATTTCCATCGCCCGGCCACCTAATACGTARGATGGGCGCACAACTAATGGGAAACCAATKGTTTCAGCTTTGGCCATGGCTTCGTCGATAGAAGTTACCGTGGCATTTTCAGGTTGTAATAARCCTAARCGGTCAACCGCTTGTTGAAAACGYTCTCTGTCTTCGGCTCTATCGATGGCATCHGGTGABGTACCTATAATTGGTACACCCGCGGCTTCTAAAGCACGYGCAAGTTTAAGTGGTGTTTGRCCACCRTATTGCACGATAACGCCCTTAGGCTTTTCAATACGAACAATTTCTAATACATCTTCAAAAGTAATTGATTCGAAATATAAYCTGTCTGAGGTATCATAATCGGTAGAAACYGTTTCAGGGTTACARTTAACCATAATAGTTTCATAGCCATCTTCVCGTAAGGCAAGTGCGGCATGAACACAACAATAGTCAAATTCAATCCCTTGACCGATACGGTTAGGGCCACCACCTAAGATCATGATRGAWTCTTTATYGGTAGGRTTAGCTTCACACTCTTCATCATAAGTAGAGTACATGTAAGCTGTATCAGAGCTAAATTCWGCCGCACAGGTATCAACMCGYTTATACACCGGATATATATTGGCATTATGACGTTTTTTACGRATTTCTGATTCATTTACRCCAATAACATCCGCTAAACGCGCATCVGCAAAACCTTTACGTTTWAGTTTACGTAAGTAYTCAGGYGTTAAAATTTTCATGCCRCCGTCACGTACTTTTGCTTCTTCTAGAACAATGTCTTCAATTTGTACTAAGAACCAACGATCAACTTTAGTTAAGCGATATATRTCTTCAACCGTTAATCCTAAACGAAAAGCATCAGCAATGTACCAGATACGATCTGAACCCGCTTCTTGCAACTCGTGCATTATTTTTGTTTTAGCGCCAGGCTGTGTTACATCAACCATAGAATCAAAACCATTTACGCCGACTTCTAAGCCGCGTAATGCTTTTTGCATTGATTCTTGTTGATTTCGGCCAATGGCCATCACTTCACCAACAGACTTCATTTGTGTAGTCAGTCTATCTTCACAACCAGCAAATTTTTCAAAATTGAAACGTGGAATTTTAGTAACAACGTAATCGATAGTTGGCTCAAACGACGCAGGAGTTTTACCACCGGTAATATCATTGGTTAATTCATCAAGGGTATAGCCTACTGCTAATTTAGCTGCAATTTTAGCAATAGGGAAACCGGTTGCTTTTGACGCTAATGCTGATGAACGAGAAACGCGTGGGTTCATCTCGATAATAACCATACGGCCAGTATCAGGACAAATACCAAACTGTACGTTTGAACCACCAGTTTCAACACCAATTTCACGCAATACCGCTAAAGAAGCGTTACGCATGATTTGGTATTCTTTATCCGTTAGGGTTTGTGCTGGTGCTACTGTGATTGAATCACCAGTATGAATACCCATAGGATCAAAGTTTTCTATACAACAAATAATGATACAGTTATCATTTTTGTCGCGTACCACTTCCATCTCATATTCTTTCCAACCAATTAATGACTCATCAATCAATAATTCGGTGGTTGGCGATAAATCTAAACCACGGGTACATATTTCAGTAAACTCTTCCGTGTTATAAGCAATACCACCACCAGTACCACCCATAGTAAATGATGGGCGAATAATACAAGGGAAACCTAAGTGCTTAACAGCCTCATGCGCTTCTTCAATAGTATGTACAATTTCAGCATTTGGTGTATCAAGACCAATCGCTTTCATCGCTTTGTCAAAACGAGAGCGATCTTCGGCTTTATCAATTGCGTCAGCAGTAGCGCCAATCATTTCAACGTTGAATTCTTTTAATACACCTTTCGCTTCAAGCTCTAATGCACAGTTTAATGCTGTTTGACCGCCCATGGTTGGTAATACCGCACAAGGACGCTCTTTTTCAATAATTTTACGCACAACTTCCCAGTGAATTGGCTCGATGTAAGTGGCATCTGCCATCTCAGGGTCAGTCATTATTGTTGCTGGGTTAGAGTTAACTAAGACAACTCGATAACCTTCTTCACGTAATGCTTTACACGCTTGCGCACCAGAATAATCAAACTCACAGGCTTGACCAATTACGATTGGGCCTGCACCTAAAATCAAGATAGTTTTTAAATCTGTTCTTTTTGCCATGTCTTTATTCTCTCTTATCTTGCTAGTAGGTTTAAGCTTGGGTTGCTTTGTATTCGTTAATCAAGTCAATAAAATGATCGAATAACGGGGCAGCATCATGAGGACCTGGGCTAGCTTCAGGGTGTCCTTGAAAACTAAACGCTGGTTTGTCTGTGCGGTGAATACCTTGCAATGAACCATCAAATAACGATTTATGCGTTACGGTTAAATTGCTCGGTAAAGTAACTTCATCAACGGCAAAACCATGATTTTGTGAAGTGATCATAACAACGTCACGTTCCAAATCTTTCACTGGGTGATTAGCGCCATGGTGGCCAAATTTCATTTTGATGGTTTTTGCACCACTGGCTAAACCCAATAGTTGATGACCTAAACAAATACCAAATACAGGAATTTGGGTTTCTAAAATAGTTTTAATCGCGCTGATAGCATAATCACATGGCTCAGGGTCACCTGGGCCATTTGATAAGAAAATACCATCTGGATTCATCGCCAATACTTCACTTGCCGGTGTTTGTGCTGGCACAACGGTTAATCGACAACCACGGTCAACTAACATACGTAAAATATTGCTTTTCGCACCAAAATCATAGGCAACCACATGAAAGTTCAACTTATCTAATGAGTTACTAAAGTCTGTAAAGCCTTCACCCATGGCATGACCCAATGACCAGCTACCTGAAACCCACTGATATTGTTCTTTAGTTGAGACTACTTTCGCTAAATCCATTCCTTTAAGGCCAGGAAAGTCTTTAGCATGTGCTAGCGCTTTATCTTGCGCGGCTTGTAAGCTTACATCGCTAGCCTCATCAATGGTTAGAATACAACCATTTTGTGCGCCTTTTTCTCGAAGGATTCGGGTTAATTTTCGAGTATCAATTTCGCTAATACCTAAAATATTATTTTCTATTAAGTAGTCGCTCAAACTTTGTTCATTTCGAAAGTTACTGGCTAATAGAGGCAAATCACGGATCACTAAACCTTTAGCATATATGCTATCCGATTCTTTATCTTCTGAGTTAGTACCTGTATTACCAATATGTGGGTATGTCAGGGTGATAATTTGCTCTGCATAAGACGGGTCGGTAAGAATTTCTTGATAACCTGTCATCGAAGTATTAAATACTACTTCACCAACAGCCGTTCCCTGTGCACCAATTGCGGTGCCTTTAAATACAGTACCGTCTTCCAGTACTAAAATAGCAGATATAGCCAATGTAACCTCCAAAAAGAAGAAATAACTTTATCAAATAAGATTTTTTAGTTAACTTATTTGATAAGCGTAACGTAACGCAAAATTCATTTGTGCCCCCAATAAGGGAAATACATTTCTTAAAAATACAGCCAATTTAGTGGCTAAAATTCTAAGTAAAAATTGCACATAAAAAATGCCAAAAATAGGCTTTTCGCTAAATTTTTGACAAAATCCACTTATTTTACGCTTGTAGCCTTTCTTCGTCTAGTAAAAATTGTAAAAAACTGTTCTTTTATGTGATTTCTCGCCTTTCAGTAGCCAAACCATCAAAAAGAGTATTTATCTAATCTTTCAACCCTAAAACATCTTGCATGTCATAAAAACCATTATCAGCATTACTTAACCAAAATGCCGCACGCATAGCGCCTAAAGCAAACGTCATGCGTGAGCTAGCTTTATGCGTTATTTCTATACGCTCACCTAAATCAGCAAAATAGGCAGTATGCTCACCAACAATATCACCCGCTCTTACAGTAGCAAAACCAATTGTTTCTCTACTTCTTTCACCGGTAATGCCTTCACGACCATAAACAGCCACTTTATTTAAATCTCGGCCTAAGGTATCAGCAATAACCTGCCCCATTTTTACCGCGGTGCCTGAAGGTGCATCTTTTTTGAACCTATGGTGTGCTTCAAAAATTTCTATATCAGTATAGTCGCCAATTGCCTTTGCCGTTACTTCGAGTAACTTAAACATTAAATTAACACCAACCGAGGTATTAGGCGCTAAAATAACAGGTATTGTTTCACCTGATTTTTCAATAAGTTGTACTTGCTCGTCACTAAAGCCTGTCGTACCAATGACTAAAGATTTTTTATGATTTTGACACCATTTAATATTTTCTAACGTAGCTTCAATAGAGGTAAAGTCTATTAATACTTGCGCATCAGACAATTGCGTTAATTGTGTTGATGTTGTTAAACCAATCGCTCCAATACCTGCTAACTCACCTAAATCAAAACCGGCAAAAGAAGAGCTAGCGCGTACAGTACCGCCAACTAATTCAATACTTTCATGTTCATGGGCAGCTTGAATAAGGTTACGCCCCATACGTCCGCTACAGCCTAATATGGCTACTTTTACTTTCATTTCTATTCTCTTCTAAACTGATAAGGCTAATGGTTAGCCACTTATTGAAAACACGTTTGCCAATGATAGTGAGTTATCTAGTTCATGTGAAACAACATTAACTATTGCTAGCTTATGTTTAGGGCTGTTTAAAATACTTATATGATAATAAGCACAAAAATCGGCAAATACCTGTCCTTGCTCATCGACAAATTCCCAATCTACACAAGCAAGTAATAAGTCATCATTGACAGACATATAACTTGCTTTTCGAGCAACTATTTTAGCTGTGTGGGCTTGTTTTAGTTGGGTAAATATATCATTAAGCTCTTGTCTACAGTCATCAATACTGTTGACCAGAACTATCTTATCTGGCGTGTGTAAAGTACAAGGTATGTGATAACACGCAACTACCGCATCTAGATCATAAGCGCTAAATGCCGCTAAATAATTATCAAACAAGGTTTTAATTTGCTGAGTTTTCACACTGACCTCTTATAATCACTTATACGCTTCTTGTCATCAGGATAATTGCTTCTGCATTATCTAATAAGTCATATCCATGTGACGTCATGTGACCGCGACATACCGTTCATCCTGAACATACACGCTCTTTCACATCCATGTGACCGCGACATACCGTTCATCCTGAACATAAAAAAGCCCTCAACTGAGGGCTTTTAAAAATAACTAAATTAGCTAATAATACTTAATAATTCAACATCAAATACTAACGTTGAATAAGGTGGTATTGCACCTTGTGAGCCTTGCTCACCATAAGCTAAACCATATGGAATAGTTAATTTCCACTTACTACCTTCGGTCATTAGCTGTAATGCTTCAGTCCAACCAGCGATAACACCGCCAACAGGGAACTCAGCAGGCTGACCACGTTCAACTGAACTATCAAAAACATCACCGTTAGCAAATGTTCCATGGTAATGAACACTTACAGTGCTTGCAGCTGAAGGTTTTTCACCTGTTCCAGTAGTGATTACTTCATACTGTAAACCTGACTCAGTAACAGAAACTTCATCGCGTTTAGCATTTTCCGCAAGGAAGGCTTCGCCTTCTTTAGCTTTTTCTTTAGCAATTTCTTGCTCTTGCTCTTGTAATTTCTTAGAAATCACAGAGAAAGCAGCATTTAAATCTTCATCAGATACTTTACTATCGGCATTAGCAAGCGCATCAGCGATACCTGCTTGAACAGCCGCAATCTCAAAATCTTTAAAAGGATTATTACGTAATTGATCACCTAATTGACGACCAACACCGTAACTTACACGTTGTTCAATAGTTTCGTACTTGTTTTCAGAAAGAGTACTTTCAGACATAATTTACTTCACTCATGCATAAATAGATTAAAAGGTAGTAACCATTCACACATTTGTGGGTATCGTTCTGGTCGTTACTTAACTTCGGAGCTTACATGATATAAACATAAGATCTTCAGTTAAGGCACCACAAACATAACAAACGGTGAATAATTATAAAAAGTAAGTTACCACCTACTTTTAGGTTGGGCGCGAGTCTATCATAAAGCTAAGCGAGTATGTAGTCGCTCTGTATGACAATTCAGACTTATTTATAAGGATAAAGTAACATCTTTAAAATATTCACTTCACACAACAATAGTTTACTGAATATAATAGTTTATTAATTTCTTAGTGTAATAATAATATTCATGACCAGTAAATCTATAGAGCATTCTACAACGAATAAACGAAGCATTATTGCCTTATTGCCCTTCATTGTTTTTCTTGGCGTTTTTCTTGGTACCGGCATCATTCTTACCTTACAAGGTGTCGAATTTGCTTTTTATCAACTACCGGCAAGTATTGCGATTATTCCTGCTATTTTTGTTGCACTTTATTTAGGCAAAGTCTTAACAAAAGAAACAATAGATAAACAAATAAGCCAGTTTATTAATGGCGCAGGCCACGCAAATATCATCACCATGTGTATCATTTACCTATTGGCAGGTGCTTTTGCCAGTGTAGCTAAGGCGACCGGTAGTGTTGATGCGAGTGTTCAATTCGGCTTGGCAATATTTCCATCTTATTTATTATTACCCGGTGTATTTATAGTGGCTGCATTTTTGTCAACCGCAATGGGATCATCAATGGGAACTATTGCTGCTATTGCACCAATAGCCCTAGGCTTTATTGACTCGGCGGGGCTTGATTCTGCAGTCGTTGCTGGTTGTTTGATTTCAGGTGCTATTTTTGGTGATAACTTATCAATAATTTCTGATACCACCATTGCTTCCACTCGTAGCCAAGGCGCTCAAATGAAAGATAAGTTTAAAGTTAACTTTAAATTTGCGGTGCCGGCAGCAATTTTATGTTTATTAATTTTTACCGCATTAGGTCAAAACATTAATTATGAAATGACTAACGAAGCCGAACTGATTGGCCTTGTTCCTTATATTGTTATTTTGGTTTTAGCATTATCTGGGGTCAATGTATTTGTTGTACTAACCTTAGGAATAGTACTTGCAGCGATCATAGGTGTGGTTAATAACGGTTATCAATTATCTAGTTGGATCAGCGACATAAACGCCGGTTTTTCTAGTATGCAAGACATCTTCATCTTGTCATTATTTATTGGCGGGCTAAGTGAGTTAATTCGCCATCAAGGTGGTTTAGCCGCATTAACTCAAGGGATTGAGTCATTAGCAAGGAAGTTAAGCCCAAAGAATAAAAAACGCGCTGCGGGTTTTGGTATTGCTGGTTTAACATTTTGTTGTAATTTTTTTACCGCGAACAATACAGTATCTATCATCATTACGGGTGAAACTGCTAAAGAACTGGCAACCGATGGTGAATTAAAACCAGCCCACTCTGCCAGTTTGCTTGATATTTTCGCTTGTATCAATCAAGGACTATTACCTTATGGCGCACAAGCTTTATTACTAGGTACTACCTTAGGCATTTCACCTATAGCGGTTGTTTCTCATGCCTTTTATCCGATGATTTTATTTTTTGTTGCCGGCTTTGCTTTTTGGAAAATAACTAAGGTTTAACTTTTACATCAATTAAGCTTGAGCGGTCTTTTTTGACTCCGTAAATATCACTGAGATTAAAACCTAAGGTAATATGGAAGTCTTTGGCTGATAATATAAAGCGTTGACGTATTAACTGAGCGTCAGCGCTTTGAGCAACAACAAAAAAACTTACGTTATCATCTTGCACCACTTTGCCTAAGCCTAATAAGGTAACATTTAGTTGGCTAGAAAAAGAATGATTAAAATCAGCTGAAAGTAATTGTTCAACGATAGCTTTATCCGCTAATTGGTATTCTCTTGGGCTAAGTAGTGTTAAATGAAAGAGTTGCTGATCTCGTGCTACTTGCAACGCGCGGTAATGAGTAAAGTCTTCTCCCAACACTTGCTGTAACTGTGTTAAATACGGTAATAATTCTGCTCGACTTACCAGAGCTCCTAAATATTTTTGTCCTTGGTTATCTTGCAGCGTGGTGATTTTTAACCTTAGTGATTTAGTGGTTTGACTTTGCCGCTCGGTATTTAATGATTGTAATGCCCTTGCTTGTTTATCGGTAAGCTGTACCTTATTACCATAAACAGTATTGTACGCATAGGCGCTATTAGTAATAAAAACGACTTGAGCAACCAATAAAGATAGTAATAAAAATAAGTTAACAACTACTTTTTTGTATTGAATCATCATTAAACCCCTGCTTTATTAACTATACTTTGCCAATAAAGCCACTAAGTCATCTTCCGTCAAGACTGTCACTCCTAAATCTTGTGCTTTAGTGAGTTTAGAGCCTGATTTGTCGCCCGCAACAAGAAAGTGCGTTTTTGCCGAAACACTGCCAGACACTTTTGCTCCTAGTGACTGTAATGCTGCTTTTGCTTCACTACGCCCCATTTGATTTAACGTACCTGTTAAGACAAAGATTTGCTCCGCTAATGGCTGTTCATCAGCATTTTTCTCAATAATATCAGGCCAAGTCATTATTGCATCTAGTGCTGAAACCACAGCTAAGTTATGACTTTCTTTAAAAAAGTTAACAATATTTTTTGCCACAACTTCACCAACATCACTAACGGTTTGTAACGCGTCAAAGCTTGCTGCTTGAATAGCCGTTAAGGTAAAAAAATGGTTCGCTAAATTAGCCGCCGTTGCTTCACCTACTTCACGGATACCTAAACCATAAATAAACTTAGCTAAGGTTGTTTTTTTAGAATGTTCAAGTGCCGCGATTAAGTTTTTGGCTGATTTTTTCCCCATTCGTTCCATCGTACTGATGTCAATTTCAGTCAGTTTAAATAAATCAGCGGGCGTATTAATTAAGTTTTCATCCACTAATTGTTCCACTAACTTATCGCCTAAGCCATCAATGTCGTGAGCTTTGCGTGAAGAAAAATGTTTAATTGCTTCTTTACGTTGTGCTTGACAAAAAAGCCCAGCAGTACAGCGAAGTACTGCTTCACCTTCAGCTTTAGCTACTTTTGAGTTGCATACCGGGCAGGTTTTAGGAAAAACAATATCTTTTGCGTCATCGCCACGTTTATCAACAACAACCGAAACAATTTGCGGAATGACATCCCCTGCGCGTCGTATAACCACACTATCACCTATTTTTAAACCTAGGCGCTCAATTTCATCTTGGTTATGTAAGGTGGCATTCGATACCGTCACACCACCAACAAAAATAGGCTTTAAGCGAGCCACAGGAGTTATTGCTCCTGTTCGACCCACTTGAAATTCAACGTCTTCAACAAGTGTTAACTCTTCTTGGGCAGGAAACTTATAAGCGATAGCCCAACGTGGAGCACGAGCAACAAAACCAAGTTTCTCTTGTTGCGCAATATTATCAACTTTAAGCACGGTTCCATCAATTTCATAGCTTAATGCTTCACGTTTATTAAGGATATCTTGATAAAAAGCCTCTACTTGCTGTGGGTTTTCTAGTAAACGAACTTCTGGGCACATAGGTAATCCTAGCGCCTTTATCTGGCATAAACGTTGATAATGTGATGCTTTTAAAAAGTGTTGGCCACTTAGTCCGCTATCTTCTTCAGATAAGTCACCGACATAACCTAAGCCATACGCATAGAAAGCTAAATTTCGTTTAGCGGTAATTTTAGAGTCTAATTGCCTCAAACTACCGGCGGCAGCATTACGAGGGTTTGCAAAAGATTTTTCGCCTTTTTTCTTCGCTTGTTCATTAAGCTTATTGAAACTCGTTTTAGGCATAAAGACTTCACCCCGCACTTCAATCACATCGGGATAATCAACACCGTTTTCACCAATAAGCTTCAAAGGGATACATTTAATCGTGCGAATATTTGTCGTGATATTTTCGCCTGTGCTGCCATCACCTCGAGTTGCTGCTTGTACCAAAATACCTTGTTCATAACGTAAACTGACCGCTAAACCATCAAGTTTTGGTTCAGCGCAGATAACAATATCATGTTCCGTCACTAGTCTATCTTGAAGGCGTTTCACAAAAGCTTGCCATTCATCGCGCGAAAACACATTATCAAGCGATAACATAGGTAATTGATGAGCAACTTGGGTAAACGCTTTTAATGGCTGCCCACCCACTTTTTGGCTAGGTGAATCAAGTGTTTTAAACTGTGGGTGAGTTTGTTCAAGGTTAATTAATTCACGCATTAACCGATCGTATTCAGCATCAGGCACGCTGGGTTGATCAAGTACGTAATATTGATGATTATACTGGTTAATTTGTTGATGAAGTTTGCTTAACTGTTTTTGTAAAGCGTTTAGTGATGAAGAAGCATTTGGCATGTTTTGGTTTACTCAAAAACGAAATCTATAAAAGATTTATACCCGTTCAACTTAAAAGTGCTCATTTCAGGAAGTCTGATCGATTCATAATCAAGGCACATTTTTTAAGGTATTCCCTTAAAAATAAATGTAACGCAGACAATCAAGGCTTTGCCTAAAGGCACTTCTAATTCCAGCTGAATAATCTATCTTCTAAATGGAACGGGTATATTGGTTACATAAAAATAAGGGTGATGATTTATTTATTAAACATTAGCAAGGCGATATTGTCGGTCAAATTCACGTATTTTACTGACATAATGTTGCTCAGTTTGCTTGGTCATTATATTACGTTTGTCGTCAACTAATTGTGCGCTAAATTCTACAGCCAACTGTTTAGCTGCTGCTAGCATTTGTTCAAAAGCGGTAAAAGGGTCAGTCGCATTAGGTAAAGTCATAAATAAACTAACTCCTTGTGTAACAAAAGTTTCCATTGTATCAAGCTCGAATGAACCAGGATTCAACATATTTGCTAAACTAAAGGTAACAGCGCCATTACCGGCATTATCTTGATGGCGATGGAATATATTCATTTCACCGTACTTTAACCCTAATGTTAATAAACTAGGTAATAATACAGCACCAGACATTTGTTGATGCGCAGGCATAACAACACTTAAAATAATAATTTGCGACTCGGGGGCAGGAATATCTGCTTTTTTATGCTTTTTTACTTGTTCTGTTTGTTCTTTTGATTCGTCATTCTTTATCTTGGGCATAGGCTCGTTATCTAAAGCCAGACCATCACCAAAGTTAATTTCTATTTGCGGTCGCTTTATCGCTCCACGCTTAAGTTCGGCTTTTATGTTAGTTTTTTTATCAATGACTTTTTTAGGTACTGGTTTAGCCTGAATAACTGGCTGCTGATATATAGGCTTATCTAAAGTTATTTCTTTAGCATCCGTAACTGCCATTGGCTTTTCTTGTGGTGCAGGTTCCGCTAACTTAATCTTCTGTTCAGTCACTTGTTCTTGAAGGGTAAATTCACTAAGTACTTCATCATTTTTTCTACCATCGAAATGGCTAACTTCATCAAGGCTGATTGTTTGCTCAAAGTCTTGCTCACTACTCACTTTTGATTTATTAGTTTGTTTGAGTATTTTTACCTGTCCCACACCATCTTGATCAAAGCCTTTGCCATCGAAATCTCGTGACAGTGGTTTCACTTTGTCTTTACTGGCCTTAAGTTTATAAGGGTTTTTTTGCTTTCTAATAGTCCACAAACCATGGATAAAGATGGCAGCAATTACTACACCACTAAGAATAATTAATGCGTTTCTGAAGTTGTCTTCCATTCTTATGCCTGTATTGTCATTTTTTCTAAGGAGAGTTTAGATTTTGTCATTATATTTGACTTATCAAATTAATTCTAACAGAAACAGTGGTATTTTGTAACAAGTTAGTACTGTTCTTATACTAACAACACGTTTATACTCAAGTGAGTAATATCAACATGTTAGCGCAACTATCAATCAATGACTTATCCGAAAGAAACCACAAATAATACTAAGTTTAATCAAAAACGGCATGCCATCGCCAATAGTGGTATGGGATATTTTTTTAAAGGCTTTGAACTTATTCAATTAAAAGGCATTCGCCGCTTTGTTCTCATTCCATTACTAATCAATATACTATTTTTTAGTATCGCGTTCTATTTTATGTTTAGAGAGCTTGAGTACTACATGACAATATTAATTGGTTGGCTACCCAATTGGTTGAATTGGCTTAGTTCGGTTTTATGGCCACTTGCGGTTATCACTATATTAATTATTTTTTCATTTATCTTTAGTACCGCCGCTAATTGGCTTGCCGCTCCTTTTAATGGTTTGCTATCAGAAAAAATCGAATTACTTTTGCTCAAAGAAAAGTCAGTAGAAGCACCAACAGTCAATGACGGCATAATGGATATTGTTAAAGATATTCCTAGAACCCTTACCCGTGAACTACAAAAACTTACCTATTATTTACCACGCGCTATTGGTTTTTTTATCTTACTTTGGATTTTGCCGGTTATTGGTCAAGTGTTGTGGTTTTTATTTGTTGCTTGGATGATGGCAGTACAATACAAAGACTATCCATTTGATAATCATAAAATTCCTTTTTCAGTAATGAAGCAAACGATACAGCAACATAAAAATTTGAGTTACAGTTTTGGTGTTAGTGTTACTGTGTTTTCAATGTTGCCGTTAGTTAACTTAATTGTTATGCCTGTTGCTATTTGTGGTGCTACTGCATTGTGGGTTGATCACTATCGTGATGACTTTAATATCTAAGTGATTGTCGCACTCCGACTGAAAATAATATATATTTAAATATGTTGGCAACGTTATTATAGGGATTATGCAATGAACAATAAGAATTCAAGTAAGCTTCCATTATTTATAAGTGCTATTTTACTGAATTTTAGCGCAAGTATATACGCCTTAGAAAGTAATGAAGCGAATACCAATAGTGTCATTATACCGGTGATAGCTAATGCCCAAGTTTTTGCTAATTTCACCAATGAGCTACCTGCGGTATTAAATTATTTCACCCGTGCCACCGAAGAGCAAATAATTGATTTTTATCAACAACAATATAGCGGTTTCCTTTCACAAGAAAGAAAGCGTGGTCGCTTAACCTTAACTTACCAACAAGAAAAACATAGCATTCGTGTGGTGATTTCTCAACAAAATAAAAAACGTCAAGTAGATGTCATAATTCAATTAAAAGAAGAATAACATCATGCGAAAAAAAGAATTATTTATTGCGATAATATTGTTCACATTTAACAGTACTATCGCACAAGCAGAAGCCACTAAAAATAAACAAGCTGAATTAGACAAGTCGTGTGAAGATGCTCGTCAAATTGCTTTAAAACCGAGAAAAGATGATATTTTTCATGAATGCTTAACTAAGTTCAAAAAAAGTAAATCGGTATGCCAACAAGAAGCCGATATTTATAACGGCAATAGAATAAAGGGTGCTCCCATGTTTTATGAATTACCCGAATGTGAAAAAGCCTTTCAGTTTAGAAAAGAATCTACTAACCAGTAACGTTACTAAAATTAAAGATTGCTCCCCCAGACGGTCACCCTCATTTAAGATATTTATGCACAAACAATTACTGGTAATAACCGTTAGCATTTTTTTATTAAGTTGCGCCGAAACACATACCAACATAACAACCAACAAAGCAGCTATTAATACGGATAACACGAAGACAAGAAGTGTCAAATACACTTGCAACAGAGCCACTAAGTTATCAATCAACTTTACTTCAAAAAATAAAGAAAACCATAAGCACATTGCAATTATCAATGGGTATGGCGAACAAGCTATCATTCTCCCCAGTAAAAAAACCACCTCAGGTTTTCTCTATAGTAATGGCAAATACACTTTACGCGGAAAAGGAGAACAAGCCACATGGACTGTTGGCCGCATGGCAGATTTTCAATGTTCTGTCGGCGATAAACTCATCCCTCAAAAAAGCATCAAGTAAAACATTTTTTTCTTCTGAGTTAAGATAAAGTAAAAAGCTATTTAACGCTATGCTAAACTAGCCGCCAAAGAATTATTAAGCGCTTATTTAAGGTACCACCATGAGAAAAATATTTTCATTAACCCATGAAAAAATCAAAGGCCCACGACTTGTTGATGCGATCAAGCATGAGGTAAAAAAATACCTTAAAAGAGAAAGAAATAAAAAACTGCCTGAAGATATTGATTTTTGGGATTTTGATTGTAAATACGGACATACCAAAGAATCAGCTGAAGTTATCCATACTTCTGCGCTTAATAAAAGTATTGATGATGCTGTGCAAAATGAGCTAACAAGTTTCTACTTAGAAATTTTAGTAAAACCAGGTAAGAGAACTAAAAAGCCAATTGATGATGATAGTGAAGAATAACCAATAATTAAATGATGATGTGTAGGAAAAATCGCCAAAACTTTACGACGTTTCCTACACATTATTGATTGAAAAAAAAGACTAACTTGGAAAAATACGATTTTTTTGCAACAACTTACCCAAAATACTTTCTACCGATAAAGAGGCCGCTTTAGCAAACTTTTCAGCTAAACCTTTTTTTACTTCATACTTAATCGCCACAACTTTATGGCTTTTACTGATTTTTTGTAAATAGTCATCACTTGTTTGAATACAATCAACTAAGCCTAGCTCTAATGCTTTAGTGCCGAACCAATGCTCTCCGGTAGCCACCTTATCAAGATCTAAACTTGGTCTATGTTCACTAACAAAGTCTTTAAATAGCACATGAGTTTCTTCTAGTTCTTCAATAAACTTTTCTTTACCTTTTTCGGTGTTTTCACCAAACATGGTTACCGTGCGTTTAAATTCACCCGCGGTAAATTGTTCAAAATCTATATTATTTTTCTTTAATAACTTATTAAAATTAGGTAACTGCGCAATCACACCAATAGAACCAAGAATAGCAAATGGCGCAGCGATAATATTATTGGCAACACAAGCCATCATATAACCACCTGATGCCGCTACTTTATCAACAGAAACCGTTAGTGGTATTTCATGTTGACGAATTCTATCTAATTGCGACGACGCTAAACCATAGCCATGCACCATACCACCGCCGCTTTCTAAGCGTATAAAAACTTCATCCTGTTTAGTCGCTACCGATAAAATAGCAGAAACCTCTTCGCGTAAAGAACTGACCTCTTTCGCATCAATACTGCCTTTAAAGTCAACAACAAATACTTTTGCCTTGGTTTCAATTTCACTATCAGAGTTAGCTTTTTCTTTTGCTAACGCTTTATCTTTTTTAGCTTGAGATTTCGCAAGCTTCTTATCAGCCTTTTCTTTTAGCTTTAACTCCTCTTTAGAAAGTAAAGCGTGGATAACCTCTTGCTCCACATCTTCATACTGCTCAGATAAGTCAGTGATTTCTAACTCACCCTTTTTATGCTTTTGTTTTATTGCTGATGCCGCAACAACCGCAATAATAGCAATAACGGCTAAGACAAAGGTGACGGTTTTAGCTAAAAACAAACCGTATTCATATAAAAAATCCAAAGTTTTTCTCCTGAGCGTGATTAACGCTACGATATATTCACAGATATGACTACTAGCCGATATGGGGATTAAAAATCAAAAAAAAAGCCCTTAAATAAGGACTTTTCAAAGCAGTTGATAATAAAACTATCTTTTAAGTGAAACTACTCAACCAGTAAAACATGAGTATCATCGGTAATAGGAAGGTACTTACCACCGCTCGCAGCAAAATTAACAACCTCGGTTTGCATTTCAACAGTCACCGCTAAATTAGCCTCAGCATCTTCTGCAATACCAGCAACAGTGGCAGGATTTAATACAGAGCTATGATGACCCTTTAAAAAACGAACCGCGCCACTGACAGCACTAGTACCATCGCCAATTGTCTCGCTTATACCAGATGATAAACCTAACGCAGTAATTAAGGGCTCTGTTCCCACTAAAGCAGAGTTAGCTGAAGCATTAATGACTACCTGATCTGAGCAATTTTCGGGAATAGTTATATTTTCACAAACCTCAACTCCTGTGCCAACAATTTCCATAAAATGTATTGGTGTTTGTGTTTGTTGAACTGTATCCGCGTAATTTATTGGATCAGAAGAGTCTAAAACCCATTGTGCAGCAATGTTAAATGTTTGAGCAAAACCAGGATAATACAATGCCACTGCTTCACCATATTGTTCTTCGGTCATGTCTTCAACTTTTGTACCTGACTCTTTTTCTACCAATGTTTTGAAAGCGTCAGATGCAGTCAAACCAGCCATAGCACTTGGCCCAAATTCAGGTGATTCAAGCAATATTCCGGCAAGGCCTCCACCACCAGAAGCTAGACTCGCACTATTAACTGCATATGGATTAACCGGTAATAAGTCACCCGTTGCAGGGTTAACAACACCTGAATTAGCTAGAGCGATGAAGGGTGTACCTGTAATCGCTCCCCATGAAAGACCAAAAAAGCTCACTTTAGACGCATCTAATACGCCCACTAAAGAGTCACCATTTAAACTTGCGCGCAAGGCTAATAAATCCACCTCACTTTGACGAACATTATCTCTAGCGGTTAACAAGCTTTGCAAATTGATATAACTCGAAGCATTGGCTTGAGCAAAAGCAGGATCACTATCGTTAATAGTTGCGCTAATTTCATAAACACCATCACCATTAAAATCAGTGCTTCGTGCACCATGATATGGGTGATCAATTGAAATAGTAGCAATTCCGGCACTGGCTAGCGCACCCGAGATTGCTAAAACAGTTTCTTTATATGAAGTGATACCATGAGAGTATATCATCACTGGCCAACCTGCATCAGGCATAACCATCATTTCATCTGCGGTTAGTGGCGAGCCTTTTTTCAATGCGGCTATATCATTAATACGGCCGATATCCGGCGTCGTAATAATAACGTCAATTGCACTACCATCAGCATCATTTTTATATGATTTAACTTGCGGTAATGGGTTGTATTTAGTTAGGTGTCGAGTTTGATCAATCAGTACATTAACAACTGTATCTCCAACAGGTACGGCTACTGTAAAGGTCAAACCGACTAATTTAGCAGGGTTTGCCAGTAAGACAGCTGGGTCTTGTCCTTGTGCCGCAGCTTGTTCAGCAAAAGCCTCTTGTGATAATACACCGGCCTCTAATGCACCTAAAACTGTTACAGGGCTATCGCCCATAGCAGTCCAACGACTAAACAAATCAGAGCAACTTACGGTCAAATCAGGCTTTGTTAAATCACAACTTCCGGCTAAATCATTAGGATCATAATAAGGGGTTTCGAGATAATAAGGCGCTGATAGTGTGCTTACTGATACACTAGCAAAACTTGCTTGGGTGCCTGCACTTAGGTCCATTGCATCCAAGCCAAGCAAAGTTGCTGCATTGGCACCAGTAGGGTTAATTGCCGATAACATTGGCGTAGTTCCTGGCGTGCCAGAAAGCATCAAAGATTTAATCACTTGTGATACATCTTCAATAGACTGGGTAGTCATACTCATCGTATAAATGAGACTGTCTTTATCTACACCTGCAGCGGCAACAACATTTTCATAACTATTGATAAGTTTTTGTAAATCTTGCAGTGAACCTGCCGGTAATGGGTTAGCAGTAACATCTTGACGCACTGCCTCGTAGCTTGTTGAACCTGCCACAGCTTTGCCGTTACTGTCTTTTAAATTATTTGTCAGTGCTACTACATAGCCGGTTTTCGCTTTAAGTGGTATCAGAGGGATAATAGCAATACTATTACCTGAAGCTTTTGCAATAAAATCAAGTCCAAAAGTTAGTTCTCTCACAAAACCACATGCCGCAGCAGGAGAAACGCCTTCACAACCCGTATCACCGCCCATGATAGTTTCAAACATTTTCACTGAAGCAGAGCTATAAACTGAATTACCGTCTAGTGTTGTATCTGCAGGAAAATCTATCTCGAGTAAAAATGGGTTAACGGTTGACCAACCATCAAGTGCACCAACCGCTGCTGAAGGATTTAAATAATCAGCGGGCAATTTTTCACCCGCTTCATTTTCAAGGTTCTCAGCTGGCAAATTTAGAGTTCCATCTTGAGAACCTAAAAATAATAGGTTATTTGGTATTGATAGCCTTGGTTCATCTGCACCGGGATCAAACACAACTCTTGCCGAAGCAACTATGGGTGTAGGATTATTAGCTACATCTTTTTCTATATCTTTAATGGTTTCACTATCACAACCAGCTAAACTAAGCGCGCTGATAATGGCTAAACTAAGAATTAACTTTTTCATTTTATCTCCCCAATGCCTATTTTTTATTTATATATTTTTATAAGTATGATTTTATAACTGCTGTTATTATTAATTCACTTTTAGCTACTTTGAGTAATAAGTGAACACCAAGACATCTCATTAGACCTTGGACCAGTAAGTAAATTTAACGTAAGCGCTAACAATGTGCCAGTTTTTTTTACAACTTTTGTATAAAATTTTTACAAAAAACCACTAAAACTAAATAAAAGCGTTATTATTAAAATAGAATTTATTGATCTTTCGCGGTTAAATTTCGTTCAAAAGAAAAGCATTTTAATCGCGGCGAGTAGTGTGTAGCCTAGTCACTCTAAGTAAATATTATTCAACAAAGAATAAAGCGCTTTTAACCGAATTTTTCAGACAGCGTTCAAAAAGCATAAAAAATAAATTTTCCCTCGTCATTGAAAAAGCCACAGAGTAGAATAGACAGAATTAATTATTTACTCGAATCCAGACCACAATATGTTTGATTATTCCATTACCGAAAATTGTTTAACTAATAAAACTATTCTAATAACCGGCGCTGGCGCTGGCATTGGCCGTGAAGCGGCATTAACCTATGCTAAACTTGGCGCAACGGTTATTTTACTAGGAAAAACAGTAAAAAAATTAGAAAGCGTTTATGATGAAATAATTGCCCAAAGCTCAGCAGAGCCCGCTATTATTCCATTGGATTTAAAAGGGGCAACCAAGCAGAACTATATTGACATGTCAGCCACCATCACCAGCCAATTTGGCAAATTAGATGGTGCATTGCTTAATGCTTCGATGTTAGGTGAATTAACACCATTCACTCAAATTCATGAGCAAATATTTAATGATGTGATGAAGGTTAATGTCACTGCACAATATTTATTAGCACAAGCATTAATACCAACACTACAATTAGCCGATAATGCTTCTTTAGTTTTCACTTCATCTGGTGTAGGTAGTCAAGGGCGTGCTTTTTGGGGAGCTTATAGTATCTCTAAATTTGCTACAGAAGGTATAATGCAAGTTATTGCTGATGAGTATGAAAACTCAAACCTACGAGTTAATGCCATTAACCCTGGTGCAACTAAAACCAATATGCGCGCTAGTGCGTATCCGGCTGAAGATAAAGATAAACTAGCAACACCTGCTGATATTATGCCGCTATATGTTTATTTAATGTCTGATGATAGTTTGGCTGTGAATGGTAAAACGTTGAAAGCGCAATAAATCAATGACGAGTTTAGCGTAATGAAAACACACCGCTGATAGTAAAGTGTTTTCATTACCTTAAATTTTTCTGGTAACTTTACCTCAACTCTCTTCGTAAAATTTTACCCACATTAGTTTTAGGTAGCTCATCTCTAAACTCAACCAATTTAGGTACTTTATAGCTTGTCAGGTTTTCACGGCAATGTTTAATTAGTGCTGCTTCATCTAATTCATCTTGCTTAGCAACAACAAATATTTTTACCATTTCGCCACTCGCTTCATGAGGTATTCCAATAGCCGCCGCTTCTAACACCCCTTCATGCATCATAACGACTTCTTCTATTTCGTTCGGAAAAACGTTAAAACCCGACACTATAATCATATCTTTTTTACGATCAACAATAGTGAAGTAACCTTGCTCATCTACACAAGCAATATCTCCCGTGGCAAGCCAGCCATCATTTAAAATTTCATTGGTGGCATCCTCTCGATTATAATAACCTTTCATCACTTGTGGACCTTGTACCCACATTTCACCCGGTTCTCCTATGACGGCTTCACTACCGTCATCAAGCATAATTTTAATGTCGGTCGAAGGTGCTGGCAAACCAATCGTGCCATTGTAGTTCTCTTGATTATAAGGGCTTATCGTCACCAAAGGTGCACACTCAGTTAAACCGTAACCTTCTAACAATCGAGTTGAGGTAACGTGTTGCCAACGCTCAGCAACTGGACGCTGGACCGCCATACCACCACCCAGCGCCATTTTAAGCGTTGAAAAATCTAAATCCTTAAAACCAGGAGTATTTAACAAGCCATTAAACAAGGTATTAACTCCCGTAATTGCAGTAAACTTATACTTGCCTAGTTCTTTAACAAAGCTAGGCATATCACGTGGGTTAGTAATAAGTAAATTAGTCCCACCTAATGTCATAAAGGTCAGGCAATTGGCCGTTAGGGCAAAAATATGATAAAGCGGTAGCGCAGTAACAACTAATTCACTCCCCTCCTCAAGCATCGGCTTTATTGCGGCTTTTGCTTGCTCTAAATTAGCAACCATATTTCTATGGGTTAACATGGCGCCTTTTGATACGCCAGTTGTACCACCGGTATACTGTAAAAAGGCCAGATCATCGCCGCACAATTCAACTGACTTAAAAGTTAAGTTACCGCCTTTAGTCAAGGCGGCATTAAAACGAATAGCATCAGGTAGATTAAATGCGGGTACCATTTTTTTAACGTGTTTAACTACCGCATTAACGATTAATCCCTTTACCAAACCTAGGCGATCGCCAAGAGAGGTCATGATCACATGTTCAACCAGTGTTTTATGTACTATTTTTTCTAATGTTTGCGCGAAGTTTTCAATAATCAACATCGCCTTAGCACCAGAATCTTTAAGTTGATGCTCTAACTCACGTGCAGTATACAAGGGGTTAACATTAACTACGGTTAAACCGGCAAGTAAAGCGCCAAACAAAGCAATAGGGTATTGCAACGTATTGGGTACCATAATGGCAAATTTATCGCCTTTTTTAAGACCTAAATCTTGTTGTAAGTAAGCTGCAAATGCTGTGGCTTGCTGCGCTAACTCAGCATAGCTAATTTTGGCCCCCATATTAATAAATGCCGTTCTATCACTATATTGCGTAGTATATTTAGTAAACATAGCAACTAAAGAAGGATATTTATCTGGGTTTATATCAAATGGAACGCCAGGGGGATAACTTTTTTCTAGCCAAATCTTTTCCATAATACCTTCCTCATAAGTTCTTTTTAACAATTATTTAACACTCTAGTAGAGTGCTTATAACTTTGTTGTTGATGCTTCTATTCAATTGAAGCCTTAATTTTTGTCACAGTTTTATAAACCTCAACTGATACGACCAGTTGGATTTAAACAGTTGTTTCAATATTAGTCAAGTTTCATTACTCATCTAAAAAACATTTAATCAATTCAGCTGACTTTTGTGGTTGTTCCATATGCACATGATGGCCGCCTTTAAGTTCTATATTGGAGAAGTTTTGAAATAAGTCGCCAAAGCTTTTAATGCCAGAGCTAACCATATCGATACCATCACTGCCATAAATAAGTTGCACTGGACATTTAATATCACGAATAAATTGCTGAGCTTGTTTTAACGTTAACCGATAAGGAGAGGTATTACGCAAACGCGCATCAGATCGCCAACGATAGCCCTCCACTTCTTTGATCAACCCGCGTTCAACAATTAATTTAGCATGTTCAAATTGAAGATCAGAAACATTAACGCGAGCTTTAATGGCTGAATCAATACTGGCATGATAGCGTTTCTTTTTGGCTCCTCCTTGTTTATTATAGAGTGCACTGCCCTTAAAGCGACTTAGCATACCATCACGTAATTGTTGGGTAGTTTGTTCGGCCTCATTGCTAATAAAGCCAATAGAATCAATTAAGGTCAATGATTTTACTTTTTCAGGAAAAGCAGCAGCAAATGCGCTCGCTACCATGCCTCCCATAGAGTGAGCAACAATATCAACTTGTTGCCATTGGTTTACTTCAAACAATTGTAATAAGTCATACACCCAATCAATAAAATGATAATGGGCATCTAAACTTCTATGGCTTGAATTACCATGGCCTGGCCAGTCAATTGCAATAATACGTTTATTCGCTAATTCACTTTCAAAGTATGGCATTAATGGTAAAAAACTTGCGGCATTATCCAACCAACCATGTAGGCATAAAACCACATTATCTTTCGTTTCTTTACCGCCACAAGCAATACCTTGTAGCGACATAGTTTCAAAAGAATATTTAATTTCTTCTAACGTGTTTACAGATGACATTTAATAACCTTAATTATATTTTTTAGCACTTTTATAAAGAGAATATAACGCAACTAACGCTAACGAAAACCAAATTAACACCCAAATAAATTCAGGAATAAACGTCATCGTAGCTAAAGCTGCACCATCACCTAGATTACGTCCGTCAAGTAAGTAAGATGGACTAAATAAACTATTTAATAATATCAACAAACCAAATAATTGCATTAATCGCTGTAAATAGTGAAGCTTTTTTAATTTAATAGTAAGTAAAAATAAAGCGCCTAGCACAGCTAAAATAAACCATGTTAAAAGATCACGCCCCCAAAAAATCATAGAGCTAACGATTAACAAAAATACTAACACTGAAAAACCTTGTGCAGCACGTTGATGAGCACTGGCTAATTTATATATTCCCCATCCCCACAGCGTTGCCCCAGCATAACCAGCAAAACTGATAACAAAGCCGATACCACCTTGTGTCGTACATAAACCAGCACCATTGGCGAACAATTGAATACGTAATACACTACCACCAGTAATAATAGCGGCAATACCATGACTAATTTCATGAAAATAGCTTTCTAGCCAATTAAAGGGAATAGAGACCAGCGGTAGTTGTTTAATAATAACTGCCGCAATAAATAGAATAAAAAAGTGATGCTTTTTCCAGAAACTTGATGTTTGCTCTGTGGATATATTAGACATTAATAATTCTTTGTAGTTATGTAGTTCGTTATACAGATATAAGATAATAACAAAATCAAACGCGCTTAAGCGAAAAGATCAACACCAAATAATTGTTGTATAGATTCTCTCTGGGCTAAATTACCAATGGCTTGATAACTGGCCACAGCAGTTTCATTTTTAGGGGAAGGTTTATCTTTATCTGTAGTAGAAAAGGTACTGCTGCTCACAATAGATTTAGCCGCATTGGCTTCAAATTGATTTTTTTCAAACAGCGCAATGGCTCGCGGGTCAGCGACAATAGCTTGATTAGCTTGTTTATTTAATAATTTTTCTTGCTCTGTCGTTGAAACACCCGCAGGTTCAACAGAGCGCACCGAAGACTTTCTTGATATGTTTGTTTGATTCGTTAGAGCAAAAGTTGAATTTTGACTCGAAGCGCTAGAAATATTCATATACTCATGTTACCTCGAAATACTCGTTTCAGCGAGAATTAAAAGGCTTAGAGGCAAGGCATTGATTGAAGAGAATGGTTGTTTCCTTGTCGAAATCAATAACATAGCATATAAGCCTTTAAAACTCGCCCTACGGGGACGCCTGAGTAAATAATGCTCGTCGTTGCTCCTTTTTTTAAGGGAACAACCATTAATAAAAAAAAGCGCCTTGATCATGAATTACTCAGGAGTCCTGAAACAGACATTTTGAAGTATCATGAGTATAAGATTAATTTAGCAAATTATTCTCTTCCCGGCAATTTTTTCCATGAAACAGTATCACGTACATAAACAGGCTGGGCATCTTCAGCAGCAACGCCTTTACCTTGTTCAAGTGCAATAACACCAATCGCTAACATTGCTTCAGCACTTGGAAATAACACGTCAGGTGTACCAGTATTACTTTTTAATGATGATAGTTTTTCACTATAAGCATCCCAACCGGTGCCGACACCATATTCAACGTTATTAACAACACTTGATAAATGCTGTGCTAATTGCTCAGGAGGCGTTACAGCTTCGGCACACTGTGGCTGCATAATGTTATTTTCATCAAGCATAAAATAGCCGTTGTATACTTCTCCCATGCGGGCATCAATGGCAGCAATAACACTGACTTGTTGCCCCTTAACTTTCCCTTGCACCTTTCCTTGCATAAATGCTAACTGCGCCATCGCTTGTAAACTTGATACACCAACAACGGGCAAATTCGCAGTAAAAGCTAAGCCTTGTGCAACACCAACGCCAATACGTACACCAGTAAAACTGCCTGGGCCTCGGCCAAAAATCAAACCATCGCATTGTGATAACTTAATGCCTGCTTCTTTTAAAACCTCATCAACCATAGGCAATAATTGCAAGCTATGAGATTGCGGGCATAAATCGTAACGGCTATAAAGCTTACCGTTAATTTGTAAAGCAACTGAACAAGCTTCAGTTGAGGCATCAATGGCCAAATAATTCACTACTTTTTCCTTAAACACTATCTATTAATTATGTATTTTTACGTTATGTTTTTTAAGAACTCAACTGCTTGCACTAAATCACGACTACGCTTCATCAGTGGTAAGCTTTTTAAAAAGGTTTGTCCATAAGGACGATTAACTAACCGGTTATCACAAATGACCAATACACCGCGATCACTAACATCACGAATAAGTCGACCAACCCCTTGTTTAAGCGCTATCACGGCTTGCGGTAATTGTATTTGAGCAAATGCATCGCCCCCTTGCCTTCTAACATCTTCACAACGCGCTTGTAATAATGGATCATCAGGAGAAGCAAAGGGCAACTTGTCAATAATAACACAAGTTAACTTATCACCTCTAACATCAATACCTTCCCAGAAACTCGCAGTAGCCAACAATACCGAATCGCTATTTTCAATAAATTGTTCAAGCAATACTCGCTTTGCCATTTGCCCTTGTACTAATAAAGGATTATCAATGTTATCGGCTAAAATTTCAGCTACTTGGTGCATGACTCGATAGCTAGTAAACAGCATAAAACAAGCACCATTACTGGCAGCAATTAATGGCTCTGCCAGTTGTGCTAAATGTATAGCACGATTCTTATCATTCGCTTCAGGTAAATAACGCGGTACAATAAGCTGAGATTGCTGTTGATAATCAAAAGGGCTTTCTAACAGCAACTGGCGCGCACCATTTAAGCCTAAATGCTGAGCAAAATGATCAAAACTATTGTCAACCGCTAGCGTTGCTGAAGTAAAAATCCAACCTGCGCCAGACTCTTTAACATAGGTACTAAATTTATCCGCAACACTTAGCGGTGTTTGATGTAACACCACATGACGAGGCGTAGTTTCATACCAAAAACTCATACCATTAATATCAACATTCACCATTACGTCATATTGTGCTAACAAATATACCGCTCTATCAAAGCAGTTATCAATCGCCTCATTACGCGAAACGCAAAGTTTAATAACTTGATACAGAAAATCTAAATCAACTTTTAAGCGTTGAAATTTTTGCATAAATTGCTGCTGTTGACATTTTTCACGCCAATTGCCACGTTCTGGATCATAATTAAAAAGTAAGCGAAATTCTTGACAAGTTTTTTGCAACTTATCCGCAGCCAAGCCTAATTGCTTTACATCAGTTAATTTACTACGGTAAACCTGCACAACATCAGCACATAAATCCACTAATTGCTTGGTAGAAAAGGCTTCGCCAAAATAATCACTGGCAATATCACCTATTTGATGTGCCTCATCAAAAATCATCACTTGTGCTTTAGGAATTAATTCACCAAAGCCAGTATCTTTAAGTGCCATATCAGCAAAAAACAAATGATGATTCACCACAATCAAATCCGCATCAATGGCTTTTTGTCTTGCTTTTACTAAGTAACACTGTTCAAAGTCTGGACAATCTCTCGCTAAACAATTATCTAACGTACTAGTAATAAAAGGAAAAACGTCAGAGTCTTCGGTTACATTTACCAATTCACCAATATCACCAGTTTGGGTGCTATTAGCCCACGTTTTCACTTTTACTAAATCGGTTAAAGTATTGGCATCAAGCTGACCGCGGGTTTCTTGGTATTGTGCTAATCGATAACGACATAAATAATTAGCACGCCCTTTTAATAAAGCAATTTGAATATTACTAGCCAAGGCTTTTTTAACAAGCGGAATATCTTTATGAAAAAGCTGTTCTTGTAGATTTTTAGTGCCCGTTGAAATAATGATTTTTTTATCATTATTTGATGAGTTAATACTAAGAAAAGCAGGAATTAGATAGGCGAATGTTTTACCCGTCCCTGTGCCTGCTTCAACAATAAGGGATGATTGTTTTTCAATAGCAGTTGCCACTTCTAACGCCATATCTGTTTGCGCTTGGCGAGGAGAAAAGCCATCAATGGCTTTGGCTAACGTGCCATTTTTAGAAAAAGCTTGGGCTACAGACGTCATTACGGGCTAGAAAATCAAATGAAAATTAGGAAGATTGACGATTATACTATTTTACACTTAAACATAAAGATCTAAATGTTTTACTTCCTCTTTAGGTTTAGTCCCTGAGTCAGCGTTCGAGTCAACTAATTTTTCATCCGAACTTTCGCCTTGTTGCTCAGCGGATTCTTTATCCTGTTTATCTTTTTTACCCGCGACATCATCAACTGGCTTTTTAATAAAGTAATAATCATGGTTTTCCAGATGATCAGGATCTTCTTTTAATTTACCCGCTCCTGCTTCTTTCAATAATGCTTTAACCTTCAAGCTTGCTGGCTTAATCGGTACTGGTATAAACCGTGTTAACTGCGTAGTAAAAATATCCATTATTGCCACCATATAACTTAATCATCGTTATCTGCCTATTTTATCGACAAATAAAGTAAAAACTTTAATTAAAAAAAAGAGTAATAACTCTAAGTACGTACCATATAAACATTAGTTATAAAAAACGGCTATTTATTCCTTGCAGCTGAATAACTTTATCAGTACTGTACACGCATAGAGAATATAAAACGTATCTCATTACACTATTGAGTTTAACACATTATGATTATCAACCTGATTATCAACCTAAGTAAGCGACATCATCACCATCATATGGACTAGTCCATTCAGGTTTTAGCTTTATAGTAAATATCAAGCTAAATCACGATGGGCTACAGCCTTTCGTGGAGTTAAACTAAATAACTAAATTTATAAACCCCCGAAAGAGCTTGAAATCTTTCGGGGGTTTTTCGCATTTAGCGAATTGAAAATTGTATATATATTTTTGAATAACAAATTTTAAGTATTAAAAAATTAAACTAGGAATAAAAAAATGACTACATCTGAGCCACGTTTACGCATAGCGATGCAGAAATCAGGGCGCCTTAGTGACGACACGCAAAAATTACTTAAAGGTTGCGGTCTAAAACTTAATGTAACCGACCGTCGCTTACTTGCTCATGTAAAAAATATGCCTATTGATATTATGAGAGTACGCAGTAGCGATATTCCAGGTCTTGTTATGGATGGTGTTTGTGACTTAGGCATTGTTGGTGATAATACCCTTGAAGAAGAAGAATTATCACGTGCATTAATAGGCAGAAAAAACAGTTACATTAAAACAACACCATTAAACTTTGGTGGTTGTCGTTTTTCAATCGCGATGCCTGAAGAATTTGAATATACAGGTTTACAGTGTTTAGACGGTTTACGATTTGCCACGACCTACCCTCAGTTATTAACTCGCTTTGCTAAAGATAACGGCATTAACGTTGAGTTTTGTCTATTAAAAGGCTCTGTTGAAGTTGCACCAAGAGTTGGTTTATCCGATGGTATTTGTGATTTAGTATCTACCGGTGCAACGCTTGAAGCCAATGGTTTAAAAGAAGTTGCTGAAGTATTTCGCTCTAAAGCGTCACTGATTCAACGCTCTGAGCCTTTAGGTGATGAAAAACAAGCTATTTTAAATACGCTACTTCCTCGTATTAACGGGGTAATGAAAGCGAAAGAAAGCAAGTACATTATGCTACACGCGCCTAAAGACAAAGTTAGTGAAGTTAGCGCTTTAATGCCAGGCACAGAAACGCCAACAATATTACCTCTTGCTGGTCGTGATGATTTAGTCGCGGTACATGTTGTGGCAACAGAAACCTTTTTCTGGGAAACGATGGAGCAGCTAAAAGATCTAGGCTGTAACTCTATTCTTGTTATGCCTATAGAAAAAATGATGGGCTAAATTCATTAATCTCTTGATAGTTAGCTCAAGTTCATCATCGAAAGTACTCATTGACTGGCGTCAACTCCGTGCTTTATCTTTGAACTAACTACCGGCGAGCTTAAAAGAATTACAATGAAGTTTAAGTAGTAAAGATTTAGAGAGAATTATGAATACGCAAATAATCAATTGGCAAGAAACCTCTGAGCAACAAAAAACTGATGCGCTTGCACGTCCTGCAATTGCCGATAATGCTTTGTTATCAACGCAAGTCGCTAACATTTTATCGCAAGTAAAAAAACAAGGTGATAAAAGCCTTTTTGCTTTAACCGAACAGTTTGACGGTATTGCCTTAACAACATTAGCGGTTACTGCAGAGCAAGTTCAACAAGCAAAACTAGCGTTAACAGAGAAGCGTTTAAAAGCCATTAATACGGCTTATACGCAAATAAAAAGTTTTCATAGTGCACAAACCCCTAAAGATATTTCTGTTGAAACGTGTCCCGGTGTTCGTTGTACCTTAAAAACAGAAGCGATTGAAAGTGTCGGCTTGTATATTCCTGCAGGCTCAGCGCCTTTACCTTCTACTGTGCTCATGTTAGGTGTTCCTGCACAATTAACCGGTTGTAAGCGTACAGTACTTGTTTGCCCACCAGATAAAAATGGTCAGTTAGCCAATGAAATATTAGTTGCTGCCGAGCTTTGTGGTATTACTGAAATTTATACTGTCGGCGGCGCACAAGCTATTGCCGCCTTAGCTTATGGTACCAAAAGTATTCCGCCCGTAAATAAAGTATTTGGCCCAGGTAACCGCTATGTTACTGAAGCAAAAAAACAACTTTCTCAAAAAGTAGCAGGTTTTGCTATTGATATGCCCGCAGGCCCTTCAGAAGTATTAGTGATTGGTGATAAAGACGCCAATGCTGCCTTTATTGCTGCTGATTTACTTTCACAGGCAGAGCATGGTGCAGACAGCCAAGTTATTTTATTAACCGATAGTGAACGTTTAATCGAAAATGTGAACCTTGAGCTTAAAACACAAATAGAAGTGCTATCAAGAGGTGAAATTGCTAAACAAGCACTAAAACAGTCGCGTTTAATTTTAACGAAAGATCTAACACAAGCGGTAGAAATATCGAATCGTTACGGCCCTGAACATTTAATTATTCAAACCGAAAACCCACAAGCTTTATTGACTAATTTACGTAATGCCGGTTCAATCTTTGTCGGTGCTTATACGCCAGAATCTGCAGGTGATTACGCCAGTGGTACTAATCACGTACTGCCAACTTATGGTTATTCAAAAGTGATCAGTAGTTTATCTTTAGCAGACTTTTCTCGCCGCTATACCGTGCAAGAAATCACTAAAGCAGGCTTGAGCAACTTAGCCGAATGTATTATTGAACTAACGAATGCTGAAGGTTTAGATGCTCATCAACGTGCGGTAACTATTCGTTTAGAAGAAAAGGCATAACCATGAGTACTGCACTGACCTTAATAGAAAAATTAGCCCGTGAAGAACTTGTTGATATGGTACCTTACCAATCTGCACGTAGATTGTTTTCACATGGTAATAGCGCTAGTGGGGATACTGAGCAAACAAAGCATAAAATATGGCTTAACGCCAATGAAGCACCCGGACAAGGTGAATATAAAATAAGCAGTGAAAATATCAATCGTTATCCTGACTTTCAACCGGATAATCTCCTGAATGCTTATAGTACTTACTGTGGCCTTGAACGCTCACAAATACTAGCCACTCGTGGTGCTGATGAAGGCATAGAACTAATCATTCGCAGTTTTTGTCGTGCTTATAGAGACAGTATATTAATTTGTCCACCGACCTATGGTATGTATGCAATCAGTGCTGAAAATCATGGTGCAGGTATTGTGACAGTTCCTTTACAAAGTTCTTCTCAAGGCATGCAACTAAACCTTGATGATTTAACGTCACAAGTTGGCAAAGTAAAAGTCGTCTTTTTATGTTCTCCAGGTAATCCTACGGGCAACTTATTGTCTAAAGAAGATATTATCACTGCGATCGAACTATTTAAAGATAGCGCCATCGTGGTGGTTGATGAAGCCTATATTGAGTTTTCACCAGAACAAACTAGCACCGATTTATTAGCCAAATACGACAATATTATTGTCCTAAGAACCTTATCTAAAGCGTTTGCTTTAGCAGGTTTACGTTGTGGTTTTACCTTAGCCAGTAAAGACATTATTACCTTGCTCAGTAAAGTTATTGCCCCTTACCCTATTTCAGCGCCCGTCGCAGAAATAGCCAGCAAAGCATTAAGTACTGATTTAGAAAAAATGGGCCAAAGAGTAGTAAACTGTAACAACCTAAAAATAACATTATCAAAATGGTTAGACGAGCAAAGCTGGTGTAGTGAAATATTTGCTAGCGACGCTAACTTTATTTTATTTCGCTGTATTAACCCACAAGAAAAGAAACGTATTTTTGATAGCTTAGTAGAAAAAAATATTTTGATCCGCGATCAGTCTAAACAAGTGCAGTTAGAAAACTGCTTACGTATAAGTATCGGCAGCGAGCTAGAAATCACCCAACTTAAAGAAGTATTATCATGAGTAACAAACAACAGAAAATATTATTTATCGACCGCGATGGTACCTTAGTTGAAGAGCCTATTGTTGATAAGCAATTAGACACCTTAGAAAAACTGGTATTTGAGCCTAACGTTATTCCCGAGCTATTAAAATTACAAGCTAAAGGTTTTACCCTAGTAATGGTTTCAAACCAAGATGGTTTAGGCACTAAAAGCTTCCCTCAAGCCGATTTTGATTTACCTCATGATAAAATGATGGCTATATTCTCTTCGCAAGGCATCACCTTTGAAGACGTATTATTATGCCCTCACTTTGATGAAGATAACTGCAATTGCCGTAAGCCAAAATTAGGGTTGGTTAGCGACTATCTACAACAAGGCTTAGTTGATTTTACCAACTCTTACGTTATCGGTGACAGAGAAACCGATATGGGTTTAGCCGCTAACATGGGTATTGTTGGGATTAAATATAACCGAGACACCTTGAATTGGGCACAAGTTAGTGAGCAAATACTTGGCTCATCAAAGCAGGATCGCATTGCCACTGTCACACGTACCACTAAAGAAACCGATATCACCATTTCGGTTAATTTAGATAAAAAGGGCGGTAGCAGCATAGACACAGGTTTAGGTTTTTTTGATCACATGTTAGATCAAATTGCTACCCACGGCGGCTTCAACTTACAATGTAGTGTTAGTGGTGATTATCACATTGACGATCATCACAGTGTTGAAGATACCGCCCTTGCCTTAGGCCAAGCATTAAAAGAAGCGCTAGGTAATAAACGTGGTATTGGCCGTTTTGGTTTTGTACTGCCGATGGATGAATGTCGTGCCGAGTGTGCACTTGACTTGTCTGGTCGCCCTTGGCTTGAATTTGATGCCAAATTCACCAGCGATAATGTTGGCACTATGTCAACACAAATGATCTCACATTTTTTCCGTTCACTGGCCGATTCAATGCTGATTACCTTGCATTTATCAACCAGTAAAGGTAACTGCCATCACCAAGTAGAAAGCCTATTTAAAGTATTTGGTCGCGCTTTGGGCCAAGCGATCAAAGTAGATGGTGATGAATTACCTAGCTCGAAAGGAACATTGTAATGGCACAAGTAGTACCAAGTAGCGATGAAGGTAATGATGGAAGTAAAAACGTTATTGTTGATACTGGCTGCGCCAATTTATCCTCGGTGAAATTTGCCATACAGCGCCTTGGTTTTAGCGTAACCATTACCGATGACATTGAATTAATTAAAGCGGCAGATAAAGTGATTTTTCCCGGCGTTGGCAGTGCTAAACATGCCATGGCAAATATTATCGACAAAGGCTTAGTTGAAACTTTACAAAATTTAACTCAGCCAGTGTTGGGCTTTTGTTTAGGTATGCAACTAATGACAAAGTCTTCAACAGAAGGAAATTGCGCTACCGAAGGCGTTGATGAAAGTGTAGTTGAGTGTTTAAATATTATTCCTACCTTAGTTGAACCATTAGATGCCCAAGGTAATCGTTTACCACATATGGGCTGGAATACGCTAACAAAAGTGGCTAGTCATCCGGTATTAAAAGGCATTAACGTCGACGATTACTTTTATTTTGTCCATAGCTTTGCCGCGCCTATTAGTGAATACACCATTGCCAGTTGTCAATACGGTAGTGAGTTTTCAGCGGTAATTGCCAAAGATAACTTTATTGGTTGTCAATTTCATCCTGAGCGCTCTAGTGCTTTAGGCAGTAAAATAATTAAGAATTTTTTGGAATTATAAAATTATGATGATCCCAGCAATTGACCTTATTGATGGTCAGGTTGTCCGTTTATTTCAAGGCGACTACAGCCAAAAAACCAACTACAAGTACACAGTACAAGAACGCCAACAAGCCTATGCTGCTTCAGGCGCTACTGTTATGCACTTTGTTGATTTAGATGGCGCAAAAGACAGCACTAAACGTCAGCTATCAACACTGAAAACTGTCGTTAATCATGAAACTATGATCACCCAAGTGGGTGGTGGTATTCGTTGTGAAGACGATGTTAAACAATTACTCGACTTAGGCGCAACACGTGTTGTTATTGGCTCTCTTGCCATCAAACAACCCGCGCTAGTATTAGAATGGTTAAAAATTTATGGCGGTGAAAAAATTGTACTCGCACTTGATATAAAAATTGATGAGCAAGGTAATAAAACCCTACCGACTCATGGTTGGATTGAGGATAGCGGCGTAAATTTAGAAGACTTGCTTGATGCTTATATTGAAGCAGGTATTAAACATATTTTATGTACTGATATTTCTAAAGACGGTACCTTAAGTGGGTCTAACGTCGACTTGTACATCGAACTTTGTCAAAAGTATCCCGATGTTCAATGGCAAGCTTCGGGAGGCATTGGCAGTCTTGATGACATTAAAGCGTTAATTGGCTCAGGTGTTAGCGGTGTGATTTTAGGTCGTTCATTATTAGAAGGTAAGTTTACGCTTGAGGAGGCTATCGCATGTTGGCCCGCAGAATAATACCTTGTTTAGATGTTCGTGATGGTAAAGTGGTAAAAGGTGTGCAGTTTAGAAACCATGAAATTATTGGTGACATTGTTCCATTAGCGCAAAAATATGCTGAAGCCGGCGCTGACGAATTAGTATTTTATGATATTACTGCGAGCGCAGATGGCCGCGTAGTAGATAAAAGCTGGGTTAGTCGTATCGCCGAAGTGATTGATATTCCTTTTTGTGTCGCTGGTGGTATTAAAAGCGAAAGCGACGCGAAAGAAATTTTAATGATGGGCGCTGACAAAATTAGTATCAACTCTCCTGCCCTGCGCGATCCAACGCTAATATCACGCCTTGCTGATCATTTTGGTCAACAGTGTGTTGTGGTTGGCATCGACAGTTTTTATGATAAAGACACCGGTACATATCAAGTTTATCAATTTACTGGCGATGAAAAACGCACCAAAAAAACGGATTGGACAACCTTTGATTGGATAGAAAAAGTAGTTAGTTTAGGCGCAGGAGAAATTGTCCTTAACTGCATGAACCAAGATGGGGTTCGTCAAGGTTACGATATTGAACAACTAAAACAAGCAAGAACTGCATGTAACGTCCCCTTAATCGCTTCTGGTGGCGCTGGCACTATGGCGCATTTTAGCGATGTTTATCAACAAGCTGATGTTGATGGCGCACTAGCTGCATCGGTTTTTCATAAAGGCATTATTGCCATTAGCGATTTAAAAACCTATTTAAGACAACAAAACATTGAGGTAAGACCGTGTTAATAACAACTGAAAACATTAATGAATTAGCATGGCAGAAAATGAATAACTTAATACCTGCCATTATTCAACACGCCGCTACTGGCGCTATACTGATGCAAGGGTATATGAGTAAAGAATCTTTAGCTGCCACATTAGACACAGGTAAAGCCACCTTTTTTAGCCGCTCAAAACAAGCGTTATGGGTAAAAGGTGAAACCTCAGGAAATTTCTTAAATGTTCAGCAAGTGCTTAGTGATTGCGATCAAGACAGCTTATTAATTGCTTGTACACCCATTGGCCCTAGTTGTCATTTAGGCACAGAGTCTTGCTTTCCAGAGCAAAAACTCACCCAGCAAAACTTTTTAAGCCAGCTTGAGCAAGTGATTGCCAGTAAAAAAGGTGATGATCCAAAAGAAAGCTACACTGCGCATTTATTCTCACGTGGCACGACAAAAATGGCGCAAAAAGTAGGTGAAGAAGGCGTAGAAGTTGCGCTTGCTGCTGTAGCTGAAACTAAAGAAGACTTATTAGGTGAATGTGCGGACTTGTTCTATCACACGCTAGTGTTACTTGCTGATCAAAAAATTAAGTTGTCAGAAGTAATGGCTGTATTACAGCAACGTCATAAAAAATAGTTTTACCTTTTAATTTGATATAAATTTTATATCGGTTTTTATTAAGCTAAAGCATCCTTATTATCACTAATGAAGATGCTTTTTTAAAATACTTATATATACTATCGGCTCTTTACGGAAAATCATTTTGCTAAGGAATAGGCATGTTAAAGTACGCCGCAATCAAAAAATACGGTTATAAATTATTACCTCGTTTACAAAAGCGGTACGGTGAACATTTTTTTATACCGCGAGCCAAATTCGAGCAACGGTTTATCAATGTAATTTCAACCCTAATTTTTTGCCTTTAGGCTATTTATTATTTCTCGATCCTTGCTTACTTATGCAGCTGATACGCGAAGAGTTCCCTGCTGTTTGTATTAATAATTATAGAAGAGATATTTGTGACTATTTAGACAAACGAAAATATCATGGTCACTTACAGTTACTATCTATTTAAATAGATTCAAACGTTGGAAAATATGATTCAGTGGCAAACACAAAAATTTAACAAATTATCACTCAACCAACTTTACGATGCATTAAAACTCCGCGTTGATGTTTTTATTGTTGAACAACGCTGTTATTACCCTGATTTAGACAGTGAACAAAACCAATTAGACCGACATAAAGAAACGCTACATCTACTTGGCTATCAAGAAGGTACTCTAGTGGCTTATTTACGTATTTTGGCTCAAGGTCAGAGTTATGATAATTATATTAGTCTTGGCCGTGTAGCCATAGCTAAGCACGCTAGAAACGCTGGCTTAGGGCATCAATTAATGTCCGCAGGACTTAAAGTGTGTCAACAGTACTTTGCTAACCAAAACATTAAAATATCAGCACAAGAACACCTGATAAACTATTACCAACAACATGGCTTTGAACAGGTATCAGAAATGTATCTAGAAGATAATATTCCACATGTTGCTATGGTTAAAAAGCTTTAACATTTAACACTAGATATAAAACAAAAAACTCGCCGAAGCGAGTTTTATTTAGTTAACAAAGCACGTTATTACAAACGAACTAAGCTAATTGTTGTGTTAACAATACATTAACTACTTCAACGGCTTGAGTACCATCAACGGTTAAATATTGGCAATTACCAGACTTAGCTTCAGCTTGATAAAAATCAACTAAAGGTTTAGTTTGTTCATGATAAATAGCTAAACGCTTACGTACCGTTGATGCTTCATCATCAGGACGAATTGATAAGTCATCACCAGTAACATCATCTTTGCCTTCAACTTTAGGCGGATTGTATACTAAGTGATAAACTCGACCAGAGCCTGAATGAACTCTACGTCCAGCCATACGATCAACAATAACTTCATCAGGCACATCAAATTCAAGTACATGATCAATATCAATACCATTTTCTTTCATGGCATCAGCTTGTGGAATAGTACGCGGAAAACCATCAAGTAAAAAGCCTGGTTTACAATCATCTTGCTTAACGCGCTCTTTTACTAAACCGATAATTAGATCATCTGACACTAATTGACCAGCATCCATTACGGCTTTAGCTTGTTTGCCCAATTCAGTACCGGCTTTAATTGCTGAACGCAACATATCACCAGTAGAGATTTGAGGAATACCAAATTTTTCCATTAAAAACTGTGCTTGTGTGCCTTTACCTGCTCCAGGAGCACCAAGAAGTACTATACGCATATAAACTAACCTTAATATGTTAACGTTTAAAATAAGTAAAAATAATTACAGTAAGGGGATGTCAGTTATCTCTTTAAAGAATGTATTAATCACACTAATGTAATAATTCTTATACATTTTATTTCTAGCAGAAGACACTATACAAAAAAGGAGCACTCTTTAATAGTAAAGTGCCCTTTTTTCCGACTAAAGTCTACTTTCCCTTACCCTAAAGTTACTTAGTTAAACTCAACATGAGTTTATTCAAGCGACCAACAAAACTTGCCGGATCTTTTAGGCTACCACGCTCTGCTAACATCGCTTGCTCAAATAACACTTCAACCCATTGGCTAAATTTGTCATCGTCTTGCTCATCAGCAACATGTTTAACTAAATCGTGTTCACCATTAATTTCAAAAATTGGTAGTGTCTCTGGTACGTCTTGGCCTACTGACGCCATCAACTTAGCCATTTGGCTACTCATGTCATCTTCATCAGCAACAATACAAGCAGGTGAATCAGTTAAACGTTGTGATAATTTAACATCTTTCACTTTACCTTTAAGCGTTTCTTTAATACGAGTAACAACCGTATCAAATTCTTTTTCTAGCTTCTCTTGTGCTTTTTTAGTTTCGGCATCATCCATATCACCTAAGTCTAAACCACCACGAGTAACTGATTGTAATTGCTTGCCATCAAATTCACTTAGATGACTAACTAACCATTCATCAATTCGGTCAGACATCAGTAACACTTCAATGCCTTTTTTGCGGAACACTTCTAAATGCGGGCTGTTTTTAGCAGCGGCGAAGCTGTCAGCAACCACATAATAGACTTTTTCTTGACCTTCTTTCATACGCTCAATATAAGAGGCAAGCGAAACATTTTGCACTGAGCTATCTTCATTGGTTGAAGCAAAGCGCAATAAACCAGCAACTTGCTCTTTATTTGCCATGTCTTCAGCAGGGCCTTCTTTTAAGACTTGACCAAACTCATCCCAAAAACCTTGGTATTTTTCAGCATCTTTTTTGCCTAACTTCTCAAGCATTTTCAATACGCGTTTAGTACAACCTTTACGAATAGCTTGTGTTACCTTGTTATCTTGTAAAATTTCACGCGAAACGTTTAATGGTAAATCATTTGAATCAAGCAAACCTTTAACAAATCGTAAGTAAGTTGGCATAAATTGTTCAGCGTCATCCATGATAAATACACGTTGTACATATAATTTTAAGCCGTGTTGTTTTTCACGGTTATGCATATCAAATGGTGCTTTTGATGGCAAATATAACAGTGAAGTATACTCAGTTTTACCTTCTACTTTGTTGTGTTCCCATAATAATGGGTCACCAAAGTCATGTGATACATGCTTATAAAATTCTTTATATTCTTCGTCACTAATATCACTTTTTTCACGAGTCCATAACGCTGTAGCTTTATTAATTGCTTCCCATGTAGCCGGAACGGCATCACGTGCTTCAACACCATAAGTGGTAACTTTATCTTCATCATCTTTTACTTCAGCTACCGCTTCAACTGCAGGCACCTCTGGCGTTAGCATTTCGACAGAAACTGAAATATGATCTGAATATTTAGTGACAATAGATTTTAAACGCCAGTCATCAGCAAATTCACTTTCATCTTCTTTTAAGTGAAGAATAATGTCGGTACCGCGATTAGATTTTTCAATATTCGTAGTAGTAAAGTTACCTTCTCCAGCACTCACCCATTCAGTACCTTGTGAAGCCGCATCACCGGCTTTACGCGTACGAACAGTCACTTTATCAGCAACAATAAAAGACGAATAGAAACCAACACCAAATTGACCAATCAGTTGTGAGTCATTCGCTTGATCACCAGAAAGCTGAGAAAAGAACTCAGCGGTGCCTGATTTAGCAATAGTGCCAAGGTGCTCAATCACTTCCTCAAGATTCATACCAATACCATTATCAGAAATAGTCAGGGTATTATTTTCTTTATCGCAGCTTACGCGAACACGTAATTCACCTTCACCTTCATATAAATCTGCATTTGATAAAGCTTTAAAGCGCAATTTATCCGAGGCATCGGCGGCATTAGAGACTAATTCACGTAAAAAGATCTCTTTGTTAGAATAAAGAGAATGGATCATTAGTTGAAGTATCTTTGCATTATCTGATGCAAACGCATGATTTACTGGTTTATTTTCGACTGTCATGTAAGTGAATCCTGTGTGATTTTACAATGTGGTAAATTACTTGGTAAATAGCCCGAAGGTTAAATCGGGTTATCTTGCATGTGTCTTATTTGAGGGGGATTTGATTTTTTTCAAGGGGGGTAGGTAAAAAATTAAAATAAATCACGTTCACACTTTAAGAGAAAATGTCTCTATGCGACTTGCCGAGCTTCGCAATTAAATACTGATAATTAAAGTTCGTAACTTTTTCGTCCAGCTAAAGCATGAGATAAGGTATTACCATCAACATATTCAAGTTCACCACCAACTGGCACACCATGTGCGATACGAGAAATACTCACTTGATATTGCTGTGCTAATTCAGCAATAAAGTGCGCAGTAGCCTCACCTTCCACGGTTGGATTAGTTGCTAAAATAATTTCCTCAAATTGTCCACTAGCAAACTGCTTGGCAAGTATATCAAAACCCAAATCATCCGGGCCTATGCCATCAATGGGGGATAAATGCCCCATTAATACAAAATACTTCCCTTTAAACTCACCTGTCTGCTCAATGGCAATAACATCACCAGGGCTTTCGACAACACACAAAATAGTCGCCAACTTACGCTTAGGGTTTTGGCAAATATCACATAAATTTTCTTCGGTAAAGTTTCGACATGACTGACAATGACCAATATCAGTCATAGCACTCGCCAGTGTATTCGCAAGTTTACTACCACCACGACGATTGCGTTCAAGTAAATGAAAAGCCATGCGTTGGGCTGATTTTGCGCCAACACCAGGCAAACATTTTAACGAGTCGATAAGTTCTTGTACTAACGGGCTAAATTTCATATAAGTAATTTATATCTGCCTATAAAGGCATTTTCATGCAAAGTGGAGATAGCCTGATTATCTGCTATTAACAGTTATCAGCTGACATTTTCATTGTTTCTACGCAGAAAAAAAAGCCAAATATAGACTTTATTTAATAACTAGCATTAAAGATATAATTTAACATAGTTTAATTTTCAACAATAGTTCTACATCTACTACCGGTTTCATTCATGAGCTAAGCTATTTTTACGTAGGGAAAAATAGCCAAATACATAGCAAGTAGAAATAATCACATCACTAGTAAGTTGATATTGTTAGCCGCAACATTTTTTATATTTTTTACCACTGCCGCATGAACAGGGATCATTGCGGTTAGGGGTTTTATCAAACCTAGTAGTCGTTGGCTTGTTTAGTATGGCGTTAAGTTCATTAATATTTTCATCGATGGCGCTATCTACGGTGATATCGGCAAACAACCCATTATCGGCAACTAATGCCTCTACTGCTAATTTTTTTTCATCGCTGTTAACTACTAGCGTTAATGGATGTTTTTCTGTGCCAAGCTTAGTAGTACGCTTAGTATTATAACCTGTTTTGATATGATTCATTCGGGTGTGAATACGCCCTTTGTAGTACAGATCGTGCATGATGAACTCCGCTAATTAGATACTCGATTTAAGCGCGGCAGTATAACGTAAAAAGTTAAATAGTCGACTGTTGAATTAAAGAACTTGAATAATACACACAATATCAGGCTTATCCAAACGTGATCACAAAGCATTGGTAGGTAAATTTAGTTATTCAACATTCCCCTGCCTAGAGATTTTCTAATAGTCAGCGCTTGCATTCTTATCTAGGTTACAAAAGTCAAAATTATTATGAAAGTGAAAGGATGAGATTGAAATACAGTAGCAATTCGCTTTGCAAAATTAGTCATCTATTCGCACATTGCAATAAAACCCCCTAAATAGAGACAAAAACAAGGTAAAAACCTTAAATTAAACTGGCCTACTTTATGCAAAATCTAGCTATGACCCTTTAACGCTGGATGACTATGAAAGCTGAAACACTAGCCATAATTCAAACCGCTTTAAATACTCACAATAATTATTAAGGGGGGAACGATGACTATTCTTAAAACAAAACAATACTTTGGTATTATGGGCCAAAACAAAAAAATAGTTACTGATGTTTACAATAGCTTAGCTGATAAACTTTCCCTTAAAACTATCTCATCACTTGAACAGATCAAAAAATTAAATGGCTGTTTAGGTGCCATTGCTTATGTAATGGACGGCCAATCTGAAGTACATCGTTATAATTTAGAATCAATACATCATCACTTTGCTAAAACACCGCTTTATATCTTATCTGCTTCTATATCAATACCTATGCTTCACCATGCACTAAAACTCGGCGTTAAAGATGTACTCAGGCTACCTATAGATAACAAAGCATTAGTTAATTTGTTAATCGAACTTAACGAAACTACCAGCATTGACTGTTTTGAACAAGAGCCAATGAATTACAATTTTATACCGGCAACAGAAGAATTAATAACTCACCCGTTAGAAGATTTATTTGAGTTAATAGAACATCACTTTTGTGATGCTCCTTCGTTAAAACAAGCGGCTAAAAGTATCTATTTAAGCCCAAGTCGTATTAGCCATATGTTTAAAGATTTATGCGGTATCGGTTTTTGCCAATATATTTTATGTCGACGATTAGAAGAAAGTGAGTTTTTATTACGTCAAGCTAACGCTTCCGTGACCAATGCCTCCTTTGCGGTTGGCTTCTCAAATCCGTCACACTTTTGCCGAAATTTTAAAGAACATATAGGGTTAACACCAACGGCCTATATTAAAAATGAACAAGGCATAGAATTAAGCTGCTTATATCAAAGGTATCAAAAATTAAGAATGGAGTTATTACCGATAACAAAAATGAAACAAGCTAAACTCCGTCGCGCTATTGGTCTTAATCAAAGTTAAGCGGCTTAAAGAGGTAGATTAAGGAGGTATAATGAAAACTAGCGTTATTTTGGCACTTTTTTTATTGCTCGGCTTGAGCATTGTCAGAGCAGCAGAAAATTTTTATCTTACTGATAGTGAAATTACTGAGCGTCAAAACTCTGTGGGTAAAAAAAGCATTGTACCCACTAAAATCTCCTTTACTCGGCAAGATCCCTTACCTTATCAACCTATATCTAAAAATAAACAAGTTAGCGATCAAGAAGTCGTTTATCAACAACTGATGGCTCATCATCATAAAAATTACTTATGGTTTAATAACAACAAGCTTAATTTATCTGGGCTGTCATTAATCAGTTTACTTAATGATCTCGGCATTAAACAGTTACTTTTTCCTGAGATGGTTAACTTAGCTCCCCAACAGGATGAAGTTATAAAAAGAGTAGATCAACAGCTAACTCAGCAATTATTTACTATTGCCACTTTATTTTATGGTTACCAGTTTAAGCCGCAAGAAAAACCACAAGAAGATATTTTTCAGGCGGTAAAAGATAACAACCTAGCCCGTTACGTAGATCAATTATTACCGCAATTTGATCAGGTGCTTCACCTGCGTAGCGCCATTGCTAATTATCGCCAATTAGCCAAAGAAACTTGGCCAGTCATTGATAAAAACTTATCACTAACCTTAGGTCAAGGTCACAAGGAAGTGGTTAAACTACGCTATATTTTAGTTACCTTGGCTGATCTTAACAAAAAACAGAAGTATCACTACCGCCAGCATATTTTTGATCCTGAAGTAATTAACGCGCTTAAAAAGTTTCAAATCAGACATGGCTTAAAACCTGATGGTAAATTAACAGTGAAAACAATCACGGCACTTAATATCAGTCCTGCAAAGCGCATAACTACCATGCAAATTAATTTATGGCGTTGGTTATCATTACCGAGTAAACCGCCAAAACGTTATGTTATGGTTAATATTCCGTCCTACCGCTTATCTTTTGTGAACAACCAACAAGAAACCTTATCAATGAAAGTTATTGTTGGTGATAGTCAGCATCCTACCCCGATAATGGTTACTCAAGTTAATAGCCTCTCCATTAATCCGCAATGGACGCCAACCTACAATATAGTGCATAACGAATTATTAATAGAAAATACTACCAATCCAGGCTCACTCAGACGGCAGAACTTTAAACTGGCAAAAGGTTATGGTGCTAAGCAAATTATTCAGCCCGTTTTTAATGATAGCGCATCAATAAAAGCCGCCTTGGGTGAGTATAAATTAATACAAGCAGCAGGAAAAAATAATGCACTGGGCAAATACCGCTTTAATATTAAAAACTTTCACTCGGTATATCTACATGATACCCCAACAAAAAATCTCTTTGTTAATAAATATCGGGCACTAAGTCATGGTTGTGTACGATTACAGTCAGCTCATTTGCTAGCTCAACAGCTTATGGTTAATGAATCTAACCATAAAAAACAGCAAATAAAACAAGCCTTAACTACCAATAAAAGCCAATATATCAAGCTAAAAAAAGGCATTGAAGTTTACCTCACCTATCAAACAGTTTGGCTAACCCCTGCAGGAAAAGTACATTGGTCGGCTGACATATACCAATTAGACCAACCCTTTTATTTTCCTTCTAGGCTTAATTCGCAAATAGATACAATAGATAGCAATCTGGTGTTAGTAAAGCCAGAAAAAACCGACTAGTTTTATTAATATGGCTCATTTATTGTATTGAGTTGTATTGAATAAAGTCAGCAAAGGAGTGCAATTGCCTTTGTGGTTACCTATACGGTATTTACCCTCTATTAAATACCTGCTAAGTATCGGCTCCATAGTTAACACTATGGTTACCTCAAATGCATTTGTTCGCTTCTCCTTCGCTATATTTTATTTTGTTTTATTTTGCAAACATGCATAAACACCAATGGTTCTGGAGAATCTGATGAATAAATCAACTTATCGTATCAAAGGTTTTATAAAAGGTTTTATTAAAGATGAAAGTGGTTTAACCGCGGTGGAATATGCCATTGCCGGTGGTTTAGTAGTTGGCGGTATGGTCCTTGCCTTTAGCACTTTAGGTGATAATGCCACCAATCAAATTAACTCATTATCTTGTGCAACTACTGGTGGTACCTGGACAGCACCTGATAATACCACAGACCCCGTAACTCCCGGAGTTTGTACGGCAGCGGCATAGTAATGACTGTACTAACTGCTACCTTGCTATTACTGCTTAGCGCTTTATATTTCGATCTGCGCTACCAACGCATTCCCAATAAACTTTGCTTGACCGGGCTACTAGCGGCCCTGATTCTGCAAGCTTATTACAGCCAATGGTATGGCATAGGGCAAGCGCTATTGGGTGCAGGTTTAGCATTAACCTTGTTATTACCCGCATTTTACTTTCGTTATTTGGGCGCGGGTGATGTCAAGTTGATGGTGGCAGTTGGCGCGCTCTCGGGGCCAATTTTACTCTTTTGGTCTGTGGTGTATGGCATTATTTTTGGCACCTTTACTAGCTTTTTTTTAGCGCTCTATAAAGTGGGTTGGTCTGGTTTTATTAAGATGATCCGCCAAGGTTTTATTAAAAATAGTGACTTTGGCAGTAATAGTGAAGCATCTTCATCGGTATATGTGCCCTATGCGCCTGCTTTAACGTTAGGTTGGTTGCTAGCTTGCTACCTTAGCCCTGAACTTGCGGCAGAAATAAGCCCTAACCTAAGCACAGAAATAAGCAATTTTTTAACAAGTATCAACTAACAAGTAAAAGTAAACGGAGTTAGCATGGACTCATCATTAAATTTAACTGATAAAGCGTCAAGCTCTACTAAGTTAGTGGCTGACGGTTCAGATAAAAGTAATGCGTTAAATCAGCAAGGCAGTCTCTTTGATAAAGAAGCGGTGATGGCAAAACGGCCTAGCACCGTGGTAGAAACCGGCCTGTCAGAGCAGTTATTATTACAACTATTACTTAAACATATATTAATTTCTCATGTAGTCAGTGTCCGTCAATTAGCCGAAAAAATGGCCTTAAGTGGCGGTATTATTCAAAGTTTATTAGACCATACCAAAACCCTTGGCTGGCTAGAAAACCGCCAATCAAGTACCAGTGGTCAAATGCGTTATGCCCTTAGTGCATTAGGAATGTCAGAGGCTGAAAAAGCCTTTAAGCAAGCAGGTTACTTAGGCATTGCGCCTGTGCCTTTAGCGCAATATTGCGATATTTGTCTTAAGCAAACCAGTCGTAATACCGTTGTAGTTAAAGAACTGATGTTGCAACGCTTTAGTGAGCTAATGTTTTCAGACGAATTAATTGCCACCATCGGGCCGGCGCTTAATTCCAGTAAACCTATTTTAATTTATGGTGCCCCTGGCGTTGGTAAAAGTTACCTGTGTCGACATTTAAATCTGCTCTTTGGTGATGACATTTTGATCCCATCAGCGATAGAGATTAATAACATTATTATTCAGGTTTATGATCCTCAGCTGCATGTATTAAGCACCCGTGAGCAACAACAAGATAATGGCGATACCAAACTTGTCAACTTAGCCCATGGTTATGATCCGCGCTGGCATTTATGCCAACGACCGTTATTAGTAACCGGTGGTGAATTGGCTGCTGAAATGTTGGAGGTAAACTTTGATGTCACTAACCACACTTATAAAGCGCCACTGCAATTAAAAGCCAATAACGGTATTTTATTGTTAGATGATTTAGGACGGCAAAAAATTAGTCCAATAGCACTATTTAACCGCTGGATAATTCCTTTAGAAGAACGACGTGACTTTTTATCTTTACCAAACGGACAACATTTTGAAATTCCGTTTGAGCTGATTTTACTTTTTTCGACTAATTTAGCCCCACAAGACTTGGTTGATGATGCCTTTTTACGACGTTTAGGTTATAAAATTAAATTTGAAGCCCTACCTCTTGAACTATACCAAAAGTTATGGTTTAAAACCTGTGCCGACTACCAGCTTGACTGTCATCATGATCTTTTCACTTATTTAGTTGAACAACGTCATTATGTTGATCAAAAAGACTTTTTACCCTGCTTACCTCGAGACTTATTAAGTATTGTCAGTGATCAAATAAAATTCAATCAACTAGCGCCCGTCGTTACTCAGGCGCTTATCCGTTTTGCTTGGCAGCATTATTTTGTCCACAGCACTGATAATCCTGAGCTAGATAAGACTCAGCAAGACAGTACTCAACAAGACAATAAATTAAATGAGCCAAATGAACCCAATAACTCAAGGAGTCAGTAATGAACAAAAATACTCTTCTTTTTATTACCATGTCAGTAGTTTTTGGTGTCGGCGCAGTATTGATCGCTAAAAATTGGCTCAATGATAGCCAGAAAGAATTAACCGAAGAACAAGTTAATATTGTTATCGCTACAGTCATTATTCCCACTGGCACTATTATCGAGGCTAAACATGTCAATTTAACGGTATTTCCTAAATCAATGGCGCCCGATAAAGCAATACATGACTTAGAGAGTGTTATCGGCAAGGTAGCTAAAAACCAATTTTACATTGGCGACATTATGAGATCAGAACGTTTGGCACAGCAAGGTGACGGCAGTTACCTAGCCAGTTTGATTGGTAAAAATATGCGGGCGATAACGATTCGAGTAAATGATGTTGTTGGTGTTGCGGGTTTTTTATTACCGGGTAACAAGGTAGATATTCTAAATACTTATCAGCAAGACGGCAAGCCTACTACTGATGTAATTCTTTCTAATATCAATATACTAGCGGTTGATCAAAGAGCAGCCAGCGGCGAAAACAAACCACAATTAGTTAGGGCAATTACCGTTGAAGTGGACTTAGCTCAAGCCGAAATATTAATGAGTGCGCGTAGAAATGGCTATTTGCAGCTAGCCTTACGTAATCCAATTGATGATGAAGCAGTCGTTATTGCCAGTAATAAAAGCACCTCCACAGAAACAGTAGAGCTAATAACGGTACCCGAAACCACAGTAGAAACAGTTTCTCAGCCAGCCTCGACCATTGTTCCTAAAATTATCCAACGCCAGCGAGTAGAGTTAATCAGAGGGGTTAGACAACAAACCGTACAAGTAGATATTTAAATAATTAGTGGCTTAAGTTTAAGCGATTATACACTGAGGCTCTAGAGCTAATAAGGATAAAGTTATGAAAGGTGTAACCGTGAATACAATCATAATAATCAAGCATTATCTATTATTGCGTTACCTATCATTGCCCTATGTATTAGTGATAATGGCACAATTATTTATTAGCTCAACAGTGCTAGCAGGAGGGCCCACTAACTTAATAAATGATGAGTTAAAAGTACCTATTTTTAAATCAAGAAACCTAACAATGGATCAAACCGTTAGCCGCGTTTCAATAGGCAATGACAACATTGCGGATATTTTAATATTACGCGCCAAAGAGCTTTATATTGTCGGTAAAACATTAGGTACCACCAATATCATGGTATGGGACGAGGAAGATAAACTGGTTGATACTATTAACCTTGAGGTGACTCACGATTTAAATAGCTTACGCCAACGTTTATATCATTATCTACCCGGTGAAGATATTGGCGTAGAAACATCACAGGGACAATTACTACTCAGTGGCCAAACCTCTTCCTTGGCAAAAATGAATACCGCTGTAGAATTAGCCAGAGGTTATGCCGATGCAGCCTCAGTCATTAAAGGGAAAAGTAAAGTACTCAATATGATCTCTATTGGTGGCGGCCATCAAGTCATGTTGGAAGTCACTGTTGCCGAGGTCAGTACTGAGCTTTCCCGAAAGTTTGATTCTAAAATGTTGTTAACCTTTGATGGCTCAGACGGCACTGGTGGCATAATTAATGGCATAGGAGCAGGGACAGCCGGAAGCATTAGCAGTGGTTTTTTTGGCTCTTTAATTAAGAGCGAGATGCAATTTAGTTTTGCCCTAGATATTGCTAAACAAAATGGCTTAGCAAAAATATTGGCTGAGCCTAATATTACCGCTTTAAGTGGTCAAAAAGCTGAATTTTTAGCTGGTGGCGAATTCCCCGTACCAATCCCCAGTAGAGAAGGTACCACCATTGCCTTTAAAGATTTCGGTGTTGGTGTTAGTTTTGTACCCACCATTTTAGACTCAGGAAAAATCAATTTAAACCTTAAAATATTGGTTAGTGAACTCACTAATTCTCATGGCGTTGGCGTTACCCCTTCAGGTTCAACTTCAACGTTGGTAGTGCCTTCTATTGTCAAAAGAACGGCTGAAACAACCGTTGAACTCGCTGATGGTCAAACCATTGCTATCGGTGGTTTATTGAGTGATACCTTGCGCGACAGTGTTAATAAAGTGCCTGGTTTGGGTGATATCCCCATCTTAGGGCAATTATTTCGCAGCCATGAATATATTAGTGGTCAAACTGAGTTAGTTATCATGGTAACCCCTCGTTTAGTAAGACCGTTTAATAAAAAAGGCATTGCTTTACCTACCGATGGTTTTGTGCCGGTATCCGATATGGAGTTTTATTTATTAGGGAAAATGACCAAACAAAACAGACCTAAAGCAACTACCTCACCAAATCAATCAGCAAGTACTAGTACTAGCAATAATAATAGTATTTTAACTAATAATGGTGGCACTAATCAACATTATGGCCATCAACTAAAACTGACTAAGACTGATTAAAACTCACTAAAGCAAAACGAACTAACCCTAAAGATAGAAATAAAGGAGTTAATAATGAAAGTAACCAACCTACTAAAGAATTCGTTACTAGCCTTAGCAAGTTTACTGATATTGGGCTGTGCAGAACAACCCAGTTACCAGTTAGCGATATCAAATACACAAATTAAGCAAGTACAAATACTTAACCCAAATGCGGCAGAGCTAAATGACGGAATAATTTCCACCTTAGATGGAAATTATGGCAAAAATGTTGTGAATAAATATCAACGCAGTATTTATAACATGAAAGAGTCTCGTCAATTGAGCCAGTAAGAGAGTATATAATCATGTTCACTATTCATAAGGTACTGAATCAAAATAAAGACAAACACCATCAAGGTGGTAATGTCTTGGTATTATTTGTTATCAGTTTATTAGCATTACTCACTTTGGCATCATTAGCCTTAGATGGTGGCCATTTATTATTAAATAAAGGCCGATTGCAAAACCTAGTAGATGCTGCTGCTTTACATGCTGCCAAAGAGCTAGATTCTGGAGCAACACGTGCCCAAGCGGAAACAGCAGCGATAAATTTATTACAAGTAAATCTAGCCCATACTGATCAACAAGAGTTATCCCGCGCTATTGATTTAGCAGATATTGATGAGACAAGTACGGCGGTATTGTCGTTTGAATATTCTATCGACGCTGATCCTTTTTTAGCGGTAGCCGATCCAGATGCCAAATTTGTCAAAATATCACTTACCCAACTAAGCTTAGATAATTTTTTAGCTAATGTATTTAGTTTTAATAAACGAGTGTCGGCAACTGCCTTAGCCGGCCCTAGCACCGCCATAGAAAATTGCTTTACTAACTTAGTGCCTATGGCCGTGTGTGGCACAGGTAATACGACACCTTTCGGTTTAATACACAATAGTTTATATATGATGAAAATTGGCTCTAATACCGAATCTGCTATTGGCGCAGGAAACTTTCAACTAATTCGGCTGGAAAATAATTCTGGCGCCGCTGATATTCGTACTGCGATGGCCGGGGAAGATAATATTGTAAAAACTTGTTTTACCACAGGCTCCGATAATGAGTCTGTGCCAACAGAGCCGGGGAATAGTGTCGGCCCTGTGGCACAGGGGCTTAATACTCGCATGGGATTTTGGAACGGCCCAGTAAACGCTGACGAACACCCAAGAGATGAAAATATTTGCCAAGGGCAGAAAATCGAAGTGGCAGACATTGAAGTGGATGGAGTAATCAATTCAGAGGCTTTAGCTGAGGCATATGCAACTAAAGCCTACCGAGCGAGTTGGTATGTAGATGACAATAATAAAGCGATACCAAGTTGTACACCGCCAACGGCAGGTTTAACCGCTAACCCACAAGAAGATAATTTTAGTCACGTATTGCCGGCCTCCCCCGGACGAAGAATTATGAATGTAGTGATTGCCAAGTGTGACGGTGAAACCAACGGTGCTAATAATCTTGATTTTTTGGGCGTTGGTTGCTTTTTTCTCACCCAAAAAGTGGAGCATAAAGGGCAAGAGTCTTATGTTATCGGTGAGTTTATCTATGATTGCTCTGGCGGTGGTAATGCAACCTTAGAGCCTGTGGATACGCCAGGGCCCTATAAAATGGTGTTATACCATGTCCCCGGCAGTACTGATTCTTAGGAGTATTGTATGACAACTAACATTAGTAACAGCAGTAACATGGCTTATATAAAAAAACAAAAAGGTTTGGCCGCGATAGAGTTCACTCTGGTATTGCCCTTTTTATTATTGCTTATTTTTGCTAGTGCTGAATTTGGTCGGTTAATGTTTCAATATAATGCGCTGAATAAAACACTAAGAGATGCTAGTCGTTATTTATCGGCTAACGCCAAACCTGGTGATACTAACATCATCAATATTAAAGACGCGGTAACCACAGAAGTAAAAAGCTTAATTAAGTACGGTCAAAGTGCTAGCACAACCTTACTACTACCTAACCTGAATGACGATGATATTAGTTTCACTATTAATGGTGATTTTATCACTATTACCGTGACTTACGATTGGCAGCCAATATTTTCTGATACTTTTACCACCTTTGGTTTAGGTAACGATATTGATTTGAGTTTCCCGCTAATATCAACCTATACCATGAGGGCTTTATAACCATGACTATTAAAGCCAAGCAAGTAAGAAACAGTAAAGGATGCAGCAAACAGCGAGGCGTTTATAGCATTGAATTTGCCTTGGTTGGTGCCGTATTTTTTTTATTATTATTTGCCGTACTCGAAGTTGGCCGATTATTTTTTGTTTGGAATATACTGACTGAAGCCTCAAGACGTGGCGCTCGCTTAGCAACAGTTTGTCACTTTGATCATGGAGCAAAATCTGCTTTTGATCCTATGCTCGAAGCGGCGCTTTTTGACAAGCTCCCCATGGCACCAAATTTAAGTATAAACAACTTGCAGGTCAGTTATTTACAAATTGATGGTACGCCAGTAGCTGATGTTAAAGACATCATTTTGGTTAGAGCAGAGATAAAAGATTACCAGCACCAGTTAATTATTCCGGGGGTATTTTTAACACTGAACTCTCCGAGTTTTACTACTACCTTGCCCAGAGAGAGCTTAGGTGTAACACGACAACCTGATTATACTTTTTGCTTTCCAACTGCTGTCCCATAGTCATCGCTATTTTCAGCGGGAATTATTTTTAAAGCGATTATTTAACAAGGTCTACTTTAAGGAACGGTTACTTAAGGAAGTATTATGAAGAATAAAAATATCAATAATGTTGTTGACCTACCTGATGCAAGATTAGCTGAAACTGATGGTTCGGTTAAAAAAAAGCAGAGTTTACCTATTCACCTCAGTGTTTTGGTTATTTGCACCGAGTTGAATGTTCAACTTGCCTTGTCTAGCCAATTTAACTTAATTACCAATGTAAACTTTGAGTTTAGTGACCAAATGCCTAAACACTTAAGTCAATTTGACTTAGTTATTTTAACAGTAAACAGCGACAAAGATAATTACCCGTTGGTTATTGAAAAACTAGCTGACCAAAATATGCCCACGTTACTTTTAGGTGATGGCATTGCCGCTAACATTGTTCGTGCCGCAATGCATTTTCATGTACAAGATATTATTCCCTTTAAGAATATTGAACAGGAGCTATTTAATACCTTAACGATATGCGCCAATGAAATTTTAAAAGAAAAAAAAGTTGCCCCTATTATTAGTATCATTAATGGTAAATCTGGCTCTGGTGCTAGTTTTATCACTGGCTGCTTAGGAGAAATTAGCGCAGATCTTTGCCAAGATGAAATAGCGCTCATTGATGCTGACTTACACTATGGCTCTCTCGCCGACATTCTCAATCTTGAAGCCAATTATTTTTTAACCGATGCCTTAAATGAAATTGATAAGCTCGATAATGTCGCGATAAAGTCGATGATGACTAAACGTAAAAACTTAAGTTTACTGGCGAGTAAAGCTTATGCCCAGCTTGATAATGAGCAAAATAAAAGTTTTGAGCACTTAGAACGGCTCGCATGGAAAATAAAACTGAATCATGACTTGGTATTAGCAGATTTATCTCGTGGTTTAGACCTACTCACTTTACCGCTAGTATCTATATCGAGCCAATTTCTCATTGTGGTGCAACAAAATATCGTCAGCCTAAGAGAAGCCAAAGCGCTTATTCAACAACTCACGCAGGTAATGGGGATTAACAAGAGTGCGATTAAGATAATTGTTAATCGTTATTCAAAAAAAGTCACTAATATTACCCTTAATGATATTAAAAAAGCCCTAGCGATCGAGAGTGTTTTTTATGTCAGTAATAATTATCAATTGGCCAGCTCTTGTACCGATTTAGGTTACCCCTTGGCAAAACTGACTGAAAACAAGATCATTCATAAAGAAATTTGTACCATTATAAAACAAACTTTCCCACTTAAGCTGCCAGTAGAAAAACCTAGCCTTTTCAGCAAACTGTTTGGAGGTAATAATGTTAGATGATAAAAAATCAGATGATCCTTTTAGTATTTTAACGCCTGATGATATGCACACTAAACAGGAAATATTTGGCAAAATATTAACCTTATTGGATCTATCTGTATTAGAAACCATGGAAAACAAAAGTGCTAAGACCCAGATCACCGACTTATGTTCTAGTTTATTAAATGAATTAACCAGGCCATTAAGTTTACAAATTCGTCAAATATTGATTAAGCTAATTATTGATGAAATTTTAGGACTAGGTCCGTTAGAAACGCTATTAGAAGATGCTAGCATTGCCGATATTTTAGTTAACCGCTATGACAGTATTTATGTAGAACGCAACGGTAAATTAGAAAAAGTAGCGGTGCAATTTTATGATGATAAACATCTACTTAATATTATTGACCGAATTGTTTCTAGTGTCGGTCGCCGAATAGATGAATCTTCACCCATGGTAGATGCCCGCCTTAAAGATGGCAGTCGAGTCAACGCCATTATTCCCCCCTTAGCACTTGACGGTCCTGCTTTATCAATTCGTCGTTTTACTGTCGACAAACTCTCCGCTGAGCAATTGATAAACTATGGCTCTATGAACAGTGAAATGGGGCAATTAATTCAAGCGGTGGTCAAAGGTAAATTGAATGTATTAATCTCAGGAGGTACTGGTAGTGGTAAAACCACATTACTCAATATTTTATCAAGTTATATTCCTGAAAATGAACGCATTATCACCATAGAAGATTCTGCTGAGTTACAATTGCAACAACCTCACACCGTACGCTTAGAAACTCGCCCTGCCAATATCGAAGGTAAAGGCGAAATATCACAACGTGATCTAGTTAAAAACTGTTTAAGAATGCGCCCTGATCGTATTGTTATTGGTGAAGTTAGGGGAGCTGAGGCGATAGATATGTTAGCGGCGATGAATACTGGCCATGAAGGTTCACTAACAACCTTACATGCTAATTCTCCTCGAGATGCATTAGGCCGTTTAGAAAATATGATTTGTATGGGCGGCTTTGACATGCCGATACACAATATTAGAGCACAAATATCTTCTGCCATTGATGTAGTGGTGCAATTACAACGCCAAGAAGATGGTTGCCGTCGCATTACCAGTATTCAAGAAGTTACGGGCATGGAAGGTGATGTAATTACCATGTCAGAAATTTTCACTTTCAAACGTGAAGAAACAGATGAGCAAGGCAAAGTAATAGGCCATTATCAAGCGACAGGTGTTATTCCACTATTTCATAACCAATTAACGATTAAGGGTATCGACATACCCTATAGTTTATATGGTATTGATAAATCAGCCATGGAATTTTAATAGGGGGGTTTATGAGTCCGCAACTTATCTTTTTACTTTTAGTTTTTGCCGCTGTCGTTCTATTGGCGCAAAGTTTGTTTATTTCGGTATACAGTCCACAAAGAGCAGATACCAAGCAGTTAAAAAAGCATTTACTGTCACTGGCGTTAAAGGACAAAAATATTGAAAAAAATTTATTATACAATAATAAAGTAGCACAACTACCACCCTTTACCCGTTGGTTGGAATCCTTGTCTTGGATTTCAAATTTGACCTATAAAATGGAAATATCTGGTTCAAAACTGTTAGGACATCAATATTTAGCGATTGCCTTAGGGGTTAGTCTTTCTGCTTTTGCATTTATTAGTTTTTTTAGTCAAGATTGGCTCTTTAGTTTCTTATGTTCTTTATTGATTTTATTAGCTTTTCATCTAAAATTAAATCGTGACATGACCCTACGCATGGAGAAAATTGAAGAGCAATTTCCCGAAGCGATGGATGTACTTAAAAGAGGCTTGCAGGCCGGTTATGCGTTTAGTGATGCCATTAAACTTGTTTTTGAGGAAATGGACGGTCATTTAGCTGATGAATTTAAGATAATTTTTAATCGTATTAATTTTGGTAATGATACCACCACAGCATTACTCAATTTTGTTAAGCGCGTACCAAGTACTTCTGCAATGGCATTTTCTAGCGCGGTTGCTATTCAAAAATCCACTGGTGGCAATCTTGCTGAAAACATTGATAAATTATCAAAAGTGATCAGACAACGATTCACCTTTAAAAGAAAGGTAAGAACATTGTCTGCAGAAGGTCGACTTTCAGGTTGGGTTCTGGTGTTAATGCCTTTTGTGCTCTTTGCTGTTTTATATATATCGTCGCCAAGTTATGTCACCATATTAATCTCAACCCCTGCAGGATTAAACCTACTAAAATGGGGTGGCGCTGGCATGCTGATAGGTATTTGGTGGATAAAAAAACTCATTCAAGTAGAGGTGTAAGTCATGGAATATCTGCAAGGTTTATTACTTAGTTTTACTAATAATAAAGTCATGGTTGAATGGTTAATTTATCTTGTTGCTGCCACTGCTGGCGTGACTTTAGCGATGGCATTTTACTATTTATTATCAGGTCTCTATTCGCCAATAAAAGCGCAGATAGATAAACTGACCCATCAGCCTTTATCGGCTACCCATACCCAAGAGGATTTTTCATCCACGCTTGAACATAACTTAAATAAAATAAACCACATCCCATTGATTAACAGTAGTTTCTCTGGCGATAAAGCCACCAAAAAACTGCTTGTTCATGCGGGTTTTCATTCAACTAACGCGTTAAAGCTATTTAATGCAATTAAACTGATCTCTTTATTCTCTGGGATATTAATTTCAATTGCTGTGGTGCAAATTTCTGGTGGTTTCTCCCTTTTAGTTACTCTTTATGTTTTTGCTTTTATTATCGGTCTTTCTTATATAGTACCTTCGTTGATTTTACATAGACTAGCTAATATCCGTATGAAGGCGTTACGTAAATTTTTCCCCGATGCACTCGATTTATTGATTGTATGTTGTGAAGCTGGTTTGGGTTTATTAGAAGCATTTCAACGTGTTAAAAATGAGTTAGATTTTGTACATCCGGAATTAGCCCATGAACTTGGCTTAGTTTGCAGTAAAGTTCGTGTTGGATTATCAATGCAACAAGCATTACAAGAATTTAGTGATAGAACCGGTTTAGAAGATATTAGAGGGTTAAATTCTGTCATTGTGCAAAGCCTTAGGTTAGGGACTGGTGTTGCTGAAACGATTCGAATTTATGCTGATGAGTATCGAGATAAACGCCTGCAAGCTGCAGAAGAAAATGCGGCTAAATTAGGCGTTAAGATGATATTTCCAATGATGTTTTGTATCTGGCCATCTTTCTTTATCGTGGCGATTGGTCCAGCGGTATTAAAAATAATGAATGTTTGGGATAAGGCGTTTTAATGATGATATATTCTAATAGAAAATACTTAACTATTTCCAGTTTATTATTGATTTTTTCAGTCGCTGTTGCTGGTTGCACTAATACTAGCAATTCAAGTTACGAAAAAAAATCACCGAGAAATAACATACAATCTAAAGAGGAAAATTTAACTCTGGCTGAAGCTGAAGCACAAAGTAATAATTTAAAAAAAGCTATTTTTTATTATATTCAAGCACTTGAATTTGATAAAGACGATATAGAAATTTTATGTAAAATTGGCCATATTCAAAATAGCCTAGATAGCCCAGAATTAGCAATTAGGGCATTTAAGCAAGCTTTGATCGTAAAACCTGATCATGTTCCTGCGTTAGCCCAAATGGGCATTTATTATTTTGAGTATAAGCAAATGGAAAAAGCTAAGGATGCACTTGAACGTACCGTTAAATTAGATCAACAGCGGCTTCATATAAATGTTTCATTTGAACGTTTCATCGCACTGGATAGTGAATCACCTTTACTAGCCTATAACGCCTTAGCAGTGCTCAGCGATCTTTCTCGCCGTCATATATATGCGAGAGAAATTTTTAATTTACTCATGCCTATTTCAGAAAATTTATCATTGATTTATACCAATATGGGTTACTCATATTATTTAACTAGCAATTATACTTTGGCTGAAAATTTTTATACAAAAGCGCTTGATATCAATGCTGACTTTGAACGAGCTAAACTTAACCTAGGACTAATTTATGTCCGTACAGGTCAATACAACCAAGCACTTCAACTATTTAAACAAGTGATGAGCACTGCTCAAGCATATAATGATATTGGCTATTTCTTATTATTAGATGGCCGTTACCAAGAAGCGGAATATTTTTTACAAAACGCCATTGACCTTTCTCCTAGTTATATAGAAAGGAGCCACATTAACTTAGAAAATGTACAACTTTATTTACATGACGCGAAATTTTTACCTACAAGCCGCTAGTGATAATACGCATTAGCAGAATAAACAGGTGGGATATTATTTAGAGTTTAGCTAACGCGTTTTGGTATACGGAGAATAAAATCACCTGAATATTACCGCTTTGTTACTTCCCATATAAGCCACAACAATTAGTGCTTCGCTACCTTTTCATTTTTAGCGATAAACACCCTGATTTTTAAAAGTGATAAGAGCTGAACATGATCTTTCCATAGATAATAATCATTAAATAATGAATATGTAGTATTCCTATATTACCAAATTTATTGTTAATTATGATTTAATTAATATTCAAAAAACATTCACTGAATGAATTTTAATTCATTTAGTGAATGTTATTATATACTAACTTATATAAGGATTTACCAATGGCTAAAGTACTTATGATCACCGGTGATTTTGTTGAAGACTATGAAAATATGGTTCCCTTTCAAGCTTTATTAGCAATGGGTCACGATGTTGATGCTGTTTGCCCAGATAAAAAATCTGGCGATACTATTGCTACTTCAATTCATGATTTTGAAGGTGATCAAACTTATACAGAAAAGCGTGGCCATAACTTTGAGCTTAATATGACCTTTGCTGAGATTAATGTTGAAGACTACGATGCCTTATATTTACCGGGCGGTCGTGCACCAGAATATTTGCGTTTAAATGCTAAAGTTATCGAGATCATTCAACACTTTACTGAAAGCAATAAACCTATTGCATCAATTTGCCATGGTCCACAATTACTCAGTGCGGCAGGCGTACTGAAAGGTAAAAAAGTATCTGCTTACCCTGCTTGCCAACCAGAAATGAAGATGGCTGGAGCTGAGTACATTGATTTACCTATGGATGGCGCCATTACTGACGGAAATTTAGTAACAGCTCCCGCTTGGCCTGCTCATCCTGCCATGTTAAAGCAATTTGTCGCCTTGTTTTAATTTTTATTAGCATCAAGAGAGTAATTATGTGCCAACTTTTTATCAATGCCGATAGCCAATTATGGACTTATCGAACTAAGTCACTTCGAATCGATGGCGTGGTTACTTCTATTCGTTTAGAAGAGTTCTTTTGGGACATATTAGCCGAGTTGGCATTTCGTGATGAAATGACCTTAAATCAAATGATCACTAAGTTGTACCATGAATCTCTTGATGCTGATCATGATATTAGTAACTTCACCTCTTTCTTAAGAGTTTGCAGTTCACGTTATTTATCGTTAATAGCCGATGGCGAACTCACTAGGGACGATCAACGTTCCTTAGGTGATATCAACACTAAAAATATATTAGGGCAAGAGCGTCTGCGCAGGAATCAGCGTAAAGTACGTTTTAGCACAATTAATGATAAGTCTGCCGTTAATTAGTTAAAATAGCGAATAGCATTAATAAATAATAGTGATACGAGTTATTTATCTAAATGCCCTACTTTAACCAATATTACTTGACCACTTCAACTTCTTGCTCAACATTAGGAAAGTATTCACTTAAATGTGGGCTACGCAGCCAAGTTCCTTGCTGGTAACAAGCGTGCTTATCAATAAACTCACCACTGATAATAAATATTCTTCATCACTAACTTGAAACTAATGAGCTAAAGCTAGCTCCTGCTGTAAAATAAACGAAGCTCGTTGATGGCCTCTTGCTGCCTTTTTTCTGACTAATACCAATTGAATTAATGAATGCTACCACTTAGCGAGAATTAAAAGGTTTAGAGGCACAGGTTCATAGTTCCCGACTGAACCTAAGTACCTACATCCATGTAAGCAAGGCATTGATTGAAGAGAATGGTTACTCCCTTGTCAAAATTAATAACGCAGCTTCTAAGCCTTTACTCTTTATTAGCTACTCGCCCTTCGGGAGTTTCGTAGCAAACTGATAACATCACAAAATGAATGGAATATAGAAATAATTATGTTTAACTCATTTTGTTCGTTCTAAGCTCACTACCTAACTCTAAGTTGGTCGATTCATTATTTCAATTGGTATAAAGGTTTATTCTCTCTATATCCCACCCATAAAAAAGCCGACATAAAAGTCGGCTTTTTCATACACTTACGAGCTAAAACGGCATTTTCATGCCAGGAGGAAGTTGCATCCCTCCTGTTAACGCGCCCATTTTTTCTTTATTTTGTGCTTCAACACGGCGTACCGCATCATTTACCGCGGCAGCAAGTAAGTCTTCAATCATATCTTTGTCATCTTCCATTAAGCTATCATCAAGCTCAACACGACGAACACTATGACTACCGGTCATGGTAACTTTTACCATGCCTGCACCCGCTTCACCCACAACTTCCATATTCGCTAATTCTTCTTGGGCTTTTGCCATTTTTGCTTGCATTTGTTGGGCTTGTTTCATTAAGTTGCCCATTCCACCTTTCATCATAATTATTCTCCGTAAATTTTATTTTTAAATAGGTTAATAAGATTTGTTATTGGCATTATACCAAGATGGTTAAACAACAGAACAACTATTGCTGAAATTAAAGCCTTGCCTTTAAGCTTTTCAATTTTTGTTAAATAATCACTTTCTATATGGATTAATCTAAGTCATAACTCACTATATCAATCACCAAAGTAATCAAAGTGCTGAAATGCTATCTTCATCTAAATTGGCTTGGAAGTTATGCTGTAGCGCTTGCACTATGTCATCTTTTTCTAATAATGCTTTAGCATAACCGTAACGTTTATCATTAATGTGTGATTGTATTTGATAAGGGTCGGCTATTGTTTCTTTAACCGTTTTAATCGTCACTGTAATTTGACGAGATAAAAACTGACTAATATTTTGCTGTAATTGCTGTTGTGCGGTATCCGTCACTAAATGTTTTGTTGTTTGGTTTAAACATAATATCAAATGTTCTTCTGTTGATTCTTCATCAATAGTGGCGTGAATCGCCAATTGCCTTAAACGCGCAGTAAGCTCCATAGAGTCAATCATATGTGCCCATTTATCGACTTGATTCGCTTTACGAATGGTTGCAGGATTAATGTTTTCAGCTTGATATGGTTGCTCTGGTTTCGCTAGTACTACTTTTTTGTCGGTAGCTTCAATTGTGCTCTTCACTACCTGTTCAACACTAGTAGCGCTTGATTGATTAATATTAGACTGACGCGCAATGGCGTCACCAGGCTTTTTTCCTGGTTTATCCAACTGTTTTTTACGACTGCGTAGCATATTTCGCGTGGCAAGTACGGCACTTAATGGGCTATCAAATTCTGTCGCTTGCGGTGTGTTTTGAGCTTGTTGCTTCTGTTCTGGCACTGACTCTTGTATATGTTCGACTTCGTGTGCTGTAGCCGATGCTTGCGTAGGCGCTTTTTGTGTTAATTCAAGTCCCGGCTCAGTATGTTCGGCGGCTGTAACATCTGGCTCAACACTGACCTCTTGCATCTCTGCGGCTTGTTGCTCAATTGCCGCAACTTCTTGAGCAAGTTGCAGCTCTTTATCTTGAGTATCTATTGATGTTGACACTGGTATTGAACGTTCTGTTTTTGTCTCTACTAATTGTACTGGTGTCTTCGGCAGTATCAATGAATTATCTTCTACTCTTTGCGGTTCGCATGAAGTAAGTGAATTAACATCTACATCAGGTAATTGCTCTTTTTGCATCGGTTTAAAAGCAAACAGTCGCAGTAAAGTCATATCAAATGCGGCTTGTTCATCCGATGCATAAGGTAAATCTTTTCGTCCGTTAACACAGATTTGATAATAAAGTTGCACGTCTTCTGGCGACATCGCTTGACTGAATTTTTTCAATAATTGAGCATGTTCTGGCAATAAATCAAAATGTTGATCAACAATTTGTAAGATAGCAATTTGATGAAATAACTGAATCAACTCAGCAAATAAACGACTATAACTTGGTGCACAGCTGGCTATTTCTTGAGTCAGCGCCATTAAACTTATACCATCTTGCTTTAATAGATCGATAACAATTTTATAAATCCAATTTTGATCTAAGCCTCCAAGCATCTGTTGAATATTGACTAAAGTAATATTCCCCCGTCCTTGTGCTATCGCTTGATCAGTTAAACTTAACGAATCTCGCATACTACCGCGTGCAGCTTTAGCAAGTAGCGTTAGGGTACCATTCTCATGATTAACCTGTTCTTGTACTAAAATTTCGGTTAGTTTTGTTTCAATTTGATTAACCGTTAATGCTTTTAAATGAAATTGTAAACAACGTGATAATACGGTAACAGGGAGTTTTTGTGGATCGGTTGTCGCTAAAATAAATTTTACATGTTCTGGCGGCTCTTCAAGCGTTTTTAGTAAAGCATTAAAACTATGACGCGAAAGCATATGCACTTCATCAATAAGATAGACTTTGTAGCGGCCACGGGTTGGCGCGTACTGCACATTATCAAGAATTTCCCGGGTATCATCCACCTTAGTTTTAGAAGCGGCATCAATCTCAAGCAGATCAACAAAGCGACCTTGATCAATTTCTAAACAAGTGTCACATGTACCACAAGGAGTAGCAGTAATACCTATTTCACAATTTAAGCTTTTAGCAAAAATTCTAGCAATGGTCGTTTTACCAACGCCACGCGTGCCAGTAAATAAATAGGCATGATGCAGGCGTTGTTGAGCTAAGGCGTTAACAAGTACAGTAACAACATGCTCTTGCCCCATAAGCTCTTCAAATTTTTTAGGTCGCCACTTTCTAGCTAATACTTGATAACTCATACTATTTAGTACTCTTTACTCACAACTTATGCTTATTATTAGTTATTCGTTTGTATCAACTAATAACTAATAACTAATTACTGATTACTGATTACTGATTATTCACCATCATATTGTACAAGCGAATAAGTTGTTAAACCCATTGCAACTAAGCGCTTCTCTCCACCTAAATCTGGCAACGAAATAACAAAACCAACGTCTTTCACTTGTGCGCCTACACGTCGAATCAATTTTGTCGTTGCTTCAATAGTGCCGCCAGTGGCAAGTAAATCATCAATAATTAATACTTTATCATCGGCGGTTAATGCATCTTTATGAATTTCTAACACATCTTCACCATATTCTAATTGATATGCTTGAGCATAAGTTTCGCGAGGAAGTTTTCCCGGTTTACGTACCGGAATAAAACCTATTCCTAGTGCTAGAGCCAAAGGTGCACCAAACAAAAAGCCACGCGCTTCAGTACCAACTACTTTAGTGAAACCTTGATCTTTATATTTATCGGTAAGTAAAGCTAACGCTAAGGCAAACGCCTCAGCATCTTCTAACAGACTCGTTACATCACGAAATAAGATCCCTTGAATAGGGTAATCAGGAATAGTTTTAATGGCACTTTTTAATTGTGTCAATTGCTGTGTATTCATTTTTATTCTTGTACCAATTTAATAATGCATAATAGTGACAAAGAATAAAACAATTTGCTGAAAATTTATAGTCGAACTTGAAGGTAAAAATTTTTTATAAGGCTATTTTGGGTAAACTTTCATCATTAACAGTAGTCGTTAACGATTCAACGGTTGAGATAAAAGCCGTTTCGTTGAGAGGCTTACTAATAATACTACTGAATAAAGTAAACTCTGGCAGCCGTTTAACGCTATCTATTTCCTGAGTTGTCATAAATAAAATAGGTGTTTTGGCACAGAATGGTTTTTGTTTGAGGTTTTTACTTAATACGACACCATTCATCAACGGCATAAGATGATCAATAATATAAAGATGATATGGCATTTGCTGTGCTTTTTCAAAACCGTCTAAGCCATTAACCGCGGTATTGACTGAGTGCCCAAGAGACACTAAAGAATGACTAATAGCATCACGAACACTTTTTTTATCATCAATCACTAAAATATTCATAAAAATCTTTTTTATATTAAAAACAATAGGCTAATTGAAAAGTACACGTTCAATAACGTTAACGGAACGCATACTACCTTATATATAAGTAATAAAAAAGATTATTGTTGTAATAGGATGTTACCCGTCGCTTGTTTTTGGACAAACGTTTCAATTAATTTAACACTTGATGGTGACATTTTATGGTTAGTAGTATTATCGCTCATTAATGCTAATACTTGCTCACTTAGCTGCTTGCCAAGCTCAACTCCCCACTGGTCATAAGAATTAACTTGCCATAAAGACCCTTGCACAAAAATTTTATGCTCGTAAAGCGCTAGAATAGCCCCTAAACAGCTTGGCGTTAGTGATTGCATCAATAAGGTATTACTGGGCGTGTTACCTTTCATGGTTTTATGAGCAGCTAAACGAGAAACTTCGTCCTTACTTGCTCCCTTAGCGATAAGCTCATTTTGAGCTTGCACTAAACTTTTACCTTGCATTAAGGCTTCACTTTGAGCAAAGCAATTAGCAACTAACACTTTATGGTGTTCATCAAGATTACTCGTGCCTTGCAAAGCAACAATAAAATCAGTTGGAATAATTTCATCACTTTGATGCATTAATTGCATAAAAGCATGTTGACCATTAGTACCTTCTTGACCAAAAACAACAGGGGCAGTTACCCAGTTAAGTTTTTCGCCCTGTTTCGATACTGACTTACCATTACTTTCCATGTCAGTTTGCTGTAAATAGCCAGGTAATGCTCTTAATGCGTGATCATAAGGTAAAACGGCTAAGCTTTGATAATTAAGTGCGTTACGGTTCCACATACCAATAAGTGCCATTAACACCGGCATATTTTGCTCAAAACTGGCTGTTTTAAAGTGCTGATCCATGGAATAAGCACCTGCTTTCAACTCAGTAAAATGCTTATTACCAATAGCTAATGCAAGCGGTAGTCCCACGGCTGACCATAATGAAAACCGCCCGCCAACCCAATCCCACATAGGTAAAATATTTTCGACATGTAAACCAAAATCTTGTGCTTTTTCAACATTACTACTAACCGCGTACCACTGCTTGGCGATAGCATTATTATCGTTAAGCTCAGCTAACATCCATGTTTTAATGGCTTTCGCATTTAATAAGGTTTCTTGCGTGGTAAAGGTTTTAGAAATAATCACGACCAAAGTAGTGGCTGCATTTAAAGTTTCAAGTTTTTCAGTCACTGCAGCCCCATCAACATTAGCCAAAACATGCACTTTTAATCCAGTACTATGATAAGGGTGTAGCGCACTTAAACTGACTTTAATACCATAATATGAACCGCCAATACCAATCGCTAATACATCAGTAAATTTTTCACCTGTGATACCTGTTAACTTACCTTGGCATATATCATCAACAATCTGCTCCATGTGCCGCTCAGTTTTTTCAACTTCGACCGCTTCTTTACCTAATACCTGATATTTAACACTAGATGGCGCTCTTAAAACGGTATGTAAAACAGCGCGTTGTTCGGTGTTATTAATTTTATCACCTGTAAACATCGCATTAATATGGTGAGATAACTTGCATTCTTCTGCCCACGTAATTAAATGGTCTAGTTCAGTTTTAGTGATATTTTGCTTTGAATAATCAAGATACAAGTTTGCTGCACTAAGAGAAAAATCATCAACTCTATTAGGTACATCAAAAAGGCTTAAAATCGAACGATTCTTAGCACAAACTACTGCGTCTTTAACGGTACTGCTCTCGGTAAAAAAATCCATGTTCTTAATGCTCATTCCGGCTTTAGTAAATGCTACGGTAAAATTAGACTATTGTTTTCAGATAAGCCTTAAATTCTTCACCTAATTCATTATGGCGTAAAGCATATTCAACATTAGCCTTCATATAGCCCAACTTAGAGCCGCAATCATGTGATTTACCGGTCATATGAAATGCTTCAACCGTTTCAACTTTCATTAAACTTGCAATAGCGTCAGTTAGTTGAATTTCATCACCTGCGCCTGGTGGAGTGAATTCTAATAAATCCCAAATTTGAGCAGATAATACATAACGTCCAACTACCGCTAAATTTGAAGGCGCTTCATCCACCGGAGGTTTTTCTACTACAGCGGTCATTGCTTTAGACTCACCTGAAGCAAGTTCATGGCCATCGCAATCAGCCACACCATAGTTACTGACCATATCCATTGGCACAGGTTCAACCATTATTTGACTGTGACCACTTTCATTAAAGCGCGTCAACATAGCCGCTAAATTTTCAGTTTTTAAATTGCTGCATGCATCATCTAAAATAACATCGGGCAACACCACCACAAACGGTTCATTACCTATAATTGGACGGGCTTTTAGTACAGCATGACCCAAGCCTTTCGCTTCACCTTGGCGAACATGCATAATGGTAACGTCTTTAGGACAAATAGCTTGAATTTCATCCAGCAATTTGCGCTTAACCCGCTTTTCTAAGGTTGTTTCAAGTTCAAATGATTTATCAAAATGGTTTTCAATAGCATTTTTAGAAGAGTGTGTTACTAATACTATTTCGGTGATACCGGCAGCAACACATTCATCAACAATATATTGAATCATTGGTTTATCTACGATTGGTAACATTTCTTTGGGAATCGCTTTTGTTGCAGGTAGCATGCGCGTACCTAAGCCAGCGACAGGAATTACGGCTTTTGTTATTTTACTCGTCATTTTAATCCTTTATTTTATTTGAATTACACCTGCATTAGCAGATTCTAACCTACTAAAACAACTACGTCACTCGGAATAATCAATAATATAAACTTATCTTTTACATAAAGAATAACGTATAAAAAAGTGATAACAACCTAATTTAAAATAGTATGACCCTGTTTACTAACAGACAAAAAAACTGGCTGTTTACTGTGTTCGTAGATGGTGTTTAAGGCAGTACTAATAAATAGCGTTTAGTGGTAACAGCAGAAGTAAATGATATTGAAGCGCCAGTATATTTAAACCTTTTTTGATGTGACTGCCACATGTAAAAGCGCTTAAAGATATTTTAGATAAAACGGTACTCTATATTTTCCCTTATCATTAAGTATCAATATTTTCTACAAAGCCACTAATAATACCCAGTTCAATAAATTTTTTGAGGCTCTCATCAACGGAGAAATTGGTTTGTTTTTGTGATGCAACAATAATGGCCTTTTCAAACGTTTCTCTGTGCTCAAATGCTTGTAATAATGCGAATTCACCTGCAGTAATGGGTAATACTACTGTTTTTAATTGCTGGCGAAACAAAACGATAAAAGTATCACTATCCTGTTCATCAGCAAATTCTACTTCCATATCAGGTGAAGTATTATCTTGATTTAAATGCCAAATTTGATCTATAGGAAAAGTAGAGCTAACCAGTGATAATGAGGGGGTAACTAAAAACGTTAACTGTAAAACATCACTCGCTTGTGCCAGTGTTGACCAATCAGTAATAGACGCATCATCTGCTAATGAACTCTGATGAAATGCCCACTCTAAACGAGCAACATCTTTAAGATAAATAAGGTGTTTGACATGTTCAAATTCGGCTAAAAAATCAGCAAACTCTAGCCCATAGTCATCCATATTGCCGCTTTTAGGCCAGGCTGTATAAATAAACTGTCGACACATTGCGCTAAAAAATTCTTCACCAACCAGTTTTTCGATCACAGGATAAGTGAGTATTAGTGACTGAGTAATATTAGCAATGGCACTGTTTTGATATATGCCCATCAAACCTTGTGCTGAGATAACACTGCTATCAATATCTTTTGCCAATAAAATATTATCTTGTTTAAGCTTGCCAGATAAGCAATCACTGATAAAGTTACGTTGCAGCTCAGCTAACGTGGTGACTTGGCTAAGCGGGTTAGTAGGCTGAGTAGATTTGATCATTAGGCAACCTGCTTATTTAGTACTTTGGCAATAATAGCTTCTGCTTTATATTTTTCAGCCAACAATACCGATAGTTCAGGTACATCAGTATCCCACTCAATTAATGTCGGTACTTCACCAAAGCGTTGTATGGCTTTTTCATATAACTGCCACACGCCGTCATAAACTTTTTGACCATGAGTATCAATATAGACTTCTTTATTTTCAATAATATCAATACTATAGCCCGCCAAGTGCATTTCTTTAACCGCCGCTACTGGTAAGCATTCAAGGTAGGTTAAGGCGTCAAAACCGTGGTTAAAAGCACTGACATAAATATTATTAACATCAAGTAACAGACCACAGCCGGTTACTTTACTTAGCTCAGCTAAAAAGTCCCACTCGAGTATGGTTGAGTCATTAAAGCGTAAATAACTAGACGGGTTTTCAATTAGTATTTGTCTTTGTAATACGTCTTGTACGCGGTTGATATTTTTTGAGACAATATTAAAGGCTTCTTCTGTATAAAGGATGGGTAATAAATCAGGTAAATAATGAACGCCATCAGAAGCACTCCATGAAAGGTGATCAGAAATCATTGACGGCTGCAGCCAATCAACGGTTTTTTTAATGTGTTGTAAATGCTGCTCTCGCACTGGACATGCTACCGCTGCAGAGCCTATAGATAAGCCAACGCAGTGAGCAGAAATTGGATAATTTTGGCTAATTTTGGCTAAGTATTTTGATGAGGTACTGTGCTGACTGAAAAAATTTTCCGTGTGTACTTCTAGCCAGGGAACATCAGGTTTATCTTCGATAAACTCCTGAAAGTGTCGATGCCGCAACCCTAAACCAACACCTTTAATTTTTTGCATTGTCATTACACCTGAAATTAAATTTTATATGCCTATGTATATAGTGCAGGAACGTCATTCCCGTGGCTACTTAAGCGGGCGTCTTAGTCTAAAGTGACGAGTTCTCCGATTAAAACACCTCGAAGATGACGGTTATAATTACGCTTTGTCATTAATGAGATAAATGTAGCAAGCTGTATCGTAAATGTTACACCTTGCTACCTATTCACCAAGAAACAGCGATAAACTATTTTTTAGCTGGTTTTTCTGCTTTAACTACGCCACCAGTAATTTTTTCACAGGTTCCTTTCGCTGCATAAACCCATTCATTATCATCATTATCCATAGTTGATTGCCCTGCACAGCTATGGCTACCATTTAATGAACCACAATCATTTTTACCTGCTTTAGCAATACCTGCACATTTTTCCCAAGCGGTAGGTTGGTTAGGTACTGCATTTGCACTAGTTGCCGTTAAAACACTTAACGCTAAGATGCTAGAAATTGCTGTTGTTGCTATTATTTTAGTATTCATAATAATTCCTTGATAAGTCAATTGGTATAAGTTGTAAGCTTCATGATAAAAGAGTGTTTCAACAATAAAAAAATTTCAAAAAAATTATTATTTTTTTATTTAGCCAAACTTATGTATAAAATTATTACAAACCTAAATCAGTCAAACCAGCATGCTCTAAAGGCCTAACACCTAGCGGCCAATGAAATTTACGTTCACTTGCTGATATTTTTAAATCATTAATGCTGGCATGGCGATGAGTCATTAACCCTTGCTCGTTAAATTGCCAGTTTTCATTGCCATAAGCTCTAAACCATTGTTCATCTAAATCTTGATACTCGTAAGCAAAACGTACGGCAATACGATTATCGTTATAAGCCCAAAGCTCTTTAATTAAGCGGTAATTACACTCTTTTTGCCATTTACGGGTAAGCAGTTCAATGATTTGTGCCCGCCCTGTGACAAATTCATTTCGATTGCGCCAAATACTCTCTTGAGAATAAGCGAGTGCAATTTTTTCAGGGTTTTTTCCGTTCCAGCCATCTTCTGCCATGCGAATTTTTTGTTCCGCTGTTTCACGGGTAAAAGGAGGTAATGGCTTTTTAATTTCTCTTTCACTTGGCGCTTGCTGCGCTAATACAGTTTTTAACTGTGCATTTTCTTGCTGAATAGGCTCAATAAAGTTTTTTATTTGCGTTTCAGTATATCTTGGCGTGATATATTTAGGACAATTCCAGTCAAACCCTTCAATATGAATAATAAAGCCTCGCTCAATAGGCGCGCTAGAATTTGTACTTTTTAATAGTGCTAATTCTTGTGTATTATCGCCATTAACAATACTGATTCTACCCAAAATTTTAAGGCGAGATTTACTCGGATAATCCATAAGAAAGAGCGAAACACGATCGTTATTGCTAAAATTGCCTGTACTGATATATTGGCGATTACCAGAATAATCGGCAAAACCAATTGTCTTTTCATCAATAACCTTTAAAAAACCAACAGGCCCTCCCCTATGCTGAACATAAGGCCAATTGGTTTCACTGACACTAGCCATGTAAAAGCTATCTCTAGTGGCAATAAAGTCAACTTCTTGCTCGCTAAGTAGGTGATTAACATCAAGGCTATTTTCCCAACGTGCATAACCAGCTCTACTTTTTTGTTCACTTTGCACTTTTTTAACTGCTGTTGTGAACGCTATTTCCGCAAATTTATGTCCCATTATTTCATCCTTAAATTTTATCTATTTAACCAGTTTTTTATTCAAGCTACTAAGCATAACACCACAAAAGTATACTGAGCGGTCTACCAACAGAGCAAGTATAGACAAACTTGTCTACAACTGTCAATATATGTTCATAGATGAAAATAACAATAGCTAAGTGATATGAGTAAAAAACGTCAACAATTAATCGATACTGCCTTACAATTATTTTACCAAAGAGGTATTAACTCGGTTGGTATTAATGAAATACTTGCCGTTTCTGGCGTTGCCAAGAAAACCTTATATAACCATTTTACTAGCAAAGAAGAATTGGTATTAGCGACACTCAAACAACGTAATGATAATTTTATCACTTGGTTAGATATGAGTTTAAAAGAAACTAACAGTGACATTGAGGTAGTAAATAAACTGTTTAATGGCCTATTCGCATGGTTTTCAAATTCGGCTATTGAGCTAGGAAATTTTCGCGGCTGCTTTTTTATCAATACTTCAGCAGAATTTAGCGATCCAACTAGTAACATTTCACAATACTGCCGGGATCATAAACTACAAGTACGACAATTAATTGCTCAGTATTTATCACAGTCAAACACCGAACTGTTAGATACTATCTGCGTATTAAAGGAAGGGGCGATTAGCATGGCTTATGTCAATCATGATTTATCAATGCCTGCAAAATGTATAAAAATAGTAGAAAAACTTTTATAGCTCCTTAACTAAATAGTTAAATAGCAAATCAAAAAGTTGATAGCTTCCCCGTCACTTTATTTTATACCCTTTCCACTTGAATCATGCATCTTCAAGTGGAAAGGGTATATACTCTGCCACCATTAAAATAACGATTAAGGAATTGCACGTGTTAGCCATTGAATGGGTATTATCTTTTCTATTATTAGGATCTTTGGTTGGCTTTGTTGCCGGATTATTAGGTGTTGGCGGCGGTGGTATTATGGTGCCAATATTAACAATAATTTTTTTACAGCAAGGTGTAGATCCAGACTCAGTAATGCACTTAGCATTAGGCACCTCAATGGCTGCTATTATTTTCACCTCTATTTCAAGCTTACGGGCGCACCAATCGCATGGCACAATCAATTGGAATATAGTAAAACTGATGTCATTAGGGGTAATTTTCGGTACTTTTATTGCTACCTTTTTAGCCGCTCAGCTAAGCTCTCTTTATTTAGCAATATTTTTTACCTTATTTATGGCCTATGTTGCGATAAAGCTGCTGATTAAAAATCAAATAGATAGTAAAAATTGCCAGATAAGTAATAAAAATCTACTTTTTTCTGCCAGCGGCATAGGCGCCATCTCCGCTTTAGTGTCAATTGGTGGTGGCTCACTAACCGTTCCATATCTGGCATCGAAAGGCATTAATGTAAAAAAAGCCATCGGAACCTCTGCAGCGATAGGCTTACCCATATCGATAACAGGAACACTAGGCTATTTAATTAACGGTTGGGATAGTAACCTAGGCTACGAATACACCTTGGGCTTTATTTACCTACCCGCAGTATTGTTAATCTCTATTACGAGTTTTTTCACCGCGCCATATGGCGCTAAGTTAGCACAACATTTGCCGGTAAGCATATTAAAAAAAGTATTTGCCTGCTTACTTATTTTACTCAGTTTTAAAATGTTACTTTCTATAATATAACGTATTAAATAGCATAAATTTTAGCGATTAAAAGCGCCATTCAATGCCAAAAACTAGCCTGTGACCTCATTAAATTGACCAAACAGGCTTTATTGCGTAGGTAAAACTGACATATTTAAAATTTAAGAACCTCACTACATCGTAATTAAAACAACTTTATTATTTAACAAATACTGCCATTTAATTTAAAATCAAGGGGTTTCAATAATAATAGACACATCAACTTAGGCTGTTTTTTCTATAAAGACTCTATTTTATAACGCGCTAAAAACATTAACACGGCATCATCCGCAATTATTTGCTGCTGTTCAGGTGATGGGAAAGTTTGATTCATAAATAATTGTGGCCAAAAAGCACTGGCCTTAATCAAGCCTAAAAATTGCTGAGCAGCAAAGTTAGCATCCGCTGTTTTGAGTCGACCGTCATTCATCGCCTCATTAATCCAAACATGTAAGCCATCTTTTTGTTGGCCTAGGTGCTCTAAAGTACTCGATGCTAATTCTGGGGAGCGAATACATTCAGAAATAGTTATACGGTTTAAGTTACGAAAGCATTCAGATCCTAACAGTTCAATTTCATTCATCGCAGCAATATGTAATTGCTCATCAAGTGGCTTATTCGGTTCGTATTGAATATTTACCGCTTGGCTGAAGGAATCACAAAGTTGTTTCACAATATTATGAAACAAAATATCTTTACTCGGAAAATGATTATAAACGGTACGTTTTGATACTTCGGCTCTTTTTGCCAATGAGTCCATACTAGCACCTAAAAAGCCTTTTTCTTTAAACTCTTCTTGAGCTGCGGCTAAAATATCTAAACGTTTTTTTTCCGTTAAGGTTAATGCTTTTTCCATACAACTAATTTTAAAATTTTGAACCATAGGTAAATTCTACACTGTTTAGTTTACTTTTCAATATAAATAGGTAAACTGCACTGAGTAGTTTACATTTTATTTTGTACTAAATTTGTAATTCTTGTTTTTATTATGTATTTGGTCATTTGCTTATAGGTTTTTTATGTCTACATTTCGTTTTAGGTTAAATGGCCAGCTAAAGCCATTTTTTAGTGGTCTTTTATTGTTATCATCCAGCGTTATCCTCGTTACATCACTAACAGGTTGTGAACAAGCACCACAGTCTGCACCTAAAGGTATGGCACCTGCTGCGGTGTCTGTGATGAGTATGACAACCCAATCAGTCCCTTTTAGTATTGAATTGCCTGCTACTTTATCTGGTGCAAAAGAAGTGGAAATTCGTGCTCAAGTTTCCGGTATTTTACAAACTCGGAACTTTGGTGAAGGTGATAAAGTGACAGCTGGACAGTCATTATTTAGCTTAGATGCTAAAACGTATGCCGCTGAAATGGAAAAAAGTAAAGCCGACTTAAATGCTGCCAAGGTCCGTCTTAAGCAAGCACAACGCGAAGTTAACAGAATAAAACCATTACGTGCTAAAAATTCAATTTCACAACGTGAATTAGACAATGCAATTTCGAGTGTTGATATTAACTTTGCTGATGTTAAGTCTATGCAAGCTAAATTAGATCAAGCGCAATTACGCTTAGATTACACTAAGGTAACCTCCCCTGTTACTGGTATTGTTGGCCGTGAATTAGTTTCTGAAGGCACTTATGTTTCAGGCCCTGAAGTGTTGTTAACACAATTAACCCAAATTGATCCTATTCGTGTACGTTTTGGTTTATCCGAACGTGAGCAATTACAAATGCGTAATGATGCCGCGGCAGGTTCACTTACCTTACCAAAAGAAGGCCATTGGAAAACCAGAATAAAATTATTTGATGGCTCACTCCACCCTCAGGTTGGGCAAGTTAACTTCAGCGATATACGTATAAATAGTAAAACAGGGACGAGTGAATTACAGGCAATTACGCCAAACCCCAACTTTTCATTAAGACCTGGACAATTTGTTCGTATCATATTAGAAGGTGCTGTACGTGAAAATGCCTTTGTCGTGCCTCAAAGAGCGGTTTTAGATAATGGTCTTGGCAAATTTGTCTATGTTATGGGCAAAAATGATAAGGGCATGACAGTCGCATTACCTGCACCTGTTGTCGTTGGTGAATGGGTAACCCAAGCAAAAGGTATAGCAAATGGCTGGATAATTCGCAAAGGCCTAAAAACAGGCGATCAAGTCATTATTGATGGCATGGCACGTATTTTTTTCCCAGGTATGCCGATACGTTTAGCTGATGATCAGTTAACGTCTACAGCACAGCAATAAGGGGTAGATAAATGTTTTCTCGTTATTTTATTGATCGACCTATCTTTGCTTTTGTTATTTCTATTTTTATTGTTTTAGCCGGGTTAGCTGCTATGCGTAGTTTATCTATTGCACAATATCCAGAAATGTCTCCTCCTGTTGTACAGGTAACGGCAGTCTATCCTGGTGCGTCCGCTGAAGTACTAGAACAAACCGTTGCTACCCCTTTAGAAAATGCTATTACAGGGGTTGAAGGTATGATGTATATGTCTTCTACGTCAACCAGTGCGGGTGCAACAACCATCACTGTTACCTTTGAAATAGGCACGGATCCAGATCAAGCTGCAACTAATGTTAACAACCGAGTTAAACAAGTAGAAGCCCGTTTACCAGAAGAAACACGCCGTCAAGGTGTTGTGGTTGCTAAAGGCTCATCAAGCTTTTTACATGTGCATGCCTTCTATTCTCCTGATGGTAGCCGCGAAGCATTATGGACGTCTAATTATGTGACCTTAAACATTCTTGATAAAATAAAACGTATTCCCGGCACTACCAGCGTACAAATTTTTGGTGCAAAAGATTATGCTATGCGTATTTGGTTACGCCCTGATGTAATGAGTCAATTAGGCGTTACTGTTGAAGAAATTAGCACTGCGGTACGTGAACAAAATTCACAATATGCAGCTGGTAGAATAGGCGCAACACCTACATCTGTAAGCCCGCAATCATTAGTTTACAGTGTTAAAGTACAAGGGCGATTAACAACGGCAAAAGAGTTTGAAGATATCATTATTCGTTCAAATACTGATGGTAGTTCATTACGTTTAAAAGATATTGCCCGAGTAGAATTAGGCTCAAAAGATTATGACTTTGATGGCCGTATCAACGGTAAAAAAGCGGTATTACTAGGCATATTTTTACAACCTGGTGCTAATGCACTTGATGTGGCCGATGAAGTTAATGCAACCATCGACGAATTAAAAACTCGTTTTCCGTCAGGGCTCAAACATTTACTGCCTTACGATACTACCCGTTTTGTCAAAGTATCCATACGTGAAGTGTTAAAAACACTTGGCGAAGCTATGTTACTGGTATTTTTAGTTGTTTTTATCTTTTTACAAAATTGGCGTGCTACGTTAATTCCTATTATGGCAGTTCCCGTTTCCTTATTGGGTACTTTTGCCGGCCTGTATATGCTGGGCTATTCAATTAATACCCTGACCTTATTTGGTATGGTGCTCTCTATTGGTATTGTTGTTGATGATGCGATTGTTGTACTTGAAAATGTAGAACGCATTATGCATGAAGAAGATGTATCAGTTCGTGATGCGGCTATAAAGGCGATGAAAGAAGTCAGTGGCCCAGTCGTTGCTATTGTCTTGGTGTTATGTTCGGTATTCGTACCTATTGCTTTTTTAGGTGGCTTAACCGGTGAGTTATTTCGTCAATTTGCTATCACCATTTCTATTTCTGTGACTATATCTGGCGTGGTGGCATTAACCATGACACCTGCTTTATGTGTATTAGTATTAAAACATGAAGACAAAAAAACCAACTTCTTTTTTAACGGCTTCAATCGATTTTTCGCTAAAGTTACTGGGCACTATGTTACCGGGGTGAGCTTCTTTCTTCGTCGTGGCTTATTAGCATTAATGCTTGTTATAGGTATGGTAATAATCACCGCAAATATGTGGTTAAAAACGCCAAGTTCTTTAGTACCTGATGAAGACCAAGGCTATTACATTTCAGCGGTATTTTTACCTGATGGTGCATCATTGCAAAGAACAAAAAAAGTAGTCGATGAAGTAATAGCAGCAATAGAATCAAATCCAGCAAATGAAAATGTTATCTCTTTTACTGGTTTTGACTTTCTAGGCGGTGGTTATAAAAACAATGCTGCTACTATTTTTGTCACGCAAAAACATTGGGATGATAGAGAGGTAAGTACTCAACAATTGGTCGGTGAGTTATTTATGAAAACAGCTAATATCAAAGAAGCATTAGTATTAGCTTTTAATCCACCAGCGATACCCGGCCTAGGAAGTACCGGTGGTTTTGAGTTCTATTTACAAAACCGTGGTGACGGTGGTATAGAAAAATTAAAACAAAGTATGCGTGCAGTGATGGGCGCTGCTCAGCAGAGTCCAATACTTGCTGGAGTACAAACTTTATGGCGTTCAGACTCACCACAATTAACTGTAAAAATTGATCGTGAACAAGCGCGTGCTATGGATATTCCTATCAATAATGCTTTTAACGCCTTAGCTGGAACTATGGGGACTTATTATCTCAATGATTTTAATAAATTCGGCCGAACATGGCAGGTATTAATGTCTGCAGAGCCTGAATTTAGAATGAGTCCTAAAGACATCGGTCGTATTTATGTGAAAAGTAATGGCGGTGATATGATCCCTATCTCTGCCTTTGCCGAAATTAATTACAGCAGTGGTCCGGATAGCTTAGACCGATACAATAACTTGTCTGCGGTAAAACTATTGGGTAACGCAGCACCCGGATATAGCTCTGGCCAAGCAATTGCTGAAATTGAACGTATTGCCAAAGAGGTATTACCCTCAGACATCAGTTATGAATGGACGGGTACTGCTTATCAAGAAAAAAGAAGCTCTGGCTCTACCGCGATTGCATTAGGGATGGCCGTTATTATGGTATTTCTGATATTAGCCGCCTTGTATGAGCGTTGGTCTCTTCCCTTCTCAGTACTATTAGCTTTACCTTTTGGTATTTTTGGTGCTTTGGTTTCGGTTTGGATTGCCGGCATGACGAGTGATGTTTATTTTCAAATTGGTTTAGTCACATTACTTGGTTTAGCCAGTAAAAATGCTATTTTGATTGTTGAATACGCCTTAATGAAAAAGCAAGAAGGTTGGACAACAGGCGCTGCTGCATTAGAAGCCGCTCGTTTGCGCTTTAGGCCAATAATCATGACTTCGCTTGCTTTTATTTTAGGTGTTGTTCCCTTAATATTAAGTTCAGGAGCTGGTGCGGGTGCTCGCCACAGTGTAGGAACGGGTGTTATGGGGGGAATGATAGCGGCAACATTTTTGGCAATATTTTTTGTACCATTATTCTTTTATTGGTTAACTGAACGTAAAATTTCTGAAACGAGAAAGCAGCAAGCTATTATCGATGAAATAGCTCAGCGTCATGAGCAAGAGTTAACCCTTAAGTAATATAACCAAAACGATTAACACATCGAATAAAAAACCAGCTAAGTTATATAATAACTTAGCTGGTTTTTTTATTGCATAATTTGAAAATACTATAAACTAAATATTAACGTTCATAAAGCCGCAGATAACACCCAGTGCATGATTTTTATTATGTATCATACCGTGTCATTTATAAGATGTGATAGTAGTAAACTGCAAAGTATATGGCGCGCCTTACTATCATTCGCCAAAAAATTAATCATTCACTATTTTTAATTTAATTAGCTGCTTTCATGATGTCTATTCAATAGAAAACACACCATCTATTGAGGATAAATAAATATTCAAATCCAAAATATTTGCTTTATAATAAAGCGCTATCAAATAAATCATTTTATACGAGTTTAGATTTAACCATGGGCAAAAAAGAACTAAGTAAGCCAAGTGCAAGTATGCTCAAACTTGAAAAAAAACTTAGAAGAAATATCGGAAAAGCTATATTCGACTACAATATGATCGAAGATTCTGATGTGGTGATGGTCGCCATTAGCGGCGGCAAAGATTCATTTGTGATGTTAGATATCCTATTAAAACTCCAGAAATCTGCTCCGATTAACTTTAAGATAATTGCGGTAAATCTAGATCAAAAACAACCTGATTTTCCTGCAACTATTTTGCCAGACTATTTTCGTTCACTAAACATCCCTTTTTATATTATTGATAAAGATACTTACTCTATTGTTAAAGACAAAATAGCTGAAAATAGAACAACCTGTGGCCTTTGCTCTAGATTGCGTCGAGGTACACTATACTCATTTGCTGAAAAAATTGGCGCAACCAAAATAGCATTGGGTCATCATTTAGATGATATTGTAGAAACTATGTTTCTTAATATGTTTTACGGGGCAAGACTAGAAGCAATGCCACCAAAGCTACGCTCTGATGATGGCAGAAATATTATTATTAGACCACTTGCTTATTGTCGAGAGAAAGAGCTGTTAGCCTATTCCAATTTAAGCAAACACCCAATAATACCTTGCAACTTATGCGGTTCTCAAGAGAATCTGCAACGGAAAAATATTAAAGCAATGTTATCTTCTTGGGATACAATCTCACCGGGACGAGTTGAAAGTATTTTTAAATCGCTTAAAAATGTAGGCTTAAGCCAATTAGCTGATACAACTGCATTTGATTTTGTAAATTTATCAATTGATAGAACTAAAGAAAAAGATGCTTATGAGTTTTCATCTGAAAAAATATCATCAACAAATATTGATGAATCTTTATATATTGATACGACACGAATTGATGTAACACATATTTAGTCCGTTAATCCTTATTAACATCAAAAAACATTCACTCACAACCACTATTTTATTTAGCTAAACAATATTTAATGGTCTATCGCAGTATTTAACTGAGTATTATCTTCGATTAAATATTGCTGGTTTTGTCTCAGCATTTTTGTGATATCTATAACGTAATCAGCACCACGCTCAGAATAAGGTAATAAACCCGTTGCTAAAATTTCGGGGTTTAGTGGCTGATCTTGTGATCTTAATTCAAAGCGAATTGTTCTAAAAACACGATAAGCATTATGAGAATTAATGTTATAAAAATAATGAGCTACCGCTGCATCTAAACTTTTAAAAGCCGCCACTTCATGTTTAGCGCCGGTATCTCTACCACCCGGGACCATGCCACAACCTTGTCGGAAACACCATATACCAAAAAAGTTTAATCCTATTCGAGAAAAACGCGATGTTCCCCATGCAGACTCATTTGCCGCTTGTACTAACACCAATGGCATTGGCACCACATCAACACGCATTAGCAATTCATTCAGTTGTGATAATGGTGAAGCATCATTGTTAACGCGATAGCGTTTAACTAATACCGCTAACGCTTGATTTTCTTGGCTCGATAAAGGTAACTCCAATGATACATGCTCAAGCCAAAGGTTCAGTTTGGCTCTGATAGCCAGTAGCGCCTCATTTTGTCTAACGACAGCAGGACGCATAAAATCAAAAAATTGTTTCTTTTTATCTTTTACATCTCTAATAGCAGCAAAGTCAGGTAAAATCACATCATGTAATGGTTTTTCTAACACTTTTTTTACCATAACTTTTTGTGGCTTTTTATCCGCTATTTTTATTATTGAGTCTTCGAGTGCTTGCTCATTCACTTTTGGTTTTAAAAAAGTAAAAGGAGCAACTAAAAATACAACCAATAAAAGTAATAACTCAATTTTAATTAATGTGGCACTTTTCATAAAGAATCCATAATGTAGTTATAACTTGCTATGCTGAAAAGGTATCATTTGGACCAGAATCGACGTCTTTCGATGTAGAGTTACCCGTATTATGAGGTGTATTAGTATCATCACTCTTTGCTATGCTAATACCGAAAATTTCACGATATATAATACCTTTAGCGTTGTAAAATAATGGTGCAAGGAACGATATTCCAATCAAGAAAATTACAATACCAAGGGGCGCAATACTTGATTCAAGTAAGAAAATAAACGGAAGTAATAAGACAACAAGCGATGAAAGTAAAAGAGAATATAATGCTAATAGCGGAAAAAACTTAAAGCGCAACGCTTTAATTGAGAGAATAATAGCCTTCATTGGCATCATCTTTTTTTCAATAACCAATGGCACAGTCAATGATAAGGTCACCGCAAGAAAAATTCCGGGAGCAAGAAACAACTGAAAACCAACACTGATAAGCACCGAGGTTAATAGTGCGCACAATACGACCCAACTAGCTCGATTAAGAAATGCAAAAGTCATTTTCGCGTGAGTTTTCATACCAACGGCATGTTGAACACCCATCATTTCCACACCAGCCATAAAAGGCCAGATAGCAACAGTAACCACAACATTTAATAACATACCCGCTTGCGGATCAGCTAATACATTTTCAATGCCACCAAGGTAGCTGCTAGCGACAAAGGAAACCAACATACCGAGCATTAAAGAAAAAAGTAAACCTAAATTAATTGCTAACCGAGACTTTAATGTTTGTTGCCAAGATTCAGTTAAAATAGCTTTAACATCAATTTGATAGTCACCCTTCAAGGCACGTTCAATACTGCCACCAACTTGTACAATAGTAATTTTTTCTGGCAAACCAATACCCTTTTTAAAATACGAAATTAAATAATCAGGTTATTATACCTGATATTAAATAGAATGGTTAATGACAACAATATTCAACATAAAAGACTGATAAAGTCATTTAACATAAGGCTACACATTACTCGTCGCGATTTTACTACTTTTATCTCGAACAAAATTTAACCGCGAGAAAGTAACCTTGCAACAAAAATTGTTTGACTGCCTATCATTAATATCCAACTAGGGTTCAGCGACAGTTGAAGTATTATAGGTCGATACTCGTTAATTATTACGGTGTTTTTCATGAATACGTGTTAGCACTTGCTGGAAAAAATCAGTTCCTTTTTTGTGCGTTAACTTAATGTTATTTTCTGGTATTTTTTCAGGTTCATTATAGACTGACAATACTCTTGACATGCTCGCTTCTCGAATAAGATGAAGAATGGGATAAGGGGAACGATTAGTAAAATTGCTCGCGTCATCGTAATCTTCGCCATCAAAACAATATTCAGGGTGCATACTCGCTATTTGAAAGATTCCTTCAAAACCTGAATCAACAAGTAAGTCATTAGCAAAATCAACTAAATCTAAATAACGCTCAAAACCACGAAAGCCATTACCATAAATAATAAGTGTAGTTTCTAGTTCATCATGGGTTTGTAAATAACGACATTGCTCAATAAGCTCATGCAAAGCTGTTTTTACTTGTTCTGTTTCGGATAAATGATAATGAATAGTATTATTAATAAATTCTTTTTTCGCAAAAGGACAAATATTAAGACCTATAACAATCTCATTTAGCCATTCTTTAGTCGCTAACACGACACTTTGTTCATTGGAGTTTTCTGCTATTGTCATTAAAAATTAGCTCGTTGATTAATTAGTAGATTGTTGTAATTGCCACATTTTACTATATTGTCCATGCAACGCTAATAATTGTTGATGGTTACCCTGTTCTACAATGTTACCTTCGCTCATAACAATAATATTATCGCTATCAATAATGGTAGATAATCTATGCGCAATCACTAAACTGGTTCGGTTTTTAGCCACTTCATTTATCGCCGTCAAAATGGCCTGCTCTGATTGGCTATCAAGTGATGAAGTCGCTTCATCAAATACCAGAATAGTAGGGTTTTTTAATATGGTACGCGCAATAGCTACACGCTGTTTTTCACCACCCGAAAGCTTTAACCCTCGCTCACCCACCTTGGTTTCTACACCATCAGGTAAACTCGCCACAAACTTGGTTAAATGCGCCATTTCAATAGCTGCCATTACCTGTGTTTTACTCGCCTTAGGATCACCATATTGTACATTAGCAAATAAAGTGTCGTTAAATAACACCGTATCTTGTGGCACAATTCCTATGTGTTGACGTAAAGAATGCTGACTAACGTCTACAACATTTTGGCCATCAATCAAAATATTACCACTACTCACATCGTAAAATCGAAATAACAGTTTTACTAAGGTTGATTTACCTGAGCCACTGGTACCAACAACAGCAACTTTTTCTCCGCCCTTAACCTGAAAAGAAATATTTTTAATTATTTTTCGTTTTTTATGATAAGAAAATTCAATATTCTCGAAGTTTATTGTCCCTTGCTTAATGACCACCGCTTTAGCATCAGGAGCATCTTGTACTTTAGGCGACTTTGCTAATAAACCAAATAAGTTTTCAATATTCGCTAATGAACCTTTAATTTCACGATAAACAAAGCCTAAAAAATTTAATGGCATAAAAATTTGCATCATAAAGGCATTAACCAAGACAAAATCACCTAAGGTCATTTCGCCTTCACTCACCTTTACCGCAGCAAGTGCCAGCATTGACGTCATTGCGAGCGCTATAATAAGCGCTTGGCCACCATTTAGCGCGAATAAAGACAAACGGTTTTTAATTTTTGCTTGTTCCCACGTTGCCAATTGTTGATCATAGGCTTTTGCTTCAAATTCTTCATTGGTAAAGTACTTAACTGTTTCATAGTTTAATAGACTATCAATCGCTCGCGTATTGCTTGATGAATCAGCTGTATTGGCAGCACGTACATAACGTGTTCGTAAATTAGTGGCATAAACAGAATAAAAAATATAAACAAGAATTGAGCCTAAGGTAATAACCGCAAACCAAATACCATAGTTAACGAATAAAATAGTCACAACCATGGTTATTTCAAGTAACGTGGGTACAATGTTGAACACCATAAAGCGCATTAAAAAACTAATACCGGTAGTACCGCGATCAATATCTCGAGATAAACCGCCTGTTTGGCGATTCAAATGAAAATCTAAATCCAATGCATGTAAATGGCGAAAGACTTTTAAACCAATACGGCGAATAGCTCGCTCAGTCACTCGACCAAAAAGCGTATCTCTAATTTCAGCAAACACCACAATGGCTAAACGCGTCATACCGTAAGCGGCCACTAAACCAAGCGGTACAATGGCAATTTGCAAGTTTTCTGGCACATTAGCATCTAATGTATCAACAATATCTTTCAGGATAAATGGCAGATACACACTGGCAACTTTTGTCAGTACTAGGCAGAGCATGGCAAAAGCGATGCGGTTTTTAAATTCAAACAAGTAAGGCAGAATCAGTTTAAAGGCTTGCCAATTAATCGAATTTACTTCTTGTTCTGGATAACTAGAGCGACGCATAGGTTGGAGTAATTTAGGTAATATAAAGACAGTTCATCATAGAGTATAACGTGATTTTCATAAAGATTTAATCACAAAACTTTATAGCAAAAAACCAATAGTATAGTACTATTGGTTTTCTTTATTCATTATTCTTTTAACGACAAAAAATCACTTTATTTAGCAGTTTTTGCCCAGGTATCACGTAAACCAACCGTGCGGTTAAAGACTAAATCATCCGCGTTTTTAATATCATTGTCTAAACAAAAATACCCTTGACGCTCAAATTGAAAAGCTTGCTCTGCTTTAGCATTGGCTAACGATGGCTCTACTTTCGCATTGTTAATCACAATCAATGACTCGGGATTCATCACACTCTGAAGATCAGTTTCTGCTGCTGGATTTGGCACCGTAAATAATCGATCATACAAACGTACCGTTGCGTTAAGTGATTTTTGCACATCAACCCAATGAATAACCCCTTTAGGTTTTGTACCGTCCGTTGGGTTTTTGCCTAAAGTATCTTCATTGTAGGTACAATAGACGGTTGTTACATTACCCTGTTCGTCTTTATCACAACGAGTAGCGGTTACCACATAAGCACCACGTAAGCGCACCGCTTTATCAATAACTAAGCGTTTGTACTTTTTATTGGCTTCTTCTCTAAAATCTTCCGCTTCAATATAAAGTTCACGGCTAAATGGCACTATACGTGTACCTTGGCTTTCATCACTTGGATGATTTTTTACCATTAGCGCTTCAGTTTTAGCTTCTGGATAGTTTTCAATCACAAGTTTAATCGGATCAAGTACCGCCATTGCACGAGGAGCATTATCATTTAAATCTTCACGAATACAAGCTTCTAACACACTCATTTCAACGGTGTTTTCCATCTTGGTCACACCAATACGTTTAGTGAACTCTCGCATTGATGCCGGCGTATAACCACGACGCCTAAAGGCGGCAATTGTTGGCATACGAGGATCATCCCAGCCATCAACTAGTTTATCTTCCACTAAGGTGTTTAATTTACGTTTACTCATTAATGTGTATTCAAGATTTAAACGAGAAAACTCATATTGATGAGGGATAGAAGGGACTGATACGTTGTCAATAACCCAGTCATATAAACGGCGGTTATCTTGAAATTCTAACGTACAAATAGAGTGCGTTATACCTTCAATAGCATCCGATAAGCAATGGGTAAAATCATACATTGGATAAATACACCATTTATCCCCCGTTTGATGATGATGAGCAAACCTAACACGATAAATAATTGGGTCACGCAAACACATAAAACTTGAACTCATATCAATTTTTGCGCGCAGCGAACATTCACCCTCTTGGCATTCACCGTTTTTCATTTTCTCAAATAAAGCTAAATTTTCTTCGACTGACGTATCGCGGTATGGGCTATTTTTACCTGGCTTGTTTAACGTGCCACGATATTCGCGCGTTTCTTCACCGTTTAAGAAACACACATAAGCTAAGCCTTTTTCAATTAATTCAATAGCAAAGCCATGTAATTTATCAAAATACTCCGAAGAGTAGTGAACTTCTCCAGCCCACTCAAAACCTAACCACTGCACATCTTTTTTAATCGCATGCACATAGTCTATGTCTTCTTTTTCAGGGTTGGTGTCATCAAAACGTAAATTACATAATCCATTGTAATCTTGGGCTATACCAAAATTTAAACAAATAGCCTTAGCGTGGCCAATATGTAAAAAACCATTAGGCTCAGGCGGAAAACGTGTTTGTACTGCGTTATGTTTACCACTAGCAAGATCAGCATCAATAATTTGACGAATAAAATTGGTTGGACGATTTTCAGCTTCTGACATCCACAAAACCTCTAAAAAAATAATTAACGTAATTATCAGTATTATATCAAGAGTTCTAAGCAGCGAATAGCAAAAAAGCTCAACAAAGCCTTTAAATTACATCATTTAAATAGAACTCCCCTTTAAGCTAGATAGTTCTATTTATAGGAAAGAATATGAAGTTGACGCTAGTCAATGAGTACTTTGGATACTTAAATAAACAGAGTCAACCACAAGATAGCTAGTTGTTACTTTCTTAAAACATCATCAATAGTACCTTGCGCTAAGCCATGATAACCGGGTCGTGCATGTTGATATATTTTCAATGCCCATGCTTTACCTTGCTCTGTTTGAGCTAACTCTTTATATAAAGGCACAATTAACTTACGACGACCAATAGCAATTAAATATTTAGACATCGCAGGATAAACAACATCATAGCCCGCTCGCACCGACAATAAGTACCATGCATGAGCAATTTCAGCATTTTTACTGTGGGTTAAATCAAAGGTATTATCAAGTGTAGTCAAGCGCTCCACTTTAGTATCAAGCGGCAAGTTATTAATGAAATGTAACCATTCATGCAAAGTCCACTTCGATGTAGGTAATTGCGTTAATGATACTTCATCATTTAACCACTGTGCTCTTTGCTCATCAATAACGCTAAAAGCCGTCGACGTTGGTTTAGGCACATCATTAGGTAAGCCTTGCGCATAAACCCATTCATCAATTTTTTTATCACTAACAATATTGGGATATTTATCAGTTAAATTCACTTTCAAGTATTTAACAAAGTTAGCAGTACCTATACTTTCAAAGGCATGATTTTCAAAGTATTCTAAAACGAACGCGTCAAAGTGTTTACGCCCAAATTTATTTTCTAAATATATTAAGAATAATTGTCCCTTAGTATAAGGCACCCCAGAAAAAGCATCATCTGGATCACGCCCTTTTAAGTCAATATACAACTGAGTATCACCCGGTGTTAATTCAGCTATTTCATCATTTAAGCCTTGCACAGCAAGTGCTTGTTCCATTATGGCTCTATTTTCACCAAATACCGCTTCCATAATGCGGTTTTCCACATAACTAGTAAAACCTTCATTTAACCAAAGATCACGCCAACTTTCGTTAGTCACTAAATTACCTGACCATGAATGAGCAAGTTCATGGGCAATTAAATTGACTAAGCTTTTATCACCCGCAATAACGGTTGGTGTGATAAAAGATAACCGAGGATTTTCCATACCACCAAAAGGAAAGCTTGGTGGTAATATTAATAAATCGTAACGTCCCCAACGATATTTTCCATACATTTGTTCAGCTTTATCAATCATAGTTTGGGTGTCATCAAACTCAGCAACGGCTGCATTTAAAATATTAGTTTCAGCGTAAATGCCGGTTTGGTGACTCATGGCTTTAAAGTGTAAATCACCAACACCAATAGCAATTAAGTAAGCAGGAATAGCTTGCGGCATAGAGAAAAAGTAATCACCATCACGTATCGTATCAGGTTCATTATTGGCACTCATTACGGCTAATAGATCTTTGTCTGTAGTGATACGTGCAGTATAAGTAACACGAACACTTGGCGTATCTTGAATAGGAATCCAAGAGCGTGCGTGAATGGCTTGGTTTTGACTAAACAAAAATGGCTTTTCTTTACCTGCTGTTTGCTCTGGTGACAACCATTGCAAACCTGAGGCTTTTTTTGTTGAATGATAATAAATACGTAACTTTTTAGCCTTAGCGACTGTATTAATTGTTAATTTTGAACCTAATACATCATCTCGCTTAGCAAGTAAAAAGCTAAGCTGTTGCCACTGATCTTGGCTATTTTGTGCTAACACTCGATGAATGACCAAATCCCGAGTATCTAAAACGACCTTACTTGCACCTTCATTTAGCCACATTAATGATAGCTCAGCAAAGCCTGACAATGACTTTTTCTCAAAATCTACATTTAAATCTAAGTAAAGGTGGGTAGTAACCACTTGATCATAATTAGCGTAAGTGTACGCGTCATTAAGTATTGATGACTTTGCTGACACTGATAATGGTGATATTGATAAGACAGCTAATATAAATAGCTGAAAAAAACATGTCATTTGGGTATTCCTTGAAAAGCCAATTGGTCGTTTAACATAACACGCTTAAAAAAGAACAGGCCCGTAGATTACTGTGAATCGACGGACCTGTTCAATAATTTATATTTAAGTCAAATTGTCTATAAATGTAAGAGTTTAGCTACATTTTTTGCATTTGAATGACTACTCTTCTGTTTTTACCACGACCTAATGTTGTATCATTAGAAGCAATATGACGCTTTTCACCATAACCTTTCGCTTCAATTCTATTCGCATTAATACCATTTTTAACAAAATAGTCACGTATTTTTAACGCCCGACGCTCTGATAACTTCAAATTAGTCCAACGACCACCGTAACTATCAGAGTATGCATCAATAAGTACCAAATCAAGATTTGGATCTAAACTTAAATATTCACGAATCATATTGATACGTCTTTGCGAGGCTTTAGTAAATTTATCACTATTTGATTGATAGTTTAATACCGTATAGGAAATATCATCAAAGCTATAGTTAAGTAAATTACCTACGCAAGCAACAAAGTTTCTATAAGCACTATTAAAGCGTGCTGTTGATAGGCTAACCGATATTTTATCTTGTTCACTATACCAATCATCATAGTAAAACGTTGGGTTCATGCCCTGCTCTAATTCACTTAACATAGTCCACGCGACTTTTTTAGGTAAGCTTGGGCTAAATTGTTTATATAATTTCATATCCGCCAATACTCGACCACCATACCCTGGACGCCATTTAGGTGATTCACTACGAACTTGAGCAAGAGAATAATTATCAGGTAAAAGCATCATGTCTAATTCAAATTCCATATTCAACTGTCGACTTGCTTTTGCTGAAAAACGCGCTTGACCATAATGAGGAATTTGATGCGCTAAAGTACATTGCAAACGAGAGTCGTTTGCTAACTGCCATTGAGAGGTATGAAGACTAGCACTGTATTGGCGAATTCCCGCCTGTGCATTGTTAACAAGAACACAGCAAAACACACTAACAAACAGTAGTACCTTCGCTTTTAGCAAAAATCTTAAGCTGTATGTAATTAATGATTTATTTGTTTCAAGAAAATTTTTTTTCATAGCTTTTGCAACAAAATTAATAGGCGGCACTCTTTGTATCGCCCTACCTTAAAATAACTTTAACACTTTATTGTAATTTTATTAACCACTAGTATTTGTTTCATCCTCGTCTTTATTCTTTTTTTCTGAGATAATCACCTCAAATTCGCAGCAACATCAACTATCTAAACTAACATGCCCGAAAGTGTCGAAAAAAAAATCCTTAATGAACAGACCCGCCCCCTTTTAGCACAACGCTTTAGAGGTTACTTCCCCGTAGTTATTGACGTTGAAACGGCAGGTTTTAATGCCCAAACCGATGCCTTATTAGAAATTGCGGCTTCAGTATTATCTTTAGATGAGGTGACTGGTAAACTTGCTATAGATGAAACAATACAATTTAATGTGCACCCTTTTGAAGGCGCAAATTTAGAACCTAAAGCGCTAGAATTTACCGGTATTGATCCAACCAACCCATTACGTGGTGCAGTAGATGAAGATATCGCTTTAAAAACACTCTTTAAATTAGTCAGAAAAAAAATGAAGTTAGCCGGTTGTCAACGGGCAATTATTGTCGCTCACAATGCCGCATTTGATTTAGGTTTTTTAAATGCCGCAACGAGTCGCTGTAATATAAAACGTAGCCCATTTCATTCATTTGTTAGTTTTGACACCACAACATTAGCAGGACTAGCCTTAGGTCAAACTGTATTAGCAAAAGCGTGTATCGCTGCAAAAATTGATTTTAATAATAATGAAGCTCACTCGGCTTTGTATGACACAGAAAAAACTGCAGAGCTTTTTTGCCATATTGTTAATAAGTGGCATGATTTAGGTGGTTGGCCGCTAATTGCACCTGTAGCGAATAACGAATAGCGAATAGCGAATAGCGAATAGCGAATAGCGAATAGCGAATTATATTGTCATCAAAAAAGGCTAGAGTCGATAAAACTCTAGCCTTTTTTATAACACAGTTAGCGTAAACTATAATCTGCTCGTGCTCAATAACACGAGGAGTAATACTTATAGTTTATCAGCATGATCTGTAAGGTAAGCAGCAACGCCATCTGGAGAAGCAGTCATACCTTTATCACCTTTATTCCAACCCGCTGGACAAACTTCACCATGGTCTTCGTGGAATTGTAAAGCATCAACCATACGTAACATTTCATCAACATCACGACCTAATGGCAAATCATTCACTACTTGATGACGAACATTACCTTCTCCATCAATTAAGAATGAACCACGAAAGGCAACGCCCGCGTCAGGATGTTCAACATCATATGCTTTACAAATTTCATGCTTAACATCAGCAACTAAAGTATATTGTACTGGACCAATACCACCGTCGTTAATTGCTGTGTTACGCCATGCATTATGAGAAAATTGTGAATCAATAGAAACACCAATAACTTCTACGCCACGGCTTTTGAATTCGTCCATACGATGATCAAAAGCTAATAACTCAGACGGACATACAAAAGTAAAATCTAACGGGTAGAAAAACACAACGGCTTTTTTACCTTTAATAGCTTCGCTTAAAGTAAAACTATCAACAATCTCGCCGCTACCTAATACTGCTGCTGCAGTGAAGTCTGGTGCTGGACGACCAACTAATACACTCATCTTAATACTCCGTTTTTTATTGAAAAAATGAAAGCCACAGTTTAACACTGTGACTATTTTAAAAATTTCAAGGCTTATTCAGCGTTGTTATCTGCAGTAGTATCTACAGTTGTATTTTTAGCAACTGCTTCAGTAATTAATGTTTGCAGTTCACCTTGTTGAAACATTTCTATAATAATGTCACAACCACCCACTAATTCGCCACCAACCCAAAGTTGTGGAAAAGTAGGCCAATCAGCATATTTGGGTAATTCAGCTCTAATATCCGGATTTTGTAAAATATCAACATAAGCAAATTGTTCATTACAGTTAATCAACGCTTGTGATGCTTGTGATGAGAAACCACAATTTGGTAACTTTGGTGAGCCTTTCATATACAATAATACTGTATTTTCACTAATTTGTTCTTTAATACGTTCAATAGTATTCATAATAACCTCTAAAAAATAATACTCATTATATTAAATTGAATTCTCTTGAATACAAGTTATGGAGTCAAAAACTCACTTTTCAATTCAATATAATAAATACTTCACAGTAATTATTATTTTTAAGTGAAGCACTTGAAAAATAGAATAAGAAAACCTATACAGTAAGTACTCAATATAGTATAAAATTAATACCTGAGTATTTTACTCAAGTTTACAGAAAAACACACTATTTATTCGATAAAACACCTAAATAAAGAAAATTGGAGAGCACCATGGCTATTGAATTACCTGCGTTACCTTATGAACAAAACGCATTAGAACCACACATTTCGGCAGAAACATTATCATTTCATTATGGCAAACATCACAATACTTATGTGGTAAAACTTAATGGTTTAATCGAAGGCACTGAATTTGCAGATAAATCTTTAGAGGAAATTGTAAAGTCTTCTTCTGCGGGTATTTTTAATAATGCCGCACAAATCTGGAATCATACCTTTTATTGGAATAGTTTAAGCCCAAATGGTGGCAATGAACCTAGCGGAGCTTTAGCCGATGCCATTAACGCAACTTTTGGCTCTTTTGCCGAGTTTCAAGCTAAATTTGTTGACAGTGCGGTAAATAATTTTGGCTCAAGTTGGACTTGGTTAGTTAAAAATTCTGATGGCAGTTTAGCTATTGTGAATACATCTAACGCGGCAACACCTATCACTGAAGACGGTGTAACACCATTAATTACTGTCGATTTATGGGAACATGCTTACTATATTGATTATCGTAATTTACGTCCTAAATATATGGAAGCATTTTGGGCATTAGCTAATTGGGACTTTGCTCAAGCTAATTTTGCTTAATACTGCTAGCTTATTATCTATATGATGAAAAACGGACATTATTGTTCGTTTTTCATTTATCCACCTCGCAAATTCGGCCGCCCTGATATAATAAACATGAAAATCAACAAAGCCTGAAAAAATAACGTTGACGAAACAGTTACTACTACTCGATTGACATAAAAAACAAAACACAAAAATCACCAATATTCACTTTTCTTTTCTGCAAAATGGACTTAAACTAGCAAAAACAAACCACGATATATCGTGCCACCTCAAAATAACACTACAAAATAAAAGAGATAGCCAATTTATGCCTGATTACATTGAGCAGTTTTTAGTTAGTTCAAACTTATTATTAAATGCCGTTGGCGAAGGGATTTATGGGTTTGATAGTAACGGTAATGCTGTATTTATCAATCCTGCCGCGGAGCAAATGACAGGCTGGCAAGCAAAAGAGTTACTAGGAAAAAACATTCATGAGTACCATCATCACAGCCATAAAGATGGCACTCCCTACCCCTGTAATGAATGTCACATCTACAATACCATGCGTGACGGTATAGAACGTAAAATAACCAATGAAGTTTTTTGGCGTAAAGATGGCACTAACTTCCCTGTTGAGTACACATCAACCCCCGTATTTAAAGAAGGGAAACTAATTGGAGCAGTTGCAATATTTCGTGATGTGAGTCAACAGCGACTTGCTGATAAAAAACTCAGAACAGCCCTAAAAAAAGTGCAAGAGCTGACAGAAAAATTACAAGATGAAAACAGTTACCTACAAGATGAAATTAATGAAACATGGCATGGCTCAGGTTTAGAAGGTAATAATCCTGCCTATAAAGAAATGTTACAGCAAATAAAGTTGGTTGCTAAAACTGACAGTACGGTACTAATTTTAGGCGAAAATGGCACAGGAAAGGAAGTTGTTGCCCGTAATTTACACCAACTGAGTCAGCGCTCTAGCTCACCCTTGGTCAAAGTAAATTGTGCCGCCTTTAACGCCAATCTATTAGAATCAGAGTTATTTGGTCATGAAAAAGGCGCCTTTACCGGCGCAAGCGAACGACGCAAGGGGCGTTTCGAATTGGCCGATAAAGGCACTTTGTTTTTAGATGAAATAGGTGAATTATCGCTAGCAGCACAAAGTAAATTATTACGAGTATTACAGGAAAGAGAACTCGAACGTGTCGGGGGCAGTAAAACCATTAAAGTTGATATTAGAATTATCGTCGCCACCAATAAAGACCTCTTAGCTATGGTCGAGAAAGGCCTTTTTAGAATGGATTTATATTATCGTTTAAATGTATTTCCTATTAACATACCCGCACTAAGACAACGCATTGAAGACCTTCCTTTATTGTGTCATGGCATACTTAAACAACTAAATAATAAACTTAATAAAAATATTCAAGGCATCAACAAGCGTAGTTTAACCAAACTTGCCAGCTATCATTGGCCAGGTAATATTAGAGAATTACAAAATATCCTAGAGCGTGAAGTCATTTTATCTACTTCAGAACTACTTAATATTCAACAAAATTTTTCTCAAAGTCCTGAAGCAAATAAAACCGAAAACAAGCCACTTGCTGAAATTGAAAAAGCCTACATTGTTGAAATATTAAACAATTGTCACTGGCGTATTGGTGGAGATAAGGGAGCCTCAAAAATACTGGATATGCCCGACAGTACCCTCAGATCTAGAATGAAAAAACTCAATATTAACCGGCAATAAATTTAAAGCCACGACATATCGCCATCACACGATATGTCGTGGCAAACACATTTACACCTACAAAATAAACATATAAATTACAATAACTTAAATAAATTTATTTTTGGCTCATTAATTGAATTAGGGTGGTTACTCAATTATTACCCTGTAAATAATCAATGAAGTATAATTTTAAAGAAGAACAACTAATAATCAAACCATATAAATCAGAGCAATCTATTTATATTCGAGAACAAAAAGGCGTATATCAAACCTACCGTCGCCTACTCAGTTGGTTATTAATAATAATGTTTATCACCATTCCTTTTTTGCAATACCAAGGTCAACAAGCGGTACTATTTGATATAGGTAAGCAGCAATTTAGAGTTTTTTCTCTTACTTTCTGGCCACAAGATTTTGTACTACTGGCCGGTATTTTAACGCTTGCCGCTTTCGCACTATTCTTTGTTACCACTTGGCTAGGGCGTGTTTGGTGTGGCTATGTTTGCCCTCAAACTATCTGGACATTAGCCTATGTTTGGGTTGAACATAGAATTGAAGGAAAACGCAACCAACGTAAAGCGTTAGATAAAGCGCCATGGAATTTAAATAAACTTAAGAAAAAAACGCTTAAACACTCTCTTTGGTTATCAATGTCCTTTTTAACCGCAACAACCTTTATTTCTTACTTTATTCCAGTACAAAGTTTATATACTGATTTGCTTTCTTTTGATTCGACAGGCCTCATCACTTTTTGGGTTTTATTTTTTACGCTATGCACATACAGTAATGCTGGCTGGCTAAGAGAAAAAGTATGTATCGATATGTGCCCCTACGCCAGATTTCAATCAGCAATGTTTGATAAGAACACATTATTAGTCGCTTATGATGCTCAACGTGGAGAAAACCGAGGGGCACGCAAACTTAAGGATGATGCCCAGCAATTAAAACAAGAACAAGGTTTAGGTGATTGTGTAGACTGTAATTTATGTGTTGAAGTATGCCCAACCGGTATTGATATACGTAACGGTATGCAATACGAGTGTATAAACTGTGCATTATGCATTGATACTTGCGATGAAACCATGGCGCGCTTTAATTACAAAAAAGGCTTGATTAGTTATACCAGCGAACAAGCTTTAACAGGAGGGAAGTCGAAGCGTTTCAATGTCAAACTAATTGCTTATGCTAGCTTTTGTCTAGTATGTTCTATCGCCATGATATTATGGATTAACGCAAGAATTCCATTAGAAGCTAGCGTATTGCGCGATAGAAATGGCTTATATAGTGTTAACTACCAAGGCATGATTAAAAATACCTATACCTTAAAAATACTCAATAAAAGCCAGCAGCCATTGCATTTTAAGATCAAGATACCTGAACTTGAAACGATAACCTTAAAGCTACCACAGAAACTGTTAATAAAACCAGGTGCAATGCAAACCGTCCCTTTAACGTTAATCATTGATAGAAACAAGTTAGACAATAAAATGACCAATATCAACTTTATTATTCAAGCAATTGAACAACCCCGTATTTTATTGAAAAGAAAATCAATATTTTTCCGTGATTAGAGCTTTTTTAACTAAAAATAAAAATATTACTGTTTATCTAAACTAATTATTTTTAATAATACCATTGTAAGTAACCAGCTACATTTCACTTGATGCACGGACGCATTACTTCAAGTAAGGACTATATTTTAACTAAAAGTAGTTAGCTAAAATATACAGTAATCACCTAATTAATTATGATTTTTCAAAATGCTAGTACATTTTATTTACAATTTTTGTTAGCAAAATCAGCCAAAACAACTAGTCTTAAAATAAGACATAAATAAAATGAACGTTGGTAAGTTTGCACACAACCTTTTGGAGATAGTTATGAGTATTTTTCAACATTATCAATCACGTTACGAAGAAGCTCAACAGGAAGAGTTTAGCCTGCAAGAGTTTTTAACACTTTGTAAAAAAGACAAACTTGCCTATGCCAGCGCATCAGAAAGACTACTTAGTGCTATTGGCACACCAGAAGCGGTTGATACCTCTACTGAACCCACATTAAGCCGCATATTCTCTAATAGAGTTATTAATAGGTACCCAGCCTTTACTGAGTTTTACGGAATGGAAGAAGCTATTGAACAAATAGTTGCTTACCTTAAACATGCCTCTCAGGGCTTAGAAGAGCAAAAGCAAATTCTTTATTTGCTTGGCCCTGTTGGTGGTGGTAAGTCGTCATTAGCCGAAAAGTTAAAAGCGTTAATGCAAAAAAAACCTATTTATGTACTTAGCGCCAATGGTATACGTAGCCCAGTAAACGATCATCCTTTTTGTTTGTTTGATGTACATTCAGATGGAAAAATATTGAAGGATGAATACAATATTCCTGAACGCTACCTAAATAGCATTATATCTCCATGGGCTGCTAAACGGTTACATGAATTTAAAGGTGATATAGCCAAATTCAAAGTGGTAAAAGTATACCCATCAATTTTAGATCAAATTGCAATTGCTAAAACTGAGCCCGGAGATGATAACAATCAAGACATTTCAGCACTTGTAGGGAAAGTTGATATAAGACAGTTAGAACATTTTGCTCAAAATGACGCGGATGCTTATAGCTATTCTGGCGCATTATGTAGAGCTAACCAAGGGATGATGGAGTTTGTAGAAATGTTCAAGGCACCAATAAAAGTGCTACACCCTTTGCTAACGGCAACACAAGAAGGCAACTACAATCCAACAGAAGGGTTATCAGCCCTGCCTTTTAATGGCATTTTATTAGCTCATTCAAATGAATCTGAATGGACAACCTTTAGAAATAATAAGAATAACGAAGCTTTTTTAGATAGAGTTTATATTGTTAAAGTGCCTTACTGTATGCGCGTTTCTGAAGAAGTAAATATCTATAAGAAACTGCTGGAACACAGTGAATTAAAAACAGCACAATGTGCACCAGACACCCTAGAAATTTTAGCGCAGTTTTCCGTACTTTCTCGTTTGAAAGACCCTATTAATTCAAGCATCTACTCTAAAATGCGCGTTTATGATGGTGAAACATTAAAAGACACAGATCCAAAAGCAAAGTCTTATCAAGAATATAGAGATTATGCGGGTATTGATGAGGGCATGTCAGGTCTATCAACTCGTTTTGCTTTTAAAATACTTTCACGGGTATTTAATTTTGACAACATCGAAGTTGCCGCTAACCCTGTGCATTTATTTTATGTGCTTGAACAGCAAGTAGAGCGTGAACAATTACCAAAAGAAACGACAGAGCGTTATTTAGAATTTATAAAAGGATATTTAACTCCTCATTATATTGAATTTATAGGTAAAGAAATTCAAACCGCGTATTTAGAGTCATACTCAGAATACGGTCAAAATATTTTTGACCGCTATGTCACTTATGCGGATTTTTGGATTCAAGATCAAGAATATCGCGATGCAGAAACAGGGCAACTGTTTGATAGACAATCGCTAAATGATGAATTAGAGAAAATAGAAAAGCCAGCAGGTATTAGTAATCCGAAAGATTTTCGTAATGAAATTGTCAACTTTGTACTAAGAGCAAAAGCCAATAATAATGGCCATAATCCATTATGGACTAGCTATGAAAAACTTCGCACCGTTATTGAGAAAAAAATGTTTTCTAACACCGAGGACTTATTACCTGTTATTTCTTTCAATTCAAAAACATCAAAAGATGATCAACAGAAACATGATGATTTTGTTGAACGTATGATGAGTAAAGGCTATACCCAAAAACAAGTTAGACTATTATCGGAATGGTACTTACGTGTAAGAAAATCTTCTTAGGTAGTGTCTCTTTAACTAGGCGCTTTAGCTTATTGTCAATAAATAAGCCAAACAGAGAACTGAAGAGGTAAGGAGTGAATTATGTCTAATTTTATTGATAGACGACTTAACAGTAAAAATAAAAGTACCATTAATCGTCAGCGTTTTTTAAGGCGCTATAAAAATCAGATAAAAAAATCAGTCTCTGATGCCATCAGTAAACGTGGTGTCACAGACATAAACTCCGGTGAAAACATAGTTATCCCTAGTAAAGACCTATCCGAACCCGTATTTCATCAAGGCAGTGGTGGTATTCGTGATAAAGTCCACCCAGGAAATGATCAATTTATTACTGGTGACCACATTGCAAAACCACCCGCTCAACAAAGCCAAAAGAGTGGTCAAGGAGATGCAAGTAACAGTGGAGAAGGAGAAGATGAGTTTACTTTTTCAATATCAAAAGAAGAGTACTTAAACTTACTTTTTGAAGATTTAGAATTACCCAATTTAGAAAAAAACCAACTCGATAAACTGATTGAATATAAAACAGTACGTTCAGGGTTTTGTGCTGAAGGAGTTGCTTCCAATATTGATATTGTAAAATCATTACAAAGATCAATTGCAAGACGTATAGCTATGACATCGTCAAAGCGCAAGCAGCTGAAAGAATACCAACAAGCATTGGCCAATTTACAGCAGGACAAACACGACCATATAAGTGAAGAACGAGAACTTAAAAAATTAATAAAAACTCTTGAAGAAAAAATAGCAAAAATTCCCTTTATTGACACTTTTGACTTACGTTTTAGAAATTTCGCCAAACAAGCAATACCCACGTCAAAAGCGGTAATGTTTTGTTTAATGGACGTATCCGGTTCAATGGATCAAGCAACAAAAGAGATAGCAAAGCGATTTTATATTTTACTGTATTTATTTCTAAGCAGAACTTACAAAAATATTGACGTTATATATATTCGGCACCATACCCAAGCTAAAGAAGTAGATGAACATGAATTTTTCTATTCTCAAGAAACTGGGGGCACTATTGCCTCTAGTGCTTTAGAGCTAATGAATGACATTATCATTGAAAGATACAATGATAATCAATGGAATATTTATGGCGCTCAAGCATCCGACGGAGATAACTGGGCCGATGATTCTCCACACTGTAAATCATTGCTGATTAATGAAATATTACCTAAAACTCGTTATTTTAGCTATATTGAAATAACCCAACGAGCTCACCAAACACTATGGCAAGAATATCAACAAGTAATGGAAAATAATTCCAATTTCGCCATAGAGCATATAAAGGAAATTGCAGACATATACCCTGTTTTTAGAGAGTTATTCAAAAAAAACACCAAAAATGCGGCATAAATGTGGTTAGTGTAAAGTAGATAGGTGAAATTATGGTAACAGTAAATAAAAAAGACTCTTCAAAAGTGACTCCGCAAGTAACACCATTAAACGATTGTCCAGATTGGACCTTCGAGTTACTAGAGCAATATCAAACTGAAATAGCACGTGTCGCTAAACATTACCGACTAGATACTTACACAAATCAAATAGAGGTAATTACCGCCGAGCAAATGATGGATGCGTATGCTGGCGTTGGGATGCCTATTGGTTATAACCACTGGACATTTGGTAAAAAATTCATCCAAACAGAGCAAACATACAAGCGCGGACAAATGGGTTTAGCCTATGAAATAGTGATCAATTCTAGCCCATGTATTTCCTATTTAATGGAGGAAAACACCATGCCAATGCAAGCATTAGTTATAGCTCATGCTTGCTATGGTCATAATTCATTTTTCAAAGGAAATTATTTATTTAAATCTTGGACGGATGCTAGCTCTATTATCGATTATTTACTTTTTGCAAAAAACTATATTGCCGAGTGCGAGAATAAACACGGTATAGATGAAGTAGAAGCAACACTAGATGCCTGCCACGCTTTAATGAACCATGGTGTAGATCGCTACAAGCGACCACAAAAAATTTCTCTTGATGAAGAACTAAAGCGTCAAGAAGAACGGGAAAAATACCTACAGTCTCAAGTTAATATGTTGTGGCGAACTGTGCCGAATACCAATAAAGACAATAATGACGACAATGAACATAAGTATAAATTCCCTTCAGAGCCGCAAGAAAACATACTTTACTTTATTGAAAAAAATGCTCCCTTACTAAAGCCTTGGCAACGAGAAATAGTAAGAATAGTCAGAAAAATTTCTCAATATTTCTATCCTCAAAAACAAACTCAAGTAATGAATGAAGGTTGGGCATGTTTTTGGCATTACACTATATTAAACCATCTTTATGATGAAGGCTTGGTCACCGATAAATTTATGTTGGAGTTTTTACATAGTCATACCAATGTAGTTGCCCAGCAAGAATATAATAGTAAATATTATTCAGGCATTAATCCTTATGCTTTGGGTTTTAATATGTTTATTGATATCAGGCGTATTTGTGAGCATCCAACGGAGGAAGATAAAGAATTTTTTCCTGAAATTGCGGGTAGTAATTGGTTGGACACTTTGCATTTTGCTATGGAAAACTTCAAAGATGAAAGCTTTATAAGCCAATATTTATCACCAAAACTTATTCGTGATTTTAAATTATTTCATATTCATGATGATGAAAAGAATAACTATGTCGAAATCGGTGCAATACATAATGAACAAGGTTATAAAAAAATTAGGCATAAATTGTCTGACCAATACAATCTCAGCAATTTAGAGGTTAATATTCAAATTATTGACGCGAATATCGATGGCGATAGATCACTTACTCTACGTTATATACCACACAATGGTATTGAACTAGGAGACTCTAAAGATGAAGTACTTAAACACTTACATTATTTATGGCAGTTTGATGTGAAAATTGTACAAGAAAAACAAGAAGGAGAAGATAAAGTTATTGCTCAATGCTCTGATAAAACAAAGGCTAAATAACCCTATATACCATTGAAAAAAACAACTTTTTTACATTATCTATAGTGAGAAGTTTAATTTTTTAATATAAACATTTAATTTGAAATTCAATCTATTTACTTCATGTTTTTCAATGGGTTACTGTGTTCTAATATAATAAAAACCTTTAATTTTATTTTGCACTTACCCACAAGATTAAGGCATCTTCTTCACTGACTGAAATGATTAAATGTCCCATGGTTGCGTCATAATATACGTTGTCACCTTTTGTTAATGTTATCGCTTCATAAAATTCAGAAATAAATTGAATCTCCCCTTCCAGTACTAACAAAAATTCTTCACCGTCGTGTCTTACCCATTCACTAAAGTCATCAAAACACCTAGCGTAAATGCGACTTTTATACGGTATCATTTTCTTTTTACTAAACTGTGTAGCCAATAGTTCATGTCCGTAAGTAGACGTTACATGAATTTTACCTGTATCACGTAAGGTTAAATCGCGACGTCCTATAGTTTGCAGCACCTTTGGTTTTGTAAATAATTGAGGCAGTTCAATATTAAAACCCGAAGCTAATTTTTTCATCACGGTAAAGGTGGGAGATGTCTGATCATTTTCTATTTTTGATAACGTTGAACGCGCTAACCCTGTCAGTTTACTGGTTTCATCAAGGGTTAACTTGTTACTTGTGCGGATAGCTCTAAGCTGTGTACCAATAGTAATTTTTTCTACGATTCGAACATTCTCTTTGTTATCTGATACAACCATTGACGGATAAACCTCAATGTTATTTTGTCTACTCATTTTATTTATTACCCTTAAATAATACTGATAATATTAATTGAAAATAAAATAGATATTCTCGACTCTGGAAAAAATTTCAGAATAATCACTAAGTCTCATTATCAGAAAAGAAATAGTCGGCTATCTAATCGTAATCAGAGTAACTAAGCAATCTATTAAAACTGTATAAATACCAAATAAAATCATTACATTACCTAGCCATAATTTTTGGTTAGCGTCACCTCAAAGTACCAATATTGAAGCCTTAATTTCATTTATTACTCTCATAGCATTTCGTTTAATACAAGGTATTTGCACCAAACCAACAACAAGATCACAAGTTAGGCGACGTAACTAGAGCCACCGAGCAATATGCCTTCGTACCAAAATCCCATTCAACACTACGTTTTATCGCATGACAGGTTGTTGCTCATTGACTACGTACTTGTTCTTCTGTAGGAGTGCTTTTTAATTTTCCATCATCAGCGCAGAAATACTAAAACCGTTTCCTTTATATGAATTCAGTAATTCAGCACCGCTGGCCAACGAATAATTGGCATTATCTTCTTGAGTCGTCTCTAACGACTCCATTTCTCTTTTATCAACAATAAAACCACCACCAAGAGAATAGAATATTTGGCTAAGTAATAGTTCATCACCATTATAAGCTTTCAACTCCATCGCATTGGCATGGGTAGGCAGTGTTTCTCTACGATGAAAAGTAATGGCATTTTTTACTGGAAAACAACTGTCATGTACGCCAAGTAATGATAAACGCTGGGTAGTTTCAACCTGCAAGAGAAATGAATCAATTATTTCAGGATCTATCGTTTCTGGTTCGAAACCGGCTAAACCTAAGATAACCGCTTTACCACTGCCGTGACCAATTCCTGCTTGCCCCAAAGAGCCAAAAAATTCAGTTTTTATGTGACTAACGCGGTCTAAAAGTTTCTTGTGTTCGAGCAACTTGCTAAAACGAAATGCTACTCGCATCGGGCCAACGGTGTGGGAGCTAGATGGCCCAATACCTATACTAAACATGTCAAAAACACTAGTCATAAAACTCCCTTGCAACCTTAATTTAAGTTATAACGCATGCCAACTGTTCGCTATCACTAACGGCTAAATTAACGTCGTCATATTAGTTATGCGGATATTCAATAAATAAGCGGAAGTACTTTGGTGCCTGCCATTTAATTGTCCTATAAAGCCTGTAATATCTTTTGAACTGGCTTCAACTTGCTCATCATCAAGTTGTGATGTACCAAACAATATCTTATATTGGCTATTGCTTGCATAGGTTGCTACGACATCTATTGTCGTAATATCGCCACCAACAATATCGTATTTAAAATCTAGAAAAATATTTATTAAGTAGAGCTCAGGTTAAATATCATTAAACCTTGTCATTAGCTTTCTGCTTTAACACAATTAATCTTAAAATTAGCTTTCGTCTGTTTTAGGCATGCCAATGTCTTTTTCAGATATGCTGATATTGATGGTAAAACGTTACTCTGACTTATGCTTTTTCACCTTAGCCAACTACTACTTTAATAACTCAAAGGAAATTGGCTTTTATCCTTAATTAATGACCAATGCAATAATTAAAATATGCTGTTAGTGTCATTTAACCAACAAGAGAGCTTGATATGTGTTCAAATCATGGAAACCGCGGCGTTGTTTATACTGGCCCTGGAAGTGTTGAAATTCAAGATATAGCCTATCCTAAACTTGCCATTGGCAACCGAAAATGTAATCACGGGGTTATTTTAAAAGTAGTTACCACCAATATCTGTGGCAGTGACCAACATATGGTACGCGGTCGTACTACCGCTGAACCTGGCCTTGTTTTAGGTCATGAAATTACAGGTATGATCATAGAAAAAGGTAGTGATGTTGAGTTTTTAGACCTTGGTGACATTGTCTCTGTGCCTTTTAATATTGCTTGTGGCCGTTGCCGAAACTGCCGAGAAGGAAACACAGGTATTTGTTTAAACGTTAACCCTGGTCGTGCAGGTGCAGCCTTTGGTTACGTTGATATGGGCGGCTGGGTTGGTGGTCAATCTGAATATGTGATGGTGCCTTATGCCGACTTCAATCTGTTAAAGTTTCCTGATAAAGATCAGGCATTAGAAAAAATTCGTGACTTGACTATGCTCTCTGATATTTTCCCAACGGGATATCATGGTGCTGTAACGGCTGGTGTAGTCCCTGGTGCCACTGTGTATATTGCTGGTGCTGGACCTGTAGGCCTTGCCGCTGCTGCGTCGTCTCAATTACTCGGTGCCGCTTGTGTGATTGTAGGTGATATGAACCCAGAGCGTCTAGCTCAAGCTCGTAGCTTTGGCTGTGAAACCATTGATTTACGTCAAGATGCAACGGTGCCAGATATGATCGAACAAATATTAGGTATTCCTGAAGTAGATGCTGCGATAGATTGTGTTGGATTTGAAGCTCACAGTCACGGCTGTAGTCATCATAAAGAGCAGCCTGCAATTGTACTTAATACTATGATGGAGGTCACGCGTGCCGGTGGTGGAATCGGTATTCCAGGACTTTACGTAACTGGCGATCCGGGTGCATCTACCGAAGCAGCTAAAACGGGCCAACTTAGTATGAACTTTGGCCTTGGTTGGGCTAAATCACATTATTTCATCACAGGTCAATGTCCAGTGATGAAATATCATCGCAACCTAATGCAAGCCATCTTATGGGATAAAGTTCAAATAGCCAAAGCAGTTAATGTACAAGTCATTTCACTCGATGGTGCACCTGAAGGTTATAGTGCCTTTGATCAAGGCGCCGCACAAAAATTTGTAATCGACCCTCATTCAATGGTGGCATAACCCTAACTTACCTATAGAAAACGGCGCATTCAATGCGCCGTTTTCGTCACTCCATCGTATTAATCAAATCAGGACGCTAACTTAGACCAAATAGAATAATAGCTTGGCATTAGATGTCTATGCATTTGACTAAAGTCAACTTTAGCGAATATAAAGGATTACTAAATTTTAAAATCAGGTAGATAGCTGTCTTTAGGTAAATCGACGATTAAACATTCACCTGATTATTTTTATAGGTATTTTCCTAAAACACCATGAACTGAAGTTCAGACTTTTAAAGAAGAGTAAAACGTTTTAATTGCGATGAGTAATGTATAGCCTAGTCATTTTAAGTAAAGACTCCCCAACAAACCGTAAACTTTATATAATAAGGTTTAGGTGGTTATTACAACGGCAATAAACAAGAAAAGATCACATCAATTTAGCTATTAGTATAAATATAAACTTGAATAACTTTTTTGCTAAATCGACGTCAACTATAGTACTCTCCATAACAAGGACTCTTTTTAATGTTTTTTGTGTGATAACAAATTTATTACTCCATACATTAGGTCTGGAGAATTCAATTATTTTATTAGACATTACAGGAGAATATTGCCCTGAGCGATCACATAATAAAGGCTCTGCCTTGTATAAACACAGAACAAACCACTACAAAAACAATCTCTAATTTTCAATAGCCCCTGAGATACATCGCAATCATCGATATTAAAAACAACAATATTGACCAATCGGCATCATAGTATTTCCTATACCTTAATTTTAGACAGTGTCGATCTTAAGCATGTTGATGTCTTTTAGAGGTATATTCGATGAATGATAACAGTGTGTAGTAAATAGGGATTTATTAATGATTAAATTTAAATTCACAAACGCGTTATCACACTAAAAAAATAATGACATAACAATTTATGGGATATATAAAATGAAAAAAATTACACCCTTACTAGGTTTACTTTTAGCCACTTCTACATCAGCTTGGGCTGATGACTCACTCTCAGATACACAAAAAATTGATGAGCTGCAAAAACAAATCAATCAACTAAAAACAGATCTTAAAGAAGATAAGAAGGCTATATCTTCTTTAAAGCCAAAAATAAAAGTTGGCGGTGCCGTACGTTTTCAGTATAGCTATGAAGATTACAATGACGCCAATAAAGATCGCGGTGGCGATTTTGATTTTGACACCTTTCGTCTTGATGTAAACGGTAGCATTGGCGATGTCACATTGTCAGCTCAATATCGCTGGTATCAATACATGAATGTGGTTCACCACGCCTATGTTGGCTACCAGTTCAGCGACAATTGGGAAGGACAAGTTGGTATTACTCAAGTTCCTTTTGGTAACCTAAACTATAATTCAAATAGTTTCTTCTTTAGCTCTGGTTATTATGCTGGTATTGAAGATGACTATGATTCAGGTATCTCGATGATCGGTAAGTATGGCAAACATGATATCCGTGTTGCCTATTTCTTAAATGACGAGAAAGGTGGTGTTGATGGTTATTCAGGTGATAAAACCCATCGCTATTCCTACGATGTAATTGGCATTCGTGATTTTGATGGTGGCGAAGGTATTTACAGTGATCCTGCTCAAGCAATGGGCGAGAGTAATACCCTAAACTTGAGATATTCTTATAATTTCTTCTCTAATACGGAAGTGGGTTTATCATTGCTATCAGGTGATCTCGAAGGTGGCTCAGGTGCAGGCTCTGTCGGCGACCACACTGCATACGCTTTTCATGTAAAGAGCAAAATTGATAACATCGGTATTATGTTCCAGTATTCAGATTATGAATATGATCTAGATAACGGCTCTGACGCTGTCGCTGTAGGTGCTTGGGCATTCACTGACACTATTCCAGCGGAAGCTTCATCGTATAACCTTAACCTGTCTTACAGTCAGTCAGTGTCTATCGGAGCTATCACTAACTTAACTTACTATAACGATTACAACTTAATCACTAATAAATCAGGCGGATTAGACGATACAACAATGAATGTAACCGGTGTTGCGATTAGTGCTGGTGGCGTTTACGCCTATGTTGACTTTGTTGTCGCAAAAAACCAACCATTTATCGGTGGTACTTTAGTTGGCAATGATGATGATTGGAATAAGCGATTAAACATCAATATCGGCTATTATTTTTAATCGATAACTTATTGATTTACGCCGAACATTAAATCCACCTACATTTGCATGGTGGCTTTAATTTCTTAGATTAAATGGCTAGTTGTTATACTAGCTATTTTTTTCAAAAAAATTTATATAATTAGTTATAAACAACTGAGCAATAAAGAGCTATAGCTGATTCCAATATTAAAAATCCTTTGATATTTCTTGTCATTATTGAGTTAACTATTTAGATTGTCGCGTAGAAGAAATATTATCAACTATTGGAAAGAATAAAATGATACCTATGAATGAGCTGAAATGCTCAAATAGTTCTTATATTAATAGCCGTTACATACAGTACAGTACATTTATCAGCATAAATCATTCAGTAATTGAAATTCAATGGATGGTTAAATGAAAATAACCCCCTTACCGCCACTTAATAGTTTAGTCGCATTTGAGGCCGCAGCTCGCCACTTAAGTTTTACGCAAGCAGGTGCTGAATTAAATGTAACTCAAGGGGCTATTAGTCGACAAGTTCAGAATTTAGAAGACTACATTGGTTACCCTTTATTTGTTAGGAAAAATAGAACAATTAGCCTTACAACTATAGGCTCTACTTACTACGGCTCTATCTCTATCAATCTGCAGAATATTGCCCAGTCGACGGCTGAAATCAAGAAATATAAAGGTGCTAAACAGCTAATAGTGACTACTAGTAGTGCGATGGCAACATTGTGGTTACTGCCAAAAGTAGCCCAATTTCAGAAGAATCATAATATTGATTTACGTATTCTAACCGTCGATCATCTCGTTGATTATAAAAGTATGGATAGCGACTTTTGTCTATTTTATTGTCGTACCCCACCAACAAATATGCGTGTTACTAAATTATTTTCTGAGACAGTTTTTCCGGTATGTAGTCCTGAATATTTGGCTCATATTAGTCCTTTTTCTGATGAAAAGGAGCTTTTTTCTAACAACTTGCTAAACCTTGATGATTCACAGCATGATTGGCTTACCTGGTCACAATGGTTTAAGCAGGTAGGGCTTCGTCCGACAACACTAAGAAGCAAAGTGAGCATTAATAACTATTCAATGTTATTGCAGGCCGCAGTAAATGGTCAAGGCATAGCCCTAGGATGGGGTGCATTAGTAGATGACTATTTAAATAAAGGCACTTTAGTTAAACCAAGTAAGCATGAATTAAATACTTCAGCCACCTTTTGCTTAATAGAGCCGCAATATAGTAATAAAAGGCATAAAGATATTAAAGCGTTTCGTGATATGTTACTTGATGATGTTAGGATTGATGAGTAATGCCTTACTTAGTTTCAGGGATTAATTCTGCAGTATTTTAAAGCTGATATCCTGCTAGTTTTTAGCTTCTACTGGGAGATGTCTCTCAGTAGATATGCCTTTACTTGGCCAATAATTTGTCATCGAAACGAGATGAATTATTGGCCGTTTATAATCAGTATATTTTGTGACAAAGTCGAAATAACCGTTCGTTAGCTCTTCTTCGTCACTTGTAATCTTTATTGCATTATTACTTCAATGTTAATAAATGCTTAATTAAATTTTGGTAATCTTGCTCAAAATTATTTTTATCTAGCTCTTGTGTATTAATGCGGTATTTACCATTAACAATAATGGTTGGCACACCTTTCAAAGCGCCTTTTTTAGACATGGTATCTTGATTCTTTTTCATCGATTTAGCTTTACTGCTAACGCTAAAGCTTTTCATTAATTTATCAAATTTATCACCGTCAGCACCATTTAAAACAAAAATATTACGAATATCTTTTTCTGAGGTAATAACCGCTCGTTGTATTTGAATATAGTTAAATACCGCGCCGACTAATTTTTCATCCAACCCTAATTGCTCAGCAACAACAACTGATTTAGTTAACATGGCTTGTATTTTCGGTGATGCGGCACGTAAAAAATCTACATGATTACGTTCAAATTTTACGCCTTCAGGTAAGCTCTTTTTAACGGTTTCCATAAAAGGTTCAAAACGTAGGCAGTGCGGACAGTAAAATGAAAAATACTCTCGTACTTCAGCGTGAGCCGAAATGGTTTCATTTACTTTAGTGTATTGTTTACCTTCAGTATATTTTTCAGCACAAGCGGTGATTGAAAAGGCGAAAATTGGCATTAACAATACCATAAATAATTGCTGCATTTTCTTCATTCTTATTTTCCTAAGTTATTAAATTTGATCATGAGGTATTACTTACAGAAAACACCTGTAGGTTGGAATTCATGCTAACAAGGTACTATATGGGTAATAAACTCAATGGTGGTTGTTGTAAGGCAAACATTTGTTCTTTTAGCATTAATATTTGCTCTTCCCAATATTTCTCAGTGTTAAACCAAGGGAAATTGTGAGGAAAGGCAGGATCTTGCCAACGCTTACACAACCAAGCCATATAATTAACTACACGCATGGTTCGTAATGATTCTATCAAAAGAAGTTGTTTAGGTTCAAATGAAAAGAACTCTTCATAACCCATTAATAGGGTGTCAATTTGTAACAATTGTTGTTGTCTATCACCGGAAAGCATCATCCATAAGTCTTGAATGGCAGGCCCAGTACGACAATCGTCTAAATCAACAAAGTGTGGGCCCTCATCTCGCCATAATATATTACCGGCGTGACAATCACCATGTAAACGTATTTGATGTTCAGGTTGGTATTGTTTAGCGGCTATTTCAATAACTTGCTCTAAAATAGTGAAAAATGGTATTTGTAATGTCTTAGGAATAAAGCCGCTTTCACTAATGATATTGCGCGCTTGGTAAAGCATTTCATCGACGTTAAAGCTTGGCCTGTGTTGAAATGACTCTAATGAAGATACGGCGTGGATACGGCCAATAAAGCGTCCCATCCATTCAAGCTGATCTAAATTGTCCACTTCAAAGATGCGGCCACCGCGACAGGGAAATACCGCAAAATGATAACCTTGATACTCAAATAAGCTTCTACCTTCCACTTTTAATGGTGCGACTATCGGTAGTTCACGTTCATCAAGTTCAAAGGAAAAGTCATGTTCTTCCTGAATCTCAGCCAATTTCCAGCGTTGTGGACGATAAAACTTAGTCACATATTTAGTCAGGTTTTCATCATGAAATTGATAGACTCTATTTTCATAACTGTTCAGTGGCAATAAACCGCTATCAACAGTAAAACCGGCGCTTTCTAAGCCGTCAATAATAGTGTCTGGTGATAACGATTTAAAATCAAATTGTGCCATCATAGTTTACTTAACGTTTATTGAAAAAACGACTTTCATGCTCAATGCTAACGTCATCTTGTGGGGATACTTGCTCCACACTAAAGGAGATATCAGTCATGTAGCCTTTGAGCCCATAGGGATCAACAGAAATACTAATAGGTAAAGTATATACTGTTGCTGCTTTCACAAAAACTTCCTGTTTACCATGCCATTGAGGTCTATCTAAACCTTGTACTGATAATTTATAAGTGTTGTCAGTTTGCGACATGTTTAGAATTTTTAAGGTAAATACGTTTTCAATGTCGCCATTAAAGTTTTCTTTCGCTAGCTCAGTTCTATCGCGAATAATCTCTAATGATAAGGGTACTCGGTTAACAATTTCTAATATCAACATAGTACTCATTATCATTAATACGACAGCATAGCCTATTAATTTAGCACGAATAAAATGGACTTTTTTACCGTCAAGTTCATGCTCTGTGGTATAGCGAATTAAGCCTTGATCGTATTTCATTTTGGTCATTACGCTAGCGCAGGCATCCACACAAGAGCCACAATTAATACATTCGTATTGTAAACCATTTCTAATATCTATACCGGTAGGGCATACTTCTACACATAAATTACAATCTATACAATCGCCTAAGTTCATGGCTTTATGATCTTGTTTACGACCACGCGCACCACGGCTTTCACCTCTATCAGTGTCATAAGCAACAGTTAACGTATCTTTATCAAACATTGCTGATTGAAAGCGTGCATAAGGGCACATATGTAAACAGACTACTTCACGCATCCAACCTGCGTTGCCATAGGTGGCAAAAGTAAAGAATGCTAAAATTATCGCCATAGTTACTGAGGTATTTAAGGTCAATATATTGATGAATAGTTCGCTCATGGGAGAGAAGTAACCAGCAAAAGTCATGGCAGTAAATAATGAAAATAGCAACCAACTGGTATGTTTAAGTGTTTTTTTCCATAATTTTTTACTACTCATTTTCTGTTGATCTAGCTTTTTACGCTGATTAGCGGTACCTTCAATTTTTTCCTCAAACCAAATAAATATAAATGTCCATACAGTTTGTGGGCACATGTAACCACACCAGACACGACCTAAAAAGGTGGTAACGAAAAATAACAAAAAAGCACCAAAGATAAATAACCATGCTAATAAGGTTAAATCTTGTGGCCATAAAGTTAAGTTCCACAAGGTAAAGCGTTGTTCGCTAATATCAAACAACACTGCCTGATGACCGTTAAACTGTAACCAAGGGAGAATGGCAAAAAAGGCAAAATAAACTAAATTCATTCGTTGTCTTAGTTTTTGAAAAAAACCAGTGTTTTTTCGTACATATATTTGATCGCCGGGCTTGTAGCGCTCACGGCTATTTTTTGCAGGATGTATTTTTACATTTTGAACGGGTATTTTAACTGCACTTATTGGTGGTTTTTTTTCGTTAACGCTCACGATAAATCCTTAGAAGACAGAAGATGCTAAATAGTATTAAAAAAATTATTATGTTATTATAGCCAAATAGAATAACATAAATTAGAGCATACTAATATACGAGATTTTATGAAAAATTTATTGATCTTAATCGTCGCTTTTGCATTATTTTTACATTTTTATCCTCAGTCTGAGGTGACTAAATTCTATGATGATCAAAAAAAGATGCTGTTAGATGGCTTTTCACAATTTAGTGATACTAAGGTACGTTTGAAAGCAGATAAAATATTTATTGATTTAAAACCTAAATTAAAACAATTTTCTTCTGAAGAAGTGAAGCATTTAAAAGAAATTACCCTGTCTAGGGCGAATGTGAAAAGTTTTTTTGAAGAGTATTGTAAGAGTAAAAAACGCAGTGTTATTTTCCATTCTACTAACCAAGCAGAAATCTGTAAAACCATTAGCCAATACGAATCGATGTTATAAAAAGTAATCACTTTTTATTTGATTTTAATGTTGTCATCTTCAACGTATATTAATTGAAACTCTGCCTCCTGCTAATTAATGGATGTTCTAGTCCTGATTCGGTTGTGATTACAATAGTCGCTTAAATTAACTTTTATAGATAATAATGTAATGCTAAATTAAACAGCAAAGAAATAGTCCGTGATCATTCTAATCTGTTTTATCGATTAAAATAATTGATTTTAATCATTTTAAGTCAATCGATTTTTGATGGATAATGACTTCATCGCAGCTAAACAACATCAGTAACGTTTAAATTAAGGAAATGATATGTCTACAAATAATAGTAATTTTGAAAATAAAGAAGGTCAAAAGGTTCCGGCAGTAACATTCCCTATTCGTGTAGGTGACAATTGGAGTAGCCGTGATAGCCAGGAGATTTTTTCAGGAAAAACAGTGGTAGTATTTTCTTTACCAGGTGCCTTTACGCCAACTTGCTCATCATCACATTTACCTCGTTATAATGAATTAGCAGGTAAGTTTGCGGCTAATGGCGTTGACGAAATTTTATGTGTTTCGGTTAATGATACTTTTGTTATGAACGCATGGGCAGAAGCTCAATCAGCTGAAAATATCAGTTTTATTCCTGATGGAAATGGCGACTTTACTGATGGTATGGGGTTATTGGTAGAAAAAAATGACATTGGCTTTGGTAAGCGTAGTTGGCGCTATTCAATGTTAGTGAAAGATGGTGTTGTTGATAAAATGTTCATCGAGCCTGATTTACCAGGCGACCCGTTTGAAGTGTCTGATGCTGACACTATGCTTAACTACATTAACCCAGAAGCAGTACAATCATCACAAGTGAGTTTGTTTACTAAACCAGGTTGTCCACATTGTGCCAGAGCAAAAGATCTGCTTATGCAACAAGGCTTACAATATGAAGAGCTGACTGTGGGAGATGAAATTAGTATTTCAGCTATGCGCGCTATTGCCAATGCTGATACCGTTCCGCAAATTTTCATTGATGGTAAGCACATTGGTGGAGCTGATGACCTAGTAAAACACTTTGCTTAAAAACTAATGCTAGCTTATCTCTAATGCTTTAGTGGCACTTTCTCTTCATAATTTATTTTTAGAGAAGGTGCTTTTTTGTATATTTAATCACACGTTTAGTTTTTGAAAGTTAATCATGATGACTTACCCAAGTCACTCTGGTTATCGCAGAACCCTGTATATTAAAGTGGCTTGGGCATATGTCGAAATGAAGTTGAACCATTAGTTAATTTAATTGCTATAATCCAGTTACTCTTTTCAGTGTAGAATTATTTTATGGACAACCAGCCTTACAACGCATTACATGGCATTACTTTAAAAGCCATTGTCACTGAGCTTGAAGCATACTTCGGTTTTGAAACTTTAGGCAAACAAATTAATATTAATTGTTTTACCAAAGATCCTAGCATCAAATCTAGTTTGAAATTTCTTAGAAAAACCCCTTGGGCGCGTGAAAAAGTAGAGCAGCTTTATATAAAAAATAAACATCGCTTATCAAGTGAATTAAAATAAAATAGCATAACAGCTATAAATAAGTGATTAAATAGTGGAATTAATTAGAAAAATACCCAATGATGTTGCCCATATTTTTATTTATAGCGCTAGCAAAAGATCATGACTTCATCTAATCACTATATTCTTACATGGCAATGTCCAGATAATACCGGCGTACTGGCAAAAGTATCGCAAAGTTTATTTGAACATGGTGCTTTTATTACCGAAACATCACAATACAGTGATCCTTATACCGAAACATTCTTTTCTCGTATTGCCTTTGATGATCGTAACTTAACGGTTTCGGCTAGCGAGTTTATCGAGGCGTTAGATGCGTTAGCTAAACCGTTATCTATGAAATATAAATTACGTAATATGGCCGATGTACCCAATGTGGTGATTGCGGTATCAAAAGATGACCATTGCTTAGTCTCATTGTTAACTAAATGGAAATCAGGTGCTTTACCCATCAATATTGTTGCAGTGATGTCAAATCATCAAGATTGTCAGGCTTTAGTGGATTGGCATGGTGTACCTTTTCATCACTTCCCTGTAACGAGTGAAAGTAAAGCTGAACAAGAAGCAAAAATACTAACGCTAATGAAAGAGACGAAAGCAGATTTATTAGTATTAGCGCGTTATATGCAGATTTTATCAGATGATTTATGCCAACAATTATCGGGACGCGCTATTAATATTCATCATTCTTTTTTGCCTAGCTTTAAAGGTGCTCGTCCCTACCATCAAGCACATGCACGAGGCGTCAAAGTGATTGGCGCAACTGCGCACTATGTTACCGCCAACTTAGATGAAGGTCCTATTATTGCACAGGAAGTAAAGTCAATAAATCATACATTCACCATAAAGCAAATGGTGCATATGGGGCATGATCTAGAAGCGACCGCATTGAGTCACGCGGTAAGAATTCATGCGGAGCAACGTGTGTGTTTAAATGGTGATAAGACGGTAATACTTGCTTAACTTTAAGCTTAGCTAAAAGGTGTATAGCGTAAAAATATCTATACAAACATGCGTAGTGAATTGCTGACGTTAGCTAATGGGTTAAATGTCGATAAAATTAGAGAACAAGCAGGGATGCGATTAATATTAGATCATACTCACTTTAATCGAGATGATTTACGCATGATAAACATTGAAAAAATTCACCATGTAGCCTATCGCTGTAAAGATGCTAAAGAAACCACTAAATGGTACCAAGATAAGTTAAACATGGATTTGGTGTTAGCTATTGCTGAAAATGAAGTACCGTCAACTAAAGCACCAGATCCCTATATGCATATTTTTTTAGATGCGGGTAATGAAAATGTCTTAGCTTTTTTTGAAATTCCTAATTCGCCTGATATGGGACGCGACGAAAATACACCTGCTTGGGTGCAACATTTAGCTTTGCGCGTTAAAAATATTGAAGCCTTAATTACAGCAAAAAAGGAATTAGAAAGTAAAGGTGTTGATGTTTTAGGCCCGGTAAATCATGGTATTTTTAAATCTATTTACTTCTTCGATCCAAATGGTCATCGATTAGAGTTGACTGCTAATACGGGTACAGTTGAGCAGTTTAAACAACTACATTCAGTTGCTACTGCTATGGTTGATGAATGGTCAAAAACTAAACGTGCGCCTCGCCATGCTGCATGGTTGCATGAGCAAGGTTAAGGTAGCCACGAGTTTCAAATGGTGGGCTATGAAAGAGTATTTATCTTTAATGCAGGTGACTATTAATTCGTCATTAAATATTTCATTACTTTTTTAACTATTAATGGCGTAAAATAGCGTCATTAATAGTTAAAAAAGTATCAAGTTCATGTCACGTTCAAAAAAATCTAGAAAACCTGGCTCTGCACCCACAGCCAAACCTAAGCTAAGCAAAGTAGAATTAGCTAATGTTGAAAAAAGAATACGCAAAACAAAGGGTAAAAAGCCTGGTAATCGCCAGCAAGAAGCCATGCAGGTTAAAAAATCTGATCAACAGGTCAATCAGCACAAAGATCCTCGTATTGGCAGTAAAAAACCAATAGAACTAGGAGCTGCGGTATCTCAACCCAAGAGCAAGCCAGTTAAAGCTACTCAAGCTAAGCAAGATCCTATTGCGGTAATACGTGTGGTGAATACCGAGGCTGAGCCTGATTTTTCTCAAGAATTGGAAAACATTGAAAATGATGAAGGTTTACAAGCTATTTTGGCCAAGCAAGAGGAAGAGCTAGCCTTAACAGAGCAAGAAGTAAATTACTTTAATGAACTGATGGAACGCCATCAGCAATTAACTGAAAAGTTGGCTGAAAATGAAGAGCCTGAAGATGAGCCAAGTCGTGATGGTACTAGCTCGGAAGACGATTTATGGGACAAGTTAGATAATTCATCTTTACCAGATGATTTTGATAAATTTTGATAAATTTGAATAAGGCCCTCTAATATGGATGGTTACTGGCTTTATGCCATTATATTAGCGGTAGTTATTGTTACTGCTTTATCTTTATATGCAGGTAAGTTATTACGACAACTGACTAAGCAAAAAAAATTGCAGCAACAAACTGAATTAGCACGTCAGCAAGCACTTGCCTCGCATGACCATAAAGTGCTTGCTAGCGTAGACATCATTACTCGTGCTATGCAAGAAGAACAATGTGACTTTAGTGAAGGCTGTTGGCGGTTATCTGTTTTATTGGCATCGTTGAAAAAGAGTCGTGAGCTAGCGCTGCAATTTCCTGCTATATTTAAGTTATATAACGAGATTAAGCATCTGTCTATTCTTGATGGGCGAAAACAGTTAGATAAGTCACAGCGTATGAAGCAGGATTATCAACGGATGACCATAGAAGCGCAATTGCACAGTGAAATAGTCAAAGAACTTGATCTACTTCAACAATACACCGTAGAAAGAATGAGTATACTAAAGACATAGCTTGATTTGTCGTTCTGGTGTTTTTAATCAGGAGTATATATCCAAACCACATCATAAAGATGCAGCATTCAGCTGGAGTTAGAAACGCCTTTAGGCAAGACCTTGATTGAAAAACGGTTATTCAGAAGAATATGCTCCTGTATCCTCTAATAACACCACTCATATCGCGTCCTTGTCGAATCTGATAACGCAATATAAAGTGTTTCTAAACCAGTGCTGAAAGACACATCTTCAGTAGCTTGGGTGGAAAATAATTAAGTTTTAGATTCCCAATTGAAATATTTTGGGAATGCCCCCTAACTTTTTGAGGTATGTATTATGACTGAACAATTAAAAGTACAACTTACTAAGCGAATTGTTGAGTTACAACAACGTGTTAGCGCAATTCATCACGATTTTGCTGATGGACGGGATGCTGACTGGTCAGAACAGGCGGGTGAGCGTGAAAATGAAGAAGTACTCAACGCACTTGAGTCAGAGGCCAAAATTGAAATTCAGCACCTATCTAATGCAATCACGCGTATGGAAAACGGTAGTTATGGCATTTGCCAAACTTGTGGCGAAGAAATTGCAAAACCACGACTGCAAGTGCAACCAGCAGCGGAAAAGTGCATTCAATGTGCCGATTAACACCAAGGTAGTTTAAAAATTGACAATACTTGCGCTTAATCAATACTCACAAAAATGTGAGTCAGTATAATATACACCGTAAATTCAATTATTATTAGTTCAGTAAACGGTGATACATAATGCAAGTTAGTCAATTTTTCGATCCTCAATTACTCAGTAAATACAACACTAGTGGCCCAAGATATACTTCATATCCCACGGCATTAGAGTTTCATGATGACTTTAAGCATCGCGACTTTGTAGAAGCAATAAAAGACTCGCCGAATCGTGAACTATCTTTGTATGTGCACATACCTTTTTGTCATACACTTTGTTACTACTGCGGTTGTAATAAAGTTATTACTCGCCACCGTGACAAAGCGGATACTTATCTTGAATATTTAGCGCAAGAAATTGCTTTACAAGCGCCTTTATTTACCGAATATACAGTAAAGCAATTGCACTGGGGCGGCGGTACACCAAGTTTTTTAACTCATAAACAAATCACGACTTTAGTTAATTTATTGAAAGAAAAGTTTAGCTTTTCAGATAATTTAGAAATGAGTATTGAAATAGATCCGCGCGAAATTGAGATGGACTTAGCCGAGCATTTATTTAGCTTAGGTTTTAATCGCTTAAGCCTTGGTGTGCAAGACTTAGACTTAAAAGTGCAGCAAGCTATTAACCGAGTACAATCAACCCAGTTTATTGGTGATTTTATTGCTCATGCCAAAGCCGTTGGTTTTAAATCGATTAATATAGATTTAATTTATGGCTTGCCTCACCAAACGTTAGAAAACTTTGCTAAAACGTTAGACAAAGCTTATGAGTGGGACGTCGATAGAATTTCACTCTTTAGTTATGCGCATATACCTAGTCGGTTTGCTGCTCAACGTAAATTACGTGATGAATGGTTGCCTAATACTCAAGAAAAATTTGCATTAATGAAGCTTGCCATTGAAACGTTATGTAATTATGGCTATGACTTTATTGGTATGGACCATTTCGCTAAACCTAATGATGAACTGTCAATTGCGCAAGGTAATGGCACTTTGCATCGAAACTTCCAAGGATACACAACCAAAGGTGGTTGTGATTTACTTGGTCTTGGCGTGTCATCAATTAGTGCTATTGGTAATAGTTTTAGCCAAAATATTAAAGATCTAAAAACCTATTATCAAGCAATTGAAACCCAGCAGCATGCGCAAGTAAAAGGCGTAAGCTTATCACAAGATGATATTATTCGTGGAGACGTTATTCGTGAGTTAATGTGTAATTTATTTCTAGATAAAAATAAAATCAGTAAAAAGTATAATATTGATTTTGATAGTTACTTTAGTGATGATTTACCTTTGCTTGATACCTTTATCGCTGATGATCTTGTTGTGAACACTGTGGATAGCATTCAAGTCGCGCAAAAAGCTCGCTTACTTATCCGTATTGTTTGTATGAGCTTTGATGCTTATATGAAAAAGCATATTAATCAGCAACGCTTCTCACGGGTAATTTAACCAGTTGAATGGCATTTGTGGTATTTCTGGTAATATTTAAAGTAAACCAGAAGTTAGTCAATTGCGCCTAAACTAAAATTACAACCGGCACTGATAAATACTAATTCAGTGCCGTTTTTTGTTGGCACTTCTTTAGCTAAATCAATCCATTGATAATAAACATTACGATGTATTTTAGCTAGTAGATTTCGACGAACGATAACGTATAGCTCTCCCGCTTCGTTAATTGATAAGGGATGATTAGCATCTAAAACAAACTCATCGCCAACATTATTTTTAACGCACATTGTTGTTTGAGATTCACCTTGCCAATGCCACCCAGTTAACACAAATGGTGCATCATCCACCGTAATTTTTATTTTCTCGACTGGAGTTACTAAATAGTACTCATCACCTTCCATTTTTAGTACTGAAGCTAATAATTTAACTAAATTGGCTCGTTTGAAAATAGTACCCGTATAGAACCAGTCTCCATTGGCTTTTATTTGGAGATCCATTTCGCCACAATACTCAGGGTTCCAATCTTCTACCGGTGGAATTTTATTTTTTGATGAAAGACCTTTAGCGGAAAGTTGACTGGTAATTGCTTCTAGAGACATAACAGGTGGCCTGAGTTAAATTAAGTGCTATATATTAATAATAGATTAACCCAATACCTAAAGACAAGCTTTGCATTAGGTTGCTATTACTTATTTTATCTCCAAGATAATTGTAAGTTTGAAGAAAGTGTAAATGCACGGCATCAATTATTAGTGATGCTTTTAATATATGTGAAGTCAGCCAGTTATAAAGAAAGGTTGATATTTTATGTAAGGTATTTTGATTTAATTGATAGGCTCTAAACTTTAGTTTTAAGTCTTTCATTTGTTTAATGGCTGGCTCTACATTCTTACGTTCTTGATAAACCAAAATAACTTCAGGATGGTTTATACGCATTACTTACACTCCATGTTTTATTTATTATTAGATTTGAAAGTTTTTAGTTAAACTTCAAAATCATACTAATATATGTACCAATGCATCTGCAATGACATAGTCAGCACACGTCTACTTTATTTCTTTAGCATTGACGTTCAATTTTTTAAATGCCAATGTTTACCTTTGAGAAACATTATAGAACGATCTAATCCGCGTTAAATAAAAGAGCTCCAGAGTTAAGGCTTCCTATCATTCAAGATGTTTTACCTTGAGAGTTTACTCAGGAATATAATTGAGTGGTATTAATACAGTAGACAAAAAATCAGAGGTGAATTCCCCACGTTTTATGAAAATCATCTGTTAATTCATCACGAAAGTCAGGGTGGGAAATTTCAATTAATGCTTTAGCCCGCTCTTTTAAGCTTTTATTGCGTAAGTTAGCAATACCATATTCTGTTACTATATATTGAACATGAGCTCTGGTGGTTACTACGCCAGCACCGGCATCTAATGTGGTAACAATACGCGATAATTGGCCATGTTTAGCGGTTGATGGTAAGGCGATTATTGCTTTGCCTCCTTTTGATAAACTCGCGCCACGAATAAAGTCCATTTGTCCACCCACGCCTGAATAGATAGATGTACCTATTGAGTCAGCGCAAACTTGACCAGATAAATCAACTTGTAATGCACTATTAATTGCCGCGACATTATCGTTTCGTTGGATGATTGAGGTATCATTAACATACCCGATGTCTAAAAATACGACTTGTGGATTACTGTCAACAAAGTCATATAGTTTTTGTGTGCCAATAGCAAATCCGGTAACTATTTTTCCTGGGTGAGTTTTTTTTAGTCGGTTAGTGATCACTCCAGCATCAACTAACTCAAGTAAGCCATCAGAAAACATTTCTGTATGCACACCTAAGTCTTTTCTATCAGTTAAACAAGCTAATACGGCATCAGGAATTGCACCAATGCCCATTTGTAGACAATCACCATTATTTATTAATTGAGCAACATTTTTCCCAATGGCTTGAGTGACTTCATCAAGTTCCCCTTGAGGGTGTGAAGGTAGTTCATCTTCTTGCCAATAAACACGATGAAACCTATCGTAAGCAATGAAACTATCGCCATGAGTTTTGGGCATTTTAGGATTAATATGAGCAATAATTTTTTTTGCTGCGAGGCAGGCCGAATTTGTTGCTTCAACAGAAATCCCCATAGTACATATTCCGTGTTGGTCTGGCGGAGATACTTGAATAATGGCGGTATCTACCGGTTGCTCACCGGATTTAAATAACTTGGGGATCTCAGAAAGAAATATTGGAACATAATCTGCTTCGCCTATAGCCATAAGTGGCCGTGTTGACGTGCTGCTAAAATAACAACGGTGGCGTAAGTGACCAAATAACTCTGGTGATGCTAAAGACTCCGCTCTTTCAGTGTGGAGCTGTAGTAATGTTAAATTCTGTCGAGTTTTAGCATGTATCGCTAATGCATCGAGAAGAATTCTTGGGGTAGCAGCCATTGAATGAGTCCAAATAAACTCATTATCTTCAATGATAGATATTGCTTCTAGTGCTGTCTCACAAACTTTCACTGACATTATTATTCCTACATCATTAATATTGAAGTAGCACAAAACTATTTTATGCTGTTACTAAAAAGAGCATATCAGGTATCTAAATGTGATGGGAATAATATACTTTAATTCTTGATCGCCATCATCATTAATGGTGAATAATTTTGAATTAACGTCAGGTTTTTTAGGTTAGCTATGTTAGAGCTTTTATTGCGTTCAATTTTTAAATTTTACATCGCTATCAATGTGTAAATTCGTCTTAATTAAGCAAAGCTATCAAACTAATGTGTTATTAGACATATTATTTATATATTTCTAATTGTTAAAAACGTCTAACCAAAGTTCAGGTTATTTAAACCTTACATGTTGCTTTAAATAATAGATAAAAGTGCGCTCTTAATCTTTGTGTTGCTTAATTATTCAACAGGGCTGTTGAATAATTATTCTAATTAAGGCAGTATTTATCCACTTTTATTGAATTAACTTTTGCTCAACTTGTTTACTTACAAAGGATTGAATAATAAAAAGTAACAACAATGAGCCAATGATCAAGGAACCTAAATGAAACCGAAAACTAAACCGGCCAATCCTAACTTTTCTTCAGGCCCATGTACAAAACGTCCAAATTATAATCTTGCTACGTTAAATACTGATAGCTTAGGACGTTCTCATCGGAGCACTATTGGTAAAGCTCGTTTACAAAAAGCAATTACTGAAACTTCACGTTTATTAAATTTACCCGAAGGCTATAAAGTGGGTATTGTGCCGGGTTCTGATACTGGTGCCATGGAAATGGCTATGTGGTCATTACTAGGTCAGCGCCCAGTTGATGTATTTGCATGGGAGTCTTTTGGCTCTGGTTGGGGCTCAGACGTTATTAAGCAATTAAAGTTAGACAATGCTCGTACGCTTACTGGAGAATACGGTGAGCTACCTGATTTCTCAGAGGCTAATGCCGATCATGACATTATATTCACTTGGAATGGTACCACCTCGGGCGTTAAAGTTGAAAATGTAGATTGGATCAGCGATCAACGTACGGGTTTAACTATTTGTGATGCGACTAGTGCCGTATTTGCTATGGAGATTGATTGGAAAAAAATTGATGTTGCTACTTTTAGTTGGCAAAAAGTACTCGGCGGCGAAGGTGCTCATGGTATGTTAATTTTAAGCCCAAGAGCCATAGAGCGATTAGAGTCTTATACGCCACCTTGGCCTATTCCTAAAGTATTTGGCTTGACCAAGAATGGTAAATTAATTGAGGGTATTTTTAAAGGTGCCACAATAAATACCCCGTCAATGTTATGTGTTGAAGATTATCTTGATGCGCTCAATTGGGTTGATGAAATTGGCGGTTTATCTGCGGCTATAAACAAAAGCCAAGGAAACCTACAAGTATTAGCCGAATTTGTGGCCCAAAATGATTGGATAAATTTCTTAGCTAAAACACCAGAGACTTGTTCAAATACTAGTGTATGTTTTGAATTAAAAGCTGATGCTGGACAAGTAAAAACTATTATTAAACTACTCGATGATGAAAATGTTGCCTTTGATATAGGCGCTTATCGCGATGCCCCCGCTGGTTTACGAATTTGGTGTGGCGCAACGGTTGAAAGGTCAGACTTAATTGCTTTACTCCCTTGGCTAACTTGGGCATATCAACAAGCTACCGTATAATCTTATTAACCCGCTATTTAATTTTAAATTGCGGGTTTTTTATGCTTATTACCTTAATCAGGCAAGCTTCACATAGCATTTAATTTCAACGAATAACTACTAAAGAGTCTTATATGAAAAAAATCAGAACTTACAATCATATTGCAGTTAAAGGTTTAAATAAATTTCCAGTAGACACTTACCTCGTTGATCCTGCTTGTGAAATGCCAGATGCCATTCTATTACGCAGCCATAAACTACATAATGAGGCACTACCAGATTCGGTGCTCGCTATCGCACGAGCTGGGGCGGGTGTTAATAACATTCCTGTAGCTGATTATACTGCACAAGGTATTGTTGTTTTTAATACTCCAGGTGCAAACGCTAATGCTGTAAAGGAGTTAGTGCTGGCGAGTTTATTACTTAGCTCTCGTGGCATTACTCAAAGCATGAGCTATGTGGACTCTTTAGCGTCGGAAACTGACGTAGCACAACTAAATAAGAAAGTGGAAGCGGGTAAAAAGCAATATGGCGGTTCTGAACTGGAAGGAAAAACGTTAGGTGTTGTTGGTTTAGGTGCCATAGGAGCTAAAATCGCTAATCTTGCTTTAAGTCTAGGTATGAAGGTTATCGGTTATGATCCAAAACTCAGTGTTGAGGCAGCATGGCAATTATCTTCTAATATAAAACGAGCAACCAATTTAAACTTATTATTAGCCCATTCTGATTATGTGACTCTGCATGTGCCTATGATTGAAGCAACATTAGGCTTAATGAACAATGATGCATTTTTGGCCATTAAAGCAGGGGCTAAATTAATTAATTTAGCCCGTGGCGAATTAGTGGAAGAAGCGGCGGTCATTGCAGCTTTAGACTCAGGAAAATTAACAAGCTATATTGCTGACTTTCCAAGTGAAGCATTAATCGCTCATGAAAAAGTGATTCTTTTTCCACACTTGGGCGCCAGCACATTAGAAGCTGAAGAAAATTGTGCTGAAATGGGGGCGGCACAATTGATAGATTTTTTAGATAATGGCAACATTTTAAATTCTGTTAACTTTCCTACCGTTTCAATGGGGCGCACCACCGGATACCGTGTAACATTTGCTAACGATAATGTGCCTAAAGTACTCGGTACAGTATTAAATCTATTGGCAGATTTGAATATTAATGTACTTGATATCGTGAATAAAAGTCGTGATGAAATTGCTTATACTATTTTAGATATTGAGCAAGAGCCTACATTAGCGTTACTTGCTCAACTTTCTAATGTTGAACATGTTTTTCATGTTAGAAGTGTTTAGCAACGATTTATACGTCGTTATTGATTTTGAGAATGACACACCCTTATTGTGATAAATGCCTTGTCTCAATCTTTTTTCTTCTGTGTCATAAAGCGGTTCGATAATATTATAATTGATTAATAAGCACTTGCTAAAGCTATCAATAAGGATATATTTTTAGAAGACGTAGAATTATTTTATTATCAGTAAAGGCGGTTTGTTAGATGGTGTTGGTTTCTATTTTTAATGTAATTTTCACTAATGTGTTATTTTTTGTTTACAATCCTAAAGGATCGATTATAATGAAATTGAGCTGCTAAAGCTCGACAAGGGCAAATCTAGTGAAAGCTAGAGACGCAAAGTTACCGGTCTAAAGGGAAACCTATGACAGCGGGACTGCCAAATTTAGATGTAGTGGGGGCTCTTCTATTTTAACAGTTCTCTGTTTGTTTCTTCGGTGTACTTTGCGTGGCTTCCCTTACTTATTATCAAATCTTAACTTTACAGTTTTATAATCTTCGTTTTTAACAAATCCCAATAAATCTTCGAAATAAATGAACCATAGCAGTAAAATGTCTTTTTTTACTTGTTTAATAGTAACTTATTGTGCTTCATCTGTATTTGGTGACTATAAATATTAATCGCTCGCATGCTTGTTATCTTGCTAATTCTTATACATATAGTATTTTTGTCAATATACTTTTACCTATTTTTCCTGGTGTAAATACCATTGAGTGGGTATCGGTGGTCAGTCCTTTTAGAGCTTGTCATAGGCCACTAATGGTCTAAAAATAATTAGATTTAGCATGATTAGATCCAAATGAATTTCACGTGTTATTGAGCCTCAGGTATAGATCTGAGGTCAATAAATTTAATATAATTAATAGTATAAGATGAATCGTTACAATGAAACTTAACCCTGGACAGAACGAAGCTGTTAAATATGTTAGTGGCCCTTGCCTTGTACTTGCTGGCGCTGGTTCGGGTAAAACAGGTGTTATTTGTCAAAAAATTGCTCACCTAATTCAAAAGTGTGATTACAAGGCACGCAATATTGCCGCAGTAACTTTCACTAACAAAGCCGCGCGTGAAATGAAAGAACGTATTGTCAAAATGTTAGGTAAAGAGTTAACACGTGGTTTAACCGTTTCGACTTTTCATTCACTAGGGTTAGATATTGTTCGTAGAGAAATTAAAGTGCTAGGTTATAAACCAGGCTTTACCTTGTTTGATGATCAAGATTCTCTGGCGTTAATGAAAGAGTTGACCATGGACGAACTTGATGGGGATAAAGACTTACTGAGCAAATTACAACGTATGATTTCTCACTGGAAGAATGATCTGTTCTTACCTGATGCTGCGCTCAAAATGGCAGGTGATGCTGATACGCAAGAGTATGCTGAGTTTTATCAGCGTTATCATCAGCACATGAAAGCCTACAACGCGCTTGATTTTGATGATCTTATTCTTATTCCAACCTTATTAATGAAAAATTATGAGGAAGTACGGATACGTTGGCAAAATAAAATTCGCTACTTATTGGTTGATGAATATCAAGATACCAATGCGAGCCAATACGAATTAATAAAACAAATTGCGGGAGAACGCGCTCGTTTAACGGTAGTAGGCGATGATGATCAGTCTATTTATTCTTGGCGTGGTGCGAAGCCAGAAAATTTAATTTTACTCGGTAAAGATTTTCCACAACTTAAACTGATTAAGCTAGAACAAAATTATCGCTCCAGTGGTCGTATTCTAAAATGTGCCAATATTTTAATTGCTAATAACCCTCACGTTTATGATAAAGCCTTATTTAGTGATTTGGCTTATGGTGTTGAGCTAAGAGTAATACAAACAAAGAATGAAGAAGATGAAGTATCGCGCATTATTGGTGAATTAATTGGTCACCGTTTTATGAACCGTAGTAGCTATAAAGACTATGCTATTTTATATCGAGGTAATCACCAGTCGCGCTTACTTGAAAAAGCACTGATGACTAACCGAATACCTTATAAAATTAGCGGCGGAACCTCCTTTTTCTCCCGTGCAGAAATTAAAGATGTAATGGCCTATTTACGTGTGCTTGTTAACCCGGACGATGATAATGCTTTTTTGCGTATTGTGAATGTACCAAAGCGTGAACTAGGTCCTGCAACGTTAGAAAAGCTAGGCAATTATGCCAATATGCGTAAAATCAGTATGTTTGCTGCTAGCTTTGAATTAGGCTTAGAGCAAACGCTGGAGGGGCGTGGATTAATGAAGCTGCAAGCGTTTACGCAATGGTTAGTTAATGTTGCCGATCAAACAGATCGGGGCGATACTGCGGCGGTGTTACGTTCAATGATCCGTGAAATTAACTATGAAGATTTTCTGTATGATACTTCGCCTAGTGCTAAAGCGGCGGAAATGCGTATGAAGAATGTGACTGAGCTATTTAGTTGGGTAACGCAAATGTTAGAAGGCTCAGATGATGAAGATCCGATGAACTTACCACAAATTGTTACCCGCTTAACATTGCGTGACATGATGGAACGTAATGAAGAAGAAGACAGTAACGATCAAGTACAATTAATGACGCTACATGCTTCAAAAGGTTTGGAATTTCCCTATGTTTTCTTAATTGGTATGGAAGAGGGGCTATTGCCTCACCAAACCAGCATAGATGAAGGCAGTGTTGAAGAAGAGCGTCGTTTAGCTTATGTCGGAATTACCCGCGCACGGCGTGAGTTAATATTTACTTACGCAAGAGAGCGTCGTCAATATGGTGAGGTTTCTCGCACTGAAGCTAGCCGCTTTTTACATGAATTGCCTCAAGATGATTTGAACTGGGAGCTAGGACAAGTAAAGAAAACAGAAGCGCATAAAGAACAGTCGAAGAAACAGGGAATGGCAAGTTTACGAGCACAATTAGCTAAAGGTAAAAAGTCTTAAAGCTTTCTTCGACTGCTCGTTTCCCTAGTTTGTCGAAGACTTGAGAAGCTTTACTTAAAGCGGTTTTAGCCCTAAGCAACAAAAACTATCGCTAAGGCAATTACGGCGCCAGCCACAAGTATACTTATCATTATATTTTTACTTTGCTGGGTTTGCTGTACAAGTAACTTTTGCATCAATAAGGTTTGTTGTTGTTGATTCTCTTTACCAACTTTTAAGTAGTCATAAACTAGATCAGGGATTTCAGGTAATTTTTCATTCCAAAAGGGTAGGTTATCTTTAATTTTACTAAAGACTGCCTTTACACCCATTTGATCTTTAACCCAGTTTTCTAAAAAGGGTTTAGCGGTTTGCCATAAATCTAATTGTGGGTAAAGCTGGCGGCCTAAACCTTCAATATAAAGTAAGGTCTTTTGTAATAGTACCAGTTGTGGTTGTACTTCCATATTAAAGCGACGAGCGGTGTTGAATAAATTAACCAATACTTGGCCGAAAGAAATTTCAGCCAGAGGTTTGTTAAATATAGGCTCACAAACCGTGCGGATAGCGAATTCAAATTCATCGACACTGGTACTGGCGGGCACCCAACCTGAATCTACGTGTAATTGTGCCACTTTACGATAATCACGATTGAAAAAAGCAACAAAATTTTCAGCTAAGTAACGTTTATCTTCTCGGTTTAAGGTGCCTACAATACCACAATCAATAGCGATCCAGGTAGGATCAGCGGGGTTAGTTGCATCAACAAAAACATTACCAGGGTGCATGTCGGCGTGAAAAAAACTATCACGAAAAACTTGAGTAAAAAACACTTCTACACCACGTTCGGCTAATAATTTCATGTCAACGCCAAGCTGTTCTAGCGTTTCAATTTCAGCAACACCTATGCCATAGATGCGCTCCATGACTAATATTTTTTTAGAGCTGTACTCACTATAAATTTCAGGCACGTAAAGTACTTTGTCATATTCACGGCCTTGTTCAAAGTTTCGTTTTAGTTGAATCGCATTCGCTCCTTCACGGTTCAGATCTAATTCATCTAAAATAGTTTTACGGTATTCGGCAACCACTTCTTTTGGTCTTAAGCGTTTTCCATCGGGCAACCAACGAGCGACAATACCGGCAAAGCGCGACATCACTTTTAAATCGGCTAGAATAGTTTGGTTAATATTAGGACGTAATATTTTAATAACGACTTTTTTCTCGATATTATTTTCAAGTAAGGTCGCGGTATGCACTTGGGCGATAGACGCTGATGCTAAAGGCTCTATCTCAAAGTCACTAAAGTGCTGCTCGAACATTTTAACGCCCATAGCATCAATGATTAATTGTTTGGCTAATTCACCATCAAATGGGGTAACTTGATCTTGTAATAAGGCCAGTTCATCGGCAAAGTCAGGCGGTAACAAATCACGACGTGTGGAAAGCATTTGGCCGAATTTAATAAACACTGGGCCAAGTGACTCAATTGCTAATCGAAAGCGCATGGCTACGTTTTTATCTTTATGCTTGTTCCTTAACCAAAATAAGGAAAAACGACCAAGCTTGGCATACCAAGGTAACATTTTTTGTGGCACCATTTCATCTAAGCCATAGTGTAAAAATGTTTTAACAATGCGGTATAGTCGTATACTACTCACGTTATTGAAGATCCTTGCGGTTGATTAGTTGCGAGATACGTTGCTCAAGTTCATCAACGTGCTTACTCACCTCAAAAACTTGTTGGTTAAACTGGTCAATTTGGCTACGTGTAACTATTAAGCGTTGCTCATGTACTATATATTCACTAGCATCGGCGTTAATTTGTTTGGTGGCAAACTCTACTTTAGTTGATATCTTCTTACCTAATAGTATTAACTTATGCGTAGGTATATCACCGATGTGTTTGGCTAATTCACTCTGCCAATCAATATCTAAATTTTCAACCAGGCTGGCAAATTGTTGTGCTATTTTTATATCACCGGTTAAGTCTAATTTATCTTGTTTAATTAACTCAGTGATTTGTTGTTCGGCTTTTAATTCTTGTAACGTACTCATACTGGTTTTTATGGTGCAATCGGCACATTCAGTCAGTGTTGTTACCATAATATGCGGATTTTCAAGGGTGTTACAAACACTAAAGCTCAACGGAAAACCTAATTCTTCTAAGCAAAGGGTTAAGGTTTTTTGCGTTAATTTGTCTAATGATGTATTGCTAGCGCTTAAGGCTAAAGTTTTGTTAATCACCATTTCTAATGTTGATGTTAACACTTGTGAAACCATTAAGTTGGATGTTATTTTTGATAATACAGTCGTCATAAGAATTAAAACTTATAACCTTTGTGTAGGGCAACTACACCACCAGTTAAATTTTTAAAGCTAGTTTGTTCAAAGCCGGCATTATCCATCATAACCTTTAGTGTCTCTTGATCAGGATGCATGCGAATAGATTCAGCTAAATATTGATAACTGTCACCGTCTTTGGCAACTAATTCGCCAATTTTAGGTAAAATGTTAAACGAATAAAAGTCGTAGGCTTTGTTAAGTAATTCATACTCAGGTTTGGAAAATTCAAGTACTAATAAACGTCCACCAGGTTTTAGTACACGATATATTGAGCGTAGCGCCATGTCTTTGTCTGTTACATTACGCAAACCAAAAGCGATAGTAACTATATCAAAGGTATTATCTTCAAACGGTAAATACTGGGCGTTAGCTTGTACATACTCTATATTTTGCACTAAACCTTTATCGCGTAATTTATCACGACCAACATTTAGCATAGAGCTGTTAATGTCTGCCAATATAACTTTACCTTCTTTACCGACTAATTGAGAAAACTTAGCGGTTAAATCGCCAGTGCCACCGGCTAAATCAAGTACTTTATTACCAGGGCGAACACCACTGGCATCAATGGTAAAACGTTTCCATAATCGATGAACACCAAATGACATTAAGTCATTCATCACATCATATTGTTTAGCAACAGAATGAAAAACACCCGCGACCATGGAGACTTTATCTTCTTTATCAATGGTTTTGTAGCCAAAGTGAGTGGTGTTGTCTGATAATGAGTCTGGTTTATCTGGAGATTGATTTTGTTCTGAAGATGACATCTGCTATTCACTGATTTTGGTAATTGTCGATAGTTTACTGTATGTAAGGTAAATCAACAAATACCCGTTAGACTTTTGTTGATGTAGAGCAGCGATCAATTTGAAATATAAGCAGACCCTAGCATTATTTTTTAACTTTTTTTGTAATTTAGGTTCAATGAAGGGGGTTTATAGTTTCTTTCTGTTCAAGAAAAAAAATTTAGTTTATTTATATTTTGTACTTGCCTACTTAGAGTATATGCTCTATAATTCTATTTGTTCCCTTTATGTGAACGCTTGTTGTAATAATTTAATATTCTAGCTTTCCTCATAGCTAATCCACCGATAGTTTTACTATCGGTTTTTTTTGTCTGAAATTTGGTCATAATGTTTAATGAAAGTTTTGTCATTGCTATTAAACTCGCTATATCACCTGTTCTAATTCACTTAGTGCTTTGTTAATACGGTCTATTTTGTTCACTAATATGGTTTGCATCATATAACCCTTGATTCTAATAATAGACTTTTAGCTCTTTAGTGAATAAATCTAATAAAAATTCAGTCTCAAATTAACTTACATCACAGTCTAATTCAGTGAGTAGGTGGTGTTATGTTTTTTGGCTTAATCTACTTTTTATGCTTTGATAAGTAATTATCTTTTATCGTAATGTCTACTAATTCATTATTTCACTTGGTATTAAGTGGTTGAATATATTTTTGTTACTATACTTCAAAGTGCTAAGTTACCTATTAAAACCTTTCAAGGGATCCCTATGAACTTTTCTAATCTGTCATTTAGAAAGAAAATATTCAGTTTACTCGCTTTGCCTATGGTAGGTTTTCTTTGGCTAAGTATCAGTTCTATTATTGATGGCATTGTGATAAAAAATGAAATGTCGACTATTGCGCCATTAACAGAATTATCAGTGGTATATAGTGAGTTGGTACATGAATTACAAAAAGAACGCGGAATGACGGCGGGGTTTCTTGGTTCAAAAGGGACTAAGTTTGCCAAGAAGTTACAAAATCAACGGCAAAGTACTGATCAAAAACGGAGCAAAAAAGAAAGTTTTTGGGATAATAGTGACTTTCGTCTTGATGAAATAAAGCAACTTAATACTATTATTAATCAGTCTTTACAAAAACTTGTATCAATTCGTCAACAAGTAGACTCGCAATCTATTTCGTTAGGTAAAGCATTAACGTATTACACCCTTTTAAATAAAAAATTATTAAGTGTGGCGATTTTAAATGCTAAAATTAGTTCCAATGCGTTAATAACTAAGGAAACAATAGCCTATTATAATTTTCTCCAAGGTAAAGAGCGTGCAGGAATTGAGCGTGCAGTATTAAGTAATACCTTTGCTAAGAATAAATTTAATGAAGGATTGTATGCCAAATTTATAACGTTAGTAAGTGAGCAAAATACTTATTTTGATAATTTTAATCAATTGTCTAATGAGCAGGGCAAAAAATATTTTGAACAGCAGCTAAATAATAGTGCAGTTAAAGAAGTATTGAAATTAAGAGCAATAGCAAAAAATAAACAACGTGATTTTGATATCGACGCTGAATATTGGTTTGCACAATCAACGGGGCGCATTAGTCAGCTGAAAAAAATTGAAAATTACTTAGGTAATAAAATATTGGCTTTAGTTGAAAAAAAACGCAGTAATGCTTTTCAAGCGATGTTACTTAATATCATTGTGAGTTCAATATTAATTGTTTTAGCGTTAACAATTAGCTTTTACACTATTAATGAATTAACGGGCCGAGTAGTCAATTTAACCACAGTGATGGACAAAGTTAGACATGAAAATGATTTAACCGTAAAAAGTAGCTATGAAGATAATAGTGAACTAGGTCAAATTTCAGTCTCTTTGAATAAAACATTAGATAAATTTTCAACGGTTATTAAAGACATTTCATCATCAAGCATGATCTTAGCATCGGCCGCTGAAGAAACCTCACAGACCTGTGAATATAATTCTCAATCATTAATCGAACAGCAAGATGGCATTGCTTTGATTGCGACTGCAATTGAAGAGTTATCTGCGACGGTAAGAGAAGTGGCTGCGAATACGCAAAATACCGCAGCTTCTGCTAAAGAGGCTGATGATAAAGCAAAGAATGGTTTGGAAGCCGTACAGAAGTCTTATCAATCAATTGAAACGTTAGCAAGTGACATTGATGACTTAGCACAACAAATTAATAATTTACATGAAAGCAGTAATAATATTACCAGCGTAGTTGATGTTATTAAATCAGTTGCGGCACAAACTAATTTACTTGCCTTAAATGCAGCGATTGAAGCGGCAAGGGCGGGTGAACAAGGACGTGGTTTTGCTGTAGTTGCAGACGAAGTAAGAACATTGGCTCAACGAACTCAGGAATCTACTGCAGAAATTGAAAGTTTTATTTTATCGCTACAAGGTGATGCGAATGCGGCCTTTAATGTGATTGAAACAAGTCAGAAAAAAGCAGAAGATGCGGTAAAAAACTCTAAAAATGTTGAATTAGTGCTTGAAGAGATCACTGAATCTGTCAGTACTATTTTCGCGATGACCGATCAAATAGCGACGGCAATAGAAGAACAGGCCGTAGTCACCCAAGACGTTGCACAAAATGTAGTAACCGTCGAACAAAAATCGATGGAAAGTACTGAAGGGGCGAATCAAATAGCGGTAACAGCGAAAGAGCAAGCTAAACTAGCCACCTCATTACAAGATATGGCCAGTACTTTTAAGGTTTAGTTCATCCATTGGCGTTGGCAAAACTCTCAACGATAGGTGGTGGTTTAGTCGCTTGGTCTTATTCACTAAAATATTAAGGTCTAGCTTTGGTAAAAGCTATTTTTGTAAAAACAGCTAAGTATATGCCACAAAAAATTAACAAAATACCGCCAATATGGAAAGGATAAATTTTTTCATTAAGAAAAAATGAAGATAATACAAGACCAAAGCAAGGCATTAAATGTATAAATAAACCTGCTTTGGCAGCACCTAATTCACTGACACCTTTATTCCAAAAAATGTACGCTAAAATTGAAGGAAAAATAGCCATATATAATATGGTTAATAAAGAACTCTTTTGCCAAACAATAGCCTGTGAATAATAGTGATACTCAATCAGTGAAAAAGGGAGCAATACGATAGAGCCGACTAAAACAGTAATACCAAAAAAAGTAAATCCATCTAATTCGGCTGGCCGGTAACGTAACAATATTGAATAGGTTGCCCAGAAAATAACTGCAATCAACACGTATATATCCCCTTGATTTATGCTGTAATCAAGTAAGCTTGCTAAGTTTCCTTTCGTTATTAATATTAATACACCAGTCAGCGAAATAAATACGCCTAACCATTGTTGTTTTGATACCGCTTCTTTAAGCCAAAATGCTGATAAAATTAAAATGGCAATAGGAATCACAGATTGTAAAATTGTCGCATTAGTTGCAGTGGTAATCGTTAACCCTAAGTATATAAAAGTATTGAAGCAGGCTACACTTAATACTGATAATAAGATGAGAATTGGCCAATGTTGTAAGATGATAGCTTTATTTTTTTTGAGTCTTGGTAATAAAAAAGGAGAAATTATCAGTAACGCTAATAACCAGCGTAACTCAGCCATAACAATGGGTGATATCACTGAATTCATGGAGCGACCCAGTACAAAATTTCCAGCCCAAAATAACGTAGTGAGTGATAAAAGTAAGTAAGCCATTAAGTTCTCATTAGGTGATGTTTGAATATGTTCAGAAATAAGAAAATCACTTAAATTGTTCAAATGATGTTTATTTTTGAAAAAAAATAGTAAATAACTGATGAGTATTGTAATTTTTAATGAATCGAAATACTATTTTATTCTTATTTACTCCTGTTCTCAGCTAAGAAGGTAAAAATAAGTGAACAATAGATCAAAACCCATTTTATACTATATTTATGATCCTATGTGTAGCTGGTGCTGGGGTTATCGACCAACGTGGCTTCTGTTACAAAAAAAACTTGAATCTGTGGTGCAAATTAACACAATGGTAGGTGGCTTAGCCGAAGATTCTAATACGCCTATGCCTGAAGAAATGCAAAGTTTCTTACAGCAAACTTGGCATAAAATCTCTGGGGAATTAGGGACTCAGTTTAACTTTGATTTTTGGTCGCAATGCCAGCCTAAACGCTCAACCTATCCATCGTGTCGTGCAGTTATTTTCGCTAGAAAATATCAGAAAGAACAAGCAATGTGTTTAGCTATACAACAAGCTTATTATTTAGATGCGAAAAATCCGTCTGAGGTGAATACCTTAAGAAATATTGCAACCTCTATTGGGCTTGATGGTGATTTATTTGCACAGCAGATTAATAGTGAAAAATTAAAACAACAATTAGCAAATGAAATAAAAGAAGTAAGAGCAATGCCTATTCAAGGATTTCCTTCTTTAGTACTCGCGGTTGATGGCGAACTAGTGCCGATTAGGTTGGACTATAAAAACTGGCAAACGAGTTACGATATGATTAATATGCGGATTGTCAAAAATAATGAGAAAACTTAACATATTGGTTCTGTGTTAGATTGACCTCCAATATGAGCGCTATAGCCACCGCTGATCTTAACATCAACGGACTAGAATTGAATATGGATTAGTTTTGCGGGACTGTTGATATTATCTTTGTTGCAAGAATAGTCAAGCCTGTAACAGATTCTGTGTAACTGCCAGTTTTAAATAAAGTCCTTTAAATGGTCTTCGAATTCAATCATAAATCGATTCAAGGCCGTTTTCCAGTTTCTTATCGGCATCGTCCATTTTTTGGATGCTGCCTCTATCGCAAGACAAACTACTTTTTTCGCTGAATCATCAGACGGAAATAGCTTACGTTTTTTAATTGCTTTTCGAATAACACTTTGCTGCAACGGCAATTGCTAAAGCATCGTTATAATCATTTTTATTAGCAATTTAAAAAGCTTTTACATGTTGAGGTGGGATAAGCTTTACCTTATGACCACACTTTTATATTTCTCTTGCCTAATAATGAGAAGTTGCACAGGCTTCTAAAGCGACTAAACAAGGCGTATGGTTTTGAAAGAATGCTAATACTTGTGCTCGTTTTAGCATTTTCTTTCTAACTAAGCGCCCTGAACATTGCAACAGATAACATGAAAAAATCTTTTTGCTACATCTAACCCAATTGTTGTAATCTTTATCTTGGTCTTATCCCGTTTTGATTGTGTGTAACAACTTCAATCATGGCACATAGATGCCGTAGTAGGGAGGAGACCATCACTCAACTCTGAAAAATAATTGAACGATTTGGGCTATATGCTGTGTACTGGCAATAGGATATTGAGTTTTTACGTTGCCTTTGTATCAGAAAGACTTGTTAAATACTCTCTAGGGCTCATACCAGATATATTTCGGAACATATAGATAAACGGAGATGGAGAACTGTAGCCCAAATCTAAAGAAATATTAGTAATACTATGACCAGCAGTAAGCAGTTCTATCGCTTTGAGAAAACGGAGCCTGAGGCTCCATGCCTGAATAGTCATACCCGTTTCTCTATGAAACTTTCGCTCTAGGGTGCGCTTTGACATCGCTAAATTATCTGCCAACATTAGCGTTGTTTGTTTACCTCCAGGTTGCTCGTAAAGTTGACAGCACATTTTTAAAAGCTCCGAGGATTCGGGCCAAGGAAGATGGTCGGTAACACGCTTTAAACGTGGTAACGTACTCAACATTAAAGAAACAACATCTTGTTCATAACCTAAAATAGGGTATTCAACATCAAAGGTGGAAATTTCTATGATCAGCGCCTTGATGATAGGAGATATTTTCAGTACTAAGCTTTTATCAGTAGGCAACTGCCGATAGCTACTATCAATATACAAGCTTTTTAATTCAGCGCCATATTCAGTTGAAACACTATGTTGATACCCGCTAGGCAACCAGACAGTATTTTCAGGTGGAATAAAAAGTCTTTCACCAATAACGTCAACAATTAGCACACCGGAACTAGCATACAAAAGTTGATGCCACCTATGTTTGTGCGTAGGAAAGTAGTGCCTTGCTGGCATGTACTGCTGCCGGACAAAAACCTCGCGAGGCAGACTTTCTAATTCAAGTAACTTAAGTTCATTCGGGTAGTGTGGCATCTATTTTACATCTTGACGTTTTATCTATATATATTGTCATAGTGTATATAGATTGTCTTTCGATTATTAGATACCCTAATGTATACATAATTGACGAGTAATGTCGTATGAAATTATCAGAACAATCTAAGGTTCAGCTTGCCTGTGTCACGGGAGGTGTAATCACTGTGGGTATCGCTCGATTTGCCTATACCCCCATGTTGCCTGAAATGGCCGAAGATATTGGCCTTACCGAGACTGTTGCGGGTTTTTTGGCGGCGGCAAACTATGCTGGCTATCTAAGTGGAGCATTGCTTATTTCTTTTATGCATAACCTTCAATTAAAAATTAAACTGTATCGCTATGGCTTGATAGCTGCGGTTGTTACTACGTTGTGCATGGCTGCGACAACGAATGAGTGGTTATGGTATATATTGCGCTATGTCTCAGGCTTAAGTAGTGCCGCAGGTGTTTTATTAGGTGGCGGGCTGCTGATGCACTGGCTCAGACACAACAAAGCAAAAGTTGAACTTGGCATTTTTTTTTCAAGTTTAGGGATTGGCATTGTTCTGACGGCGATTACTGCTCAACTCATAAAAATTGAATATAACTGGGATCAGCAGTGGTTAATCTATGGTCTGTTGGCCCTTATTCTTATTATTCCAGTGTTGTTCTGGTTTCCTGACTTTTCTAAATCGACAATTGGTGCGCAGCATACGGAGCATAAAGAAACTCAACCACTTCCCTCAAAACAGTTTTTTCTAACCTTGCAGTCGGCTTACTTTTGCGCCGGCTTTGGCTATGTGGTGACTGCAACATTCTTGATTGCGATAGTTGAATTGCTGCCCGGTATGAAAGGCCTTGGTTGGGTGGTTTGGTTGTTGGTGGGGGTTGCTGCTGCACCGGGATGCTGGCTGTGGGACATCTATGTCAGAAAGGTCGGTCTCTGGTCATCACTGTTTCAAGCCTATATTCTAAACATGATTAGTACTGCTCTGCTCTTGTTTGACCCGTCTGCAACGGTGGTTTATATCAGTGCCGTACTATATGGTTGCAGTTTTATTGGCATTGTTAGTATGACACTGGCAATGGTAGGTCGTCTGTACCCGGAAAACCCCTCCAAATCAATGAGTCACCTGACATTCAGTTACGGACTCGCACAGGTTATTGCGCCTGCGCTTGTTGGCATAATTGCCGAAAAAAGTGAAAGTTTTACTGATGGGCTGATAATCACAGTGATTGTCATGCTAGTAGGAATTGCTTTGCTGATGCGAGCAGTAGTGATCTTAAAATCAGGAAATATCCTTTTATTAAAAAATAGTTGACCCCATTTAATAGGGTATGAGTGATATGGTGTTATTTAAAGTTATTAAGTTATTAAGTTATTAAGTATAAAGTTGAACACACCTTAATATAGAATACTCATTGCAGATTAGTTGTATAAATACTGTAAAACAGAAACAACGCAGTATAAATACAATCAAAAAGATAAATTTTTCTTGTCAATCTACACATAAATGCAATATACTCCTCGCGCCTTACCACTAGGCACTTCAAGTAAACTCAGTGGTGGCTATAGCTCAGTTGGTAGAGCCCCGGATTGTGATTCCGGTTGTCGAGGGTTCAAATCCCTTTAGCCACCCCATTCTTTTGAATTATTATTCATTTTCGGCAACCAAGCCTCTGTTTTGTATCAATATCCAACTGGACTTTAATAAATAAAAAGTTTATGAAATGAGTATACGATAGTTTATATGTGTATTACCCTACGACGGAAATTATTCGAATATTCAAATAACCTAAGGTATAATCGCCAGTATTGTCATTCACAGTTTTCCCTTACAGATCGGGAATATTATAAAATTTAGAAGGTAGTAAAACGTATGTTTTCACAATTAAAACAACTACCGGCAGATCCTATTTTAGGTTTGTCAGTAAAGTTTAAAGCTGATATTAATCCTAATAAAATTGATCTTGGTGCAGGTATATATAAAGATGAATTAGGTATCACCCCTGTTTTGGCTTGTGTTAAAACAGCTGAGCAATTTCGTGTTGATAACGAAGGCAGTAAAGCTTATATAAGCTCAGCTGGTTCAGCATTATTTAATACTAAAATAACTGAACTTATTTTAGGTGATCATAAAGTTATTACTGAAAAGCGTATTAAAACTGTTTCTACCCCTGGTGGAACAGGCGCTTTACGTATCGCTGGCGAATTTATTAAAAAATGTACACCTGGCGCTACTATTTGGGTGAGTAATCCTACCTGGGCAAATCACAAAGGTGTGTTTGAAGCGGCAGGGTTAATTGTTAAAACCTACCCTTACTATGATTATGAAAATAATTGTTTAGATTTTCCTGCAATGCTTGAAGCATTAAAGCAAGTATCTAAAGATGATGCGGTGTTATTACATGCTTGTTGTCATAACCCAAGTGGTATGGATTTAAATAAAGAACAATGGCAGCAAATTGCGGATGTAACTAAACAGGTTGGTTTTATGCCTGTTGTTGATATGGCATATCAAGGTTTTGGCACTGATTTAGATAGTGATGCTTATGGTCTTAGATTAATGGCTGACACGGTAGAACAGATGATTATCTGTAGCTCATGTTCTAAGAACTTTGGTTTATACCGCGAACGTATTGGTGCTTGTTCTATTATTGGTCGCAGTGCCTTAGCTGCTGATATTATTAGTTCGGTATTACTTTCTGTTGTTAGGGTTGCTTACTCTATGCCACCTGCACATGGTGCTGCTATTGTTGAAACCATTTTGAGTTCAGATGAGTTAACAACACAATGGCATGGTGAATTGGCACAAATGCGTAATCGTATAAACGAAATGCGTCAATTACTTGTTGATAAGTTAGCTGAAAATGGCGTTACACGCGACTTTAGCTTTATCACGTCACAAAACGGTATGTTCTCTTTCTTAGGTATTAACCCAGAGCAAGTACAGCAACTACAAGACGAATACAGTATCTATATTGTTGGCTCTAGCCGTATTAGTCTTGCGGGTATTGCTAGTGACAATGTTGATTACTTAGCGCAGTCAATTGCTAAAGTACTTTAACTCGCTATTTAGTTAGCGTACACGCTTAATAAAAAGCCCGTTTTACAGTGATGTAAAACGGGCTTTTTGATATTTATGACGTTAAGTTAATCGTTTTTATTAAAGAATTTTCTCAGCGGTCACAATAATTCCATCCGTATCGGCATATAAATAACTACCTTGAGTGAAATTTACGCCGCCAAATGAAAGTGGCAGCTTTCTTTCGCCAGAAGTTACGGGTATAGATTTTCTCGGGCAGGTATCAAGCGCATATAAAGCGACAGGTATATCTTTAATTTGAAAGGTATCTCTAATATAACCATTGACTACAATACCGGCATAATTATTTTTATGGGCAAACTTCATTAAATTTTCGCCAACAACAGCAAAGTATTCTTGGTCTACATCGACAACAACTATTTTGCCATGACCTTCTTCGTCGCGAAGTAATGAAACTAAGTCAGCATTATTTTTATCAAGCTTTATCGTAATAATTTCGCCTTGGCAGCTGTCTGCTCCGCCATAATTTTTATAGCCAGCGCCTAAAACTTGTACCTTTTCACTGTATTCGTCACAGAGATCAGCGGTGAAAATTGTCATATACCTTTCCTGTTCTATTTAATATGGCAGTATTCTAACATCAAAGGAGCCTTTTCTTTCAAAAATTGATATTATATTTTCATGAAAACTCAATACTCATACTATACCCGTGATACTTCAAAATGTGAGTTTCAGGATGTCTGGGCGATTCATGTTCAAGGCGTATCTTTTTATTAAAGGAATTCCCTTAAAAATAGATGCAACGAATAGCATGATTTGCTCAGACATCCCCGTAGGGCTGGTTTAGAAACATTTTATGCTGCGTTATTGATTTGGACAAGGGAGCAACCATTCTCTTCAATCAATGCCTTGCTTAAAGACGCTTCTAATTCCAGCTGAATTCTGCATTTTGAGGTAACACGGGTATATAGATATCAGGCGTTAAAACATATGAAGGTAGTAACAGGTGTTGTGGGTAATGATATCCACGTGGTAGCTAATCGATTAATCGATCTTTCTCTACAGGCGAGAGGCTATGAAGTCTTTAACCTTGGCGTTAATACGTATTTAGAAGAGTTTTTTGATGCGGTTATTGAAACTGGAGCAGATATACTTTTGATCTCCTCACTCAATGGTGAAGCGGAAGGTTGGGGCCGAGAAGTGCCACGACTAAAAGCTAAATATAAAAAATTAGACGACATTATTATGATGATCGGTGGCAACTTAGTCGTTGGTACTGGCAATGCAGAAGATATAATTCCACGCTACAAAGGTTACGGGTTTGATATCGTTTGTCATCAAGTTGATTTAAATACGGGCTTGGACTCATTAGAAGAAATGCTTAAAGAGAGAAATTTAAAATGAGTTTACTGCAAGAAGAAAGAGAAATAATTGTCAACAATGAATATGTTGATAACTTTGATTTTGCTGAAGTTAAAGAATTTGTTACCAACGCGAGTAAAGATCTTTTCATTTCACATCACTTTAAACATAAAGCTAAGAATAAGATGCTTGTTCAACCTCGTGGTGGTTTTCCGACATATGACAAGCAATTTGCCCTAAGTGAGTATTTTGTTAAAGCCAATGTTGATGTACTGCCGCTAACCGTTGACTCTAATACGCGTTTAAATGATTACGCTACCGCAAAGAAGATGCTGCGACTGAGTGAAGAAAATGATGTAGATATGCTCAATGGCTATCCTTTAGTGAATCATGGTTACAGAACTACACGTAAAATGATTACTCATTTTAATAAACCGGTTAGTTTACGCCATGGTACACCAGACGCTCGTTTACTGATTGAAACCGCGATTGCCTCAGGTATTTTTGAAATTGAAGGGGGGCCAATTACCTACCTTTTACCTTATTCAAAAAACTTTCCTTTAGATAAAGCCTTTCTCTATTGGAAATATGTAGAGCGTGTTTGTGCTAATTATTCAAAGTTGAATGAGCCTATTAATAGGGAATCTTTTGGTCCACTAACGGCGACATTAGTTCCTCCGTCTATAACGATTGTCATTCAATTACTTGAAATGTTGTTGTCACTTGAAGAAGGGGTGAAATCATTTTCTGTTTCTTTTGCTCAACAAGGTTCAATGAATCAAGATATTGTTACCGGTGCGGTGCTTAAAAAATTAGCGAAGCATTATGCCGCTGAAATTAACTGTTCAGATGCCGCAATCAATTTGGTTTATCACCAATGGATGGGCGCATTCCCTATGAATAAAGATTCTGCCGAGCAGCTTATCAACATAGCTACTGTGATCGCGGCAATGGTCGGTGCTGATAAAATCATTACCAAAACAAGAGAAGAAGCCTCGGGAATACCGACGAAAGAAGCGAATGCTAAAACGGTAGCTAATACTCAGTATACGTTGGGTATATTAAATGGTTTACCGAATGTGGTAGATGAAGAAGAGGAAGAAATTCTTACTTTAGAAGTTCATGCGATTATGGAAGCGGTCTTTAATGACTCTGCGGATACCTTATGGCGAAAAGTGTTCAACTCAATTAAGAATGGCATTATCGATGTACCGTTCTCACCGCATATTATTAACCACAATAATATGATTACCATTCGTGATGCTCAAAAAAATATTCGTATTATTAAAAGAGGAAATGTTCCTATTCCTGACCGTTGTTATGCTTACGAAAAAGGGCAATGTGATTTAACAAAAGATACCACGAGTATTGTTAACGACATTATTCATGACATAGGAATTATGCAATGAGCCAGATAGAATCTCCTGATGACAATATTGCTAAAGACAAGCAAGAAAAATTATTGATTGATGTTGGTAGTACTTACTTTAAATTGAGTAACAAAACGAATATTGAACAGCATTTTAGAGACTTTAATAAATCGATATTAGATGATTTAACACATAAGTGCGGTCAAGAAATTGAACGTTTTGATAAAAAAGATATTCATATTTGTTCATCAGCTAATGGCGGTTTAAGTACTCTTATTATTGGTGTCACTCATTCATTTTCTCTGAAATATGCGACCAATATAGCCTTCAATTCAGGTATTAATATTATTGATACCATCCTTTTTCAAAACATTGAAGAATATAGTGTGCCAAGCGACTTAATCGATGTCGTCATTATTGTCGGCGGCATTAATTCAAGTAGCGATAACTTCTCAGAAAGCTTATATCGTTATTTGAACAATTTAACTTATTCAAATGTGGTCTTTGTTGGTAGTGAGCTTGATGTGCCCACTATTAAAGCAAACATAGAAAATGTTGTCGTGTTACCGAACATTATTGATGATCGATTACATATTGTAGAAGATTCTCTAAAGGCTTATTTAACTAATTTATATCAGCAGGATATTGAAGGTAAAGAAGACATTAAAGATCTGTATAACATTACCGATAATCAAATATTCTCAACACCCTATGTTGTAAATAAAACGCTCCCTTTTATTCACACAAAGTATCCTGTTGTTAACCCTTTTGTTTTATTAGATATTGGCGGAGCAACCACAGATATTCATTATTCAAAAGATTTAGTTGACGAAAATATCGTCACTAACAATGAATATGATCGACTTGTTTTTAAAAAGCTAGGTGTGTATAAATCCAAGCAATCGTTAATTTTTGCGGCCAAGAACAATGAATTTGTTTATGAATTATTAATGCATTTAAAAGTCACAGAAAATATTTTTGAAGAGCAAAGTAATAAAGCCACTAAAGTACTGATGCAATTAGCTATATTTCTTGTTTTATGTAAGATTTCTCATTATAAAAAAGCCTATGTAAATCTAAAATTATTATCCGTTAACTCTTTTGTGTTAACCGGTGGCATAACTAAAGTATTAACCGTAGAAGAAATTGAAAACATAGTTTCATTCTTTTATAAAAAAATTCTTAACTCAGAGCATAATCCAGTGACTGTACTAGATAATAACTATGATATCTGGACATTAGGGGCAGAAGGAAAAGAACGATGTCAATAAACTGTATAAGAACACTCATTGAAAGCGCAGTAAGCTCGCACAGTGATAAAACAGCGGTAGTTTTTAATGAAAAAAGTATCACTTATGCTGAGTTATTTAATAAAGTAAACCAAGTTGCTTATTATTTGCAAGAGCTTGATCTACCAAAAGACTCGCGTATTGGTATTTATTCAAATAAAAGCATTGACCAAGTTATCGCTGTGTTAGCAATTTTGTCTACTGACTATGTTTTAGTACCGCTAACCACCTTATTAAAGTCTGAGCAAGTAGAATACATTATTCATGACTGTGACATACAATGTATCATCACAGACAAAAAACACGTAGAAAGCGTTGCGGCAATAAACTTTGATGGCAAGGTTATTTCTTATGACACGACCAGCAAAGATATACCGTCTTTTGAAGAAATTTATAAATATTACAACAAGCCTTATAGCAATAACATTAACAGCTACAGTAACGCGGTAATAACCTATTCGTTTGGCGTATCTGGCAGACCAAAAGGTATTGTTATATCGCACCGCAATTTAATTGATTCTGCTCGTGTTGTTTCTCAATATTTAAATTTAAATCAAAATGATGTAATTTCGGGGTTATTAATTTTTAATCTAGATTATGGTTTAAACCAAATATTTTGTACGTTATATAAAAAAGCGACGCTGGCGTTACACCGCTTCATTTTGCCTGATGATTTCTTTAATCACCTTATTAACGACAAAATAACCGTTATTCCATTAATGCCTGTGTATATATCTCAAATGTTTGATGACGATATTAGTAGACTGCCGAATGCTGAATTATTTGCTAACATTAAAACAATTACGTCTTCTGGTGGTAATGTAACTGCCAAAATGATCAAAGACAGTAAGAATACTTTCCAACACGCTAATTTTTATTCTATGCATGGACTTACTGAAGCATTTCGTTCAACTTATCTTGATCCGTCACAAGTTGAAATTCGTCCAGACTCTATTGGTAAAGCTATCGCTGATGTTGAACTGTATGTGATTAATGAAAATGGTAAAGAATGTGGCGTTAGAGAAGTCGGTGAATTAATCCACCGAGGCGGCTATATTTATAAAGGTTTTTGGAATGCGCCCGAGCAAAATGCTCAACGATTTAAATCAGTACAAATCCTTAAAGATGTTATAAACCTCGAAGGACAATTAACCGATGAAATTGTGGTTGCTACCGGTGATTATGTTTACAAAGATGAAGAGGGTTATTTTTACTTTAGCTCAAGACATGATGACATGATCAAAACTCGTGGTTTCAGGGTTTCTCCCTATGAAATTGAATCTGTTGTTGCAAAAAATATTCCTCAAATAGAACAATGCGCTGTGTTTGGTATTGATAATGAGCAAATCGAAGAAGAAATTATCATGGTTTATTCTGCTACCAATGAGCTCCCTGAAAAAGAGATTTTATTTGAGTTGAAAAAACACTTAGCCTCTTACATGGTTCCTAGCACGGTAATATATAAAAAATCGTTGCCTTTAATACAAAGTGATAAAAATAAAATCAACAAAGAAGTGTTAAAACAAGAGTTCTCCGCTGATTAGCTCGAATGAATACTACCAGATTAATTATAGCCGTAATGAGTCTGGTAGCATTCAAGTAGTTTTATAAGCTTATAAATACGCAATTTTCTAAGTCATTAACTGATTATCTTCTAAAATATTTAGTTTGCTGCGTTTAATATTTGATCCCATTTTAACCCAGTTAACTTCATCACGCTTTTTACTACATAAAACATGATTGCACTTAGCATTATCATCGAAGGGATGGCAATGACGGGATAACTTAGCATAGTCATTTCACCAAGCTGTTCATTAAACTTTGTCGTACCAGCGGGGCTAATGACAATCCATTTAGCTAATAGGTAATTCATCGTTGCAGAAAAAACAAATGTGATTGATAAAAGGTGATTTGCCCGCTGTATTTTTGCTTTAAATAGGTCAGTTTTACCTTGATCTGATAGACTTTGATAGATTAAATCTAAATTAAACAAAATAGGGTTTAACAAAATTTTGGCAATTAATGGTTTGCCCCAAAAGCCAGATATTAGTACAACTAGCCCAATGGCTGATGGAATTGCCGCTTCTTTAATTGCCAACCATTCTACATCTAACTCAAATAATCCAATACCACCCGTTAACAGAGTGCTTAAAAACCCAAGTAACGAAATAAAGTTCATTGACTTGTTTTTAACAAAATCGTACAAGCCATAGCCAAGAGGAAATAATAATGCCACAACTAAGGCATACACTGAGCCTAAGTATTCCCCCCCTGATAATTTCATTAAAATAATTGATGGAATAACGATATTAAAAATAAGCTCTAAAAGTGTATTATTAGGGCGTTTAGTTTGTGTTTGAGTCGACATTATATTTTCATTTTTAAAAAACTAACAGTAGTCAGTTTGTTTAGGGATTACTTATTTTATCTAATCAGCGGTCAGAAGTCAGTTTCATTGTAATATTACACATCATAAAGCTTGAGTAGAATTATTTAAACGCATAAATACGCATTTATTTTAACTTTCTTTAAAGAAGAAAAATCCCCCTTTGTTTAAAGCTTTTACTTGATACATTGCTCGATCAGAGTTCATCATCAATGCTGTAGCCGTAAGTCCATCTTCGGGAAACATCGCAACGCCAATACTGCTGCCAATATTTAAGGTTTTGCCTTCATGGGAATAACTGGTGGCGACTTCCTGTAAAATACGCTGTACAACATCGCTCACATAATCCTCATTTTCAGGCTCAAATAACAAGACAACAAATTCATCACCACCAAAGCGCGCAACTGTATCGCCTGTACGGATTACACTTTCAATTTTTTTCGCGGTTTCTCGAATCAATTGATCACCAATATTGTGACCGAACGTATCATTGACGGTTTTAAAGTTATCTAAATCAATGAAAAGCAAAGCAAGTAGTCGATTATCTCGTGTGGCATGCGCAATTGCTTGGCTTAAGCGATCCATAAGCAAAGTTCGATTTGCAAGCCCCGTTAAAGGATCATGGTTGGCTTGAAATTCTAACTCTGCTTCATATTTTTTTTGATTAGTTACGTCTTGTAAAGTTTCGACCGCACCAATTATTTTACCTTCTTGGTTTTGCAGGGGGGCTGCGGTAAAATAGAGCCATTTCTCTCCGGTGTTAAAGTTCGGGAAATGGTCTGTTGCTTCCCAACCATTTTCAACCAAAGCTGAAGGGGCCCAACGCTTTGAATAATATTCTGTTAATTCTGAGAGTTTGTTATCCAGTACTAGATCGGCAAGTACGGGGCGTGGTTCAGAATAAAATCCTTTCCATTGGTCTTTTGTTCCTACAACGTCTGATGATTTTGTACCAATGATAGCCTCACAAGCACGATTCCAGTGAGTAACCTTGTGATCATCATCAATAACGAACATCGGGACTGGGCAACCTTCAATTATTTGAGAGAGTAAATGTTCTTTTTCTTTTAGTTCAGCTTCAAAAGTTTTCTGTTGGGTAATATCTCGTAAAGTTTCTATCGCACCAATAACAAAACCATCTTTGTCTTTTAAAACTGTTGCGCTAAAAGAAAGCCACTTTCCGCCACCAGGAAAATGAGGAAAATAATCTTCAGCCTCCCATGTGTCTTTAACAATGGTTGAACCGTGGAATTTACCGATATAAATTTTTTTCATCTCTTCTATGCGACCATCGATAATTAGGTCAGCCATTGTCGGACGTTCTTCATGATAAAAGGGGTACCATGGTTTATTCGTCCCAATCATTTCGGCAGCAAGTACACCTGTTATATTTTCACATGCGGCGTTCCAGTVGATWATCTTATGRTCCATATTTATTACAAACGTAGGTACCGGCGTGCTTTCTATGATTTGAGCAAGCAGCTGTTGTCCATTTTCTGATATTTTAAAATTTTCTATCTCAACCGGCAATTTAATGCCCCACTTTCTGATGATAACTTAGATAATCATGCTAAATCCCTGCTCCTAGTACAAGTCCCTATTTTAATCATAATAGTATAATTTTTCCTTTTTTCTTATTTTTTATGCCGTTATCGCTGAAATATATTTAATACTTAAATGTGGAATGCTGCATTTGTTAGGGGTTGGCCTCGATTTTAGCTTTGATAAGCGGTTATATTGATTATTCATAAGAGATTAATCATCGGTGGAAGCTAGACACGGTAAAGCTTTTGGTGCCCTCAAACATATTCACCCGTACGTGAATATAGCCTCTTTATTAACTCACAGATAAAAATAATTCGTTCAATGAAATCAAAGAATCATCTCCTAAATGAATATTTACCACCACACACTACCTTTAACAATGTAAACTTATGTAATATCACTACTCTCAAACTGAATCTTTGATTACACTGAGAACAGAGTTATTTTTAACATGAGATAAACGTTTTATGACGCGTCGATTTCGACCAATACTTCCGTTATTACTACTATTTTTAAGTTTATTATTATCGGCTTGTAGTAGTACTTCAGAAGTAGATGAAAAGCTAAAAAACTTGCCCCTTCCTCAAAACTGGCATGATAGTAAACAAGCATTAGCGGTAGAACATAATTGGTTATCTCAACTTGATAACCCACAAGTTCATCAATTAGTAAAGAAAGCCTTAGCAGCTAACCAGCAATTTTCCATGCAAGCATATGCGCTAGAAATATCAGAACAGCAACTCATCGTTTCAGGTAGCGAACTTTGGCCTGAACTTGATTTGGCTTTTCGCAGTGGTCGAAATAAAGATAATCAAACCGACAGTTATGCCAACAGCAATTCAGTTAATTTGAATGTCAGTTATGAAGTCGATATTTGGGGGAAATTATCTGATGCCGATCGCATGAATAATTATGATTACCTTGCGCAAAAGTCTTCATTTGAACAGTACAAACAACAGTTAGTAGTTAACGTACTAACCACCTGGTTTCAGGTGATTGAGGCAGAGAAGCTATTGATTTTATATCGTAGTAGGGTTGATAATTCTCAACAAAATTTAGCGATTATTGAAGCCGGTTATAAATCAGGGTTAACCGCTGCGCTTGATGTCTATTTAACACGTAATGATTTGAATAATGAGCTAACAAGAGTATCAGAACAAAAAACGGTAAAAACTAAATTAATTAGACAATTAGAACGTTTGGTTGGTGAATATCCAAAAGGTGAGTTACTGGTTAATGCCAACTTACCGCTACTTACCAATGATATTCCTGTTGGTTTACCATCAGAATTAATTAGCCGCAGGCCAGCGTTAAAAGCTAGTTGGTATCAACTATTATCGCAAGATGCGGGTTTAGCCTATGCACATAAACAACGCTTTCCTAGTATTGTCTTATCAGGCTCTGTCGGCGACTCTAACGCTGATATTGGTGAATTACTTTCAGGCTCTTCGCTAGCATGGTCATTACTGGGCAGTATTTCAGCCCCTATTTTTAATGCAGGTCGCCTAAAGGCAAATGAAGAAAAATCACGGCTCGCACTGAAACAAGCTGAACAGTTATATCTAGATACCTTATATAGCGCTTTTAGCGATGTTGAAAATGCCATCACCACAGAAAAAAACTTAAAACAAAGTTATTACACTATGTTGGCCGCACAAGAAAATGCAAAAATTGCATCCACCTTATCTTTCGAGCAATACCAAAGTGGTTTAGTTTCTTATACCACCGTACTTGATGCACAAAAGCGTTCTTTTGAAGCGCAAACTACGTTAATAAAAATCAAAAATCAACTCATTGCTAATCGTATCAATTTACATTTTTCATTGGGTGGTGATTTCACTACACCATCATTTGAAAATGAGGCTCAATAAACATGTCTAACACCATCAAAGTTAAAAAAATACTCTTGCCGATTGTTATTATCGTGGTGACTATCGTGTTAATGATGATGATTTTCAAAAATCCACCTACCAGTAAGCAAACTAAACCTTCAAAAGCTGCTCAAATGACGGTAGTTACAACGACACTTATCCCACAAAATTACCAAGTGATAGTACAAAGTTTTGGCATAGTAAAACCAAGAACACAAAGTGTGCTTTTTGCCCAAGTTTCCGGGAAAATTAATAAAGTGAGTAAACAATTTAGAGCCGGAGGCTTTTTCGAGCAAGGTGATATCTTAATACAGCTTGATGACAGAGATTACCGTGCTGAAGTGAAAATTGCTCAAGCAAGTTTAATGTCTGCGAAACAAAGTTTACAAGAAGAGGGGGCACGGGTAAAACAAGCGGAAGCTGATTGGCAACGGCTTGGTAACGGTCAGACACCTAATGCTCTCGTATTACGTCAGCCACAGTATGAAGCGGCTAAAGCACAAGTACTTTCAGGGGAAGCATTACTTGATAAAGTAAAATTGTCATTAGAGCGTACAAAAATTGTCGCCCCTTATGCTGGTCGAGTATTAAAGAAGCATGTTGATATTGGTCAAGTGATCTCAAGTAATACTCAACTCGCTGATATTTTTGCCGTTGATTATGTAGAAATACGTTTACCGATAAAAAATAAAGACTTACCTATGATGAAGCTACCTGAAGAATACCGAAATGCGCATGAAAAATCAGAAGCAGAAGGTAATGAACTTTCGATGAGTAGCAATGTTGTTATTTCATCAGATTTAATGGGGGAGCAAATCTGGCAAGGGAAGGTTGTTCGAACTGAAAGTGCGATTGATGAAGTATCTCAACAGCTGTATGTCGTTGCTCAAATTATCCGCCCATACGATAGTGAATATAACCAAGGTGCACAGATTAAAATGGGGCAATATGTCACCGCTCACATTACCGGTCGTGATATTAAAAATGCTTTAGTGATCCCAAGTAGTGCTATTTACCAAGGTAGTTATGTCTATATTGTTCAAGATAATCTATTAATGCGTAAATACATTCAATTAGGTTGGAAAAATGGTACTGAATCTATCGTCATAGGGGGATTAAATGCTGGTGATGAACTTGTATTGACATCATTAGGTCAAGTGAGTTCAGGTACACCTGTAGCCATTGCAGGAGGTAAAGCAAACAAAATATTAAAAGCCAAAACAGTCGCTTTATCTAAGGCTAATAACGAATGATTGCTTGGTTTGCTCGAAATCACGTTGCCGCCAACCTGTTATTAATTACTATTTTAATCGCAGGTTTATTTAGTTTATCTAATCGCATTCCGCTAGAAGTGTTTCCTTCTTTTGCCACCGATCGCATTAACGTTAATGTATCATTACGTGGCGCTACTCCAGAGGATGTAGAAAAAAGTATATCTATTCGCATAGAAGAAGCCGTGCAAGACTTAGAAGGTGTCAAGCAAATTGCTAGCCGTTCACAAGAAGGCTCTTCTGCGGTCAATATTGAAGTTGAGTCCGGCTACGATCCTCGTGAGATGCTCGCCGATATAAAAAGCCGAGTTGACGAAATTAATACCTTTCCTGTTGATGCAGAAAAACCGGTAGTTTCTTTGGCTACACGTAAACGTGAAGTGATTGCCGTGACTATTGCTAGCATATATAGCGAGAAAGAAACGCGTGAATTCGCTGAAAAAGTCAGAGATGATTTATTAAAAATCCCAGCTATTACTCAAGTAGAACTCAGTGGTGTGCGCGATTATGAAGTGTCAATTGAAGTGCCTCAAGACAAGTTACGTCAATATGATTTAACCATAGCAAAAATATCTTTAGCCATTTCAGATTCAAGTACTGATATTTCTGCGGGTAATTTAAAAACCAAAGGTGGTGATATTCTCTTGCGTTCCAAGGGGCAAGCCTATCGTAAAGATGAGTTTGAGAGAATAGCCATAAAAACTAACGTTGATGGTTCTATCATTCACCTAAGTGATATCGCTATCATTAAAGATGATTTTGAAGAAACCCCTGTGCGTACTCGATTTAACGGTAAACAAGCCGCTTTTATCGACGTTTATCGAATTGGTCAACAAAGCGCTATTGACGTTGCCGATGCCGTAAGAACCTATATTAATGATCAACAAAGTTCATTGCCTGTTGGCGTTGAATTAAGTTTTTGGGATGATGATTCTCAAATCGTGAAGAACCGGATTTCCACACTAACAACCAGTGCTTTGCAAGGCGGTATTTTAGTCTTAGCATTATTAAGCTTGTTCCTCAGACCTTCTATTGCCTTTTGGGTGTTTATTGGTATTCCCGTTTCTTTCATGGGCGCTTTTATCATGATGCCTGTTTTTGGTGTTACTTTAAATATTATGAGCTTATTTGGCTTTATCTTAGTACTCGGTATTGTGGTTGATGACGCCATCGTCACTGGTGAAAATATTTATACCCATTTACAAACGGCTGAATCGGGAGAAATAGCTGCAATTAGAGGTACACAAGAAGTAGCGACGCCTGTCACTTTTGGTGTTTTAACTACTATTGCTGCATTCTTACCACTAGCCTTTATTGAAGGTGCACGTGGCGCATTGTTTGCTCAAATTCCAGTCATTGTTATTCCGGTACTTATCTTCTCTTTAATTGAGTCAAAGTTCGTTTTACCTTCCCATTTAAAGCACTTAAAGCTACGCTCAGATACGACAAAACAGTCAAAGTTTAGTCAACTGCAGCAAGCGTTTGCCGATGGTTTTGAACGGGCTATCATTCGTTTTTACCAACCTTTATTAAAGCTAGCGATTAATAATAAAACCACTACCCTTGTTGGCTTTGTTGGTGTGTTTTTAGTTATTCTTGCCCTTATTGTGAGCGGCTGGACAAAATTTATTTTTTTCCCGCGAATTCCAAGTGAAACAGTACGAGCTTCTTTAACATTACCTGCGGGGACACCGTTTGAAGTCACCAATAAATATATTATTAAGATGGCTGAAAAAGCCGATGTGTTAAAACAAAAATATATAGAGCCTTCAACCAACAGCAGTGTCATTATTAATATATTAGCGAGTACAGGAGGTCGTGGCGGTACGTCAAACAAGGGGAGTGTACGTTTTGAAATTACACCGCCTGAGTCTCGCGAGCTCGCCATTACCTCACGCGAGCTAGTTCGTGAATGGCGAAACCTAATTGGTCCAATTCCGGGCGCTGAAAGTATTACCTTTAGAGCTGAAATTGGACGCTCTTCTGATCCCATCCACGTGCAATTTAAAGCGAGCTCATTAGAGACACTTAAAGAAGTAACCGATAAAGTAAAAGTGCATTTAGCCACTTACCCTACCGTATTTGATATTGCAGATAGCCTTTCTAACGGCAAGGAAGAGCTGCAAATTGAGTTAACCGAGCAAGGTAAAGCGTTGGGCTTAACGCGAGTCAGTATTTCTAATCAAGTACGTCGCTCTTTCTTTGGCTCACAAGTACAGCGTATTCAGCGCGGACGAGATGATGTTCGTGTGATGGTTCGATTACCTCTTAGTGAGCGTCGTACTATCGCTAATTTAGAAGATATACTTATTGTTACACCGTCAGGCGGCTCAGTGCCATTATCACATGTAGCTAAGTTAATTCCAGGAAAAAGCCCATCAACCATTTCAAGAATCGATCGTTATCGTACCGCAAATGTCAGTGCGGATGTAGAAAAATCAAATACTAATATGACTATATTACAAGCAAATTTAAAAACATACTTAGATGATCTTATGGTGCAATACCCGGGAGTAAGTCATTCACTGGAAGGTGAAGCTAAAGAACAACGCGAATCTTTTGGCTCACTTGCTTGGGCACTATTATTTGTTTTTTTTATCATTTATGCGCTTTTAGCGATCCCTTTTAAATCTTATATACAACCTATCATTGTGATGAGTATTATTCCGTTTGGCATGATTGGGGCTGTGATTGGTCATTGGATTATGGGTATGGAATTAACCATTATGAGTATACTTGGTATGCTGGCGTTAATTGGTGTTGTAGTAAATGACTCCCTAGTATTGGTAGATTTTATCAATAAAAAATGCAGCGAAGGGGGTGAGTTAATGGCGGCAGTATTAACTGCAGGCGCCGCTCGGTTTAGGCCTGTTATGTTAACCAGTTTAACCACTTTTATTGGTTTAATGCCTTTATTGTTTGAGCAATCGACACAAGCTCAGTTTCTAATCCCGATGGCGGTATCATTAGGTTTTGGCATTTTATTTGCCACGTTTATCACCTTGATACTCGTGCCAGTGAATTATTTAATTGTTGAGCGTTTAAAGAGTTTATTTTCAGGTGATAAAGACGAAATTGAACAGGATAAGGCGCAGCTTGTGTAAATATAAGTACTCTTGTGGGCGTGTCATCGTATAGGATTAAATTATTAAAAAATAAAAAATAAAAAATAAAAAATAAAAAATAAAAAATAAAAAATAAAAAAGAGCTAACCAAGTTAATTGGTAGCTCTTTTTAGTTTATAATATAGATACCTTAATACACATGGATGCTAAGGCGAACTAATAGCCAGATATTAGGCATCTTTATGTATATGAACATCCATCTGTGGATAAGGAATATTTAACCCTTCACTGGCAAAGGTTTTATATACCTTTTCATTTAATTCAAAGTATACGCCCCAATAGTCTGCCGCATTTACCCATGCTCTAACGGCAAAATTAACAGAGCTGTCTGCTAATGCTGAAACGGCGATAAAAACCTCAGGATCTTTTAAAATACGTGAATCTTCGTCACATAAACGTTTGATGACTTCTCGAGCTTTATCTATGTCATCTCCGTAAGCAACCCCAATTGTCCAATCAACACGTCTTGTCGCTTCCGTTGAATAATTAATCATTGATGAGGTCGATAATCCACCATTAGGAATAATAATCGTTTTATTGTCAGGAGTTTTCATAATGGTATTGAAAATTTGTATCTGAGATACTGAACCAATGTAACCCTGTGCTTCTATAACATCACCAATTTTGAACGGTTTGAAAATGAGAATCATCACACCGCCAGCAAAGTTCTGTAATGTACCCGACAATGCCATACCTACGGCTAAACCAGCAGCACCGAGAATAGCGATAAACGAGGTCATTTCAATACCTAGCATACCAAGCGCGGTGATAATTAACATTACTCTTAATAGGCCATTAAAAATGCCCGTTAGGAAAGGCATTAACGATGGATCCGTTTTACCTTTTTTTAAAGCACTTTCTACGCCGCGGCCGAGGGCTTTTATAACCCATCCACCAATGATCCATACCGCTATTGCTCCAATCAATTTTGGACCATAGAATAGTGCCATTTGCGTTATTTGCTCAATTATTTCTTCTGCATTCATAATATCTTCCTGATTTATTCGTAGTGTTTAAAAAATTTTCCTAAAGCTTCGTTTTACTCTATTTGAACTTTTTCATCTCATGGCGGAAACTATCGAGCAATATTTTGCAATACTTCAATAGCAACTAGATTGGTTACTGAGGTTTTAAGTTGTTTCATTGTCTCAGTTGTTATCAGTAAGCCGTCTTCATTAAGTTCGATATAGCCTTGTTCTCGCATGGTATTAATTAAGGTAGCCTGCGCTTTTTTGTCTATAAACTCAGGGGCAGTTATATTATTTAACGCGGATAATCGCTTTGCTATAGCAACAACTTTTTGCTCTAAATCTCGTCTAGTCAGTGGTGCTAAACGCGTTGCCAATGAGGTGATGATAGCAAGTCTCTGTAAGCTTTCATCGATACATTCGGCCATATGATGGATGTGACTGAGTTGTTGGGTGTCATCTGTTAATGACCAGAACTCAGCTTTACTGTGCTTAGCAATACCTGATTTTTCTAAAAAGGCCAAAACTTGTTCAACTTGTTTAGTCATTTGTTCGGGTGTTTGCCATAAAAACAGGTCGTCTTTTAAACTAGCTAGTATGCTCACCGTTTGTTCTGTTAGTTGTTTTTGAGCTATTTTACTATTGTGAGTTAATAATTTGCACACTAACGAGATTAAAGCATAAGTGTGTAAAATATTATTTCGATAGTAGCGCATCTCTAAGCTAGCCGAATCATTTAGTGAGACGATAGTACCAAAGCTATCTGTTGAGATGGTTACTTTATTAAGTGAAATAACATGGGCTAATAATTCACTGCCACTTTCTTGAGGTATCGTTAGTTGTTCACTAAAAGGCGCTTGTCGCTGAATATTAAGCACGAAATCTAATTGTTTTTCTAGATCCGCTTTAGCTAGGGCTTTGTTTTCACAGGCATGTAAAATAAGCGCAACTAATGCTACGCCGTTTAGAGCCGCGCATTGATTGATACGGGTCATTAATTGATTTGCCAACTCGTTAACCGTTGGTGTTAACCAGCTAGGTTTTTGCGGATTAATAGGGTTGATTACCGCTTTCCAATCGGGTACTTTTTTATTTAAATAGTCATTAATATTGATGGGTTCACCAAAGTTAACATAACCATTACCATAATTACGGAGACTTTTAATGGCTTTAAGTACACCAAAGATAGATTCTTTTTTCTTTTCACTGCCACTTAACTCCTTATGATAGGTGCCAACTTCCATGACATGTTCGTAACCTAAATATACCGGTACTAAGGTTAATGGGCGATCGATACCACGTAGTAAACTTTGAATGGTCATGGTTAGCATGCCAGTTTTAGGACTTAATAAGCGACCGGTACGGCTACGACCACCTTCAGTGTAATATTTTACCGAGTAGCCACGTTCAAACAATAAACTTAAGTATTCACGGAAAATAGTTGAATATAGGCGATTACCAGCAAAACTACGGCGAATAAAAAAAGCCCCGCCTTTTCTAAATACTGGTCCTGCAGGCCAAAAATTTAAGTTAATGCCGGCGGCAATACGTGGCATAACTAAACCTTCTTGTAGAATGACATAGGAAAGCAATAAATAATCCATGTGGCTTCGATGACACGGGACATAAATAATTTCATGTCCATCTTGAGCTAGCTCCCGTAATATTTGAGAGTTATTCACTTTTATGTCGCTATATAAACGTCCCCACAGCCAGCGTAAAATACGTTCACCTAAGCGGACTAATGAAACGCTATAATCGCCAGCGATTTCTTCCATCATGGTTTGCGCTTGTTTTTTTACTTGCCCAATGCTGAGATTTTTGCTTTTAGCTTCGTCTTTGATTATGCGCATTACTGACGGGTTGGCAAATAAAGCCGTAAACATTTGTTGGCGATGAATAAGGCGGGGGCCTTTGGCGGCAATATTTTGTCGATGAAAATGAAAACGAGCAACGCGCAGTAATTTATGTGCTGTTACTTCATCGTTACCGTGATTGTCAGACATATCCCTTAACGAGACTGCTTCGCTGTATCGTACTAAGTTATCACGACCTAAAAAAAGCACAATAAAAAATTTTCGCAGCCAAGTTGGAGAAGCTTGCTCAGCTAGTAGTGAAGACACATTAGCATTGTTTTTTTCTTGGGTTGGTATTCTCCCCCAAATGAGGTTTACCGGTATTAATTGTGCATTGAGTTCTTTATTAATATTGTGTTGATTAAGAATTTCTAGGCCCTGATATAGTGCGGTAGTTTGTTTAGTTTTAAACAATGAAAACACTGGCTTGGGTTTTTCTAAACATAAAGTTCGATCAAATAGTTTGCCATTTATTTCTATTTTACTTAACGGATCAGGAAGTTTTTGTTGCTTACAGGCTACTTGGAGTGTTAATAAATCGCTGGCTGATTGGTGACCTACTACGTAAAAAATGGGGCTGTTTTGTGTTTCAACGGATGCTTTGGCATCTTGCACAACGTTGCTACGAACAAATAAACGTAAAGGGAGTTTTAATAATAAATAAAAAAAAGAACGCAATATAGACATCATCATCGCTAAAATTAATTGTTGGCAAGATAAAAAGAAGGAGTTTAGCATTTATACTTAAACTACTTCAAGATGCGAGTTTCAGGGCGCCTAAGTAAACCATAAGTAAGGCGAATTTTTTATTAGGCGCAAATACAGCGGTTGCGTCCAGAATTTTTAGCTTGATACAGTGCATTGTCTGCTTGTTCAAATAAGGTTGTCCACTCTGAAATGTTGTCATTTTGAGCAATACCGATAGACACCGAAATTGGTGGTAAATAAGTGTTGGTATCTCTTTGTTTTAATTTCATTTTTGATATGGATAGTCGAATTTTTTCAGCGGTTTTTTTTGCTTCAGTAATGGGTGTGTTAGCCATTACTACCACAAACTCTTCACCGCCAAAGCGTACAGCAATATCTTGCTCGCCAATATGGCTTTGAATTGTTTTGGCTATACGCTGAATAACTTTGTCGCCAATAAAGTGGCCAAATGTGTCATTAACCTTTTTAAAGTGATCAATATCAATGGCTAAAGAAGAATGGGTATCGGCATGATCTAAATGTTGTAATTTTTCATCGCAGCCACGACGATTTAGTAAACCTGTTAATGAGTCAACTAACGCTTCTTCCCTTGAAGAGGCAAGCTTGTCTTTTAGTTGATTAATCTCTTGTTGTGTCTTGGTTAATTTTTGAGAGAGTGCTTCATGTTGAGCTTTGGTGTTATTTATCGTGTTATAAAGATAGCTGACAATATTGTCCATAGAAGCATTGTTTTTTGACTTAGCTAAAATTTTATCTAATTTTTGCAGATTAGTTGCCGCTTTATCTTCATTATCCACTTGTTTATCAATTTGTTCTAACGTATCACTTAACGTTTGTTCAAATGGGGCTAAGATAGTATTTTCAATTTGTTGGGTAAAAGATACATAGCGTTTGAATAAATCAGCGATAAAATCAGCGGTAATTAATTCTCCCCGTTGCAGTGTTTTATCGATAGCGGCCGATAACATTTCGTTTTCATTGCTAATATAAAGATATATCACTGAATAATTTACCGGTGTGGGAGCAATTAAATGACTAGAGAGGAAGTCATGGGTATGCTCGCTGAATTTAGAAGTTACTTGATAGTCGTCTTCAAAAGACATACTTTATTCCTATACTCTTGATTTATTATTATATGTTGACTATTTTAACGTCATCATTTAAGGGTGACAAGAGTAAAGTAATAATAATGTTGTTTTTATAGACAAAAAATAGTAAATCATAGAAAATTTATTTAAATCAGACTCAAGGAAACTGTTTTGCCGAAAATTTCCGTTTTTGTTGATGTACAAAATATTTATTACACCACGCGAGATGCCTATCAGCGTCAATTTAATTATCGTTTATTGTGGCAAGAGTTACTTGCTAAGGGTGATATAGTGCAGGCGACTGCCTATGCCATTGCACGCAGTGATGATCAGCAGCATAAATTTCAAAAAGCGCTAAAACATATTGGTTTTGAGGTAAAACTGAAGCCCTTTATCCAGCGTAGTGATGGTTCAGCCAAAGGTGACTGGGATGTAGGCATTACCATTGATATTATGACGGCGGCTGCAAGGCAAGATATTGACACCATAGTACTACTTTCTGGCGATGGCGACTTTGATATGTTGCTCAGTCATATTAAAGCCGAATATAATGTCAATACTATGGTATATGGTGTTCCAAAATTAACGGCAAAGTCACTGATTAATGCCACAGATGAATACTATAAAATTGATCGAAGTTTATTGCTGTAGCTATTGTCATCGCTGGTATTAAATAATGCCACCATAAAAATAGTCGTTAATAATTTGAATCAGGGCTGACCAACGACACATTATAGCCAAAACTAACTATTGATTTTACAATATTCCTGTATATACTACCAGTTGTACTGTCAATATATACAGGAATTTTACATGGTTGCTATACACGAACTAAAACCGTTAACTAATCGACAACAACAAATTTTTGATCTTATTAAAGAGACTATTAACGATACAGGAATGCCACCGACACGTGCGGAAATTGCTAGTTTTTTTGGTTTTAAATCTGCGAATGCGGCAGAAGAGCACTTAAAAGCATTAGCTAAAAAAGGGTATATAGAGATGTTGCCAGGCACCTCTCGTGGTATTCGCTTAGCTGAGCAGTTTCTTGAAAGAGAAGGTTTACCTTTAATTGGCCGGGTTGCTGCAGGAGAGCCAATTTTAGCGGAAGAACATATTGAAGAACATTATAAAATGGATGGAAGTTTATTTCACCCCGCGGCTGATTACTTATTGCGTGTGAATGGCGAAAGCATGAAAGATATTGGTATTTTAGATGGTGATTTACTCGCGGTGCATCAAACTACTGATGTACAAAATGGGCAAGTTATTGTGGCTCGTGTTGAAAATGAGGTCACGGTTAAACGCTTCAAACGGGAAGGGAATGTTGTTTATTTACAGGCTGAAAACGAAGACTTTTCGCCAATTATAGTAGATTTAACGCGTCAAGAGTTCAATATAGAAGGTCTTGCTGTTGGCGTTATTCGTAATGGAAACTGGATGTGATCTTTATTGAAGAATGATGAATCAATCGTTGTAATTTAGTTGGGTGAGTATTGCGATGTGATATCACTGAAGATATTGATAGAGTGTTGGCATGAGATATTGTTAAGATTCACATATCAAAGATAATATCGAGTATTACTTTATTTGGGCAATGAATACTGTACCAAGCTTTATCGGATAAGTTGCTTTGGGAGTCTGCAAACGGATACGGGAAACCTGTAGCAGCTTAAAAGAGGAAGACAATAAAAAGACTCAAAGAAAGGTGTTAGATCAAACTGCTTTAAGAGTGTTATCAATTGAAAAATAATTGTTGGATTAACATCTCTGTTCTTAAGAGAAATCATCGTTTTTAGATGGTACGCACTTCATGTCATCACGCAGATAGCGTTCAATCGACGTAATAATTACTCCCTTAGAGGGGCTCAAATATGAGCGCTATTATTCCTAATTGCGTGTGAAAAATCATTAATTGCTGACATTGCTCACAGAATTGATTTGAATGTCAGTAAGCAATATTAATCATGATTCAACCACAGAGTAATAATATTTGTACAAAAACTTCTTTTTGCTCATTATTATGTTTGGTCATTAACTATGAGAATTTTTTTTTACGAGTACAATAGTGTGTATTATTCTTCATAAATCTACGTAAGTAGAGGTGCTTATGTCTGATAATAAATCAGCAATTTTTTATCAAAATATTCAAGAACAAATAGCCCAAGTGAAAGCTGAGGGCTTGTATAAAGCTGAGCGAGTGATCACTACCGCGCAACAACCTCAAATAATGGTAAATACCGGTGAGCAAGCTATTAACTTTTGTGCCAATAATTATTTAGGCTTGGCCAATTGCTCTGAGCTGATAGCGGCAGCAAAAATTGGTTTAGATGAACATGGTTTTGGTATGGCCTCAGTACGTTTTATTTGTGGCACACAAGATATTCATAAAAAATTAGAGCAAGGCATAAGTATATTTTTAGGGATGGAAGACACCATTTTATACTCTTCTTGTTTTGATGCTAATGCAGGTTTATTTGAAACCATATTAAGCAGTGAAGACGCTATTATTAGTGATGCGTTAAATCATGCCTCTATTATTGATGGTGTGCGTTTATGTAAAGCTAAGCGTTTTCGTTATGCTAACAATGACATGGCGGCCTTAGAGCAAAGCCTAATGGCTGCTGATAAAGCCGGTGCTCGCTTTAAGTTAATCGCCACTGACGGTGTGTTTTCAATGGACGGGGTTATTGCTAATCTTAAAGGTGTTTGTGATTTAGCTGATAAATACAATGCGATGGTAATGGTTGATGACTCTCATGCAGTTGGTTTTGTCGGAGAGCAAGGCCGTGGTAGTCATGAGTTTTGTCATGTGATGGGCCGTGTTGACATTATAACGGGTACATTAGGTAAAGCCATGGGCGGTGCATCAGGTGGCTATACGTCAGCTAAAAAAGAAGTGGTTGAATGGTTACGTCAACGCTCGCGTCCGTATTTATTCTCTAATTCGTTAGCGCCGTCAATTGTGAATGCTTCATTACGAGTACTGCAATTATTGGCAGAAGGTGGTGAATTACGTAAAACCTTAAAAGATAATACCGCTTATTTTCGTGAGAATATGGAAGCAGCAGGATTTACTTGTGCCGGCGCTAATCATGCCATTGTACCTGTAATGTTAGGGGATGCTAAAGTAGCGAGTGATATGGCTAATAGGCTTTTGGCTGAAGGCATATACGTTATTGGTTTTTCTTTTCCTGTGGTACCAAAAGGGCAGGCGAGAATCCGAATTCAAATTTCAGCGGCACATACTAAAGCGCAACTCGATCAAGCTATTGTCGCCTTTATCCTTATTGGTAAAGACATGGGCGTCATATAAGCGATGAGTGAATAGCGACTGGAAAAAATAAACGATAAGTTTCGAGTGTGGATAAAGAGAGAAAAGAGATAGAAATAAATGAAATCATTAGTAAAACTAAAACCAGAGCAAGGTATTTGGTTGATGCGTACAGAAAGGCCTAAATTAGGTCATAATGATTTATTAATAAAAATTAAGAAAACTGCTATTTGTGGTACCGACATTCATATTTATAACTGGGATGAATGGGCACAAAAAACCATACCTGTACCGATGGTGGTAGGTCATGAATATGCAGGTGTAGTGGTTGGTATTGGTCAAGAAGTTAAAGGGTTTTCATTAGGTGATAGGGTGTCAGGTGAAGGGCATATTACCTGTGGGCATTGTCGAAATTGTCGTGGTGGTCGTACACATTTATGTCGTAATACTGTTGGTGTTGGTGTAAATAGACCAGGCTCTTTTGCTGAATATTTGGTTATTCCAGCGTATAATGCGTTTAAATTACCCGATGAGATTTCTAATGACTTAGCGGCTATTTTTGACCCTTTTGGTAATGCAGTACATACTGCATTGTCGTTTGATTTAGTCGGTGAAGATGTATTAATTACCGGTGCTGGTCCTATTGGTATTATGGCGGCAGCGGTAGCGAAACATGTAGGTGCTCGTCATGTGGTTATCACCGACATCAATGAATATCGTCTTAATTTAGCTAGAAAGATGGGCGTAACACGTGCGGTTGATGTCTCAACAGAAAATTTAACTGATGTGATGGCTGAGCTAGGCATGTCAGAAGGCTTTGATGTTGGTTTAGAAATGTCAGGTGTGCCAATAGCATTTACAAGTATGTTAGACAATATGAATAATGGTGGTAAAATCGCTATGTTAGGTATTCCTGACAAAAAAATGGCGATTGATTGGAATCATATTATTTTTAAAGGCTTAACTATTAAAGGTATTTATGGCCGTGAAATGTTTGAAACTTGGTATAAAATGGCTAGCCTTATTCAAGCAGGTTTAGACTTATCGCCTATTATCACCCATCACTATAATATTGATGATTTTCAACAAGGTTTTGATGTCATGCGTTCAGGACTATCAGGCAAAGTAATTTTAAATTGGGAGTAATACTCATTATGTCTAACAATAGCGCAGCTAATGAAGAAAGTTTTATCCATATGCAAGTCGAAGAGTTAGCGCAAGTACTTAATGATAAAACGCATGTGGTAGTAGATATTCGTGATGCAGGATCATTTGCTAATGGTCGCATTACTGATGCACAGCATCTAACTAATGAGAGTTTGGCCGATTTTATACGTGATGCAGACCTTGATGCACCTGTAGTGGTCTGTTGTTACCATGGACATTCTAGTCAGCAAGCTGCGCAGTTCTTGGTTAGTCAAGACTTTACTAAAGTTTACTCACTTGATGGTGGCTTTACTCAATGGCAATTACAATACCCAGATAACATTTCACGCTAATGACTGAACATGATGATTTGCAGCTGTTAGTACAGCTTGAACAACATAATATAGCGTTACTTTTTGCTAATTATTTAGCAACGTTAGGCATTGTTGCTAAAGTGGTTAGTGAAACTAAACAAGCCCATAGGGTTTATTGCCAACAAGATAAAATTTCTCAGGCGAAAGCTGAATTTGATATATTCATTAAAGCACCTTTTGATCAAAAATATCAACAAGCGGCTTGGCAACATGGTGAAACGGTTACTATTAATAGTAGTGATACGACATTATTAGCGATTTTTAAAGACAATTTTCTTGCGCATGCGGGTATCGTAACCCTGTTAGTTTTTGTTTTATGTTGGTTAGTCTTTATTGGCAGTAATCTTGGTTGGGCGAAGTCAATATTTAGTGAATTACAGTTTTACCCTCATTTGTCTATGGATGCATTTCTTGCTGAACCTTGGCGTTTATTAGGCCCTGCTTTTTTTCATTTTTCTTGGTTACATATTGTTTTTAATACCATGTGGTGGTGGCAATTAGGTGGTAGTATTGAAGACGTATTAGGTAAAAGCACACTGATTAACTTATTGTTAATTTCAGCTATTGTTTCAAATTTAGGACAGTTTTTTGTTTCAGGCGCAAACTTTGGGGGCTTGTCGGGTGTGGTATATGCTTTGGTCGGTTTTGTTTGGTGGTATGGCTATTTAGCACCGGAAAAAGGCTTGTCTTTATCTAAGCCCCTTATTGGTTTTTTATTGTTTTGGTTGTTGCTAGGCTTTGTTGATATATTACCAGTAAATGTAGCGAACACCGCACATTTACTTGGTTTGATTTCGGGGTGTTTATTGGCCGTATATAGTGTTAAATCATCAGGTAGCTCGTAGCTCGTTTGTTTTTACTAATTATCTAACCATTGGGTGAATAATAATTTTTTGATCAAAGGTTGACCCGTTTCTTTGGTGAGTAACACTTTTACTTGCTCTTCACAGAGTAATTGAATTTCAGAACGGCCTCTAATTGATTTGATTTTAGCTTCAGCTTGCCTGCCAATAATATCGATAATAGCATCACGTAACAGTGGTGAGTGATGCATAACTATTTCTAAGTTATCACTTTCAACCATTAATTCGACAGTGAGACGTACATAACCCATTTTTTTCTTTGTGGCGACATAATTGGTGACTATGTCAGGCTCAAAGCCAAAATAAGCATAATCACTGGCCTTAATGGATAGTGAAGTAAAAAAGCAGGATAAAACTATTAAATATTTGATCATTAGGAACTTATTTTCATAAAAAGAAAACATAATTATCCCCTCACTCTGGAAAATTAGCTATTCCGTAAATCTTTTATACGGAGTATTGTGCATTAATCCTGAGGTTTTCAATCCAGACACTAGTGAGGATGACGAGGTAAATAAATACAGAAAAAACGAATTTGTAACACTAGGCTTTATCATAACCTGATTTTTTCTTTTTGCCTGAATAATTTTTAATTATTTTTATTACAAGTTAACGTGAGTATGCTTTTCTGTGTTAAAGCCTGTTATTATACTCCTGATTTTTTGCCCAATTAATAATTCGATAGTACGTTATGAGCTTGCAGTTACTTTTTCCCATTACCCTACCAAACCATTGGCAAAGTTTAGCGTCATGTGCACTGCCTGAGCATTTGCAATCTTGGTTACTTGATCCTACTTCACTGACAGCACGCTTAAAAACACATTGTAATGAATTTAGAGTGGAGTTGTTAGGTCAAAAGATTGAACCTTGTCAAACACATGAAGCGGTAGCAGATATTCCTGTCGGAGAGAAAGTCCTTGTGCGTGAAGTGTTACTTTATTGTGATGATAAACCACAAGTTTTTGCTCGTAGTTTATTACCATTGTCTAGTTTGACCGGTACGGAACAAGCACTAGCTAATTTAGGGTCACAATCACTTGGACAGGTATTATTTAATAACCCATCGCTTAAGCGAAAAATTATTGAAGTGGGAACGTTTGATTTAAATAGTTCAGTCGGTAAATTAGTGCGTAACTTACCGTTAAATATGACTCATACCTTATGGGGACGGCGTTCCCTTTTTGTTTTAGAAAATAAACCCTTAATGGTTGCAGAAGTTTTTCTTCCGGATGCATTTGCTTATCAAAAAATGAAAAAGTCATTGACTAATCCAAGCGTTGATAATGTTTAATCAGCTACAAAAAAAATGGTTAGCCATTAAATTAATTACGCGTATGGATAAGCCTATAGGTACTTATCTATTACTGTGGCCGACTTATTGGGCGCTATGGATTGCTAGTGATGGCTGGCCTAACCTCCATTTATTCATGGTATTCAGTTTAGGCGTTTTTATTATGCGTAGTGCAGGTTGTGTGATTAACGACTTAGCCGATATAAACGTTGATGGTATGGTTGAACGCACCAAAAATAGGCCGTTAATTTCTGGCTTAATGACTAAAACACAAGCCGTTAATTTGTTTGGCGTGTTGATTGGCTGTGCTTTAGGCTTAGTGTTAACTTTGAGTTGGCCTACTGTTTATTTATCTGTAGTTGCTTTAGTGTTAGCGGCATCTTACCCCTTTATGAAACGTTATACCCAGTTACCACAAGTCGTGTTAGGAGCCGCTTTTAGTTGGGGCATGATCATGGCCTTTGCTGAAATAATGGGCGAAATCCCACTCGTCGCGTGGTTATTATTTTCAGCAAATTTATTGTGGACTGTCGCTTACGATACCATGTACGCCATGGTTGATAGAGAAGATGATTTAAAAATAGGGGTGAAATCGACGGCTATTTTATTTAACGATCATGATAAGCGGATTATCGGATTTTTACAGCTAGCTGTGCTGGGTTTGTTATTTACTGTCGGTGAACTGTTAGCTTTTGGTTGGCCATATCAGTTAAGTTTAGTGATTAGTGGGGGCTTATTTAGCTACCAACAACTATTGATTAGTAATCGAGAGCGAGATAAGTGTTTTCAAGCTTTTTTGCATAACCATTGGGTCGGGTTGATTATTTTTATCGGTATCTTTATTGAATATTTATAGTGCTACGCGCAGGGGCAATTTAGCTTTCAATTAACCCTTGATTAACCGCATAGCGAATTAAACCTGCAAAGGTATCAATGTTTAATTTTGTTTTGATATTACGACGGTGTGCTTCTACTGTACGAAAGCTAATACTTAAAATCTTTGCTACCGCTTTACTAGAGTGACCCTGAGCAATGTAAGACAATATAACTTGCTCACGGGAGGTTAATTTTTCTCGCGCTAATTTTGTTGGGTTTTCTATTAACGCTTTAGCAATAGAACTACTAAAATGCGCTTTACCTGCGGCAACGGCTTTAATAGCATAATAAACCTCCTCTGAGGTGGTATCTTTTAGAATATAACCAGCAGCACCTGCTTGAATCGCACTTTTGACAAATTCGACACTGTCAAACATGCTAAATATAAGTACTTTGGTGTTAGTTAATTGTTCAGTAATTATTTCTGTCGCATCAATACCGTTCATGTTAGGCATGCTTATATCCATTAAAATAACGTCCGGTTTTAATGTTAGCGCTTTATCTAGTGCCTCTTTGCCATCCTCTGCAGAGCCAATAACCTCAATGTCAGGATAATAAGATAAACATGAGTTTAAACCATCTTGTACCATCGGATGGTCATCAACTAATAACACGGATATTCTTTGTTGATTTTCGGGTGATTTAATCATTTTTTTTCTCACTGCTCGCTTGGTTAAAGTAATTGGCAAAGCAACTTTTAGGTATTTTTGCGGTAACTATTGTTCCTTTTTCTGTCGATGTTATCTTAAAAACTCCTGAGTGATATTCGATACGCTCAGCTAGATTTCTTAGGCCAATACCAAACTCATCAAGGTTTGCTTGGTTTTCTATATTAATACTGGTATCAAAGCCCTTACCATTATCGCATATGGTTAAGGTTAACCAAGCCTGATTGATCATTAATTCAATAATTACATTACTCGCTTTAGCATGTTTTTGAATGTTGGTGAGCGACTCTTGCACTACACGATATAGGGTGGTCCTGATATTGTCAGGCAATAGTTTTTTTAATTTTGGTGTGATCACTTGCACTTTAATACCGGTTAATTCTGAAAATTCGCTAGATAAAGCATCCATGGCAGCAGGTAAGCCTAACTCATCTAATATTCTCGGGTGAAGATGATGAGAGATACGACGAATTTCTTGTATGGCAATACTTAAGTTCTTTTCAGCAGTAAGTTGTGACTTAGGCTTTTCTTGGTTCAATTGTGATAAAAATATGCCCGTAGCCTCAATTGAGTATTTTACCGACACTAATATTTGCACTATACCGTCGTGTAGCTCTCGTGAAATATGACGACGTTCTTCTTCTTGTAAGCTAATAATTCTTTGTCCTAGCTCATTAATTTTTATATCACTTCGCTGTTTTTGCCGCAAAGTAAAAACTAAGCCAATAACAAACAGAATAAAAATAGAGCCTAAAGCGACGCTTAAGACAATTTGTTGAGTTCTATTGATATGTTGATCTATTTCTTGCTGTAGTTTGCTGACTTGTTGATTGACATCGTCTAAATACACACCTGTACCGAGCATCCATTGCCATTTATCAAGAAAAACAGAATAGCTTATTTTATCAACTTTAGCGTTGGCAGAGGGTTTAGACCATTTATAACGATGAAACCCTCCACCTGCTTGTGCTTTTTTTATTAAAATCTGTACTATTTTTTCGCCTTTATCACTTTCTAAATTCCACCAGTTTTTACCCACTCTAAAAGGTTCTTTGGGGTGAGCTATATTGATACCATCGCTACTATAAACATAAAAGTAACCATCATCTCCATTATAGAGTAAGTTGTTTAGTAGGCTTACCACGTTATCTTGTGTCTGTTGGTCAATGTTTTTTTCGCCAGCAAATATATGCTCCACCGATGAAACAGCAAGTGCAGTATAATTTTTCAGCTCACGTTTTTTTTGCTCTAATAGAAAGTTCTCAACTGAGCGCAAACTTTGGCTAGATAACTCTCTATATTCACTACTGAAAAAGAAAAATACCACTATCGAGGTTAAAATCACCTGAAACACAGCAATATATAAAAGTTTCAGTGGAAGATTCATGAAGGTGTTATCCCTATTATTATTTTTATGAGTAAATGAATAATGACAAATTTTTATATTTTCCACTAGCCTTAGTTTCTATCTATACAAGGCCGTTGAATTAATTAGAGTGCTTTCACTAATAGAATGAAGATGATATGGCTGGTTATATTACCTTATATCGTTATTTTTTGACTGAACCTTTAGGGTTAGCAGCGCAGTATGGTTAAGCTAAAGTTGATATTTCTAGCTGGGATAGTTATCAGTGCATATTCATTTATTTCATAACGTAACTAAATAATTAGCTATTGGTGTCGAATTTTGTAATTAATCAAGCTATATTCAATATGTTAGCGTTAATGATGGTTAAGAATCATTGAAATAGGTATGGTAACTATTGATGTTAAAAATAATGTATTCTCATGGTTGTTGAGCTTTAATAAGTTTTTGAGAAAACATCATTTAATGTTTTATATCAATTGGATAGTTCGACGTTAACAACTTTACTAGGTATAACTACCTAGTAAAGTTGGGCGTTAGTACGTATGGAGTAATTTATGAAAGCCTTTAGAATGGGCAAGTAGTAAAAATAATAATAGAACAAGAACAAGCTTAATCAATTTAGTATTAAATATGAGGAAAGAACATGAGAAAATCTGTTTTTATTAAACTAGCACTTATTTTGTCGCTAGGGTTATCAGGATTAGCCAATGCGGCTGATGATAAAGTGTATCGCTGGAAGATGGCAGAAACATGGGGGCCTAATTTTCCTATTTTTGGCGAAGCAACTAAAAATTTAGCTAAAACGGTAAAAGAAATGTCGAATGGTCGATTAATCATTCGCGTTGACTCATCCAATAAACATAAATCTCCATTAGGTATTTTTGATTTTGTTAAAAGTGGTCAGTATCAAATGGGGCATTCGGCTTCATATTATTGGAAGGGTAAAAACTTTAACGCCTTATTTTTTACCACCGTACCTTTTGGTATGACAGCGCCAGAGCAATATGCGTGGTTCTATCATGGCGGTGGTATGGAGTTAATGAAGAAGCTATATGATCAATATGGCATTTTATCTTTCCCTGGTGGTAATACTGGCAACCAAATGGGTGGTTGGTTCAAAAAAGAAATCAACAGCGTTGAAGATCTTAAAGGTTTGAAAATGCGTATCCCAGGTTTTGCTGGCGAAGTATTAGCAAGATTAGGTGCTAAACCTACTAATATCCCAGCGGGCGAGCTTTATACTGCCTTAGAGCGTAATACTATTGATGCACTCGAGTGGGTTGGTCCATCGTTAGATTTACGTATGGGTTTTCACAAAATTGCCCCTTATTACTACACTGGTTGGCATGAGCCTGGTGCTGAATTACAGTTTATGGTAAATGAAAAAGCGTATAACAAACTACCTAAAGATTTACAGGTAATTCTTACCACAGCGATGAGAGTAGCTGCATACGATATGTATATCCAGTCTTATCATGAAAGCGGTAAAAACTTAGCGACGTTGAATAAAGATTACCCCAACATTAAAATGCGTTCTTTCCCTCAGTCAGTAATGACGGCAATGAAAGCAACTAATGATGAACTATTGAAAGAATTTGCTGCTAAAGATCCAATGACTGCAGAAATTCTTAAATCATTACAAGAGTATCAAACGAAAGTTCGAGCGTGGACAGATTTATCAGATCGCGCATACTTAGATACAACTGATCCTAAATAGTGTGAAAAATGTATGGAAGCAGATGCTATTACTTACTATAAGTATATGATGGCATCTGCTTTTTTTATGCTAATAAAGAACACTGATAAAAATAAATGACATAAGTATGTCACGAGAATAATAATGAAAACGAGTTTAAAAATAATTGGCAAATTTATCGACATGCTTGGTAATTTCTGCAGTTTGTTGATGATATTAATGATACTCAATGTATTCTATGACGTAATAATGCGTTACTTTTTTAATGATGTGAGCATTGGCATGCAAGAGCTTGAATGGCATTTATTTGCTGCTATGTTCATGTTTGGTATTGCTTATACGCTTAAAGAAGATGGACATGTACGCGTAGACATTTTTTATGATGCCATGACCAAACGTAAACAAGCTTTCATTAATATTTTTGGTTCACTAATTTTTGCTTTACCAATCACATTGCTGATTTTTTACTACAGTATAAATTACACCATGGAAGCTTATACGATGGGCGAGGGTAGTGGCGATCCCGGAGGTTTACCACATCGTTGGATTGTTCGCTCAGTTATTCCTTTATCCTCTGCATTTCTTATGCTCGCCATTGTTCATGTAGTACTCAGTCAAATTCAAACCTTAAGTACACACGGTAGTAATAATGCCTCTACAACAGAAGGGGAGCAATAATGACCGGATTAATTCTTTTTGCTATTGCGTTAGTTTGCCTCTTTTTAGGTTATTCAGTTGCCTTTACTTTTGCGGGTGTATCATTAATTGTTGGCGCATTAACTTTGGGTGTCGATTTATTTGAGTTTATGCCTTATCGTATTATGAATATTATGGAAAACACCATTTTAATGGCTGTGCCTATGTTTATTTTTATGGGTATAGTCTTGCAAAAAACGGGGTTAGCTGAGCGCTTATTAGAGTCTGCCGCTAAACTCTTTGGTGGCATGCCCGGTGGCGTTGCTATTTCTACTATCGTGGTTGGTGCATTATTAGCGGCTTCTACCGGCGTTGTTGGTGCGAGTGTTGTTGCTATGGGCGTTATTTCATTACCAGTAATGTTAAAGAATAACTATCATCAACCGACCGCTGCTGGGGTTATTTGTGCATCTGGTACGTTAGGGCAAATTATTCCTCCTTCAATTATTCTTATTATTTTAGGCGATGTGATGGGGGTGCCGGTTGGCGACTTATTCAGAGCCGCGATCATTCCTGGCATGATGCTGATTGTTGCTTATACGCTGTACATAGTTATTTTGGGAAAAGTGAAACCAGAATTTTGCCCTCCTATGATAGTTAATGAGAGTAAACGTGAGTTGTTAGTGCAAGCGTTAAAAGACATTGTGCCGCCATTAACACTTATTCTCGCTGTACTCGGTTCAATATTTACCGGTATTGCCACGCCAACAGAATCATCGGCTATTGGCGCTGTTGGTGCGGTTATTTTATCCATTTTCTATGGTGGTTTTTCATTTAGTAAAATGCATGAAGTATCAAAAGAAACGGTAAAAGTAACTTCTATGGTCTTTGCTGTATTAATCGGCGCAACTGCATTCTCTATGGTTTTTAGTTACTCAGGTAGTGAATATTTGATTGAAGAATTCTTTCTGGAATTACCGGGAGAAAAATGGACCTTCATCGGCTTAGCTATGTTAGCCATTCTTATTTTGGGTTTCTTTATTGATTTTATTGAAATAGCTTTCTTGGTAGTACCAATTTTAACACCAGTCGCTATTGCACTTAATATTGATCTAGTTTGGTTCGCAATTCTTATTTCAATGAATTTACAAACCTCGTTCTTAACGCCTCCCTTTGGTTTTAGTTTGTTTTATTTAAAAGGGGTTGCACCAAAATCGTTTAAAACGACCACTATTTATAAAGGCGTAATACCGTTTATTATTATACAAATTATAGTCTTAATGTTGGTAGTGTTCTTCCCTGAATATTTGATTTTCTCTTAAAGTAGTTATAGAGACTGGTGATATATTCACATAACTAGACTGGTAACTTTTCAATGATATTAATTGAAAAGTTACCAGTCATATCATTGAAATATAAAAATTATTATTTTGGCATAAGTTTCTTGATTCCTACCCCATCGATACCGACATAAATATAGCCGTCTGTTCCCTGCAATAAACTTCGTACACGGCCAATATCTTCAAATACTTTTTCTTGGCTAACAATTTGTTCGTCTTCAATAGTCAATAACACTAAATGGCCGAACTTCATTGAACCCAGTAAAAACTTTCCTTTTAATGACGGATATTTATTACTTGAAACATAAATCATGTCTGACGGTGCTATTGAAGGTGTCCAATAAATGATCGGTTGTGCCATTCCGATCTTTTCGGTTTTATCGGTCAGTGTTGTACCATTGTAATTAATACCGTAACTGATCTCTGGCCAACCATAGTTCACCCCTTTTTTAATCAGATTTACTTCGTCACCACCGCGAGGGCCATGTTCATGTGACCAAATATTTTTGGTCCGTGGATCAATACTCATTCCTTGTGGGTTACGATGACCATAAGAAAATAGAGCAGATTTAAGGCCATTTTTGTCTAAAAATGGGTTATCTGAAGGTACTGTGCCGTCATCATGTAATCGGTATATCTTGCCACCATCTTTGTTAATATTCTGAGGATTAATATCACGCTGGCCTCTATCTCCTATGGAGAAAAATATAAAACCTTTATCGTCAAAGATGATGCGACTACCGTAGTGTTGTCTCTTCTTAGAGTTGGGCTGAGCTTTATATAGCAACTCTTTATTAGTGAGTGATAAGTTTGACATGTTCAAAGTAGCCCGCATTAATGCGGTATTACTGCCTGAGTTTTTGCCCTCTTTACTGGCATAAGTAAAATAGAGCCACAGATTCTTCGAAAAATCAGGATGAAGTGCGAGATCAAGTAGTCCTCCTTGGCCATTATTATGAATTTCCGGTAGCCCGCTGATACGTTTAGACAGTAAACGACCATTTTTGATCACCCGTAACTCTCCCTTTCGCTCACTGATCAAAATTTCTTCGCTAGGCAGTTGTACCATCGCCCAAGGTATGGATATTCCACCAGCAAGCAATGAAGTTGAAATGTTTTTATCAAGGCCATTGGTTTGCATAAGGTGGCTGTCGTATGCATTACAACAAGTGCTGAACGCAAGCGCCAATAGTATTGTTATCGATATTTTCATTGGTTTACTTTTTTTTTGGCTAGAATAATGAGTGTTATAAATAAAGTGGTTGTAGTCAATGTCAAGTCCCCATAAAATCGTAATAATTATTAGTTACCTAGAAAATATAAATTATGCGAGTAGCCGTTTCTCAGTTTGCCACCTCCTTAAATGTCCAAGAAAATTTAGCAACCTGTATTCGTATGATAAATGAGGCGGCAGTGTGTAAGCCATCGTTAATTGTGCTGCCTGAGTTTTGTAATACCATTTTTTGTAATGCACAGCTTTATGATGCTCAACCGTGGTATGTTGATCATAATCAAGCATGGGAGCAAGCTTTATCAATAGATGGACCTTTTTTGCAAGCTATAGCAAAACAAGCTAAAACACATGATTGTCACATTGTACTTAGTGTCACTTTACGACGAGACCTTTCACGCGAGTTATCGAATAATAAGCAAAGTGGCGTGATTAAATCAAATATTAGTGTAACTTCCTGTTTGTTTTCACCACTTGGGAACCTTATTCACCAAGTAGACAAACAAACATTGACGAAGCATGAAGGTGATTTCTTCATTAGTACGAGTAAAATGTCTGAAGCCGCCATAACACCTTTTGGCAAGTTAGGGCTATTGACGGGTAGTGATGGTATTACCTTTGAGACATCACGCGGGTTAGCCTTACAGGGGGCACAACTGTTATGTCATTCAATGAGTTCATTTACCTTAGATTATAGTGATTTACATGGCCCTGCTCGAGCATGTGAAAATAAAGTGTTTTTAGCGATAGCGAATAAAGTTGGATTACTAATACCGCAAGTACAACCACAAAATGTAATCTCTGCTACACAGCGAACTCTCCCTCAAGAATACCTTGTTGGTGTAGGTCAAAGCCAAATAGTGTCTCCAAATGGTAAGGTACTAGCAAAGATAACAAGCAATGAAGAAGGTTTTATTTTTGCTGATATAAGCTTGGCAGAGGTTGGAATAGAGTCTAACGATAAAAGCCGTCCTGATGGCACTGATCTAATTAAGCAGCGGCGTCCTGAGCTTTATCAAGGCCTAGCAGCGCCGAGGATTCAATCATTACCCATGAAAAAAGCTTCTCAGTATGAAAGTACACATAGTCAGAGTGATAAGGTTCCAGTAACGGCTAATGTCGCGATATTTGCAACATACAAGTCTAACGAGTCAGCCATTGACGATGTTTGTCATTATATTGAAAATAACCTTAGTGACATTATTCAGTTACCTGAATTATTCTTTATTACCGATAAAACCATTCTGAATAATGTGGCACAAATGGCCACGGTAACATGCTTGAGTAAACAGTTAATTAATCAAATCAGCTCAGTGTTGAGACCTTTTCAATACGTATGTACGAGCTTAATTATTGAAGGGAAGCATCAAGCGGTACTAATAAGCGAACAAGGTTTATTCGCAAGACAACCGCAATTACATTTTTGTCAACGATATCAGTGGACTGAGCTAGGTGATATTTTGAATATTATAGAGCTACCCTTAGAGCAAGGGAATATTAATATTGCGATGCTAACCGCGGATGACGCTAATATACCTGAAATAGTCAAGGTTGCGGCGGTAAGTAATATTCATGTATTACTAGTTCCCTTTGATATTCAAGAGCCGTGTGAGGTTGAATATCAGTTATTAGCTCGCGCCACTGAAAATAGAATTTGTATTGTTGCCGCGAGTCGCGAGAAAATCTTTACTAATGATTTATCTAACGACAACAATCATATTGGTAATAAAAAGAAGATAAAACCTCAGAAATCAACAGGATTAATTGCTAATTTAACCACCGATGTCGCCTTACTAGCGCAGTGGGATTCAGGTAAATTTAATGGCTATATCAATTTACCTCTGGTCAAACATCAACAAGGAAAGATTACTAAAGCAGTGATTTACCCTATTGCGGCTTGTGATAAATTTATGTTGACCATAGGCTAAATGAATAAGGCGAAATATCTTTTAGCCTCAAAATAGGGCAGCTATCAGCTCAGGTTTAGCTACTCCATATAAGATCATCCAATTTCCCGATTGTTTATTAGGGCGTGATTTCTTAATTGAAATAATCATCAGCAGTAGAGGCTGTTTTTTAATTACTTTTATGCTTGAACTGTATTCCTAATTACTGAAATTTAAGAAAAAAGATCATGATCTAAATCAAATCAAGGTTAAAAAATGTAAAGAACAATACAAATGATATTGATTCTCATTTATTGTTGTGTTTAAATAATGCCAATTTTGAGAGGGGCATTTCTTTTATCTTTTTATATAGCACCTTTTATCAACCATTTTAGCTAATTTTATTAGCACTAAAACATTGAATAATACAAATATTACATAATATAAATATTGGAATAAAAAACATGATGAAAAAAACACTAATAGCTTCAGTATTAGTTGGCCTTTTTGCCAGTAATACCGCTATCGCAAACCAAGAAACTGATGAGTTACGTAAAGTTATTGCTCAGCAACAACAAGTTTTAGAATCTTTAGAAAAACGTTTAGATGAAACAGATCAAAAGCTTAATGCTACTGCTGATCAAGTTGAAATAACTGCCGAAAATAGTGCTTTTTCTAATACTACCATTGGTGGTTACGGTGAATTGCACTATAACAATTACGAAGATAGCGATGCAAAAGTTGATTTTCACCGTTTTGTGTTATTTTTCGGTCATGAATTTAGCGATACTGTCCGTTTCTTCTCTGAGTTTGAATTAGAACATTCAATTGCAGGCGATGGTAAAGCGGGTGAAGTTGAACTTGAACAAGCCTATGTTGAAGTTGATATTAACGAAGAAGTTAGTTCAAAAGTTGGTTTGTTCTTAATCCCAGTGGGTATTATCAACGAAACTCATGAGCCACCAACATTTTACGGTGTTGAGCGTAATGGTGTTGAGAAAAACATTATTCCTGCAACGTGGTGGGAAGCGGGTGTCGCTTTTAACTATAAACCTACTGGTGGTTTAAGCATTGATGGTGCGGCAACAAGTGGTTTATCAGTTGGTGATGATTATAAAATTCGTGGTGGTCGCCAAAAAGTGGCTAAAGCAACAGCTGAAAATTTAGCGTATACCGGCCGTGTTAAATATACTGCTATTACCGGTTTAGAACTGGCTGCAACGGTTCAATATCAAACTGATATTACCCAAGGTAAAGATGGTGTTGATGTAGCTGATGCAACATTATTAGAAGCTCATGTTATCTATCAAGTGCAAGATTTTACCGTACGTGCCTTGTATGCTCGTTGGGATATTGATGGCGATGAAGCTAAAGCCTTGGGCCGTGATGAACAAACCGGTTGGTATGTAGAGCCTTCTTACAAGTTTAATGAAAAAGTAGGCGTTTTTGCTCGCTATTCAGAATATGACAACAATGCTGGCAATAGCGACTCAACAACAGTTGAATCAACCAGTGTTGGTGTAAATTACTATATTCATGAAAATGTAGTATTAAAAGCTGATTATGAAAATCTTGGTGGCTCTAAAGATTCTTCAGGATTTAATCTAGGTTTTGGTTACCAATTTTAATTAATATTTTATTAATTATATAGAAAAAGTGAATAGTGCTAACGTGCTATTCACTTTTTCGTAAATGCTAACGAGTGATTATATGACTAAGTTTCTACCTTTATGTATTTTTGCTTTGGCGATGGTTTTTAGTAATGTGGGTCTAGCTGCTAAAGGGGTATACCAAACTCCTGCTGATTTTATCAGTAATTCATTTGCAGACGTTACTTCACAAGCAAAAGTATTATGGTTAACCAAGGAAGATAAAACCGTTATTGCCGACATTTTACAGCATAAATACAACCGAATGCGTATTCGTTACTGGCAGGCTGGTAATGAAACTGTATGGATCTTAAATGAAGTAGGCAAAGAAAAGCCTATTACTATTGGCGTGCATGTTAAAAATAATCACATTAATCACTTTAAAGTCTTAACTTTTAGAGAAAGTCGTGGTGATGAAGTACGACATGAGTTTTTCTCTCAACAATTTATTAATGCCACACTTAACAAAGATAATAGACTTAGCCAAAGTGTTGATGGTATTACTGGCGCTACTTTATCTGTAAGAGCCACCACAAAAGTTGCCCGTTTAGCACTTTGGTTAAATACAAAAGTGGCTACCAACGGTTTATAATTACTAGCTAAAAGTAAAATGATGCGGCAGAATAGCATTAAGCTAAATCAATTATATCAGCAATGAAACCATCAAAATCGCTACACAACCGCTTAATTCGCCATTTACGTGAATGGCATAGAAAACTTGGCATTATTGCCGCCTTTTTTATTATATTTTTGTCCATCTCTGGCGTTGCCCTTAATCACACCACCACGCTTTCATTAGCACATAAACCTATTCGTAATCTTTGGTTATTAGATCACTATGGCATTGCGCCCCCTAACGATATTCGCTTCTATCAACAAGGTTCACTACAAGTGACTAATAACTTAGTCTGGCTTGATGGCAAGCTGCTGATAGAAAGTTCAGCTGATATTATTAGTGCTGGTGTTATGTCAGCTAAAGTATCGAGCAATACAATTGTTGATGTATTTGTTATCGCTAGCCAAACTCATTTGTATATATACAATGTTCAAGGTGAGTTACTTGATCAACTCGGTGTAGAGACAGGTATTCCTGAAGGAATTGAAGCGCTAAGTATTGATAATGATCTGGTGATTGTTAAAACATCATCAGGATATTATCAAAGTGACAGTGACTTTTTTTATTGGCAAGCGATTTCGCCATTAATGGAGCCTTTATGGATAACAGCACAATCGGTTTCATTACAAAAACAACAACAAGCTGCATTAGCTTATCGTGCTCAATTTTTAACTTTAGAGCGTATTGTTTTAGATGCTCATAGCGGTCGTATATTGGGCTTAGTCGGGGTGTTGTTTATGGACGCCGTGGCTATTTTACTGATATTACTATCGTTAAGTGGGCTCTATATATGGATACGATATGCTCGATCTAAGCGGTAATTTTCGTGCTGAGTACTGAAAGGTACTGGCCATATTCTCTTGGTATGGGTATATAGACTCAATGAAAATATCTTTTATCGCGTTATTTTTTCTGTTGTTAACGCCTGTACTGTTCACAAATGCTTTACTAGCACAAGAGCTTTTGGCAGAGGCAAACACAGATAAAGAAAGCACTCAAAAATACAATGCTTGGTTGAAGCAACGATTCAGCGAGCAACATCAAAAACTTATTCCGGTGATTGCCGTTGCGGATATGTTTTATGCTTGTAATATTGAACGCAAAATTTACCCTGTTACTTACTCGTTTACGGATCTTATTTTAATTATGGATAAAAAGCGTTTAGCTGAGAAGTTAGCGCTATGTCTTGGTGATGATGCGGTACAGTCAGAAGTTGCTATAAATTTTGGTTTACTTGGTTGTTTTCATCAACAATTAGTACATTTATCTACAGTTGAACGTCAACAAAAAATGCGGTTAGTAAAAAGTGCGATTCACGCTTTATCAAAAAATGAGCGTAAAAAAAGTTTTACCCAATGTGTTACTGAGCAAGCGATTAATTACCTACAATAATATCCATTTGCTTAAATTTTCTCTTAGGTAAGTAAAAAATTCTGATCGATTTAGATAACTTAGTAAATTTTAAGTAATAATCATAAATTGTAACAAATAGGTGGAAATATTTACTTTTCAACCTTTTGAATCATGACTAACATCACTTATAGTAAGGTGAACTATACTCATGATACTTCAAAATATCTGAAACGAGCCTTTCAAGTGGAGCGGGTATATATATTAATTATAAAAAGCATTGCGAGAAATATAATGACTCAGGAAACTGAAAAAATCTTAGTAGTAGATGATGATATGCGTTTGCGTTCTTTATTAGAGCGTTATTTGGTAGAGCAGGGTTTTGTGGTACGCAGTGCTGCTAATTCTGAGCAAATGGATAGACTACTTGAACGTGAAAATTTTCATTTGTTGGTGTTAGATTTGATGCTGCCGGGTGAAGATGGTTTATCTATTTGTCGTCGTTTGCGTCAACAAAAAAATAATATTCCTATTGTTATGCTAACGGCTAAAGGAGATGAAGTTGATCGAATCATTGGTTTAGAGCTTGGCGCTGATGATTACATGCCTAAACCTTTTAATCCAAGAGAGCTATTAGCGCGAATAAAAGCGATCTTACGCCGTCGAGTGCAAGAGGCTCCAGGTGCACCATCCATGGAAGAAAATACTATTTCTTTTGGTGAGTATCATTTGAACTTAGCAACAAGAGAAATGGTTAAAGGTGATGTTAGTATGCCATTAACGAGTGGTGAATTTGCGGTATTAAAGGCGTTAGTTACCCACCCAAGAGAGCCGCTATCACGTGATAAGTTAATGAATTTAGCACGTGGACGAGATTACTCTGCCCTTGAGCGTAGTATTGATGTGCAGGTGTCTCGTTTACGTCGTATGCTTGAAGTTGATCCCGCCAAGCCAAGATATTTACAAACGGTTTGGGGTTTAGGCTATGTTTTTGTGCCAGATGGTAACGCTACTTAATTATCAAATATAAGTTAATCTTGAGTTAATGATGTTATGAAAGTATTGCCCCGTAGCGCTTTTGGCCAAACTGTTTTACTCATCGGCTTTTTGCTGTTTGTTAATCAAGTTGTTTCTTATGTTTCTTTTGCATTATATGTTATAGAGCCTAATCAACAGCAAATAAATCAATTATTAGCTAAGCAAGTTCGAGTTGTTTTTATTGATATTAAAGACGCCCGTTTAAGCCCTAAAATGGCTGAAGCTTTTCATCGTGAAACCGGTATTGGCGTATACCGAGAAGCCGATGCGCTTAAGTTAGGTTTAGGCTCAGCAGGTTATTACCCTTATCGCAGTGAACAGATGTCTGTATTACTTGGCGGCTCTGCCGAGGTGAGAATTTCTCAAGGAGATGAATATCTTTTTTGGATAAGGCCACCTCAGGCACCTAACCTTTGGGTGAAAATTCCATTGCTTGGTCTAGAAGAAGCTAACTTTTCACCGCTTATTTTCTTTCTTGGTATTATTGGTGTGCTCAGTGTTGCTGGCGGTTGGCTATTTGTCAGGCAACTCAATAGACCGCTCAAATCTTTACAGCGTGCCGCGGAGGATGTTGGTCGAGGTGATTTTCCTGATCCACTTATCGAGCATGGTACTTCTGAAATAATGGCGGTAACTCAAGCGTTCAATCATATGTCAAAAGGCATTAAGCAGTTGGAAGATGATAGAAATTTGCTAATGGCGGGTATTTCTCATGATTTACGTACGCCGTTAACACGTATACGTTTAGCCAGTGAAATGATGTCAGCGCAAGATGAATTTTTAAAAGATGGTATTGAAAATGATATTGATGATATGAATAATATTATTGATCAATTTATTGACTATATTCGTCATGACTCAAAAGATAAAGCCGAGCTTGGAGACTTAAACATTTTGATAGAAGAAGTCATTAATGTTGAAGTTCCTGCGGATAGAAACATTCAGTTCATTGCCAGCAATTGCCCCAAAATACCATTGCGCCATGTTGCCGTTAAGCGTGCATTAGCAAATCTAATTCAAAATGCACTGCGTTATACTGAGGGCGATATAGAGGTTTTTACTGGGGTGGATAAGCGAAAAGGCTATGCTTATTTTATTGTTAGTGATCAGGGCGAGGGTATTCCTGACGCTGATATTGAGCGCTTATTTCAACCTTTCACCCAAGGTGATAAGGCAAGGGGTACCGAAGGCAGCGGTTTAGGGTTAGCAATTATTAAACGTATCGTTGATACGCATGGTGGCAGTGTTGAATTATCGAATAAGCCCCAAGGTGGTTTACAAGCCAAGGTGAGCTTGCCATTGAAGTTCTAGCCCTTATTGTGAATGTTGGGTAAACGAACAAAAAAGCCACTAATAATTACTTATTAGTGGCTTTTTTAATTATATATTTTTGTAAGTCATAATTTCTAAATCGTAACTTAGAAATTAATTACAGTTGCGGCCCTGCGGCGACTAACGCTTTACCATTGTCAGTATCAGTGAACTTATCAAAGTTATTAACAAAGCGTTTCGCTAAGTCAACTGCTTTGGTATGCCACTCATTAGCGTCTTCATAAGTATTTCTTGGGTCAAGGATATCACCTTCAACACCAGCGAGTTTTTTTGGTACTTCTAAGTTAAACATCGGAATAACCGTTGTTTCAGCTTTATCAATTGAGCCATCTAAAATCGCATCAATAATTGCACGAGTCGCTTTGATTGAAATACGCTTACCAGTGCCATTCCAGCCAGTATTAACTAAATAAGCTTCAGCACCAACCGCTGCCATACGTTTATGTAATACTTCAGCGTATTGTGTTGGATGTAAGCTTAAAAAAGCTGCACCAAAACAGCTAGAGAAAGTCGGTGTTGGTTCAGTAATACCGCGCTCAGTGCCTGCTAATTTAGCGGTAAAGCCAGATAAGAAGTAATATTCAGTTTGCTCAGGTGTTAATTTAGCAACTGGCGGTAATACACCAAAAGCATCAGCCGTTAAGAAAATCACTTTCTTAGCGTGGCCAGCACGAGATACAGGTTTTACTATGTTATCAATGTGGTGAATTGGGTAAGAAACACGTGTATTTTCAGTTTTTGAGTTATCGTCAAAATCAATTTTACCCTCAGCATTAACGGTGACATTTTCTAGTAATGCATCACGACGGATAGCATTGTAAATATCAGGTTCATTTTCTTTGCTTAGGTTGATTGTTTTCGCATAACAACCGCCTTCAAAGTTAAATACACCATTATCATCCCAACCATGTTCATCATCACCAATTAATTGGCGTTTTGGATCGGTTGAAAGTGTCGTTTTACCTGTGCCAGATAAGCCAAAGAAAATTGCTGTATCGCCATCTTTACCAACGTTAGCACTACAGTGCATAGAAGCAATACCTTGCAGCGGAAGGTAGTAGTTCATCATTGAGAACATACCTTTTTTCATTTCGCCGCCGTACCATGTACCACCGATCAATTGTACTTTTTCAGTTAAGTTGAACGCAACAAAGTTTTCAGAGTTAAGACCTTGTTCTTCCCACTTATCATTAACCGTTTTAGCACCGTTCATTACGATGAAATCTGGTTCGTAAGTTTTTAATTCTTCATCGCTTGGGCGAATGAACATATTTTTAACAAAATGTGCTTGCCATGCAACTTGAGTAATGAAACGTACTTTTAATCTTGTTGCTTCATCAGCACCACAAAAAGTATCAACAACAAATAAACGTTGGCCAGAAAGTTGTGTCGTTACTAAGCCTTTTAAATGATCCCATGTTTCAGGCGTCATCGCTTTATTATCATTTTTACCTTGATCAGACCACCAAACGGTATCGCGTGTAACATCATCACGCACAATATATTTATCTTTAGGTGAGCGACCGGTAAAAATACCAGTATCGACATTAACTGCACCGAGTTCAGTCACTACACCCTTATCAAAACCTTCTAGGTTGGCTTTTGTTTCTTCACTAAAAAGTAACTCATAAGATGGATTGTAAACAACTTCTGTAACATCATTAATGCCATATTGTGACAAATCAATTGAGTTTTCTGGGGCGGTCATAGCGAATTAGCTCCTAAGGTATGACTAATTTAAATTTTTGGTTAGGTATAAAATTTTCATTCTATTAATAATGCGACATTCTATGGGATTAAGCGCTAAAACGAAAGTAAAAAATAACCTAAGATGAAAGTTTTCATTATAAGCGACAGAAATAGTGAAAATAGCGGGGTGTTTCTGATAAGTGTTTTTACAACAATAATAGGGGTAAGGGCTAGGAGAGAACGGGACTTAGACACTCTTTTAGGTAATAATTATCCAAAAGAGTGTTTTATACAAATATTATACCAAATAAGTGAATAAATTGACTGTTTTTAACTAATGCTTATCTTTCGAAATGAAACTTTTTAAATCATCATAAAAAAAGTCATAAGTGGTTAAGCAATAATCACACGTCATGGATATTTTGCTTTGTTCTGCTAGTATAGATTCAATTTCATTTGGCTCTATTTGTGCAATAGCGCCTAAACATTTATCATGTGAACAACCACATTGATAGCTGACTATTTGAGGCTCAAATAAGCTAACTTTTTCTTGGTGGTATAAACGGTACAATAATGCTTGTGCTTCAAGTGAAAATATCTCATCAGCTTTAATGGTATTCGTTAATTGTGCTATATGCTCAAAGTCACTTTCTTGCTTGGTTAAATTTTCGTGACTGCCATCACCATCGGGTAATAATTGCACTAAACTACCAGCTACTTGTTGTTTTTCGTCATCACTAAATAACCATACTTGAGTAGGGATTTGTGCGGAAACGTCAAAATAATGAGCGAAGCATTGGGCTAATGTTGGTTGGTCTAAAGCAACAATTCCCTGATAAGCCTCACCTTGGTTAGGTTTGACTGTGATGATCATGTTGCCTTTACCCATCAGATCTTGCAATGAACTAGCCTTGCAGGCTCTTTCCATTTCGACAACTTTGGCAATACCGCGCATTTGTTGGTTGTTATCACCGTTTACTGACATATAACCCACCGGACCATTGCCTTGTAATTGTACTGTTATATCGCCTTCAAACTTTAACGTAGCCGTAAGTAGGCAAGTTGCGGCCAGTAATTCACCTAGCAGTAAGCGCACACTAACAGGATAGTTATGATTCTTAATAATGCTTTGATAGCTTTTACTTAATTGTACTAATTCACCACGTACGTGCATGTCATTAAATAAATAACGATTAAGCACGTCTGTAGTTGTATTTATGGTTTTGGTTGTATGGGTATTAGACATCGTGCTTATATCCTTTCTTTAAATTCTCTCAGTTTTCGACGTTGTTTTTTATTGGGTTTAGTGTCGCTTGCGGGGCTGAGTAATATCCCTTGCTTGCGCGCCAAACTATTTTTCTCTCTGGTTTCTATGCTCGTACTTGTTTCTTTATATAAGGTCTGTGCAAAAGTTGCATCACGACGTTTATCCGCTAAAGCGATTACTTCAATTTCTTTTTCATCAAAACCTTGACGAATTTTTATTGAATCACCAATAACAACTGATTTGCCTGATTTGGTTCGCTGACCATTATAAAAGACTTTACCCCCATCAATCATTTGCTTAGCAATAGCACGGGTTTTAAAAAAACGCGCAGCCCAGAGCCATTTGTCTAATCGGGTTGAACTATTTTCATTTGTTGTTGCCATATATATCCATGTTTCTTCAATAGGTGAGCTTTAGGATGTTTGAGTGACTCATGTTTAAGGTAGACCTCTTTAATATTCATCTAAGGATCTTTTATCAGCACTTCTTTGTTATTTTTTTATTAAAATATGTTGATTGAATTCTTTTATTTTAAAATATTATACTAAATTTCTAAACATACTTATTAGTAGTGTGCTGTTGTTTTTAGAAAATAAAGATAATTAAAGGGACTATTGTTTTCTTTTCTAGATAAGCTATTTTATCGGGTTTGCTAAAATGGCTTTAGTTAACTGTCGGTAATCAGAAATAGACGTAAAATCAGAGAAACTATTTGCTGGTTTTTTACTGTCTGGATTTTCTACCGCTAAAATATGTTTAATACCATATTTTTGTGCTGATTTTAATACCGGCAAGCTGTCATCAACAAACAAGGTTTTATTTACATCAAATCCTTGTTTAGCTTGTAGTCTTTGCCAAAGAAGTTGTGACTCTTTTACTACGCCAAATTCATGGGTCGAATAAAGCACATCAAAGTATTTGTCTAATTGAGTGCGTTCAATTTTTAATGATAGCGCATCAGGATGAGCATTTGTGACTAAGATAACCTCGCGACCACTTTGTTTTAATGCCGTGAGAAATTCATCTGCATCTTCACGTAATTGAATTAAATGTTGTACTTCACGCTTTATTAGTGAAATTGGCATTTGGGTAAACTCAGTCCAATAATCTAAACAATACCATTCAATCGTTCCGGTGAGCTCTTGATAATGGCCAATGAATTTTTGCTTAGCTTCTTCAACGCTAATGCCATGTTTTTCACTGTAGCGCCTCGGAAAGTGCTCTAACCAGAAATGGTTATCAAAGTGTAAATCTAATATTGTTCCATCCATATCGAGTAAAACAGTAGAAATTTCTGACCAATTGAGCATTTAGAGGTTCCATAATTGATGTTTATCGTGTCATTATAACTATAATCAAATGAATTAATAATTAATCTTAAAAGCTTATGACTGGGAATAATCAATTACCAAAAATTAATGGTCAAAAACAGGTAGCTAAAAGTCGTTTATTTACGGTAGAGCAGCTTGATTTAACCTTTAGCAATGGCGAGCAACGTTATTATGAACGTATGCTTGGTTCAGGGAGTGGTGCGGTGATGATGGTACCTATGCTTGATGATGAAACGTTATTGTTAGTGCGAGAATATTGCGCGGGTACTCACAGTTATGAACTTGGCTTTCCAAAAGGTTTGATCGATGCTGGAGAAAGTCCAGAACAAGCAGCAAATAGAGAGTTAAAAGAAGAAATATCGTATGGCAGCGAACAACTCATCCACCTTTCTCAGGTGATGATGGCACCTGCGTTTTTTAATGCAAAAATGGATATATTTATCGCTAGAGCTTTATATTCTGCACAATTAGAAGGTGATGAACCTGAGGAGTTAGAGGTAGTTCCTTGGGTAATTAAAGATTATAAAAACTTATTACAACAACCTGATTTTAAAGAGGCACGCAGTATTGCGGCATTAATGTTGCTAATTGATCACCTTTTCCCCAATAAGTTAGTCAATAAGGATTAAATATGAGTAATGAACGGTTATTAAATATTGCCCTTGATGGCGCTAAAAAAGCAGGTGTTGAGGTGATGAAATATTACCGAGATAAGAGCTTCACTGCACAGCTAAAAGAAGATGAAAGCCCAGTAACGAGTGCTGACATTGCCGCCAATGATATTTTGATGGATCAACTGAGAACACTAACGCCGGATATTCCTATTATCTCTGAAGAAGTTGGTACAGTACCTTTAGCAGAACGTAAAAATTGGTCTAAATATTGGTTACTCGACCCTATTGATGGCACGGGTGAATTTATTATTGGTAGTGGTGATTTCGCTGTCAATATTGCTTTAATTGAAAATGGTTGGCCAAGTATTGGTGTTATTCATGCGCCTGATCACCACTTAACCTATTATGCTCAAACGCACTTAGGTGCTTTTAAAGAATGTAATGTATTAGACAGCAGTAAACAAGAAAAAAGCCAATCGAGCTATCAAATTCATGTCGCTGAGTATCATGAAAAGCGTCGTGTTAAAGTTGCTATTAGTAGGCGGCAACAACTTGATTTAATGGGGCAATACTTAAATGACGAATACGATTTTGACTATGTTGCTCTTGGTAGTTGTTCGCTCAAAAACTGTTTAATTGCCGAAGGTGGCGCTGATTGCTATTTACGTGTTGGTGTTACCGGTGAATGGGATACTGGGGCTAGCCAATGTATATTAGAACAAGCTGGTGGCAGCATTATAAACAGTGAATTTAACCCGATGACTTATAATAAAAGAGAAAGTTTACTTAACCCCGATTTTCTTAGTTTAGGTAATCAAAGCATTCCTTGGCAGGATATTATTAAACCACATCGAAAGGTTTATTAATTCAGGTTTATTAATGCTGAGTTTTATTTTCGTCATTGAATTGCTCTCGTGGTAAAATATTAACGCTTTCATGAAGCTCTGAATATACTATTACTGCGCTGCCTTGTTGCAACTGCAATTTCACTTGGGCAACCTTATCTGCTTTACTCGTATCAATTACGCCGTAGTCGGTTCCTTCGCGTAAAATAAAATCTTCAATGATGGCTGTTAGGGTCTCTTCGTCAATTTGTTCTAATGGAATTATCATCTGTTATTTCTCATTTTCTTTCATTAAATATTTAGTTAAAAAAATCAAGTACACGCGGTGTTAACCAATATCGGTAGTCATAAGCTTGGCCTGTGTTTGATTGTGCTTAGTTAATTTGTGAATGATTTCCAAAATAGCTTAAATGCTGCTTCGCTATATTTAGCCTCTTGAGCGAGTTCAGTGTTGTTAATGAAAAACTGACTACTGGTAAGAAATTGGCCATGAGCACTTTCTAACATAAGCTCAATTGGATAATTAGCGATAAGTTGATGTTGTTGCCCAAAGAGTATTATTTCTTTTAAAAAGCTGAATTCATCAGCAAATATTTGAGCTTTAGTTTGAGCCGAAAGAGGTTGGTATTGCATTACCAATAAGCAAAAATTCTGTTGGTCAGCATTAGCTAAAGCCCAATCAATAGCTTGTTGCCAAATCACTTTGGTTTGCTGTTCTAATTGAGTAACCTCTAGTTTGAATGGGGCGATTTGCAGTACAAAGTCTTGTTTTATTTTTTTATAAAGCTCAAGTACTAGTACTTCTTTTGAAGGAAAATGATGAAAAAGAGTTCCGGTGGCAACGCCTGCTGTTTTAGCAATAGAGGCAGTGGATGTTGCATAAATGCCTTGATTTACAAATAAGGTTAATGCGGCATCTAAGAGTTGTTGCTTTTTATTTTTAGGCTGATTTGAATGTATCGGCATAGATGCGCTTACTCTTTATATGGGTTATATCTTTGTTAATTGAACAATAATAAACGGGTACCATTTACGTTAAGTGTTAGCATTATTCAAGTGGAAAATAATGCCATTATATCACGCTGAAATGACAAGGTTATCGTATCATTTAGCGTTAATAGTTTTCTATTATCGTAAGAAAAACTTCAACATTAACCTTTGTACCCAACCCCCATATGGAGGGTGTATCAACTTTCCTATATTTAACTTGCCTCGAGATAGCACTGTTTTTGCTTTAGAAAAGGTTAAAAAACCTTCCTTACCATGATATTGCCCCATGCCAGAGTCTCCTATACCGCCAAAAGGCGCATCATCGGCAGCGACATGAAAAATTGTTTCATTAATACAAACACCACCAGAGTGAGTTTGACTCAGCAATTGTTGCTGGGTATCGTTATCAAAACTCATAATATAAAGCGCTAGCGGTCTAGGGCGCCGATTAATATAATCAATCGTTTCAGAAATATCTTCATAGCTAATAATGGGCAGAATTGGGCCAAAAATCTCTTGTTGCATTATTAGCATGTCATCGGTGGTTTCAGTGACTAATTGCGTGGCAAGTTCACGTGAATTTCGCTCAATCTCTTGTCCATTAGCAGAAACTACCTTTGCCCCTTTACTGATTGCGTCATCTAACCAAGCAAGTAATCTACTGTGCTGAGTTGAATTAATAATATGGGCATAATCTGTACTTTTATGATTATCGCCATACATCTTTTGAAATTGTTTTTGATAGCTATTGATAAAGGCTTCGACCTTATCTTTTGGGCAAAGTATGTAATCGGGTGCGACACATATTTGTCCGGCATTTAAACATTTACCAAAAATTAAGCGCTCTACTGCAGTATCTATGGGCATGTCAGGAGCAATAATAACCGGAGACTTGCCACCAAGCTCTAAAGTGACCGGGGTAAGGTTATCAGCTGCCGCTCGCATAACATGACGGCCAACCGTGGTGGATCCGGTAAAAATTAAGTGATCAAAGGCTAATGCAGAAAATCTTGCTGCGATATCGGCTTCACCTTCAATGCAGGCAACGGTCTCTTTTGTAAAAATACTGCTTAGCATTTCTTTAATAATTTGGTTGGTACAGGGGGTAAACTCTGACAACTTAATCATGGCTCTGTTGCCAGCAGCTAATGCTGTGATTAAAGGGCCAATAGATAACATTACAGGAAAATTCCACGGTACCATAATGCCTATTACGCCTAAAGGTTGGTAATGTACTTCAACTTTAGCTGGCGCTAATAATAGCCCAGCATGACGGCGTTGAGGTTTCATCCATTTATTAAGACGCTTAATGGTGTAATTAATGTTGACGATACAAGGCATGATATCGGCTATTAAACTATCTTGTTTGGGACGTTGTCCATAATCTTGATTAAGTGCATTGACTAAGCGGTCTTGATAAGAAAGCAACGCATTTTTTAATGCAGATAATTTTACCATTCGCTCTTTTGTTGAAGGGTTAGGAGCACAGCAGTATGCCTGTTTTTGGGCTGTTAGTATGGTTGATAATTCGTGAAGCTCGGTATTTGTTTTTTCTGACATATTCATTGATAACTCCATCAATCAAATGGCTTAGTGCTTATTCAAGTTTAGACCTGTTTCTTTAATAGACCCAGCAACCATTGAAATAATAGACTGACTGGTTAGTCTGTTTTGTATTTAAACTTATTCTAACCCAAGTTACAATGTATTGTTTGTTTTTTATGTAAGGTTAGTATTGAGTAAATGAGCGGAGTATAGCTATAAAGGACGAAATCGTTATTGAACTTTTCTGGTTGTATTTGATGTGATTGAGTATTTATTCTGTTTTCTCACCGTTTACTTTATGCGTGGTGCAATTATAGTAACTGTTGAGGTGCTTTATTTTATTGAAAAATAATAAAATGTGACCTTTGCATCTACTATGTTACTTCGGTGATTAACCATAACGTTTAGTATAGCAAAGGCATTGACACGGGCTAAAAAAAGTAGTGTTTTTGATTACTTTTTATCTTCGTTGATATTTTTAAGAAAATAATAGACATAAAATGCACATATGCCTAGCATAACGACCATGCCACCAAAGGCAAACATAACAACGGGATCATTGGTTAACATTTTAAACAAATCCATGGGAAGCTCCTTATATTTTGTATTGCTAATATTATAAGAAGTTGAAATCAATTAGTATGTGATTTAGATCAATATAAGTCGCTTTTTTGCGCTATTTCAGCTTTTAATTTGACCTGGCTTGTGATTTTTTTGTAAATTTGATTGGCTTTTTCGATAGCACTATATTTTTTTGCTTTTGATAGTTGTCGTTCATCTAATAAGCGGCTTTGGTTGGCGTGAGGGTAACCATTCCAAGAAGCGATAGTGTTCCATACAAGTGACATTTCCGTACTTTTTTCTACGCCTTTACCCTCGCTGTATAATAAGGCTAAGTTGTACTGTGCTAATGCATAGTTTTGGTCAGCAGCACGTTGATACCACCGAGATGCCTTAAAATCGTCCTGCTTCACGCCAGTGCCATTAGCAAACATTACAGCTAAATTGAATTGAGCACTTGCGAGACCTTTTTTAGCAGCTTTATGTGTTAACTCGTAAGCTTTTTTTAAATCCTGTGGTACTAACTTTCCTTCACTATAAATTAATGCTAATTCAAATTGAGCATCAGAATAATTTTGCTTCGCTGCCAGTTCAAATAACGTTAGCGCTTTCATGCCATTTTTAGCCACTCCGTAACCATGCTGATAAACGATAGCCATTTGATACTGGGCTGGTGCGTAGCCTTCTACTACTAAAGGGCGGAATTGTTCAATAGCGGCATGAAATTCACCACGATTCAACTCGTAAATACCAAGCTCTAGATCGTTACCTTGGCTCAATGTGGAAAAGCCGCTCAGTAATAAAAAAAATAATGATGCTATTTTAGTTGGCATAGTTTTCTCTGTTAGTTTTAATATATATACCCGCTTTATGCTACGTTATTGATTTCGACAATAGAATAATTATTCTCTCAATCAATGCCTTGCCTAAAGGCATTTATAATTCCAGCTAGAGCCTGCAACTTCAAGTGGAGCGGGTATAAGGGTTGATGAATGTGCCTATTAACTAAAGCGTAGCTTAAAATTAAAGTTTATGATGCTTGGATATTTTCAATTTCTTCAGCTAACTCTAACCATAACATTTCATTTTCTTCTACTTTGCCCTTTAAATTCGCTTGTAGCTTTAATTGTATGGTTAGTTCACTTTTACGTTCTGCTTGGTAAATATCACTGTCACTAAGTAATGCTTCAACTTGTGTTAACTCTGCTTGCCATTGATTGATCTTTTTCTCTAGTTTGTCAGCTTCTTTACGCAGTGGCGCAGATTTTTTTCGTAGTTCAGCTTGTTGCTGACGTAACTGTTTTTTATCTATGCCTTTTTCTGTCGTGCTGCCACTGTTTTTATTGTTATTGAACGCTTGTTTTTTATCGTCATTAAGCCATTGCTGATAATCATCAATATCGCCACTAAAGTCACTGACTTGGCCGTTAGCGACTAGGTAGAATTCATCCACACAAGATTCTAGTAAAAACCTGTCATGGGCAATTAAGATAATAGCGCCGCCGAAATCTTGCAGTGCCATCACTAAAGCTTGGCGCATTTCTAAGTCTAAATGGTTGGTTGGCTCATCAAGGAGTAATAGTTGTGGTTTTTCTAACACAATCAATGCTAATACTAAGCGAGCTTTTTCACCTCCAGACATGGTATTAACTGACTCTAATGCTTGATCTCCGCTAAAGCCAAACTTACCTAAAAAGCTTCGTGCTTGTGGTTCGCCTAAAGTAGGCTTAGCACGAATAATATGATCAACAGGGCTGGAACCGCTATGTAGTTGTTCTAGTTGGTGTTGTGAAAAATACCCTATTTTTAATTCTTGAGCACAATAACGCTCGCCATTTAGCAGTGCTATTTCACCGGCCAACGACTTGATCAAGGTAGATTTGCCTGCACCATTTCGCCCTAATAGGCCAATGCGACTGCCGGGTACTAAGGTTAAGCCTACGTCATTAAGAATAATGGTTTCAGTGTTATAACCACACTGACTTTCTGTCAACGATAATAAAGGATAAGGCAGGCTTTCTGGTTGCTCAAAGCTAAAGGTAAATTGGCTATCAACATGAGCAGGTGCTAAGTCGGGTAATTTTTCTAAGCGTTTTAAGCGACTTTGTGCTTGCTTGGCTTTACTGGCTTTTGCCCTAAAACGGTCAACAAAAGCGGTTAAATGAGCGGCTTCTTTTTGTTGTTTTTGATATTGCGCATCTTGTTGTGCTAAATGTTCACGTCGTTGTCGCTCAAAGGCGGTGTAATTACCGTTATAAAGTTTGGCGCGTTTATGTTCAATATGCAAAATTTGACCAATAACGGTATCAAGAAAGTCTCGGTCATGAGAAATAAGCACTAAGGTACCCGTAAAACGCTTCAGCCAACGTTGCAGCCAAATAACCGCATCTAAATCCAAATGGTTGGTGGGTTCATCTAGCAGTAGTAAATCAGCACGGCTTATTAAGGCTTGCGCCAAGTTTAAGCGCATGCGCCAACCACCTGAAAAGTCTTTTACTGGGTTGGATAATTGATTTTGTAAAAAACCTAAGCCGTGCAGCAGTTCACCAGCCCGAGCAGGTAAGCTGTAACCATGAATAGTGTCTATTTTATTAATTAATGTTGCTTCTAAATTACCATCGTCATTGGTTCGAGCTTGTTCTAATTGTTGTTCTAGCTGACGAAATTCTTTGTCACCGTCCATCACATAATCAAGCGCAGATTGTCCAAGCGACGGTGTTTCTTGTTTAACGGTCGATATTTCCCAAGTACTTGGCATACTCAAGTTACCTGCATCAGGAGATAGCTCTCCTAATAAAGCGGCAAAAAGAGATGACTTGCCACAACCATTACTGCCCACTAAACCTACTTTATGGTTGGGGTGAATAGTGAAGCTTGACGCGTTGATAAGGTTTTTTGCGCCTCTATCTAAGCTTAAATCGGTTGCAGTGATCAAGAAAGTATCCTAAAAATAAGTTAATTCGAGACTATTGTCGCTTTTCCTTAGGGGGTAGTTCAAGGTAAAATAGTCTAAATAGTATTTATTTTCCCTTTTGAGACCATTGTTGTGAAAAATAAGATTAAAAAAAGATTTATCGCGGGTGCTGTTTGTCCTAAATGTAAGGCGCAAGATACGATGGCCTTAACCAAAGAAGATGGTGTAGAGAAAGCTACCTGTGTTAATTGTGGCGAACAAATGACACAAAGTGAACCTCAAGTTCAGAAAGTGGTACGTCAACATGAGCAAGTTATTGGGGTGTTTAAACCGTAACTATTTTGTACTAGCTCAAACTTGAATAGACCCTAGAGCTCTATAGACTTAATGCTAACCTGACAGTGGCAAAGCCACCAATGAATTAGCGTTAGCATTTTATCTTGGGAAGTTAATTAGTGTTTTCAGCTGAACTCGTGAAGCGGGACGGACCACAGCAGCAGCTGCATTTTATTGGTTTAGTGAACTGTATAATGAAAGCCCTTATAACGCGATATGTTATTGGCGATCGTTTCTCTCATCAAGCAGGTTGAGCACCAAAAAAAACGGAAATTTGTGGGATTATCTGTGAGCTACTGGGACTATTAGAGCATAGTAAACCAGTGACGGAAAATTTATTAGTGCATGAAGAGATTGAGCGATTTGAACCCCAAATCATCATGTGTATAGGGTAGCTGATTTGAAAGATGAATTATGCTATAAAAGGAGATGTTATGGCTGCACATATATCTCCTTATTCGTTATATGCTACTCAATTTCTTGTGCTAAAAACTTTCCTCTGTGCACTTGCGCAATGACATTTTGCTTTATTTTTGAGGAAGATGTTAGCGGATTATAGCTAACTTGAAGGATCTTTTTCCCCTCAGCTTTCAAATACTCTTCCACATCTGTATTATGTTTTTTGTTGCCCCAGTCTTCTCCTATCACAAATATGTCTGCCTTCACTTCTTTGCAACCAGAGACATATTCAAGTTCATGGTAAGGGATAACTATATCAACACACTTTAAGGCTCTGAGCATTTCCATTCTTTGCTCAAGTGGAATAACAGGCACATGAGGCTTGTAAGAATTGACCACGCTGTCGGCGGCAACACCAACGGCAACAACATCCCCTAAGGTTTTGCAATATTCCAACAAAGCGAGGTGACCCACATGTAATAAATCAAAAGTTCCTACTGTATATACAATCACTATGACCTTTAACTCCTAGTTAAAAATAATTATTAATTTTCTAATGTTAGTATGCTCTAAATAAGTTTAAAGCCATAAATGCCAGTAATTACCAGCGTATAAACAGCAAGAATATAAACATTATTGGGGTTTCCAGAAAGTTTTGGTGTTTTTATTTGTGAAACATTTAAGACCGCAAGCCCTACACCACTGACATACAGAACGGCTGAAAAGGTGCCTTCACTAACAAAAGCTTCCAATAAAAATATGAGCACAAGTATTAACGAATTGTTATCAAGTGCTAGCCCAGTGTACTTTGTTCCGCCAGCAAGACCGTATGTGCTGAAATAACTCAGTCGTATTGCACTGGCAGCAACCATAATAAATGCGCCTACAAGATAGATAGGTTCGAATTTTCCGTAACTCAACAGAAGAATGGCGGGAGTGACACCGTAGCTCACAATGTCGATTAATACATCAAGTTGTCCGCCGAATGTACTATCGGCTCCTGTTCTACCTTTCATTCTTCGTGCAATAAGGCCATCGGCCCAGTCAAAAGCAACCGCCCATACCATGCCAATCATTGCTGCGTAATAAACACCTAAAATACTGAAGTAAATAGCTGATATGGTGCACGCTAACCCTGCAAGTGAACACAAGTTGGGAAGGTCTTTTACATAGGAAAGAATGGTAGGTTGTAACTCTTGAGGTTCTTCTTTGATGGTAGTCATAGGTATCTTAATAGTGTTCAAGGTGATTTTTCGATATAGTACCATGAGAACTAATTTTTTTAGCATAAAACTTAATTATGAATGACTATATGTTGTTGTCTCAATTTAATTTGGTGCTAACCCATATGGGTGTCTGCATAGAAAGGGTGTAGACTTAAATGTTAAATTTCTTGCTATCTATTTATATTTAAGATTTTGGTAAAGTAGAAATAGCACTAAGGAACAAAGCCTGCATTCTGGCTGAATAATTCATTGGCTACACCTATTATCAAAAGACTCTTTTTTATCTAGGTGGAATACCAGCTATCAATGAGGATAGATTTTCAAGAGCAAGGCGATTGATTGAGTAAAAGCTGGCGTGTGTAATTAAAAGTAACAATATTATTGAAAATTTAGGCCATTTAGAATGACCACATGTTTATTGGTATTATCTTTAATAATGCGGTGGTGGTGGTTCGATATCATTTTTATCTGATGACATGCTACCCGCATCTTTTAAACGGTTTGCCACTAATTGAATTTGCTCTTTCAGCTCTACAATTTGGGCTTGATGTACCGCTAGTTCTTCACTGAGTTGCTCTATCACATCATCTTGAAAAATGTTGCGAGACTCCAAGGCATTGATGCGATCTTCTAATATATTGATTTCTTTGTTCTGATTGTCGTTCGTCATTGACTTCATTCTATTATTATAAGTTAGTGTGTTTGGGGGATATGCCAACGTTCGGCATATCCAGAAGAGCTTTCTGTTATTAGGGTGTCATTATCGCTAAATGCGAGACTATAGACAACGGCTCCTGTGGGTCTATTTGCTTCTTTTGGGGTAACATGCCAACTTGCAGTACGTTTTCCGGTCGCGATATCCCAAACGCTAACTTTACTGCTTGCCGCTCCGGTAACTAAGGTTTTTCCATCGGGTGAAAAACTCACCGAACTAAATACTTCGTGGCGTTTAGTACCCTTTAGCTTGCTAATTAGTTCACCGGTTTTTAAATTCCATATATGAGCTGATTTCATGCTGTCAGCTGAGAAGGCAAAACGGCCTCGGCTATCCAGTGCAACTTGTGATACTCGACTGGTGTGATTAAATTGATAAATAACTTGTCCTGACACGGTGTCCCATACATAAGCAATAAAATCATTACCACCTGACATCGCTACTCTGCCATTGGGCATCATATCCACGGTATTTATTTTTTCTTTATGTCCTAAAAACTCTAAACGTCTGCCAGTATCCACCGCGACATGTACAACGACACCATTACCTTTACCGATAAGTAAATAATTACCATTGTTACTAATGGCAATATCACGAATGTTTGATTCGCGCACTTTCCAATAACCTTCAGACTGCCCTGTTTTCATGTTCCACAAAGCAAAGTTTTCTCGGCTAGCGGTAAGTGCGTGGCTATTGTTATCACTGATATCAATAGCTAATACTAAATTATCACTGCTATCTTGTTTTTGATACCATTGATACGTTAATGCATTTTGTTCTAAGTCCCAAACGCTAATACCGTGATGAATAGACGAAATAACACTCCACTTGCCATCATTAGATATGTTACCGGCATAGCTACCTTCTATTGCGTGTTGAAACCTCTGGATAGGTTTATCGCCGGAAGGACTACATGCGAGTAAAAAAATTCCTGATAGCAATATAGTCACAGAGAATTTAATCACCGAAAACAGGTGCTTTTTATGTTTTGAAAAATTAAGCAACATATTAGGTCTTTTTTATTTTATCATTTCTCGTTAGTATATACTCAAACCACCTCAACATGCGAGTTTCAGGACGCCTGAGCGAATCATATTCAAGGCGTATCTTTTTATTAATGGTTGCTTGCTCCCTTAAAAATAGATGCAACGACGAGCATGTTTTGCCTAAAGACGTTTCGAATTCCAGCTGAATTCTACATCTTGAGGTGGCTTGAGTATAAGGCGTTTTTTAAATTGTTTAGCTTTATTTTAGTTTAGCTAGAATGGTAAATGGATTGGGGAACTCTCCAATTGTGATGTTTTAATGGAGAAATAAATGAGATTATTTAAACCCACCTTAATTGCAGTTGCTTTATTAGCTGTAGTTGGTTGTTCAGAAGGCGCTAAAAAAGAAGAGACAAAAGCAGCTGTATTACCAGTATTAGACACTGAAATACAAAAACAAGCTTATGGCCTTGGCGCTTCTATTGGTAGTTACATGCAACGTAATTTGGACGAGCATGACAAGTTAGGGTTAGCACTAGATAAAGAATTAATAGTGCGTGGTTTTGTTGATAGTATTAATGATAAGTCGGTGATTGAAAAAGAAGAAATTCAAGCATTGTTGACGAATTTAGAACAAACCATGAAAGCTAAACAACAAGAAATGTCGGTAAAAGAAGCCAAAGAAAGTTTAGATTTTGGCCTGAAGTTTCTTGAAGAAAATGCCAAGAAAGAAGGCGTAAAAGTCACTGAATCAGGTATTCAGTACTTAGTATTAGCAGAAGGCGAAGGTGCAAAACCTGCGGCTACAGATACGGTAAAAGTACATTACAAAGGTACTTTCTTAAATGGTGATACTTTTGATAGCTCATACGAACGTGGTGAGCCTGCTGTATTTCCACTGAATCGTGTCATCAGAGGTTGGACAGAAGGTGTACAACTTATGTCTGTAGGGGCTAAATTTAAATTTACTATCCCTTCAGATTTAGCCTATGGCCCTAATGGTAATCCACCACGTATTCCGGGTAATTCAGTGTTACAGTTTGAAATTGAGTTATTAGAAATTCGCAATTCAGGCATTGCCCCTCAAGTAGATGATCAAGCTGCAGCGGAAAAATAAGCGTTAGTTACAAATAAATAGTTACTAGTAAGACAGTAACGAGTTGCGAAAAGCCAGCTACAAATTATTGTAGCTGGCTTTTATATTTTATAGTCATATCCCTGGTAACTATTCAACTTTAAGTTGTATAGTTCAATTAAAAGGAAAAAGCACGGAATTGATGACTATCAATGAGTACTTTTGACGCATGAATTGGGTTATACAACAAGATGAATGTTACGCGAATTATGAAAAAACTTTTAATCATAGGTTGGGTATGGCCTGAGCCTAATTCTTCTGCGGCAGGTAGCCGCATGTTACAGTTGATCCAGTTCTTCCAACAGCAACGTTATGCCATCACCTTTGCATGTACTGCTCAGCGTACTGAGCATATGGTAAATCTCGTTCAACTTAATGTAGACTGTGTCGATATTAAGTTAAATTGCTCAAGTTTTGATGTTTTTATTGAGAAACTACAACCTGATATGGTGATGTTTGATCGCTTTATGATGGAAGAGCAGTTTGGTTGGCGTGTGAGTGAAAAGTGCCCACAAGCGTTGAAAGTATTAGATACTGAAGATTTGTTTTGCTTACGTAATGCGCGTCACACGGCTTATAAACAAAAACGCACCATGACAAATGCTGATTTGTTGAGTTCAGATTTGGCGCAAAGAGAGATCGCGGCTATTTTTCGTTGTGATCTAACCTTAATGATCTCACCCGTTGAAATGGCATTGTTGACTGGCCTATTTAAAGTGGATGCTAGCTTATTGCACTACTTACCCTTTGTTTTTACTCAAGAGCAGCGTCAACAACATAACCCTACTTATCATGAGCGACAGAACTTTATTTCTATTGGTAATTTTCGTCACCCACCGAATTGGGATTGCGTATTATGGCTTAAACAACAAATTTGGCCATTAATTCGTCAGCAATTACCGAACGCTGAACTGTTGATCTGCGGTGCTTATCCTCCGCCGAAAGCGACTGATTTACATGATCCAAAGTCAGGGTTTTTAGTGAAAGGTTGGGTTGATGATGCAGTACACGCTATGCAGTCTGCGAGAGTATGTTTAGCGCCTTTACGCTTTGGTGCCGGTATAAAAGGCAAATTGGCTGAAGCGATGTTATGCGCGACTCCCTCGGTAACTACGGATATAGGGATAGAAGGTATGCAAACCCAATTAGCATGGCCAGGTATGATAGCGAATGAGGCGCAAGCAATTGCGGATGCTGCCGTGAATCTTTATCAACAAGAGAGTACTTGGCAAATTGCGAGTGATTTAGGGGCAACCAATGCAGAAGAACTCTTTGAGCAAGTGAAACATTTTACAGCTTTATCAGGCTGTATAGATAAGTTACTAGCCGATATAGATCAACACCGGCAGAATAATTTTATTGGCACTATGCTGAATCATCACCACCATAAAAGCACTAAGTATATGTCGCAATGGATTGAAGTAAAAAACAAGTTGTAAGCTATCGCCGCTATAACGATGCTATTAATATTTTACTTAATCGTTGTGCGGCGAATAATAATCTTTGTTCCATAATCACTTGATGCTGGCTTAAATAATTTTCCGGTAATCTTATTTTTCCTGTCAATGCTTGGCAACTGTTGTTGTTTACTTGGCAATAGTTCAAGCTAGCCCTTTTTACTAACTGAAAAGATTCATCAGCCCATTGCCAAACCTGTTCTTTTTGCCAGTTTTGCTGCGAATGTTGATGCCATTTTTTTGTTAATAACGCTAACCATTTTTCTTTACTTTTTCTTCCTTTATATAAAATACATTCATCCCAATACCAATGTAAATTTTCACATTTTGTTGCTAGGTGGGAAAATTTAACGTTATTGCCACCTAAGTCATCGGCAAAACTGATATGCAAGGGTTGATGAATATCACCTAGCCAATGACCTAAAAATAATAAAGCTTGTACTTGTTGCCAAGTCGCATCTTTTTTTATTTTAGTTAATGTTTTTTGATGTATTAAAATGGCTTGAGGTAGGCAGTTTTTACTACAATCGTTGGTTTTTATCTTTAGGTGATTACGAGGCACATTCATATAATGCCAAGAACTATAGGCTTTGAAACTTTCTAAGCGTTTAATCGCATCAGCCCAAGTACAGGCATTGGCAAAGGTGATTGGACTATCTTGTTTTTTATAATTGTAATTATTAATTAAACGTTGATGTTTCTTTGGGATAATCTTAAGTAACGTGGATATTTGCGTTTGTTTAGTTAGGGGTAAGTGTTCAAAAGCTAATTGACAGACAATTTGGTGACCCAGTTTTCCTAGGGCAAAACTGGGGTTAGCATAAGTCATTAATACCAAGGTTAAAAAAAAGAGCTTTGTGAACAAAATTTATCCCTAGGCTTAGCTTTGCGATTTTACCACAAAGCTAAGTTTTTATATCCGTAGAAAAGTCACCACAACAATGAGATTAATGCTTTAGTATTAATCAACAAATATTTCCATTTCTTCACCAATTTTTTTACGCATCTCCATTAACTTTACCGCAGTATCATGCTGTTTTTTATCGGCTTCTGTTATAGGAACCCACTGAGGAACGTGCTCTGATTGACCATTTTGATCAACGGCCACCATAATAACAATACAATGGGTAGTTAAGCGGCGATTTAATGATTTTGGATCACAAGCATTAACTTCAAGTGCTATATGTAGGGAAGAATTGCCAGTGTAAATAACCTTGGCTTCTACTTCTACTAAGCTACCTACATGAATAGGCGCAACAAAACGAATTCCACCAGCGTAAGCCGTTACACAATAACGACCACTCCAACCAGCTGCGCAAGCATAAGCAGCTAGATCGATCCATTTCATTACTGCCCCACCGTGAACTTTTCCGCCAAAATTGACATCTTGCGGTTCGGCTAAAAATCGTAGGGTAATATCTCGTTGTGGTTTATTCATTTGTAGTGCTCTAAAGTTACGTATTAAAAGAAATTTATATGGTTAATGCATTATTAGCAAATCATTTGAAACTATTTTTTTCGATGTTTATAATTTATACACTAATAGCTAAATATAGTAGACAACGAATAGAATTAAGGTCTGTACGCAATATATTCTAACCTATAATTCAAGGCTTCAATACCTTTCAAAAATACCCCTACCACGATACTGAAAAGTAGAAGCCATTTGATTTTTTAATCAATTGGAAATAAAAAAGCCTTTCTCGAAGAGAAAGGCTTGAAATGCTCGCTTTATGGTCTTGTTAAACAAGATTCTTATTATTTGTTCTTTCTAGCAGCTTTTATTTTTATTTTTATTTTTATTTTTATTTTTAGACTTCCTTGCTAGTGCCGCTATTTTATAACAAAGCGTTTTATCTACTGCAACAACTTTAATAGAGTATAAACTCGACTAATTCCTTCGTACTATTAATCGCTTGGCTATTGGTTTTTGTAAGTTGCTGATTATTAATGTTTTATGTGCATTCAGTATAAGGTGGCATATTTAAAAATGTTTTTAACTTATCATTGGTAATTTGTTAGCGTTAATAAAAGCAATTGATTTGGCGCATAGATCCAAAATAGTACCAGTGCTAGAATAAGCGGCATAAATTTCTTGTTATCTAATACTAATGGTAACAAGAGTAAGCAAACAGTAAGTAAATTTAGAGGATTTATTGGTGACCGAATTAAAAAATGATAATTATTTACGCGCGCTTTTAAAGCAACCAGTAGATTACACTCCTGTGTGGATGATGAGACAAGCAGGGCGTTATTTACCTGAATATAGGGAAGTGCGTAAAGACGCTGGCGATTTCATGTCGGTTTGTCGTGATGCCGACTTAGCGTGTGAAGTAACTATTCAGCCTTTACGTCGCTTCAAACTTGATGCCGCTATTCTGTTTAGTGATATTTTAACTATCCCAGATGCGATGGGCTTAGGGTTGTATTTTGAAACAGGTGAAGGTCCTAAATTTACTAATCCTATTACCTGCAAAGCAGATATTGAGAAAATAGGCATTCCTGATCCAGAAGATGAATTGGGTTATGTCATGAATGCTGTGCGTACTATTCGCAAAGAGTTGAAGGGTGAAGTACCATTAATTGGTTTTTCAGGCAGTCCGTGGACATTAGCAACCTATATGATTGAAGGTGGCAGCTCAAAAGCTTTTACTAAAATCAAAAAAATGATGTTCTCAGATCCGCAATGTTTACACTTGTTACTTGATAAGTTAGCAGACTCTGTCATTACCTATCTTAACGGTCAAATTGCTGCGGGTGCACAATCAGTCATGGTATTTGATACGTGGGGTGGCGTGTTATCTCCACGCGATTATAAAGATTTTTCACTACAATATATGGCGAAAATAGTGGATGGCTTAACTCGTCATGCAGACGGTCGCCAAGTGCCGGTTACGTTGTTTACTAAAAATGGTGGTATGTGGCTAGAAGATATTGTTGCAACAGGTTGTGATGCGGTAGGGCTTGATTGGACTATTGATATTGAGCAGGCTAAAGCACGTGTAGGTGATAAAGTTGCATTGCAAGGCAATATGGACCCGTCTATGTTATATGCACCTTTACCTCGTATAGAGGAAGAAGTAGCGAAAATTTTGGCAGGTTTTGGTCATGGCGGCACAGGACACGTGTTTAACTTAGGCCACGGTATTCATCCTGATGTTAAACCTGAACATGCAGGACACTTTATTGAATCGGTACATCGATTAAGTAAGCAATATCACAAGTAAAAGTGGCGAGCTATGAGTCATAAAGGTAGCGAGCTCTTTAGAGTTTGCTACTACTTTCAACTCACCGCTCGTTAATCTTCATCTACGTCATAAGCACTAAAATCAGTGATTCCCTTTTCTTCTAAGATGCGACGTACGCTTGCTGGTAGTTTTTCATTATTATCTTTGGCCAAATCTTCATCATTAGGTAAAGGTTGACCAGTAAAAGCATGTAAAAAGGCCTCACATAGTAATTCACTGTTAGTCGCATGGCGTAAATTCTTTACTTGGCGCCTAGTACGTTCATCAGTTAATACTTTTAAAACACGCAAAGGAATTGATACGGTAATTTTTTTTACCTGTTCACTTTTTTTTCCATGCTCGGCATAGGGATTTATATATTCGTCATTCCACTGAGCCATGTTACTTCCTTAATCTTATTCTAGTTATTTTATGATACCAAATGAAGTAATGAATTCTCGTTGAATAGTTAATTCATTACTTCATTTGGTATTAGTTATAAGATAGATTTTACTAGTTGTTGAAACTCAGTCAAGTAGAAGTTTAGATGTCTAAAAAATCTTGACCTAAATAATCAAAAAGTTTAGAGTTATAGACGTCCAAACATCTAAAAAACAAATAAGCAAATTACATGAATAAATCAAGCAAGCAAAGTGATGAATAAGAGGAATTTATATGTCGATCAATAAAATTAGCACTGCTGCAGTACAAGCAGGTATTAATACCGACCCACATCATGGTGCTGTGGTTGCGCCTATTTATTTATCCAGTACTTATTCACTAAAAGGTTTTAATGATAAGCGTGAATTTGACTATTCTCGTACTGGCAATCCAACGCGTGCTACTTTTGCACAAGCTATTGCTAAATTAGAACAAGGCAGTGTTGGCATTGTGACCAGTACCGGAATGGCTGCAGTTCATTTAATCTGTCAGCTATTATCAACAGATGATTTGGTGGTGATTCCTCATGATTGCTATGGGGGAAGTTTTCGTTTATTTACTCATTTAGCTAAACGTGGTCAATTTAAATTAATTGTAGTTGATCAAAATGATCAACAGGCTTTAGTTGAGGCGTTAGCGCAAAAACCTAAATTAGTGTTACTCGAAAGCCCAAGTAACCCGTTATTACGCTTGGTAGACATTGAGAAAATTACTAAAGCTTGTCATAACGTTGGGGCTTTAGTTGCTGTTGATAATACTTTTTTATCGCCAGCTTTACAGCAGCCACTGTTACTTGGTGCCGATATCGTTTTTCATTCCACAACCAAATACATCAACGGTCATAGCGATGTTGTTGGCGGTGTATTAGTGACTAAAGAGCAAGCATTAGGTGAAGAGCTAGCATGGTGGGCCAATTGCATCGGTATTACGGGCAGTGCTTTTGATAGCTTTTTAGCTTTACGTGGTTTAAAAACTTTACCTGTGCGTATTAGACAGCACCAAGAAAATGCTGAGCAAGTGGCTGCTTTTTTAAAGCACCATACTGCTATTGATGTCGTTTATTATCCTGGATTCACTGATCATCCAGGTCATGAACTTGCTAAAAAGCAACAATCAGGTTTTGGTGCCATGTTAAGTTTTGAAGTAATAGGTGGCGTTAATGCAGTGAAAAAATTATTTGATAATTTAAGCTTATTTACTTTAGCGCAATCGTTAGGTGGGGTAGAGAGTTTGATTAGTCATCCGTCAACAATGACGCATGCAGGCATGGAAGAAGCCGCTCGACTTGAAGCAGGTATTACAGATTCATTAGTACGAATTTCAGTGGGTATTGAAGATATTGAAGATATTTTAGCCGATTTAGCTCATGGTTTAAAACAGAGTCAAATTGCTTAGTGATAAGAGTAAATCGATCGATTTAATCTTATCTTGAGATTATTTTTGGGAAATATATTTCATACTGTTATTAGAATACTTTTTTAGTTATTTATTTTATATCAACTGAGCTGTTTATTAATTTAGTTGGTATTAAATATCTCAGTTGCTTAGTTTTGTTTTTTCTAGCATGATTGATTTTTATTCATAAGCTTGATTGACGTAATGGTTAAACCTCCTCAGCATCAAACACACTATACTCGCCAGGTTCAGATCTTGCTGAGTAAAATCTATGGACGTAGTAAACAGCAAGACTCTATGCTTGAGCGAGCAATTCATTATTTTAATCATCAATCCTTTATGGCAACGGATCAAGCGTTAAGTGAAAGTCATCTTGAGTTAGAAAAATTAGAACGTATTGATCGTCATAATCATTTACTTAATATTTGTCGTGAAATTATTGACTTAACTGAAGGTGACAGCTTTGAGGAAAGTAACCGTAAATCCGCTCAACTTCTTGGCACTATTCAGTTAATTAGCCCAACTGAAGGTAAAAAGGTACCCGCTAATAATGAGTATTGTAAATCATTATATAAAGCAATTTTAAGCTTACGTTTATTAGATCGACTGTTGCTTGATATTGAAATCACCGATCTGTATATCGCTAATGTATTAGCTGAATTTCCTGAACAACCTTTTGCGGAGTTTGATTGTGATGCTCAGCGTCGTGTCATAGCACAAATCAAAATACCGCTGTTGATGGCCGCATTATTGCAAGATATTGGTCTTTATCAAAGCGAAGCACAAGAGTTACTTGTTGGTGCAGATTCGACAAAAAATCCTTATAGAACATTGGATAGAGATGAACGGAAAAAGCTCTTAACTATCAATTATAAGCAAACGTTAAAGTATATTACTGATGGCTTAAGTGTTCCTGTTTATATTGGCAGCTCTAAAGAAGAACGGGATCAGTTTGTTATTGATGAACAAGGAAAGTTACAATTTTTACAACAATTAATTAAAAGCAGTTTTAAGCCAAAACAAACGGTAGGTAATTTATTAAAAGTACCGCAAATATACACGTCTATTATTTTTTCAACTAAGGATAGCTATAACTACAAAGTGCTACCTAAGGTTTATCAGGTATTAAATAAAAATGCGGAATTAGGGGCTTGTTCTCAGAAAATTGTCGATGCACTTTATCAAATAACAGGTATGTTTCCTCAAGGCTACGGTGTGATTTATATGCCACAGGAAGAAGGATGCTATGAATATGCCATTGTTAATCGATTATACCCAACGTTACCTGAAGAGCCTTTATGTCGTATAGCAACGAGAAAACTAGCTTTTATTGGTTATGGGCATAATATAGAGGTGAAGAAAATAAGTAATTTATATTTCCCACATATGGCTAAAAAAATAGCGAACTTAAGCAAAGAACGCTTGAATGAAATACTTGAGTTGCTATCTTCAAATTATAAGGAAAGACAAGAATTGGATTTACTGCCACGTTGTTGGTATGCAAATGAATTTTTTTCAGTTAAAACGAATCAAAAGCTGTGGAATAAAGTGGATTAGTAAAAAAACAATACTGGAATTAACTAGGGAGAGTTATTGTGAGTAAATCAAAACGTATTGCTTCAATTGATTGGATGCGTGGTTTTGTTATGATCATTATGGTCTTAGACCATGTGTCTATGGCTTATAACGCAGAGCATTTAGCTAAAGACTCTGCGGCAAATTATATTGTTGGTATGCCTTTACCCGCCTTTGAATTTTTTACCCGTTGGATCAGTCATATTTGTGCCCCTGTGTTTGTTTTTCTTGCCGGTACAGCACTCGCTATTAGTGTTGAGCGCAAGGTAAGTAAAGGCTTTGATACCAAGGTTATTGATAAAGATATTCTTTTACGTGGTGCTTTTATTGCTATTCTCGATCCAACACTGATCTCTATTTTTGGCGGTAAATTTACCTTTCAAGTCTTATATGCCATCGGCATAGCTATGATGTGCATGGTTATTTTTCGACGTTTCTCTACGCGTACGTTAATTGCTATTGCTTTATCATGGATAGTTGCAGGTGAATGGGTTACTGCGCAATTTTGGGATTTTGATGTTGCCAGTCAATCCGCTTTATCGGCATTGTTCCTTGCTAAATACAACACCCAAGAATTAAGTATTTCTTATGCCTTTGTACCTTGGTTGTCTGTGATGATTCTAGGTTGGGCCTTTGGTCGCTATATTTTAGATTATGGTCAAGGAAAAACTAAATTTGAACCCGCTACACTGCTTTTTATTTTAGGCTTTTCAGCTTTAACCGCTTTTGTAGCCGTCAGATATTTAAACGGCTACGGTAATATGCAGTTATATCGTGAAGGTTTTAGTTGGCAACAGTGGTTACATGTCAGTAAGTATCCACCATCAATGAGCTTTATCTTTTTAGAGCTAGGCATCATGTCGGTTATTTTAGCCATAATGATTAAATTAGAAAAAATTATTGGTACTCGTCCCAATGGTATTTTATTAGTTTTTGGTCAAACTTCTATGATGTTTTATCTTGTACATCGTCTATTTTTAACGGGCACCGCAAATTTTGCCGAGATGAAAAAGTTTACTGATCTACCTAACACTTATCTTATTACCTTTATTATGTTGCTATTGCTTTATCCTTTTTGTGTCTGGTATCGTGGATTTAAAGCCAAACATCCAGATTCTATTTGGTTAAAATATTTATAATAGAATAATAATAAGAAGGATATACATGAAAAACTTTTTAGTTAAAAAACAAGCTAAACCCAAACTTTGGCATTGTTATAATAGCCGTTCACTACGAGCATTATGGGCCTTAGAAGAGTTAGGGATAGCGTATGAGGTTGAAACTATGGCGTTTCCTCCTCGCTATACGGTTAAAGACTATAAAGTGCTGAATAGCCTAGGTACAGTACCTTTCTTTGTTGATGGTGAAAATGGTGAAATCCAGATGACTGAGTCGGTGGCGATTTGCCATTACTTAGGTGAAAAGTATCAAAATGAAAATAACTTGATACTTTCTGCCGTTGACAGTGATTATGGTGATTACCTTAACTGGCTCTATCATAGCGATGCCACGTTAACGTTTCCACAAACATTAGTGTTAAGGTATCGTGCTTTTTCGGCTAAAGGTTGCACTCAACAACAAACTGCGGATGATTATGATGCTTGGTTTGCTGCGCGTTTAACGCGTTTAAGTGAACATTTACTTCACCATGATTACTTATGTGCGGATCGGTTTACTATTGCGGATATTGCGATTGGATTTTCTTTGCATCTTGCTACCTTATTACAGTTAGATAAACACTTTAGTCCACCAATATCAGCTTATTTGATAAGACTAAAGAACAGACCTGCATTTCAACGAGCGCAAGCGATAGGTAAAGAATTCGACCCTTTTTTCAAGAAATAATATTAAAAGTGTACTTTTTATCAGTTGAATAAAAAATACAGCTAATTGTCGAAGATGCAGAAAACTTTCTACATCTACATACTATCTACCGATTACCTTAAAAAGTATAGTTAACACCTACAGAGTAAGTGGCCCCAAACCCGGGTAAAAAGCTAGGCTGTGGAGTGGCAGAAAAGCCACGAATAACGTAGGATGTTTGGTAAATTTCGTCCGTTAAGTTTTGCCCGTCAAAATACACCTTCAACTGCTTATTTACTTGGTAAGCCACTTGTAATGACAATAACGTATAAGAGTCCTGAAACTGATTGTTGGAATGATCAATAGGTGTATCATCAATTTGCCATTTCACACTGGGAGCAATATAAAAACCGCCATTTTGATAGCGTAATTCTACTTGTGCCATATGCTCAGGAATACCTGCAATTTGGTTACCGTCGTATTTTCCGCCATCAAAGTAAAAATCGCTGTAATTGTAAACTAATTTGGTCGATAAACTATCGCCTCTATTAAGCAAGTTATCGCTAAGCCCCTGTATAATTTCTAACTCAACGCCTTGATGAATACTACCTTCTTCATAATTACTAGTTTTGCCATTAACGGCAAAGTCGCTAACGATTGAAATAAGCTCATCATCAACATTACTGCGATAGAGTGCCACATCCCATTGAGTTTGATTAATGCTACCACTGCTTCCTATCTCTATTGTTGTCGAGTCTTGAGAGTCTAGATCATTAAGTTTTATTTTGGCCATTGCAGAATTTTTGGGGCTAACACTAGCAGATACTAATTCCCAATAAGTTGGTGCTTCACTTGTACTACTAATATTAGCGAAAAACCTAATATCGTCAGAAGCGTGGTAAATCAAGCCAAGCTTAGGATTGATACTCTCGTAATTTTTATCTTGATTATGATCTCCACTCATTTTATCACTAATATCTCTAGTAGAATTAACAAATTGTGCTGCTGTTACTACCTGCCAATTTTCAGTAAGTTGAGCTTGCCACTGTGCGGCAAATATTAGATTACTGGCATCAAAATCTACGTTGCCAAATGTTTGTAACATGCTGCCATTAGCAGGGTTATTAGCAACATAAGCTCTACTCATATTACTTTTATTGGCTGTTATAGATAAGAAAAATTCGTCATTATTACTAATATAATCGCCTTGAGCAGAAAAGGCATACTCAAAGCCAATGTCTTTACTGTCAGTGATGTTATGCATTAGTGGATCGGTAAAAATATCATCTACTTGTTGATAAACAACATTAACTTCATGAATGATGTTTTCTTGGCTTATACGTGTTTTATTGGCTATTCGATTAATTTGAGAATCGCGGTGTGGTTTACGATTATAGGTGTTTAATAACGTATCTAAAGGTGTATTTCCATCACCCATAACAAGCTTTGGATCTTCTAAGGCACGAGCTTTTGGTACAACAAAAGGAATTTGAAAATAACTATCACTCCATTGAAAAAAAGTACGGTTACTAATAGTATCGCTTATATCAACACCAATATTACCGGCAATACTTGAACGTTCAGATTCGCTGAAATGGCGATAGCCATCAGCACGATCGGTTGATGCATTAATATAATAGTCCCAGCGGTTACTTTCTCCTGCTATTTGGGCGCTGGCTCCAATTCGATTATCGCTGCCATACTCTAAACGAATACTTGGGCTTGCGGTGGTACCGTTTTTACTGATCATATTTATCGCACCACCTAAGGTAGTGGCTCCGTAGCGTAAGCCATTTGCACCACGATAAACGGTAACCATTTCTGCAAGTTTAGGATCTAAAAAGCCAATAATAAAACTGCCATCAGCTTGGTTAAGTGCCATGCCATCATAGAGTAATTCTACCCCGCGGTTGACAGGGTTACCTTGTAAACCTGAGCCGCGAATATTCAGCCTTGGCTGATCATTACCACCAAAGAAACTTTGCATAATGATACCCGGCTCAAAACCTAAAGCATCTTGCAGTGTTGCTTGTCGTGCAGGTAGCTTAGTGATGTCAATTAAGTTGGTAGCACCGGCTATTTTTTTTAATTCAGCTTGTGCTTCATCGCGGGTTGGAAAGGCTCGCTGTGCTTTCTGTGCCCAAACCTCAATGTGTTCATCTGCGTCTATTGTCGCTGAATTTTTAGTGATTTCATCTGCGAGTAATGAGCTACTAAATAAGGCGGTGGCCAAGCATAGTGTTAAATAAGAGTGTTTGATAATCATAATTTTTTCCTTTTTATTACCAAGAAATGTAAAACATATTTTTTGCCAAAATAACAATGAGTATTTGATGACAAAAAACACTTAAATGAATGAATTTAAAGCGATTGCAGCTCATTTTTTTTGTACGAGAAAGGTACATAGCAGTAAAAAAATGACCTAGTAAGCTGAACGCAAGTAACATTTTTATAGAAAGTAAAATGCCAAATGGTGATGACATCATGTTTGAAAAATGAGGGAAATGGTGGTGCGCCATTGCCAAACCAGAAAGAAATAAAAAAGCTAAAACATAAGGCATTATCTGACGAGCTCTTGTAGTAATGCATTCTTGTAGTAATAGCATCATATCGACGGGCAGTTTTTTTCGGATTGATTCTAAAAAGATCACTTCAAAAAATACCACGCCAATAAAGGCGATGGCAGCGAAAATATGAAGTGTAATTAATATTTGGTAGGGCATAGGTTACTTACCTTGTTGATTTGATTTAATTTGATTTTATTTGAAAAATTTATTGATAGAATTGCTTTAGAAATTGCTCTCGTTCAATTGCATTTGCAGTGCTATGCCAAGTGAATTTTTTCTTTTGTGTACTTGAAGCGTTATGTAAAAATAAGCATGACTGTGCTAATGGCAGTACTTGTTCTATATAATGACTAACGTAAATCATGGTAGTTTCAGGCTTTAAAAAACGACTTAATAGCTGACTTAATTGTTGCGTTAGGTTTTTGTCTAAAGCACTAAAAGGTTCATCAAGTAGTAATAAATCAGGTTCAATTGCAAAGGCTCTAGCCAACGAAACACGTTGTGCCATACCACCGGAAAGCTGATGAGGGTAGTAATGTCTATATTGAGTGAGTTCAACTTGAGTTAGTAATTCCGTTAGTTTTATCTCTCTTTGCATTTTTATGATCCCATTTGCTTTCATTACTTCGGTAATATTTTGCTCAACGGTTAACCACGGTAATAAACGTGGTTCTTGAAACACATAACCTATTCGTAGTGCTTTATTTGTTAATTCACCTTGTGTTGGTTGATGAATACCCGCAATTAACTTCAACAACGAAGACTTACCTACACCGCTATCACCAAGTAGGGCGACTTTTTCGCCAATATTAAATGTTAATGACAGATGACTAAAAATACTTTGATCGGCTAATGTTAAAACAACATTTTGTAGTGAAATTAAGCTATTTATCTGCTTTGTAAGTGGTTTTTTATTCATTAGCTGAGCTTCCGCCAACGTAATAAGTAATATTGAATAGGTTTTAAAAGTATGAGTTCCATGAAAGCGACAATAGATAAACTAACAACCACCCAAGCGTATAATTCTGCGGTATCAAAATTACTACTGGCATTGGCTAGCTCAAACCCAATGCCTTGGTGAGCACCTAGTACTTCAGCTAATACAACAATACGGACACCGCTACAACAAACAATAATTAGGGTGGCGCACAACGGACCCGAAATAGCCGGGATATAAATTTTGCTTAAACGCTGATACCAAGAGAATTGATAAACTTGGGCAAGCTCAAACCAGTGATTGTCTATCTGCTCTACAGACTTTTGCGTATTGATATAAATTGTAGGGGTAAGCAATAATACGGTAATAAAAACGACCATAGTGCTACCCATGCCAAACCACAACATTGCAAGTAGTACAATAATTACGGGAGGAATACTCATCAGCAACCAGCGAAAAGGGGCTAAATAAAACTTTAACCAAGCGTGTCTGCCAGCAATTAGGCCTAAAGTAAAACCTATGGAGCACGCAATACTGAGCGCGTAAAGCAACCTATTTAGTGTGACTAAAAGTTGTTGCCAAAAATCTGCTGTTAGTATTAGCTCAAATAATTGCATCAATGTTTGCCATGGTGAAGCAAGAATCATTGGGTTTAACTGATTAGCCAGTATTTGCCATAGCACTAATAGACTAGTTAGACTGAGTAGATATAGCGCTAATTTTTGTTTTGTTTTCATCTGAAGGTTAATCTACTAACGGAAAATAAAATTTGTCATCGGGTTGCTTTCCGCCTATGCGCTTAACGTCATAATCAGCAAGCAGTTGGTAGAAACCTTGTAGATCTTTTTTAGCCGTATTACTGTTGATTGGCTCTAGCTTTGTGCTTTTTATTGCAGAAACCAATGCAGATTTTGGTATTTTAGGAAGATATTTATTAACAATATCTGCACATAGCATAATGTTACTATTACACCAAGCAACCGCATCTTTATAAGATTTATTGACTTTTGATATCAGTGCTTTATCAGCATTAACTGTGGTGTTGGCAATAATGCCTGCTTGTGGCAATTTAGGCAGGTTAGGAAAAGTTTTTTCCCATTGCTCGCTGATATTGATAACACGAAAAAGCTTAATATTACCTTTATGTAAGTTTTGGTATAAGGCAACTGAACTTAGTGGCTCAATCAATAGTGCATGTTCTACTTTTCCAGTAAGCAATAATTGTGCTGCATCAGCTAAACTATGGCTGTATCGTATTTTTACTTGCTCTGCGTTGTTGTCTAATTGTGCGTCTAATAATCGCTGTAATACAATACTAGGCATATCATTTTTGAAGGGGACAACTATTTCTTTCCCTAATAGTTGATCTAGCGAACTCATGGAATTGTCTTGGCTAATAATATCCATAATATTCCAAACTGAAATATTCATTAACGTTAGGTGGTGACCTTTATTGTAAAAAATAGCAGCTAAATTTGAAGGCATAGCTGAAAAATCTATTTGTTCGCCAATGACCATTGCTCGTAATTGATCAGGATTCTTCCAACGAATGAATGAAAATTCAATTGAAGATGACGCAAGTGTCTGTTGTGTAGCCATAACCATTAGTGGGTAACTAACAACTGCAGCGGGTCCCGCCAGTGTTAATTTTTTTGTTTCGGCATAAGTCGAGTTAAGACTTAATAAAAAAGAAACACATAGAAATGAGAAAATGTATTTAGTCATCGTTGTTGCAAGTGAGAATGATTTGCATTTATAATAATACAACTTTAGTAATCTTACACTTGATAATTATCAAGGCTGTTTATAATTAATAACGACTTGAGGAAACATTAATGTCAGCTGCCCAACTGAATTTATTGCAGCTTTTAAATAAAAAGCAGAAAGATACCCTTGAAGCGAAAAGTAAACAAATCACCAGAAAAACAGGCGAGTACCTCTTTGAAAAAGGTGATCGTGCTGATAATATTTATTTGGTTAGTCGAGGTAAGGTTACGCTTTATCGATTAATGCCTAATGGCGAACAAAAAGTGTTTAAAGTTTTTTTAAGTGGCGGTGTTATTGCAGAAATGGCTATTTTTATGACACCTAGAGAGTACCCAATGAGTGCAAAGGTAGAACAAAATACGACATTAACTTGTTATAGCTATAAAAGTTTGAACGATTTGTTTAAATCAGATAACGCACTTGCTATAAAGGTTATTGGCTTTATGAGTAATAGAGTGGGGCAATTAATGAATTCACTAGATATGCTTACGCAAGTGAATGCTAATCAGCGTTTAGTGATGTATTTTGCTGAGATATATCGAAAGCAAAAACAGGTTAATAATAAATTTTTTTTACCTAGTACTAAAAAAGTATTGGCAACCCAGCTAGGCATCACACCAGAAACATTATCTCGCTTATTTCACAAGCTAAAGTTTAATGGCTTAATAACTGAGTCGGGTACTTGTATTACTGTTCCTGACTTTAATGGTTTATGCCGTGAGGTTGATTTAGTGCCTAGCATTTTTGAAGAGTGCCATTAACTAGAACTAAAATATTAGCTCTATCAATTTTTTAAGGTATCTAATAGCTTGTTAAAGTTGCCTTAAATACAAGGCGCATGTATTCCGCCTTGTATTTATTATCATTTATAAATATTAACAATAAGAAATAGTCTTACTTATTCGCTACGTTTGCTTCGAAAATGCTGATGTAAACCACCTAATCCGATGATGAATAACATAGTAAATAAAGCCTGCCAAATAAAGTCATTAGGCTCAGCTTCTTGTTGCTGGCTTTGTTTTTCAAGCTTTTGTCCTTCAACTTGCTCATTTTGAGTTTGTTGTTGAGCTTTCATTGCTTGTTTATTTTTTATATTTTGTTCCGCTACTTGTTTGGCGATGTCTTTCATTGTTGGTTGTTCAAGAACGGCGGTTAAACCAAACCCTGTTGCTAGTTGGTTGACATTTTCACGTAGTGCGTCGTTTAAAATAATTAAGTCGTATTGATTAACCATTTGCATGTATTGTTCAACCAACTGTTGTAAACGCTCAGGATCAGCTTGCCAATAGTCTTTACGCTCAGCTTCTAACATTCTTGCCATCATTCTAGCAAGTGATGCCGGATTAGTTTTTTCAAACCATTCATCGAGCCCAATATTTAGCTTATCATTGACGTAAATATCAAAAAATTCATCCCATTGATCATTACGTACTAAATTAGGATCAACCACTTGCCAACCAAAAAAGTTATCCATTTTTGAGGCTAACGATACCGCACCTGAATAACCTTCTTTTTGCATTGCTTTGATCCAGCGAGGATGAAACATACGGGTTCTTAACTCTTTTGCCATAAATAATGCGGCATCTTCTGCTTTAGGATTAGTCGCATTACGTAAATTTGAAATCACCATATCAGGGCTTTTGCCATCAATATTACGTACTGCTAAGCTAATACCGCCAAAGTATTCAAAAGGATCGTCAGAGCTTAACATGCCAAATAAATTGGATGAACGAGAGAGTAGGGCAATATCAGTCCCTGATAATTGTTTTGCATATAACTGGATGTCTTGGCCTTGGGCGTTTTTAGCTTTTTCGCCCCAACGTGAACTGTCGCTACCAAAGAAGAAGCCCATTTTTCCTAAATAATTATCAGAAATTTTCTTATCGGTTTCCCAAGTATCACTTGCCCAAGCAGGGCCATCAACACCTGAACCATAATCACCCGATGCGTTAGAAAACATGCGAATAGTTGACAAATATTGAGCTTCATCCACTTCAATACCTTGCTCGGTTAATTCAGCCTGAATACGTTGGCTGTTTAACGCGACATGGTTTTTCCACATTGAGCCGCTATCACTTTTAAGTTCGGCGACTTGTTCTACTGCTTTGGCGAGCATTTGTATTACACTGGGGAATGCATCGCGGTATAAACCCGTAGCTGACAATACAACGTCAATACGTGGCCGTTTTAGTTCATTGTAAGGAATAACTTCAGTGCCAATTACTCGGCCACCTTTACTCCACTTTGGTATAACGCCCATGGCGTATAATACTTGTGATTCTAACACACCATAGTGACGCATGGTTTCAATTGACCACAATGAAAAAGCCATTTTGTCAGGCAACTTGCCATTTTTTTTCTGGTAGTTATGAATCATTTGATCAACAAGTTCTTTACCTTGCTCAAACGCTGCTTTGGTGGGAACTTTTGATGGGTCGAAACCATACAAGTTGTACCCCGTAGCTAGCGATTCAGGGTGGCGTATTGGATCGCCACCAGTTTTAACGGGGATGTATTTGTTAGATAAGAAATCGGTCATTGCTTCTAATTCATGAATGCCGGTCATTGCTTGGTATAAGGTTTTACCACGAGCAACTAATGCTTTTAATGCTTCGTCTAAATCATCAACGGCAACAGGCAGTTCGTTATTAGCTTCTTTACTCGGTTTTTTATCAGGCATGACAATATAGTTTTTAACAAATTTAAAGCCGGCTAATTGGTCAATTTCTCCTTCAAGTTGCTTACCTTGTTCAGTGTGGTCAGTGTGGTCATTGTTAGTATCAACGCCATTTTTACTCTCACTGTTATGGTAGCTATGGCTATGGTCACTATTATCTAAGTCAACAGCTTCTGCTGATGATGGATAATATTCATGCTCAAACTTACTGGCTAGTTTAGTAAAATCATTACCTAACATTTGAATTAAAGTCGATATTAATAACTCTTGTTCAGCAAGTTCGCCAAAGGTATGTAGGCCTAAGGGTTGATTAGCTGTTGCGAGCGACTCCATATGAAGGTGTAAGTCATCAAAAAAGCCATCATAATTTTTATCTATTTCAGTTTGTTGCCATGCGATGTCTTTACAAATATTGGTGCTAAAACATAACTCAACAATTTGCTGCGCCGTTTTTTGTTTTACACCACCTTGATCTAATGACTTATATTGATGCATTAATTCATGTAAGTGGCTCATGTCACCATGTAAGCCTGCCGCTGCAAATGGTGGTGTCATGTGAGAAATAACAGTAGCTCTACCGCGACGCTTGGTTTGCATAGCTTCACCAACATCGTCAACAATAAAAGGATAAACTACTGGAGTATCCCAAACAGCTAAATTACCTTGGTCATAAATAGATAAACCACGTTCTTTACCTCCTAAATATTCTTGTGAGCCGTGCGTACCTAGATGCACAATCGCATCACTTTGCCAATATTCGCGGGCGTAAAAATAGGCAGCTAAATAGAAGTGATTCATCGGTACTATGCCTTGGTGATATACCGCATCCTCATCATTTTTTTTGTCGGTACGTGGTGGTTGACGCATTATTAATACATTACCATCGCGCATGCGCGGTAAAATGAAATAATGCTCGCCATCGCGTTCAACGGCCATAAAGTGATCTTTTGGATCGCCCCAATACTGGTTAATTGGCTCGGTTACGTGCGTGGGTAAGTTATTAAACCAAGTTAAATAACTTGTCATTGGCATGAGTTCAGCTAAATCATCGTCTAGTAATTGAGATAATTGATAGTCGCGGTAGAAGGGATCTAAAATGCGCTTCACATTATCAGTTAAATAGTCTTGATCGCGCTGGTTTGTTTGATAGCCTTTACTTGCTAAATGTTGGCTAATGGCCGTTAAACTTGCGGGAATATTCATAAATGAGGCACCAACATCTTGATCACCCCAAATAAATACCGTTAGTTTTTTCTCTTTGTTAGCTTTGTATTTAAGCTTAACTAGGTTTACCGCTTTATTAACTAAATGTTCAAGCTGATAATCAATAATTTGAGTGGTTTGACTTTTCATGTCCATAGCCGCGACTACCATAGGATCAACCACGCCAGCGCTTTCAGGCAGTACTAAAGTAAAGGACATCATACCGGCTGACACCCCTTGTTTGTCTGCTTCCCAAGCTTTTTGATCGCCAGAGTAATAGGTCATTGCCTGTATAACAGGTACACCAAACTGTTCAAATTCTATTTTACGTTTATTAGCCCAATGGATATTTCTAAAGCTAATAATTAAGTCAATTTGGCTCGTTTTTTCTACCTTATTGGCTAACTCATCTGCTAACAGCAATAAATGACGATAATCGCCATTAACTTGACTAAGTTCAAAGAAAAATGGCACCACATAAATACCTTGTTCTTCTAACTGTTGAATGGTGGCATCAATTAGCTGAGTTTGCTCACTTTCAATTAATGCTCTTTGTAATAATATTGCTATTCTCGGTTGGTCTTTTTTCGGCGCTGACCATGCTTGGTAAGCGTTTAAACTGTTGCTGATTAAATTTGGTTGGTTCGGATGATAAATACCCTGCATCGGAAAAATAATGGGTGCGGAAACTGTTAGTTTATTATTTTGTTTTAATATATTTACCGATAGAAACCTTAGTAAGTTAGCTAAGTTTTTTCGTCCGGCATTTTGCCAATAATCAGTTAATGTTTGTAGTTGTTTTGGGGTAAAACCTTGATGTGATTTTGGATTGTCTAGCCAATTTAAACTGATAAATTTTGTTTTATTATTGCTATCTGTCTTATTAAGTAATGATACATATTTATCAAAAGTTTTTGCTGATTCGTTGGCTGATACCGCATCAAAGACAATAATGTCTTGTTGACTAAATAACGTTTGTGCTTGTTGAAGATCTTTTAAACTACGTGCTGATTTATAAGTAATTTGCCAGTTTTTTTGTTGGTTTTTATTAGCAATTTCTTTTAATAAAGTAACTTTTGCTTTATTGGAGTGTGCGGAGCCGACAAACAGTAATTTTGTTGTTAGTGCTTCATTGGCAACGGTAAAGTAGCTAGTTAATAAGCTTATTACTACGATAAGTAATGGTAATAAGCGGAGTGTAGGACGCTTTAATTTCATTTTTTCGCTCTAATGTTATTCATTTTTTAAGGTGTTTTGTCGCTAGGTTACGTATTTATTCGGCGACGTAAATAATTGAACCATCAGCCATTTCGTATGCTGTACCTGCTTTTTTTCCTGTGCCTGCGCCGGTTTTTCCTTGGCTTTTAAAGGATTCTATTTTGTTACCTTTTTTGACAATAATTTCCATGTTTTCTTTACCGGCATTTTTGATCACGGTAACGTCTTCAGCTAAAAAAGGATTTAATGGGTTTTGTGCAATGGCTATTAATAAAGCTGCAATTAGTACTAAAAACACGTCAACTAAGTTGACCACTGATAAGGCAGGATTCATACTTTCATCTTCATCAAGCAGCCGCATGTTTTTGCTCCTTTAATTCAGTTGGTTGAATAATTTGTGTTATGGGGACATGTTGTAATAAAGGTGTAAGTGCCACTAACTCTTCGGCTAACCAACGTTTTTTTACTGAGGCTATCCAAAACGTAATTGAGGCAATAACTAAACCAAAAATAACGGATGAAAAAGCGACGATAAGATTTTCACTAATACCTTGAATATTACCGTCAGCAAGGCTTTTTAATGCTGGCCCCATAGGTACCATTGTCGCTATTAGGCCTAACATAGGTGCCAAGCGGCTGACATTTCTTACGCCTTCAAGGTTGCAAAGTGCGGCAACATCAAGTTGATCTTTGCTGATATTTGGTTGTTTATTGGCAAGTTGAGATAAAGTGTAACCAGCTAAGGTTAACTGCTTATTTTCACCAAGTTTACTTAACAGTAATTGCTGAAAATGTGTTTTGTTTGTTCGACGCTGTATGCTTTGGGCAAAAAATTGTCCACTGGCAAACAAAGCATAAATAAATAATCCACTGATGAGTAATAGTACCGGTGCCATAAAAAAGTCTGACAATTGGTACATAAGTTGTTCGATGGTGCTGATCATAAAATGCTCTTAAATAAAAAGATAAAATAAAAAGTTACTTGAGTGCATAGGACTCAAGTAACTTTCGGGGTGATAATTATTGGTTAAGCAAAATTAAAGTGCTTCAACACGGAATGAGTAATTACCTGAATTTCCGTCAGTATCGTAATAACTGGTGATTTGTAGTTTAAAAACACCATTAGCATTTTTAACTAAATAAACGCCATATTGAGACCAAATTTTATGGTTGCCTTCAAGGCTATATTTGTACCAAGCATGATTTTTAAAAGCTAAAACAGTGTATTGATCTGTTTTAAAGCCATAATAAGAAATACTTTCTACAGGGATACCATCGTAATTATTAGTAAAGTCTTGTATTGCTGTGGCATCATCAGCCAAGGTTAAGGTGAAATCAGCACCAGTGTTATCATCAAGACAAGGGATTTTTATGTCCCATGCATCAGTACTTGTTACGATACCATTGACATCAAAATCGACATAAATTTCATCATTACTGCTACATTCGGTTGCCGCATCAACCATTAATTCTGTAGTGATAGTGTCAAATTCAGTAGCACCGGATAATTGATTGGCAAAGCTAATGGTAAAATCAGACATACCATAGCCAGCTTGTGTCAAAGTAGTAATTCTATATTTAGTTAAGGTAGTGTCGGAATTAACAATGTAGTAGTGTTCATCTGCCGCAGTTACTTGGTGTGTAGTGGCATTATAGTTGTAAAAATCGTCTAAAATACCCTTGGTGTCATCTGTTAAAAACTCTTCATTAGCTGGAATATCTGCACTTGTTACAGCAACAAAATCATCTAGTTCACCATCAGCGGTGGCATTAATGAATGTATCAACTACCGCATTACCTTCAGCATCAAAAAACTCACTGTTATTGCCGGTGAAATATAGACTTACGGGTGCTTTATCATTATCACTATCATTAGTATTTAAAAATACACCTGTACCTTTAAAAGCTATATCCCAACTCGTATCAGTAGCGGCTTGCTCTTCAGTTAATTCAACTATTGATAAAGTATCAACATCGAAATAAGCGAAAGTACGTGCTTGCACGGTTCCTGTTGTAAAGGGTCCATGAATTACGCCTACTTCAGGACCTGTAGTAGGCGGCTTAAAACTATCAGAGTCGCTACCACAAGCCGTTAAACCTAATACTGCGGATAAGCAGGCAATTAGGGTAAATTTGTTATTCATTATATTCTCCAAAAGGTTATTGTTTTTTAGTTGTTAGTTATTAATTTAAGTTATTTTTAAAACTGGTAGGCAATGCCTAACGTTATGTTGCGACTTGATACTTGTCGTGAGTCAAACGCGTTTAGGCTATTGGCATTAACGTCTTTATGTTCATTGAAAATATTGCTGACACCAAAATTCCATGAAAATTGGTCATTTATGTTTTGGTTTATATTGATATTTGCGCTAAACCAATGGTTATTTAGCTCTTGAGCATAATCACTGTTGTATGCTTCATTTGATTGATAAACAAGGTAAAATAGAACATCTAATTCATGTTCATAATTATGGTAAGCGAGATTGGTTTTGAGTTGATGATAAGGGCGCTCGGTAAGGCGTTGCCCATCTTCATTTTTTGCATCTAAATAGCTGTAATTTATTTGTCCTGACCATTCGTTAAAGCTAAGATCAATACTAAAATCTAGCCCTTGAATGGTTGCTCGAGCGACGTTTTGATAGACCGAAATATCGAGTTGTGTTTCTGCTGATTTTTCAGGGTCACGAACCGTTTCTATAAAATTTTTAGTTTTAGAGTAGTGAGCATTCACTTCTAGATTTAATTGAGCTTGATTAAATAATGTTGAATTCTTAAATACATCAGTGTTATAGCTTAAGGTGGTATTGATGGTATTTGATTCTTCAGGTTTTAGGTCAGTTGAACCAAGCACCATATAACCTAAGTTACTATGATCAAATATATAAAAACGTTCTTTTAAACTAGGTACTCTATAGCCTTGGCCGATGCCATTTCGCCATTGCCATCTATTTTCCTTATCACCAAACTTGTTCAAGGTACTTACTCTGGCTGCTGAATGAAAACCAAAATCAGAATCATGTTGAGTACGAAGGCCAGCTAAAATTTGATAATTTGGATTAATCCAGTTAGCTTGAATAAAAGCATCAATATTCTGGCGAGACTCATCATCAATTTCAATCGAGCTTGTTGCTGGTTTTATTTGCTCTAAGCTGTCAAAGTGGATAACACCACCTGAAACTATTTCTAAGTTGTCACTTGACGAGACATATTGGCCATTGATTTCAGCAAGATTAATATCAGTATTTCGAATACTACTTGACTGGCCACTGGTTTCTTGATGATTAATATAGCGGGTATTTAATTGCCAACTAGTTTGCTGATTTTCATGTTGTTCAGTATTAAAAGCATCAGTACTTAATGAGAAATCTACTTGATTTTGCTCAACTTTTGAAACGTAAGTAATAATACTGTTTTGTCCCGGTACAATAGAGACGGGGCGAGATTTATCTTCATTCAAATATTGATATTTAACTTCAGTATTTACTTTATTATTGGTAAAGAAGCTAAGTGAATCTGTTTTTGTCGAGAGATTAATGAACGATTTTTTCATGCCACTGGCATCTTGCTTAATGGTTGATGGCTCATAATCAAAACCAGAATCATTAATGTGTAGCAAGCTTAGTTTATAATCCCAATCACCTTTAGAAAGGCTGGCGTTAACTCGGGTGGTATATGAAAGTGGATCATCACTTAGTGCGTCAGCGTAATGACCTATTTGTGTACTAATTTGAGCTTGGTTTTCATCATAATCTTTAGTGATAATATTAATCACCCCACCCATGGCTGAGCTGCCATACATCACTGATGCCGCACCGCGTAATACTTCTATTTGTTCAATTTCATTAGCATTTATTTGGTCTAAATCTGCTGCTGAGCCCGCGGGCGATATTAATGGTTGGCTATTGATTAAAACGAGTACATGATCACCATCAAAACCTTGCATTTGTATGTTGTAACCGCCTTTAACGTTACGGGTAACCACCACACCTGGAATGTAATTAAGCGCGTTAGCTAAAGTACCTTGTGTTAGTATTTTAATCGTTTCTTGATCAATAACTTGAATTGACACAGGAGAATTTGATAGTAGTTTAGGTGTGCGGGTGCCAGAAACAACGATATGTTCAAGGTGATTGTCATCTGGTTGGTTAATAATTTCAGCAAAACTTGTCAGATTAAAAAAGGCAAAATAGCCGAAGAGACAAGTTTTAAAATAGGAAGGTGAAGTGGCTTTCATATGTAAATCTAAGTGAGAATCATTGTTGTTTCTATTATGCGTTGTTTATATTCACCTGTAAATGAAAATCATTCTCAATTAGATTTGTTTGTTTTATTCCCTTCCTCTATAAAAAACTAATTTTTAAATATTTTTAATGCCTTACCAATGATTTGCCTTTTATTTACCGGACCTAACTTTTCAACAGTGATGCTAGATAAATTTTCACCTTTACACCAAACCAAATCATTTTTGTCTATTAATGCGATATTTTTGATCAGTAAGCCGTGTTGAGGATGGTTTATTAATATTGTTTGATCAGGTTTTAGTTTTTTAAATTTAAACCAATGAACAACTAAAACATAGCTATGCTGAGGAATACTCGGAAACATGCTATGCCCAGTTACTTTCCAAATTTTTAAACCTAAAAATGTCATGAAGTTAATACAGGGTAAATTAAATCTTGCTCTGGTGGATATGGACATTGTGCCTTATAAGTTTGGATGCCTTTGCAATGCCAAAATATTTCGGCAAAACGATTTACTTTTGCTAATAAAGATAAGGTTGCTTCTTTACTAATACGTTGTTTCGCATTCGATGTTTCTAGCATAATGCTATGCACTAGTGAATGAATTTCAGGAAATTTCTCTAATTGAGGTGCTTTAATAAAATCACCCCAAATAACGGTAATTTCTTTTTTTACCTGAATGCCATGTGTTTCTTTTTGCGTAACTAAACGTAAAAATTGAGCTTGATCATTAATAGATAATTCAGATTTATTTTGTAATTCATTTAGTAAATCAACCATTCTTATCATGGTTAATGTTGCTAGTTGAGCATGAATAGGATCATAAATTTTGCAGGGAATATCACAATGAGCTGACACGGTTGAAAAATGTACTTTTTCATCTAATTTTTGAATTAAGTTATATAGCATGACGTTATCCTTCAATATTTCACTTTTGTTTGGTAGGTTTAATACCGTATTCTTTCTTTAAATTTTTACTATATAAAATAGCCGCGATGATTATTACAGGAACAACCCAAAATAAATGACTTAATAGTGCCAAAGGAGAGTTATGGTCATGGCCAGCGTGAGCAAATGTTACTGCGCTAAAACAGCTCATAAAAATTATTAAAATTAGTTGTGTCGTTTTCATGGTGGGTTCCTTGTTTAATAGTAGAGCCTAATGAATGTCACATTGTTGTGCTTCAAGGTTTTGTTTAAATTCTTCCAAAGATTGCTGACAACTTGGGCAGATGGGGTGCCGTTTTGAAAACATAAGGATAGGCATAAATGTGATTTTTAAGGCATTTGATGCGATAAGCTTCATGTCTTCACATTGTTCATTTGAGGCCGTAATTGATAACATTCGGTTATGGGGAATTAATAAATATTTTAAAGATAAATCGGGATTATTTTGTACTTCAAATAAAGTTGCTAGATTATGTAAAGCACATATCCATCCCATCAATAATTGAATATCTTTGGTATTAGTTGCGCATAAGAGCTCAAGACAAAAAGCGGCATCCTTATAATAATATTCAGCTTGAGACCAATCTTTTTTATGGAAACAATCATTACCGTCTGCTAGTAAGCTTTGCCATTGATACATAATTTTCTCGCAAATATTTGTTTGTAAATGTGATGTTATTTTATTTTAGCTAATGCCTTATCTACTGCTTCTTTATTCATAGCAACGCCATCCTTAATGGCATTCCAATCAGCTAATGCTTTTGTTTTATCAACATCATCACCAACTTGAATAACGCCAATCATACCCATAACAAAATGAGGTAGGCATTTGACTAATACAACACCCTTTTCGCTGAAGGTGATTTTTGTTGCTTTTCCGTATGGCGTGTTAAATGTTGATTTATCAGAGGGCACTGAAAATGAGACGGCATTATGTGATGTGTCAGAAGGAATGAAATTTACCGTATCACCAACAGAAATCTGTAATAACATCGGTTCAAACACCATCATTTTTCCGTTATTACCAGTCGTTTTTAAATTTACTATATGTTCTTTAGCATTTACTACACTTGAGCAAAGAAGTAGGCAAAGGCTGAATATTGTTAACTTAGTCATTTATGTGATTCTCAGTTTATATTGATATATAAATGATAATCATTCCTATTTGTATTTGCAAGGTTTTTTACTGTTTTGGTTAATTAAAAGAAAAATGAAGGCAATAGCTTGAGTTCTATCAAATCATCAAAAGAAAACTAGTTTAAAATATTAGTTTTAACGTACTTGATTCACAATATAAATAGATTGGACAATAAAAATGAAAAAATATGTTTTAGTTTTATCAACACTATTACTTTTGTTAACAGGCTGCAGTAAGTTGATTGATGTGCAACTTGATACCGAAGTAATAGTATTTTTGAGCGATGACGGTGAAAAACAAATACCGTTAACTGCGAAAGATGCAGAGTACGTTATGCTGAAGGAATGGCTAGAGCAACACAAAGCTGGCTGGTTATCGACATCGGGTCGATATTCGGGTGGTATTTACCTAACATCAGGTAATTATGGTATTCAAGTAACTGATAGTAAAGTCGTACTATATTCGAGCATTAGAGATAATCCAACGGCTATTTACGCTCAAGAAATAGCACGCAGTGATCTTAAAGAGTTAAAAAACTTGGGGAAATGAGAACATTAGTGACGTTCTCACATTTTTGAGGTTGTTTTATATTTATAAACAATAACGTTGGATCATTGCTACCAACAACTTATCTGTTTTTTCAATTTCACTATGAGCTAAAAACTCATTCGGCTGATGTGCTTGGTCAATTGAACCTGGTCCAAGTACAATTGTTTGGCAGCCTAGCTGTTGAATATAGGGTGCTTCAGTCGCGTAATTTACCGCACAGCAGGCATGACCACTAATTTCTTCAGCAATGCTAACAAAACATTCTTTGTCATTGGTGCGTTTCTCTTGTTCAAAGCTTGGTGAGCTAGGATGTAACTCTTCAAAACTAATCCTGCCGGGATATTGCTCAGCTAAGGGCTTTAATGTTTCACTTAACCAATGTAATAATTCGTCATCAGTCATACCTGGCAGTGATCGTAAATCAATGTCTAAGTCGCAATGGCCACATATACGGTTGGCATTATCACCGCCTTTAATAGCGCCAAAATTTAACGTTGGCGCGGGTACATCAAAGGCTTCATTTTTATAATTCACTCTGAACTTTTCTTGTAGGCTGATGAGTTCACCAATCACCTTATACATAATTTCAATAGCATTAACACCCAAACTCGGTTTACTCGAATGGCCCGACTGTCCTTGCACACTAATACGATGTGACATGTGGCCTTTGTGCATCATTACCGGTACTAAGTTAGTGGGTTCACCAATAATTGCCACGTCAGGTTTTGCTGCTTGGCTTTGGGCAAAAAAACGCGCTCCAGCCATGGTGGTTTCTTCATCGGCAGTTGCTAAAATATATAATGGTTTTTTTAATTGTTTAGCATTAAGACCTTTACAGGCTTGTAAAATAAAGGCGAAAAATCCTTTCATATCACAAGTACCTAAGCCATAAAATTTATCATCTTTATTGACTACACCCATAGGATCACTTTGCCAGCGTTTTTCATCAAAGGGAACGGTGTCACTATGACCCGCAAGTAACAAGCCTCCTTCACCACTGCCAAGTTTAGCGAGCAAGTTATATTTATTGTCACTGCTTTTATGTGCGCCGGGTACTTTTTGAATATCAATGCTAAAGCCTAACTGCTCAAACCACGTAGCAAGCAATTGAATAACTTCTAAATTACCCTGATCCCAACTGGCTTGAGTTGAGCTAATAGAAGGGCAGGCAATCAACTGAGTTAATGATTGTGTGAAATTAGGTAGTTGTGACATAAAAACTATTCCGGAAAAATACTGAATAAAAACTTAAATAGTTATGCTTAATTGTTGCATAACTATCCATTAACTGATAAATTACTATCATATTGTAGATAACCTGTTTTCATAAGGCTATTTTTTATAAGGTATAGTGTAATGCTAATTGTTCAAGAAATACGACGACGATAGAGAATTTTTTATTATCTCTTGAATGCTTTAGTTATAAGAGGTAGTTATTCCCTGGTAAAAAGCATATCGTTATTGTTTATTTGAATGTTAAGGTATTTTGTTGTGTCAAAAGTTATGAAGGTCGCCGTTATCGGCGCAAGTGGTTATGCGGGTGCTGAATTAGTTGGTTTATTATGTCGGCACGATAAAGTTTCAATACAACATTTGGTTGTGTCGGAAAACTCTACTTCTTGTGGAAAACTTTTTAGCGAGTTACATGGTCGCTGGCAGGGGATATGTGATATACCTCTGAAATCTTTTTCTAAGGAATGGTTTGAGGCTTCGGCCAAACAATTAGATGCTGTTTTTTTTGCTACTCCTCATGAGTTTAGTGCTGATTGGGCACATGCTTTTGTCGAGGCAGGAGTCAAAGTTTTTGATCTCTCAGGTGGCTTTAGACTGAAAAACCCTCAAGATTATCCAACTTTTTATGGTTTCGAACATGCCAATATAGAGGCACTAGCAAGTGCTAAGTATGGCCTAGCCGAATGGCAGCAAGACGACATTGCGAGTACTAATTTAATTGCCGTCCCCGGTTGTTATCCAACTGCCAGTTTACTTTCTCTCAAACCTATCACCAGCAACAACTTTCATATCGAAAATTCACTTATTGTGGTTAATGGTATTAGTGGTGTTAGTGGTGCTGGCAGAAGCGCCTCTTTGGCCACTAACTTTAATGAAGTGAGTCTAAAGCCCTATAATATTTTACAGCACAGACACCAACCAGAAATATCGCAAGAAGCGAATGCGCAAGTGATATTTAATCCCCATTTAGCCCCTTATACTAGAGGTTTATTGGCAACGGTGACTTTGCAGTTAAAAACAGAAATTACCGCTAAACAAGTAACTCAAGCATTTGAGCAAGCCTATGCTGATAAGCCATTGGTGAGATTAGTCAAAGCTTGGCCGCAAATTGGCAATGTTGCCAATACCCCATTTGCTGATGTACATTGGCAGCTTGATGAAGAAAAACATGTGCTGGTGGTAAGTTGTGCTATTGATAATTTATTAAAAGGTGCAGCATCACAGGCGTTACAATGTTTTAATATTTCTCTTGGTTTACCAAGTGAGTATAGTTTGCTACCCAATAAACTGTAATATCGAATAGAGCATCACGGCAACATTAAGAGACAAAAGATGAATAATCCTAAACCTTTAGTTATAAAAATAGGCGGTGCTATCTTAGAAAAAGAAGGTGCACTTAATAATTTATTATCAGTGATCGTCAAGCTAAAGGCTGACGCCAAAGTCGTTTTAGTACATGGTGGCGGTTGTGTCGTTGATGATATGTTAGCGCAAGCAGGTTTTACCACCGTTAAAAAGCATGGTTTGAGAGTAACCCCTAAAGAGCAAATTGGCCTAATTAGCGGCGCACTAGCGGGTACGGTGAATAAATCGATAGTGGCGGCTGCGAATAGTATGAATTTACCGGCTGTGGGCTTATCGTTAGCCGATGGTGATATGATTCACTGCAGTTTATCACCACAAAACTTAGGGCAAGTGGGTCTTCCTAGTGCTAAAAATAGTATATTATTAGATGCCTTGTTAAATAGTCATTTTCTACCGGTTATTTCTTCTATTGGCGCCTTAACCAATGGTGACCTAGTAAATGTAAATGCGGATGATGCTGCCGTTGCTATTTGCCAGTTATTAAACGCACAATTATTGTTATTGACTGATGTTAATGGCGTAAAAGGTGCTGATGGCGAGTATTTGCCTAGTTTAAATAGTGAGCAAGCAAACAAGCTTATTAGTGAAGGTGTTATTGCGGGCGGCATGACCGCTAAAGTCAATGCAGCCTTACATGCGGCGAATCAATTACGACGAAGTATCGCGGTTGCCAGCTGGCAATCGCCAGAGCAAATTATGCAATTGCTTGATGGTCAGGGTGTAGGAACACAAATTCAACCTGATTAACATTTTATAGCCCTTCGAATAAAGAACAGCAGGGCATTAACGTAATAAATTTTTTAAAAGAAGATACCATGTCGAACCTATTAAACCATTTTTTAGCTGATGATCAGTTGAATAAAAGCCAATTGTTAGCTTTGATTAAATTAGCAATTAAGATTAAAAACAACCCTACCGACTATAATCAAGCGTTAGCGGGAAAATCAGTAGCAATGATTTTTGAAAAACCGTCATTAAGAACTCATGTCAGTTTTGATATGGGTATCAGCAAGCTTGGTGGTCATGCCTTGTATTTAGGGCAACAAAACGGCAAATTAGGCGAACGTGAACGTGTCAGTGATTATGCTAAAAATTTATCATGTTTTGCCGATGCTATTGTTGCTCGTGTCTTTAGCCATGATTCCATTCAAGGTTTAGCTAAACACGGCAGTGTTCCTGTGATTAATGCCTTATGTGATATCTATCATCCTTGTCAAGCATTGGCTGATTTTGTTACTTTAACAGAGCTACTTCCGTCGTTAAACAAAAGCGAATTAAGTGCGGTGAAATTGGCTTATGTCGGTGATGGTAACAATGTTTCTAATTCATTGATGATTATGGCGGCAACGTTAGGTGTTGATTTTACCCTACTTACGCCGACAGGTTATGAAGCACAAAGCAATATTATAGAAACAGCGCAGGCGTTGGCAAAAGAGTCGGGTGCAAAACTTAACATTACTACAGATGTTAATGCTATTGGCGCACAAGATGTTATCTATACAGATACTTGGATTTCAATGGGTGATGAAGACGCAAATAATAAAGCAAAAATATTGGCTCACTTTGCTCCGTATCAAGTCAATCATCAATTGATGACTAAAGCGAACGCAAGTGTCGTAATGCATTGTCAACCAGCACATTTGGAAGAAGAGATTACCACCGAACTGTTTGACAGTGATATGGCGGTTGTCTTTCAACAAGCGGAAAATAGAATGTGGGCACAAAATGCCGTTTTAGTATCACTATTTAAGCCGCGATAATTTTTTTGATATTTAGTTTATTTAAATGTTAAAAGTACGCATTGATTAACGTCAACTTCGTACTTTTTTTTAATTGAACTAACTATCTGCAATAAACAGCGATATAATTATACATATCTTAGTTAATAAAATATTTAAACAAATTTAGAGAACAAAATAATGAGTATTCAAAAGAAAAAAATTAAAAAAGTCGTATTAGCTTATTCAGGTGGTTTAGACACCTCAGCGATTATTCCATGGTTAAAGGAAAATTATGATAACTGTGAAGTTATTGCCTTTTGCGCTGATGTTGGCCAAGGTGAAGAAGAGCTAGTTGGCATTAAAGAAAAAGCCATCGCTTCAGGTGCTTCTGAGTGCTATGTAGCCGATTTAAAAGAAGAGTATGTTAAAGAGTATATTTACCCAATCCTTAAAACGGGTGCGGTTTACGAAGGTCAATATTTGTTAGGTACGTCAATGGCACGTCCTATTATCGCTAAAGCTCACATTGAAATTGCTTTAAAAGTTGGTGCTGATGCAGTTTGTCATGGCTGTACTGGTAAAGGTAATGACCAAGTACGTTTTGAGTCGTGTTTTGCTGCGCTTGCCCCTGAGCTTACCGTTATTGCTCCTTGGCGTGAGTGGGACATGGTTTCACGTGAAGACTTACTTGATTATTTAGCTGAACGTAATATCCCTTGTGCTGCTTCATTAACTAAAATTTACAGCCGTGATGCCAATGCTTGGCATATTTCTCACGAAGGTGGTGAATTAGAAGACCCATGGTGTGAGCCTTCTAAAGAAGTATGGACGATGACAGTTGATCCTATGGATGCACCTGATGTAGCCGAAAAAGTACAATTGAGCTTTGTCGAAGGTGAATTAGTTAGCGTTGATGGCAAAGACTTTAGCGAAAACAACACGCCAGCTTATGATGCGCTGATGTACTTAAATGATAAAGCAGCAGCACATGGTGTTGGTCGTATCGATATTGTTGAAAACCGTTTAGTGGGCATGAAATCTCGTGGCTGTTATGAAACACCAGGTGGCACAGTATTAATGGCTGCTTATAAAGGTTTAGAAACACTTATTCTTGATAAAGAATCATTAAAATACCGTGAATCAGTAGGCCATGAGTTTTCTCATGTGATTTATGATGGTCGTTGGTTTACGCCATTAGCAAAAGCACAATTGGCTTCAGCTGCGTCATTTGCTGAAAAATTAACGGGTGATGTTGTCGTTAAACTATACAAAGGTATGGCGCAAGTTATTCAACGTCGCTCTCCTAATAGCCTTTATTCAGAAGCATTTGCTACATTTGGTGCTGACGATGTTTATGACCAAAAACATGCCGAAGGTTTTATTCGTCTATTCAGTTTGTCTAGCCGTATTACTGCGCTTTCTCAAAAAGGTAAATAACCATAGCTTTACTTGTGGGATGTGGTGGACGCTATAGCGTTGCTCGTTCTTTTTGCAGTATAAATAGTATTTTCGAAAAAAATTGGAGTAAATAACCATGGCTTTATGGGGCGGACGCTTTAAAGAAAAAGCGAGTGTACAATTTAAAAAATTCAATGACTCGTTGCCAGTTGATTATCGCATGGCAATACAAGATATTGTTGGTTCAATCGCTTGGGCAGAAGCATTAACGACTGTTGATGTGTTAAGCCAAGATGAATTCACACGTTTAAAAGCCGCATTGTTAGAACTAAAAGCGTCAGTTGAAAATGATCCTAATCAAATTCTAACGTCTGATGCGGAAGATATTCACAGTTGGGTTGAAATTAACCTAATTGAAAAAACGGGTGATTTAGGCAAGAAGCTCCATACTGGCCGTAGTCGTAATGACCAAGTGGCGACAGATTTAAAACTATGGTGTAAAGAAACAGGCGGTGATATTTTATTTGCCTTAGTTAACTTACAACAAGCATTATTAAACTTAGCCGAACGTGAAAGCAATACGGTATTACCTGGCTATACTCACTTACAACGTGCACAGCCAGTAACATTTGGTCACTGGTGTTTGGCTTATGTGGAAATGTTTAACCGTGATATTGGTCGTTTAAAAGATACCTTATACCGCGCTGACACTTCACCGTTAGGCTCTGGTGCATTAGCAGGAACTGCTTACCCGATTGATCGTGATTTATTAGCGCATAATTTAGGTTTTAGAAGTGCCACTTTAAATAGCTTAGATGCGGTTTCTGATAGAGATCATGTGCTTGAATTATTATCAAGTGCGAGTATTTCTATGATGCATTTATCGCGTTTCGCTGAAGATTTGATTTTTTATAATTCTGGTGAAGCGGGCTTTGTTGAAATGAGTGATTTAGTTAGCTCTGGTTCATCACTAATGCCACAAAAGAAAAACCCTGATGCTTGTGAACTTATTCGTGGTAAAGCGGGTCGTGTTATGGGCTCACTTACGGCTATGATGGTGACCATGAAAGGACTTCCGCTTGCCTACAATAAAGATATGCAAGAAGATAAAGAAGGGCTTTTTGATGCTCTTGATACGTGGCAAGAATGTATGGAAATGGCAGTGTTAATTGCTGATGGTTTAAAAGTAAATCGTGCCCGTACTTTAGCCGCAGCACAACAAGGTTATGCAAATTCTACTGAATTGGCTGATTACCTTGTTGGTAAAGATATTCCATTTAGAGAAGCTCACCATATAGTGGGTGAAGTCGTTTTGGCTGCCATTGACGCAGGTCATGCGTTAGAAGAGTTTTCTTTAACGCAATTGCAAGCCTTCAATGACAAAATTGAACAAGATGTGTATCAGCATTTATCCATTGAGTCTTGCTTAGATAAACGTGTTGCGATTGGTGGCACGTCAAGAACGCAAGTGCAAAAAGCCTTAGCGGATATTCAAGGTAATAGCGATAGTTTAAATGGTCAAGTGGTTGGTGCGCCAAGTAAAAATCAAATTAACATGGCGTTAAAACAGGTTAAACAACGTTTAAATGCGCAAAAAGCTGCGGCACTTTCGGTGCGAAGAGCACGTATGTCTGATGTTGATAAAATTTATCAACAAGTCGATTATTGGGCGGATAAAGGCGAAATATTACCACGTTCACGTGACAATATTATTCATGATATTCAAAACTTTGTGGTTGCTGAAGTTGACGGTGATGTTGTCGGTTGTGCTTCTTTATATATCTATCAAACAGGTTTAGCTGAAATACGCTCAATTGTGATTGATAAGTCAGCTCATGGTCAAGGGCAAGGCCAAGCTTTAGTACAATACTTACTTGAGTTTGCGCATCAAATGGAACTGCAAAAAATAATTGTATTAACGTATGTACCTGAATTCTTTAAAAAGCTTGATTTTTCCTTAATTGAAAAAAGCTCTCTGGCTGACAATATTATTGAAGACAGTGAACAAAGTCCGCATAAAGATCCCGCTGATGAAGTAGCAATGGCATACATTGTTGATCGTTCAGGCACGGCTTAGGAAAAAGAAATAGAGATCATGGATAATAATAAAAACAATGTAAAATGGTTTAGAAATGCTGCGCCTTATATTAATGCGCATCGTGGTAAGACTGTAGTATTAATGTTTGGCGGAGAAGCTGTTTCACACGCAAATTTTGCCAATATTATTCATGATATTTCTTTATTACGTAGTTTAGGCGTTAAGTTAGTGGTGGTGCATGGCGCACGTCCACAAATTGAAGAACGCATGATACAGCGAAATATTAACCAAGTAATTGAAGATAATATTCGGGTAACTGACGCTGATACGCTAGTGGCGGTAAAAGATGCGATTGGTTCTTTACGTTTACATATTGAAGCTTTATTAAGTACCGGCTTAGTTAACTCACCTATGTATGGCTCACAAATTCGGGTGAGCACGGGAAATTTTGTGATTGCCAAGCCTATGGGCGTTCGTGATGGTGTCGATTACAAATATACCGGTACTGTGCGCAGAATTGACTCTGATGGCATTAACATGCAGCTAAATTATGGCTCAATTGTTTTATTGTCACCAATTGGTTACTCACCTACGGGTGAAGTATTTAATCTTGCGTTAGAGGATGTAGCTGCGCAAACGGCTATCGCGTTAAAAGCGGATAAATTGATCACCTTAACTCAAGACGATGGTTTATTAGCTAAAACAGGCGAATTGATCCGAAGTTGTAGTGTGCGTACTGTTAAAACCTTATTGGATGAGAAAGATTGCCATGTACGTCAGTTATTGCTACGCGCAATCATTCAGTGTGGTGAAAATGGCGTTGAACGTTGTCATTGTGTGAGTTATCAAAGTGACACTGCATTATTGCAAGAGCTTTTTACTCGTGATGGCGCAGGCACTTTGATTGCTAAAGACTATAAAGAACAAATAGCGATAGCGACTATTGATGATGTTGGCGGTATTTTGGAACTACTTGCTCCGCTTGAGGCTGAAGGTGTTTTAGTCAAACGTTCACGTGAATTACTTGAAGTAGAAATTGATAAGTTTACCGTACTTAAAAAAGAAGACGTTATTATTGCTTGTGCCGCTTTATATCCCTATTCGGATGCGAAAATGGGTGAGGTAGCCTGTGTTGCTATTCACCCAGATTACCGCAAAGGTAATCGCGGTGGACGTTTGATGGCAGCTTTGGAAAATGTTGCTAGGCAACAGCAATTAACCTCTATATTTGTGTTAACAACGGTAAGTGGTCATTGGTTTCTTGAGCAAGGCTTTCTTGAGCAACCGATGAACAAGCTCCCTGAAGGTAAACAAAAAATGTATAATTTTCAGCGAAAATCAAAAGTGTTCATTAAAGAGATTTAATTATTGTAGTAGAGATTATTAAATCTCTTTGGCGTAGTGTTACCAGCAAAACCGTCAGTGTGGCTAATGCGTAGAAAAGGGGGAGCGGAATACATTTTATATGTTTCATCTTCGGCTTATCTCATACTTCACTATGGCTTCGATAACTTGACAATATCAATGCGGAGATTATTTTTATATTATTAATAACTCGAACGCGGTGTATGTTCGGGGTTTATCTCACCATTTACTTCTTCAGGATCGATATCGTTTATTAATAAAGTTTCTCTGACTGCTTAAATATGCTTAAGCACTTTTTTGTAGCGATCGCCATATTCATATTTTTATAATGCGCTTACTTTAGTTTGGGCGTCCTGAAACCCGCATGTTGAGGTGTTTTGGGTATAGTCGCTTTCTTACACCAAAAAATATCTGTCAAAATATAGTGTTTATCTTAGCTATGTTTATTAAATAACCATAAACAAGATTTCCGTTCAGTACTCATATTCATGCAGCTAACTATTCAAGCATCTTCCTCATGCATCTGCCCATCAATCAACATCGTTTGCTCAACAGACTCTGCATCATGTTTTGCCAGCCTGTAGCTGCCATTAAACATATATTCAAGGAAGATGCTCTCCCCCTTAGTAGCTTCCAGGTGCTTGAGCACTTCAGGTGGCAGTTCCACCCCCAACCCAGAGCCTACTGCTCGTATCTTAAGTTCAATCATGATAGCAACTCACTCTTGTAAGCGTATAGTAAAGAACACTCGTCATTTCAAAAAAAGGTAACTTTTTAGATTATAGCTGTACGATTTCATTGCTACAAATATGTGTTGTCGCCCAGACGCATACACGCCAGTCATAATTGAGGTGAATGTTCAATCTCACATTCGACAATATACTCAGCAAGATAAAAATGTCAGTGTTTATTGAAAGGAGCTATGCGAATAGGGGGGAGGTCACCTTGATAAAAAGTTATGTATTAAAATATTTTTAAGGCTAATTGAACAGACTGTATTGTAAACAAATATTAGCTGTAATACTTTCCAACATTAAATGAAATTGGGACGCTTTATATATTATTATGTATTTTTTCGCAAAAAAGAGAGAGCAGCAAATATCAGGCATTAAAGGCTAGCTTTAAGATTGGAAGGTTAACCATTTTTTGGGTTGATTTAATAACAATAGTAGCTTTTATTTGATCCGTGTTAGTATCCTTTCAATTATTAATATTATCAAGGAAAGATATGAATCACAAAATTCTAATATTCGCTATATCAGTTAGTCTAATCTTTACTGGTTGTGCAACAGTCGACAAAAAAGAAATCTACAAAACACCTGTTCAACCCCCTACCGTAAGTAAAACAATCGCAGAAACTGCCAATCAAACTAAATATCTAAAAAGAAAAGTTGCTATTGGACGTTTCACTAACGAAACAACCTATGGACAAAGTTTTTTTATTGATAATGATAATAATCGTATTGGTAAACAAGCCATGGATATTCTTTCATCTAAACTATTTGAAACAGGTAAATTCATCATGCTTGAGCGTGCTGACCTAACAAAAATTGAAAAAGAACTTTCCATGTCAGGCAGTTCGGCCCTAAATAATGCCGCCGATTTTTTAATTGTTGGTTCAATTACGGAATTCGGACGCAAAGAAGTTAGTGATGTAGGGGTTTTCTCACGTGTTAAACGCCAAGAAGCTAATGCTACGGTAAATATTCGCATTATTGATGTATCTACAGGTCAAATTATTTATTCAGAAAAAGGTAAAGGCATAGCTTATTCAGAAGCCGGTACTGTACTAGGTGTAGGTGATAAAGCGGCTTATGACAGTTCCTTAAATGACAAGGTAATAGATGTTGCTATTACTGATTTAGCATCGAATATTATTGAAAATATGTTAGGTAAAACATGGCGTTCTTATATTCTTTCTTATGATGAAGGTAATTTAATAATCTCTGGTGGTAAATCTCAAAATATTACACAAGGGTCAATTTTTGAGGTAGTTAAGTCAGGCAAAAAAGTTAAGAATCCTCAAACAGGAATGTTTATCACTTTACCCGGTAAAAAAATTGCCACAGTTAAAGTTTTAAGCTCATTTGGTGACTCACCAGAATCAGAAGTTTCATTTAGTCAGATTATTGATGGAAACTTAGATGCCTATATCAAAGGAAATGATTATAAAGATTTGTTTATTCAAGAAATTGTTAAATAACACAAGGGAGCTAAAATGAATATTCTTCAGACATTATTTATATTTTCACTACTGGCTATTACATCTGCTTGTAGTAGTTACAATACTTATAGTTCAGGTCAAACGACGGCTGAACCAGTATCTTATCTTTATTTCTCAGGAGACATTATAGGCGCTGAAGTTTCTATTGATGGCGCACCATCATTTGTGGTAACCAAAGCAGGCCCTAAACAACAATATAAAGTAACCCCGGGTAAGCATACAATCATAGTGACTAAACAAGGCAATATGGTTGTTCAACGTAACGTATTACTTGGTGATGGTCACGAGAAAGAAATAAACATTCCCCATAATAATTAAAACAGTAAAAGGATTCACATGAAATTAGTATTAACACTTTTGTTATTTACCGCTATTCTTAGTGGCTGTAATACAACACCACCACCAATGTATATGTATGAAAATTATTCTGAAAGTTTTTACAACCTGAAAAAAGTAAGTGGTGATGAAAGTGATGCTCAATGGCAGAGTTCATTAGAAAGCATTATTAAAAAATCAAATGCGAAAGCGGTAAGAGTTCCACCGGGAATTTACGCAAACTTAGGTTACATTCAGTTAAAAGCAAACCATTACTCAAAGGCAATTGAATTTTTTGAGCAAGAAAAAAGTACTTACCCTGAATCAAGTAGATTTATGGAAAACTTAATTCAAAAAGCAAAAGCGAAGGGGTAATAAGAAATGAATACCATAACAAAAATAAAAATCGTACTGTTAACCCTATCTATAGTACTTCTTAGCGGTTGTGTAACTCCTACTTACATAACAAAAGGTGAAGAGTTCCCTAAAATGTACCAAGAAAAGCCTCGCTCACTTCTTGTTATGCCACCAATAAATCTAAGTACCGATGCTGAAGCAAAAGATTATTATTCAACGACAGTTGAAATGCCTATTGCGTTACAAGGTTATTATACCTTTCCTTATCAACTTACTGCTGATGTATTAAGACAGCAAGGCATTTATGATAGTGAGCTAGTTTATAATGTACCACTAAATAAATTTCATGAATATTTTGGTGCTGACGCAGTATTATTTACAAAAATAGTTAAGTGGGATACTTCCTATACTGTTTTAGCCTCAACACTAACGGTTTCTATCGATGCAGAGATAAAGTCAACCAAAACCTCTGAGGTTTTATGGCAATACAATGGTGCGGTTGTTGTCGATTTATCAGTAAATGGCGGCGGCGGAATAGCTGGTTTATTAGTTAGTGCTATAGCAACAGCAATCAATACTGCTGCGGCTGATTATACGGTTTATGCTAAACAAGCAAATGGACGATTTATTGGTAGTATGCCTGTTGGGCCATACCATCCAATGTATATGAAGGATCAACATATCAGGTTGTTACAACAAAGTAATATATCGGGTTCAAATAAAACAGCAACGGCTGAATAAGTTAAAAGACTATTTTGGGACTTGTCGTGAGTCTTGACATATTTTGTGTCACTGCAAGTTTTAAATACAGTAGGTTCAATGAATAGCCTTTTTTCTGGTTCATCAGTTGCTATGCTTACTTTTTTCTCAAACAATGCTCATAAATTTCTATTAGAAATATTTGATTTATTGGATAATACCTTTATTAATAACGGATTAAATGATTATAAATTTTAGCAATGCGCTATTGGCAAATAGTACCTGAACTAACTTGTACTTAATTAGTTCAGGATAATTATTAGCGCTAGCTTTCTCTAATAATATAATCGAATGCAGACAGTGATGCTTTGGCACCTTCACCCATAGCAATAACTATTTGTTTATAAGGTACGGTCGATACATCACCCGCGGCAAATATACCAGGCTCTGTTGTCTGACATCTCTCATCAATAATAACTTCACCCTGCGGGGTGCGCTCAACAACACCATTTAAAAAGCTACTGTTTGGTAGTAAGCCAATTTGTACAAAAATACCTGATAAGTGTTGCTGTTTTACTTCACCAGATGCTCTATCTTCATAGGCAAGCGCAACAACTTTACCTTTTTCAGCAATAACTTCTTTCGTAGCGACATTTTTGATAATTGTGATTCTGTCATGTGCTTCAGCTTTCTCTACTAAAACTTGATCGGCTTTTAATTGGGGTAAAAATTCAAATACAGTTACATGATTAACCATACCCGCTAAATCTAATGCGGCTTCTATACCTGAATTACCACCACCAACAACGGCCACGTCTTTACCCTTGAAAAATGGACCATCACAATGTGGGCAATAAGCAACGCCTGAGCCTATATTTTCTTTCTCTCCGGGTATACCAAGCTCACGCCATTTTGCCCCAGTAGCAATAATTATCGTTTTAGATTCAATGACTTCACCGCTAGAAAGATGCAGCTTTTTAGGTGCGTTACTTTCAGGATAACCTTTCTCTATTTTGTCGACACGTAAAAATTCTTTGATCGTGATATCGTAGTCATTCAAGTGAGCCTGCATATTGCCTGTTAGTTCTGTACCCGTAGTTTTAGGGACTGAAATTAGGTTTTCAATTCCAACCGTATCTTTGACTTGACCACCAATTCTATCCGCGATCATGGTGACGTTTAGCCCTTTACGCGCGGCATAAATTGCGGCAGCAACACCCGCAGGGCCTGCGCCAATGACGGTAATATCTTGTAGTGGTAACTGTTCAGTATCGCTACTGTCGATAATATAAGGAAAACGCTCAATAAGCTTATCAACTAACTGTGCGGTATCTATTTTACCGTTAGCAAACAACTTGCCATTAAGATAAACACTTGGCACGCCTTGAATGTTGCGCTCGTTGATAAGGTCAGGGTATAAACCACCATCGATCATTTCTGTACTGATGTTATTATTCAGTAAAGCAAACTGGTTTAACGATTGGACTACGTCAGGACAATTATGACAACTTAACGAAATAAACACTTCAAAGTGTAAAGTTTCTGTTATTTTTCGTACCATTTTAGTTAAGGTGCTATCAAGTTTAAGTACAGTGCCTGAAGACTGTAATATTGCTAGAATAAGTGAATTAAATTCATGACCACTCGGGATGCCCGAAAAATAAATACCATTATTTTTGTCTTCAACTTCTAGATAAAAAGTAATTGGACTACGTAAATTATCATTACGTTCAACTAAAATTAAATTTTCTGATATTGAACAGAGTTGTGTTAAAAATTCTTTTAATTCTGGACGTTTTTCATGTTCACCAGTCTGTAAAACTAGTGATACTTTGTTAGTCATGTTTTGAGTATAAGTTTTTACTGCGTTTAGAATATCTTTGCTTAACATAGGAGTACCTTACTGCTTAGCTCACTTAGTTTAGACTCATTACCAATCAAGATGTATATGAAATTCTGTCCTTTAAATGGTAATAAGTTTCGCTAATATAAGTAATTTTAACTGGTGAAATAAGGCGGAAAAGCATCGTTAAAAATAATACCAATTTCCGCTAATCATAGAAGGACGTTTAGATTTTACCAACTAAATCTAAACTAGGTGTTAGTGTTGCTTCGCCTTGTTCCCAAGCGGCAGGACAAACTTCACCGTCATTCTCACGAACATATTGTGCCGCTTTTACATTACGAACCATATCTTTAGCACTTCGACCTATACCACCGGCATGAATATGGGCAACTTGGATAACGCCGTCAGGGTCTACTAAGAAAGTGCCACGGTGTGCCATGTGGTCTTCTTCAATCATGACATCAAAGCCACGAGTAATGTTACCTGTTTGATCACCAATCATTGGAAATTTTATTTTTCCAATGGCTTCTGAAGAGTCATGCCATGCTTTGTGTGAAAAATGGGTATCTGTTGATACTGCGTATACTTCAACACCTAGCTCTTGTAATTCGACATATTGATTTGCCATGTCTTCTAATTCAGTAGGGCAAACAAAAGTGAAGTCAGCAGGGTAGAATAAAAATATTGACCATTTACCTTTTACGCCTTCAGAAGTTACTTCAACAAACTCACCGTTATGGAATGCTTGTGCGTTAAATTCTGGGATAGTTTTGCCTATTTGAGCCATGGGATATTTCCTCGTTTATTTAAATTAAAGTTAAAATTGAAATTTTGTATTTATCGGGTTTAAAAAGTATGTTTGTTTTCGATGTGGGTATAGTAAAGTTAAGTGATAAATTAATAAAATTGATTAAATAGATTTTAACATTCTAAAAAATAGAACTATTAAATAATGAATGGTTAATATAAGAAGAGTGAACTTGTGTTTAGTCTCATCTTCGAATTATCTAAATACTATGTAAAATAGGCTTTTAGGAAAGAAGGTGACTAATTCTGTAATTTTGATTAAAATAAAATCTATGTTCAATAAAAGTTATCATTAGAATTATGATCTCCATCAAACAGCTGCACTACGCACTAGCCATTGAAAAAACGTTACACTTTAAAAAGGCTGCAGAGGCGTGCAATGTGTCTCAATCAGCATTGAGTACGGCAATAAACGAACTTGAGAAACAGTTAGGTCTCACTATATTTGAACGTAATAACAAACAAGTATTAATCACCGATAATGGCCAGTTGATACTTAATAAAGCTAAGAGGGTGAAACTGGAATTAGACGAGTTGATGCAAATATCACAAATCAATAAAGAACCTTTTTCTAGCGCTATGTCTATCGGAGTGATCCCGACCATTGGTCCTTATCTTTTACCTAAAGTACTACCTGAAGTAAGAAAGCAATATCCGAGTTTTAAGTTAAGAATTATTGAAGAGCAATCCCATACTCTAGTTGAAAAGGTACGAACTGGAGAGATTGATGCAGCGATACTCGCATTGCCTTTTCCTATCGAGGGGTTAATGCGGTTTGATTTTTGGCAAGAAGATTTTTATTGGGTATGTCATAAAGATGAGTGCCCAAGTAAAGTGCAGGAAATTACCAGTGATGACTTGGAAATTGAAAAGCTCATGCTGTTAAAAGACGGTCATTGTTTAAAAGAACACGCATTAGCGGCGTGTAGTTTGCAAAACAAGAAGCAAGATTCTGATTTTGATTCAGCGAGTTTACATACCTTAATTCAGATGGTGGCAGGTAAACTGGGGACAACACTAGTACCACAAATGGCGTTAGATCAATTAATCTACAACGAATCAGAATTAAGGGCTATTCATTTAAATGAACCCGGCCCACACCGAACTATTGCTTTAGTGATCAGACCAAATTATGTCAGAACCAATGAATTGACCATACTTAAAGATATTTTTACTGAACAATTAACCAAAAAGTGTCGTTAGGGCTAAATACTATTTAGTTCAATTTTATAGAAGTATATATTTAATTTTACTTGATTTACTGAACCTTAACGATAGGTCAACATAGTATCATCTTAAATCAACAGGTGATAAATATGAAAAACATCCTTAACAAGCTAAAATCAATAGTTAACTTAATCAATGCTAACTCTAAAAAAGAAGCGGTTAATTGTAATTATTCAAATAACTATTATGGCGATCAATATTGTCAGAAGGGTATTAAATGAAGTAAAAGGGGATGAGCTATCAGGAAGTTTTCATTAATTGTACAGTCTGTGTTATTACCTTTATGTATTTTAACAAAAACCCGAATAGCAATATTCGGGTTTTTTATTTATAGTCGTGGATATCGTCAAGTGTATTTACTTCACCTCACTACTATATGTGATGTTATTTTTAGCCTTTAATCATCATTTTTTTAATGGTTGCTTCAATTTTTGCAACTACTCGACGGTTTGCTTCATGATCGGTTTTAGTATTTCCTTTAGAAATTAACTGTGTTTCACCAAAGCCTTTCGAAGATAAACGGCTTGTCTCTATATTAAACTTATTAATTAATACATTTTTAACTGCATCAGCACGTTTTTGTGAAAGTGTTAAGTTGTATTTTGCACTACCGACAGCAGAGCTATGTCCTTCAATAACAACACTTGTATTTTTGTATTCCGTCATGAAATCAGCTAAACGTTGAATATCACTCATTGATTCTGTTTTCAATTGTGCGCTATTAGTTTCAAATGCCACGTTCAAATCAACATCTACAGCTGTTTCTAAAAATAGTGGACAACCTTTTGAGTCAACTTTTACGTTTTCTGGTGTACTTTTACAATTGTCATTTTTATCACTAATACCGTCATTATCGCTATCAATTATCATTGCTACTGGCACAGCTGCAGCGGTAATGACTTCCTTTTCAACGGGGGCTGATATGACTTCCTGTTGTACAGGTTGACTAGAAGTAGCGGTTTTTTTCACATCACCAAAGGCGTATTTTAAGCCAAATTTAATGCCTTGATCGGTGTAACCATAATCTACATCACGATAAACAACCGCTTCACTATAGAAAGAAAAGCGATCATTTATTTGATAGTCATATCCAGCACCGACATTTACGGCATTGTAACTTTTTACATTGTTAAACCGCTTTACACCGGCAAAAAGATATAGACCTGAATCTTCAATTTTATAAATGGCATCAAGGCCGAATCGCGTACCGTAATCAGTATCATTACCATTTTGAATATCGTAACGAGTTTTCGCTAATTCAAAACGAGCATTCCATTGTTCATTAATTATTTTTTCTAAATCAATGCCAAGGCCTCTACCAGCTTCAATTTGTTGCCAGTCTGCTTGGTTATCTTTATTTGTACTTGATTTGATGTATTCACCAAATACACCCACTTCCCATGTTTTATCGATGGTTTCAGCGGCTAACGGAGAACTGATTAATGCTGCTAAGAGAGTTATTTTAAGTGTTTTCATGGATAAATCCTTGTAGAGTTTTATGTGATTTTATTTAATTTATGATTTTATAGCGGAAGAGTAACTCATCAGCTCACAAATTTATTTAATTATTTTAAAAATAATCTTAAAATTAAAAAAACAACTACTATTTTAGCGTAGAATACGCGATTTATAAGGCTATAAAATGGTTGTATTGATACTTACTTTGTCTCGTTGCAATAAGTTAGTAACGAATATGATAGTCTAGCTTAAACATTTCTAGGATTGAATAATGAAGAAAAATATCAGTTTATTTGTGATGATTTTGTCTAGCTGGATAATCACTGGTTGTGTGCAAGTGACACCTGAATATAAACAAAATAACAATCAGCTCGCTATTTCTAGTGTTAGAGATTTGCCTGTCAGTTACCCTCAAGATAGTTTATTTTTACTTTCCCCAAAATATGTCAAAGAAACATCTTTAAAGGCAGAACAAACTCAAGCCATTTATCATATTTATAGCAAGGCTATTGTGAATGACTTAACAAAAAATGGTTATATTAATGGGCGGAAAGGGCAACAACCTGCTTTTTATGTAGGCTTTGGTATTGCGCTTGCGGATGATTTTTCGGATAAAAAAATTAGTGAAAAATTTGGTGTTACGCCGGGCCTACCGGAAAAATTAGATTTAAAAAAAGGCAGCTTTTTAGTTTATATTGAAGATGGCGTTACTGGGCAACGAGTATGGCGAGGTATAGCGCAAGGGTTTGCTAAAGCTGAGCTGACACCAGAGCAACGCCAACAGCGTGCCGCTAAGATTGTAGCAAATGTAATGAAACAATTTTATCAAACGAATTAACATTTACTTTTATTTCATTATTCAGGTTGTTAATGCTGATGGTAGTATAGTTACGTCAGATTAAATTGTAATCAAAGAGATGACTTTTATGATGGGCCGCAATGTAAAGTACTGTCATTAATCATTAGGCTATGAAAATGTTAGGTGCTTAGTTTCAGGCACTTTTAAATAGTTTAAGTCACTTTCTTAACAAACCTATAAAAAAAACCTGCTCCCACAGCTATTTTATTGCACAAATAAAATGGTCATCTTGAGGTTAATTAATTACCTGTGTAAACTTATTGTTATATTTCTTTTTCGGAATTGTTCATGAAATCTTCCTTATCCATATTGTTTTATCTGTTTATTTTACTTTTTTCCAATGCTCTGTATGCACAAGAACAGCAAACACCTAAAGTTTCTTTGAAAGATATATTAAATGAAAAAATTCAGCCAAAGGAAGAGACAGCTGAAGATGAGTCTTTTATCGACGAAAATGTAACTGAGGATAAATACAGGCGAGGTCAACCAAGAAGTAGTTTTCAAGGCTTTTTATCTGCTGTAAAAAAACAAGATTATATAACAGCAACTAATTACCTTGATTATAGAAACTTACCTGAAGAGATACTCGATATTGGGAAAGAAGAGCTAGCTCGTCAACTTTATGTGGTATTAAGTAGAACTATATGGATTGATCTGAATGATCTCAGCGATGAGCCTCAAGGTGATCTAAATGAAAAGAATGTCCCTAGTTACCGAGAATTTTTTGGCAATATAACAACCAAAAGCGGTTCGGTAAAATTATACCTTCAGCGTGTACCACGTAAAGAAGATAAAGTTAAAATTTGGAAAGTTTCTAACTCTACGGTTGCAAAAATACCAAGGTTAAGCCTTGAGTATTCATATACCCCATTAGGCGAATGGTTATCAAAAAACTCACCCGCAATGAGTTTTTTGGGAGTAAAATTATGGCAATGGCTTTATTTTATATACATGATTTTTGTTTTTTTTATTATTGCTAAAGTTTTCACCTTAGGATTTAGTTATATATTAAAACGTTTCAAGCCTAGTGTTTCGCTGGAGACTCAGCAGTTTATTGAAAAGCCACTCGCGTTATTACTGACTGTAGTTTTACTCAGATACTTCATTCCTGAAGCCAATTCTACCCATGAATCTAAAGCGGTGGCTGAAGGGGCAACGTTACTGACTATTGCGTGGTTGTGGGTATTATTTCGTTTAGTCGATTTACTGAAAGTTAAAATGGCTGAGCGCTTTGTTAAGAAGGATAAGCCATTAGCTGTTTATTTATTAAGACCTGCAGGTACAGTGGCAAAATCGATCATAATAGTGTCAACTGCCTTGATTTGGTTTGAAAATTTAGGTTTTAATGCGGCCACTTTACTTACTGGTTTAGGCCTTGGTGGCTTAGCTATTGCCCTTGCGGCACAAAAAACGGTCGAAAATATTATTGGTGCGATAACTTTATATACCTCTGCTCCTGTAAAAATAGGCGATTTTTGTCGGTTTGGTAAACACTTAGGTGTGGTCGAGGAAATTGGTTTACGTGCTACGAGAATAAGAACACTAGATAGAACAGTGATTTATATTGCCAATGCAAAATTTGTTGATATGGAAATTGAGAACTTTTCAGAACGTGAAAGAATATCTTTTCGCCCTAAAATGTATTTAATACCAACGTGCTCTAAAACGAATATAGATGCTTTATTGAGCGCTTTACGTGAATATTTTTCCAGTATAGATACATTATCAGTTGAACCACAACGGGTACATATCAAAGCATGTACACACATGGGAATAGAACTTAATATCCTATTGTATGTAAAAACCACTAATTTTGATGTTTATTTAAATGAAATAAATCAGTTAAACTTAACTATTTTATCATTGCTTGAACAGCATAATTGCCCACTACAAATTGTTAGCGATAGAGTAGCGTAAATTATTTAAGTGTTAGGCATGATGGCTTTGCTCAAAACCGGCCAACACAGTGAATAACTGTTCAATTTTTTTCACCAGTGGAATGAGTAATTGTTGTTGGGCTTTATTTTCTTGCCAATGTAGGAAATCGTCAGCAATTTCTTGAACATAAGGTTGAAAGGTGTTGGCAGAACAAGTAAAACCAGCATCTTTTTTGAAAATGGCTTCAAAACTGGCTTTCTTCTTCTCGCGTAGATCGGCTAAAGTGGCGTCTGCGGTTAATGATTTTTTTAATATTACTGAAATGTTTTCGATTAATTGTTGCTCTATTGCTTTGGTCATAGTGTTTCTTTGTTGGTTTGAATGGTTAATAATATGATCGTACAGAATAATATGCACTCTGCATTGTCTACTATATGTATATATTGTTAAAGTACGACCTTCAGAGAATTATGTCAGATTAATTGGCGTTTTGTTAGTTTGTCCTGCAATTTCTCTTACAAGCTTAGGCATTAAAAACCCCGGTAATGTCGCAAGCATTTCGTTCATGATGTTAACGGCGACCTCTTCTTTTACATCAAAATGCGCAGCCCCTTGTACGGGATCAAAAAGGTGTAAATAATAGGGCTGAATACCGGCATAAAACATTTTTTCGCTTAGCTCAATCAACGTCTTGGCTCTATCATTTATGCCTTTAAGTAAAACGCTTTGATTGAACAATGGAATTCTAGCATCGCGCAATGGTTCAAGTGCTGCAGTAAAATCATCATCAATTTCATTACCATGGTTTATATGTAGTACCATGGTGGCCTTCAAACGACTATTTTTGAGTAAAGCAACTAAACCAGTTGTGATGCGGTTCGGTATTACCACGGGTAACCTTGTATGGATGCGTAGCCACTTAATGTGAGAGATTTGTTCTATTTGTTTAACTAGCCATGCTAAATGTTGATCGCTGGCCATTAAGGGATCACCACCGCTAAAAATTACTTCAGATATTTCTTTATGTTTTGCTATGTAGTTTAAAGCGGACTGCCAATGTTGCTTGCTCGGGCTATTATCTTGATAAGGAAAGTGTCGACGAAAACAATAGCGGCAGTTTATCGCACAGCCTGATTTTACTATCATTAACACACGATTTTTATATTTATGCAGTAACCCTGTTGCGACAGTATCATGCTCTTGCAATGGATCTGCAACAAAACCTTCACTAATAACAAACTCATTTGATAATGGCATTACTTGCTTTAAAAGTGGATCGTCAATATCGCCTTTTTTAATTCGTTTAATAAAAGGTAGCGGTACTCGCACTGGAAATAATTGTCGTGCCTTAAAATGTTGTAAATACTGTTCTGGATTAATATTCACTAAGGAGAGTAATTCTTCTGGCTCAGTAATGATTTCTTGCAAATCTTTTTGCCATAATTTTTGTTCACAAAGATGCAAATCGTTGTCTATTTGGGTTATTATCTGCGGTAATTCTAATTCCAATGGTAAGTTTCTACTCAGTTATGATTTAGCTCTGCTGTGTAGTTTAAAGGTTATCAACAATTAATAAAAGAGTACACTTATGGCGAATTTCAGTACCAACCAGTTTAAAGCTGGACTTAAAATCATGCTTGATGGCGAACCATGTAACATTATTGAAAATGAATTGGTGAAACCAGGCAAGGGGCAAGCGTTCAGCCGCGTTAAAATTCGTAAGTTAATTTCAGGTAAAGTGTTAGAGAAAACCTTTAAATCTGGCGAGTCAGTTGAAGGTGCTGATGTAATGGAGGTAGAGTTAGCTTATCTTTATGCTGATGGTGAGTTCTGGCATTTCATGAATAATGAAACCTTTGAACAAATTGGCGCGGATGAAAAAGCGGTTGCTGATACCGTGAAATGGTTAGTTGAAGGTGATGTTTGTACTATCACCTTATGGAACAATACTCCTATTTCAGTGACAACACCTAATTTTGTTGAAATAGATATTACTGAAACAGATCCTGGCCTTAAAGGTGATACAGCGGGTACTGGTGGAAAACCTGCTACATTAGCAACGGGTGCTGTCATTCGTGTGCCTTTATTTGTACAAATAGGTGAAAAAGTTAAAGTAGATACACGTTCGGGTGAATATGTCTCTCGTGCGACAAAGTAATTTGGTTACTAATTTTAAAAGGATATTTATATATGTTAGCAAAAAAATGGCTCGTTCTTTTAAGCATTATAGCTTTATTAGCACTTAGTTATAGTGTTGACTCTCAAGCTAAATACACTAAACGTGATGGTAAATGGGAAGCAAGTTTTCAATTACTAAACAGCTTATCAACAGATTTTGACGGTAAGAACGGTTCAGGCGTTGAAATAGACAGTGATATTGGCTGGGGTTTTACCTTAGGCTATAATGTTAACCCACATGTTTTAGTTAATTATCAGTTTTCGGCCACAACACCCGATTATGATGCTACTTTAACCAAGGAAGATAATAATGATTCTTACCATATTAGGCATAATATGGACTTATACAACAGCCAATTTAATGTTGTTTATAATTTGATGACTGAACAATTTACACCGTTTGTGCAAGCGGGTATTGGGTGGACTTATCTTGATAGTAATATTGCCGATGGTCCTCCTGACTATTTTTGTTGGTATGATCCGTGGTGGGGGCGCCAGTGTATAGGCGATCAAAATACATTCGATGATACACGTTTCTCTTATAATCTAGCGGCGGGTGTGCGTTATGAGTTAGATAACAGCATGTTCTTTCGTGCTAGTTACCAGCAGAATTGGATTAGTATGAGCCACTCTGATGACTTAAGTGTAGGGATGGTTCATTTGGAAATAGGTTCTATTTTTTAATCTTCTAAATGATCTGTTACCAATATGCGTTATAAAAAAGTCTAAGTATTTGATGAATACTTAGACTTTTTACTTTTTAACGCACCAGTAGTAATTCTATTATCTTGACGTTCGCATATTGAGGTGCTTGGCTATAAATGAAGTAAAAGCTTACTCTTCGAACAGAAAACATACCAATTTTTGAGCGTATTACTACGTATGACTAAATTAGTGAAGTTAGAGGATGATTTTATTTTACTGGCATTCTATGGAGGTTGTTATATTCATTAGGTGAAAAATTAATACACTTGATTGTTTTTTAGTTAATTAAACTACCACTTTATCTATAGCGGTGTTATAATCTCGCGCCCGCTCGCTTTGAGTGTTAGTTAGTTAACTTGTATTCTCAGTGGTGGGTAGTCTTTTAAAGGCAGTGACGGGTCAAATTTCTGGCCTTGAATTATAACTTATCTTTTTGTTTTACTGGTTGTTTTCTTTTGAAAGCATGTAGGTAAAAAGATAACAATGGAGCAAAAAATCAATGATCCAAATGCAATCACAGCTGAATGTTGCTGATAACAGTGGCGCTAAGCGTGTTCAATGTATAAAGGTTCTTGGTGGCTCGCACCGTCGCTATGCACGCATTGGWGAYATCATCAAAGTTGCCGTRAAGGAAGCAAGTCCTCGCGGKAAAGTAAAAAAAGGTGATGTTSWTACTGCGGTAGTGGTGCGCACTAAGAAAGGTRTTCGTCGTWCAGATGGTTCTGCYATCCGTTTTGAYGAAAAYGCGGCTGTAATKTTRAATGCWAACTTACAACCAATTGGTACTCGTATTTTCGGGCCTGTGACACGTGAACTTCGTAATGAAAAATTTATGAAGATCGTATCATTAGCACCTGAAGTACTATAAGGAGTCACGATAATGGCATCTAAGATTCGTCGTGATGATGAAGTAGTTATACTTGCAGGCAAAGACAAGGGCAAAACTGGTAAAGTTACTAAAGTTCTWGTTGAARSYGGCAAAGTATWCGTAGAAGGCGTTAATTTAATCAARAAGCACACTAAGCCTGTACCWCAGTTACAGCAGCCTGGTGGMATTGTTGAAAAAGAAGCACCTTTACARGTKTCTAACGTAGCTATCCTTAACCCGAAATCGGGCAAGGCTGACCGCGTTGGTTTTAGARTTGAARRCGGCAAAAAAGTTCGTTTCTTCAARTCTGAYAACGAATTAATWTAATTGGAGTAAACGATGGCGAAACTGCATGATTTTTACAAAGATACAGTTGTAGCTGAATTGCAAAAGCAATTTGGTTATAAAAGTGTCATGCAAGTCCCTCGGATTGAAAAGATCACCCTTAACATGGGTGTTGGTGAAGCAATTTCTGATAAGAAAGTATTAGAGCACGCCACAAATGATCTTACTGCAATCTCAGGGCAAAAGCCGCTCACGACAGTAGCACGCAAATCAGTTGCGGGCTTCAAAATTCGTGAAGGCTACCCTATTGGTACAAAAGTAACTCTACGCGGCGAGCGTATGTGGGAATTTTTAGAGCGTTTAATCTCTATTTCTATCCCTCGTATCCGTGATTTCCGTGGTTTAAATCCAAAGTCATTTGATGGCCGTGGTAACTACAGCATGGGCGTTCGTGAGCAAATTATCTTCCCGGAAATCGAATACGATAAAATCGATAAAATTCGCGGATTAGATATCACTATTACTACTAGCGCGAAAGATAACGAAGAAGGACATGCTTTATTGTCTGCCTTTAGTTTCCCGTTCAAGAAGAAGGTGTAGAGTTATGGCTAAATCGTCAATGAAAGCTCGTGAAGCTAAAAGAACCAAGTTAGTAGCACAATATGCTGAAAAGCGTGCTGCGTTAAAAGCAATCATCTCTGGTGTTGATTCTTCTGAAGAAGATCGCTGGGATGCTGTATTGAAACTTCAAAGTTTACCTCGTGATTCGAGCAGTAGTCGTCAACGTAACCGTTGTAACATTACTGGTCGTCCACATGGATTCTTACGTAAATTCGGTTTGAGTCGTATTAAATTACGCGAAACTATGATGCGTGGTGAAGTTCCAGGTCTTAAGAAAGCTAGTTGGTAATTCACGGGAGTAAATGGTTATGATGACTGATCCTATCGCGGACATGTTTACACGCATCCGCAACGGTCAATCTGCAGCAAAAGTTGCAGTTACAATGCCATCTTCAAAAGTAAAAGTTGCAATTGCTAACTTACTTAAAGAAGAAGGTTATATTTCAGATTTTTCAGTAGCAGGCGAAGTAAAGCCAGAGCTATCTGTTGAATTGAAGTATTTTGAAGGTAAAGAAGTAATTGAAGTGATCAAACGTGTTTCACGTCCTGGTCTTCGTATATACAAAAGCTGTGATGAACTTCCTAAAGTTCTTGCTGGCATGGGTATTGCGATTATTTCGACTTCTAAAGGTTTGATGACGGATCGCGCCGCTCGCTCTGCGGGTATTGGCGGTGAAGTTCTTGGTTTCGTAGAGTAAGGAGAATAATATGTCTCGTGTTGCAAAAGCACCTGTCGTTGTTCCTGCTGGCGTTACCATTACGTTATCAGGTCAAGACATTACAGTTAAAGGTCCAATAGGCGAATTATCTCGCACGATCCATAGTGACGTTGTTGTTTCTCAAGAAGAAAACAACATTATTACTAATATCGTTGCTGATGTTAAAGGCGCTTGGGCTCAAGCCGGTACTACACGTGCTTTAATCAATAATATGGTTGAAGGTGTTAGCAAAGGTTTTGAAAAGAAATTAGTTTTACAAGGTGTTGGTTACCGTGCCAAAGCTGCGGGTAAATCATTAGATTTATCTTTAGGTTTTTCACACCCAATCAAACACGTAATTCCTGAAGGAATTACTTGTGAAACTCCTAGCCAAACTGAAATTACACTGAAAGGTTGTGATAAGCATTTAGTTGGTCAAACCGCTGCGAACATTCGTGCATACCGTAAACCTGAGCCTTATAAAGGTAAAGGTGTTCGTTATCTTAACGAAAATGTTCGTCGTAAAGAAGCTAAGAAGAAGTAGGGTAATACTATGGATAAGAGAACATCTCGTTTGCGCAGAGCTAAACGCTCTCGTGCAAAAATTAGCGAGTTGGGTGCGAATCGTTTAGTTGTATTCCGTACTCCTCGTCACATTTACGCTCAATTGATCGCGCCAACTGGTTCTGAAGTAATCGCATCTGCGTCTACTTTAGACAAAGAAGTTGCTGCTCAATTGGAAAAAACCGGTAATGTAGCCGCTGCAACTGCAGTAGGTACAGCAATTGCTGAACGTGCAAAAGCTAAAGGCATTGAGTCTGTAGCATTTGATCGCTCAGGCTTTCGTTACCATGGTCGCGTGAAAGCGTTAGCAGAAGCAGCTCGTGCAGCTGGTCTTCAATTCTAGGGGTTGATAATGGCTAATCATAATCAAGAAAACTCACAGCAAAGTGATATGGCTGAAAAGCTAATCGCCGTTAACCGCGTATCTAAAGTGGTTAAAGGTGGTCGTATTTTCAGTTTCACCGCATTAACAGTCGTTGGTGACGGTAATGGTCGCGTTGGTTTTGGCTACGGTAAAGCACGTGAAGTGCCTGCTGCAATCCAAAAAGCAATGGAAAAAGCACACCGTAACATAGTAACGATTGACTTGAAGGGTACTACTCTTCAGCATGTTATTACTGGCAAGCATTCTGGTTCTAAAGTTTTCATGAAACCAGCCTCAGACGGTACAGGTATCATCGCCGGTGGCGCGATGCGTGCAGTACTTGAAGTTGCAGGCGTTCAGAACGTATTGTCAAAAGCATACGGTTCTACTAACCCAATCAACGTAGTTCGCGCTACTGTTTCTGCCCTAGTGAATATGCATTCACCAGAAGGCATGGCAGCTAAACGTGGCAAAAGCGTTGAAGACATTTTGGGGTAATTAAGCATGTCTAAAACAGTTAAAGTAACTCAATTAAAAAGTTCTATCGGTCGTTTACCGAAGCATAGAGCAACATTAAGAGGCCTTGGTCTACGTCGTATTAATCATACAGTTGAGTTAGAAGATACTCCATCTGTACGTGGTATGATCAACAAGGTTTATTATATGATTAAGGTGGAGGATTAATTATGCATTTAAATACTTTATCCCCTGCACCAGGTTCTCACAAAGCTAGAAAACGCTGTGGTCGTGGTATTGGTTCAGGCATCGGTAAAACTGGTGGTCGTGGTCACAAAGGTCAGAAATCTCGTTCTGGCGGTAGTGTACGTCCTGGTTTTGAAGGTGGTCAAATGCCATTAAAACAACGTTTACCTAAGTTTGGTTTTACTTCACGTAAATCTTTAGTTCGCGCTGAAATTCGTTTACATGAATTAAACCTGATTAAAGGTGATGTTGTTGATATTCACGCGTTAAAAGATGCTGGTCTAATTACCCGTAACATTATTGCTGTAAAAATCATGCTTTCGGGTGAGATTTCGCGCAAGATAACGGTTCGTGGTTTAGGCGTAACTAAAGGTGCTCGTGCAGCTATTGAAGCTGCCGGTGGTAACATCGAGGAATAATACAGATTATGGCTACACCAGGAATGGCTTCTCAAAAGGGAAGTAAAGGCGCAGGCGGTTTGTCTGAGCTTAAGCAAAGATTATGGTTCGTATTCGTTGCCTTAGTTGTGCTTCGTCTAGGGTCTTTTGTACCAATCCCTGGTATTGACGCCGCTGTATTAGCTCAGTTCTTTGAACAACAAAAGGGCACCATTGTAGAAATGTTTAACATGTTCTCCGGTGGTGCTTTAGAACGAGCCTCAGTATTGGCACTTGGTATTATGCCGTACATCTCAGCTTCGATTATTATGCAACTGCTCACGGTGATGACACCGAAATTTGCAGAGCTTAAAAAAGAAGGTGAAGCTGGACGACGTAAAATCAGTCAGTACACACGCTACGGCACACTTGTTCTAGCAACAATACAATCGATAGCGATTGCCAGAAGTTTACCGGAAATGATGCAAGGCTTAGTGATTAATGCTGGCTTTGGTTTCTATTTTACTGCGGTGATTAGTTTGGTTACTGGTACCATGTTTTTAATGTGGTTAGGTGAGCAAATTACAGAGCGTGGTATCGGTAATGGTATTTCAATCATTATCTTCGCAGGTATTGTTGCTGGCATGCCATCAGCAGTTGGTCAAACAGCTGAGATGGCGCGTCAAGGTGAATTGCACTTATTAGTATTATTGCTAATTGGCGTTGTGGTATTTGCAATCACTTTTTTGGTAGTATTTGTAGAACGTGGTCAACGACGTATTGTCGTTAACTACGCTAAGCGTCAGCAAGGCCGTAAGGTTTTTGCTGCGCAAAGTACACATTTACCCTTAAAAGTGAATATGGCGGGTGTTATACCGCCAATCTTTGCCTCAAGTATTATTTTGTTCCCAGGTACGCTTGCGAGCTGGTTTGGACAAGGTGATGGTCCGGTAGCTGATTTCTTACAAGGTGTTTCTCAGGCCATGTCGCCTGGACAGCCTTTGTATGTGTTTATGCTAGCAGCGGCAATAATATTTTTCTGTTTCTTCTACACGGCACTTGTTTTCAATCCGCGTGAAACAGCAGATAACTTGAAAAAGTCAGGTGCGTTCATTCCAGGGATTCGTCCGGGTGAACAAACATCCAAATACATAGATAAAGTAATGACGCGTTTAACCTTAGCTGGTGCGATGTATATTACCTTTGTCTGTTTGGTTCCACAGTTTATGATCATGGCATGGGACGTACAGTTCTATTTCGGTGGTACATCATTATTGATTATCGTCGTAGTGATTATGGACTTTATGGCACAAGTACAAACGCATATGATGTCTCATCAATATGACAATGTACTTAAAAAAGCTAACTTAAAAGGCGGTCGTTAGACCTAGCTAATTGAGTAACGGAGTATAAAATGAAAGTACGTGCATCCGTAAAAAAGATTTGTCGTAATTGTAAAGTGGTTAAGCGTAAAGGCGTTATTCGCGTTCTTTGCATAGAGCCAAAGCACAAACAAAGACAAGGTTAGTTTATTTATTAGGTAAAGTACTTCGAATGTTTTTTGAAGTAAATACCAATAATAACTAACGTAATCTTTTTGAACTGGCATTATGCGGAATATTCTGTATAATGCCGCTTCGATTTGCGAAAAAAGAGAATGGTTGGGTATCCTAACGGGCTTTCCAACCAAAGTAATTTTAAATAACTATAGGAGATGTGTTAGTGGCCCGTATCGCTGGCATTAACATCCCTGATCGTAAGCATGCAGTAATCGCCATTACTGCGATTTACGGTATCGGCGCTACCCGTGCAAAAGCTATTTGTGCGGCAGCTGGTATCCCAGAATCAACGAAGATCAGTGAATTAGACGAAGCAAAAATTGATTTGCTTCGCGCTGAAGTGGACAAATTTACCGTAGAAGGTGATTTGCGCCGTGAAGTTTCAATGAAYATTAAACGTCTTATGGATTTAGGTTGTTACCGTGGCATTCGYCACCGTCGCAGTCTTCCTCTACGTGGTCAACGCACTAAAACAAATGCGCGYACCCGTAAAGGTCCTCGTAAGCCAATTAAGAAGTAAGAGGAACTARAYWATGGCTAAAACACCCGTTCGTTCGCGTAAACGCGTAAAAAAACAAGTTGCTGATGGCATGGCTCATATACATGCTTCTTTCAACAACACAATCGTGACTCTTACAGACCGTCAAGGTAATGCATTATCTTGGGCGACTGCAGGTGGTTCAGGTTTCCGTGGTTCACGTAAATCTACCCCTTTTGCTGCGCAAGTAGCTGCAGACCGCGCAGGCGCTACTGCAAAAGAGTTTGGCTTGAAGAATATTGAAGTGTTCGTTAAAGGTCCAGGTCCAGGTCGTGAATCTGCTATCCGTGCCTTAAATGCTGCTGGTTTTAAAATCACCAACATTACTGACGTTACGCCTATTCCTCATAATGGTTGTCGTCCTCCTAAGAAACGTCGCGTTTAATCGCTCTTTTTAGGATAGTTGGAGAAAGAAAATGGCTAGATATTTAGGTCCTAAGTTAAAGCTTAGTCGCCGCGAAGGTACAGATTTGTTCCTTAAAAGCGGTGTTAGAGCAATTGACACTAAATGTAAAATCGAAACAATACCAGGTCAACATGGCGCCCGTCGCGGTCGTTTGTCAGACTACGGTGTTCAACTTCGTGAAAAACAAAAAGTTCGTCGTATATATGGCGTACTTGAAAAACAATTCAGTAATTACTACAAAGAAGCTGCACGTTTAAAAGGAAATACAGGTGAAAACTTGTTACAACTTTTAGAAAAACGCTTGGATAACGTAGTTTACCGTATGGGCTATGCCAGCACTCGTGCTGAAGCTCGTCAATTAGTTAGCCATAAGGCTATCGTGGTAAATGGCGTTGTAGTTAATATTCCATCTTTCAATGTTAAAGCTGAAGATGTGGTTTCTGTTCGTGAAAAATCTAAAACTCAAGCACGTATTATTGCTGCTTTAGAATTAGCCGACCAACGTGAAAAACCACTTTGGGTTGAAGTAGATACTAAGACATTAGAAGGCGTTTTTAAACGTGTTCCTGATAGAGCTGACTTATCTGCCGAAATTAATGAACAGTTAATCGTTGAACTTTACTCTAAATAGTAAAGTTGCACTTTAAGAGAGGACATATATGCAGGGTTCTGTAACCGAATTCCTTAGACCACGCATGGTTGGTATTGAAAATATCAACCCTCGTCGCGCTAAAGTAACTTTAGAGCCATTAGAACGTGGTTTTGGTCACACTTTAGGTAATGCGTTACGCCGCATTCTTTTATCTTCAATGCCAGGTTGTGCTGTGACTGAAGTTGAGATTGATGGTGTTTTACATGAGTACAGTAGTAAAGAAGGTGTTCAAGAAGACATCATCGAAATATTGTTAAACCTTAAAGGACTAGCAGTTATTTTAGAAGGCAAGAATGAAGCCGTTCTGACTTTAGCTAAGTCTGGTGAAGGCCCTGTAACGGCAGCTGATATTCAACATGATGGTGATGTAACTATTGCAAATCCAGAACATGTTATCTGCACCTTAACAGGTGAAGGTTCTATCAGTATGCGCATTAAAATTGAAATGGGTCGTGGTTACGTACCTGCTTCAGCGCGCCGTGATGCCGAGGAAGAAGATCGTGCTATTGGTCGTTTGTTGGTAGATGCTTCATTCAGCCCAGTAGTTAGAATTGCTTATGATGTTGACTCTGCACGTGTTGAACAACGTACAGATTTAGACAAATTAATTTTAGATATGGAAACCAATGGTACATTGGATCCGGAAGAAGCTATCCGTCGTGCTTCAACTATTTTAGCTGAACAGCTAGATGCGTTTGTAGAACTTCGTGATATTAAAGAAGTTGAACAAGTGGAAGAAAAACCATTATTCGACCCAATCTTGCTTCGCCCTGTTGATGATCTAGAACTAACTGTTCGTTCAGCAAACTGTTTAAAAGCAGAAGCAATTCAATACATTGGTGATTTAGTACAACGTGCTGAAGTTGAGCTTCTTAAAACGCCTAATTTAGGTAAGAAGTCTCTAACTGAAATCAAAGACGTGTTAGCGTCGCGTGGTTTGTCACTAGGCATGCGCCTAGAAAACTGGCCACCTGAAAGCATCGTTGACAACGACTAGTTCGATCATCGTTTTTTTATTAATAGTTTGAGAGAAGGATTAACTTATGCGTCATCGTCAAAGCGGTCGCCAGTTAAACCGTAATAGCAGTCATCGTAAAGCGATGTTCCGCAATATGGCAAGCTCTTTAGTTAAGCACGGCGTTATTAAAACGACTGTAGCTAAAGCTAAAGAACTACGTATGGTAGTAGAGCCATTGATTACATTGGCTAAAACCGACAGTGTTGCAAATCGCCGTTTAGCATTTGCTCGTACACAAGATAAAGAAGTAGTAGGTATTTTATTTAACGAACTTGGTGCACGTTACCAAGAACGTCCAGGTGGTTATACTCGCATTTTAAAATGTGGTTTCCGTACTGGTGATAAAGCGCCTATGGCTTATATTGAATTAGTAGACCGCCCGGTAGTAGAAGATGCTCCTGAAGTAGTTGAAGAATCAGCAGAAGCTTAAGCTTTACTTACTTTAAGCAGTGCTTATGGTAAGAAATTACAAAACCGAGCTTAGGCTCGGTTTTTTGTTTTTAAATTATAATAATGTTCAATTAAGCGGTTAAATATAATAATCATCATCAAAAATTAGTTTGCTGTTTTGCTAACTAATATCCTAGTACCATTAATTTATTATCTAGTTTTACTGATTAAAGTACTCGAAGATCGGCTTACTCTCAATCTCAATAATTGCTCTGTTCAATAGAGTACCTCGCCTTGATTTATTTTTCAGCGTACAACAAAAATATAAATTGAATTAAATAAGTCGTTTTCTTGTTGTTAAGCGCTTAAGTAATATCGCTTGTTCTCGCTAGAATATGCGAGTTTGGAGGTGATTTTTAATAGAATATCACTCAACATTACCTAATGTTTGACCGGTGTTATTGAGTGAATAGTTATAATAGGCAAAGTCTATTACTCATATTGCTAACACGATGCTAATATAGTCAATATATTTACTCGTAATGATGTAATTTATGCTGAGCGTTATGTTCAATCTAATAAGATAGGCTATAGTAAGTTTAAATCTTTGTTTTTTGATCTAACGAGCAATTGCCCGTATAAATTACCTATTTTTTAACCTATCTGTTGAGTCCTACCAATATGTCTTCACGTAATCCCATTATTGCAATCACAGGCTCATCTGGCGCAGGTACTTCAACGACCACTTCAGCATTTGAGCATATATTTCGCACTTTGGGTATTAGCTCAGTTAATGTGGAAGGAGATAGTTTTCATCGATTTTCTCGCCAAGAAATGGATCTTGAAAAACGTAAAGCGAAAGAAGCACGTTCAAATATAAGTTATTTTGGTGATTTAGCTAATGACTTTAATGCGTTAGAAAAGCTATTTATCACTTATGGCGAAACAGGGAAAGGTATGATGCGCCGTTATTTACATACTTTTGATGAAGCGGTGCCCTATAACCAAATGCCTGGCACCTTTACGCCATGGGAAGAGTTAGGTGAAGGCACTGACCTTTTATACTATGAGGGGTTACATGGAGGGGTGGTAACGACAGATAATGATGTTGCTAAACATGTTGATTTACTCATTGGCATGGTACCGATTGTTAACTTGGAATGGATTCAAAAAATAATTCGTGATACTAAAAAGCGCGGTCATAGCCGCGAAGCTGTAACGGCAAGTATTGTGCGAAGTATGGAAGATTATATTTCTTTTATTACCCCACAATTCTCACGTACCCATATTAATTTTCAGCGGGTTCCTACCGTTGATACTTCAAATCCCTTTAGCGCTAAAGCTATTCCAACGTTAGATGAAAGCTTTGTTGTTATTCGTTTTCGTGAAGTGAAAAATGTCGATTTTCAGTATTATTTACGTATGATTGATGGTTCGTTTATGTCTCGGGTCAGTACCTTAGTAGTACCTGGTGGTAAGATGAGCTTTGCTATGGAGCTGATCTTAACTCCCCTTATTCGTGATTTAATTGAGCGTAAAACGCAGGCAAATAAGCAGCTTGATTGGATGAGTGATCTATAAAGTAGTTCCGAATTGTTAGTTACTAATATTGAGTTATGTAGAGTTGGTGAATAGCTGTTTTAGCTCTTGCTCTATCTGAGTTTTTATTTTGCTTTGTTCAAAGGGGTTTAACTCATTTGCTTTGTCGCCAAGTAAATAATTATGGAGTAAAATATTACTTTTTATCAATTTGCTGTGAAATAAGTTATGGGCTGTAAAGTTGTGATTTTCTACATCAAAATCACGGGTTAATTTAGCATTAAAATAGTCACTAATATTATTTAGCTTATCATCAACAAATAACTTATCCCCTTGCTTGCCTCGGGTCATGCCACGTATACGATAATCGATATCAATTACATCAGCTTCAAACTCTTCAATGACATAATTAAGCACTTTTAACGGTGATATGACACCACAGGTCGATAATTCAATATCGGCTCTAAAAATAGCGATACCGTCTTGAGGTGTGTCTTCAGGATAGGTATGTATGCAAAGGTGACTTTTATCTAAATGGGCGACTAATGAGGTGTTACTTTGTTTAGAAAAAGGTTCAGCTTGTGCTTCTTCTGAGATCATTAGGGTAACACTTGCTCCTTGAGGTAGGTAATCTTGCTTAGCAATATTGAGAACATTCCCTCCTATAGCATGACAAATTGTCACTAGTAAAGTATCCAGTTTATTGGCACAAAAGCGCTCACTAATATAAGCATTGTAATCGTGATGAGCTTGCTCATCAGTTAAGTAATGTAATTTATATAAAGAAAAGCTTAAATTTTTGGTTAAGTTATTGAAGCCGTATAGGGATATTTTGTTCATTGAATGGTTTATTTAATTAGCAACAGTTGAAAAATAATGTGTAATACTAGCATTACTACTACGCATTGGCGTTATAGATGACGGTAAACTCAGTTTAACTGACTGCTAACAAACAATTAAGAGTTTTGTGTCAGTAAGTGATTTATCTCGTTATCAAATAAATTTTTGATTAAAGTAGCAAACTCTTTGATGAATTGACTTTGTGGTTCAGTTGCTGGGTTGTTTACTATACCAGATAAGATCTCTTCAAGATCATTAACGATAGCGTCTACTTCACGTATAATGGCATTACGTTGGTTAAAGCTTAAACCTGTATTTTGACCACAGACTGAAATAATTTGCTCGCCTAATTCAATTTCAATAACGTTCATTACGGTATTGGCGTTGTTGTCTGTAGCAACGCTATTTTCAAATAAGCTTAAATGCTCAGTTAAATATTCAATAATATGAATGTAACCTTCGGTATCTATAACCATAATAATTTTATGAACACCTAGTGAGTGTGATAAATAGATTATAGCAGTAACTTTACAATCTTTTTGTTAGGTTAATCAAGTAGAAAAATAAGGCTGAGTTAATTCACCCTTAACCTTACAATGATTAAACATTAAGTTGCATTTGTACTTTCAAAAATTTTATCGGCAGAAGCGGTAACAAAGCCAGTATATAGCTTGCCATTAGCTAATGGATAGCGTTTAGCAAATTCATAAAAACAACTTGGAATCTCTAAAGTTACATCAGAAAATTCAACCAGTGCTTTATCAGCTAAAGTTGATGATTGCTCTAATTTTACTGTCTTATCGCCTTTAATCTCACCCCCGATACTGTTTAAAGTGTAACCGGCGTTTTTAAGTGTATTATTAACGTCAATGATACAGTCAAAACTATCAAGATGATTAATACTGACAGTGAAATGATTGGCGCGATAGCCCCATGCGGCTAGCCATGCTGCGTATTCACTTGCTTTGAGTAATATTTTGTAGTTAGTTGAGCTTATCTGCCAAGGACGACCAGAATATAAAAAGTCTGTTTGCTCGCTAATATTATCAGCTAGTGGATCAACTAGGTCATGAATGATTGTTTGTATTTTAGCCGAAAACTCATCAACTCGTAATTCACTGATAAACACTTTGGGCATTGTGTTATCACTGTGCTCAAAATGTTTAGCGGTTAATTTTTTAGCAGAGAAATCATATTGACCACATTCAGTATAACCAATTGAAAGCAGGTGCTTGGCCAGCTTATCTAAGTTCACTTTATCGATATTGAACGTACGATAAGCGACATGATCGTTAATCACATCATTGCCATTACCAAGCAAGTGGTGAATTTTTTTTGCTGAAGGGGTTATGGTTAAATATTGTTGCCAAATCTTATCAAAAAGAGCGGTTACTTTCGTCGTCATAATGACTCCTATAGCAGTAAGCTAATAAAGAAGCAAAGCATCTATTCTCGGCTGTTACTCTGTTTCTCTTTTGGTTGTAAAAATAAAAGTATCTTTGAACACTTTAAAGTTTAATGCCAGGGCTTAAGGTTGCAGGTAATGTTACTTTATCAGCTTCCACTGAGGCAATCGGGTAAGCACAGTAATCAGCAGCATAAAAAGCACTGGCTCTATGGTTGCCACTAGCGCCTATACCACCAAAAGGAGCTGCACTGCTAGCGCCAGTTATAGGCTTGTTCCAGTTAACGATGCCGGCACGAATACGCTTAAAGAAGTGATTATATAACTCTTTACTATCACTTAATAAGCCAGCGGACAAACCAAAGCTAGTATTATTTCCCTCATCTATCGCAGCGTCAAAGTCGCTGTAACGATACACTTTTAACAGAGGGCCAAAGTATTCTTCATCAGGGACATCAGCAACAATATTGGTTACATCAATAATACCCGGTGAAATAAAGCCAGTACCTGCTTCAAGGTGCTTTAACTCAACTAATAATTTAGCGCCTAAATTAACTAATTTTTGTTGTGCAGAGACTAAGCCTATAGCCGCTTTTTCTGAAATCATAGCGCCAATAAAAGGCTGCTCTTTATCGTCATAATAGCCAATAGTTAATGCGTTAGTTACTTTAATTAGCTTGGCTAAGATAGCATCGCCCTGTTCACCTTCCTCGATAAACAAACGACGAGCACAGGTGCAGCGTTGACCTGTGGTGATAAAGGCCGATTGAACAATGTCGTGAACCACTGCTGTGATGTTACTAACGTCTTTAACGATAAGTGGGTTATTTCCGCCCATTTCTAAGGCTAAAATTTTCCCCGGTTGACCACCAAATTGCTTATGTAATAAGTGACCGGTTGTTGAGCTTCCAGTGAAGAATAAACCGTCTATCATTTTGTTGTTTGCTAGTGCTTTAGCGGTTTCTATTTCGCCTTGTACAAGGTTAATAACGCCAGCAGGAAGACCGGCAGCTTGCCAAATTTTCAATACTTCTTCTGCAACTTTTGGTGTTAATTCACTTGGTTTAAATACGATAGTATTACCTGCAATCAGTGCTGGTACAATATGACCATTTGGTAAATGACCAGGGAAGTTATAAGGACCAAAAACGGCAACAACACCATGAGGCTTATGACGAATAAAGGCTTTGGCTCCAGACATTGGATTTTCAACTGTACCAGTACGTTCTTTATAAGCATTCAGAGAAATATTAATTTTACCTACCATCGCAGCAACTTCACTTAAGGTTTCCCAGCGAGGTTTTCCTGTTTCTAAGGCGATGGTATCGGCTAATGCTGCTTTATTTTTGCCAAGTAATTCAGCGAATTTTGTTATGACACTAACACGTTCATCAAAACTAATTGTTGACCAATTCTCAAATGCTGCGCGTGCGCTGTTAATTGCTTGTTCTACTTGTGCAGGGGATGCTGTTTTTCCCTGCCAAATAACCTCGTTACGCGCAGGATTAACAGAGCTGACGTTATGACCTAAGCCTGTTTGCCATTGACCATTAATAAGGTGCACTTTATCTGAATAATTAGTAGGCATCTGTATTCCTATTAAAATTAGGCTATTAGTTACTGATAAGGCGAACCCAGTCACCTTGTAGTACTTGTAGCGCTTGTGCGGTATCGCTAGTGATCACTACTTGGTTTGCCGTTTCACGCAATGTTAATTTGATTTGCATTGCACGAAACCCTTCAACCTTAGTATTGCATATAATATATTTTTGGCTGCCTTCTCTGCCACATGCATCATCAATTAATACTTGATACCTATGACTATTACGAATTGCTCTTATTTGCTTTAATTCGGCTTCAACGGTTGGACCCGCATCAAAAATATCAATATAACCACGACGAGAAAAACCTTCTGTTTCAAGTAAGCGTAGTGCCGGTACGGTATTACTATGTACCTTGTTAATTACTTGCTGAGCTTCTTTGCTGAGTAAATTGACATATACCGGATATTTAGGCATTAATTCAGCGATAAAGCCTTTGTTACCTATACCGGTTAGATAATCAGCTTTGCTAAACTGAATAGATAAAAAGTGCTCCTCAAGCCAATCATAAAAGGGAGACCTACCTTGCTCATCACTAACACCACGCATTTCAGCAATAACACACTTTGCAAAGCGCTCTCTATGCTCAGCCATAAATAAAAACCGACAGCGTGATAAGAATCGACCATTACCGTGCTTACGATAATTTTTTTGTAAAAATAAAGTACAAATTTCGGTAGCGCCCGTGTAGTCATTACATAAAGCGAGTGTTTCAACGGTATTGTGAATATTGAGTTCACGTGAACTATGTACAACCTTACCTAAGTGATAATGATAAAAAGCATTATCTAAACCAACAGCAGCCTCTATACCTGTAGTGCCAATGACTTGGCCTGTCTGGGTGTCTTCCATGACAAATAAATAACCTTGATTACCTGGTTTACTAACTTGCAAGCGGAAAGAGTCTTCCGAGTGGGTAATACGCTTTCTTAATATGTCTTCGTTTACCGGTAATGAAGTAAAACCATAACCTGAATCAATGGCAATACGATGTAAGTCATTATAATCAGTCGCTTTAATTGGGCGGATAATAATCATAAATAGCTCTCGATGATTAGATAAAATCCGAGTAACGTTCATTGATGAATAAATGAACGTTACTCAAGATATTAAACTGGACCTTTAGCTTATGCCGTTAATGAAGCTACTGCTTTTTCAAAACGTGTTAAACCTTCAAAAATATCTTTATCAGGAATAACTAATGAGGGGGCGAAACGTATTATGCTTGCACCGGCAATTAATGTCATTACTCCTTCGGCCATTGCAGCATTTAAAAAGTCTACTGCTTTACCTTGGTACTGTTCGTTTAATACCGCACCAATCAGTAAACCTTTGCCACGAATTTCACTAAAAACCTTATACTTAGCATTAATGGCATTTAAACCATCGGTGTAAAGTTGTGCTTTCGCTTTTACGCCAGCAAGTATTTCTGGGGTATTAATGGTATCAATAACCGCTTCAGCAACAGCACAAGCTAATGGATTTCCACCGTAAGTACTACCGTGAGTGCCTATGGTTAAATGCTTGGCTATGGCCGTAGTGGTTAGCATAGCGCCAATAGGAAAACCGCCCCCTAAACCTTTTGCTGAGGTTAATATATCCGGTATGACGCCAAGATCCATATAGGCATAAAGTTCTCCTAAACGACCAGCACCTGTTTGAACCTCATCAAAAATTAATAGTGCATTATGTTCATTACATAATTCACGCAAGCCTTGAATGAATTCAGCCGTTGGCGAGATAATACCACCTTCACCTTGTAACGGTTCAACCATAATTGCGCAGGTTTTATCTGAAATTAATGCTTTAACACTGTCCAAGTTATTATATTCGGCATGATCAATATCAGCAGGGCGGGGACCAAAACCAGCAGAGTATGTTTCTTGTCCGCCAACGGTTACGGTAAAAAATGTACGACCGTGAAAGCCTTGTTTAAAGGCGATGATTTGTGATTTTTCAGCGCCAAATTCATTTAATGCCCAACGACGTGCTAATTTTAATGCGGCTTCGTTTGATTCAGCACCAGAGTTAGCAAAATACACTTTATCAGCAAAAGTAGCATCAACTAATTTTTTGGCTAAGCGGAGTGCCGGTTCATTGGTCATAACATTGGATACATGCCAAATTTTTTCGCTTTGTTCTTTTAATGCACCAACTAAAGTGGGATGACAATGGCCTAAACAATTCACTGCAATGCCGCCCGCAAAATCGATATATTCTTTATCTTGTTGATCCCACACTCGAGAGCCTTGACCACGTACAGGAATAACAGCAGAAGGTGCATAGTTTGGTACCATTACCTCATCAAATGTATCGCGGCTTACAGGAAAATGTTCTGACATTTTAAAAATCCTCATTGATTGGTGGGTTGTTTATAACGTAATGATTTATTTCACTATATAAGTAAAAATATTTCTTATATTGAAAATAGGATAGTGATTAAAAACAAACAGTAAGTATGACAGAATAAAGTAACGTTGTCTTATTTTCTGACTCTACAGCCTAGTGAAAACAATGGGTTGAAAGTTTTATTCAAATTTTGTGCATATTTATAAATTATCAAAAAAGTAGTAAATAGGCATGTTTTGTTAGTGGCAAGTGTTTGCTTGATGAATGTTATAACAGGGGGCGATTTAATAAATAACCATAAATAATTTTATTTAACGGTACTTATTTAGTTAAATTTTAACTTTATATGGTCAATATCACTTTTATTTAATAAAGAAATGTCTTTTTCACTTAATTTTACTGTTTGGAATAAAAGAATTTCTTCATTTTCATTAATTAAGTTGGCTTTAGTTAAATTACGATAATTTACATACACTTTTGCTTTAGCAACAACTTGAGCAATAGGAGACATTTCATCAATACTTTCATTATAAGCTAAATCAAACATTGCTTCGGTAATAGGGAGCCTATCAAAATTCATTAATTCGATTAAGTCAGCCGATAATTTACTACTACGTAATGTTAGCTGTTCTAACAATAATTCGGGTGAATTATCAACTTTGACAAGTACATTATGTAATCGCTTGTCTTTGCCTTCAACTGCTTTACGCAATGCTTTCTTATACATATCATTGTAGGTATTTAAAAAGCAACGTGTTACCGCTAACTGACCTATGTTTGACAGCATTCCTGTAGTAAATGCCGTGTACCAATCTAGTTTTTTATCTTTAGCTAATACACTGGCAGCGAGCGCCACCGAGAGGCTATCATTCCATAACTTTCGTTTCATTAAACCATAGGGGGCAGTACTATTAGGTAGCCAATGTTTAAGAATAAAGGTTGGCATGACTAATTTTAAATTATCTAAACCAATATAGCTTAATGCTAACTTTGCATCGTTAACTTGAACATCGGCTCGTTTACGATATTGAGGTTTGTTTACTAAACTGATCAAGTCTGTGGCAAGCCAAGGTAAAGAGCTCGATAATGGTTGTATTTTATTAATTGATGTCGCTCGTAGCGATAATAATTCTAGAATGGCTGGCGCGGCATCTTCAATACATAAAATGTTATGGTATAAGTGGGTTTTATTATCAAATTCTTTATTAACTTGGCTGCGAACTCGCTCATAAAACTTGTTCGTTACTTGACTGCGAAAGTGTTCTTCACCATAAGCGGCAATAATTTTTTCTTGTTGGGCTTCTTTTTCAACGCTTAATAATTCACGGCGCCGATTTTCTTGTTCGCTGCCTTGGTGATCAACAACATTCATTTTTCCGTGTTGTTGTTCCGCAAAGCTCTTGCTTATAGATAAACTCAACGCCCGTTGGTGTATAGATGAAATGGTGTCGTTAAGTTCAAAAATTTGCATAATACTTCGTAGCTATCACAGTTAATTAAAAGGGGGTGATTATAGTGTAAGTTTATCAATTTATACCAATAAATATTAATTTTATATCATTATTTTTTGTATAACGAGATAAAGTTCTGCAAAAGCGCTTGGCCCTGCTCGGTTAAAATTGATTCAGGATGAAATTGCACACTACAGATTGAAAGCTGTTTATGTTGTAACGCCATGATTTCATTTTTGTTACCTTTTTCATCGATGCTCCAAGCGGTAACGGTTAACTCATCAGGAAGTGATTTTACATCAACAATAAGTGAGTGATAACGAGTCACGCGTAAAGGATTTTTTAGCTGGTGAAATAAGCCTTTACCATCATGTTTAATTGCACTGGTTTTACCATGCATTAATTTTTTTGCTTTTGTTATTTTAGCGCCAAAATGTTGAGCAATACACTGGTGTCCTAAGCACACGCCTAGCAAAGGAATACGTCCGGCAAAGTGCTCTACAACGGCTAAAGATATGCCTGCATTATCAGGATCACAAGGGCCAGGAGAAATAACGAGGTAAGCGGGGTTTAGTCGTTCAATCTCCGCTAAAGTGATTTCGTCATGACGAAAAACCTTTACCTCTTGACCTAGTGCTTGAAAATAATGCACCAAATTGAAAGTGAAAGAGTCGTAATTGTCGATCATTAATAACAAAACTGATAAGCCTAACCATGAAAACCGCGGCTATTCTAATCCTTCGGCAGACTTAGGACAATCACAATTTTATTTAGAGGAATAATAGGCAGGAAAGCGAGAACTAAAAAAGACACTTAACTCACGTAAAGTGCCTTTTAAATTTGGTCTAATAGCTTAATTAAAAATTAGCGGTAGCTTGTACCCATAATTTACTGGTGTCAGTTAATTGATCATCTGCGCTATAGTTAGCATATTTAACTAATACACCATAGTTTTTATTGACTTTGTAAGCCGCAACTAAATCGAGTTCATTACCCCAATCTTTAGAGCCAACATCTGATGTTAAGTTATGGTAAGTTGCAGACAATTTAATGCCCTTAACTTTAGTTTTAGCGGTAACATAAATATCTTGCACGCCTTCTGCTGGCGTACCTAAAAATTTATCAGCCCAACCTTGGAATTTATGTAATGTTGCAAAAGGAGTGCTAAAGCCAACATCATTATCGCTACCTAATAGCTCATAGCCAACTAATACCGTAACACTATCAAATTTAGAACCAATCTCAGCATTTAAATAGGTTGCGGTAAAGCTATTGGTATTGTCACCAGCGTCACTTTGTGATGCGGCGCTAGCATTAACAAATACAGGGCCAAATTTACCGTTATATAAAGCACCGTAAGTATCAGTAGAAAGTGCTGTGGCAGTATCAAAATCAAGCAAGTAAGCAAAAGCGGTAAGTTTATGATCTTTGTTTACTTTGTATGGCACACTTAAAAAATGGAAGTCACCACCTAAATCTGCACCTTTTTTGGCATCAGCAAAAATACGGTTAGCGTTATGAATGTAGCTGTAATCAAATGATAAAGCATCATTCGCTTTATATTCTAAACGTACGCCATCATAAGTTTGCTCGTTTTGACGCCAGCCTACACCACCAACAAAACGTTGGTTGTTGTGTAAAATGCGTTGACGACCACCCGTTGCTTTAAAATCGCCATTTACATACTTTATATAAGCTTGGTTGATGTCAGTGATTTCTGGATCAGCAATGACGGCATCGTCGCCTGAATAATCAAATGTTAAGTCGTTGTAGTCATCTACTAGGGCAGTAACATTGTCAACTTCAAAACCCAATGATAAACCTTGGTAAGCACCAGTGTTAAGTGTTAAACGGCTTCTTACTGTTAAGGCCGTTGCATCTTTGTCAGCAGCGCCAGCAGCACCATCTTCTTCTACGCCTTCGTAACGAGCACGAAAACTGATCTTAACTTTACTATCTGCTAATGCGTCTGTTATGCCCTTGCCATGTGCAGGGTCTGCTGCAAAAGCAACAGGCGCTGAAAATATAGCGGCGGTGAGTAAAGAGAGCGTAAATGTTTTTGCGTTTAGTGTTTTTTTATTCATAAGGAAAGTCCCATTTTTATATTTTATAAATTATTTGAAATTTGTGTTGGTACGTTTGTTTTTGTAATTTTATGTACCTTTTAATGGATTTTTACACTCACATTGATTTGATAAGTTGATTTAAATCAACTTATCAAATCAACTTACTGAATAGGGGGGATAACTTGATTTAGGTCAAGTTTTCAAAATTTAGTTATTGTGTTTAATAAAGTAGATTTCTAGCTTAGTTAACTAGAGGTCTCGTATTGAAGAAATAGATATAACAGTAAAATAAAATTAAGTTGCTATTAAAAGAGTGAACTACTACCCAGCAACTTTCTTTAACTGAAATAAGCTGCTTTGGTTATCGGATATCTTTTATAAGGAAATAGCTAAGGGGAGGTTGGTTGTAGTACAACTAGAACATAGTTCTGGCATCAAAAATAAGTGTGCTTAGTATAGTAAACTCAGCATCAAAAAAATGAATAGTATAAATGAAAGGCCTTGCCAAAATTTCACAGGATTTCGTTGTATTAATGGCAGGCTTTTATATTCGTCAATAGCTTCGATATTAGGTTTGCTCAAATTAGCGTAGAACTCAGAAAATGCTTGTGAGCGTAAATTTGGGTTAGCTTGTGTCACCTGTTGTAGCGTTAAATCTAACCAAAGCGGTAAATCATTTCTATGCTGTTTAATACTACGATAATGCCATTGCTGATAATGAGTATAATTATTATTAGCTCTAACACTTGGCTTATAGGGCAGTTCACCTGTTAGCATTTCATAACAAATAACACCTAAAGAAAATAAATCACTTAAATGATTTGCTTGCATGGTTAGTAACGTTTCAGGGGCCATATAATTTACCGAGCCTTGCGGTACATCTTCTAGCAATTTCTCTTGATCTTCATCCAGTGAGGCAACAAATACGGCACCATAATCAATTAACTTTATTTGTCCATGCTGATCAATCATGATGTTATCAGGCTTTAAATCCCTATGTACAACTTCAAGGCGTTGAAATGCACGTAAAGCCGCAATTATTTGTTTGATAATATCTCTGACTTGGGCAATGCTCGGCTTTGGATTATCATACATCCACTGGGTCAGTGTCTGACCATCAATATACTCGCTGATGTGGTACAAAAATTTGCTATTGGAATCGAGAGGCTTTATAGCCATTACATTAGTATGTTTTATACGAGATCCAAGCCAGGCTTCACGGGTAAATGCCTGTAGATAAAGTGCATCTTCAGCAAAATTTTCTGATGGCGTTTTAAGGGTTAATGATTCACCCGTGATGTTATCTTCAACCAAATACACATGTGATCTATTACTGGCATGAATATTTTTTTTAATTTGGAAGTTATCAAGTGTTTGACCGACTTCTAAGGCTGGTGGAATAATTTTTTTTCGTAATTCTCTTTCAATTTCAGCTAGTTTTTTATTAGGAGTACTAATAACCATAACTAAAAGACAACTGACATTATCATCACTACCTGCGGATAAGGCCTGTTCTACAATCGTTTTACTCAGGCGCTCTAATTCAATATTGTCTGGTGTACTTGATAGTGTTTCTAGCAATGTTTTTAATTGCTTATTAGTTAAAAACTCATGAACACCATCGCAGGTAAGCAGGTAAATGTCGTGAGTCTGCAAGTCAACTTGATGAACATCTACTTGTAAACGAGAATCAGCGCCTAATGCGCGGGTTAAAATAACTGATTTAGTACCTTGCTTGCAATTATGATCTTGGCTGATCGCTTCGAGTTGTTTATTGCGATATTGACTGATACGGGTATCACCAACATGAAAGATGTAACCTGTGGCAGATTTAAAAATCATTGCTGAGAAGGTGGTTAACCACTGTTGCTGCTGCTTAGAGATGTAACTCCCCATATCCATCGCACTACTTTGTGAATATAACCACTGATTTAAACTGGTAATTACCTTAGCCGCTGATTTTTGTGTTGACCATGTTTGTGGTGTGGCGTAGTAATCACTAATAAATTGAGTCACAGCCAATTGTGATGCTTCAGCTGCTTTATTTGCACTAGAAACGCCATCAGCGATACAGGCAATAACGCCTTTTGCTATTCGTTCATTTTTATCGGGAATTAAGGCCGCAAAAGCATCTTGGTTCTCTGCCTTAATACCGGCACAAGAATAACCGCCAAATTTGACGTGTAAGCCTACGTCGGATTGTTGCTTTCCAGTCAACTTGTTTTTAGTTGTCTCATGCTCTGACTTAGCAACATTGGCCATCACTTAATTCCCAATAAACTTAATAACTTAATGAACTTGAATTAACTCTATAGTACCGTCTTCGCGCACTTCAGTAATTGTACCACTAGGTTCAGTCATGAAGAGTAGTGCAATAAAACCAACAACGGCAGTTGCTGCGATTACTAAAAAGAAATCTTGATAACTAACCATTGATAATACGGTTAAATAAACAACTGCGCCAACATTACCATAAGCCCCTGTCATACCTGCTATTTGTCCGGTTAAACGGCGTTTAATCAATGGCACTGCAGCAAATACTGCGCCTTCACCTGCTTGGACAAAAAATGAACATGCCATCGCGGTAATAACGGCTAATGCTAAAGGCCAACTGCTATCAATAGCTGACATGGCAAAGTAGCCCAATGCCAGACCTGCCGTTAAAATGAGTAAGGTTTTTTTACGACCGAACTTGTCACTTAACCAACCACCACCAGGGCGAGACATTAAATTCATAAAGGCATATAAAGAAGCTAACATACCAGCGTAAACCATATCTAAAGAGAAAACATCAGCAAAAAACAATGGTAGCATTGAAATTACTGCTAATTCAGAACCAAAAGTGGCGAAATATAATATGTTAAGTACGGCGACTTGTTTGAACTCATATCGGTGAATTTCGGGAACGTCTTCAACAAATAAGTGACCGTTTACTTTATAGGTTTGTTTTATTTCAAGAATAAGTAATAACAACAAAGAAATATAAGCAATAATCGCACTTTGCTCAGAGAGTAATTGCACTCCCGCAGGTGATAACTTCCACGTGAGTAAGGCTAATGCACCATACATAGGTAGCTTCATTAATAATAATAAGAAAAAATCACTTTTACTGGTAACTTCCATCGCACCCGTTTGTTTAGGTTTAAAGTAGGTTGAACCTTTAGGCGTGTCAGTTACATTGATATACCAAATGACACTGAATAACAAACTCATTAAGCCTGTTAAACCAACGGCGTAGCGCCAGCCTTCTTCGATACCAAAAGCCTGTGTAACAAAAAGAGCAATAGCAGGTAAAGACATCGCTGCAGCAGCCGAACCAAAGTTGCCCCAACCACCATAAATACCTTCGGCAGTTCCTAATTCGTTAGCAGGAAACCATTCACTAACCATACGAATACCAATAACAAAACCAGCACCAATGAAACCAAGTAAAAATCGTGCCAGCGCCGCTTGTTGAAAACTTTCAGCTAAAGCAAACATAAAGCAAGGAATGCTACATAAAGCGAGTAAAAATGCATAGGTAATTCTAGGACCATATCTATCGGTGACCATACCAATAATAACCCGTGCAGGTATAGTTAAAGCAACATTAAGAATAAGTAAGGTTTTTATTTCACTACTGCTTAACCCTAAGCTTTGCGCAATAACGGCTAATAAAGGTGCATGATTAAACCATACCGCAAAGGTGATGAAAAAAGCCATCCAGCTTAGGTGTAAAACTTTCATTTTACCGGTAAAGGATAATATTTTTATGCCTGCTTGAGTACTCATGAGTAACTTCTCGCTAAATCTAAAGAGGGAAAATTTAATTACCAACCTATATGCAATTAAAGAGCCAAGTATATGTATATTATTTTTGATAAATATCAATAGCTTAATTATTCTGTATTGAAGTTAAGATAAATTTTTGCACTGTACTTATCGGTATGCACAGATAAAGTGCAGTTTTTTATCTGAATCCTCTAATCAGCTATATATTGCGTTATTTTCTAAATTAATAATGAATAATCTTCTGTCGTTTTTTGTAAGTATTTGAAATGTAGTTGATATTTACATTAACAACGAATAACAATGATTATCACTTGCAAATGTAACTGAATGTTATTATCATTCACAAAATAGAATTAATTATCATTTGTATTTGGTTGGTTTGATGAAAAATGTCCTTATCCCATTAGCAACATTCAGTGTGCTTTCATTTAGCAATATCAGTGTTGCTAATACTGAAGTTGAGCTTAAAGCTGCTATTGAACAACAGCAAAAACAGTTACAAGCAATTGAAAAACAATTGATTGAACTTAAAGCTGAAAAATTCCGTACGGCAGAAAATTTTGTTCCCAAAACGCTTAATAAGAGTGATAAAAATTGGCAGATTAAATCTTATGGCAGCATGCTCTATAAAAGTGAAGGCGTTTTTAAAAATACTCAAGATACAAACCCAGATCAGCGAGCAATAACTGATTTAGAAAGGGTAGTTATAGAGTTTGCTTATCGTTTTGATTCTAAATGGCAGGTTGAATTAGAAATTGAATATGAGCATGGCGGTACTGGCGTTACGCTTGAATATGATGGCTTTGATGAATTTGGTGAATTTGAAAGCGAAATAGAAGCGGGTGGCGAAGTTATTGTTGAAAAATTGGAGATCAAATACCAATACAATGAAAATATTTCAGTAAAAATGGGACACATTACCGTACCTGTCGGTATAGGCACTGATTTACATAAACCAAGTCAATACTTTACCACTGAGCGTCACTGGAGTGAAGCAACACTAATTCCACAAGTGTGGCATGAAACGGGTATTAATGTCTCAGCATCATGGAATAACTTTACCGCACAAACCTTAATTACTACGGGTTTAAATTCCGAATATTTTAGAACGCATCACTGGGTTGCTACAGGTCATCAAACACGTTTTGAACAAGTGAATAGCGATGATTTAGCGTTAACATTTCGTCTTGATTACGGCAACATAAAATCAGGTTCAAGTATTGGTATTAGTTTATACAACGGTAATACTTCAGGAAACCGCAATAAAACCAATAAAATTTCAGGTGATGGTAATTTAACACTTATTGGTTTGCACGGTATTTGGGAACATGATAATTGGTTAGCAAGAGGACAATACCTTTTTGGTCAATTAGATGATAGCCAAGCCATAACTAAAGCAAATAAAAGTACAGCCGGACTTAGACCTGGTGTTTTTGCCCAATTAGGTAGTGAAGCTGAATCGGCATTTGTTGAAGTTGCCTATGATACTAAAAGCTTTTTTGGCTTGACTACGCCACTCTATTTGTTTACCGCTTATGAATACGCAAACCCAATAAAAAAACTAGAAGAAGGTACACCAACTTCACGTTTTGATGTACAAGAAATTTCTTTGGGTATTAATTACTTTCCGACTAAAAACTTAGTGTTTAAAGGGCAAGTATCACAACAAAATTATGCTCAAGATAACTTAGATGATACTCAATCATTTAGTTTATCTATGGGATATTACTTTTCAATTTAACTCTCTATGTGCTGATTAGGTACTGAAAAAATAAGGAATACTTATGTTATTAAAAAAAACGTTAATTGCTTTAACGGTTTCTACTCTTTTGCTGAGTGGTTGTGGAAGTTCGTCTAGCGATAATACTACCGTAGAAGAAACTAGTTTTACTTTTGATTCCACAGAATTAATTACTAATTTAACCAATGATGTCATTGTTGAAGGGTATGAAACGTTAAACACTAAAGCAAATGCTTTCTTTTTAGCCACTCAAAACTTAGTAAATACACCGACAGATGAAAATTTACTTGCGGCACAAAATGCATGGAAAGCAGCACGTGAACCTTGGGAGCAAGGTGAATCTCATATTTTTGGTCCTGTGGACAGCTTAAGCATTGACCCTCATTTAGATAGCTGGCCATTAAACACGAATGACTTACAATCGCTATTAGATGGTACTTCAACGTTTTCTGCTGACTTTATTAGTTTGTTAAACGATGATGTGCAAGGTTTTCATACCATGGAATTTTTATTATTTGGTGATGGTGTTGCCGATAATGAAAAATTAATTGCAGAAATGACCTTGCGTGAACGTGAATACCTTTCAGCTACTGCTGAAGTTTTTCAAGGTTATACACAAGATCTTTATGATGCTTGGGTAAGTGGTGATGATGCCTATCAAGATAAATTATTAACGGTAGATAATGATATTTACGTTTCTCAGCTAGCCGTTGTTGAAGAATTAATTAATGGCATGATCGGCATTGTTGATGAAGTAGGTAATGGAAAAATTGCTGACCCTTTTAGTGAGAGTGCTGCCACAGCAGATACATCTTTAGTTGAATCACAGTATAGTTGGAATTCCTTAACAGATTTTACTGATAATATTATTGGTGTACAAAATGTTTATCGGGGTGAATTTGACGGTGCAGCCGATAAAACTGGCATTATAGACTTTGTTCATGCTGCCGACTCAACATTAGCAACTCGAGTTGATGATGAAATTACTGTCGCAATTGCCGCTATTATTGCCATTGCGGGTGAAAATGAACTACCGTTTAGGCAAGCTATTAGTAATACTGAAGCGCGTGTAAGAATTCAAGCGGCTATTGATGCTTTAGCTACTTTACAAGCGTCGTTAGAAAATGATGTATTAACGTTACTTAATGACTGGGAAGTCTAATCAAAGTAATAGCATAATGCGTTATTAATTAAAGGGTAAAACTTCTATACGGATATAGCAGGTTTTATCCTTTTTTAGTCATCATACCAATAAAGTAATGAATTGATTATTTTATTGGTATAAGCGATAAAAAATATCTTTAATAAAAGTCCTAAGAAAAAAATTATATAAATATTCCCAAGAGAGAGCAGCATGAATATTTTCACTCAAAAGAAACAATACTTAAGTCTTATTGTTTCTTTATCCGCAATATTACTAAGCGGTTGTAATTCTGGTAGTTCAGATAAAAAAACGGTCATTGAATATCCTGGTTATACCTATATTGAAAAGTTAGGTGGTGAAGCCACTGCGGTTAATGCCAGTCATTCAGGTCATGGTTTTTCAACGCCAATGCCGACACTAAATGCGGATGAATTAGAGAAACATTTAGCGGGTGATGCTAATTTTGAAACCGCTTTTACCACCGCGCCTAATAGTGAGCACCCTGAATTAGACGGAGTAGGCCCAGTATTTAACAACCAAGACTGTAACTCATGCCATCAACGTGATGGTCGTCCATCAACAATTACCATACCTGAAGGAAAAAATAGAGTTTTATTAGGCTCCTCAGCCGGTATTTTTTTACGTATGAGTATTGATGACGGCGAATGTGCTGAGCCATCAATAGATAATAATTATTGTAAAAATGAAGGTGTTCCTGGTTTTGGCGATCAATTATTTCACCGTGGTGTGTTAAGAGCGCGAGCAGAGTGGGATGCCGCTGAAGATGCATTGCCTTTTATTGGTCAAGCGAATGTTTACCTTGCTTATGAATACTCTACCGTTAATTATGCAGACGGTAGCTCAGTTGAACTTAAAAAACCAGTATTCACTATTGAACGACCTTATGATGTTACTGCTGAAAACCGTTTAGATAGCGCAATTTTACAAGCAGATGTGCGTTATAGTCCGCGTAATGGCATGCCTGTTTTTGGCTTAGGTTTATTAGAACTTATTGCCGAAGCTGATATTTTAGCACTCGCCGATGAAAATGATGCTGATAGCGATGGGATTTCAGGTCGACCAAATTGGGTTTTTGATGCTATTAAAGCCAGAGATAATGGTCCACTACCAGTGTCATTAGGGCGTTTTGGTTGGAAAGCTAATACGCCAAGCGTTCGTACTCAATCATTAGGTGCATTACGTGGTGATATGGGCATTACTAACCCGTTGTTTCCGGACGAAAGTATTGCTAATACTGCGTTGCATGAAAGTTACCTAGCACGTACTGGCTATGTTGATACAGGCGCTGATGAAAATGGCGAACCCGAAGCGGATCAAGCGTTTTCAGATGAAGTGGTTTTTTATGCTGAAACCTTAGCGGTGCCAGGGCGTCGTAATATTAATGATGAAAGTGTTGTTGCCGGCGCAGTGTTGTTTGAACAAATCAATTGTACAGGCTGTCATCAACCAGACTTTACTACTTTAACAGGTGACGTTAAGCTAGGTGGCGTTGATGCACCTGATACTTTAAAAGGTCAACATATATATCCGTTCACAGATATGCTGTTGCATGATTTAGGCGAAAGCTTAGCTGATAACCGTCGTGACTTTACGGCCAATGGCAATGAATGGAAAACCAGACCTTTATGGGGAATAGGTTTAACAAAAACCGTTAATCCAGCGGCAGGTTTCTTACATGATGGTCGTGCTGACAATATTGAAGAAGCAATTTTATGGCATGGTGGCGAAGCACAGCAAAGCACAGATGACTTTATGGCGTTGACACCAATTGACCGTCAATCATTAATTGATTTTGTCATGTCGCTGTAAACTAGCAGCCGACTGTAAAGTAGACATAAAAAGGACTGTTCTTTATAAACAGTCCTTTTTTTACCCATTAGCTTCCGCTGATTAGTTCTTGTGTCATGATATTACTTGTTGATAGCGCTTCATTTGTTGGTAAAATTTCATTGCCCGCTAATAGATAAAGGACTCTTTGTCCTTGTTTAGCTAGCTCAATCGCATGTTGGTAATTAAGTAATACTTCAGACAATATCACTTGAGGGAATTTTTCAGCATCGCGGCGTACATACTCGATCAGCTGTGTATTTACCTTATCATCATAAAAAACGGCGTCGGCAAATTGCATCGCGCGATGTGCATTTAACGTTAAATTATCTGGGTTACCGTCTTTGGTGTGAATAAAGATAATCTCGCCACTAGGGGGGGCTATTTCTTGTTTAATACTGGCAATAAGCTGTTGCTCAGCTTGCTTTTGTTTGCCATCAAGCACTGCTTGACCTATCGGACCTCTAAGCGTATTTTCCCAAAAACTACGTCGATTACGTAACCCTTTCACTCGTGCCTTAACATGTTCACGAAATTTATAAGAAAAATCGGCTAATTTTCCATAGCCGTGTGGCAAGGTTTTTTCAATTTGTTCGCGCAACATGCGGATTAAAATAGGTGCACTGCCAGAACTGGATAACGCAATAATCATTGGGCTTCTATCAATAATCGCAGGGGTGATATAAGTACATAACGCTGGTTGGTCGACTACATTTGTTAAAATGTTTAACGTGCGAGCTTCCTTAGCAATCGCTGTATTTACTAAGGTATCATCGGTAGCTGCGATGACTAAATTGGTTTGAGAAAAATGACCACTTTGATAATTATGTTTTAGCCAGGTTAATTGATGTAAATTAATTAACCGTTCAACGCTAGCGCAAACATCTTTACTCATTATAGTGATGTTGGTCGTTGATTTTAATAATAATTCAATTTTGCGTGATGCCACTTCACCGCCACCAATAATCATGGCGGTTATATAATTTGCATCGAGAAAAACTGGGAAGTATTTCATTGTTTTATGCTAGTAGTGATATGTTTATATCACTTTAACATTAATTTTTTTTCGCTGATAGCTAAGCCATTCGCGTCACCATAAATAAATTGACCCGCTTTAAAGTTAAGCCCAGCAAAATTAATTGCTTCATTGATTTCACCAACGCCCAGTTTTTCAGTTTTTATTGGGTTACAGCCTAGTGCTTTGACGCCAAGTGCTAAAGTGGCGATGGTGCCAGCATCACGAATGCAACCATTGATGACGATACCTTGCCAGCCATTACTAACGGCTTTTTCAGCTAGCATATCACCTAATAATGCACGCGTTAAACTTGCTTTTCCATCAACTACCATCACTTTGCCTGTGCCGTCAGTTGCTACCAGTTCTTTTACTTTTGAATTGTCATTAAAACAAGATACTGTGACTATTTCGCCACTAAAGATGGAATTACCACCGTAGTCGTTAAATAATGGTTCGGCTAATTGTAGTTGCTCGCTATAGTGATCAAATAAATCGGGTAGTAGATCTAACATGGAGTTTACTCAGTATTATGTGAATTTGTGGTAACTCTATCATCAATGAATGATAAACTCTCATTGTGGATATTTATTATGATAATAAATCAAATATACGAATGACTGGAATACTGAAATGCCTTGGATACAACTTAGATTAAGCGCCAATGAAGAAACGGCGGAAAAATACAGTGACTGGCTTGTTGCTTGTGGCTCACAAGCGGTCACCTTTATTGATGCTAAAGACACGCCTATCTATGAACCATTGCCAGGCGACGAAGTCATTTACTGGTCAAATACTGTCGTAATGGGGTTATTTGATGCGAGTCATGATATGGATAAAGTCATTAATTACTTGCAAGGTATTCATCCAGATAAAGCCGCAATGCAGTATAAACTTGAGCAGCTAGAAGATAAAGATTGGGAACGCGAATGGATGGATAATTTTCATCCAATGAAATTTGGTCAACGTTTATGGATTTGTCCTAGTTGGTGTGAAGTGCCAGAGCCAGAAGCGGTCAATGTTATGCTTGATCCTGGTTTAGCTTTTGGCACAGGTACGCACCCAACCACGGCATTATGTTTAACTTGGCTTGATAGCTTAGATTTACAAGGTAAAACGGTGGTCGATTTTGGTTGTGGATCAGGTATTTTATCTTTAGCAGCATTAAAGTTAGGTGCAAAAAAAGTCATCGGTATTGATATTGACCCGCAAGCCTTACAAGCAAGCCTAGCTAACGCTAAACGCAATAATGTTGATGATAGACTTGAGCTGTATTTACCCGAAGATCAACCGACATTAAAAGCCGACATTGTCGTGGCCAATATTTTGGCTGGGCCATTACGTGAATTGGCTCCTACTATTATTGAATTTGTTGGTGATCGAGGCTTACTTGCGTTATCAGGTGTATTAGAAGAACAAGCGCAAAAATTACAAGAAATTTATGGGCAATGGTGTGATATGGCGCTAGTAACAGTGCAAGAAGAGTGGGTTCGTCTTAACGGGCAAAAAAAACCGAGTTAATACCGTTAGTCTCTGTTGAACAATGGCACAGTTGATGAGTGTGCCATTGAAATTTAATCGCTTAGTCTTGTGTTGACTGTGGTAATAATTATCGAAAATATCATTTTCTATTTTGGGCTAAACAATCGCCACTTACTATACACTAGCGCCTTTCGCTCATTATTCTATTATACGATGTAAAAATAACGGTAAAATCTGCTAATCAATTGTATAAAAAACGCCCACATCAATACTTTAGTAAAAGTCAATATTAAAAACCTACTAAAAAACAACTTTTGTTTAAATTCTATGCTTTTCAATGGGCAAAAAAACACGTAAACTTAGCGCCCTTTTGAAGAGTAGCTCAAAAAGTAATCAGCGTGAAAATAGGTTCGTATCAATTTGACAGTAACGTTTTTCTTGCCCCAATGGCAGGAATTACCGATCAACCTTTTCGAGAATTATGTTGTCGATTAGGTGCGGGTTTAGCGGTATCAGAAATGGTATCGTCAAACCCTAAAGTGTGGAATACCGAAAAATCTAAATTAAGAATGCTTCATAGTGATGAAGCAGGAATTCGCAGCGTACAAATTGCAGGTAGTTGCCCTCATGAGTTAGCTTTTGCGGCGAAAATTAATGCTGATAATGGCGCTCAAATTATTGATATCAATATGGGCTGCCCAGCAAAAAAGGTAAACAAAAAATTAGCGGGCTCTGCTTTATTAAGGGATCCAGTACAGGTTGAGCAAATAGTGAAATCTGTAGTGAATTCGGTAAGTATTCCAGTTACGTTAAAAATTCGCACCGGATGGTGTGAAAATAGCCGCAATGGTATTGAAATAGCAAAAATTGCTCAAGATAATGGTATTGCTTCGCTTGCAGTACATGGTCGTACCCGCAATGACTTTTATAAAGGTAATGCGGAATACGACACTATTAGAGCAATTAAACAGGCTGTTTCAATCCCTGTTGTAGCAAATGGCGATATCACCTCGGTAGAAAAAGCCGAGTACGTATTAAGCTATACCGGAGCCGATGCCATTATGATCGGTCGAGGTGCCCAAGGGCGACCTTGGATTTTTCGAGAAATAAATCATTTTTTGAAAACAGGAAGCAAAATGCCTGCTCCCTTAGTGAGTGAGGTACGTTCAATATTACTTGAACACGTAAAGGGATTACATCAGTTTTATGGTGACTATATGGGCGTGAGAATTGCCCGTAAACATGTGTCTTGGTATATACATTCTTTTGCTTCACTAAGTGGGGAACTGGGTGAATGTTTTTCTGCGCAGTTTGCAGGAGACCAAGGCAAAGCTTTTAGAGCTACTTTTAATGGTTTATCGTCAACAAGCGAACAGCTTGAGATGTTAAACCTTTGTTTTGATCAACTGGTTCATTAGTGAGCAGTTGATTATTTTATTTATATTAATAGAAAGAGTTGTGCATTATGTTCGAACAAAATATTTCTTCTCCATTCATCACTGGTGATATTCAAACGCAAACTAAAACATCTCCGTTGCGTACACAAGCTAAAATAGCGATCAATAACTACTTAAAGCAGTTAAATGGTAACGATGTTGATGATATGTATGACCTTGTATTAAGCGAAATTGAAGCGCCAATGTTAGAAGAAGTGATGATGTATACACGTGGTAATCAAACGAGAGCCGCAAACTTACTAGGTATCAATCGCGGTACATTACGTAAGAAATTAAAAAAATATGGCATGAACTAGAATATCAATTATTTTTAAAGCACCCTCGGGTGCTTTTTGTTTTTAAACCAAGCTAAATATTTATTCAATTAGCTATTCAGCATTAAGTTGTCTGTGCAATTAGACGTAAAGTGCGGAGTTGATGACCATCAATGAGTACTTTTGACACATTAATTGGCTGGTACAACAAGGTGAATAGTTAAATTTATTAAAAGGTATATATACAAAATGGATACTCCACGTCCAATTAAACGCGCACTGTTAAGTGTTTCTGATAAAGCCGGTATCGTTGAATTTGCTCGTTGCTTAAGTGAGAAGGGTGTTGATCTTCTTTCTACTGGCGGTACAGCAAAACTATTAGCTGAAAATGGCATCAAAGTAACTGAAGTCTCTGATTACACAGGTCACCCAGAAATTATGGATGGCCGTGTTAAAACATTACACCCTAAAGTACACGGTGGCATTTTAGCGCGTCGTGGTATAGATGAAGCGGTAATGATTGAAAACGGTATCAGTGCAATTGATATGGTTGTGGTTAACTTGTATCCATTTGCTAATGCCGTTAGCGATGAAAACTGTAGTTTAGAAAATGCCATTGAAAATATTGATATTGGCGGACCAACAATGGTGCGTGCGGCGGCAAAAAATCACAAAGATGTGACAATTGTTGTTAATGCGAGCGATTATGACCGTGTTATTAGTGAAATGAACAACAATGATGGTTCATTAACTTATCAAACTCGTTTTGATTTAGCGATTGCTGCGTACGAGCATACAGCAAGCTATGACGGCATGATTGCTAACTACTTTGGTAAAATGTTACCAGCGTATGGTGAAACTGAATCTAAAGCGTCTTTTGACAATAAAGTTAAATTCCCTCGTACTTTTAATAGTCAGTTTATTAAAACACAAGATTTACGTTACGGTGAAAACTCACATCAAGAGGCGGCTTTTTATAAAGAAGCTAATCCTGAAGAAGCATCTATTTCTACGGCAACACAATTACAAGGTAAAGCCTTGTCTTATAACAACATCGCAGATACTGATGCGGCGTTAGAATGTGTTAAAGAATTTGACGAGCCAGCATGTGTTATCGTTAAGCATGCTAATCCATGTGGTGTTGCTATTGGTGAAAATATTTTAGCCGCTTATGAAGGTGCTTATAAAACCGATCCAACCTCTGCTTTTGGTGGCATCATCGCCTTTAACCGTGAGTTAGATGCAGACACCGCTGAAGCAATAGTTTCTCGTCAGTTTGTTGAAGTAATCATCGCGCCAAGCGTTTCTGATGCGGCGGCACAAATTGTTGCGGCTAAGCCGAACTTGCGTTTATTAGAATGTGGCCAGTGGGACAACAAAACTACTGGTTTTAATTTTAAGCGTGTTAACGGTGGTTTATTGGTACAAGATACTGACCAAGGTAGCGTAACGAGTGATGACTTAAAAGTTGTGACTAAACGTCAACCTACGGATGATGAAATGCGTGATTTACAATTTTGCTGGAAAGTAGCAAAATTTGTTAAATCTAATGCCATTGTTTATGTTAAAAATAGTTCAACTATTGGTGTTGGTGCGGGTCAAATGAGTCGTGTTTACTCAGCAAAAGTTGCGGGTATTAAAGCAGCAGATGAAAACCTTGAAGTTAAAGGTTCAGTGATGGCCTCTGATGCCTTTTTCCCATTCCGTGACGGTTTAGACGCTGCTGCACAAGCGGGCATCACTGCGGTAATTCAACCGGGTGGCTCTATGCGTGATGATGAAGTTATTGCTGCTGCGGATGAACATAATATTGCCATGGTATTTACTGGAATGCGTCACTTCCGCCATTAATATTGCTCCTTGTCGCTGTTAAGCTCAATTTAGGCGTCAAAAGTACTCATTGACTAGCGTCAACTCCGTGCTTTTTTCTTTAAATTGAACCAAACAGCTTAAAGGAACTTGATTAAAGGTAAGATGATTCAAAATAATAAAAAAGCAGTGTTGTTTGTTCATTTTATGTAACAAAGTCAACACTGCTTGTTTATTTGAAATCTGTTATAACTAGTGGTCTTTTAGTAATACCACACAGTTACGGAAATATTATGGCCAAATTAAAAAGTTTACAATCGTTTATTACTGCAACAATAGTCGCTTCAACGCTTAGCCTTAGTGCGCTGGGTAGCGTGGCTCTTTATGCTCACGAGAATCATGGTCATAGCAGTAAAATGCTTGAACAATCAGTGTCAGGTGAACATCGTTCAGCTAAAAATAAAGCCCGCGATCAATATCGTCATCCAGTTGAAACATTGAACTTTTTTGGTTTTACTTCAGAAATGACCGTAGTTGAAATCACGCCAGGTGGCGGTTGGTATACTGAAATCCTTGCTCCTGCTTTAAAAGGATCAGGCAAACTTTATGGAGCTCATTACCCTGATACCGGTGAAGATAACTATTATTCTAATTCACGTAAAAAGTTAGAAAAAAAACTCGCTTCAAATGTTGTTTTTAGTGAAGTTGTCTTAACTGACTTTGTACCGCGTAAACAAAGTGAACTAGCACCGCAAGGCACAGCTGATCTTGTGTTAACTTTTCGTAATTTACACAATTGGAAAGACGCAGGTGTTGAACAAGTCTTTAAAGATGCTTTTAATGCTCTTAAAGCTGGTGGTGTGTTAGGTGTTGTTGAGCATAGATTACCTGCAGGTGTAGCACCTGAGAAAGCGGTTGGTTATGTATCAGAAGCAAATACAATTAAACAGGCAAAAGCCGCTGGCTTTCGTTTTGTTGCGGCAAGCGAAATTAATGCGAACCCAAAAGATATGGCTCAGCACCCAAAAGGTGTGTGGACATTACCGCCGGTATTGCGTTTAGGCGAAACAGATAAAGCTAAATATTTAGCGATTGGCGAAAGTGATCGTATGACGTTAAAGTTTGTAAAACCTGAAAAAATGCGTTTTAGTGACTCTAAACAGCAAAACAAACAATAGCTTTCTAGCTAAACATATAATGTGTTTTTTGGCTGGTAAGTAAATAGTAAACAAAGAGATTAATAGGAAGTATAAATGAAAATTTTAGTTATAGGATCAGGTGGTCGTGAGCATGCACTGGCGTGGAAAGCGGCACAGTCTAGTCAAGTTACTAAAGTATTTGTAGCTCCAGGTAATGCTGGCACCGCAACAGAAAATAAATTAGAAAATGTCGCAATAGATATCAGCGATAATGATGCATTAGTCGCCTTTGCCCAAAGGGAAGATATTGCGTTAACTATTGTTGGACCAGAACAACCACTTGTTGATGGTGTTGTTGATGCTTTTCAAGCACAAGGCTTAGCTATTTTTGGTCCGAGTGCCAAAGCTGCTCAACTTGAAGGTTCAAAGTCGTTCACTAAAGATTTTTTAGCACGTAATAAAATCCCTTCAGGTAGCTATGAAAAATTCACTGAAGTTGAACCTGCACTTGCTTATGTACGTGAACAGGGCGCACCTATTGTTGTTAAAGCTGATGGTTTAGCCGCAGGTAAGGGTGTTATTGTTGCGCTGACGTTAGGTGAAGCGGAAGATGCGATTATCGACATGTTAGCAGGTAATGCTTTTGGTGATGCTGGACACCGTGTGGTTATTGAAGAGTTTCTCGAAGGTGAAGAGGCCAGTTTCATCGTAATGGTTGATGGTAAAAATGTTTTATCTATGGCAACCAGCCAAGATCATAAACGCGCATTAAATGGTGATTTAGGACCTAATACGGGAGGCATGGGCGCATACTCGCCAGCACCGGTAGTAACACCTGAGATTCATGATCGTATTATGAATGAAGTGATTATGCCAACCGTTGAAGGCATGGCAAATGAAGGCGCTCCTTATAGTGGCTTTTTATATGCGGGCTTAATGATTGCGGCAGACGGTACGCCAAATGTAATTGAATATAATTGTCGTTTTGGTGATCCTGAAACCCAACCTATTATGATGCGTTTACAATCAGATATCGTTGAACTTTGTTTAGCCGCTACACGTGGTGAACTAGATAAAACAACCATTGAATTTGATAGCCGCCCTGCAGTAGGTGTTGTACTTGCTGCGCAGGGTTATCCAGCGAACTATCCTAAAGGTGATGTGATTTCAGGCCTTGATACCAACACCAGCACCTCAGCTAAAATCTTTCATGCGGGTACTATACTTAATGCACAGGGTGAAGTAACCACTAATGGCGGTCGTGTATTATGTGCAACTGCATTAGGTAATACGGTTACTGAGGCACAAAAGCTTGCTTATGAGTTGCTACATCAAATTACTTGGCAAGGGGTAGAATTTAGAACTGACATCGCTTATCGTGCAATTGAGCGTGAACAACAGAGTTAGTCACTTTCGTTGAAATAAAATTATTGGAAGAATAAAGGTTGATAAGAAATTATCAGCCTTTTTTGATCCGTCTTAAAAAATCGATAGTACAATAAAATTCAGTTATAAAAAAAGGATGCCGAGGCACCCTTTTTGTATTAACACTTATCTTAATTAAAAGGGGTTAATTATTTTCTAGCAGCATCTTTAGCAGCTTTTGCCGCTTTAACTTCTGCAATGACTTCTTCAGCTACGTTGTTAGGACAAGGCATATAGTGAGAGAATTCCATAGAGAATTGACCACGGCCTGATGTCATTGTACGTAATGTTCCGATGTAACCGAACATTTCTGAAAGAGGTACGTCAGCTTGAATACGAACACCAGAAACACCAGCGATTTGACCACCGATCATGCCACGACGACGGTTTAAATCACCAATAACATCACCAACGTGATCATCAGGCGTAAACACATCAACTTTCATGATAGGTTCGATTAACTGGGCACCAGCTTTTGGAATTGATTGACGGAAAGCGCCTTTAGCAGCGATTTCAAAGGCAACAGCAGATGAATCGACCGCATGGAAGCCACCATCAAATAATTCAATTTCAACATCTAACACAGGGAAGCCAGCAAGAACACCAGTATCCATCATGCCTTTGAAGCCTTTCTCGATTGCTGGGAAGAATTCTTTAGGTACATTACCACCAACAACTTTAGAAGTGAAAACAAAACCTGAACCTGGTTCACCAGGCTTAATGCGGTAATCAATTTTACCGAACTGACCAGAACCACCAGATTGTTTCTTATGGGTATAAGAATCTTCAATTTCTTGAGTGATTGTTTCTCGGTAGGCAACTTGTGGCTTACCAACTTCTAATTCAACACCGTAGGTACGTTTTAGAATATCTACTTTGATATCTAAGTGAAGTTCACCCATACCAGATAAAATCGTTTCACCTGAATCTTGATCAGTTTCAACTTTAAAGGTAGGATCTTCTGCAACCATTTTACCGATAGCAAGACCCATTTTCTCAGTTGAACCTTTATCTTTTGGTGTTACAGAAATTGAAATTACAGGCTTAGGGAATACCATCGCTTCTAGGATGATTGGGTGTTTTGGATCACATAATGTGTGACCTGTCTGAACGTTACCTTTCATACCAACAATTGCGATGATATCACCAGCTTGTGCTGAAGTAAGTTCGTTACGCTCATCCGCTTGCATTTCACACATACGGCCAACACGCTCAGTTTTTCCTGTTGCAGCATTAAGAATTGTATCGCCTTTCTTCAATGTACCTGAATAGATACGTACGAAAGTTAATGTACCAAAACGGTCATCAGTGATTTTGAATGCTAACGCTTTGAATGTTTCATCTGCAGAAACGATTGCATACTCACCATTAGGCTCACCTTCTTCATCAGTAAGTGGTTGTGGATCAACATCTGTAGGTGAAGGCAAATAATCAACAACAGCATCAAGAATTAATTGAATGCCTTTGTTTTTAAATGCAGATGCACCGTAAGTTGGGAAGAACGTCATATCACGCGTACCAGTACGGATACACGCTTTGATTTGTTCTGTAGTAGGAACCATTTCTCCTTCTAAGAACTCCATCAACATGTCTTCATCAACTTCTAAAGCTGTTTCAATTAACTTCACACGGTACTCAGCAGCTTTTTCTACCATGTCTGCTGGGATATCAGTGATTTCGTAGTTTTCTGGTTCGCCAGAGTCATCCCAGATGTAAGCTTTTTCAGAAAGTAAATCTACTAAACCAACAAAATCATCTTCTTCACCAATTGGCAAAGTCATAATAAGTGGGTTAGCACCTAATACGTCTTTAACTTGCTTACAAACACGGTAGAAATCAGCGCCTAAACGGTCTAATTTGTTAACCATGATTACACGAGCAACTCCTGAGTCGTTCGCGTAACGCCAGTTAGTTTCTGATTGTGGTTCAACACCACCAGAACCACAGAATACACCAATACCACCATCAAGTACTTTAAGTGAACGGTAAACTTCAACAGTGAAATCAACGTGACCAGGAGTATCGATAACGTTGAAACGGTGATCGTTCCAAAAACAGCTTACCGCAGCAGACTGGATGGTAATACCGCGCTCAGCTTCTTGTTCCATGAAGTCAGTCGTTGACTCGCCGTCATGTACTTCACCTGTTCTATGGATCTGACCGGTTAATTTAAGGATACGTTCAGTTGTTGTGGTTTTACCCGCATCAACGTGAGCGAAAATACCAATGTTTCTGTATTTTGATAAATCTGCCATTACTTTACTCTATTTAGTTAATGTCTATTCTGCTTTCTTATATTTATATATGGACAGTACTTATATATAAATATAAGAAAGCAGAACTGTTGAAAATTTGCGCGCGAGTATACCATTACTAGACAAAGATCGGTAGGGAATTGGTAAATAAATTATAAACAGCACAAAAAAACAGCATAGTTTTGCTTATATATAGGCGTGATGTTAAAAAGGCATTAATAACAAGGTTATTTACCTTAATTCTCTCCGCAGTAATTTACCAACACTTGACTTAGGTATTTCATCAATAAAGACGACTTGTTTGGGGACTTTGTATGCAGTTAACCCTCGGCGACAAAAATCGATAACATCTTGTTCGTTAATGTTATGGTCTGCTAACGTTTTATCTGTAACAACAAAAAGCTTTACTGCTTCACCCGTTTTTTCATCGTTTACACCAACACAAGCTGATTCTATTATTCCTGGCATATTTGCTACTTCAGCTTCAATCTCGTTAGGGTAAACATTAAAACCAGAGACATTGATCATATCTTTTTTACGATCGACAATATGGAAAAAGCCTTTATTGTCGAGCATGGCAATATCACCAGTTTTAAAATAACCGTCGGGTGTCATACACCTCTTGGTGGCTTCAGTGTTATTCCAATACCCGAGCATGATCTGCGGCCCTTTAGCGCATAACTCCCCAGATTCACCTTGTACCACACGATTACCTAAATCATCACGAATTGAAATATCTGTATTAGGTACAGGAACACCTATACCTGCAACATACTCATTTTGATCTGTTTCTTCAGAAAACCGTCCGAAATTTAACGTTAAAATAGGTGAGGTTTCCGATAAGCCATAACCTTCTTGTAATTTAATCCCTGTCACTTGCTGCCACTTATCAGCAACTGCTTGTTGAACCGCGGCACCACCACCAATACAAAGTTTTAATGAAGAAAAATCTACCTGTTCAAAGCCCGGAGTATGTAATAAACCATTAAATAAAGTATTCACCCCTGTAAACATTGTTGCGCGAGTGTTTTTCCATACTTCAACAAAACTTGGCATGTCACGAGGGTTAGTGACTAAAATATTTTTAGCGCCGAAGGTGAAATAAGCGAGTGTGTTCGCCATCAAAGCAAAGATGTGGTACATCGGGATTGCAGTAATAACAATATCATTACCATAATGAATATGGTTTTTGGCAAACTCTTGATATTGCAATATGTTGGCGATTAAATTGCCATGGCTCAGCATTGCACCTTTAGACAAGCCTGTGGTGCCACCGGTATATTGTAGGAAAAGTAAATCATCTTGGCATAGTTCAGGCTCAAACAATTCGAGTGATTGACCTTGTGCTAACGCATCAATAAAAGGAATTGTGTTGTTTAAACGTTCATCAACAGGAGAGTATGGAAGGCCCTTATTGGCTAAGTCATCTAAATTAATCGAAATTACATTTTTAATGCTGGTGTTATCAATAATGTCAGCTAATATTTTTGTCGATGGTGAAAAAAGTATAATAGTATCAACTTGAGCATCATTAAGTTGGTGTTCCAGTTCTCTTGGTGTGTACATAGGATTTACATTAACTTGTACCGCGCCAATACGAATGATGCCCCACATAGCGATAGGAAAACATAAAGTGTTTGGACACATAAGCGCGACACGGTTACCTTTAGCAATATTTAATTTACCTTGTAAATAAGCTGCGAAATCTCGAGATAATTCATCTACTTGTTCAAAAGTCAATTCAGCACCAAAATTACTATAAGCAATTTTTTGTTTATATTTCGTTGTGGTTTGCTGAAATAAATCGACTAAAGAGTCAAAGCGATTTACATCTATTTTATTAGCCACGTTTTTTGGATAATTGATAAACCAAGGGGTAGTCATGTGCTTTCCTTTTTTATTAGTAAAATCGTTATCGGCTTAATTGAGTGTAGTAAATATAACGTTGAAACAAAAATGTATTTGATTAATTTACTTGCTGTTATATGTGATTAAAGCAGGGAGTAAATAAGCACTTGCTCAATTATGTGATTTAGGTATAATACGCGTCCACATTCAGGTGAACTGTGTGTGGCTTTGTTTTATGGCTTTTAATATAGTAAAGCGTAAAACAAACTCAAAAAGTAATCATTGAGTTATTTTTTGATACAGCAACCCTAATTTTGGGTTGAATGATTTATAAGTAATACACCCCCTTCCAATATTTTAATTAATAGCTAAGGAAGCAGAGGGATGTATTTTTTTGTTCTTTAAATAGGGGATTTGATACATGTCAAGTCAAAGAATTCGCATTCGTTTGAAAGCGTTCGATCATCGTTTGATTGATCAATCTACAGCTGAAATCGTAGATACAGCTAAGCGTACTGGCGCGCAGGTTCGTGGTCCAATTCCACTTCCTACACGTAAAGAACGTTTTACTATCTTGACTTCACCACACGTTAACAAAGATGCACGTGATCAATACGAAATTCGTACTCACAAACGCATGATTGATATCGTTGAGCCAACTGAAAAGACTGTAGACGCATTAATGCGTTTAGATCTTGCAGCTGGTGTTGATGTTCAAATCAGCTTGGGCTAAGGGGAGTTTTAACAATGACTATAGGTCTAGTTGGACGTAAAGTGGGTATGACTCGTGTCTTCACTGAAGATGGTGTTTCTACCCCAGTTACTGTTATTGAAGTTGAAGCAAACCGTGTTGCTCAAGTTAAAACAGTAGACAACGATGGTTATTCAGCGCTACAAGTTACTACGGGCAAGCGTAAAGCAAGTCGTGTAACTAAACCAGCTGCTGGACATTTCGCGAAAGCAGGCGTTGAAGCAGGTCGTGGCCTGTGGGAATTCCGCTTAAACGAAAATGAAGGTAGTGATATTGAAGCCGGCAGTGAAATCACTGTTGATATTTTCAATGATACTAAATTAGTAGACGTAACTGGTACATCGAAAGGTAAAGGTTTCCAAGGCGGTATTAAACGCTGGAACTTTACTATGCAACATGCAACGCATGGTGTTTCGTTATCACATAGATCTAACGGTTCGTTAGGTCAATGTCAAACACCAGGTCGTGTATTTAAAGGCAAAAAAATGTCTGGTCATATGGGTGCTGTGCGTTGTACTACACAAAACCTTGAATTGGTTCGTGTTGATACTGAACGTAACTTGTTGCTTGTTAAAGGCGCAGTTCCGGGTGCTATCAATGGCAACGTAATCATCAAACCAGCTGTTAAAGCTTAGTCCAGGAGATTTTGTGATGGAATTATCATTAAAAGACGCATCAGGTGCTCTTGAAGTATCTGAAGCAACTTTTGGACGTGAATTTAATGAAGCGTTAGTACACCAAGTAGTAGTTGCTTATGCAGCTGGTGCTCGTCAAGGTACTCGTGCTCAGAAAACTCGCTCAGAAGTTAGCGGCGGTGGTGCAAAACCATGGCGTCAAAAAGGTACTGGCCGTGCACGTGCCGGTACTACTCGTGGTCCAATCTGGCGTTCTGGTGGCGTAACATTCGCTGCTAAACCTCAAGATCACAGTCAAAAAGTTAACCGTAAAATGTATCGTGGTGCTATCGCTAGCATCCTATCTGAATTAGTTCGTCAAGAACGTTTGATAGTTGTCAACGATTTTTCGGTAGAAACCCCTAAAACTAAAGAATTAGTTGCTAAATTGAAAGGTTTAGAGCTTAAAGACGTATTGATTGTAACGAAAGAAGTTGATGAGAATTTGTTCTTATCAGCGCGCAACTTATATAAAGTTGACGTTCGTGACGTTGCAGCAATTGACCCTGTAAGCTTAGTTGGTTTTGAAAAAGTTTTAATTACTGCTGATGCAGTTAAAGAAATTGAGGGGATTTTAGCATGATAAACGAAGAACGTTTGTTAAAAGTGCTTTTAGCACCGAACATTTCTGAAAAAGCAACTATAGCTGCTGAAGCAAACAACACTGTTGTTTTCAAAGTAACTACTGATGCGACTAAAGCTGAAATCAAAGTAGCAGTTGAGAAACTTTTCGAAGTTTCAGTTGTAGGTGTTAATACACTTAATGTTAAGGGTAAGGTAAAACGTACAGGTGCTCGTACTGGTCGTCGTAACGACTGGAAAAAAGCATATGTTACTCTTGCAGAAGGTAGTGATATCGACTTCGTCGGCGCTGAACAATAGGAGAGTTAGAAAATGGCTATTGTAAAATGTAAACCTACTTCTCCGGGTCGTCGTCACCTAGTTAAAGTGGTAAACAAAGAGCTTCATACAGGTAAGCCTTACGCACCATTATTAGACACTAAGTCTAAGTCTGGTGGTCGTAACAATAATGGTCGCATTACGGTTCGTCACATTGGTGGTGGTCATAAGCAACATTATCGTATAATCGACTTTAAGCGTAATAAAGATGGTATCCCTGCGAAAATTGAACGTATTGAATATGATCCAAACCGTAGTGCTAACATTGCGCTTGTATTATACGCAGATGGCGAACGTCGTTACATCTTAGCCCCTAAAGGCTTAAGTGCTGGAGATACTATCCAGTCAGGTGTTGATGCGCCAATCAAAGCGGGTAATACTATGCCGTTACGTAACACACCATTAGGTAGTGTTATTCACGCAATCGAACTTAAACCAGGTAAGGGCGCGCAAATTGCTCGTGCTGCTGGTACTTACGCACAATTAGTTGCGAAAGATGGTGCTTACGTTACTTTACGTCTTCGCTCTGGCGAAATGCGTAAAGTTGAAGCGGATTGTCGTGCTACTTTAGGTGAAATCGGCAATGCTGAACACATGCTTCGCCAATTAGGTAAAGCGGGTGCTTCACGCTGGCGCGGTGTTCGCCCAACTGTTCGTGGTGTTGCCATGAACCCAGTTGATCACCCACACGGTGGTGGTGAAGGTAAAACATCTGGCGGTCGTCACCCGGTATCACCTTGGGGTGTACCAACTAAGGGTTACAAGACTCGTAGCAATAAGCGTACTGATAAATTTATCGTACGTCGTCGTACTAAATAGTACATAACATAAATTACTCAAAATAATTGGAATTGCAGTGAAGCCGCCAAGTGACGAATCAGATGAGTTTAGGTTACTAAATGATTTTGATGAGAAACGAAGGCAATAAAACTGCGATTTCAAGTATAAAGAGTAAATGATAATTAAGGAATCACCATGCCACGTTCCCTCAAGAAAGGTCCTTTTATTGACCTACACTTGTTGACGAAGGTAGAGAAAGCGGTGGAAAGCGGGAATAAAAAGCCAATTAAAACTTGGTCCCGTCGTTCAATGATCATCCCTACGATGATCGGATTGACCATAGCTGTCCATAATGGCCGTCAACACGTTCCTGTATTTGTAACCGAAGAAATGATCGGTCACAAATTAGGAGAATTTGCACCAACTCGTACTTATCGCGGTCATGTCGCTGATAAGAAAGCGAAGAAGTAAGGGGAAGTTAAATGCAAGCTATTGCTATACATAAATTTGCCCGTGGTTCTGCGCAAAAAGCACGTTTAGTTGCGGATCAAATCCGTGGCCAACACGTTGAAAAAGCACTTGAAATACTAACTTTTAGCAACAAAAAAGCTGCTGAATTAGTGAAAAAAGTTCTTAACTCAGCGATTGCTAATGCAGAGCACAATGAAGGTGCAGATATTGATGAATTAGTCGTTAAAACAATTTTGATTGACGATGGTCCAACAATGAAACGTATTATGCCACGAGCGAAAGGCCGAGCCGATCGCATCATCAAGCGCACTAGTCACATTACTGTGATTGTGTCTGATTCTTAGGAGTATATTAGTATGGGTCAAAAAGTTAATCCTACCGGTATTCGCTTAGGTATCACGAAACCTTTCGCGTCTACTTGGTTTGCAAGCAGTAAAGATTTTGCTAGCAATTTAGACGGCGACCATAAGGTTCGCGAATTTTTAAAAGAAAAGCTTAAACGTGCATCACTATCTAAAGTAGTTATTGAACGTCCAGCTAAATCTATCCGCGTAACAATTCACACGGCTCGTCCGGGTGTTGTTATCGGTAAGAAAGGCGAAGATGTTGAGAAACTACGTTTAGCAGTGTCTAAAATTGCTGGCGTTCCTGCTCAAATCAACATTGCTGAAGTACGTAAGCCAGAAATGGATGCGCAGCTTGTTGCTGACAGTATTGCTAGTCAACTAGAACGTCGTGTTATGTTCCGTCGCGCCATGAAGCGTGCCGTGCAAAATGCTATGCGTTTAGGTGCTAAGGGCATTAAAGTTCAAGTTAGTGGTCGTTTAGGCGGCGCTGATATTGCTCGTGCCGAATGGTATCGTGAAGGTCGTGTACCTTTACATACTTTACGTGCTGATATCGATTACGCTATTGCTCGTGGTAACACGACTTATGGTGTTATTGGTATTAAAGTTTGGATCTTTAAAGGCGAAATCATTGGTAAAATGCCACTTGTGGCAGAACAACCAGCGGCTAAGCCTAAAAGAAAAAACAACCGCAAAAACAGTAAGTAAGAGGAATAAGTAATGTTACAACCAAAACGTACTAAATTCCGTAAGCAATTTAAAATGCGCAACCGTGGTCTTGCACAGGTCGGTAGCTCAGTTAGCTTCGGTACTTTCGGTTTAAAATCGGTTGAACGTGGTCGTATGACTGCACGCCAAATTGAAGCCGCACGTCGAGCAATGACTCGTCACGTTAAGCGTCAAGGTAAAATCTGGATCCGTGTATTCCCTGATAAGCCAATTACCAAAAAACCTCTTGAGGTTCGTATGGGTAAAGGTAAAGGTTCAGTAGAATATTGGGTTTGCCAAATTCTTCCTGGTCGTGTTCTTTATGAAATGGAAGGTGTTTCTGAAGAAATAGCACGCGAAGCATTTGCTTTAGCAGCAGCTAAACTTCCGTTTAAAACTACCTTCGTAACTAGGACGGTAATGTAATGAAAGTTAGCGAACTTAAAGCAAAAAGCATTGAAGAGCTTAACGCTGAATTACTAGCGCTTTTACGCGAGCAGTTTAACTACCGCATGCAAGCAAGCACTGGTCAATTAGCACAAACTCACTTGCTAAGAATCGTACGTCGCAACATTGCACGTGTTAAGACTATCATAACTGAAAAGGCTGGTAAGTAATGAGCGAAACTAAAATCCGCACAATACAAGGCGTCGTAATCAGTAACAAAATGGATAAGTCTATTGTTGTAATGATTGAACGTCGAGTTAAGCATCCTATGTACGGTAAGTACATCACGCGTTCAACTAAGTTGAAAGCGCATGATGAAACTAACGTATGTAACGAAGGTGATGTAGTAACCATTCGTGAAGTAGCGCCAATCTCTAAGTCTAAAAACTGGACTTTAGTTGACGTTATCACTAAAGCTTAATTTAGTTTTATACTGAATTAGACTTTAACGAAGTTACTTAAAAAGCCCCTAACATTCATTTGTTAAGGGCTTTTTTTATAAGTAAAACTTTATAATAGAGTTAAGCTCTAAGTGTGCCCATATATAAACAAAGTGAACATTTAGTAAATATTACTACTAAAGCTTAATTTGGTTTTTATACAGAATCAGACTTTAACGAAGTGACTTAAAAAGACTCTAGCACTAATTTGTTAGGGTCTTTTTTTATAGGTGAAAGTTTGATAATAGGACCAACCTTTAAGGCAGCCCTATAATAGAAGTAGAGTTTAGCCGACGTTGTCGGTCTTTATGAGGCAATACTTAATGCTTTGTTAATTAGGCTAAAGACCTTGAACGTAATTTTAAGGCATGGGTGATAAATGTAAGCAGTAGCCTTTACCGGCAAAAGTGAGTTGGTAGGTGGTGGTATTATTAGTATTACTTTTCTCTAATAAGCCCTTTTCTATCAATAAGGTAAGCATGGTACTTGATAACTCGGCTACTTTCGCTTTAGTGCCTATTTCCATTTTGGTTGCTACACCTTTAAGTGAATAAAGCGCGCGAATGATTGCTGCTTCGGAATCAGATATTGTCGGTAAGCGGCCTATATAATGCGGAAATTGCAATTTTGGATATTTACCTTGAATACTTTCATAAGAGGCTTGAATAGCGCTAATATCTTCCTTTTTATTTCCTGTTGGTTGAAAAGTATGAAATACCCCGGTCTCTTTATTTAAATAATCAACTTTAGCGAGAAAAATGGGTAATTCACAACCTTGAGCAATATGATAAAAACCCGCTTTCCATTTATTTACTAGGCCACGAGTGCCTTCTGGAGTAAATAAGAAAAATATTCTTTTTCCATTTTCCGATTGTTTCTTTTGCGATTCAATAAACTTTTTGATTTGCTGTACTTGACCAACTCCTTTTGATGAGCGATCAATTGGAATGGCACCAAGCCACATTAGCCATCTTCCTAATAAAGGTACTTTACATAGACTGTCTTTAATGGAAAAGTATATTTTTACATCTTGCAAAATGGCAGCGCCAAGTGCATAAATAAAATCCCAGTTAGAGGTGTGGGGTGCGGCAATTGCTACACCTGCACCTTCAGGGGGAAACTTACACACCTTCCAACCCGCTAATTTAAACCATAAAGCAAATAACGATTTTAAAAAATATTTAGTAAATATGCCGTCAAAAATGGTTTTCTCTCTAATACAAAGCGATTGTTTAGCCATGAATAAATCCGTACAGGGTAAAATAAACTGAAAATATAGTGTAATTGTAGCATATCGTTAGCGCAAAGCATGCGAAACTATTTTTCACATAAATAGTATACTTAGTGTTCAAGTGTTTTAGTGAATGCAATTTTTCAATAATTTGATTAAATTAGAGTTTACCCACATTTATTGATGTTTTTTCAATTGTATCGGTTACAGCATTTAAACTAAATTATCTATATTTTATGCCTCGGTTCGAGTAAACTGCCGCATTTTTAGCATATCTACAAATAATAGTAATGGATTAATAATGCATACTCTTTCTCAATTAAAATCTGGTGAGTTGATTGGAGTTCAGCGTTTAACACTCTCTGAAAATTTAACATCATTCCCATTAGAAATTATTTCACTAGCAGATAGCTTGGAAATTCTAGATTTATCCCATAATAAATTAACATCACTGCCAAATGAGTTCGGGCAGCTAAAAAAACTTAAAATAATTTTCGCCTCAAACAATCGTTTTGAAACACTACCAGAAGTACTCGGCCAATGTAATAATTTAGAAATGGTCGGCTTTAAATCTAATCAAATTAATCAGGTGCCCACAACGGCATTACCGCCTAAATTACGTTGGTTAATATTAACGGATAACTGTATTGAAGTTTTACCTGACTCCTTAGGCGAGCGCCCACAACTACAAAAATTGGCATTAGCGGGGAATAGGTTAACAGTACTGCCGTTAACATTAGCTCAGTCGAGAAATCTTGAATTAGTCCGTATTTCAGCCAACAAGTTGACGGAGTGCCCAGATCAATTATTAAGATTGCCCAAACTTGCATGGTTTGCGTTTTCCGGTAACCCGTTTAGTCGCTCAAATCTCAATATAGACTCAGTGCCTTCATTGCCAGCATCAAGCTTCATATTGCACAATGTGCTTGGACAAGGCGCTTCAGGTGTTATTTCAAGGGCTACGTGGACTAAAAGACAACAGACTTTTCCTGATGAAATTGCGGTTAAAGTATTTAAAGGTGAAGTGACTAGCGATGGTTACCCAGAAGACGAATTACAAGCGTGTTTAAAAACAGGCAATCATAAAAATATAATTCGTTCTTTAGCGCAAGTAAATGAACAAGGGTATTTAGCGTTAATAATGAGCTTGATACCTGATAGTTTTAGCAATTTAGGGCTACCTCCCTGCTTTAAAAGCTGTACTCGTGATACCTTTCCAAAAAGCTTTACATTAAGCATTAAGCAAATTGATAAGATAGTTATGCAAATGGAAAATGTATTTGAACATTTGCATTCAAACCAAGTGTGCCATGGTGATTTATACGCGCATAACACCTTATTTGATGAAAACGCGAATATAATTTTTGGCGATTTTGGTGCAGCTACTATGTATCATATGCTAACGGACGAGCAGCAAAGATTAATTCAGAGAGTTGAACGCCGCGCACTTCACCATTTTATTGACGATTTATTAAGTATTTGTAATGAGCAAGATAAAAATAGCCTTCAATTTAAAATGGTTGAGCAGAAAATTAATTAGTGGTTTTACAAAAAAATCAAATAATGATGTAGAGCGCTAAAGGCATAACTTACAGCCGGCTGCTCTGTAGTCCTGAAACTTGTATCTTGAAGTCGCTTAGGTATATGCAGATTGACTTACTTTAACCCTTTCAGTAAGCGCTTATGTACAAAGCGTGTGCCAATAAAAACAATGCCAATAACAATCGGTACAGCAAAGCCACTGACTAGTTCATGGTTATATTCAATACCAAAAGTGGGTAATGACGTTAACATGGTTTCAAATAATTGCATGCCGTAATAACTGATCGCAGCAACTGATAAACCTTCAACCGTTTGTTGCAAGCGCATTTGTACATGAGCACGATGGTTCATTGATTTTAATAAGGTTTGATTTTGTTCTTGTAACACCATTTCAACACGTGTGCGTAATAAATCACTAGCACGGGTGACTCTTCTAGAAATATCTTCTAAATGGTTAGAAGCTGTTTGGCAGGTTTTAACGGCTGGCGTAATTCTACGCATTAAAAATTCTTGTAAGGTTATATAGCCGGGAACCTCTTCTTCTTTTAGTTCTTCCATCCGTTGCAATGCAACGTCGTAATAGGCATTAGTGGCAGAGAAGCGGTAAGTGCTTTGACTACGATAATCTTCCACTTTTGCTGCTATTTTAGATACTTGTGTTAGTAGTTCTCTATCACTTTTATCAGTCCCTAATGCGATGCAAGTAGTAACTTTTTGCAGTTGTAAATCGAGTTGATTAAGCTCACTATTAATTGCTTGTGCTAATGGTAACCCAAGTGTTGCCATTAAGCGGTAAGTATCGAGCTGTAATAATTGTTGTACTAAGCGTCCGATCTGCGCTGCGGATAGGTTTTGCTGGTATATCAGAAAACGACCAAAACCATCTTCATGTAATTTAAATGAACTCCATACTTTCGCCTGTGAATGTAAGGGAGCGCTGGCGATCAATGGCAGATGGTCAAAATATCTTTCAACTTTGTGTGTTCTTGCTTTATCAATATTTTCAGATTCAATGATCAAGTGCACAGCAGCAATTACTTGACCGGGCATTTTCTCAAGCCAATTACTAGGAACATAATTGATCGCATTTTTAACAAAGGGTTGATCAGTTAACGGCGCTTGGTGAATAAAAGTATAGGTGGAATATTCAAGGTGACGCTCCCAACGAAGGCTGAATAAACCAAAATCTTGATAAAAACATGGCATTGATTTCGCGGGTGAGTTTACTTGAAATATGTTACATAACAATGAGATAAATTCATGCTCTTGTTGCTTTAATTCCCCTTGATGTAAAATAGCGATATGGGTGAGTTGAGCAGGACATGATATGGATGGAAAAGGCCTATTGTGTAATTCATTATAAAGTTTTTCCCGTAGCGGGTGGGTTGATAATTTACTTAATAAGGATAAAGGTGGCAAAGTACTTTCAGATAAATCATTAGATATTATTTTATTTAACAAAGTACTACTCTCCATACTATTTATATTTTTGTCTGGTATATGTTAACCACTATACCCGTCTAGACATATCCCCCATATGGAGGATATTCAAATTACTTCTGACCCATATACGGGTATATTAAGTTATTTTTCAATAAGGTGGTTATTTAGGTGCTGAATAAACAGTATTAGCGTTTAGCCAGTGTGTAGAACATATCAATCAATATACATTATATTTAATAATATTGGTGCGAATTTAAATATTTGTTAACGAGTGCAGAATACCATTATTTTTGGTTATTGTTCGCTTGATAATGCTAATAGTTGCGGTAAATAAAGTTCGCTTTCTTGTGCAAGTAAACATTGTTCAGCCAAAATATCGTGAAGGATTTCTTTACTGGTTAACGGGTTGGCAAGTACTACGCGAAAAACAATTACTTTTTCACCGCCATAACGGGCTACTTCAATACGTGTACGTGAAACAAACGAGCGGCCATCTTCTCGTTGGCGTTTTTGAATAAACTTAGTAAGTTGCCCTATCAATAAATTTATCTCATCTTGTGTTTTGCTATCACCGTTAACCCCAGCTTTAGCCAGAAAAATTTGTACTGTCTTTGGCACATAACGATAAGTTAATAAACATAATTCGGGTTTAGTAATCAATTCAAAACTTTCATGACAACTAATAATATCGGCAAAATATTCTGCTTTTTCTATCGCTTGATTAATTAACATTTCGTAGCCTGGGCGGCTAATAATATGCAAGCTAGCGTAAACGAGCATAGCCACACCAGAGCGAGAGCCTTCTAGGGTATGACTGCCTAAATCTTTTGAGCCTTTGCGCACTATATATTCGGCATGATGTTCAATATCAACCACAGCCGAAGGGTTTTTAAATAATATTAAGCCCGCGCCCATAGGTACATACATTTGTTTATGAGCGTCAATAGTCACTGAGTCAGCACGTTCAACGCCGTTAAGTAAATAACGGTGCTTATTCGATAATAACGTTGCTCCTCCCCATGCGGCATCAACATGAAAATGACATTGGTATTGTTCTGCAATATCCGCCATTTCATTTAATGGGTCAATATTACCTGTTTCAGTAGTACCCGCAATACCAACAATCGCCAGTACCTTAATATTTTGCTCGGTTAATTGTTGGCACTTTTGCGCAAGTTTTTGGCAATCTATTTTATTGTATTCATCGGTTGGAATAGCGATAACACTGTCTTGTCCAATGCCAAGGATATCTGCTGATTTTTTTAATGAATAATGGCCACGTTCTGATACTAAAATCACCAAACCTTTATAACCATAATGTTGTAAGGCAGCAAACAAACCTGCACGGGTGATACCAGAAAAATCCCCATCGGCTTTTAGTAATTTATTTCGAGCTACCCATAAAGCGGTAATATTAGCGACCGTACCACCAGAGCAAAAGGCGCCTAAAGAATGGTTAGCACTATGTAACCATTGCTGATAAAAATCGTCATCTCCTTGGTAAACCAAGTTATGCATCATACCTAGCACTTGTCGCTCTAATGGGGTAAACGCTTTTGATGTTTCTACTTTGACTAGGTTTTGATTTAAACCAACCATTAACTTAGACAAGGGCAGAATAAAAGCGGGTAACGCTGACGTCATATGACCGATAAAGCTAGGGCTAGCAGTATGTACTGAATGTGCGACGAGTTTATCAAGTAAATGGTGCATATGATCAGAAACAAATTGAGGCTTTTCAGGAATCTGCGCACTAATGAAATCTTGTTCAATATCACTTAAGGCATTTTTACTGGCAACAATATGATCATTGAGAAAGCCGGCTAAATTTTGAGATACTTCTTGTTCAATACGACCTAAAGTAGAGTCTGGCGCTTCGGCAGTAGTAAATATACGGTGTAAAGATTCACTTGTTGCTTCTGCTATACGTTTAGGTGTTGTCATTTTAATCATTACTTGTATAAGGTTAACTGCCAACATACTTGGCCACTGGCTTGGTATTTAGCTTCAAAAGGTGTCAGTGCTTGTTCTACTGCTACGTTAACTTGAGAAAGCTCTCCATGCAAGGCTATTTGTTTTGCTGCTTGTTGAAATTCTTCCAAATACAAACGCCAATTACTGCGCAATATTAACACATTACCAATATTTGTCATTTGTGGAAATACCGCGCTACCATGCCAGCGACGTTGTAAATGTTTAGATTTAGGCCAAGGATTAGGGTAAAGAATATAATGTTTAGTTACTGGCCAATTAGCGGCTTTAACTAAACGATAAAAATCATTTAAATCGGCACGTACTAAATGATAATTTTGTGCGCAATAGCCATTTTTTTGTGCAAAGCCTTCTATATTTCGATTAATGCGGTGCGCCGATTTATCGACACCAATCACAAGTGCTTGTGGATTTTGCTGCGCTAAAATTCGGCTACTTTGGCCAACACCACAACAAGCATCTAAAATAATTTCTCCAGCGGGATTCGCCTGTAAAAAGGCTTGTACTAACGTATCCATTTCTTGAAAAGCCTGCTGAGTATGCGGCTGATAAGGTTTTTTAAAAGGGTGTGATAAATGCTTTGCTACCAAATCATTTAACTTTTCATGAATTCCTGTTTGGTTGGTAATAATAGATTTAGAATCACCCAACGTATTTTTTTGTTCAACTATTTTTTGTTTAACCATAGTAACCTTCATTAAGATCTTAACCCTATGCCTTTACTGATTAATACCATTGCAATAGTGAATAAGGTGACAATAAAAAAGCCAATAACTAAAAAGGCTGTGACAATGTTAACATCAGAAATACCTAAAAAACCGTATCGAAAGGCATTAACCATATAAACGATAGGATTAATTTGTGACACACCTTGCCAAAATTCAGGTAACAAGCTAATAGAGTAAAATACCCCACCAAGATAGGTTAATGGCGTTAGCACAAACGTGGGAATGATTGATATGTCATCAAAGCTGTTGGCAAAAATAGCATTAATCAAACCACCCAAAGAAAATGTCGCCGAGGTTAACGATACCGTTGCTATGATCACCCAAATGTTATGAATTTTAATATCAACAAACAATAATGAAACCAAAGTAACAATTAAGCCCACCAAAATACCACGCGCCATGCCGCCGCCAACATAACCAGCAACAATTACCCAATTTGGTACCGGTGCTACTAACATTTCTTCAATGTTTCGTTGCCATTTAGCACTAAAAAAAGACGAAGCTACATTTGAATATGAGTTAGTAATAACTGTCATCATAATTAAGCCGGGTACAATAAACGACATGTAATCAAAGCCGCCCATTTCACCAATACGAGAACCAATAAGAGAACCAAAAATAACAAAATATAAGCTAATAGTAATGGCTGGCGGTACTAGGGTTTGTACCCAAATACGTAAAAAACGTTGAGTTTCTTTCGTTAAAATACTTTTTAACGCGATGGCATTATTCATCTTAGTTAACCTTCTTGTTTGCTGTTTTAGCCGAGGCATTAATAGACTTTTTATTCGGTTTTTTCTTCGATATTAGGTTAACAAATAAGGCTTCTAATCGATTACTTTTATTGCGCATGCTCAGCACGTTAATATTTTGTTCGGTTAATTGTGCAAAAACAGGGTTGAGAGTATGGCTTTTTATCAAATCAACTTCTAAGGTATGATCATTAAGCTCTCTATATTCAGTGTCACTTAAGGTGATTTTTTTATCATGAGGTGATAAATCTAAAACGAAAGTTTCAACATCAAGTTGTGCCAATAATGCTTTCATGCTGGTGTTTTCAACAATCTCACCACCATCAATAATAGCAATGTTCCGACATAACATTTCTGCTTCTTCTAAATAATGGGTCGTTAGAATGATGGTAATCCCTTGGCTGTTTAACTCGCGTAAAAAGTCCCACATTGAACGGCGCACTTCAATATCAACGCCAGCGGTTGGTTCATCTAAAATTAACATTTGTGGTTCATGCATTAAGGCACGCGCTATCATTAATCGACGTTTCATCCCGCCAGATAACATACGTGCAGCATTATCGCGCTTATCCCATAATTCTAATTTTTTTAAATACTTTTCGGCTCGTTCAATGGCAACGGTTCGTTCAACACCATAATAACCCGCCTGATTCACTAAAATATTCATTAAAGGCTCAAATTGATTAAAATTAAATTCTTGTGGTACTAAGCCAATAAAACTTTTTGCTTTTTCTAAGTCAGTGTCTATGTCATAGCCAAACACTTTTACCTGACCTTGGCTTTTATTAACTAAAGACGTTATCACGCCTATGGTGGTTGACTTTCCCGCACCATTTGGGCCAAGTAAAGCAAAAAAATCACCTTTTTCTACAGTTAAATCAATCCCTTTAAGTGCTTGAAAACCACCTTTATAGGTTTTTTCTAGAGACTTAATTTCTAATGCATGCGACATGGTTTTGCCTTGAACGTTAACGAATAAAAAACAATCAAATGTTGAAAGGGTAAATATGGTGCTTTAAATAGATTTTTCAACAGTAAAAAATAATATTGGTCTTAAAAGGTCACATTTATTTACAATCTGTTATTCTCTGTTTATTCGTCGATATTACTAAGGAATAAGCATGTTTGAGGCTCCAATAACAAATGATATAGAAAAAATCAGTGAAGTGATAAATCCGGCTAATTTATTAAAAGCAGAAATAGATCAAGTCACTAATTTATACAATGTAATGATAGATTTTTTTACCAATTATAGTTTTCAACTAATTGGCGCATTAGTCATTTTTATCATTGGTTATATTCTCGCAGGAAAAATTTCTAATTTTGTTTTACGATTATGTCAACGCCATCAACTAGATATTACACTAAGTCAGTTTTTAGCAAACACCACTAAAATGTTAATAGTGATAATGATCACTATTGTTTCGTTGAGTAAACTGGGCATCAGTGTCACGCCATTTATTGCTGCTATTGGTGCAATTTCTTTGGGAGCTGGTTTAGCGTTGCAGGGGCTATTGGCTAACTATGCTGCGGGCTTTAATATTATTATTATTAGACCCTTTGTTGTTGGCGATACTATTTCGGTGCAGGGTGTTACAGGTGTTGTTGAAGAAGTGCTACTTGCTTATACCGTGTTAAAAAATGAAGATGATGTCACTATCACTATTCCTAATAAGCATATTGTTGGTGAAATTCTTCATAATTCAAAAAATGATTCGTTACTCGAGTTAACGGTAGGCATTTCATACAATCACAACCCATTAGACGTCACTAAGTTGTTAGAGAAAACGATATTATCTTTAGGCATTGTTGGTGAAAGCGGTAAGTTGCAAGTGGGTATTGATGAGTTTTCAGATAGTGCCATTACCATTGCGATTCGTTTATGGACTCCTACGGTGAGCTTGTATGCGACTAAATATAAAGCTTATGCTGCTATATATACGGCTTTAAATGAAGCGAATATTACCATTCCGTTCCCACAACGAGATGTACATATTCATCAGGTAGCAAGTAATGAGTCATAAAGTGTAGCTGTTTTATAATTTTAGTGATCATTTTAACCAATTCGAAGCGAACGGAGTCGCTTCGTTCATTCTTAGCGTGAAAAACGTACCATAGAAGGGCGATAAACTTAACACCCGCTGTCGGCGATATGAATGTAACGAGCACCGAAAAATAATTTAAGCAGAGTAACAAATGTCAGAAAAAAGGATCATAAAGTTAAGCCAAAATCCAACTCGCTTTAGTGATATTGCTGATGAGCGCGATGCAACAATGTTTGCATCAACTCAGTTAGCACCACTAACTCAGCATAGTCATAGCGACTATAAAGACGAAACGTTAGGGATATATAGTGGTTTTTGTGAGACCTCTGACATGAATGAAACTGCTTTACCATACGCCTATGATGAATTAATGATTATCATCGAAGGTACGGTGGAAATTAAAAATAATAAAACCGGTAACATTGAAACCATTATGTCAGGTGAAAGTTTTGTTATTCCTCAGGGCTATGATTGTCAACGGCGTCAACAAGGAGCTTTACGTCAGCTTTATGTGATTTATAAACCACCAGAAACATCGGAAAAACCAGTCACAGACAAGGTTGTTTATATTGATGAAAATAGTCATGTTCCATGGAAAGAAACATCGGACGGTCACCGAAAAAAAATACTCTATCAAAGTAACAACCAATGTTTTACCGCAGGTGTTTGGCAAAGTAATGTTTTACTAACTGGGTTAATTGATTTTCCTTATCATGAGTTTATCTTTATTAATAAAGGTAGCCTTATTTGTATTGATGAGAAGGATGTAGCACATTATTTTAAAAGCGGTGATGCACTCTTTATTCCACAAGGAACACGCTGTGCATGGCAAGTTAAAGACAAAGTAAGTATTCATTTTGCGCAAATAAAATAGTGTTGAACAACATGATAAACCCTACCTAGACAGGTAAGGCTTGGCAAAGTCATTATTTTTACGGTAAATTAAAAATAATGACGATATTCTATTTTAACCTCTTGATAGCTATATTCAGTAGACTGTTTGTTATCAACTTTGTGATAAGCCGCTAAAAATCTTAAGCTATCATTCGTTGCTAATTGCCAACTTTGTTGAATACTTACTCGGCTACGTTTTGTTTGATCAACAATAAATTGGTAATGTTCAGCTTCTAACAGCAAACTGGCATTATTCCAATGATATAAAAAACCAATGTGTAGTCCCGGTGCCACCGATATTAAGGTATCTAGTTTTTTATTAAACTCTAACCTTGCCGTTGCTAATAAGAACAGATGACTATTTTTTAGCGGTTGATAACTTACCCCTCCGCCGCCAGAGCCTTGTGTAATTAAGGTATCTTTTCCGGCTGTCCATTGCTGTTCAATACTGACATTAGCCTGCCAAGACCAAGGGGAAAAAAAATCATTTCTTGTTGATAAAGAGACAATATCAAGCAATTCGGCTTTTTCTAATTTAAGTTTGTCATCACGATAAACTCTAACGACCGCATTGACCATATTAAGCGACATACCTGAATAATAACCACCTGAAGGATCTAGTAAGTCATGGTAGCTTGCTCGATATTGTAGTTGCAGGTAAGGCTGCTCATCTCTTTCTCCTAGTCCAGCGCTCCACATTGTTGTTTTATGCCCCTTATCGGGTCTTACTGGCGTAACAACATTTCGCTTAATATTGACGGTGTTTTTATTTACATGTTTTAGTAAAAGAAAACTTCTTCTGGTGATGTCTTCTTGACGGCCATTAAAGGTATTTTGATAACGTAAATAACGGTAAGCACTATCCACTACAATTTGTTGTTTGTTGATGCTAAGTGCAGTGAACTGACTTGAGGTTAGTAACTTTTCATTTGCTGATAGCGCTAACACTAATGCCCGTTCTGACGATGACAGTTGCGCTAACTGGCTTTCTAATTCGGTTAGTATCGACTCTCGGTAAAAAACATCAGACACTAAACCTACCTCGTCAATAATACGTACGGTATCAAGCGGGATGGTGGTAACAGGAAAATTATCGACTAACTTTAATCCGGGTCTAGCAACATCAAGCAACTCTAATAACCGAAAAGAGCAATTTTCATCAAAGAAATAATAATCAAAGTTGATCCCCTGTAACTCCCACATATGCGCCAGCATGGTATTAATTTCATCTTGTGTTAAGTTAAGTTTATACTCCCATAAATCTCTGTTTTCTAAGCGGTTATATTCCTTTATTTTTTCAAAATAGGGATTGGCCGCAAAATTTCCAGGATAGCCCCCAGTTAAGCCTCTTGCCGCATATAAAAAGCCAGTATCACTATTAGAAACGGTTGCACCAAAGTTTAGCGCATAGGATAAGTACGTTGAATGTTGCTCAACATTTTCAGGATCAAACCGTAAAAAAGTGTGTCCATACATTGAAGAAGGGCTGTTAAGTTGTGCCGCAGCAAAAACAAGTACCACAGAGGACGTATTTAATTGTTTTAACCACGCATTGTATTTAGTGCATTCAACCTCACTAATTTCATTGCCCAAGCCATTAATATGACTTAGCAATAATTGAGCTCTTGCCGGGAACCTACATTGCGTTTCTTTATCTGTTTTTAATGCATTAATGCTGGCTAATAATTCACTTTCTGGGTTGGTAGCACCATCAGCAGCTAAAAAGAAAGTGTGATCATCAACATAGCTTTGTAAATCGCTTGAACTTTTATGCGGCTTAATATGTAACAACGCAAGCCATTGCTCATTTTGTGCCAATGCTTTAATTGAAATAGGGCTACGGGCATGGCTAGTTACACTAACAAGCGACATCGTTAACAGTAATAATAAAATAGATTTAACGGTCATAATCAATATTTAGAAGATATAAAAGGGTGAATTTTGATTAATAAAAACCAAAGTAGAGCGACGATATCACAATAAAAAAGGCTACTAATTAGTAGCCTTTTTTAGAACATATAAAAATACTAAACCGTATATTTAACCAGTTCTTTATTATTTTTCATTAGTGTAAACATAGTGCTAACAACATGTTCAGTTGTTACATTTTCAGAAGGAAAAATAGAATCAAAATTATTGTACATTGTCGCTTTAAAAAGTGCACGGTCAGCTTCAGCTACGCCTAATGAAACAGCAACGGCAGTTAAGGCCTCGCCATTACCACGAGCAACGTCTTCACTAAATTCATCCATAATCATGCTTATGTCGATCATTTCTTTACCGCCGTAAGTCAATGTGCCTTTAGTTGAACAACCATTTGAGCCAAAAGTCATACCAATAGTATTGTTACCAGTAGAATTATTGGTTGTTGCAGCAAGCACGTGACTAGGAGTGCCAGATTGCCCTTTAAAAAGCATATTTCCCCAACCACAGTTTTGGCTACCTGGTGCATCGGCTAAAACTGAAGTTGACATTAATAATGTTGAAGCAATTAATAATTTTTTCATGGTAAATCCCTATAAAAGTAAATAAATATAATTATTATTAAGCGATAAGCGCTAGGTTTATTCTAATATAAAAAACAAGCCAACTCTATGTTTTAAATGAACTGACTTATTTAGTGAATCATTTATTATTACTCGCATATCATGGCAAGTATTAGCGCATATTGATAACGTAATAGACAATACTTACGATAATTCAGACTAAGAAAATACCGATATTAATCACTTTGGCATTGGCGGTTGTACTGGTAATGGCGTGACGTTAATTGTTATTATTAAGGGATAGAAAAACATGCGATTCAACTACATGATATCAGACAGAGGGCTGCGTACAACATTGGCGCCATGCTCTAGTACATGGGTATATATTTGTGTAGTACGTATGTCGCTATGCCCTAATTGCTCTTGTACGGTTCTAATATCAGCACCACTCTGTAACAAATGTGTTGCAAAGGAATGACGAAGTGTATGACACGTAACATTTTTTTCAATATTGGCATCTTTAGCTGCATTTTTTACAAATTTTCTCAACGTAGTTTCATCAATATGATGTCGTCTCAATTTTCTACTTTCTGGATCGGTGCTCAAACGGTAAGAAGGAAATAAATAGTGCCAAGGTTGAGCCATTGCCGCTGAAGGGTATTTTTTTGACAGTGCATTTGGTAGCCAAACACCTTGATAGTGGCTATTTCGGATATCTTGTTGGTATAAAAGTTTAGTTGCTGCTATTTGTTGTTTAAGTGGTGTCACTAATTCTCTCGCTAAAGTAACACGACGATGTTTACCACCTTTACCATGCCAAACCATGATAGAAAGATAGTCAAAATCTATATCTTGTAGGCGCAATCGAACTATTTCCATAAGTCTAGCCCACTACCGTACATTAGTTTACAAGGCAGAGCATGACTCGATTTGATTTGATTAAGTAAATTAGATATTTCATTTATTGTTAACACTACAGGTAGCTTTGGTTGAGTTGTGCTTTTATTAAAGTTTAAATTTAATGTTAGTGGTTCTTTAAGTATCTCTCTATAGAGAAAAACTAAAGCATTTAACGCTAATGCTTGGGTTTTAGGTGCTACATTTAGTTCAATGGTTAAATAGGTGAGAAATAATTCAACCTCTAAATTATGGCAACTTTTAGGGTGTTTTTTATTATTGAAAAGAATAAATCCCTTAATCCAATAAAGATAACTTTCAATAGTTCTTTTGGCGTATCGCTTCACCCACATTTGCTCTTTTACATAAGTAAGAAAAACAGAGTTCATATAAAGTTCCTTTTATTTCTGTATGGTACTGTGCTTTTGTACAGTATAGGTACAAAAACGACAATTCACATGAAAAAAGGGATTTAACACGCTATTACTCATCAACCAGTTCAGGTGCTTATTCTTAACTCATTGAAAAAATAAATAAAGCCATGTATTGTTATATTTATTAAAAACATGAAAGAAGGGATTCACCCGTGTTTAAACATTGGTTACACCCCTCTAATAAGCTGTTATATGCTATTAAAAATCAGCTTTAAATAAAGTGCTTTCTAGTGCATAGTTTTTCGCTAAAACTGGTTTTGTGCAGCACTAATAAGCATTGCCTCTTTTACCTTTTTCAAAGGTGGCAACGCTATTAATCTTTGTTCAACCTTTCGCGTGTAGCGTAAAAGTTCACGGTCAGGTTTTATTATTACGGGTGACGTAAGTGCGTGCAGTGTTTGGCTACAACCTCCGCTGCATATAACAAGTTGCTCAAACGGACAAATTACAGTTTGCTCGCGCTCCGCGCATTATAGCAAACCATAATTTGCCCCTTAGCAAAGCGTTAGGGGCTATTTAAAATAGCAAGTATCTGTGACTTTTTGAAACTATGGAGAATTAATACATGACGACACTAACTGTTTTTGGTGGTACAGGTTACACAGGCGGTAATATTGTCAAAGAAGCTGCCAGCCGTGATCTGACAGTACTCTCAGTCAGCCGTTCACAACCGGCGACCCCAATACAGGATGTTGTTGTCTTTACCGGCAACCTGACCGATGTCGCTGAATCTATGATAGATAAAGGTGATATCATTGTTGCTGCGTTGTCACCTCGTGGCGAAAATTCAGGCAAACTCCTAGGCTATTATCAGAAGCTCGCAAAATTAGCCGCAACTAGTAGTAAACGTTTCATAGTTATAGGTGGCTTTAGTTCGCTGCGCCCAGCACTTGGTGAGCCAAGTTTCGCTGAAGGCGAGCTACCCCCAGAACTTGGCGACTTCAAGCAGGAAGTCATTGAGATGAACAGCATTCTGCTTTGGCTGAAAAACGAGTCACCTGCAAGCCTGAACTGGTTATTCGTCAGTCCTGCTGAGACATATGTCGGCTTTAATCCAGGCAAGGCTCTGGGTCATTACCGTATCGGTGGTGACGTGGCTCTGCGCGATACTAATGGTAAATCCGAAATCTCAGGTGCCGACTTTGCACTAGCCATTGTCGATGAAATTGTTACCCCGAAGCATACTGGGCATATCAGCGTTGCATATTAAGATATGATAAGCGTAGATAGAGAGTGCGCCCCTAACAAAGCAATTAACTTCACCCGCAAAAAACGCGGGTCGGACGCCGCTCTGCGTCGCCGGTTATTGCGGCGTTAGGTTTTCAGTATCGCCGAGTATTGAAAACTTCACTTTTTTCGGCATAACTCAAGAAAAGGAAAGCACAAATGGGTGGATCATCTAATGACGA
>NVWU01000035.1 GCA_002733765.1 Colwellia sp. | reverse complement strand
CTAACCGCAGGGATCAAGCATTATTTTTAAATTAACATCTAATCGATTAAAAATCGGACATTCAAGGCGAAGCTGCTTCCTTTCTAGTCATTATTAGTGGTTTTAGTATATCGATGTAGCTTTTGTTACCATTAATTAACAGCCCAAAATACAATTAAAGTACCTTCTGGTTAACGCTAACTAGATGGAATTATCATTTTGAACAAAAAAATGATTTTTTCTTATTTAATCTTTCTAATCACTTTCATTTTTATTAGCTTATCTCCACCAATAAAAATTTATCAAACCACTATTTCAATCAATTATGGATAAAAGAACTATTCACTTCTCATTAACAATAAAAAGCAATGTATCTGTTGATAGACATATTAGGTAATTAGGTATTTCTTTAGAACTAAATTTTCAAAGGAGTTTAAGATAAATATGATGAGAAGTGAATCAGGGAAATAGACGTACAAGCTTGGGTTTGATTCGAATTGATTTAAAAAGGTGACTTAGAATAAGTCACACTTTAAATTTGAAATAAGAAAACGTTCTTATTTCGATAAAAATATGGCGGTGAGCGAGAGATTCGAACTCTCGTTAGGGATAAACCTAAACACACTTTCCAGGCGTGCGCCTTCAGCCACTCAGCCAGCTCACCGTATAACTTTAGTCTCAAAGTTGCGCTATGGTAGTTAAAAACCTTTTAACACGCAAGCATAAATCAGGGATAAACAGATAAAAATCAAGTTATTGATTAAACACTATTCAATATTCAACAATCTAAGTATTTCCTTTAACTTTAAGTTGATTCTCCGCCGCAAAATTCAACATACGATGTAGTGGTATTAAGGCTTTTTTAGCCAGTTCAACCTCAACAGTAATTTCTTTACCTAATGGATTTTCTAATGCCTCTGATATTGATTTTAAACCATTCATCGCCATCCAAGGACAGTTTGCACAACTACGGCAAGTGGCACCATTTCCGCCAGTGGGTGCAGCAACAAAAGTCTTATCAGGGTTAGCTTGCTCCATTTTGTAAAAAATACCTTGATCAGTGGCAACAATAAAGTGCTGATTTGGCATTTCTTGACTAGCTTTAATCAGTTGGCTAGTTGAACCAACGGCATCAGCCATGTCAACAACATTAGCTGGTGATTCAGGATGTACCAACACACCTGCATCAGGATACTGAGTTTTCAAATCATGCAACGCTTTCGCTTTAAACTCATCATGAACAATACAAGCTCCTTGCCACATTAACATTTTTGCACCGGTCATTTTTTCAATATAAGCGCCAAGGTGACGATCTGGCCCCCACAAAATAGGTTTACCTTCACTTTCAAGCATTTCTACAATTTCTAGAGCGATACTTGATGTTACAACCCAATCCGCACGCGCTTTAACTGCAGCTGAGGTGTTAGCATAAACGACGACCGTATGGTCAGGGTGCTGATCACAAAAGGCTGAAAACTCTTCAATAGGACAACCTAAATCCAATGAGCAGGTAGCTTCTAGCTCGGGCATTAACACTGTTTTTTCTGGCGTTAATATTTTAGCCGTTTCACCCATAAACTTAACACCGGCAACAATCAGTGTTTGTGCGGAATGTTGATTACCAAAACGCGCCATTTCCAAAGAGTCAGCAACACAGCCACCTGTTTCTTCAGCTAATGCCTGAATTTCAGGGTCGGTATAATAATGAGCAACTAATACAGCATTTTTTTCAATCAACAAAGATTTTATTTTTGCTATGTATTGTGCTTTTTCATCAACATTTAAAAGTGCTGGCTTAGCTGGATACTGAAAATCAAAATCAACAGCGGCATTGGATTGGCTCATTCTTACTCTCTATTTTTTCATAGGTTGAGAAACGTGGCAATTATAAGGCAAAGCATAAAGAATGTGTAGTATTAAGCTAAATTCAACATTGAGAGCGATAAGTACTCGCCCATGAAGGGTTTAAACCTTCGAAATAAATTTGGTTTAACTGTTAAAAGCCTTGGCTTGGAGTATTACAGATTATTGTAACTATAAGGAAGTGGTCGGCCGTGAAGGATTTGAACTTTCGAAATAAATTTGGTTTAACGGTTAAAAGCCTTGGCTTGGAGTATTACTGATTATTGTAACTATAAGGAAGTGGTCGGCCGTGAAGGATTTGAACCTTCGACAAATTGGTTAAAAGCCAACTGCTCTACCAACTGAGCTAACGGCCGACATATTGTTTTATTGAAATAAATTTCAACCTACTATTTATACTCTGCAGTAGAGTTACTTCACTTCAGAAACCGTCTTTCGATTCTCAAAGCTTTAAGAGCACTAGACCAAGAAAAATTCTAATCTTCTATGTAAATTCAACTTAACAGTTAAAATATTGATTTGAAATATTCATGATAAATAAAGGAAGTGGTCGGCCGTGAAGGATTTGAACCTTCGACAAATTGGTTAAAAGCCAACTGCTCTACCAACTGAGCTAACGGCCGACATATTGCTTTATTGGAATAAACTCCAATCTACTATTTATACTCTGTAGTAGAGTTATTCTGCTTCAAAAATTCTTAGTAGAATCTCAAAGCTTTAAAAGTGGTCGGCCGTGAAGGATTTGAACCTTCGACAAATTGGTTAAAAGCCAACTGCTCTACCAACTGAGCTAACGGCCGACATTGTGTTAAGGTTGGTGCCTCAACGCGCCGCATATAATACTCATAATAAAATTTAGTGCAACAACAAAATTCACTTTTTAACTATTATTTTTTTATCTGCCTAAAAACTCAGCAAAGCGCTACTTTTGTCAGCAACAAAATAATTCTTTTATTACTTTAAACTTTCAATACGCGGTTTAGCCAATTGTGCAGAAGTTGAACTTGGATATTCACTTAATAATTGACGGTATAATTTTACTGCTTTATTTTTATTTTTTTGTTGCTGAGCAACCATTGCTAGTTTTAACAACGCATCTGGTCTTTTACTTGAGCCTTTAAATTGTTGAACAACGATAGTAAATTCTCGTTCAGCTTCATCTAAATTATTTTTATTAAATAACAACTGCCCTAACCAGTAATGAGCATTCGGTGCATAAGTTGATTGCGGGTATGCTAAATTAAAATTTCTAAATTCAGGGATAGCTTGTTCGTAGCGCTTATCTTTGAGTACTAAATTAAGTGCTCTATCATAAGCTTCATTTTCCGTTAAATCATTGCTGTAACTTTTCGACATCACTGTAGAATCAATAGCGGTAGCGTTAGGCGCTTGTACAGCAGGCTTTAATGCCTCACTAACACGTCTATCAAGTTCTTGGTACAATTCACGTTGACGCTCTAGTACTTGAGACAGTTGATGAGTATGCAGCTCTGTAACTCCGCGCAAATCGTTAACTTGAGTTTGTAAGTCATCGAGTTGTCGCTGAATATTAACCTGAGAACGGTTTCGAGAGTCCAGCTTACGTTCAATATTGGCTAATTGGTCAGTAAGTGACATAGAAACTGTGTTTTTCTCAACATTTGCTGTTGAGTTTATGTCAATCACTGGCGCTTGTGCTGCTAGTACTATCGAAGTACTAGCAGTTAACATCAAACCAAATAAAGCGGTTCGCTTTAAAAAAGTTTTTTTCATTTATTTTTCCGACGTTAATAAATGCATTTGCAAGTAATAATTTTAGTAAACTATTACCGCACGACGGTTTTTAGCAAAAGCGCCTTCAGAGCGATCTTTAACCATTGGTTTTTCTTCACCATAGCTCACTACTGATAATTGCTCTGAATCAACACCCAGATTTTCTAAATAAGTTTCTACCGCTTTAGCACGACGTTCGCCCAAAGCAATATTGTACTCAGGTGTACCACGTTCATCAGCATGACCTTCAATCAATACTTTAACATCTAAATTAGCATTCAAAAATTCTGCGTGTGCGTCTAAAACACCCGTAAATTGATCACTAACATTTGAGACATCAAAATCAAAATAAATAATATGTTCCGAACGTAGTTTTGCTAATTCTTGACGTTTCTGCTCTTCAATTTCAGCGGCACGTTTAGCTGCAGTTACTTGTACACTATCTTCTGTAACTTGTTGTGTTAACTCAGTATTAGCATTAGTATCAATGTTACTTTGTTCATCACTGTTATCATTAGAGCTACAAGCAGCTAAAGCTAAAAGAGGTAAAGCGATGACTACATTCTTAAGTGTTCTATTTAAGCGCATATTATTTTCCTTTATTTTACAAAAATTATAATTTTAAAATTATTTTCAATTATCACTATATATTCCCAAAGCACCTTAAGGTTAATTGGGGTTAACTTACAAAAATGGTGACCAAGCAGGTGACTTAACTTGTCCATCAAGTGCCGGTAAACGAGCTTTAAAGCGACCATCCACCGAGACTAAACCTAAGACCTGTCTATTATTATGTAACGTACTATATATAATCATTCCACCATTAGGTGAAACACTAGGTGATTCATCTAAACGGGTTTTAGTTAATACCTGAAATAAACCAGAATCTACTTCCTGCTTAGCTAAACGGTACTGACCACGAGTTCTATTAACCATGATTAATTGCTTACCGTCAGGGGTAATTGAGCCACCAAGGTTCACTTCACCATTAAATGTTAATCGTCTCACTTTACCATCGACTAAATTTACGCGATAAAGCTGAGGTTTACCACCCCGTTCTGAACTAAATACTAAAGAATTACCATCAGGTAACCAACTTGGCTCAGTATCAATAGCTCGATTACGTGTTATTCGGCGTAATTTTTTGTTTGCTAAGGTCATCACATAAAGATCAGGGTTACCATCTTTAGATAAAACCATCGCCATTTTTTTGCCATCAGGTGAAAAACGAGGTGCGCTATTTATTCCTTTAAATGAACTAATCAATTGACGCTGACCAGTATAAATATTCATAGTATGAATTTGTGCTTGACGATTTTCAAAAGAAACATAAGCCAACTGTTCACCATCAGGGTGCCATGTAGGTGACATCAATGGTTCATTAGAACTTAACAATACTTGTTCATTAAATCCATCGTAATCTGCAAATGCTAACTGATATGGGTACTTTCCTTGATCACGTACAATAACATAAGCAATTTGTGTTAAAAAAGCGCCTTTACTACCTGTCAGTGACTCATAAACAGCATTACTTATGGTGTGAGCATAACGGCGAAATTGTGTACTATTTATTTGAGCACTACTTTGACTAAGAATATGATCTTGTGTTCTAACCAATTCACCATTACTGAGCATAGATGCTTGGCCACCGGTAATTTGGCCTCGAATAACATCAATCAATTGGTAACTAACTTGATACTGCCCCGGTGTATTTTCTTTAATAGTACCGATAACAATCGCTTCTACGCCAGTGCTTGCCCATGCACTATAATCAATGTTTTTCGCAGAAGTAGGTAACTGGGGAAATTTATCTTTACTAATAGGGCTAAATTTACCACTTCGTAATAAATCGTCGCTAATAACCTGAGAGAATTTATCAGGCAACTTGCCTACGCCTTGCCACTGGAAAGGGACTACAGCAATAGGACGCGCACTATCGACACCACCCGTTATTACTATTTCAAGTGCCGCCATCGCAGAGGTGGAAAGTAGGGTAATAAAAAGTCCAAAGAGTAATTTAATTTTCATTTTTCACTTCTAAATCAATTTAATGGTTAATTATAAGGGTTAATGAATTTTTCCATTTAAAATTCAGGTACTACGATAACATCAATATTGCGCATTTCGTTGAACACTTCTGGATCTTTCGACACTGGTAATGTCCCGGCTTTATAAACAGCTCTTTTTGCAGCTTCACAAACCACCGCATCGCCATCAACAATTCTTGCTTGAGTTACAAAACCTGATGGTGCAAGACTTATCAATAATTTACAAGACTTTCCTTCCATAGTACTGCGATCGTTGATCATATTTTGATCTATAATACTGGTAATCAATGCTGCAAAACGCTGAATTTCTGACATCATTTGTTGCTGACGCGCTTTATTTCGCGTGGCCATTTCTGCCGCCATTTGATCGGCGAGTTGTTGTTCTCGTATGACTTGCTCCGCCGCGGATTTTTCTTGACGTTTCCGTTCAGCAATTTGCTTTTTACGTAAATCGGCCGCTTTTTTGGCAGCCGCTTCCGCTTTAAGTCGTTTAGTACGTGCTTGTGCTGCGGCCTCTTCTGCTTTTTGTTTTTCCTGTTCTTTTTGTTTTCTTATTTTTTCAGCTTTAGCTGCTTTTGCCGAAGACTCTTTTGCCGCTTTATCAGCACGCTTTTTCTCTTGTTCTTTTTTCTTACGCTGTTTTTCTAATTTTTTAATTCGCGCTTCTTCTTTAGTACGACGCTTCTTGGCATCACTCGCACGTTTTTCAATTTTTTGAAGACGTTTTTTTTCTGCGGCTTTATCATCAGCCTTTTGTTTTTTTATTTTATTAATCGCTTTTTGTAACTTAGCTGAATCAATTACCGTGGCTTGAATAGGCTTTACTTCTTGCGCTACAGCGGTATTTTTTTTCAGTTTTTGTTCCGTAGTAAAATCACCAACAAATAACACAACAACCAATACTACATGTAAACAAACACTGATAATTAATGCCGTCAGAAACTTTTTTTCCACCTTAATTCTCCACAGGATCTGTCATCAAGCCTACCGAAGGTACGCCGGCAACATCTTGTAATAGCACCATTAACTGAATAACCGCATTATATGAAACAGCGCCATCACCATTAATGACAACAGGGGTGTCAGGATTAATCGCTAAATGCGCTTTAACCAAAGTGGCAACTTCTTCTGCCGATAATGGTTCTTTGTCGTTTGCCCCTAGAGTTATATAATATCGACCTTGGGCATCAACTGAGGCAACCAATGGCGGCTTAGTATCTTTATCTAATGGCTCTGCTGACGCTTGAGGTAAATCAACCTTTACCCCTTGAGTAATTAATGGTGCGGTTACCATAAAAATTATCAGTAATACCAACATAACATCAATGTATGGGACAACATTAATTTCAGCAACTTTACGACGCCTAACTCTTTGATACATATATTACTCCCCAATTAACCTTGCTGCTCAATTGCGGTTTGACGTTGTAAAATACTGGCAAATTCTTCCATGAAATTACCATAGCTATTTTCAAGTTTTTCAACTTTATGGCTAAAGCGGTTAAATGCCATAACAGCGGGAATAGCGGCAAATAATCCCATCGCGGTAGCAATAAGCGCTTCAGCAATACCAGGAGCAACCATGGCTAATGTTGCTTGCTGTACTGAGCCTAAACCAATGAAGGAATTCATAATGCCCCAAACTGTACCAAACAAACCAATATAAGGACTAATAGAACCAACGGTCGCCATAAAAGGTAAATGAACTTCCAAACTGTCTACTTCACGTGATAGCGCAACGCGCATTGCCCTATGTGTTGCATCAACAATAACTTGTGGGTTATTTATATGGCTTTTACGTAAGCGAGCAAACTCTTTAAAACCAGCAACAAATAAACTTTCAATGCCTTGTATTTCGTTTTTTGCCGAGACTTCATTGTATAGTTTACTTAGATCTGCACCGCTCCAAAACTTATCTTCAAATGCTTTTAATTGTTTTTTTGCCGTATTTAATGCTTGTCTACGCTGAAAGATCATCGCCCAGCAAGCAACTGAAAAGCCGAGTAAAACCAACATCACAAACTTAACTAATAAGCTGGCTTCTAATACAAGTTCAAAAATTGAAAATTCAGCAGACACGTTTAAACGCTCCTAATATAGATTCTGGAATAGCCATAGGCTTAGCATTTTGAAAATTAACACAAGCAACACGGACTGTTGCAATACAGATCACTTGTTGTGCTTGGTTGGTTATTTGTTGATGAAACACCAAACTAGCACGTTTTAGCGTAGTAATAGTGGAGTTAACATTAAGTAAATCATCTAATTTTGCCGAAGCAATATTGTCCATTTCAACTCTTCTGACCACAAAACCAATCTTTTGTTCTAAAAATTTTGTCTGATTTATACCAAGAGCTCTAAGCCACTCTGTACGAGCGCGTTCAAAAAACTTTAAATAGTTGGCGTAATAAACAATTCCACCCGCATCAGTATCTTCATAATAAACTCTTAAAGAATAGTTTTGGCTTGTATTCGACATTTAAAACAGACTTCGAAGGTAATAGACTTAGGTGAATCTATAGTAATAGATAACCTAGGAGACAAACAAGGTGAAGTTAATGAATAGTTACATTTTAATAGCAAAAATTTATTTTAATAAGAAAAATCTAAAAACGCCCTAAATTTAATAAATCCCCCCCTATTAAAGTTTAATCTACATTAACAAAAGCCATATTTACTAACTTCTACGTTAAATTCGTTTGTAATAGGCTAGTTATTGACACGCAAATTTATCTTAAATTAAGCAAAACTATCAAGCTAGAGAGCAACATAATTCGTGCCTATGCACATGGCTCAGGATCGTCATCCCCATGATGTTTTAATCAGGGCTCCGATATCTAAAAAGCAATAGATCTTCGATCAGAGACTTCGAAGATGACATTTACAACGAGAACCTGAGTTAACCATATAGAAATAAAATTATTTAGTACTTAATTTCAAGTGCTTAGGCGTATTTTAAACAAAACTCAGGTTAAATGATAACGGTGTTTGAATAAACATAACGAGCATAAAGTTCTTCTTTTCCTTATGCTACTAAAACTCAATAACTGAACCTTCTTTAACAGCATTTGATAAGTAGATTTCTATTTACTGTATTTACCCGTTCATGCTCAACAAAACTTCATCATTTTTCACTGTAATGTTAATATATGAGGGTGATATTTTACAGAAAAAAACACCCTACTTAGCTAATCTTATATTGCTTATTTACTCCTTTATAAATAGTCACCTAAAACAAGTCAGCATACATAGCTAGATTTAATGCATATTTATTCATATTACAAACAACGTTACTACTAAAAACTTCGCATTAGTTTTTCTAATAGTTAAATGTATTTTTTTTAGTTTGTCACATGCCGCTATTTTATCTAAACTGTATTTTTTTTCTGATTCAGCTTGCTAGCTAATACAATATTAATTTCTTCTTTCCCTAGAGATAACATTAACCAGAGCCTCTTGAATAGATGAGTTTTTTATCTTTTCTCTTTAACATGTTTCTTGGAACTTTTCTCTTTGAAAAAGACTTCCTTCTACCAACTTGATATTTAAGTTGGCCCGCAATAATTTATGGGCTTTTTTTGCCTAAAAGATAATGAATAAACAATTTCCTAGCAACATAAATGCCGACTACAATTGTCCAAGCACTTGTGCTGGTTCTATTTTAGTCGCTCGCCAAGCAGGATAAATAGTTGCTAACAATGACATAACAAGCGCAGTGAACATGGTGATATAAACATCAGGCATATGTAAGTGACTCGGTATATGGTCAATAAAATACACATCAGCCGACAGTAGCGTTAAAGTAAACAAACGCTCGATAAAAGCGACAATATCCGCAAGGTTCAACGCTAATATCACACCAAAAAAACCACCAATGACACTGCCTAATACCCCATTAACTAAACCTTGATAAATAAAGGTTAGCATTATTAGTTTAGTACTCGCACCCATCGTTTTAAGAATAGCAATATCACCTCTTTTATTATTTACCGCCATAATTAACGTAGAAACAATATTAAAACTTGCAACAGCAATAACCAACACTAAAACAATAAACATAACCATACGAACCAGTTGTATGTCATTAAATAAATGTCCTTGAGTACGAGTCCAATCTTTAATATAAACATAATGATCAAACTTAGCAGCAATATCTCTGATAATGTTAGGTGCTGCAAAGACATCATTAAATTTAAAACGAATACCTTCCGCTTCACCTGGCTTGTAATTTTTAATATCAGCCGCTTGCACTAATGATATATAGGCGAGTGTTTCATCGATAACACCACCAAATTTAAAAATACCAACAATTTTCACATAACGCTTTATCGGTGCAGAAAAGACGTTTTGTTTCGTTGTATTGTTGTTCGAGGGTAATAAAATTTGAACGTGATCACCAAGTTTCACTGATAATTTTTTAGCGACTCCAGCACCAATGACAATCCCATTACCTAGTTTTTCATTATTATCTACACTACTTAACGCTTGCCAACTCCCCTCAACAATATAACTTTCTATGTCTGAGACTAATGTTTCTAACTTTACATCAACACCTCTTATTTCAAGTGCCTTTAGCTGCGTTTTATGTTGCATCATACCAGTTAAAATAATAACTGGTGCTGTGGCAACAACTTGAGGATGATTCTGTATTAGCTTAATTTTTTCAGACCAATTTGAAATGGGCTGGTTCACAGACATTAATTCAGCATGAGGTACTATAGATAACAACTTATTAGCTAGCTCTTTCTCAAAACCGTTCATAGCACTTAAGACGACAATAAGTATCATCGTACCCAATGCAATACCGATAGTTGAAGATGCCGATATAAAAGTAGAAAATCCTTGGCCATGACGACTACGCACATAACGTAATGCTAAAAAAATACTTAATGGCGTAAATATTGACTCTACAGTCTTTTCTTTATTAAGCTTTTTTGTGGAACTTACCATGTTAGACATTTGTTGCTGACTCAGGATTGTTAAACGTATTTAAGGCCATATGATCACTTTCAACAAAAGGCATTAACTTGCCATGATCTAGTTTCAGTTGTCTGTCCATACGCATCGCTAAAGTAATATCATGGGTAACGATGACAAAGCTAGTTTGCACACTTTGGTTTAGACTACGCAGTAATTGATAAATTTGTTCTGCCGTATCACTGTCTAAATTACCGGTCGGTTCATCGGCTAAAATTAGTGATGGTTTAGTCACTAATGCTCTTGCAATGGCAGTACGTTGTCGCTCTCCCCCCGACAATTCACTTGGCCTGTGATGACCGCGATGAGCCAAACCAACCTGTGCTAGTACTTCAGTTGCTACCGCGATAGCTTGCTTAGGTTTATCACCACGAATAAGTAAAGGCATAGCAACATTTTCAAGGGCGGTAAATTCCATCATTAGATGATGAAATTGATAAATAAAGCCAATATGCTGATTGCGAAAAATAGCCCTTTGCTTATCTGATAAGGTTAGAATATTAACATCATTAATAAATACCTCTCCCGAGCTAGGTAAATCTAAGGCGCCGGCAAGATGCAAAAATGTACTTTTACCACAACCTGAGCTACCAACAATGGCAAGTAGTTCACCCTTTTCAACCGTCAAATCCAAACCATCTAACACTTTTGTTTCTATATTGCCTTGCTGATATGATTTAGATAATTGATGACAATATAATGCCTTACTCATTGCGTAGAACCTCTGCTGGTTGAGTTTTTGATGCTTGAAAAGCAGGGTATAACGTTGCAACAAAACACATTACGAGTGCTGACAACACAATGACCACAACATTATTGATTTCAAGTTTCACTGGTAATGATTGTGCGCCATAACCTGCCCCCAAAATATTAAGTCCGAACGTCGCTAATATTTCATTAAGATTTAACGCGATTAGTACACCAAAAAAACTTCCCAGCGTAACTCCCCATAATCCATTCACCATACCTTGGGTAATAAAGATTTTAACAATACCCATTCTCGATAATCCTAATGTTTGTAAAATACCTATTTCGCCTTGCTTCTCTACTACCACCATAACAAGTGCCGAAACAATATTAAAAGCAGCAACCGCAACGATTAAACTTAGCATTAACCACATCATTTTTTTCTCCATATTAACAGCAGAAAAAAGCGCTCCTTGACTATCCTTCCAGGTAGTAAAAACGAGTGATTTAATAGGGGGGTTATCTTGATTAGCTAATGTTAACGTGTCGACTACTTGTTCAGCATTAAAAGCATCATCTAAATAAAGACGTAATTGATTTATACCGTCACCTTTTCGGCGTAATAATTTTGCACCATATTTACTGTGCACATACACCATTGAATCATCAACTTGAGAGCCAACATTAAAAATTCCGCTGACAATAAAGTTACGTTGTACTGGGACTCGGCCCAAAGGGGTGAAAATAGTTTTATTTGGCAAAACTAAACGTACCGTATCTTGCATCGACACTTTTAATTTATTTGCTAAAGAAAGGCCAATAACAATACTGTACGGCTGCTCAGATAAACTTGATAGAGAGCCTGATAGCATATGACTATTAATAATATTATTTTCTTCAAATTCAGGAATAATTCCTTGTAGTAATACGCCTTGCAGATTTACCGATGATTGGATAAGCGCTTCGCTACTTAAAAAAGGAGTCACCTGCTCTATATTTTGTTGCTGTAGCAGTTGCGTTCTAAGTGTGGGCCATTCATTGAAAGAACTCACTTTAACATTGTATGTTTCCGTAACAGGTTCTTGAGTCACAATGACATGGGGGACTATCCCTAAAATTCGTTTTTTAAGTTCGCCTTCAAAACCATTCATCACAGAAACAACGGTGATCAATGAAGCAACCCCAAGTAATATACCTACGGTAGAGAAAAAAGTAATAAAAGAGATAAAACCCGCACGGTTTTTACTGCGACTATAACGTAAACCAATAAAGAGACTAACAGGTTGAAACATTTAATATTGTGACTAAAAGTGACGAAAAAATTCGTGTTGATATAAGAGCTTTAGCATAACACAGCCGCTTAATGTTCTGTGCAAAATAAATAAAAGATACTTAAACAACATAATTTCTGCTATAACTTTGTTATTCAATGAGATTAAATTAAACCAAAAAGTATTCGCAAACATGACACAAATGAACAACGAAATAATCGAGAAAAAACTCGCTAAGTATCACGAGTTTTTTTCGATAGAGCATAATTTTAACATTAATATTTTGCCACTTGAGTTAACTAAAGCGACAAGTTTTGAAGCGTTTCTAGCTGATATGCCAACGCCTTTTAAAATGGCAAGTGATATTAAGAGCATAGATCAATCTGCACTACGCCCTTTACAGGCTCTTTCTGGCGTTACGGCCCAACTAGTGGAATTTTTAAATCATCAATCGGCAAAAATAGACTTATTGATTGGTTACATATTAAGTCAACAAGATGAAGAAGAGCACCGATATCAAGGCATTAAGTTTGGTGGTGGCGGCTTATTATTTACCGCAAATAAGGCGTTTGAACTAGCACAGCTATTAGAGATGAAAGTTTTTCTACTCAATCAAAATTGTGCGATTTACTGTTACGGCGAAGTGATTGAAGTACAGCAAGTTCAAGAGTCCTATTTACATAAAGTAATATTTCACTTTATCCGTGAAGACGATCGAGAAATATTAGTACGAAATAGCTTACACCAGCAATCTAAACAATTACAAATACTTGCGCAGCAAAGGAACCAAGACAGTAAAGTTTAATTATTTCAACCCAATAACGTTAACAGAGGATTTATGTCATTAACCGTCATAATATTAATTTCTTTAGCCCTTGGAATTATCCTCGGTGGCGTTTTATTGTTAAAAAAATCAGCAAGAAAATTTGATTTAACGACCGAGCAACTAAAACGTATTAAAAAACGCAATAAGGCGCTAGATGAAGAAGAAAAAGAAGATTAACTAAGCGAGCCATCATTGTGTAAGTTTTTCATACACAAACTTGTTCATCAATTATGAAGCGCTTAGTGGATTTTCGATGAGGATGACAGCAGAAGAGATTAAACTTAACTTTTAATTACGGTACAATGTTTTAATTAAATGATAACCAAATTTTGTTTTTATCGGTCCATGTACTTTTAATAATTCTTTTTTAAAAACGACATCATCAAACGCTTTAACCATTTGTCCACGACGAAATTCACCTAAATCGCCCCCTTTTTTCTTTGATGGACAAATTGAAAACTTTCTCGCTAACTGTGCAAAATCAGCCCCTTTCGCTAACTTTTCTTTTAACTCAAGCGCCTGTTTTTCTGTTTTAACTAAAATATGAATTGCTGCGGCATTAGCCATAATTAACCCTTAATTGCTGTTTCAATGAAGATATACCCGCTCCACTTGAAGCGGATATATAATTATATCAAGATTTAATCTAGTACTAGTACCATATTTTTCTTTTACTCTCTTCATTGTTGACATAAAATGTCATAAGAGACTTTTAGATAGTAACGAGTTATTTATACTTATGAGCACAATAAAGCATTTATTTGAAAATAATAAAAAATGGGCTGACAAAACAACAGCAGAAAACCCTCATTTTTTTCAAGGCCTTTCAGAACAGCAATCACCAAAATATTTATGGATCGGTTGTTCTGATTCTCGTGTACCTGCTAATGAATTATTAGGGATGCAACCGGGGGAAGTGTTTGTTCACCGTAATATTGCCAATCAAGTGATTCATACTGATTTAAACTGTTTATCGGTTATTCAATTTGCTGTAGATATTTTAAAAGTTGAACACATTATTGTCTGTGGCCATTATCTTTGTGGTGGTATTAGTGCTGCTTTTGATAATAAAAGTCATGGTTTAATTGATAACTGGTTACGTCATATTCAAGATGTATATCGCTTTAATAAACAGCAATTAGATGCGGTAACAGACAAAAGCCAGCGTATGAACTTAATGTGTGATTTAAACGTTATTGAACAAGTAGCTAACGTGTGTAATACCACTATATTACGTAATGCTTGGCTTAAAAAACAAAATGTCACCGTGCATGGTTTAGTTTATAATTTACATGACGGTATATTGAAAGACTTAAATGTATCGGTTAGTAGTAATAAATAAAAGTGACAAATAAAGAATAAAAATGTCACGTGTTAATAGCAATTGAAATGAGTTGCGAAAATATTACTTCGTAACTCAATGCTCTTGTACTTAACACTATAAAACACCTCGTTCCATTTGATTTAATTCAATCGATTTAAACAAGGTGGAAAAATTACCCTCACCAAATCCTTGATCATTAACTCGTTGGATCATTTCAATAAAAATAGGTCCAAATAAGTTGTTAGTAAATATTTGTAATAAATACGTATTTTCAGCCTGGCTATCTACTAGAATTTGATGTTTTCTAATTTTTTCTTTATCTTCTTTCACCCAAGGTACGCGATCGAAAATTTCATCATAGTATTCAGGTACTATATGTAACGTATCAATAATATTCCTATCTAGTTTATCTAATGAGCTAACTAAATCATCAGTAATAAACGCTAAGTGTTGTACACCGGGGCCATTATACTCATGTAAATATTCGTCAATTTGATTATCTTCACTACCTTTACCTTCATTTATTGGAATACAGAATTTGCCACAAGGTGATTGTAATGCATAAGAAATTAATGCTGTTTTAATTCCTTGAATGTCAAAATAACGAATCTCAGTAAAACCAAATATATTTTTATAAAAATCAGCCCATATATGCATGGTGCCTTGATAAACATTGTTGGTTAAATGATCCACCGCTAAAAAACCTTTATCTTCAACAATCACAGGTTTATTGTGAACATCAAAGTCAGTATCATAGATAAGCCCTTTATTTTTACCTTCATTACCTTTATCAGCAGCAAATCGATCAATAAAGTAAATTAAGCTATCACCAATACCAAAAATAGCCGAATAAGGTAGTTTGTTTTTTGCCTTTTCAGCTGACTTAGCGCCACGTTTAACTGCTTCCTTAAAAGCAAAACTAGCATCTTCAACACGCCAGCCCATAGAGCAAATAGCTGGCCCATGACTTCGAGCAAACTCTTTTGAAAAGCCTGACGTTTCTTTATTAAGTAAAAAATGAATATCATTTTGATTAAAATAGTCAATATCACGACCTTTAAATTTTTTCATTTTTGAAAAGCCAAAACCGTAAAAAACTTTTTCCATAAAGTCTGAATCAGGGCTAGCATATTCAATAAATTCAATACCGCATAATTTCAACGGGTTTTGCTTTAAATTAGCAGTGAGGTCAACCATATATTTATCTCTATTCGCTATAATTCTAATACCCTACATTTAGGTATATTTGATATACCCATTATCTAGAGGAAATAACTTAAGCGAAAGGGTAAGTGCAATAGACTATATAGCGGATATGTAAATTAAAATGTACTAATGTTCAGGTAAAAAATAAGCTAAAGTGAAGCAAGGCTTGATAGAGGCTATTAACAGAGCGTACTAGTATATTTACAGGCCGCTTAAAAGCATCATTTAAACACTTGTCTTACTACTTCAATTTTGAATTCATCTGGATAACTGCTAGTTGCCATTATTTCCACCTATTAATTTTGGTTCATTATCACTAAATTAGGTGCCTAGGAAATTTGGGATTCATCAGTTTGTAGAAAAGTAGCTTTTAAAAATTTTTTATTATCTTTATTAGAAAGGTTTTATAAGTGCTAAGTAACGTAGACGACATTAGCTAAAAAATATTAGGTAAAAAATCTAAAATTACTTTTTTATTGTCATGTGAATTTACACAGTACCTAGTCGCTTTTTCCTTTTTACGTGAAATAAGGCATAAACCTATCTTTCACACATCAACCAGTTTAATGGATTTTTGTAACTTATTGATTAAACGTTTTTTATAGGGTATTGTGATTTTATACAAAAATGAAAGAAGGGATTTACCCGTGTTTAAATATTGGTTATACCCCTCTAATAAGCTGTTAGGCAGTTATAGGAGTTTAGGCGTATGAATCAGAAAGAATTATCGGATATCGTTAAAGTTTTAGAATTTAGAAGCGCTGAAGATCTAAACAATTATCTCGATTTAGGTTGGATGATTATTGGCACGAAAAGTGAGCAGCATTCAGCAAATGGTTTCTCCCTTACATACTGTGTCGGTTGGTCAAAAAAATTAGGAGAGGTTAAAGTTCCTAATAAAACCGCACAGGAAAAGGCGCTTGATTCTTGGGCTAATGAAAATAATTAATAGTGTAAAAACTGCCTAACAAGGGTTTTCAAACGGACAAATAACAGTTGGCTTTGTTCGTTCCTCACATTATAGCCAACTGCAATTTGCCGCTTAAAACAGCGTTAGAGTTTTCTCAAGTTTGGTGTAATAACAAAGATACAGGATGACAAATGGAAATTAAAAATTCTGATATTGAATCTTTTTCTGAGTTAAATGAAGCTATCAAGGCTATGGATTCGGCTTTGGAAAAGGTCAATAGAAACCTTGAGCACTACGAACTAGAAAAAATAGATATTGGTAAAGGTTCTGGCTCCCTAGAAAAACAATTTAGAAAAGAACCAGAAGGCTACGGTGCTTTTTCAACATTTGATGAATTTTTTCAAAAGGCGTTAATCCTAAAAGAAAAAGTAGGCTCATATACAGGAACTCACTCCGAGCAATGGAATGTTGAAAAGGAAAAAAAGAAAGATACTTTTCAACTTACTTTGGTTAACGATAAAGCAACTAGAAAGGCTGAACGCAGAGATATGTGGACTTTGTGGTTTCAGAAGTTAATTCGCTGGACGTTGGGAGCTATTGTTGCAATTCTCCTATATTCGGGAGTCGTCTGGGTTGCTGACAACACAAGTTTTATTAAAGTCCCCATCAAAGACTGGATCCCTAAATATAGTGCAGTAAAATAAAACTCTAACAAGCAAATTAACAAGGACTAAAAACAGTTGGCTTTAGCTCCTTCGTCGCCATTATAGCCAACAATTTTTAGCCTGTTATTTGGGCGTTAGAGCTAAAAATCATATTTCAGCATTCTTATAAGGATATTTTTTTCAATGCAGATAAAAACCAAAGATATTCCAATAGACTTAGAAAATCCCTTTAAACATGATCTCCTAGACAGAAAAACTGAAATAGAAAATATCTCGTCGATTGTAACGAGTATATCTGCACCATTGGTGATGACTATAGATTCTCCTTGGGGAACAGGAAAAACTACGTTTATAAAAATGTGGCGAGCACATCTAGAGTCTCAAGGTGTTACCTCTATTTATTTTAATGCGTGGGAAAGTGATTATGCAGAAGATCCGTTAGTTGCATTAGTAGCAGAATTGGATCGCTGGGTTAAGTCACTTGATAATCCAAGCTTAACTGAGGGGGCATGGAAGAAAGCTAAAGCACTTTTACCTGGAATTGCTAAATCTGCAGCTGTGACAGCTGCGAAAGTGGCCACCTTCGGTGGACTCGATATTGAAAAAGAGTATGAAAAAGTAACTGCTGATTTTGTTGGTGGAACAGTAAATGATTTAGTGGATAGTTTTAATGTCCAATCTTCAGCAATTCATCAGTTTAAAAAAATTGTCGAAGATACAATATCTGTACTTGGAAATGAACAGAAGAATTTATTAATATTTGTTGATGAATTAGATCGTTGTCGACCTACATATGCTATTGAGCTTTTAGAACGAATAAAACACCTTTTTAACATAGACCGAATAGTTTTCGTATTATCTACAGATATTGAACAGCTGTCCCACAGTATTTGTGCTGTATATGGGAACAACTTTAATGCGCGTGGTTATTTACAACGATTTATTGATATTGACTATTCCCTAAAGGAGCCAGAAAATAAAAATTACATCAATAGTTTAATTCATTCGTTATCAATTGATGACTATTTTAGTAACCGTAGAGAAGGACGTTATGAAGAAGAACATTTAGTTGATTGTTGTAATATATTCTCAACTAGGTTTGATTTATCATTAAGGGGGATCAATCTACTTTTAACAAGGGTACGATTAATTTTAAGTTCTGTACCATCAAATCATTACCTCTACGAACCACTTCTCATAAGTCTTGTCGTTATCCGAGAACATAACCCCGAATTATATACTCGGTACATTAATGATCCTAAGATCGCAGATGAAGTCATAGTTTATTTGGCCAAAGGTTTACCTAGTTCTGATTTGAACTCTTTTCCTTTCTCGTTAATTTCGGGCTATTTGATTGCACCTAACTTAGACTTTTCAAATGATAGTCGATTCAAGGAGTTACTTGCACCCTATGAAAAAATAATGGCTGATGAAAGTCATAAAAATAGCGACTTAGGGTATGCTGCTGATAAGGTTATTAGGGTCGCAGGCTCTACAAACGGAATGGGCCGCAGTGTAAATCTTAAAACAAGCACTGAAAGAATAGAGCTACTACATAGAATTAAAATTGAGCAGTAATTTAGCTCTAAATCGGGTAGCCAGAGGTATCTAACCTCCAGCCCCCACACCACCCTGCATGCGGCTCCGCACAGGGCGGTTCACTAACCATGATGGATTTTAATCCAAATATCCTTTAGTGATATTAAGCCTTCTTTCCTAAGAAAATCATTGCTTAATGCCATGTTGATCCCTTTGGTTTTAGCACTTCTCCATACGCCTTTTCTCGTACTTCCACAACTAATCGCTAGTTGTTTCGGTACACCACGTTTAATAGATTTCTCACTTTGGTTCTTGGCTTGCGCCATTGCCGCCAGTAACACATGCGTATTCGACGACGGATCCAGTGATCTAAATCTACGGTTAACTGATATTCCTTGGCGATAAGAAAGTAATTTCCCCAACCACGTAAATATAGGTTTAGGTATTTAATTTGTTTAACCATTGCAATACCCCAATTTCTATTGGTTAATTGACGTACTCGATGTTTAAATTTATCAAGTGAATTACTGTGTATTTTGATATGATTTCGTTTAAAACCAAAACCAAGAAACTTGGTGTCTTTTACTTCACCAACACGGCTTTTCTTGTCGTTAACCACAAGTTTGAGTTGTTGCTGTAGAAACAAACTAATACTTGTTAAAACGCGTTCACCCGAGCGCTGACTTTTCACTAAAATAGTAAAATCGTCTGCGTAACGAGCGAAACAGTGTCCCCGTTTTTCTAACGTTTTATCTAGCTCGTCGAGCATGACATTTGAAAGTAACGGTGATAATGGACCACCTTGTGGTACACCTTGAGATGGTTTTATTCGTTTACCGTTATCAACAATTCTTGCCCGTAAGTATCGTCCAATTAATCGCATAAGTAGCTTATCTTTTATTCTCAAACCAATTTTGTGCATCAATAGATCATGATCCACACGGTCGAAGAATTTAGATAAATCTACATCCACCGCAATTTTATGCCCCGACTTAATACACGATTGCAAATGTTTTACCGCCTGTGCCGCACTGCGATTAGGGCGAAAACCATAGCTGTATTGTGAAAAATACGGGTCAAATATTGGATTTAATACTTGATGGATTGCTTGCTGAATAACCTATCGAGTACGGTAGGAATACCCAAGGCGCGCGTTCCACCATCGGGTTTTGGTATGTTGACCCGTAGCACGGGACTAGGTCGGTATTTTCCTTGAATAATTTGTTGCTTGATGTCTCCCCAATTTGCATTCGCAAAGGATGGGAATTTATCAATACTCATTCCGTCGATGCCTGCACTTCCTTTATTGGCTTTCACACGTTTCCATGCGGTTTCCAAATTCGCAGGACTTACAAGTTTCTCCATGAGATCATCATGTAAGGCTGGTGTTGATATRCCATGCTGAATATTGCCATCACCTGACGGTGATTGTGGCGTATTCAAATGCATAAATGTTCCTCCTTTAGTTAATGTTCTGACCTTCACCGTGTCCCAACCATTACGATGGGCATTTGGCTACTATGTCGTCTGCTGACTTCTGCTTAATTATTTAAGGGGTTACCACCTTAAACGCTATCATTTCCTATTTTATTTGCTCATTATTATTAATAGGAAAATAATAATGCCTAGACTTATTTGTACCAGAGCCTACTGGTTTCATTATGATCGCATGTTAAGCAGAGCTCCCCAGATAAGGACGTGAACTGTCACTGCACTGCTTCATCATTTACCATATTTCGCGATCCATGGGTTTCGTTATGCTTGGCTAACTCACCCCTAAAACTCGGCCTCATATGATGTTTCTGTTCGTAAGCTCGCAGTTTTGCACTCGGGCTTCCTCTCCACAAGTCCTCACGGACTTGCAGTTGCCGTCAGCTAGTAGTTATACTGTCTATAAATATAAACAGGTGGATCTCCTACAGAGGACTTTCACCTCATTAGTTCACGCCCATGCTGGGCGTACCAAGCAAATCAACGGGACACGTAACGCTTGCTCGGTTCCACTTCGTTTCACATTTTAGCAAGCATTACTTAGCCCGTTATTTGGGCGTTAGGCTTAAAAAATAGTATGTTACCTTCTCTATCGGTATTATCAAAAAAACCTCCATTTCTGAATAGATAAATATAGTTTAGGAGAATTATGTGACTGAAAACATAGCATTAATTGATTGGGATGGAACCATAAGACGTGGTTTTACTATCATAGACTGGCTTGAGTTTCTTGCTGAGCATTACAAGCAAAAGAAAAATTTATTATATGAAATGATTGAAAAATTTGCTGAATATGAAAATGGTTCTTTGTCACATGATGAGTTAGCAAATGATACTGCATATATCTATTCAAATTTTCTAAAAGGGTTAAACTCAGACGATATTTCTATTCTCTCTGATGAATTTATTTTAGAAGACAAATATAAGCTATTTTCATTTTCCATAGGTTTATTTGAAATTTTAAAAAAATACAATATAAACTCTATAGTAATTAGTGGCTGTCCTATTGAAATATTAAATAGTTATAAAAAAATAATTGGTTTTGAATATGTGCATGGCTTGAAAATAAGAATTGAAAAAAAAATATACAAAAACGAGATAATTACAAATACTGGAATAAGTAAAAATAAAGAAAAAGTAATAAAAAATGAACTATTACTAACTGATAAACTAGCTAAACTTTCCTTTGGAAATTCCATATCGGACATGCCATTATTTAATAATTCAAAAGTTAGTTTTGTAGTAAATAATGAAAGCATCATTATTCCAAGCTACAAAGTAGACATAGCTGATAATAATCAATCTTTAATATTATTTGAAAATGAAATTAGAAAAATGGGGTGCTAATGGAAGAGTTTATATTTAGAGTAATTGTTGGAGTACTAGGAGCAATATCAGCTGTTATAATTACAAAACTATGGAAAGACTGGCAATACAAACGTGGTGAATTGACAGGCGAATGGGTACAAATTATTTATGATAACAATGAAAATATTAAAAAAACTGACTCAGTTCAATTGAAACATAATCATTTTACTAAAAAAGTAACAGGTAAAATATGTCGAAAGTCTCCTGATGAAGAGTCAAAAAAAGAATGGATATTTGAAGGAATTATTAGAGGTAATGTACTTTTCATGATTTTTTGGTCAAAAGATGTTTCAATTAATCCTGGCAGTCATGGAACGATCCAATTAAATGAAGTTAATGAAAGTGAATTAACTGGTTTTTACATACGTCCAAATTCTGCTGGACAAGATAGCCAAATACTTAATGTACTGGATAAAACTACAATTGAATGGAAACGTAAAGTTTAGAATAATCAACAATATAGCCTAACAAGTAAATTCAAGAGGGACTTTTTTACTCAGCGGTTGATTTGAGTTCAGTGAATTCTAGAAGTTTATCTTAGAGTTACCTTCATCTCTATCTGTCCAAAAAGCCCCTTAATTTGGCGTTGAGGCTGTAGAATAACTACTTTCTAAGACAAAAGTGGTGATGTTATGGGGGTTATTTACTTATTTAGTGGTTTAAAAGTGCTTAGGGTTCGTTATAGGAACTCTTTTTTTATTAATGTTGGGCTGTATTGATAATTCTACAGCCTCGTTAGACTAATACCCACTTTGTTAGTACATTTACTGATTTTATCAAAAGGAACCATGAATATGTATACAGTTACAAAATTGTCAAAAATATTTTTAATATTGTTATTGGCGTTTACTTTTAGCAACACACAAGCTAAAGAGTTGAAAAGAAAAGCTTTTGATATTAAAGAACACAAATTCTCAATCTCCATATTCAAAAAAGAAGTACCTGCAAAATTATTTTTCCCTGATATTGCAGATGAGGCAGTAATTCAAATATTGTTAAATGATGTGAAAGATGAAAAAGCATTTTATGAAAGACAGGCTTTTATTTTTCAACACTTCCTAAAGAATTATAAAATAGGTAAAACAAACGGAAAAAAGAACTTAATATTTTGGATAGCTGATGACAAATACATGAGTGCATTTTCAATTAGCTTAAATAATCTAAGACTGCTTAATAACAGAGACTTTGATACTGCTGATGGTGATAAAATAATTAAAGGAAGTCTTGTATATCCTATAAAAACAGTTATTAGAAAAGGTAAATTCAAATCTTCTCCTGATGCTTTAACTATTTCAACAAAAAAAATAAATCAAAATTTTCAAAAGTATTTGAATGATTACTCTTTTGGATTATATGAAACAGTGTTTGAAACAGAGTATCTAGAAAAGAAAAAAAAGAAATAATGAAAACAATAATCTTTCTTTTCATATTTTCAACACAAGTAGCTTTTGGGGCTTGTAATCTTAAGGGAAATAATTTAAATGGTTGTGATTTTTCACATCAAGACTTGGAACGTTTTGATTTTTCCAAGAAGAAATTATCAAAAATAAATTTTACAAATGCAAATTTATTTGGGGCAAATTTCAATAAAACCGAAATGAAAAATATAAACTTTACTAAAGCGAACCTATTTGGTGCTTTTTTTGTAGAGTCTCAAATAGATAGTGTGAATTTCACTCATTCAGATATTTCTAGTGCTGACTTTACTGGGGCTAAATATTTATCATATACTGACTTTAAAACTTCAATAAAAGAAGATACTATTTTTGGTGATTTAATTATAGAGAAACCAGAGATTATTAAAGTAAAAAACTGTCAAGTGATAATAGGAAATTCAAGGAAGCTTGATTGGCATGTTGCAATTTTGGGTTTAACAATTAAAGCAGGAAATTCTCAAAAATTTATATTAGAGGGTTTATGCAAGCTTCATAAAAACTCCACTTTATACTTCAACAGTGTCACCTCTATTAATGATAGGAAAAAAGTATTTGAGTTCACATATAATTCTTGTCGTTTTCCAGTTCATATATCGTTATCAGAGAATGAAATTAATTTAAAAGATATGTATAACCCTACTTGCTTAAAAAATCAGAATATATCTTCAAGCCCAAATATATATTGTTCTAATTTATCAAGCCAGAGGGATAAAAATCTTTGTATGGGGATTTCGAGAGACCCTTCTTACTGTGACTCTCTCTCTGGCAGAGATAGGAATATGTGTTACGGTGTTAGTAAAGACTCTAGCTTTTGTAATTATCTTTCTTCGCAACGAGATATTAATTTATGTAAAGGGATGTCAGGAGAAAGCCAGTATTGTAGTTATTTAAAAAATAGTAATGATATAAATATGTGCAAAGGGAACTGTAGTTTCATAACTAACTCCAGAGACTTTAATATGTGTCAAGGTATCAGAGAGTAATGTAAAAAAAGTCTAATCGGGTAGCCGGAGGTATCTAGCCTCCAGCCCCCACACCACCCTGCATGCGGCTCCGCACAGGGCTGTTCATTTAGAACCCCTAATTTAACGTTCTGATTAGGGTAGTGAAGTTTGATCCATCCGTCTCTTAGTGAATACACTTGTGATACCACTAGCAACCGCAGTTTAGATCCTCACTCCCCGCTTTAGTAAGTTTCGTACCTTCGTCCGTGGCTTTCGCCACTGACGCCAATAACATATTCTTACTCGACGACGCAGCCAATGATCCGTAAGCGTCCGGCAAAGCACATCTAAACAATAAGTCGAGATAAAGTTAAGTTACTTCAAACAAGTATTTGGAGTAACTTATGAGAACCACTCGCAGCCAGGAACAATGGCAAACTATCCTTAATGAACAACAAACTAGCGGCTTAACCATCATTGAGTATTGTCGTGAGCATCAATTATCAACCTCCAGTTTTTACGTATTTCGTAAAAATTTGGTCTCGCATCAAGCAGCTTTGTTCGTGCTAAAGTCACCCAACAAATTGAGTTGATAGCACATCAACAACCCATTGAACTGACTTTAGGTAAAGCGAAACTAACATTCCCTTCAAGTATCAGTGCAACATACTTAGGCCAAGTATTACGAGAGCTAGCTTGATGAAGATGTTTGTAGAAGTCCCCGAAGTTTTTTTGCACCGTGATGTTGTTGATTTTCGAAAATCGATCAATGGCTTAGTTGGCATTGTCGAATATGAACTTGAACATGATGCCTATACCGGAGCGTTGTTCGTTTTTTGTAATAAAGCCAAAGACAAGCTTAAAATTCTCTATTGGGATAAAACAGGCTTTGCGCTGTGGTATAAGCGGCTAGAAAAACAGAAATTTAAATGGCCGAGTAAAGTATCAAGCCAAGTGTTTGAGTTAACTGAGCAACAATTGGCTTGGTTACTCTCAGGTTATGATGTGGTCGGTCATGATCCATTACACTACGGATCGGTGATCTAATACGATCACATTAATCGTCAATGATCGTGTACGCAAGTCCTTATTTTATTTGATGTTCAAAGCAGATTGCAGATAAATAACTTGCTAAACTGCGGGCATGAAAATTGATGCTAACTCATTGCCCAACGACCCAGAGCAACTCAAGCGAATGTTGCTTGAGTTGCAGCACGCTATGGCAGAAAAAGATAAAGAGTTAGCTAAAAAAGATGAAATCATTCATAGCCTGCTCGAACGCTATAAAATTGCCAGATGTAAACAATTTGGTAAAAGCTCAGAGCAAAACCCTGGCGGGGGTGAAACCTTCAATGAAGCCGAAGAAATTTTAGATGAAACGGATAAACAGCTATTAGTTGAGGTTGATAACAAACAAACAACCACCGTTAAAAACAAACCGAAACGAAAGCCTCTTCCTAAAGCGTTACCGCGTAAAGTTGTAACGATAGATTTACCTGTCACAGAGCAAGTCTGTGATTGTTGTCATAATAAGCTGCATAAAATAGGCGAAGCGCGCAGCGAAAAGCTTGAGTTTGTACCAGCCCACATCAAGGTTATTGAAACAGTTCGTCCAAAGTATGCTTGTAAAACGTGTGAGAAAACAGGCACAGCGAATCACATTAAAATCGCGCCAATGCCATCAACACCAATCCCCAAAGGCATTGCCACGGCGAGTTTACTCAGCCAACTTATCACGGCCAAATACCAATATGCTCTACCGCTTTATCGACAAGAAACCATGTTTAACGATTATGGCATAAGCCTGAGTCGTCAAACGATGTCAGATTGGTTAATTCGTTGCAGTGAATTACTGATGCCACTGTATGGGGTATTAAAAACGAAGTTGCTTGAGCAAGCCGTTATCCATGCTGATGAAACACCGTTAAACGTTATCCAAGAAGAAAAGACAACCAGTTATATGTGGGTGTATTGTTGTGGTGAGGATAGGTTGATTAACAATAAGGCGAAAAATATCGTCTTGTTTGATTATCAAAACAGCCGAGCTGCCAAGTGCCCAATCACGTTTCTTGACGGTTATAGCAATTATTTACAAGTTGATGGTTATATCTCCTATGAAAAAACAGAGGCGATACTTGCGGGTTGTATGGCACATGCACGTCGAAAATTCATTGACGCCAAAACAGCACAAGGAAAAAACAAAACAGGCAAAGCAGATGTGATATTGAGTTTAATTGGTAAGCTCTATGGTATTGAAGCGCATATCAAAACAAAAAGTATCATTGAGAAATACGAAATACGACAAGAAAAATCACAGCCAATTATAGATAAAATCAATAATTGGGTAACGGACAATAAAGAGAAAATACCGCCCAAAACCAAATTAGGCGAAGCAATTACCTACTGGCACAACCAAGCACACAAACTTGAAACCTATCTCAAGGATGGGCGTATCAATATTGATAATAATCGTGCGGAGCGAGCGGTGAAACCGTTTGTTATCGGTAGAAAAAACTGGTTGTTCTCAAATACATCGCGTGGTGCAAATGCCAGTGCGATACTCTACAGTTTTGTTGAAACCGCCAAGGCCAACGGCTTGCTAGTCGACAGCTATTTGCAAACCTGTCTAAATGAACTTGCTAAAAATCCTGAGAGCCTAGAATACTTGTTACCTTGGAATATTAAGCAAGGCTAGACGCAGATCCCCTGACGCTTACAATGATCCAGTTCAACACACGCTTGATAAGCGTTCGCTATGCCATAGAAGTTGAGCCAACCTCGCAGAAACTCGCTCACTTTAAATAATTAATAACCCATGCTGACGCCCCAAATTCGGTATTTTCCTTGAATAATTTGTTGCTTGATGTCTCCCCAATTTGCATTCGCAAAGGATGGGAATTTATCAATACTCATTCCGTCGATGCCTGCACT
>NVWU01000034.1 GCA_002733765.1 Colwellia sp. | reverse complement strand
CTAACCGCAGGGATCAAGCATTATTTTTAAATTAACATCTAATCGATTAAAAATCGGACATTCAAGGCGAAGCTGCTTCCTTTCTAGTCATTATTAGTGCTTTTAGTATATCGATGTAGCTTTTGTACTGCTATCTCAACCTGATTTCTCTTAAGTTGAATTTTCCAGCAGAATATTTATACTTAACTATAATCGGTAATAAGTAAGTTATTCTCTTAATCACAAAGGAATTAATATGTGTTTTCATAATTCAGCTATCGTTGCAATATGCTTCGCTGTTATTTTTAGTACAAGCACTATAGCAAAAGATATTGCCATATATCGTTGGGTTGATGAAAATAGTGTTGTTCACTTTAGTCAGCACCAACCTCAAAACACTAACTATTCAGAATTGACTACGTTTGCCTCATATAAAGCAAAACAACAATCTAAAAATATAAAGTCACCTTCAGTTGATAAGCAATTAACGCAACAACAATATGAAAAAAAACAAACAGAAATTTTAGCCAAAAATAAAGTCATAGCAGAAAAAAATTGTACCGCTGCTCAACTTAACCTGAAAACATTAAATTCATTCAGTAAGATTACTATTTTGGATTCCGATGGAATAAGCCGTGTACTAACAGATAAAGAAAAGAAAACGCAAATTACACAAAATAACAAGCATGTGGATTTATACTGTCAAACAAATAAACAAAGTTAACGTACCACTGAAAAATTACCGCTAATAAATTTCAATATAAATTAGCGGTTCATTCTTACTAGGTAAATAACGCTTAGTTAAACACTAGCTTTCCATTTTCAACGACAACTTGAACAATACTTCCTGCTGTAAATTCATTTGCGAGCAACTTTTGCGCTAATGGATTTGCTAGCCCTTGTTGAATAGCTCGTTTTAAGGGTCTTGCACCAAAAACAGGATCAAAACCTGCTTGAGCAATAAATTCTAACGCTTCTGTACTAACCGCTAACGTTAAATCTTGTTCAGCTAAACGTTGTGATAATGCTTGTACTTGAATACTAGCAATTTGCTGAATTTGTTCCGCTAATAAAGGATGAAATACCACCGATTCATCAATGCGATTAATAAACTCTGGTTTAAAGTGATGACTAACTTCATTCATTACTTGAGTTTTCATTTGTTGATATTGACTATCATCACTAAATTGTTGAATTAGATCCGAGCCAATATTTGCGGTCATAATTATCACGGTATTTTTAAAATCAACCGTACGACCTTGTCCGTCAGTTAAGCGGCCATCATCAAGCACTTGTAATAATATATTAAAAACATCTGGGTGTGCTTTTTCAATTTCATCTAACAATATCACTGAGTATGGTTTGCGGCGTACAGCTTCAGTCAAATAGCCACCTTCTTCATAACCAACATAGCCTGGAGGGGCTCCTACTAGACGAGCAACAGAATGCTTTTCCATAAATTCAGACATATCTATGCGAATGAGTGAATCTTCACTGTCAAATAAAAAATATGCTAATGCTTTAGTTAATTCTGTTTTACCTACCCCTGTAGGACCTAAAAAGAGAAAAGAACCGATAGGCTGATTTGGATCCGAAAGCCCTGCTCTTGAGCGCCTAATTGCATTAGATACCGAAGTAACCGCTTCGCTTTGACCAATAACTTTTTGGTGTAACTCTGCTTCCATGTTTAGTAATTTATCACGCTCTTGCTCTAGCATTTTAGCCACAGGTATACCGGTAGCTTTGCTAAGCACGTCAGCAATTTCAACATCTGTTACTTTATTTGCAAGCAAACTCATTTCTTGCATTTCTGCTTGGCTAGCTAAATCTAATTGTTTTTCAAGCTCGGGAATTTTTCCATATTGTAATTCAGACATACGATTTAGATCACCGCTTCTTCTCGCCGCTTCTAACTCGATACGTGCTTGTTCTAATTCTTCTTTAATTGTCTGTGTGCCATATAATGCTGCTTTTTCGGTTGTCCACACTTCATCCAATTCATCATATTGCTGCTGTTTACTATCTATTTTCTCTGAGATGATTGCTAAACATTTTTTTGAAGCATCATCAGAATCTTTTTCTAACGCTTTTTGTTCTAATTTAAGTTGAATTAATCGGCGTTCAAGTCGATCTAAATCCTCTGGTTTTGAATCCATTTGCAATCGGATACTAGAAGCCGCTTCATCAATTAAATCAATGGCTTTATCTGGCAATTGTCTGTCACTAATATATCGATGTGATAAGGTTGCCGCCGCAACAATCGCAGGATCAGTAATATTAACGTTATGATGTAATTCGTAACGCTCTTTTAAACCACGTAATATAGCAATAGTGTCTTCTACACTTGGTTCTTCTACTAAAACTTTTTGAAAGCGACGCTCTAAAGCCGCATCTTTTTCAATGTATTTGCGGTATTCATCTAAAGTAGTTGCGCCAACACAGTGTAAATCTCCCCTTGCAAGTGCAGGCTTAAGCATATTACCAGCATCCATCGCGCCATCCGTTTTACCTGCGCCAACCATAGTATGTAGTTCATCAATAAAAAGAATGACTTGTCCTTCTTCTTGAGCAAGCTCATTCAAAACAGCTTTTAAGCGCTCTTCAAATTCACCACGATATTTTGCACCTGCAATTAAAGCGCCCATATCTAATGATAAAACACGTTTGTTTTTCAAGCCTTCTGGTACTTCATGATCAACAATACGTTGTGCTAAGCCTTCAACAATAGCTGTTTTACCTACCCCTGGCTGTCCAATCAATACGGGATTATTTTTGGTACGACGTTGTAATACTTGCAAGGTACGTCGAATTTCATCATCGCGACCAATTACCGGATCTAATTTTCCTTGCTCCGCACGCTCGGTTAAATCAACGGTAAATTTTTGCAATGCTTGACGAACATCTTCAGCATTTTGATCATCTACTTTTTTCCCACCACGTATATGTTCAATGGCTGCTTTAAGTCTTTGTTCATTTGCACCTAGTGTTTGAAGAGCCTTTCCCAAAGCGCCCTTATCTTGAAGTGCAGCTAACAAAAACATTTCCGATGAAATGTATGTATCTGACATTTTTTGGGCATGTTTATCACATAAATTAAACAATTTACCTGACGCTGAAGACAATTGAACATCTCCAGCAGAATCTTCTACTTGTGCTAAAGACTTTAAAGCTTGCTCAATTTCTATGCGTAAGGTACGTACATCTATACCGGCACTTTTTAATAATGGAATAATGGAGTTACCATTTTGATTTAATAGCGCCATCATTAAATGTATTGGTTCGATAAATTGATGATCACGTCCTAATGCTATTGACTGAGCATCAGCAATAGATTCTTGGAATGATTGAGTAAATCGGTCTAAACGCATAAATGTTCTCCTGCCATATTACTGGACTTATTTGGTATTGAACCTGCTTTGCAGTAGTTATCTTTAACATTAGGACGCTCGCTTACTTTTTCAATGGTTGATTAAATACAACTTTGATATATAACAAGTAAACGTGATTTTTATTGATCAATTATAATAATGTGATAACTGTTGCCATACGGCCAGTAATCGCATTTTTTCGATAGGAATAATATTTTTCAGGTTGGGAATAAGTACATTCTGGCAGCGTGCTGATATGCTTAATACCTAAATCATTCAATTGAAGAGTCGCTATTTTATGTAAGTTAGCAAAATATTTGCCATTTTCTTGCTTGCGAAAAGCTTGAGAGAATATTCTTCCTTGTTCAATAAAAGCCTTTTGTACTTCGCTTCCCACCTCAAAGGCTTTTTTGCCAATACAAGGACCTAACCAAGCATAAATTTCATCTGCCGCCGTGTGCATTTTATTTAACGTATGAGTAATGATGTTAACGGCTAAAGGGCGCCAGCCGCCATGTATTGCTGCTATTTCATCACCTTGCTTTGATATCAATAAAATAGGCAAGCAATCCGCGGTCATTATAGCCAAAGCAATATTTTTTTCGCGAGTAACCATAGCATCAGCAATAATAACTTGTTTAGTTACTTTTAATATTTCAGCCACTGCATTACCATGTACTTGTTCAAGCCATTGAATACGAGTTTTCGAAGGGAGTAATTTTTGTAAACATTGCCGATTATGCTCAACCTGCTTGGCACAATCACCAACATGTAAACCTAAATTAAAGTTTTTATAAACTGTATTATCATCACCAGAAATATTATTAGGCGATACACGAGTAGTTTGCAACGCTAGCACTTTGTCATCAAAGCCTATATTTTCTAATTGAGCGTTTATAGGCCATTGAACAAATTCAATCGCTGGGTTTGCTCTAGAATTCAAAGCTGCTAGATATTGATCTTTAATGCTTAGTACTCATCTTGCGCATTAAGTTTATTATCAGCTTGAAGAAGCTTAACTAATTCAACAAAGTCGTCCGGTAAGTCAGCATGCCAAGTCATTAACTCTCCCGTAATAGGGTGATATAAAGATAACATCGCAGCATGCAATGCTTGACGCTTGAAACTACGTAACTTAGCTAATAATTCTGGTGTAGAGTTTTTAGGTGGACGCGGTCTCCCTCCATATCCTTGGTCGCCAACAAGTGGATGAGTAATATGTGCCATATGCACGCGAATTTGATGAGTACGCCCGGTTTCAAGGCGTAAACGTAAACGCGTATGCAAACGGTATTTTTCCAGCACTCGATAATGTGTTACTGAAGGTCTACCTGAAAAAATGACTCCCATCAATGTACGTTTAGTAGGATGACGCCCTATCGGCTCATCAACAAGGCCCCCTGCCGTCATTAAACCATTAGCAACGGCTTCATATTCTCGGGTTATTTCTCTTAATTGCAACGCTTCTACTAAGTTGGTTTGTGCCGCAATAGTTTTAGCCACCACCATCAAACCAGTAGTGTCTTTATCTAAACGATGTACAATGCCAGCACGAGGCACAATTTCTATTGCGGGATAATGATGCAACAATGCATTTAGCACTGTACCATCAGGATTACCAGCGCCAGGATGAACAACTAAACCGGCAGGTTTATTAATCACTAATATATCATCATCTTCATAAACAATATTTAATTGTATATTTTGCGCTTCAAAGCGCTTCTCAGCTTCAATTTCGGCATTAATAACAATAATCTCACCACCGTACATTTTCTCTCGTGCACGTGGTAATACTTCGCCATTAACCGTAACACTGCCAGCTAAGATCCAATCTTTTAACCTTGAACGTGAATAGTCAGGGAACATTATCGCCAAAGTTTGGTCTAAACGTTTACCTAAACACGAATCAGGAACAATATCTTTATGTTGAATTATTTCAGCCATTAAACTCTCTTTAAATTTTAACGTTGTGCAACTCATCATTGTACTAGCGAAAATGCTAGGTTAGAATGCTTGTACTAAGGTATGCACTAAGTAGATTACTCTCATTTTACCCTTTTTATTAAGGGCTTTCATACTTATTTAACCAGAATAAAAGGCGTAATAACAAATTCTATGGAAAAATTGACAACAAAAATAATTTTTATCGCATTGATGGTTACTTTAGCTGGCTGTTCCTCATCAGAACAGGAGCTTGAAATAGTTCCTGATAAGTCTGCACAAGCATTATTTGTAGATGCCAGAACAGCACTAGATGACGGTTTATATCAAAAGGCTATTTTAACACTCAGTACTATTGATTCACGCTTTCCTTTTGGCCCGGTATCTCACCAAGTGCAACTAGATTTAATCTATGCTTATTATAAAGTAGGTGATTCGGCACAAGGTATCGCCTTAACTGACCGGTTTTTACGATTAAACCCTAATAATCCCAATGTTGATTATGTTTACTATATGCGGGCATTAATCAATTTATCTACTGAAGAAAATTTATTTCAAGACATTGTTGGTATCGACCGTTCGGATAGAGATCCTAGTGCATCCCGTGAGGCTTTTAATGATTTAAAACGAATATTGACTAACTATCCAGAAAGTAAATATGCTGCGGATTCTCGTAAACGGATGATTGAAATAAAATCTCGTTTAGCCAAACATGAATTATCTATTGCAAATTTTTATTTAAAACGAGAAGCCTATGCATCAGCAGCAAACAGAGGGAGATATATTATTGAGTATTATACTCCTAGTCCTGAGGTGGAACCGGCATTAGAAATAATGATTAAATGCTATGATAAGCTTGGCTTAGTTGATTTAAAGAAAAACACATTACAGGTATTAGCCGCAAACTATCCAAACAACTCACTTATTAACTAAGGTTAAGTTACGATTAAGAAAAGTTTTGAGTAACGAGTACACACTAACAAAATTTATATTCGTTACTCAAAACTAATAATTTGAAACTCAATACTATAAACACCTAACAGTTTTATATCGCCTCTTGGTTTTCTTCACCAGTTCTAATACGGATAATACGTTCAATATCGGTAATAAATACTTTACCATCACCAATTTTACCTGTTTGTGCTGTTTCTAAAATAGCATTTACACAACGCTCTACATCTTCTTTGGCGATAACAATTTCCAGTTTTATTTTAGGTAAAAAATCAACCATATATTCCGCACCACGATAGAGCTCAGTATGTCCTTTTTGTCTACCAAAGCCTTTAACCTCAGATACAGTCATACCAGTAACACCAATTTCACCTAATGCTTCTCTTACATCATCCAATTTGAATGGCTTAATGATAGCTTCAATTTTTTTCATAGTATTTCTCAGTTAAAATTCCATTATTAATTATTAATAACATTACAACGCGTTTCTCATTATATTTCAATAAGAATAAGCAGTTGTTATTATTTAGCTCTCGCGTTTATTTTGTTACTATGGCCTCTCATTCATTATCCTCAGAGTAAAGCGGGAACCCCATGGATCAGCAAGCAATTATTGATGAGATGAAAGTGTTACCTGAAATTGATATTCAATTTGAGATTCGCCGTCGCATTGACTTTATTAAATCAACCTTAGCAAATTCAGGTTTAAAAACATTAGTACTTGGTATTAGTGGCGGGGTTGACTCTTCAACTTGTGGTCGTTTGGCACAACTAGCTATCACCGAGTTAAATACCGAACTTAATGCCGACAGTGACAATGTATTCCAATTCATCGCTATTCGGTTGCCTTACGGTGTACAAGCCGATGAAGATGATGCTCAACAAGCACTCAACTTTATACAACCTAGCTATTGTTTAACCACTAATGTGCTTGATGGGGTAAATGGTATTCATCAACAAGTGGTTGACGCGCTTTCTGGCGCCAAATTATTATCTGCATCTGAGAGCCAAGTAGACTTTTCAAAAGGTAATGCAAAAGCACGTGTACGCATGGCATCTCAATACCATATTGCGGGAATTTTAGGCGGTTTAGTATTAGGCACAGATCACAGTGCTGAAAACATTACCGGATTTTTTACTAAATGGGGTGACGGTGCCTGTGATTTAGCGCCATTGTTTGGCCTTTCTAAGAGACAAGTTAGAATGTTAGCTAAACATTTAGGCGCACCCTCGATTCTAGTTGATAAAGCACCAACCGCTGATCTAGAAGATTTAGAGCCTGGTAAAACCGATGAAGATGCCTTAGGCATTAGTTATGAGCAACTTGATAACTTTTTGGAAGGTAAAGAAGTCTCTCCCCAAGTGCGTGATCATATTATTAATGTTTATCAAAAAACACAGCATAAACGCCAACCTATTCCTACTATTTATAATTAGTAAAAATAATACAGACATTGATCATTAGCAAAATCCATTTTTCTTAACTATACCTAAGTAACAAGGAAGTTAATTTAAAATGGATTTTTATTATGGACTGCTTTCCTCGACGTTATTTTTACTCCGGATTTACCCTAATTGAATTAATGATTTCAATTTCTATTCTTTCAATACTCACGGCTATTGCTTACCCCAACCTTAATGCTTTTTTATCTCAAATGAGGGTAGATAATGAAATCTCAGTATTACATCGATTATTATTTAGTGCTAGAAATGCCGCTATTAATAATGCATTACCCGTTACTATATGCCCATTAAACGATCAAAATCAATGTACTACTCAGTGGCAAAATGAAATTTCAGTATTCTTCGATTTAAACAATAACAATACCTATGACCCCATCAATAATGAGATATTACTCAGAACAAAGTCGGCAATAAAAAGTGATGATAAATTACAATACGGTTTGTGGCGTAGTCGTATAATCTATGCGCCAACGGGGAGAACCTCCGGGTGGGGAAGTAATGGTACTTTCAAGTATTGTCCAAAAGACTACCCAGAAAAATCGCGAGCTATTAGCATTGCAACGTCTGGAAGATTGTATATGAGCAGTGATATAGATCAAGATGGTAAAGATGAAGTACGCTCTGGCAGCGAAATTAATTGCAGAGCTGAATGATAACAATCATAAACTAGTAAAAACCTCCCTTTGCTGATATAACTATTAGTATTCATATATAAGTAATGTGTCGGTATCTGCACTAGGTTGTCTTATGTTAAAATTTATTTCTTATCCCAATAAAAAAATCAAATCTGTCATCGATAAACGCCTTAACAAAAACCTATCAAGTATCATGATAAGAAGAGGCTATTTCAAGCATAATGGTTTCACTCTCATTGAACTGATGGTAGGCATTGCTGTACTGGGTATAATCACTGCCATTGCTATGCCTAATTTAAATCAGTTTTTAGTCAAAATGCGCATAGATAATGAGATATCTCAAATATATAGATTAGTATTATCGGCTAGAAACTCTGCTATAAGTATGGAACGCAACGTTACTCTTTGCCCTTTAAATACAGCGAATACTTGTACAAACACTTGGAATGGAGAGTTGAGTGTTTTTATTGATTTAGATAATGATAATATTTATGAACCCGCTAACAATGAAGTGTTACTAAAAGTTAAACCCGCAATACAAAATAATGACACTTTAACCTATGCTGGCTTTAGTCGTATTACTTTTGCTCCCACAGGGCAACTTTCTGCGGCATTAAATAGTACTTTCATTTATTGTCCACAAGGTTTTAGCGATTTAGGCAGAGCCGTACTGTTAAGTGCCTCAGGACGAGCATATTCAAGCTCTGATATTGATAATGATGGTAAAGATGAAGATAGAAATGGAAATGAAATTACTTGCCCCTAGCTAGGGGCAAGTAAAAAACAAGCTAATATAGGTACTATTGCGGTGTATCTAAAAATAGCTGCTGCGCTCTGCGTCCTTTAAACTTCTCTTGTAAGAGAACACACTCTTTTATTTTATAAATAGCTTGGGCTGAGCTTTCACTCGTCAATTTTACTTTTTGACCTATCAACACATTTCTCAGCTCTTTTATATTTTTGTATGGGACATTGGTAAAACTAATTAACTCCCCACCACCCATTAGCTCAACATGACATTTCATTTCAATATCTACTGGCAATACTGCTTTAGCTTGAGCTTTAGTGCCTGCACTCACATTAGCCTTCACCTCAAAGCTTACCGTTGAACTAACACTCGATAATACGAGTAATAAAGATAAAACAAGGGGGGATTGTATCCATTTAAATTGAGTTTTCATTTTATTGTCTCCAACATGTTTCAGATCCTACAGGCCCTTTCTGCCCTGCTTCATTAATTGTTAAAGTCGTACAGCCAGTATCACTAGTTTGCGCTCCCTGCGCTGTAGCCGTTAAAATAAAAGTAGTACCACCATTAGCAATAGTCGCATCAATACTATAATTGCCAAATTCAGTCACATGAGGGTCAGCCGTCATGCCTAAAGCTGTCATATTTGTGGTATATGATCGACGATCGATAAAAGTTTCTTCTTGTAAGTTAGCTAGACGTAAAAGCTCTCGCTGTCCTTCACTCCTATTTGAGCTAGTGACAAAGCTTGTATAAGAAGGGTAAGCCACTGCTGCTAAAATACCAACAATAGCAACTGTAATCATTAATTCAATCAAGGTAAAACCTAAAATATTATTCCTTGTTGAAGGCACTTTTATCGCTCTACTCATCTTATTTACATTTCTTACAATCAAGTTACTCTCCTATGTACAAATAAGTGCGCATGGTTTCCCCGATCCCTACCGGACAGTTTTGATTAGCATCACACAACACATTAATATCTGGCGCAATAATCGCTAAATCTTTTGATGGTGGCGGGTCATTAGGGTCGATAGGAGGCTCACCTGGTCTAGGAATATGTGGCACTGTCACAAATGTAGGATCGCTAGGGGGATTATAACCAATGATCACTTTTCGCCAGTCATAAATGGTTGTACCAAAAGATAAGTCAACCGCATAAAGTGCTGCTGCTCCTTCAAGTAAAGTACAGTCATCAACATCCTCTGTAGATGCGGGTGTGAATGAATTAAAATAAGCAACACCGGCAACAACAGCGCCTTTTGCCATACTTTTTTCACCCGTGCCATTAAAAGTTATGTACCAACCTGATTTTTCACTTGCCTCTATTAATTCACTCAATTGCTGACTCGTTAAATCGGCTGTATTTTCAGGTAAGTCTTGCAACGGGTTATCCGTGTAATCTTTTAAATCACCAATATTCACAACGGCAGGAATATCAGCGCCCCTTAACGATTGAGTTGTGATCAGCTCGTCTTTTATCATAAAAAATTTATCATCTGTAACGGTATCTAGAGGATTAGTTTTATCACCACTTCCTAATAAAATAGCATCGAAAGGTTTATCAAACTGATCAATAGTAAATTCACCTGTTGCTTGACCGTCTTCATCCAACTCTGCTGTTTGTACCGTTTGGGTTATTAATGCTCTGGCAATAACAGGTTGACTAAAGAATCTTCTATCAGTTAATTCAATATTTCCACCTAAATTCGCTAATTTAACTACAGTCCAAGGCGTATCACTACTATTAGAGTTAGCACCGGGCATATCCACTCGCCAGACATTACCACCCGTATCACCAGCGTAAACCCTATCAACCAAGCCGTCGGAATCACTATCAAGTGTTGCTATACGTGAGGGTATACTATCTACGCCAGAAAAATAGGTGTTCGTAGCCGTTTGAGCTGCTGGTGTTAAACTCCATTTCAATGTCCCTGACTCAGCATCAATCATATACATACCACGGCCAGTAAGATCATCTGCACCCACACCAGAATTATCTTTAATTGTTGAGTAACCTGCGCCAATAAATAGTACTGGTTTTGGTACTCCGCCTTGCATATTAATTGCTGAATGACCAATTTTAGGTTGCGACCATGACTGCGCTAATTCAGCATAGCCTGGCGTAGTATTATTTATATGCCACATTAATATAGGAGTATCAGGTATAGTAATATCAATGGCATAGTAAGAAGAGCCGCCACGACGTAAACCAATAAAAACCCACGCTTTATCGCCATCTGTACTATTTACAGAGCCATCACCATTAGTATCTAATATATAAACAGTTGCGGAGCCGTCCACACCATAAATTTTATCTGATGATGAAAAGTTATCTCGTAACCCTTTTATATCAGGAAAAAACTCTTTCGGCATAAACGCCCAAGTTTCATCAACAGTGGCACCGTTATCATCAAACATATGCAAAAAGCCTGCATTAGTGCCAACAATAATACGCACATCTTGATCATTAACCGAACCACCATAATTAATCACTAATGGCTTTGAATGTAATGGGTCGCCAAAGACACCATAGCGTATATCGGTAGTGCTACCATCACCATCTTCATCATCAACATCAATACCTAAGTTCCAATCAAAATACGCTTGAACATCAGCGAGGTTAATACCTAATAAATTTGCAAAATCTTGCTCATTACCAGTCAAAGCAGCATTATTTAATAAAGACAAGCTAGCACTATAGCCCAAACTACTATCAATATTACTGTAAATCACGCGATTACTTTTATTACGCAACATTCCAGCTACGCCACTCTCTTCTACTTTATCTCCATCAGCTTCACCAGTAGACCAAAAAGTTTTAGCATCAGGTTTAATATTGCCATCACTAGCAATAGCACTAACATCATCTCGATCAACAAGGCCTGTAGCGGTTACTTTTAGCTTTTTCAAATTACCTTGCCACCGTGGGCCACGATCAGGTAAGAACATAGCATAATAAACAGCATCTAATGTTTCAGTTCGGTCAAAATTATTTGAAGCTACGGAAGGAGAAGTAAAACTACCATTCACTTCCAATATATCAATGAGTGCTGATTGCAATGAAGCAAGTAATTCACTAGGATCTTCTGCATCATAATAATGACCGCCACCTAGGTCTGCTGCCGATATTAATAATGGCGCTGCCGCTTGGGCACCTGAACTAAAGCCTATAGTAAATAAAGTAGAAGTTTGCTTACCATCCAAATTAGCGTTGATATCATTATTATGCATCCAACCCGCCAAAGCAGGTAAATAGTTGCCATTAAATTTAGCAGTTATTCCCGATAAGCCCGCAATATAAGTGTCAGCAGCTTGATCTACAGTAGGCACACCATCAGTAACCATAATAACGTATATCTCATCACTACAGCCGTTATATGGGGTGATATAAGACCCTTGGTTTTCAATTGAAGTATCTCTAGGTGGCGTATTTCCAATATAACTACCACCGCGATTTGAATCATTATCGCCATAATCAACAGATAATCCACCAAAATAGCGCCTTGCTTCATATAAGGTTTCACACAATGGAGTATTCGTTTCACCATCAACATCATCTTGGATTATATCTACTAAGCGCTGTCTGGCAACTAAGTCCATATTTTGAATACCAAAAACAACCCTGCCTCCATCCCGTGTATTTTCACCTGAATGATTATGGTTAAAAATTTGCAAGCCAAAATCAACGCCCGGAGCTGATTCAATTAAATTGGTGATCGTATTTTTTGCAATCGTTAGGCGTGATTGATTCACTGTACCTATATCTGACTCAGAAGCTTGTGACCAGCGTAAGTAGCTATCAGCGTATAAAGTGACAACTTCACCCGCTCCCATATTAGTATTAGAGTTATTGGCAGAAGCAGTATAATAATCAGGAGATTGTTTTGTACCTTCTCCATCAACAGGGTAACCATTAGGCAACGGAGTAACAGTTCCTCCTTGCCCTTCAACGCCTGCGTTAAGAGGATTCTCCAATAAAATATCATCTAAACAATCTATAACCTCAATATTGGCGCCATTATTATCAGGAATTTCTTGCCAACTACCTGAGTTACCTTGAAAGGCATATTCTCGAATATAGCCAGTATAAAAACCCACTGTAGCTAATTTTTGTCTAGCGGTATCGCAACTGTTAATATCAGCAAGAAAACGACGTTGTTCACTTGGGCTGTCTGGTATTGGCGTAATATTATCAACGCCAACTCCTTTAGTATAATAAACAAAATCACTTGAAAGGGAGTTAAAACCACCAATCGCAGGGTAAGGTTCCTCGGGATCAGGATCATAAGGCTTTTTAATTTCTTCTGTAGTATTCATGCTGCCAGAATTATCAAATATAATCAGTACCTTAGGTTTATTACCTACACTTTGCGCTGAATTACCCACATAGAGTTCAATATCTTCGGCGATGCTAATATTCGATAACAGAAAAAAGCTTATTAATAATAATTTTTTCATTGTGCCCCCTTATTTAGTCGCTGCGCTATACCCGCATTTACTTGAACAGAACTTGTATTAGCGCGGCCATATAATTTAGTCGATTGAATTCTCAGTAAGTTACAGTCATAGTCTGCATCAAAGCCTAATTTACTATGAGGACATCCAACAAGTAAACTAGTCGCATTTACTGTTGTGATATTAGCGGTCGTGTTTGGAGAAGTTACCACGCCATTCATTGAAATAGGAAACTGTGACGTAGTAAAGAGATTGGTATTACCTTGTACCTGTGCAGAAATCACTTGATCTATTGAACTAATAGCTTCTTGTACCGCATTAACCTTAGTTTGACTACTGCCTGACATTTTCATATCTGACGTAGTATTTAACATTAATGCTGAGGCGACTGCTGTTAATGCTACTAAAAAAACTAAAGAAACAATTAGCACAACACCTTGTTGCTTTTTACCTATATCAACTTGATTTAACTGACTGTTTATTATAGCCATATATCGATCCTCGCATTATAGAGTGTCACTGTTGTCGTAAAAAGCAAACGGCGATAGTTATCATTTACTACCAACGCAGGTGAATCACCTAATTGATAGGTATTAGTATTGGTATAATTATTATCTGGCAAACTATCTCGTGCTAACACAAAAATTTTTACTGCTAAGATATTACTATTATTCTTATTCCAAAAGGCTTGTGTCATATTGGCAGAAGAAATAAAAGCATCAACGTCGCCATCATCATCGGCATCAACACCATACGAAAAATGAATTCTTTCAATGCCATCAATTAAAGGGCTAAAAGTCATACCATTATTAGCTGATAACACACCTTGCATTAATACAGGTACGCTCAGATTTCCTTGAGCCTCATCTTGAATATAGTACACATGATGTTGATACTCCCAAACAAGGCCATTATTTACTGCCGGTGGTACACCCGCACCAACTCCTGAAAAAATAACTCCTGTAGTACTATTAGCATTTAGATAATATAACGTAGCATCTGTATTCCCAACAATAGGTCTAGATAACACACGTTTTATTTGAATGATATCTGAACCAATTTTAGCATTGTTAATACACCCTATAGGGCTGGCGCTAGCAGCAGTGACTCCCCAAAGGCTACGAAAATAACCAACTGCTTGCGGGAAACTGGCATTATTTAATCCTTGACCTACACAATCTACACCACCAATAGCAGGGATAGCAGTCAAATTGCTACTTGTTAATTGATTAGGTAGATCACCCCAAAAACCTTCTCGTAATAAATCATTGGTTAGCACGGTAATTGCAAAGCGACCATTTTCTTGCAGTTCACCTAAACTATTCGTTTGAGACGTAGTTGTTTTCATGCCAACAAAAACCGTTAACACACCAGCAAATAGCACTAAGCCAATTGTCAGTGAGATAAATATTTCTAATAAACTAAAACCTTTTTGATATTTATTCATATCTACTATTCACATACTTATAATAAGTTAAACTAAAGCCTAATTAAAAAATAAATGCTTGAATATGCACTTGCCTACGTTTGTTATTGGCAGTACCACAAGCCGCATTAGTTGCAAAATTAGCATTAGCAGCAGCACCATCTTGTGTACTGGTACGCCCTTGCCAACTAACAGTGACAGTTACCGTATTATTATTTTCAGTAACACAACCAATAGCATTGGTTAAACCCCCAACATTTTGTCCACCTGAAGTAACATTCGCTCCTCGTAGCAATTGTGTCCATTGATATAAATCTGTTGCCACCATTTGTGCCGAATTGCACAAAGCCCCTGGAGCATTACACGCAGGAACTGGCGCTACTCCCGGATCAGCAGCACCATATATACCTGCATATGTATTTAGAATTCCATTGATAGGAAGTGCATCATTACTGCGCATACGTTCAATAATATCTTGTGCTAATGCTGATGCTAATGAACGCTGCATGGCATCAAAACTTCCCTTTTTAGCCGTTGCTTGCATTGCGACAGCACCTAAAATACCCGTAACCATAATAACTAAAGCGATCAAAACTTCGATAAAAGTCATACCTTTTTCTTTAATTATTTGGTTTTTCATACTTTTAAACATGACCTATCCTCATTGAACGGCATATTCTGATTATCGCTTTGTATACAAAGAAAAAGCAATACATAAAGATTAGCTGCATTAAAGCAGTTTTGAAAAGAGTGTTTTTCAGTTGGGGGGATGTGAAAAAAAATTCTTTTAATATCAAATTATTTTTAAATTTAATAGCATAACTTTCTTTAGAAATTACACTATTTTTAGATCTAAAAAAAGGTGGAGCCAATTTTTCGCTAGCTAAAGACTCTACAAAAAATTCATATGTGCTAAAAATCACCAAAGTGAACTGCATTAACCCATACCTTTTCTTCCATAAGGAGTCTCCATAAATAGCTGTCCATAAAAATAGTCCGCGAACTTACCTTTGTTCTATTTCCTTATTTATCTTTTTCGTAATGATTAAATTACAATCAACTTAAGACTAGCGCAATTCAACAGGCACTGCAAATACAATATTTTCTTCACGCCCAGGATACTCCTTAACCTCATGACCACCAAAGCTTTTTAATGCCTCAATAACCTGCTGAACTAAAATAGCTGGCGCAGACGCCCCTGCAGTTACACCTATTTTATTGATATTATTAAGCCAAGAGGTTTCAATATCATCAGCAGTGTCAATGAGGTAAGAAGTTGTCCCTATTTTCTCTGACACTTCTCTTAACCTATTTGAATTAGAACTGTTTTTTGCACCAACCACTAATAATAAATCTACTTGACTAGCGATAGCACGAACAGCATCCTGACGATTTTGTGTGGCATAACAAATGTCATCCTTGCGAGGTCCTTCAATTAAAGGGAATTTTTTTCTAAGTGCATCAATGACATCAGAAGTATCATCAACTGAGAGTGTTGTTTGGCTACAAAAATAAAGTTTTTCTGAATTTTTTACTTCAAGGTTTAACACATCGTCTGCTGATTCAACCAAATAGATGCCTGCCGATTCACTATCATACTGCCCCATGGTGCCTTCAACTTCAGGGTGTCCGGCATGGCCAATGAGTATGCATTCAATATTTTTACGACTTACACGAGCAACTTCCATATGGACTTTAGTCACTAATGGGCATGTCGCATCAAATACTTTTAAATCGCGTTTCTTAGCTTCGTTACGCACCGCTTTAGAAACCCCATGGGCGCTAAATATAACAGTACTGTCATCAGGTACTTCACTAAGCTCTTCAACGAAAACGGCGCCACGACTTTTAAGGCCATCAACCACAAATTTGTTATGTACTACTTCATGACGCACATAAATAGGCGCGCCGAATAAGTCTAAAGCTCGATCAACAATACTAATAGCTCGGTCAACACCGGCACAAAAACCTCGAGGGTTCGCTAAAATAATTTCCATAGTTCTCTCTTATATAGGTTGGAATTCATTCCGACAAAGCTCGATGAATACAGTTGTTGTCGGATTTAAACCCAAATTACCATTACAATATTTCAACTAAATCAATTATAAAAGTTACTGGCTGTCCAGCTAAAGGGTGGTTAAAATCGATAGTCACCGAACTACCATTAACCTCTTTAATCATGCCGGGTAATTCACCACCTGGTTGTGAAAATGTAATGATATTCCCAACCTTTGCCGGTACTTCCGCTGAAAACTTATCAATATCCATATAATGAATATTATCAGGATTAGATTCGCCAAATGCATCGACAGCGTCAAGCGAAAATTCCTTACTCGCCCCTGTAGTCATCCCTAATAATTGTGCTTCAAAAGCAGCTGAAATACTTTGATCACCCATGATGATCTTAGCAGGCTTATTGTTTACCTTAGTACTATCAGCAGCTGAGCCATCACTTAACTTCATAGTAATGTGTACTAAAATTGTTGAGTCGGCTTTAATGGTTATTACATTTGTCATTTTTTATCTTCTTATCTATTGTCGCACTTAAAGTACGATTTACACTTTATCGTTATTTTCGGCAGTAAAGGACTCTAAAATCATCAAGGCTGCACCAATAAAAATCATTGAATCTGCAACATTAAAAGCAGGAAAATGATTACCAGACCAATGAAAATCTAAAAAGTCGATAACATAACCAAATACAGCGCGATCAATTAAATTTCCCATTGCGCCACTTAACATCAGTGCAACAGCAATACTTAATAAGGTTTGAGATTTAGGCGTTTTTGCTAACCAAACAATAAAAACAATGCAGGCAATAGCCGCGATAGCAGTAAAAAACCAACGTTGCCAACCACCTTGATCAGCTAAAAAACTAAAAGCGGCACCAAGGTTGTGTACATAGGTGATACTAAAAATAGGTAATACGCTTATTGATTCATATAAACTAAATGAGCCTGCTACCCAATGTTTAGTCACTTGATCAAGCACTAAACAAACTAGCGTTAACCAAAGCCAACGCAAGCCTGAATTATTAAAAACAGTGAAAAGCTTATGCATACTTTCTGGTTTCGCCATCACCATCAATATTGGTTATACAACGGCCACATAAATCTGGATGAGCATCATGAGTACCAACATCAGTAGTAACATGCCAACATCTATCACACTTAGTGCCTTCTGCTGCGGCAACTGATAGCCATAAACCCTCAATATCGGTTACCGTTGCACTTTCAGGCGCTTGGTTTACATCAGTAACAACTTCAATAGCCACTTTAGAAGTGATAAGTACAAAACGTAATTCATCACCTAATTGTAATAATTTTTCTGCTAAATCTGCCGTTGCATATAAAGTCACTTGTGCTTCAAGCGCTTTGCCAACTGTTTTTTCTTTACGAGCAAGCTCTAATGCACGGTTAACTTCAGCGCGCACTAATAACAGCTCGCTCCAATATTCATTACCTAGCTTAGTGTCTTCTGGCATTGTTGCTAAACCATCAAACCAAACGCCAGTGAAAACAAACTCATCACGCTCGCCTTTAGCTGGCGTTGGTAATGCTTGCCAGATTTCTTGTGCAGTGAATGATAAAATAGGCGCCATCCAAGCAGTCATTGCTTCAGCAATTAAGTACATTGCTGTTTGACAAGAGCGACGGGCGTTAGAATCAGCTTTAGCTGTGTATTGTCTATCTTTAATAATATCTAAATAGAAGCCACCTAGCTCAGTAGTACAGAAATTCATCAGCTTGTGTACTACCACATGAAATTCATATTCATTATAGGCAGTAATAATTTCTTCTTGTAAACGCGCCGCTTTATCAACTACCCAACGATCTAGCGCCACCATATTTTCAAAAGCTACCGAATGCTGTGCTGGCTCAAAACCGTTTAAGTTAGACAATAAGAAACGTGATGTATTACGAATACGACGATAAGCATCCGCTTGGCGTTTAAATATTTCATTACCGGCAGTGATCTCTTGCGTGTAATTTACTGATGCTGTCCATAAGCGTAAAATATCAGCACCTAAGGTATTAGTGATTTCTTTTGGAGTGATCACATTACCTAATGACTTAGACATTTTGTGTCCGTTAGCATCAACAACAAAGCCATGGGTAAGCACTTGCTTATACGGAGCTTTACCATTCATTGCAACGGAAGACATCATTGATGACATAAACCAACCACGATGTTGGTCTGAACCTTCAAGGTATAAATCAGCAATACCATCAAATTCTTCACGAGCATTAACAACAGAGTAATGGGTTGTGCCAGAGTCAAACCAGACATCTAAGGTATCAGGTACTTTAATGTATTCTTTAGCATCATCCCCAATAAGCTCTGCGGCATCTAAATCAAACCATGCTTGAATACCTTTCTCTTCAACACGTTTTGCTACTGATTCAATTAATTCAATGCTGCGTGGATGCAACGCACCGGTATCTTGATGAATAAATAACGCCATTGGCACACCCCACGTACGTTGACGTGAGATACACCAATCAGGGCGACCTTCAACCATAGACTCAATACGTCGTTGACCCCAATCAGGGATCCACTGAGTTTTTTCAATTTCTTTTAATGAGTCTTCACGTAATCCTTTATTATCCATGCTGATAAACCATTGTGGTGTTGCACGGAAAATTAATGGCGTTTTATGGCGCCAGCAATGCGGGTAAGAATGCTCTAACGCATGATGATGTACTAACGTGCCATGTTCTTTTAACGTTTCAACCACACTGGCATTAGCTTTAAAAACATGCTGACCAGCAAATAATTCGGTATCTTCTAGATAAACGCCATTTGCACCAACAGGATTTGCGACTTCAAGATTGTATAGTTTACCTACCACAAAATCTTCAACACCATGGCCAGGAGCGGTATGAACACAACCCGTACCGGATTCTGTAGTCACATGTTCACCTAAAATCACTGGCACAGTAAAATCATAAAATGGGTGTTGTAGTTGCGCTAGTTCTAACTCAGCACCCTTACAAAAACCTAAGGCATGGTATTTATCAATACCAAAACGATCCATACATGAAGTCACTAAGTCTGACGCTACAATTAAACGTTCTTTGCCTTGTTCTGTTTCACATTGTACTAACGAATATTCAACATCAGCATGAAGTGAAACCGCGCGGTTAGCCGGCAGTGTCCAAGGAGTTGTTGTCCAGATAACAACAGAAACAGTCCCTTCACCTTCATGATTTTCTGGGTGGTTAAATTTATCAGCTATGTTTTGATCTACAGCAGTAAATTTCACATCAATTGCAGGCGATTGTTTATCTTTGTATTCCACTTCAGCTTCAGCCAAAGAAGAACCACAATCAGTACACCAATGCACAGGCTTAAAGCCTTGATGTAGGTGACCGTTTGCCGCAATTTTACCTAACGCACGAATAATATTCGCTTCCGTAGTAAAATCCATCGTTAGATAAGGCTTTTCCCAATCAGCAAAAACACCTAAACGCTTGAAGTCGTCACGCTGAGCGTTCACTTGTTTGGCGGCATATTCACGACATTTTTCGCGAAAAACACTGGCAGATACTTTATGGCCAGGTTTACCTACTTTTTTCTCTACCATTAATTCAATCGGTAAACCATGACAATCCCAACCTGGCACGTAAGGCGAGTTGAAATCAGACAAAGTTTTTGATTTAACGATAATATCTTTCAATATTTTATTTACCGCATGACCAAGGTGAATATTACCATTCGCATAAGGAGGACCATCATGTAAAACAAATGATTTTTTACCTTTTTTTGCTGTACGAATTTTTCCGTACAAATCTTTAGCAGCCCATTCTTTGAGCATATTAGGTTCACGGTTTGCCATATTGCCTTTCATGGCAAACGAAGTAGCTGGCAAATTCAGGGTATGTTTATAATCACTCATTTAAATCATTATCCGGTTATTTAAATTTTTCAAATTATTAGACTTATAGCAAACAGATTAACTTATTGTACAACTTAGAATTTCAGTAGCTAAGTGATCAATAAATTAGTCCGGTTGGTATCCACCTAATCTATATTGTTTAATACTTGTTTAGCCTGCTCACTATCTTGCTTGATTTGCGCTGTTAACGCTTCGAGGCTATCAAACTTCATCACTTGGCGAAGCTTTTTCTTAATTATCACTTCAATGCATTGACCATAAAGATCATCATTAAAGTTAAAAATATTTACTTCTAATTGTTGTCTTATGCCATTTACTGTTGGTCTAGAGCCAATATTGGCAACACCATTAAAGATTCCACTATTGGTTTTCACTATTACAGCAAAAACACCATCTAAGGGTGAATTGCGCCTTTTCAATAACACATTCGCTGTTGGAAAGCCTAATTGTCGTCCACGTTTATCTCCATGAAAAACTTTACCTATTATTGAGTAAGGTCTGCCTAGCATATTCTCAACATCGTTTAAGTTATCTTGTTCTAAGGCTTCTCGTATCGCAGTGCTGCTCACACGACAATTAGCCGTTTTACAGCTAGCGGTATCTGTTACATCAAAACCAAACTTCTTTCCCGCATCAGATAGCATAATAAAATCACCAAGACGATTTTTACCAAAATGAAAGTCATCGCCAACAATTAAATGCTTTATACCTAATTTTTTTACTAATAAATGTTCAATAAACTGCTGCGCACTTTGGCTGGCAAACTTACGGGTAAAGTTAACACAAATTAACCGTTCAACCCCTAATTCGGCAAGCAGTGAATACTTGTCACGTAAGCGACAAAGTCGTGCTGGCGCTTTGTCTGCTGCAAACAATTCTTGTGGTTGTGGTTCAAACACTAACACCGCAGCAGTACAATTTAACGCCTTTGCTTTAGTCACTAAAGCCGCAATAACACGTTGATGTCCTTTGTGGACACCATCAAAATTACCTATAGTTAATACGCAGCCGTGATCTTCTGCCTGAATATTATGTATACCGCGAACTAACTGCATTACTATTTATACTGCCTTTTGACGACCAAAACCCAAATAACTCACTATGACTTTTCTACACATATAAAAGTCAATACACGTAGCAATTGATCATCTGCCTGAATATTATGGATACCGCGAACTAACTGCATTGCTATTTATACTGCCTTTTGACGACCAAAACCTAAATAACTCACTATTATTCTTCTACACGTATAAGGTAACAATTAGCCTTTTGGCTAAATATTATAAATACAACTAACTAACCGTATACTTATATTTTAAGCCTAAAGTAAATATGCAGATGAAATAAATCGCCGAATTATATATTAACGAGCAATAATAATCAGTATTTCCTAACTATTATTTTTATTTTTTCACCTTAAAGTCACTGAGGCGAACACCTAATAATACGATCATTATAAAATAGCTTAAGCAACCGCCACCAATACACATAATTAACTGGAGAACTTGTTCAGCAAAGTTCATCGCTAACCATACATCAAAATCATTGGATAATTGATAAACCACCGATGCCATCACCAGTGCTGATAATACTAATTTTCCAATAAAAATTTTTGTGCTTTTTGATAAATGATAAACACCTGCTTGCTTTAAACCACGATAAAGCAGCCACGCATTTAATGTTGCTGACATGGTTGTTGCCATCGCTAAACCAACATAACCGAAAAATGGCGCAAGCATCAAATTAAACGCCATATTAGCAACCATCGCTTTAATACCAATTTTTACTGGTGTTTTAGTATCTTGTCTAGCGTAATAGCCAGGGGCTAATATTTTGATAAACATGAAGCTTAACAAACCAGACAAATAAGCAAATAATGCCATTGATACTTGCAATACATCGTTTTGACTGAACTCTCCGCGCATAAACAACACCATAATAATCGGTTGTGCAAGTACCATTAAGCCTGCTAAAGCTGGCCAGCCAAACAAAGAAATGACCTTAATACCCCAATCTAAAGTAGCCCTAAATTCTGTAGGGCTATTTGTACTGTGCAGCTTTGCTAAGCTGGGTAAAATAACCGTAGCAATACCAATACCAAACAAGCCCAACGGAAATTCTAATAATCTATCGGCGTAATAAAGCCAACTAATAGAGCCAGTAATCAAAAAGCTGGCGATTAGCGTATCAAGTAGTAAATTAATTTGAGTAACAGATACACCAAATAATGCAGGTACAATCAACTTACGAATTTTAGTAACACCTTTACTACGCCAAGACCAACAAGGTTTTACCAAAACACCTGCTTTATATAAAAAAGGAATTTGAAAAAGAAACTGAATCAGGCCGCCAAAAAACACCCCCCATGCAAGCGCATAAGCCGGGCTTTGAGTATACTCTGCGCCATAAACCGCCATTAAAATAATCGCAATATTAAGCAGTACCGGAGTAAAAGCGGCTACGGCAAATCGCCCCATGGTATTGAGCACGGCCCCTGCAAGCGCAGTAAAACTAATAAACCACAAATATGGAAAAGTTATTTTTAATAAGCTCGCCGCCAACTCAAATTTTTCACCGCCAACACTATCTGGGCCGTTATTAAGCCACTCAACAAACCAACCTCCACCAAATAAAATAACAAATAACGGTGAGGCTAACATGCCAAATAAAGTGACAAAAGTAATAATAACGCCTAACGTACCAGAAACTTGCGCAATTAAACGCTTAGTCTCATCAAGAGAAACAGCAAGCTTTACATTGTTGTCACCATGACCGCTTGCTGCAGCATTTTTTTCATCTTTGGTATGATATTCACTTAATACTGGAACAAAAGCCTGAGCAAACGCCCCTTCAGCAAAGAGGCGACGAAAAAAGTTAGGGATTTTATTGGCAAAGAGAAAAACATCCGCCATAGCACCTGAGCCCATAATATTGGCAATGACTACATCGCGCACTAAGCCCAACACACGAGAAATCAAGGTCATCACACTCACAATCACCCCTGATTTAATTAGCTTTTTACTCAAAAAAATGTCCTCGAAAACAATATAAAGAAAGAAAGAAAATAATTAACTAAAAGAAGCGACTATTATGTAATGATTTTATCTATATAAACAATGTATACTTACCTCCGTTCACAACAGGAACAAGCAAAATTTAATTTAATTGCCCCTTTATTTACTTTTTATTTAAGTTTGGCAATTAAATCATTTGACAATCAGCTAAAAAACAGGCATATTTCGTCGCCTTAAATTTAAGCTTATCTAACATTTTTTAGGAGTCACCTTGGCTAATTCAAAGCAAGCTAAGAAGCGCGCAGTACAATCTGAAAAGCGCCGTCAACACAATGGAAGCCGTCGCTCAATGATGCGTACTTTACTTAAAAAAGTAATCGCAGCTATTGAAGCCGGTGATAAAGAAGTAGCAACTAAACAATTAGCTGCTGCTACACCAATTTTAGACCGTTATGCAAGTAAAGGTCTTATTCATAAAAACAAAGCAGCTCGTAGTAAGAGCCGTTTAAATGCTGCTATTAAAGCCCTATAAGCTAAATAGCACTTTACGTTTTTCTGATTACTTATTGTAATATTTTAAAAGCCGGCTTTAGTCGGTTTTTTTATATCTGCAATTTGGCCGATACCGTTTAATATAAAATTGGACACTCACTAACACTTTTATTTGTCCTCCTATTGCACTCACCAATGACGCCTATGTTTTAATCAAAGATCTTTCATGGAGTGAGGATACTAACGTAAGTATGCTCAATATTTACCTGAGCTACAAAAAGATCTGCCTGTCGCTAGAGTTTAGGTTTATACATAATACACCCGCTCATTGAAAAAAATGTTATTAACGAAGGAAAGCTAGGAGACTAGTACACTACCTTTATGGCGGGTATATTTCGCTCAGTACGTTTTGGGGTAAACTCAGCACACGGTAAACTAATATGGTTCGTTTCAATTACTTCCAAGAAAAAGGTGCTTTAGGCACAATGAGCAAGAGAAAAATGTTTTAGAAGTGTAATTTCTAATACAGTAAATGCTTATCAATTTATTTTGGTAAGCATTTTATTGTGCTGTTGAAAAGTATGCCCTTATACTTCATAGTGGTCTGACTTGTTTAGTATGAAAACAATACAGGAATACCAAATGAATAACTTTGATTTTATCATTATAGGTGCTGGCTCCGCGGGCTGCGTGCTTGCCGATAAATTATCAGCTTGTGGTAATTATCAAGTCTGTTTATTAGAAGCAGGGCCTAAAGATAAACACTGGAGTATTCATATACCCTTAGGTGTTATAGAGTTAATGAAAAGTAAAGTGCTTAACTGGCAATTTAACTCTGCCGCTGAAGTAACACAAAACAACCGAAAAATATTTAACCCTCGCGGCAGAACTTTAGGAGGTAGCAGCTCAATTAATGCCATGCTATATATCCGTGGCCAAAAGCAAGACTATGATCATTGGGCGGAGCTTGGTAATGACGGCTGGTCATTTAATGAGGTATTACCTTACTTTAAAAATACTCAACATCAAGAACGAGGTGAAAGCGATTTACATGGCGTCAATGGTCCCCTAAATGTGGCTAACTCTTATTCAAAACCACCTATTCATGATGATTTTATTTTAAGTGCTCAGCAAGCTGGATTTCCACTTAATGATGACTTTAACGGCCTTGAACAAGAAGGTATAGGCTATTATCAAGTGACTCAAATTAATGGTCAACGCTGTAGTGCCGCTAAGGCATTTCTGACACCAAACTTACATCGTTCAAACTTAACCGTTATCACTGATGCACAAGTACAAAATATTCTTATTGATGACAAAAGCAAAGACAAAGTGGCTACTGGTGTTTGCTATAAAGTAAAAGGTCATCGCTATAATATTTTTGCAACAAAAGAGGTGTTATTAAGCGCTGGCACATTTAATTCACCACAATTACTGATGTTATCGGGTGTTGGTCCAAAAGCAGAGTTAACAAAACATGATATCCCCCTAAAACATGAATTAACAGGGGTTGGTCAAAACTTACAAGATCACCCTGATACCGTTGTGGTAACTCATCACAAACGCTCTGATTTGCTAGCAATACGTCCAAAAGCTGCGTGGTGGTTATTCAAACAAGGTTTGAAGTATTTCCCCTTATTTTCAGATAAACGCACCGGTATTTTAACCTCTGCTGTCGCAGAATCAGGTGGGTTTATTAAATCAAAGCCAAACTTGTCTAGACCCGATCTACAATTACACTTTATTCCCGCGTCTTTTGATGATCATGGGAGAGATTTAAAAATGCTACTCAATTATGGCGTGTCAATACACACATGCTTATTACGACCGAAAAGCCGTGGTAGCATTACGCTATATGGCAAAAAAGTAAGTTTGCATCCAAAAATAATGTTAAATATGCTAGCGCATGAAGACGATAGAAAAGATATGATTCAAGCGGTTAAAATTGCTCGTTCAATATTAGCGCAACCACCATTAAACGATAATAATGGTAATGAAATATTCCCTGGAAATAACATACAAAGTGATGAAGAAATATTAGATTTTTTAAAAAACAAAGCCAATACTATTTATCACCCCGTAGGTACTTGCAAGATGGGGAGCGATGACTTGGCAGTGGTAGATAACGAGTTAAAAGTTCATGGTATAAAAAGTCTCCGCGTGATCGATGCCTCCATTATGCCAACATTAATCAGCGGCAACACCAATGCTCCAACGATTATGATCGCGGCTAAAATTGCTGACTCTATTTTGGCAAGTTATCAACAAGGCTAGATAATACCTAGCCCAATGTTACCTCAATATACGAGTTTCATCGATATATGTAAGAAAATGCACTTAAATAGGGTCATATCAATACAATTTAAATTAACATGACTATCTATGAAAAAAACAACTTATCTTTCTAGCTTATTGATCCTACTACTTTGGACTATGCCAAACGCTTTTGCTGAAGATTTTCCAACAGCACCTCCTTGGCAATTAACCACACAAACAGGCAAAAACTTGTCGTTGAGTGACTATCAAGGCAAGCCTATTATTTTACATTTTTGGGCTACTTGGTGTCCTTACTGCAAAAAAATACAACCTAAACTAGTTGAGCTTGCAAAGAAATATCAAAGCTCAGGCATAAAAATTGTTGCTATTAGCTTCAATGAAGACGAAGGTGCCACACCACAAGATGAAATAAAGCAACGCGGTTATGACTTTATTACCGCGGTAAAAGGGGAAATAGTTGCCAATCAATACGGAGTAAGAGGTACTCCCACTACCTTTTTTATTAATCGCCAAGGTAAAGCAATATATAAATCAACAAGTTCAGATGTGAATAACCCTAAACTAGAATTAGCTGTACAAGAAATAATTATGCCTTAATTACTTTTCTAATAATAACTTATATAGACATAAAAAAGGGAAGCACATTGCTTTAATGCCGATCAGTTAAGCAGAAATGTCTTGCTAAATTGATAAATAAGATCAAAATCCGATGAACAATTTTCATCGGATTTTTTTATGCAAGTTTCTCA
>NVWU01000033.1 GCA_002733765.1 Colwellia sp. | reverse complement strand
AAAGTAAGATAATAGTGGCATCCCTAAGGGGATTCGAACCCCTGTTACCGCCGTGAAAGGGCGGTGTCCTAGGCCTCTAGACGATAGGGACACTAAAACTTGCTAGCAAGTTAAAACTATCTATTTTTTATTATTAAACTTCAATAATAAAAAACCTAATATGGTGGAGCTATGCGGGATCGAACCGCAGACCTCTTCGCTGCCAGCGAAGCGCTCTCCCAGCTGAGCTATAGCCCCGATTGTTTAAATAAAAATTCAAACGGTCGTATTAAATAACTGGCCTAATAGCTATTTAACACTTCCTTTCCGAAGAAAGATATTCTCAACCAGACGCTCTTTTAAAGATTTAAACGCTTGCTGAAAACGAGGCGCATTCTAAGCAGAGACCTCGAAACTGTCAACACTTATTTAAAAAAAACAGTAAAAATATTACAAATAACTAATTGAGTGATTACATAAGAGTCAACTTGTTTGTTTTTTACTTAACTTGCTGTTAGAACTGTACAATTTATACGCTTTCATAAATCGAAAAGGACTAGCTACAGTATTAAGCATTTTATGTGCTGATACGCTTATGCTTTATTTTTAAAGTATTTACAGGTATGGTTTGAAATATGAAGTATTAAAGTATATCAAGTATATAAAAAAGAATGCAGTTAAATAAATTAAATATTGTTGCTATTGGTGGCGGTCACGGCTTAGGTAGAGTTTTATCAACCCTATCGTTTATGGGAAATAAACTTACCGGTATAGTAACGACAACCGATAATGGTGGATCAACAGGTAAATTACGAAAACGCAGTAGCTCAATTGCTTGGGGAGATTTACGTAATTGTTTAACCGAATTAGTTGATAAAGATTCCATTGGTAGCCAATTATTTAATTTTCGATTCGATGGTAATGATGAGCTCGGCGGTCATAACTTAGGTAATCTTATTTTATATGGTTTAGGCGAAGTGCAATCTAGACCGTTAGACTCCATTAAGCTAGTCAGGCGGATATTAGGGGTTCGAACACAAGTTCTCCCTATGTCTGAAACACCTACGGATTTAATAGCCTTCTATCCAGAGGGGCGTTGTCGTGTTGGTGAACTTTCCGTTGACGAAATGCCCATAATGCCTAAAAATTTAATGTTAGCGCCATTAGTTAAATCTATTGAGCCTTGCTTAAAGGCAATAAATGACGCAGATTTGATTATATTAGGCCCTGGGAGTTTCTTGACAAGTATTATCCCCCCTTTATTGATAAGAGACATCAGTAATGCCATTGCCAATAGAAAAGGACATTGTGTCTTTATCGATAACGTGGTTTTAGAGAATAGTCCTGCTGCCCAATTAACCATAGATGAAAAGCTACAGTGGATTGAAGACAATATTGGCTGTTTGCCTATCGACAGTGTTATTTGTCAAGAACCCAGTGTTGTATCAAATAAGATCAACGTGATATGCCGCGATTTAGCTCATCACAAACAACCACACCATCATGATAAGAAAAAGCTAATTGATGCATTAGAAGCATGCGTCAGCGGCTTGAATACAAAGATTAAAACTAAAGAGATTGGAACAGACAAACAAAAATTGGCCTAGCATTGTGCCTTATCGCCTTAATATTCAGGTTTTAGCGATAATTAAAAGGTATACAGGCTAAAGACCTCAATAAGCTAAATCCTGTCTGTTGAGGTCGTTTGGCCTGTATATGAGGTATATACCCATGATACTTCAAGATATTAGCTAATCTTCACTCAAACGACTCGCAACAGCCCCTTTTTGGTTTTTATATTTAGCATCATCACGCTTGTTATATGGCCTTGCTGCACTTGACGACATAGTCTCAAAGTTCAACGCGGCTATTTTCATTTTTGGGCGCAATGCTAGCGGTAACTTGCCACTATTATAAAACTCTAAAACGATTTGTCCTGACCAACCGGGATCAATTCTGTGTGCAGTAACGTGTACCATTAATCCTAATCGTGCTAACGAAGAACGACCATCGAGCCAACCGACAATATTGTCAGGTAAAGTAACCGATTCATACGTGACGGCTAAGGCTAACTCACCAGGATGTAAAAAAAAGGCATCTCCATCATTAATAACAATTTCATCACTCATTACCGTATCCATCGCTTGTTGCATTTCTGCTTTAGGCGCACTTAAATCAATAAAGGGAGCAGTATGATCTTGAAAAACACGAAATTCATTACCTAAACGAATATCGACACTAACGCCTGAAATCATTGATTTGTCTGGTTTAGGTGAGATAATAATTAGTTCATCATCTAAGTATTGCTCTATATCTTTATCACATAATCTCATAATTATTTTCTTACTCTCTGATTGAAAACTTAACTAATAATTAACTAGTTATTTCAACCGTTGGGGTTAATGGGCTAGCGTTATCGAGCTGCAAAAATAATTGCCCAACAATATTACGCGCTATTCTACGGTACAACTGAGCAATATCACCAGTGCTATTTTCAATGATGTCTGATTGACCAAAATCTGCATCTTGTCGTATATTCATATCTAAAGGTAATTGACCAAGTAATTGTGTTTGTTTTGATTTCGCCATTTCCTTACCACCTGCATCTCCAAAAATATGGCTTTTATGACCACAATTATCACATAAGTGATAGCTCATATTTTCAATAATACCTAATACAGGTACTTTGACCTTATCAAACATAGCAATGCCTTTAGCGGCATCTATTAATGCCATATCTTGCGGTGTTGTCACAATAACAGCGGCAGCAACAGGAACTTTTTGCGCGAGTGTTAATTGAATATCCCCCGTTCCCGGTGGCATATCAATTAATAAATAATCAAGTTCAGGCCAAGCGGTTTCAGTTAACAGCTGATTAAAAGCACCACTCGCCATTGGGCCACGCCAAACAGTGGCATCATTTTCATCGACTAAAAAACCTATCGACATTGCACTGAGACCGTGAGCAGTTAAGGGAGTCATTAACTTACCATCTACCGAACTTGGTTTTGAATTTTTCAAACCAAGTAATGTAGGAATAGAAGGGCCGTATATATCCGCATCTAAAATACCAACCTTGGCTCCCTCAGCAATTAACGCATAAGCAAGGTTAACGGTGGTAGTTGACTTACCTACCCCGCCTTTCCCTGAAGCAACAGCAATAATGTTTTTGATGTTATTTTCACTGCCAGCAAGTGAAAACGAACGTACGCTCTTAACATTTAACTGGATAAAAAATTCAACTGATTGCTTTAACGTAACAGCTAAACTGGCGGCAATATCATCTAACTCACCTTGACAGGGAAAAGGTAAAATAAGCTCAACGATAATAGCTTTAGTTTGCTTAGGGATAGCGTGAATATTAAAGTGTGAACTAATCGAAAATATACCCTGAGGAAAATTTTCAGAGCGATAATTCTCTAGCGTTTCCGTTATCACTTGCATTTTTTCTGTTGCAGTCAAGTCACTTGCAGACGAATTAGTCGTAATTTGACTACTGCCCGGTGCTTTTGACGCATTTTTATTAGAGAAGAATTTTCCGAACATATTGTGACATTAATCATTTGAGTATAAACGTTAAATTCTGTACTATTGCAGCCATTATTACCATCAAAAAACACTATTAATTCATGTCTACAGCTATTTCTGCTAACAGTTTACCCAAAAAGCGCAAAATATTAGTTACTTGTGCTCTTCCTTACGCTAATGGTTCAATTCATTTAGGTCATTTACTTGAGCATATTCAAACCGATATTTGGGTAAGATTTCAGCGAATGCGTGGACATGAAACTTACTTTGTTTGTGCTGATGATGCGCACGGTACCCCTATCATGCTTAAAGCACAGGAATTAGGCATGACTCCTGAAGAAATGATCAATGGGATACGTGAAGAGCATATGGCTGATTTTGCCGATTTTCATATTAGCTTTGATAATTATCACTCAACTCATAGTGAAGAAAACCAAACACTTGCTAACGATATTTATAATCGTTTGCATGAAAAAGGTCATATTAAAACCCGTGTTATTTCTCAGCTTTATGATCCTGAAAAAGGCATGTTTTTACCCGACCGTTTTATTAAAGGCACTTGTCCTAAATGTAAAAGTGAAGATGAAAATGGTGATAACTGTGATAACTGTGGTGCAACCTACTCTCCTACCGAGGTTATTAACCCTCGCTCTGTAATCTCCGGCGCCACGCCAGTATTGAAAGATTCTGAACATTACTTTTTTGACTTACCAGCCTTTGAGCAGATGCTTAAAGATTGGACACGCAGTGGTGCATTGCAAGAAGAAATGGCCAATAAACTTGCTGAATGGTTTGAATCAGGATTAAGACAGTGGGACATCAGTCGTGATGCGCCTTATTTTGGTTTTGAAATACCTAATGCTCCAGATAAGTTCTTTTATGTTTGGTTAGATGCACCCATTGGTTACATGGGCAGCTTTAAAAACTTATGTAATAAAGATAGCAGCATAGATTTTGATAGCTTCTGGAAGGAAGGCTCTGACGCTGAGCTATATCATTTTATTGGTAAAGACATTATATACTTTCACAGTCTATTTTGGCCTGCTGTACTTGAAGGCGCAGGTTACCGTAAACCAACTTCAGTATTCGCGCACGGTTTTGTTACCGTTAATGGCGCTAAAATGTCTAAATCAAAAGGAACCTTCATTAAAGGCCGCACCTATTTAGATCATTTGAACCCTGAATATTTACGTTATTACTATGCGGCTAAATTAACTAATCGTATTGATGATTTAGATTTGAATTTAGAAGATTTTGCTCAACGCGTCAATTCAGATTTAGTGGGTAAAGTGGTTAATATCGCCTCTCGTTGTGCAAGCTTTATTACTAAACGTTTTGATGGCATGTTATCAACTAACATTGACGATCAAGCCCTTGCTGACGAAGTCATGGCGGCCGGTGATAGTATTGCTGCTCATTATGAGTCTCGCGACTTTGGTCGTGGTATGCGTGAAATTATGGCACTTGCTGATAAAGTAAATGAATATATAGCCATAAAAGAACCGTGGCAGCTAGTGAAAGATGAAACTAAGCAACAAGAAGTACAAGATATTTGTTCATTAGGTATCAACATGTTCCGTACCCTAATGATCTACTTAAAACCAGTATTGCCTATACTTGCCGATAGTACCGCAGCTTTTTTAAATGATGAGCTAGAGTGGGATGGACACAAAACCTTATTAACTGGCCATAAGATAAATAAATTTAAAGCCTTACTGCAACGTGTGGATATGGATAAAGTCAATGCAATGACTGAAGCATCAAAAGATAGCTTAGCCGGAGCGGCACCTAAAGAAGAGAAAAAATCAGCAAAGAAAAAGAAAGCGGTAAAAGTAATAGATAACTCAGCCGCCTTGGCAAACCCCTTAGCTGAAGATCCAATCTCTGAAGAAATTCAATTTGATGATTTTGCTAAAATTGATTTACGTATTGCTAAGATAATCAACGCTGAGCATGTAGAAAAAGCGGATAAATTACTAAAATTAACGCTAGCATTAGATGAAGAAGGCACAGAAACTCGTCAAGTGTTCGCGGGCATAAAATCAGCCTACCAACCGGAAGACTTAATTGGCAAGCATACGATGATGGTTGCTAACTTAGCACCACGTAAAATGCGTTTTGGCATGTCTGAAGGTATGGTATTAGCGGCAGGACCTGGTGGTCAGGATTTATGGATTTTAAACCCTGATGATGGTGCTAAAGCCGGTATGCGCGTTAAATAATTTTAATGCTAAAACCGCATAATTAAAAACACCATGTTAAATTTAAAAGGTATCGTGATAAACGATGCCTTTTTTTATCAACACAGAAAACGATAAATGAATAGAGCTTAATCATGTTAAAAAAAACTTTAATCATCATTTTCGTCATCATACTCACGAGTTGTAGCAGTAGTTATGTCACCAGTAACCTAGATAAAAACAACTTTACACAATATTTTTCAGCTTCTCAGGTTGAAGTTTATAGCCAAGAAACAGATATTAAAACTCGCCATAATTATATTGGTGTCGTTGAGGGTCAAGATTGCCAAGTAAAGCCTCATCATGCTGCACCAGATGAAATTAATGCAAGAACTCAAGCTAGACGTCAAGCATTTGAACAACAAGCCAATGGCATTATCTTTACCGGTTGTGCATTATTAACATCGCAGCAATTAGCGCAATTAAACAGCAGTAGTGATGCTCAGCAATGTCACGCCATTGTTATTTGTTACGCAAGAGCATTTTTGATTGAATCACCGACTGAAAATTAAATGCAAAAAATAATAAACACAACTGATGTAAATAACAAGATTGAATTTAACATTATTGGCCATGTTAACTCTCCTTATAAAGAGAAATTTGCTATACCTCGCCAACCGGGTTTGGTAACGTCTGTAAAAGCAACTATAACGCTAACAGGCGACGCTAATAATGCTGAGTTGGTTAGAGAATTGAAACAGTTTAGTCATATTTGGGTGTTGTTTGTATTTCACGGCACGCAACAGCAAGGTTGGAAGCCCTTAGTGAGACCGCCCCGCTTAGGCGGCAATAAAAAAATTGGCGTGTTGGCAACCCGCTCTACCTTTAGGCCAAATCCTATTGGCATGTCCGTAGTAAAATTAGATGCTATAGACATAAAGGCAAAACAAGTAATACTGCATATTTCAGCAATCGATTTATTAGATAAAACCCCTATTGTAGATATAAAACCTTACGTGCCCTACTCTGATTCCATACCTCATGCACACGCAGGTTTTGCGCAAATTCAACCATCAACTAATTTGCAAGTAACTTTTAATGATCTAGCCCAAATGGCTTTAACAAAATACAGTAATAATTTTCCCGATTTAGCTTTATTTATCGAACAAGTATTAGCGCAAGACCCTCGCCCTGCGTACAAGCAAGGCAAACATGATGATAAAATTTATGGCATGAATCTATATGATTTAAATATTCAGTGGCAAATGCAAGGGTTAACCACGATTGAAGTGATTGATATAACGCCTGTTATAAGCAAATAAATGCCTCAAAAGCCCTTGCCAGTGAATTGGCTAAAGCAGTAAAACAGGTAGCTCCTCACATATGGGGATTTACACAGTAGAATTACACCCTCATTTTTTTCTTACATCTAATGACTATAGCGATTTTTTCATCTTCAGATTTGTTCAACCAATCAGTAATCTCTACTGCAGATCTATAGCACCCCACACAAATTTCATGCTCATCTAGGTCACATTGACCTATACAAGGGGTAATTACATTGGTACTCATTCCTATAAACATATCAACCATACTCTAATTTATAAAAAACATATCGAGCATATATAATTACTCGCTTTTTATCTTATTTGTTAATCGAAACACTTTAACTGCAATGATTTTTTAACAATCAAAAATGTTCATTTTTTGTCTTCGTAAGTTTAGTTTATTGATACCTTTATTAACAATAATAGTAGTAAATATGGATTCAATAGCACTTAATTTTTTACGGTATTGTCATCGGCCAGTAGCATTAAACAACGAGGGCACCCATCCTAAAATATTTATTAAAAAAATCCAATCCTTATTATTTTAATTTTAACAAATACGGCCTTAAACCTGGAGGTTATCTATAAAACCATTCTAACTTTTATAAAAAATTTTTTTATGAAATAAATACCCACTATTATTGTTCTTATACACTTATTGGCATATCCCCTTATTTCAACCAAAAAATCATATAAAAAGGAACATTTAAATGAAAGCTAGAAAATCAATTATTCTCTTATTAACTTTATTCACTGCAGTATCTTTTGCTTCTGATAATAAAGTTACTGTAAAGCCAAATCTTGACGGTTTAATACTACCTGAGAAATATAAAGACTGGAGGGTTATTTCAACTTCACATAGAACGGATAATAACAGTATGAGAATTATTTTAGGAAATGATATTGCCATAGAAGCATCTCGTAATAATAAAACAACCCCTTGGCCAGATGGTGCAATTTTAGGGAAATTAGTTTTTAAGCAAATATCAGAGAAAAGCTGGCCAACGGCAATTGCCCCAGATGAATTTATTCATGCTGAATTTATGTATAAAGATAGTAAAAAATTCAGTGGCAATGGTACCGGTTGGGGATGGGCTAGATGGCTCGGAAAAGAGCAACAACCATATGGCGACGAAAATGATTTAAATCAATCATGTATAGCTTGTCACACACCGGTAAAAGGAAGAGATTGGGTATATACTACGCCAGTAGTTTTACCATAAACAAAACAAACACATAAAAGCTATATTTTTATCGCTTTTATGTGGCACATTCATTATTAGCAACATTAAAAACACTATTAAGCCTGTAGATTACTCGTTTTAATTTGTTTTTTACATCATCATTGTTAATTAATACTCAGTATAAACTACCACTTAGTTCATCAGCAATAAAATCAAAAACTCGTCTAACTCGAGGGTTAGTGCGTAATTCTTGATGGCAGACCAACCAAACAGGTATCTGCATTGTCGGTCCCATATGTTCGAATGCTCGGACTAATTCAGCGTTTTTATCCCCAATATATTGAGGCAGGAAAATCAAGCCCAATTCTTCTTTGCAAAGTTCTAATTGTAATAGTTGAAATGAAGAAATGACTCGAAAATTTTGCTCTGATAGCTGCCAGCCTTTAGGTTTCAGTATTTCTGACACTGTGCTACTACGATCAAAACCTATGATTTGAATATTTGAATGAGCTGAAATTTCAGAAGATTGTGGTAATTGGTTCAGATAATTCTGAGTAGCATATAGCCAAATAACTTCTTCACCGAGTTTTTTAGCAATCAAATCATTTTGTGTTGGTCTAAAGTTTCGAATAGCGATATCTGCTTCTCGTCGTTTGAGATCGCTCGGCTCATTACTCACAACCACTTCAATATTTATTCCTTTTTCTTTTTTTCGTAATTTTGCAATTATTTTCGGTAACCGATACACCGCATCGAGTTCTCCGGTTGAAATAACCACAGTTCCCTCAAGCTGTTGAGATTGCCCCGTGGCTGCTAATGAAAGCTGCAACGCTGCATTGCCCATAGAACGAGCATGTTCCAATAATTTAATACCACTTTCAGTTAACACTAAGCGCTGCCCAACTCGTTCAAATAAAGTGATACCTATTTCTACTTCGAGTGCCGCTACTTGACGACTCAATGTCGGTTGTGTCAAGCCTAATGCTTTTGCTGCGGCTGATAAGGTGCCCTCTTCAGCCGTAACCAAAAATGCACGGGTGTTGTTCCAATCAAATGTAATAGCATTCCAGTTCATACAAATATGCATACCTATGATGTTATTTTAGCTAATTTACCTTCTATTAACGTATATGTATAGTGATGTTTTTTGAAGGAAAACTTGGAGAACAGAAGATGAAAACCCTAGTCGTTGGTGCAACTGGAGCAACAGGCCGTTTGTTGATTAAACAATTACTCAATGACGGAGAAAAAGTAAAAATGATCGTCCGTTCTTTGGAACATTTTCCAGAAACATTGACAAAAAATGAACGATTATCAATCACAGAAGCAAGTCTATTAGAAATGACTGACTTAGAACTTGTCGAGCAAGTTGAAGGGTGTCGTGCGGTAGTTTCATGTCTTGGGCATAACTTAACATTTAAAGGAATGTTCGGCCATCCAAGACGACTAGTGACCGATGGAGTCCATCGGCTATGCCAAGCCATTGAAAAAACCAAACCAGAAGTTCCGGTAAAATTTATTTTAATGAACACCACTGGCAATCAAAATACTCAGGCCAATGAAGAAATATCGTTAGCACAGTCTATTATTATTGGCCTTATACGCCATTTGATACCACCGCATGCTGATAATGAAATAGCCGCAGAATATTTACAGCTCAATTATAAAAGTAACCATAAATTTATTGAATGGGTAACCGTTAGGCCAGATAGTCTCATCAATGAAGAAGCATTTACTGAGTATGATGTTTATCCATCGCCCATTCGAAGCGCCATTTTTAATGCTGGCAAAACAAGCCGAATAAATGTCGCACATTTTATGTTGCAGTTAATCATTAATGACGTAATTTGGAATAAGTGGAAACATCAAATGCCGGTGATTTACAATATTTTCAATGATCACTAATTAATATACTGTGAACGCCCAGCAATAGCATATTGATTTATTTAATATAAACTTTCGAATCTACCCTTAATTATGTTGGTAATAGCACCAGGCAGAATACTTTGTTAGGGAAACTTTAAGGATAAAATGATATCGCTAGGAAGGAGCCTGTAACAAATTTTGTTACAGGCTTTGGCCTATGAGTAGAGGCTACTTATATATCTTACTTAATCGTTCAAGTAGTGTTATATCAGAGTGGGTTAATTTTCCTATACGTAACCAATTAATCAAGCTTTGTGATAAATCGATTTCTACCCCAGACAACATTTGCTGTTGCATTAAATTTACTTGTACTGCTAATCGTTGATCCACATATTCTTGAGGTGATTGAACCTGCGCTAAAATTTCAATTTCTAAGGTTTTAATTTCACGTTCTTTCACATTAGCTTGTGCGTTAAGTGTTAGTTGCTCTTGTAAACGCTTTTGCCAAAAATTTGTTAAGTGTTGATAATCATCAGTACTATTTTCTAACAGTGTTTCCAATGAAATGCCACTTTCATTTTGAGCAACTTTGTTAAGTAAGCAGAAAAGGCTACGCCAATTTTCATGCTCAGCCTTGTTATCTTGTAACGCTATTTTCTTAGTAATGTCTTCAATAAACGCTTCAATTGCAGCAACAACCGATTTAATCACCGGTTTATTACGTACTACCTCATTCAATAGTTGGTCCGCTTGTGCTTTGGTTTGGGTTAATTGAGAATCAACAAGTTCAGCTTTAATTTGAGTTAATGCTTGATTAAACTTGGTGGCTAATGATGCCATTTCTGTTTGCTGTGTTGATTTTAACGCATCACGTTTTGCAAATACTTCATCGTTTACCAATCTAAATTGTTTCCATAGCTTAGACTCTTGATGAGTACCAGCAAAGCCAACATCACGCCATTGTTGTTGTAATTTTTTAACAGTGTCGATTGCTTGATATATATCGTCAAGATCTAACTGTTGCTCAGCTACGTCAATCAATGCTTGTTTACTCGCACCATTCGCGTCATGAAAATCTTTAATTGCTTTTCGAATGGGTTGTAAGTTGTGTTTAAATTGTCGATAAAGCTTTTGATAACGTTGTCTATCAACGTCACCAGCTTGTTGCCACCGTTGTTGAAGTTTATTTAATTGCCCATCAAGGGTTTTAAAGTCAGTCGCGGCAACGTTAGTATCCGCTTCTTCTTTTGTTGCTGTAATTGAGTCAGCAAGCTGTTTTGCTTGTGTAATTATTTCGTTACGCGTTACCAGGTACTGTTCACGTAATTTTTCTTGTTCAGCATAAAACAAACGACATGGAGCAAAAGCTTGCTCGCAGGCAAGGTTAAATTGTTTATTTAAGTCTTGATCTATACCTTCATCAGCATGACCTAACGAGTTCCATATTTTACGATATTTTTTTACTTTATCCGCTTGTTCATTCGGGTTATCCAGTGGCGCGGTTACCAAGGTAGTAATGTCGCTTAATAATTGTTGTTTACGTGGCGTAGCGATGTAGTGTTCCCAATCACTTACCTCTGTCATTTGTTCACTAACATTATCAAAATCACGCTTTAGTTGTTGTTGCTGATTAGCAGACAACAAGGTTATCACTTGATTAACACCTTTAAACAAACCAAAACAAACTTTGTATTTCCCATTAAACAATAAGCGTTTTAAATCACTAAGTTTTTTCTTAGTTTGAGAAAAAAGCTGTTTCTGTTCATGCTGCAAAGGTTTAAGGCCATTTTGCCAATGCTGAGTAATTTCTTTATACGCGTCTTTAATTGATTGAGGTAAAATACCGCATGCTTTTTGTTCTACAGCTTGCCACTGTGTTAGCCAATCACGGTAAATTAACTGACGTTCATTTAATTCAGCTAATGTTTGTGGTAAAGCGAGTTGAGACATTTTAGAAATTAAATGTGTGGCTTGACTGACTGATTGAGCAATTTCAGGTAATTGATTTAAGCGTTCTTCTAATTGTTTTATTTGTTTGGTAAAGCTTTCTTGTTCTTGTTTATTTAAAACACTGCTTACTATTTGCTGGTTTAGCTGTTCTAGTTGATTTAAAAAATCTGTTTGGTTAAGTGTGTCATCTTCAAAAACAGCTGTTGTTATGATTTGACTTAATTCAGTAATAACCTTGTTTAGACTATTTTTAACGATTTGTTTATCGCAGCGTAATTGTTCAGCGATTTTCTCTTGCTGATAGGCTTCTTCTTTAGGAGCAAATAATTGGCTAAGTTGAGTCGTTATTTTGTCATACTTAGTCAATAATATTTGCTGATTTTCATCAGACAAACTTATTAATTCAGGTAAGTATTCTTGCCAGCTCTGCTCTAAAGCGGATCTTTTAGTAATATATTGACTAAAATCTGGCAGATCTTTTAATGCTAATAATTTAGACAGCAGTAACTGACATTGTTTAAGCAATATTTTAGGCTTTTCTTGTTGTTCAATTAAGTGTGCTAACTTGTCATTTATTAACTGTACCACGTCATTATTTACTGATTTTTTACTCAGTTTTGTTAATAATATTGTTTCATTAAGCTCTTTTAAATCAAGTGATAATAGAGCGATTTGTACGTCACTATTATTTTTTTTACTAAACGTTTGTAACAATAATGAAGAAATATTTTTCTTTTTTATAATCGCTTGAAATAAACCAGTAATTATTTGTGGATCTGTTTCATGGTCAAGCCAATAATTTAATAAAGAAAAATTGATGGTTGAAGTCGTAATAAGTAAAGATAAAAAACTCTGCTTTTGCTCTACTGTTAACTTAAGGGCATGAGTTCCCGCTAGAATATCTTGTATTTGTGCATAAGAAAATTCTTGCACTACTTTATTATCATTGGTGATGCTAGCACTATAATAATCATCAAAATTATTCAGTTTTAATAAAACAGCTCTACGCACTAGCTCGCTGCTATCATCATTAAGAAGTGATAACAGTGTGATTTTATTTTCACTGTTATTATTATCTAATTCTTCATTTATTGCAGCAATACGTATATTACTATCTTTGTGTTGCCATTTTTTTTTACTTTTAAACAGGTTAAAAATCATAGGAGCCGTTATTACTTTAGTTAAGTTAAGTTAAGTTAAATATTAAATTATTGATAACTGAAACAAATTACAAATTAGTAAAATGGGCAATATCACTTTTAGGTGTTTCTTCACCAGGTTTAGCGCAAGGAGTAATAGGCTTATCTTTGGCTGCACTAGTAAACTGTTCTTTTAGTTGTCGTTTATTTTTATGTACCATATTACCATCACTGCCTATGGTTAACATTTCATCACTATCTAAATGTCGTGCTTGATAAGCCATTATTAACTGTAATGCGGTATCGCGCTGAGCTTGTTCTACAACAACGCCCTCTGGCCATTTTCCTGTTTCAGCAGCGAACTTTAATCTTAAATACATTGCTTCAGGCATGTTTTCTATTGTGTTATCTAAATTCATGAGACCTCCCTATTTTTGTCGTTTAAAAAAAAGTAATTGAATGCGAACAATTATATATAATATAAAACCAATAACAGTGCTAGCCAGGGCTAAATTATGTTGCCAAGTGCCCTGCTCAACATTGTCCCAGAACATCAATAAGAAACCACCACAAAATAACAGCATGGCAATAAATGAATAAGTCATTAAACGCTGAGCTTGATTTATACGACTGACATTATTTAAATTGGCAATTTTATCGCTATCTATTTCTTGCAAAGATAAACCACAATGACTGCATTTTATTGCTTTATCTGATATTTTTTTCTTACAACTAGGACAATTAATTACTGCCATTAAGTGTTTCTTTATTTACCTTTAAAACCGAAGGGCTATTCTACCTAACTTTAGGCAATAAAAAACGCCCTGATGAGCGTTTTTTGAATTAATATCGAACTGGAATAAAAGATAAGTGAACTTTACTCTGTTTTACTCTGCTTAGTTTGGCTTTTATCCCACCTTTCTTCCCAAAAATCAGCATTTTTTATACCTAAGGTCTTCGGATCGAAGGTGAATGTTGTCACACCTGCTTTTTGTTGTGCTTCATAATCTTTTAACGCTTTTATCGCTGGTTTTGCCATAAAGAAGATAATAATAATGCCGATGATATTAAGCCATGCCATCAAACCAACGCCAATATCTCCCATACCCCAAGCCGCACTTGGTTGTGCTACTGTTCCGTAGAATACTGCAGACATAATAATTATTTTTAAAACAAATATTAATCCCGGCATTTTAATGGTTCTGTTGATGTAAGAGACATTATTTTCTGCAATAAAGTAATAAGCAAGTACGGTAGTAAAAGCAAAGAAAAACAAGGCAATAGCGATAAAAGGTTTACCAAAACCACTCAATACACTATCCACGGCAATCTGCGTAAATGCAGGGCCACTAATAATAACATCGGCAGCAAGATTTTGAACAAGAAAAACACTACTTCCTTCAGGCATGACATTGTAAGACTTAGTAATTAAAATCATAAATGCGGTAGCTGAACAAACAAATAAGGTATCAATATAAACAGAGAATGCTTGCACTAAACCTTGCTGTGCTGGATGTTCAACTTCTGCAGCAGCAGCAGCATGAGGTCCTGTTCCTTGACCCGCTTCGTTTGAATAAACACCACGTTTAACCCCCCAACCTATCGCAGCACCAAAACCCGCCATAGGGGTAAAAGCATCCGAAATTATTGACATGAAAATGGCAGGTAATATATCAATATGCAAAGCAATAATAACGCAAGCGATAATGATATAAGCCAACGCCATAAATGGAACAACAATTTGCGTGAAGTTAGCGATACGCTTTACGCCACCAAAAATAATAAAGCCTAAAATTAAAACAATTAGTGTTGCGGCATAGACTTTAGTTAAGGGCAGGTCTCCTAAAAATGAAGGTACAGTGCCGCCGTTACCAAAAACATTAACCAATGCATCACCAATACCATTAGACTGAACAACGGGTAATAACACACCACAAGCGACTATCGTTGAAATAGCAAATATCCACGCATACCATTTTTGTCCCATTGCTTTTTCAATATAATACGCGGGGCCACCACGGTATATGCCGCCGTCTTCTTCTTTATATATTTGCGCATTGGTTGATTCAATATAAGCGGTTGCCGCGCCAAAAAATGCTACAACCCACATCCAAAAAACCGCACCAGGGCCACCAAAACCAATGGCTGCCGCTACACCGGCAATATTACCGGTACCGACACGCCCCGAGAGTGAAACAGCTAATGCTTGAAATGACGAAATTCCTTGGTCTGAACTTTTACCCGAAAGTAATAAACGAAACATTTCTCTAAAATGACGAATTTGTACAAAGCGCGTTAGTACGGTGAAAAATAAACCAGTGCCTAAACACAAGTAAATAAGCGCGGGACTCCAAATGATAGCGTTGATATCATTAATTAAATCTTGCACAGTAAACTCCTATAATTAATTGTTATTATTTTAACTAGCGTTAGCGTAAATCATCTATCATGTGATAAACACCGGTTAAAAAATCACGACCAAGCAAACGACTACGAATATCAGACCAGCCCATACTATCATCAGGCAGTAAATCATTATCTTTAAAGGGCATTTCTATGGTGTAAGCCAAACATTTAAATTGATTGCCTACCCAGTTAGTAGCAACCGTTGGGTTAGCCTGACCTGATTTGTCTTTATCATAACCGCGATCATCTTGAAATTCTGGCGTGAGTGATAATAAAATAGCTTTAAATTTATTTTCAAGCGCTTTATGGCGTTCATCATAAGCAGCAACACCTTCACAGCCTGCAATAAAATTAACGGGTAAAGCCTCGTCACCATGAACATCTAAAAACATATCAATACCTGTCTCAATCATTTTTTTCCGTACTAAGTAAACCTCTGGGCTGCGTTCCATTGTTGGATTTAACCATTCTCGGTTTAAATTTGTACCAACAGCATTCGTTCTCAAATGCCCACGAACACTCCCATCAGGATTCATATTAGGCACAATATAAAATACCGCTTTGTTCAATAAAGCACGAGCAACACCGTCGTCGTCATCAAGCAAACGATCTAAAAAGCCTTCAATAAGCCACTCTGCCATGGTTTCGCCTGGGTGTTGACGCGCAGTTAACCAAATAATACGTTTGCCTTCACCTTCTTCACCAATTTTTAATAAACTTACATCACGGCCATCAAGGGTTTGCCCTAAAACTTGTAATTGGCAATCTACATGCATTTGCGCATGATGCAATAAGTCTTGGTGACGTTCGTAACTATAAGGAGAGAAGTAAGCAAAATAAACAGAGTTATATTCTGGTGTCAAAGTGATCGTAAGTGTATCACCGTCGTAGGTTGTAGGAACACGGAACCAGTGTTCACGGTCATAGGAAGCTACAGCTTGATAATCTTGCCAACCTTCGACATAGGCAGCTTTGCCCGCATTAGTGAGGTGAATAATATATTCTTGAGGATTCGACGTTTGTGTCGCATCCGTTTGTAATTTGAAATGAAACCATTGATAAAATTCAGACTGATTATCATGTTTTATTGCGAGTTGAATATTGCTAACGTCATTTGTATCGATAACACGAATATTGCCGCTATCAAAATTGTCAGAAATTTGCATCAGTAGAGCCTTTCAGTACTGTACTCAAGTTAATATCAACAGTGTACACAAACAATATTAAAATCACTACACTAGCCGACTACAACGAACGTAAATAAAGGCCAAGTTCAGAAGAGTACCCCATAGATTTTCCTACGATAGTATTTTCTTCACTGATAACGTAATAACTTGGAAAACCCGATATTGAAAAAGCGTGCTTAATTTTTTCATTGCCTAAGGCAATTGGAAACGTTAGTTGATGCTGTTTGGTAAAAGCCATGATTTCATCAACACTGGTGTAATCCAGTGCAATAGCAATGACGTCAATATCATTATTTTTTTCATATAATGATTGCAAGTTATCGATACTCAAGTGGCATATTTGACACCAAGGTGCAAAGAAATAAAGCACGGTGGTTTTACCTTGTGAACTTAATGAAATAGTTTCATCCATTAAAGTTGGTACTTGAGTGAACGTTAGATTATCTGAGGCTGTTAATGCAACATCCGTTGCTAACATGCTTGTTTCACGAAGAAAAGACATTGCTTGGAAAACAATAACAAATAATAAGACTTGAATACCAAGGCTACGGAGTGTGGCGAACAATAAAGCTACCTAATAAGTTTACAGTATTAATATTTAGTAGACCCGATTACCGTCAATTTATTACAAAGAAAAGGTAAAGTTTTTGTTCTTTGTCATTAGATAAATAAAAAGAGCTATTTGAAAATACAAATAGCTCTTTTATTAACTTAAATACATAACGTGTAAGTTAACTTATTTTTGTTAAACCTTTCATATAAGGCTGTAACACTGTTGGTATATTAATACTGCCGTCACTTTGTTGATAGTTTTCTAAAACCGCTACTAAAGTGCGCCCTACCGCTAAACCTGAGCCATTCAGCGTATGTAATAATTCCGGTTTATTAGTTTCACTATTTCTAAAACGTGCCTGCATACGGCGGGCTTGAAATGCGCCCATGTTCGAGCAAGATGAAATTTCACGATAAGTGTTTTGCGCCGGTAACCACACTTCTAAATCAAACGTTTTAGTGGCACTAAAACCAACATCACCACTACAAAGCACCATGGTACGGTAAGGTAATTCTAGTTTTTCTAAAATAGCTTCAGCATGACCCGTTAACTCATCCAGTACGGCAAAAGAGTTTTCAGGTTTTACCAATTGCACCATTTCAACTTTATCGAACTGATGTTGACGAATAAGACCTCTAATATCACGACCACCTGAGCCGGCTTCACTACGAAAGCACGGTGTATGAGCGGTCATTTTAATGGGCAGTTCAGCTTCATCAACAATTTCATCACGGTAAATATTTGTTAGTGGTACTTCTGAGGTAGGAATTAATGAGAAGTTTTTACCTGATAAGTCGGTATGAAATAGATCTTCACCAAACTTAGGTAATTGACCTGTACCATATAAAGACGCGGCATTGACCATGTAAGGCACGTACATTTCTAAATAACCATGCTCTTCTGTATGCACATCAAGCATAAACTGTGCTAAAGCGCGGTGTAATTTAGCAATATGGCCACGCATTACGGCAAAACGAGTACCGGCTAATTTAGCACCACTTTCAAAATCTAAACCTTTATCAATACCAAAACCTAAATCAACATGATCTTTAACTTCAAAATCAAATACTCTCGGTGTACCCCAGCGTTTAAGCTCAACATTATCATCTTCATCTGCGCCCGTTGGTACCGATTCATCAAGCAAGTTAGGCAGTGCGCTAGCAATATCATTAATTTTTGCTAAAACATTATCTTGTTCCGCTTTGGCCGCATCAAGTTCATCACCTAATTGACTAACGGCCGCAAGTAATGGCGCAATATCTTCACCGCGCGCTTTGGCTTGACCAATGGATTTTGAACGGGTGTTACGTTCATTTTGTAATTCTTGGGTTTTTACCTGAATAGCTTTACGTTGCTCTTCTAACGCTGTTAGTGTTGCCGTATCAAGGGTAAAACCACGTTTTGCTAATTGTGTGGCGATATTATCTAAATCTGATCTAAGTTGTTTTGCATCAAGCATAATGGTTCACGTATCTATTTGTTAGTCTTAAAGTAAAATTCTATTTTGCTAAACTTGAAACAAGGTAAAGCCCCAAGCCTGCAGCAGCAATACAAAGCGAAACATTTAATAAAATATTAATGGCTGCTTTGATTAAGTCTCCTTGTTGTATTAACAACAACGAGTCTAATGAAAATGTTGAAAAGGTGGTAAATGCACCTAAAAAACCAATGCCAAGTAGTGTTCTGTGGACATTGATATTTAAAATTTCATGATCGATTAATTGGTATAATAAACCCATCATAAATGAGCCAATAATATTAACCATCAATGTGGCAAAAGGAAACCCTTTTCCTAGCCAATTTAGCACTAATTGATAAATATAAAAGCGTAAACTGGCACCACATGCGCCGCCAATGGCGACAAAGGCATATAGGGTAAAGTTACTAATGGTACTACTCATAGCGTTGCTCATTACTATTTTGGTTTAACTGATTCAAATAATTTAACTTTTCTTTTAATTGTTTTTCTAAACCGCGATCACTGGGTTGATAAAATTGCTTATCAACATCAGTAGCTCTCGCTAATGCTTCGGGGAAATAATTTTCACCTGATGCAAAAGCATTTAGCTCATTATGAGCATAACGATAACCCAACCCGTGACCTAGATTTTTAGTCAGTTCACTGGTGGCATTCTTTAAATGTTCAGGTACATCTAAACTAGACGTTTGTTCGGCCAGCAGTTTAGCTTGATTAAACGCGTTATAAACAGCATTACTTTTCGGTGCTAATGCCATATAAACTGTCGCTTGTGCAATAGCACGTTCACCTTCACTTGGCCCGACTCGATGGAAAGTATCCCAAGCATTAATGGCCAATTGCATTGCACGCGGATCGGCATTACCTATATCTTCGCTCGCAATAGCCAATAAACGGCGCGCGACATATAAAGCATCACCACCACCCATTAGAATTCTTGCATACCAATATAAGGCTGCATCAGCATCAGAGCCCCGTACTGATTTATGAAAAGCACTAATTAAATCATAAAAAGCATCACCGCCCTTATCATAAAGTGCAATTTTACTACCTGCTACTTGGGCTATTAATTTAACAGTGATGGTTTTATTTGTATTCGTTGTATTGCTTTCAACAACAGCACTGTCTTGACTATCAAGGCAGTTTTCTAATAAATTAAGTAAACGTCTTGCATCGCCATCAGCACGATTTAATAAACTTTGCTTTGCATCTTTATCTAGGGTAACAAGCGTTTGTTGTTGTGCTTTAATGAATAATAATGCTCTGTTGAGTACTTGTGCTAATTCTTCATGGTTCAGCTTTTTTAATGTATACACCCGTGTACGCGATAGTATTGCCTGATTTAACTCAAACGCTGGGTTTTCAGTGGTTGCGCCAATAAAAATAATGGTGCCATCTTCAATAAAAGGTAAAAAAGCATCTTGTTGTGACTTATTAAAACGGTGAACTTCATCAACAAATAATACGGTGCGACTATATTCATTTTGACTAGCGCCCTGCTTTCTAATTTTAGCTTGTTCAATGGCTTGACGAATATCTTTAATACCCGATGTTACCGCAGAAAGTCTAACCACTTGTGCTTTAGCGTGGTTGGCTATAATTTCAGCAAGGGTGGTTTTCCCCGTACCTGGAGGGCCCCAAAAAATAAGCGAATGGCAATGTCCTTGCTCGATGGCGAGTCTAAGCGGTGAGTTATCGCCAAGGATATGTTGTTGCCCTACGTAATCAACTAAATTTTGTGGACGCATTTGTGCGGCAAGCGGCGCAGATAAAGAGGCAACAAGGGGAGTAGCTTGGTTGCACGTAACGTTTTCCCCCTCTTGTGCTGAAGTAAATAAGCTCGTTTGTTGTTGGTTATTCACAAAAGTTCCTAATTAGCGCGTTGGTCATCTATCTGTACACCTTCTGGTACCACGAAATGGAACAAACTACTTTCAGGTGCCTTTTGTGCATCAAAATTTGATAATTTAATATGGCTTACCTGTCCTGTAGCATCAAGAAATGAAAACTGACTAAGTTCACTACCTAGCGGCTCTTTAGCTGAAAATACTAAGGTTAAACTTTTAATCTGACTATTAGGATCTTTAGCGCTGATGACAAAGCGATCACCTTGTTCAGTAACCTTATCCTGACTAGCTCCTTCTTGAGCAGTACGTTCTTGAACAACTTTTTCTTGGCTAACCCGTTCTTGAGTAACTGTGTATTGCTGCCATAGCAATTCATCTTTACTCGTAAGTAACAATATTGGTGTTTTAGTAATCGCCGTAGACAACGAATAAACACTAACTTGTTCAATCCATGGATTATAAAACCAAACATCATTGCCATCAGAAACAATAGCAAGTTCATCTGGCTCTAGTGTGTGCCAATTAGCTAAATTTGGCTTACTGATTGCCAGTTCCCCGGAACTTTGTTCAAGTAATTCTCCTGCTTCACTCACAACTTCTTGAGTAAAGTTAGCGCTAAAGTAATTCAAATTAGCTAGTTTAGCCCTTAATAGCTTTTTACTTGCTTCAAACTTTGTTGGAGAGCCAATCTTTGACTCAGCCATTACCGGTATTATAGCGCTAGTAACAAAACTTAACGCGATGACAAGAGTAGAGTTAACAAGAAACGCTTTATTCATATTATTATTTAATCTTTAATTGGTGGTGGTGCTAATACTTCACGTGCACCATTGTTGCCAGCGGTTGATACTACGCCCTGAATTTCCATCTGTTCAACTATTCGCGCTGAGCGATTATAGCCAATTCTAAATTGTCTTTGCACACTAGAAATAGAGACTCGACGTTTTTCAGTAACAAAGTTTACCGCATCATCATAAAGCACATCTAACTCTTCGGCTTCACTACCTTCAGCTTGTTCGCCTGGAAGTAACATATCTGGATCACTACCACCGGCTAAAATTTCTTCGATGTAATTTGGCCCGCCACGTGATTTCCAATCTTTAACAACCGCATGTACTTCATGATCGTCAATAAAAGCGCCGTGAACGCGTGTTGGCACACCAGTTCCTGGCGGTAAATAAAGCATATCACCCATACCCAACAATTGTTCAGCGCCTTGTTGATCTAAAATAGTACGAGAGTTTAAACCAGACGATACTTGAAACGCCATACGCGTTGGAATATTGGCTTTAATTAAACCGGTTATTACATCAACAGATGGCCGTTGTGTTGCTAATATTAAGTGAATACCTGCCGCACGTGCTTTTTGTGCAATACGTGCGATTAATTCTTCTACTTTTTTACCAACAATCATCATCATATCGGCAAATTCATCAACGATAACGACAATGCTAGGTAGCTTTTCTAATAGTGGTGGCGTTTGATCTAAGCCATCACTAGGTTGCCATATGGGATCAATAAGTGGCTCACCTTCGGCAATAGCGGTCAATACTTTTTTGTTATAACCTTTTAAATTACGCACACCAAGGGCCGACATTAATTTATAACGACGTTCCATTTCACCGACACACCAACGCAACGCGTTAGCCGCATCTTTCATATCGGTAACCACCTCCGTTAACAAGTGCGGTATACCTTCATAAACACTTAGTTCAAGCATTTTAGGATCAATCATGATCAGGCGAACATCTTCAGGTGTTGATTTATATAACAAGCTGACAATCATGGTATTAACACCCACTGATTTACCTGAACCAGTGGTACCAGCAACTAATAAGTGGGGCATTTTGGCTAAATCAACCACTACTGGCTCACCGGCAATATCTTTACCTAACACCATCGCTAACGGTGAATTTGATTCTTCAAAAGCAGAGCATGAAATAACTTCACTTAAATAGACTATTTCTCGATGTTTATTAGGGAGTTCTAATCCGATAACCGATTTTCCTGGAATAACTTCAACCACACGAACACTTATTGCCGATAAAGCGCGGGCTAAATCTTTTGACAAAGCACTAATTTTACTCACTTTCATGCCGGGTGCTAAATCAAGCTCAAAGCGAGTAATAACCGGACCTGGATAGACAGCAACCACTTGTGCTTGTACTTTAAAATCTAGCAGTATTGTTTCAACTAAACGACTAACCTGCTCTAGCTCTTCTCTATTAATAGGGTTTTTTGCTTTGTCAGGGCGATCAAGTAAGTCAATTGACGGCATACCTAAAAACTTTTCTTCTGTTGATGGAACTAAGTTGACTTGAGTAGCGTCACTACTATTAACCAGTTCGCTCGTCAGGTTTTTATTTTCTGATGCTTTATCATCAGCAACCATTACTTTTTCAACATCGGCAAAAGCAGCAGATATTTCGGCATCACTAACATACTCTTGTACTTTTATTTCAAGCGGGCCATCCATTAAATCATTGATATCAATAAAGTGCTCTTGCATCTCATCATCTTTTTCAGACCTAGATGAAAGAAAAGGAATTGCTAACTTTTTCTTTTTTGATTTTACTACAGGGATTACTTCAGGCTTATTATTAACCTTGTCATCTTCATCTATGGCTTTACTTTCTGATTTATCATCATCATTGGGTGTATCAACCACACCAAATCTTTCGCTAATATAACGCGGTAGATGCTGTAAAAATAATACGCTTGCTATCGCGTAACGACCTACGTTATCAATAAAATTGAGCCATGAAAAACCGGTTAATAAAACAAAGCCAGCACAAGTGAACATGACAAAAACTAAGGTGCTACCAACAAATGAAAAATAAGGTAGCAACGTTTGACTTAATACATCACCTAAAATGCCACCGGCTGAAAAGTAAAAAAGATCATCAAAATTCATACTGGCTAATGAGGTAATACCCAAGTAAAACATGAAAAAGCCAATCAACTTTAAGGCAAGCGTTAGATAATCTAACCGCATTAACTGATGAAATTTCTGAAATAATAGCCAGCCAACAATCGCAACGATAAAAGGTAAACTGTAAGCAATAAAACCAAATAAATTTAATAATAAATCAGATAGATAAGCACCAACAGCGCCACCTAAGTTTCTAACAGGTGTTTGATAGCCCGTTTGTGCCCAACCAGGATCTGCGGGATCAAAGCTAAACAATGCCAACATTATAAACATGGCAAAGACGCTAAAAAATAATAAGCCGGTTTCAAGTAAACGTTGTACGCCACTAAGTTGAGAGTTCTTAGTGTTATCATTATTTACTTCACCGAAGTCTGGTTCGGTCTTTTTAACTAATTCTGAAGACAATTAAGGTTCCATGAAAAGCGGGGGTTAGTGATATAGAGATAAAATAACAAATTATCGTTTGATTGGTAACATATTACTGGATTTTATTTCATCCATCACCACATAGGTTCTACTTTCACTCACTGCTGGTAACCGCAATAAGGTGTCACCTAATAGCTGTCGATAAGCAAGCATATCTTTGACACGTGTTTTCAACAAAAAATCAAAGTCACCAGAGACTAAATGACACTCTTGAATAACATCAAGTTCATGCACTGCTGCTGCAAAATCATCAAAAACATCAGGGCTAGTCTTAGTTAGGCTAATTTCGACAAAAACTAATAACGCTAAATCTAATTTAACTGAATTAAGATTAGCTTGGTAACCCGTTATATATTGTTCTTTCTCTAATCGTTTAACCCGTTCTAAACAAGGCGTAGGGCTTAAACCAACACGCTTTGATAGTTCAACGTTAGATAATCGACCATCTTTTTGTAATTCAACAAGAATGTTTTTATCAATACGATCTATTTTTTTATTCATTATTAATTCTATTAATATATAAACCCAAAGTATTAACTAATATTAGCATTATATATCGCCAAATAAAATAATACGACAGGTTAGTCTGGTTAATTGTCACTATACTAGTTGCATCTAAAATAAGAAGCTTATCAATAAGCGACTATAATAAGTGTAACTGAAGAGAGAATATTATGATTGTTGGTGTACCTAAAGAAATTAAAAACCACGAATACCGTATCGGTTTAACCCCAGCGGGTGTAAAAGAATTAGTCGTCAATGGTCATGACGTGATTGTTGAAAATAATGGTGGTGCTTCAATCGGCTTTGACAATGAACAGTACATTGCTGCTGGTGCAAATATTATTGATAGTGCTGCAGAGATATTTGCCACTGCTGACATGATCATCAAGGTTAAAGAGCCACAACCGGTTGAATGTAAAATGCTTCGCGCCGGACAAATACTTTTTACTTACTTACACTTGGCCCCAGATCCACAGCAAACTGAATTATTAGTTGCTTCAGGGGCAACCTGTATTGCTTATGAAACGGTAACATCTCCTACAGGTGGTTTACCTTTATTAGCCCCTATGTCTGAGGTTGCTGGCCGTATGTCTATTCAAGCTGGCGCCCACGCATTAGAAAAAGCACAAGGTGGTTTAGGTGCTTTATTAGGTGGCGTACCGGGTGTTGCTCCCGCTAAAGTATTAATAGTTGGTGGTGGTGTTGTTGGTACTCAAGCTGCCCGTATGGCAGTAGGCATGGGTGCAGATGTAACCATTCTTGACCGTTCTTTACCACGCTTGCGCCAACTAGACACTGAATTCGATGGCCGCTTAAAAACAGTTTATTCTACTGCAGATGCCATGGATCAACTAATCGTTGAAGCTGATTTAGTGATTGGCGCAGTATTAATTCCTGGTGCTTCCGCGCCGAAATTAGTAACAAGAGCACACATCAAAATGATGAAAAAAGGCGCTGTTGTCGTTGATGTAGCCATTGATCAAGGCGGCTGTTTTGAAACATCAAAAGCAACTACGCACCAAGACCCTACTTATGTTGTTGATGATGTTGTTCATTACTGTGTTGCGAACATGCCAGGTGGTGTGGCCCGCACGTCAACAATGGCGCTTACCAACGCAACAATGCCTTTTGCCGTAACACTGGCAAATAAAGGCGCTAAACAAGCATTGCTTGATGACAAACACTTATTAGCTGGATTAAATGTTCTCGGTGGTAAAATCACTTATAAACCAGTGGCTGATATATTAGGTTATGAATACCTAGCACCTGAAGAAGCCGCGGCAAGTCTATAATGTTAATATACTTGCCCCGTGGTACATCTCTGGGCTTGTCCCAGTGCTGGATAGTGTTGACTGGGCGGAGCCTAGTTGGGATGATCTAGCATTGGCTTTTCAAGGTTTTGTTAGCTTTATCGTTTCCGGCCGAGATTTTTATGAAATAGCTACCTTTAGGTTGTTGATATTATTTCTATTTCATTGATCAAACCATTGAATGAACGTTAATACAGTAATTATTTGATAATATTCTAGTCGAAAATCCTTCAAAAAATTTAGCATAATTTCGCCGTATCATGAATTGATCACATAGCTGAAAAACAAAGTTTCTATACACTTTATAGCTTTGCGTAATACAGGATTAAAACGTTTAAAAATGAATAACCCCGCTGTAAGCAGTGAGGTATCGGGTTATTCATCCAAATATAGCTAGTAGATTGGAATTATAGAGCCTGTCGTACTTGGCATCATTACCTTGATTCTTAGCATAGTTGACTTTACCATGCTTACCAACCGTGTTAGCAAAAAATCCATCTAACCAAAACTCAACGTCACAAGTTTAGTTACACCGTACGTTGGTACTGACTGAACTAAAAAATAAACATAGTATCGTGACATTATGCCTTTTATGTATATATTCGCTCATTAAGCTATTGTACGCCGCAAGTTGTGACGAATTAAATCCGAAGAAGATTAAGTTGATTTGTTACACATAGGTGTTTTAACTTTCATTACAGACTTTTCAAACAAATACTGTTGGTAATGTTGGCTGAGATAACCTTTATCACTGATTCCTTGTACATTAATAGGTGACCAATCAACTAAAATGATTGGAAACGTTTGTTACAAATCAATTGACTTGCCATGTATTCGTAAAATTTAAACCTCTGTCTAAATACGTCACAGAAACAAGTTGTTTTGGCAAAGTAATTTGTTCACAAGGAGCCTTGAAGGTCTATCCCCTAATCATATGTTTTTATTTCGAGGGGTTCGTCAGGAACTGGACACGGGAGTAATTATTTCTCTTTATTAAAGATAAACTATAGCAGTTAAGTACATTGAATTTTCTATTTTGAATAAATAGGTGGAAATATATTTCCCTCGCTAGAAGGCTTAACACGATAATGAAACAAGCCTAATCGATGTAAAGAAAGCTAATAATAGATGATATGAAACAATAATTTAAGAGTTAATTTTATCCTTTATGGGTACATATTTTCACTGCAATCGGGTATTAGGTGATCGCGATGCATGAGAAGATACAAAGCTATCAGCAAAGCGATGTTATACGCAGGTATAACCACGGCTAGCGCATTTTAATGCCTGATTCTAACAGGGTTGAGCGATAATCATCGTCTAGTCCAGCCATTTTCTTTTTCCTGGCCATACTTGCTGATTTAGTTGTATCCCGCTTAAATAATGCCATCGCTATTTTTCTCATCACGTTAAACACAAGAGGCCCTTGCTTCTTACGTATTCTTGATTCATCTTCCCTAAAATTCATATCCAACATCCAATGCATACTTTCAACCTGCCAATGACTACGTACCGCATTGAGTGCTTGCTCTGCATTTAGGTCTAGAGAGCTGATATACCAACGTGTTTCTATCGTGTCTGTACCTGCCGATTTATCATGAACCTCTGCAGTAACTTGGATGATGCTTTTT
>NVWU01000032.1 GCA_002733765.1 Colwellia sp. | reverse complement strand
TACCTTCATTATGATTGGCGCGATCACCGCGGCAGTTGCAGTGAAAAAAGGTGATAATTTTACTGTTCGTTATCAAGGTTTAGGCTCTGTATCAGGCCGTTTTGTTTAACAGAGCGAAAACCTCGGTCCTTGTAGCCGAGATTTTTATTCAATTCAACACTAGGTATTTAAAGTAGTTAGTTATCAGCAAAACTTCCCTAGCAATGATCATACTCTACACCGAGTGTAATATTACACTCGGTCAGTTTATAGGCCAAAATCTAATGCCACTACAAAGTCTATCGCTCACTGAACAAAATGATTTATGGCTGCAAAACCACGTTGAAGAGATTGGTGACTATGCTAATAAAAGTGAACTCGTTAATGATTTAATAAAACGAGCGAGAAGGGCTGAAGTTATCAATAAAAAATCAAAAAGGACAGAGGTAAGCGAATTTACTGAACAATCCCCACAAGAGATACTCGCTGAATTTAAGCTGTTATTATTACAAATCAACACCTCCAAATTTAACTAATATATACGTGTTATCATTCAAAGTGCCGGATTTCAGTGAGCATTAAAATTATTTTAAAAAAGGACAATTATCTAAGCATGATCGCTCTATGTTTGGGTTATTTAGCACCTTGAATTGAAATTGCTCAAGTACCCGAAAACATGTATTAATCCCATATCTAATTATTAAATAATTTTATATTTTATAGCGAAGTAAACCAAATATTACTTAATAAAGCTAAGGAGTAAATAGATCGCTAGCACTACAGCGACCCACATAGCCATGCTGCCTGAAGGGTGGTTTTGTGATAGTAAACCACTAAGTCGATTATTTTTCTTTGAAATAAAGTTAAAACCACTATTCAGTTTATCAAGACATGCTAAGCGTATTACTTTGTCAGCTCTCCATATAATGGAAAAAATATTTTTTAAAGCTGAAGGGAAAAGGCGTCGATAAAACCAATCGGCATCTAGGGTGATGGTCAGCGTTCGTTTCATTAATGGTAACATCAGGAAAAAAGCAAAGCCCGAGAATAACAATAGCTGCAACATGTGTAACACGTGCGTTACAGTATAAGGTTCATAGTTGACTGGATAAGGTAACATTGAGTATAAAAATTCTGGCCAAACACCTAAGCCGATGCAAATCCCCGCAAATAAGAGCATTGCTAGTCTCATACTCCAAGGTGGGTCTGATGGGCGCAACCCCGAATCCTTTTGGAAAAAAACAAACCAAGGGAATTTAATTCCTGCATGAAGGAATACACCAGCCGATGCAGCCATCAGTAGGAACCAGATGGCTGTTAAGCTTTCATCTGCCGCAGCTTGACTGATCATCGACTTGCTAATGAACCCTGAGGTCAATGGAAACGATGAGATCGAAAGTGCACCAATAATGGCGCAGATGGTGGTGAGTGGCATACTCTGGAATAGCCCGCCTAGATCGGTGCACTTGCGTTTACCAGTCATATAAATAACGGCTCCCGCCGACATTAATAACAGTCCCTTATAGATGATGTGTGTGAAGGCATGTGCGGCAACACCGTTCAACGCCATTTCGGTGCCAATTCCTATCCCCGTCACCATGAACCCCACTTGATTTACGATACTGTAAGCGAGGATTCGACGTATATCGTTCTCTAACAGCGCGTAGATAATCCCGTAAAAAATCATGAAAACACCGATGATTACGAGAATTTCAGCGCCAGGGAAACCACGTAGCAAAACATATACCGCCGCTTTGGTGGTAAAAGCGGAAAGGAATACGGCGCCACTGAAAGACGCTTCTGGATAAGCATCTGACAACCATGCTGAAAGTGGTGGCGCAGCTGCATTGATAAGGAAACCGATGAGAATAAGAATGGAGCTGAGAGAGTTAAGTTCCATTGCAGTGAAGGCTGTAGAGCCGGTGTCTAGAATATGTGCCAATATTCCTACTAATAATAAAGTACCGCCGAATACATGGACGAGAAAATAACGCATTGATACCTGATATGAGATATTACCGCCCACCGAGAGCAATACTAAAGTTGATGCCACAGCCATTATTTCCCAGAAAATAAACAAGCTTATCAGGTCTCCAGCTAAAACAACGCCAATAGCGCTGCCAGCGTAAACAAATACCGCAACTAGTTCTAACACTCGTTTTTGTTTAAGTGCGTACAGGCTTCCACCAAATGTCATTATCGAAAAAACGGTGGCAAATAAACGACTTAGTGAATCACTGCGAACAAAGGTTAGTTGATAGTCGAAAAGTGGGAAGATAGAGAATGAACCATTGGGTAAATTCCATACTAAAAAAAGTGTGATCAGCGGAAGACCGAGTGTGAGAATCGGTCTGAACTTTCTTGCTATTATCGGTAAGAGAAAAGCGCCAAGAACTAATACAAGGCCCGGTGGAAAGTCACTTATTGTCATAATAGGTATCCTTACGCTTTAAAAAAATACCCAGTGCTTTAGCGAAAACTACCATACCAGCACAAACCACAAGCCCGAACCATGAATAGAAGCCAAAAGTACCATCTATTTGAAAATAAGGGTGAGCGTGAACAAAAAAATCAGCGATAACTAGCAAAAACAACATAGCAATACCACCTTGCCAAAGTAAGCGCACAGTCTTTTCCCTAACGAGCCAATGTTTCTCTTGTTTATTCACAGTATTTCTCCAGTCTGCTTTTCTAAGAGCAAGCAAAGGACGTTTCCACTTGGGAAAAGATACCAAGCTGATGCTAGTGGCAAAATCATAAACTTCGAAATTTTATAGCGGCAAAAGGTTAGGCATAAAGTCATATAACCTTGAGCGGAACAATATATGTAAGAACTAGCGATATAATATAAAAAGCTTTTTAGGTTTGTCAGTGGATAAAAATGTGTGGCTTTGTTATTTTCCATAAGTCACCCTCTCTGTGTCCAGAATAGCCGTAGCCAATTCGTAAAGAGGGTTGGGGTAAATAAATAGAATCAAACAACCTAGGGCTGCAATGCCTATCGCAATTAATGATGCAAGTGGCGCTTCTTTTATTTGAACATTGGTAGTGGCATTCTCATCTCCTTGATTATTTTTAGCTGAAATATTTGGAAAAAAAGCGAGAAAAGGAATTGGCAGCAAGTACGCAATATTGAGTAGGGAACTAAGCATTAAAACGACCATAATGATAAACTGTTCTGTTTCTAGTGTAGCCATTAATAAGTACCACTTACTCCAGGTACCCGCTGTGGGAGGTAAGCCAATAATACAAAGGCTGGCAATAAAAAATGCCATCATCGTAAATGGCATTTGACGACCTAATCCGCGCATTTCACTAATTTTAGATTTATGTGCAGCAACTAAAATAGCACCCGCGCAAAAAAATAAGGTAATCTTGCCAAAGGCATGGGTGGCAATATGCATAGAGCTACCAATAACACCTGAAGATGTAGCTAATAGCGCACCTATAGTGATGTAACCCAATTGACTGATGGTTGAATAGGCAAGTCTTGCTTTTAAGTTATCTTGTCGCATAGCTACGAGTGAGGCCAGTAATACTGAAGCGCCAGCCAAATAGAGTAAGAATTGCGTTGTCGGTAATACCGCTAATAAATCTAAGCCAAAAATAAACACACAGACTTTTAAAATGGTGAAAACACCGGCCTTTACCACAGCAACAGCATGCAATAATGCACTGACTGGTGTTGGCGCAACCATCGCGGCAGGCAACCACCGATGAAAAGGCATTATTGCTGCTTTACCAATGCCAAAAATAAACAGTACAAGTAGCATTCCTGCAATGGTTTTATCAACGTTAGCATCAAAAACCCCTCCCTGCTTGAAATCTAAAGTGCCAGTGATAAACCAAGTGCTAGCTACGGCCAATAGTAAAAACGCAATTGAAGTACTTAGTAAAATGCCTAAATAAACTCTTCCGCCTTGTTTGGCTTTTTCGCTGCCGGCATGGGTCACTAAAGGGTAGGTCGAAAGGGTCAAAATTTCATAAAAAACAAATAATGTAAATAGATTGTCAGCAAATGCAATACCCATTACCGCGCTAATAGCTAAAGCAAAAAAACTATAAAAACGAGTTTGGTTTTCCTCCTGATGGCTACGCATGTAACCAATGGCATACAATGTAGTGATCAACCATAAGAAGCTGGCGATTAAAGCGAATATTATGCCTAGCGGCTCAATGGAAAAACTAATGCTTAAATTGGGCATAATTTCCCACCAAAAAATATCAACAGTTTTACCAGAGAGTAGGCTTTTATATAAATTTACGACAATATACAGTAATAGCATACTTGCGATAATTGTGATCGTTTCACGAATATTTGGGTGGTTACGGGCAAAAATAATACCGAGTATTGTTATTAAAGGTACTGTAATGGTTAATTGTAGCATCAGCTCTAAAGAAAAATTCATGGTGATACTCCAAATAAACTTTGCGCTGCAGATTGTGCAACCTGCACGCTAAGTCGGGTATCAATACCAAAGTAAATATTAGCGATAATCAAGGTCCATATAGGGATAAGAAACAACACTGGGGCTTCTTTTACCGGCATAGTTCCCGCTAACGGCTCTTTAAAATAGGCAGCTTCTACAATACGCCACACGTAAACGATAGCGAGTAATGATCCTAACAGCACAAGTACGGCAACAGGCCACCAACCATGCTCAATTAATGCGATCAATAAATACCATTTACTAACAAATCCTACGGTGAGAGGCACGCCAATTAAGCTTAATCCACCGATTGTAATGGCGGCCATAGTCAGTGGCATTTGACGACCTAAACCATAAAAACTACTTAGTTGAATAGAACCTAATCGATAAACTACAGCACCTAGCGCTAAAAAAATGGCACTTTTCATAAGAGCATGGTTAAACAAGTGCAGTAAAGTTGCTGTTAACCCCGTAATGGTACTGGTACTTAGCCCAATAATAATGTAGCCAACCTGCGCTATGCTTGAATAAGCAAAGACATGTTTAACATTTTTTTGATAAATAGCTGCGCTTGATGCAACAAAGATCCCCGCTAAACCTAATGTCAGAAACAAGCCTTGCAAAGGTAATGTTGTAAAAGAAAAAGAAAGACCAAATACGGTAAAAGTGAAGCGAATAAGTAAATAAATTGCGACTTTTGTTGCCGTTGCCGCAAAGAAAGCGGTGACAATAGATGGCGCAAACGCGTATGCATTAGGTAGCCATAAATGAAGAGGGAACAAGGCTAATTTTAAACAGACGCCAACAATAACAAAAGCAAAGGCGGTAAATACAGTCCGTGTTTGTGCCACTTGAGGTAAGCGTTGAGATAGATCTTCCATATTTAATGTACCAGTCATTTGATACATCAGACCAATGCCAATTAATATAAAGGTAGCGCCAATAGTTCCCATGATAAGGTATTGATAAGAAGCCCAAAGTGCTCGTCTGTCATTGCCTAGGGCGATTAATGCATATGCCGATAGTGAAGATATCTCAAGAAAAACAAAGACATTAAAGGCATCTCCCGTTGACACAATACCTAGCATACCGGTTAGGGATAATAAGTATAATATGTAGAATAGGGTATGTTTATCCTTGGGGATTTCTTTTTCTATGCTGGTTTGGGCTGCAATTAAAACCACCGTACTAATTGCTGAAATAATCAATAGCAAAAATGCATTGAGTTTATCAATTCGATATTCAATGCCCCAAGGTGCTTCCCATCCCCCTAATTCATAACTAATTACGCCTGAAGTCATCACTTGCTGTAGCAATAATATGCTGATGAAACACGCTAAACTGCTAGCAAATAGTGCAAATAACCAAACTAACTGCGCACGTTTTAATAGCAAACATAAAGGGGCTGCCATTAACGGTACAATGACCTGTAAAATGGGCAGGTGTGATATCACGCTTGATCACCTTCTGTTGCTTGTTGTGCTTGTAGTTTTGATTCTGCTTGAGTTTGATTATCTAAATGCTGAATATCTTCTTCTTCAATACTGCCATAAGCTTCTTTAATGCGAACCACTAGTGCAAGAGCTAAAGCGGTGGTCGCAATACCAACCACAATCGCGGTGAGAATTAAAACATGAGGTAGTGGATTAGAGAATAGCGTTATATTGTCGGCCAATATGGGGGCGCTACCCCCTTCGACTTTTGCCATGCTAATATAAAAAATGAATACCGAGGTTTGAAAAATAGCGAGTCCAACTATTTTTTTTATTAAGTTACCGTGAGCAATAATGATGTAAAGCCCACTCATCATGAGTACAACAACAACCCAGTAATTTAAAAGGCCCATGATCATAATGACGACTCCTGATCTTTATCACTAACATTTTTATTGTGTAGTTGTATTTCACGACGACCGGCAAAACTAAAGAAGATAATGATCATAACTGAGGCGACCGTACAACCTACGCCCCACTCAATTAACAAAATCCCCAAATGCTGACCAGTAACGGGGTCATCAGATAACACGTTGTAATCAAAAAAATTCCCACCGTTGAGTAAAGAAACGACACCAACACAGCCATATAACAAAACGCCAATAGCGGCAATTAACTGGACAAAGGATTGGTTAATGACTTTTCTAGCGGTATTTAACCCAAATAACATAGCATACAAAATAATTGCTGCAGCAAAGATCACCCCAGCCTGAAAACCACCACCAGGACCGAAATCGCCATGAAATTGCACATAGAGTGCAAATAATAAAATGAACGGCAATAAAATTTTGGTAACAATACGAATAATAAGATACTGCTCATGCATAGCGTCATTTACTGTAGTGATTTTGTTATTATTTTCTGGATGACGAACAACGGATAACAGTGCTAGTACTCCAATACCTGCAGTGAAAATAACAACCACTTCACCAAAAGTATCGAAGGCTCGATAACTTGCAAGTACAGAGGTAACGATATTAGGTATGCCAATCTCCTCCATCGAATCATTAATGTAGCGGGGAGTAACATGACTGTGAATTGGGGCATCGGCGGAGCTAAAATATGGCATATCTAACGTGCCATAGATCAGTAAAGCGCCAGTAAAAATAATAACTAGCAGTGCTAGCAAGGGCTTATGTCGGGTTGTTCTTTCGCTGCGTCCGGTCATAGTGATAACCACTAACATTAGTAAAGTCGATATACCAGCGCCAACAGCAGCTTCAGTAAAAGCGACATCGACAGCATCCATAGCAACAAAAAAACTAGCGGATAATAGACCATAGATACCCAGTAACATTATTACCGCAAACAGATCTTTCATTCTGATAATGGCAAAAGCAACCACGACCAACAAGGTCAATAAAACAATATTAATCAAGAGTTCGATGAGTTTATCTCCTTGTCCTTATTTTTATCATGGTCAGTTTTTGCTAGTTCTGGCATCAAGCCATTTTTCATCGCAGCCTTTGCTAGTACATGGCTAGTCGTAGGGCCAATGAGTAACGTAAGCAACAGAATCATTACTAATTTTGAAAAGGTTAAAAAGTCAGGGCTATAAAACATCAGACCGATTAAAATCATTCCTGCACCTAGAGTATCGGTTACCCCCACAGCATGCATACGAGTATAAAAATCGGGAAAACGTAAAATGCCAATAGCGCCGGAGATACAGAGAAAACTGCCAATAAATAAGCACAAGGCACCGCTAATATTTATAATTATGTCCATTTAAGGCTCCTTTTCTAACGATTTTTTATCATGAGATAAGTGTTTAAGTTCGTTGGTATCTGAGTAACGTAAAATACCAATGACACTGATAAAATTGATAAGCGCGTAGACAATCGCAATATCTAAAAACTCAGGCCGCCCCATAACAAAACCTAACAGTGAAATCAGTAACACTGTTTTAGTACCGAACATATTGACCGCTAAAATTCGATCATAAAGTGTGGGACCCACAATTCCTCGTACGATGGCTAAAATCATGGCAATAAAAATAGCGAGCGTGGCAGCAATTAACATTAGTGTTCCAACAAGCTTACGCGGCGATCCATTTCACCAGCAAGTAATGACTCAATATCTTTTTGAAGTAGTGCGTGTACCAGAATTTTGTCATCGACAAGGTCTATTGCTACAGTGCCAGGGGTTAAGGTGATGGAATTTGCATATATTACCTTTCCCATATCAGTTTTTGGGCTGATTTTAATCCATCTTAAGGTCGGAGATATGCTTTTACTACCTAACCAAATATGTGTTACTACAATGATATTAGCTTGAATTATTTTTTTGATAAGCCATAAATAGTAGCTAAAAATTTTAGGTGTTAAATAAAGTGGCTGTGATTCCTGATCAACCACATCCATTTTATGAGTAATGACTAAAACTAGCGCGATGGCAGCGAGGCCAAGTAATAAAATTAGCAGAGTATTGTGAGCTGAATTTAACAGCCAAAAGGCGGATAACGTTAAAAACAAGCTGATGGTATGTAGCTTCATAATCTTTCATTGCCTCCCGTTGAAATTTTACGAGAAATAATATGAGTTGCTTTTTGAATGGTACGATCGATAGCGCTATTGAAGTCAGTTTGAGTTTCTTCAACTAATATGTCTGATAATCGTTTGAGTGTAATAGATAATGAGCAATGAGTGGCATGATGATCTATCTCATTAACAACATCTGATAGTATAAAAGTGATAGAAGAAATATGAGATTTCACTTTTGACAATGCGAGCAGTAGTCTTCGCTGAATATCAGCTTCTACGGTAGGATCTAAATTATCTAAAGCGTTCTGAATATCGATCTTCATCTACTTCACTCCGCGTTATGCTTACTTTTATTACCTCATTATTTTTATCAGGTCATTTATACGAACAGTGATAAGTTTATCCAACTTATTGCTCGTGATTTTAGTGATAAGAATAAAGTTAACGAGAGAAAAATATTTTTTCTCGATCGTTATTACAAAAAAATAAAATTATCTAAGACTTTGTTTTATAGGTAACACCTTATTTATAGTCCACTTGTTGTTGTAGGTAAAATCGAATATTATTGATCTTATCATCGAAAAAAATTGGTGTAATAATATATGAGCCCACTTAACTATAATCATTTATTTTATTTTTATGTCGTTGCGACCGAAGGGAGTATTAGCAAGGCAAGTATAAGATTGAATTTAACTCCACAAACGATAAGTGGGCAAATCACCAGTTTTGAAGCTCAAGTTGGTATTAAACTATTTGATCGCAAAGGAAAAAAATTATTTCTTTCTGAAATTGGTCGATTAATTTACAGTTATGCAGAAGAAATTTTTCAATTAGGCGATGAAATAAAACATATATTAAAAAGACAACAACCCGTGTTATGGCAAACATTTACGGTTGGCATAACCGATGTAATACCTAAAGTATTGGCTCATCAGTTACTTTCTCCTGTGTTAAAGATGAAAGAGCGAGTGCGCTTGATTTGTGTGGAAGGTAATCAAAATAATTTAGTGGCAGATTTAGCGGTTAATAAGTTAGATTGTATATTGACAGACCAACCGCTTCAGTTGGGCAATCATGTGAAAGCATATAATCACCTACTTGTTGAAAGTGGTTTTACTTTTTTTGCAGCAGAAACACTATTACAAAATTGCCAGAGTGATTTTCCTCAATCATTATCAGAGTTACCTTGGTTAATACAGAGTAAAAAATCAGCAGTAAGAACACGTTTATCATCGTGGCTAGAAAAGAATAATATATCACCAAACATTGTGGCAGAGTTCGACGATAGTGCGTTGATGAAGACCTTTGGACAAGCAGGTTTTGGTATTTTTAGCAGTCCGACACTCATTGAAGAATATATTATTGATAAATATGATGTAAAAGTTATTGGGCGTAACGATGAAATTGAAGAGCATTATTATATTATCTCTCCTGAGCGTAGGCTAAAACATCCGGCCATTATTGAAATTGTAACTGCGGCAAATAAATATTTTTTATCGTAAAATGACAAACTATTTTATTGATGAGATAAACCTTGCTGGTTTTAATGTTAATACGGCAGATGTTACTTCACTTAAAAACGCTGTAGAGTCATAATAGCATTTCTCTCTTGAACGGGCGAAAAAGTTAATTTGAGTGTTTGCTCATGCTTAGTTCGGGCTAAGTGGTTAGAAACAATGCTAGATTAAACACTATGGTGCCTTTCTTGATGCTAACAAATTAAATTATTTAATGACTGCCTACGCTCAAGTAGCCGGCAGAACAACGTTGGATGTGTTTAAGTTATTCAAAGTAGAAATCGACAAAACAAAAGAAGATAGCGGTATACCCTTCTATTTTTTAAACAAAAAATAAGTAGTAAATGGAGCTGTGTTTTACTCATTAGTAGATAGGATGGAAAATATGATGAATTCGCGTGAATACGCCTTACAAGCCAACGGCTCTTTTGCTCTGCCAGATGCTTGTTTAAAAATAAAAGCGTTGATGGAAGATGAAAATTCAGGGATTAGTGATTTTGCTGATGTGATTAGTGTTGATCCTTCCATGACCTCACGATTGTTACAAATAGCGAATAGTGCCATTTATAGCTTTCCCGGTGAAATTAGTACTATTTCTAGGGCTATTACTATTATTGGTACACAAGCAATTTATAATATGATGCTGGTGGATGTTGCCGCTTCGGCATTTAAGCATTTTGCTAACCAGGCTATCGATCTTAAACGTTTTTGGCGAATGAGTATTTATTGTGGCTTAGTCAGTAAAAACTTAGCAATAAAAGCGGGTATAAAAGATATTGAACGTCTTTTTGTTGCGGGTTTATTGCAGAACTTTGGTGAACTGTTAGTGGCTAAAATCAGCCCTGAAATTGCCCAACGCTGTGAACACTATAATCGAGACAATTTACCTTGGGATTTACAAGAGTTAGCATTAGGTTTTACCTATACGGATATTTCAGCCGAATTACTAAAAATTTGGCAACTTCCTGAAAAAATCATCATTCCTATTCGTCATTTCAATCAAGCAAAAAGTAATCAAATAAATCAAGATGTTAAAGTATTGAATTTAGCTTCAAGGTTAGCGTTACTTGATAGTCATAGTGATAAATTTGACTATGATGCTGTGATTGATCAATCACTATGCAAAAGTTTAGGCTTGAGTAAAGATGATATAAATCAAGTTGCTGAAATTGCAGCAGAGGATGCTATCGGTATTCTAACGGTGATGAATCCTAAATTATTTTCTAGGTAAGTTCGTATAGTAAAAATAAACAGTGGACTATATATTATGCACTTTGCGATAATTAATGCTTTACTGAAAGAAGACAATGCTAGTAAGGCTTACTAGCATCAAACGATCATTCATACCTATGTTGAAGTTACATGGGTATATATAAATTATAATAAGTAAAAGTGAAGGACGTTTATGAGCGCATCGAGAGAGCATTTTAGCTCGCGTATTGGTTTTATTCTTGCTGCTGCAGGCTCTGCTGTAGGTATTGGTAATTTAGTGGGTTTTCCGGTGAATGCAGCGAAAAATGGTGGAGGTGCGTTTTTACTCATGTACGCCTTCTTTGTTTTTTTAATCTGCTTACCCGTGATGATTGCGGAAATGGCGGTAGGTAGAAAAACAGCAAAAGAACCAGTTGGTGCTTATAAAGCGTTAAGTCAGAATAGTCGATTATGGGGAACAGTAGGTTTTTTTGGTGTACTAACCCCTTTTATGATCGCAGTATTTTACATGGTGATAACTGTATGGGTTTTTGGCTACATTGTTTTAACCATAACGGGTAATTTAGATTATTTAGCGAGTAATGGCGGTTTTGGCGAGTTTATTAATAGCCCTTATTTGTTTATAGCCATGGCTGTTGTTGCTGCAATTATAAACTTTATTTTGGTTGCAGGTGTCAAAGATGGCATTGAAAAAGCAGCAAAAATATTAATGCCAACATTATTTGTTATGCTGATCATTATGGTTGCTTTTGTATTAACGCTTGATAATGCTATGGCGGGTGTGAAGTTTTTCTTAATCCCTGATATCAGTAAAATAACGCCAAGCGTTATTAATGGTGCTTTGTCTCAAGCCTTCTTCTCTTTGTCTCTTGGTATGGGGATTTTAATCACCTACGGCTCATACATTAACAATCAAACGAATATTCCTAATTCAGCAAAATTAGTCGCGCTTACTGATACGGGTGTCGCTTTTATCGCCGGTTTAATGATTTTACCTGCAGTGTTCTCGTTTAATCCTGATGTTAATCCAAATGAGTTAAGTGACAGCTCGGTATCATTAATTTTTACCTTTTTACCTAAAATATTTTTAGCGTTACAAACTTCTATTGGTTACATTGGTGCTAGTACAGTTGCCACTTTTTTCTTTATTTTAGTGTTTTTTGCCGCAATAACGTCGTTAGTATCAATTCTTGAAGTACCAGTGTCTTACTTAGTGACTGAGAAAAAACATAGCCGTAAAAAAGCGTTATCAATTTTGTTAATGACCGCTGGTATTTTAACGGTATTTGCGACGGTTTCGTTTGGTATGGTTACCTTTTTTACTGAATTTACCTCGTATGCAGGAAAGACCAAATCATTTTTTGATGTGGTGGTTGATGTTTTCTATGACACTATTTTACCACTGAATGGTTTCTTACTTTGTGTGTTTGTTAGTTACCGCTGGAAGAAAAATAATCTATCCGAGCAGTTAAGTATTGGTAACGATGGTTATATTGGCTCTTGGGTTGAGAAATACATAAACTTCTCGTTAGGTACATTTATTCCCGCTATCGTGTTAGTGATTTTTATTAATACCGTTGCGCATAAGTTCTTTGATGTTAGTTTGTTTGGTTTCTAATATAGACAACACAACTCATAAATTACTTTGAGTAAGCAAGCCGGTCAATGTTATTATTGGCCGGCTTTTTTTTATCCATTACTGATATTTTCTTATGATTAAACACATTACAGCTACTAATTTTACCGATTGCCAACGTCTTTTTCATGGGCGTGGCCATGCCTATGAAAACTTATCTCATGTAAATGTTGATTGGTTATCTCCTGTTATTTTAATTACGCTTTATCAAGCGGTAGACGAAGCTTGGCTACTAACACAAGCAAAGGCATTACAAATGCTAATTAGCGAGTGTTGTAGTGTGCAAGTGCAGCGTCGGTATGAAAAGTTTTCCCCTACACAGGTATTACTTGGTGAGGCGATCAATAAGACGGTGGTGACAGAAAATGATTTGTCATACCATATTGAGTTTGGTAAAGCACAAAACAGTGGTTTGTTTTTAGATATGAGTAATGGTCGAGCTTGGGTAAAAGAGCATGCTGAAGGCCAGAGTGTTCTGAATTTATTTGCTTATACTTGCGCCTTTTCTGTTGCTGCTACTGCAGGTGGCGCGAGTAAAGTTGTTAACATAGATTTAAGTAAAGCGTCTTTAAGTAAAGGACGAGAAAACCATCAATTAAATCAACTAGCAAAAAAAGACGGTAAGAAAATTATTTTTGAAGGGCTAGATATTTTTAAATCTAATAGCCGTATTAAAAAATATGGCAAATATGATTTATTAATTTGTGATCCACCATCTTTTCAAAAAGGCAGTGTCAATATTACACGTGATTACGCTAAAATTATTCGTCGAATTCCTCAATGGATGAATGCGGGTGCTAAGTTGATGCTATGTTTAAATTCACCAGATCTTGATGAACAATTTCTAAAAGACGAAGTAGCGCGTGAGTGTCCTGATTGTACGTTTGAGCAACAACTTACTAACCCCGAAGTGTTTAAAGAGGCACATCAAGGGAAAGGCTTAAAGGTACTTATTTTTACTTATCAACCCAAAAGCTAGTTTATCGATTTAGTACTTTACTCTCGAACTCTAAAAAAACGGGCAAACCTTGGTATACCTGCTCTGGTTTTACCATTGTACTTAAAGGTGATTAAACTGCCAATGGCTGGTGGTTGATGCCGCTCTGTATCACTAAAGCCAGAGCCTATTTTGAAAATGATACCCTGAGCTGTTTTTACTTGAAGCGCACCTAGTACGCCTTGATATTTACCTTTACCTCCAATGTGTGCTATCACTACTGCCTCGGCGTCTTGGTGTTTTTTTAGCTTCATTATATTAACGGTTCTACCAACATGATAATAAGCACCACCATGGTGTAACATTAGCCCTTCACCGTTATTGTTCATTACGCTATTAAGGGTTTGATGTAGTTGCTCAACCGTGGTGAGTCTAAATTGCTCGATCATTGATAAATAGGGCGAGTTTACTTGCTCTGTTAATTGTTGCATGGCTGCTACTCGCTCGGTAAAAAAACCGCCATGTTCTGGAAGATCAAACAGCATAAAGCGAACTACTTGCCAACAAGTTTCATCGATATGCTTTTTTCTGACACAAGAAAGTGTTTGTTGAAAATGATCTCTTTTAACCCATAATTCGCCATCCATTACGTTGTTAGGCCAATTTTGGGTGAACCATTTAGGGCTATGTATAAGGTTACCTTGGCGTGTTAATAGTTGTGTGCCATTCCAGTAGCCACGCATACCATCAAGCTTCTCAGACAGCCAATATTGGCTAATATCAGTAACCGCTTTATAAACTGTCGCATGTTGAATAGCTGGTTTTGGTTGAGGTGTGCTTTGAGAGTTTACTGAGAAGAGTATAAGCAAAGCAATAATGAATAATTTCATCCATAACATCCATGTCTAAGTCATTAAAGTAATCATAGTTCAATTTTTAGTCTAATATTATTATTTATAACAAATTGTTTATATAAAGTTATTCATGGAAAAATAATTCAAGGATTGAATCTATGTATCTTATTAAATCGATCATTTTTATTAGCGTATTGCTGTTGTATTCTCCGGTTAGTGAGGCCAAAAAACGCTGTAAACCTTTATTAGAAAAGTTACATAATATTCAAGCAATGCAGCGTAGTGGTTATTCATCACAACGTGGAATTAGTTTACGAGCCAGAGAAGATAAAGCGCGCGATAAATGGTGGCAATGTGAGCAAGGACGAGGTAGAAAAGCCAAGAGTAAAACTAAGAAAAACAGTAAAAAAACCAGTAATCAGTATAGTGCAACTTATAAAAAAGCTACGCATACAAAAATATCAGCAGGCACACCGTTTAAGACGAGTAATAGCATTGTGATTAAATCGAAATATCAAGGAAACAAAAAACGAGCATGGCTTAAGTTTTACCAACAGCCAGCTCAGTGTAATCGTCCTAAAAGTTTAGCCGTGTTTGCCTCTTGTAGTGAAGATAAGCAAGCACAGCGATTTGATTTTGAACAGGAATACAAATAGCCCGAAGTTCAGTGTCAATAAGATTTAAGTTAGCCGTTATTGCGTTTAATGCTGTATATCAGTGAACGATTTATTGGCCACTATAAGTTGTTTTTGATTTTTTATATTGCGCTACCATAGTATCAACACTATCTTGGTTATATTCACGTAAACCACTTAATAACATGTGCTTTTTACCATGGCCAACTATTTCACCATCACTGATTAAATCAAACTCAAGCCAAGCATTGCCACGTTTCCCTTCAATAGTTAAACTTGTTTTCGCTAATTTTAGTGTTAGGGTAGTAATATCAAGACGCTCTAAGCTTATCTTCATGCATTGATACATAACCATAGGGCGACTAGGGTTAATCATGACATTGTTTTCAGTCATTAATTTAACTAAAATATCAGGAAAAGTATGACCAGAAAAGTCAACATAGGCTTTAGTTAAGGCATTTATTAATGATGTACAGTGAGTTTTCTCGCCACTTGCCTCTACGGTTAAATAGGTTTTATCTTTGCTATCGACAATATCAAAACTATTAATGATTTCATTAGGAAACGTTAATGCTACGCCATCATTCACCATACCTGAAAAGTTAAAACTCATTTCTTTATACAGACCAGATTTAGCGATGATTATTGAAAACAGTAGATCGCCCGGCACACAAAATCGCTTGGTTTCGATATTATGCAAAGGGTTAAAATCATCAGCGACTTGTTTAGCAAAATCACTGCCTTGTTGGCGGGTAAAGCTGATTTGATCATTATTAATAGAGCAGTATTGTTCAATAAACATTTTTTCTTGCGACATAGTTACAACTTTCATCTTTAAATAAAATTTAGTACTGATTTAATGCTAATTTACTTACTGATTTAGCATTAGTTAACAAACAGGACATTCTAACAGTACTAAGTGTATAAATCGAAAAAAATGAGTGTAAAACCAACTCAGCAGACCTCTAATCAGTAATGGGGGAGTTGGGGTAAGCCAAGACTAATTTTTCTTTTTGTTTTTTAGTCAGTGTTCGTAATTGATATTCACGTTTACTTGCTGTGCTTTTATCTACAGAGGTTTCACTATAAACAAGTTTTACTGGTCGTCTGGCTCGCGTATACTTTGCTCCTAGCTTAGTATTGTTGTGTTGGTGCAGACGTCGTTCTATGTCCGTGGTGATACCTGTATATAAGCTATTATCATTACAGCGAAGAAAATAAACAGTCCAAGTGTTGTTTTGAGTCATAAAGTGAAAATGTTAGTTATTTTAAATTAATGGTAAATAAAAGTGCTAGAGATATCAAATACAGTAATCATTGCCGATTGGGAAATTGAACTTACTGGAATAAGGGCGACTGGCAACGGAGGCCAGCGAGTCAATAAGGTAGAAACCGCTATACATTTACGTTTTGATATTAAGCGATCATCATTACCTGCCATTTACAAAGAAAGATTACTAAAGCTATCAGATAGCCGTATATCAAGTGATGGGGTTATCGTTATCAAAGCTCAATCATTTAGAACGCAATCAATGAACAAAGACGATGCGCTAAAGCGTTTGAAAGCGTTAATCATTTCGGCAATGGTTGTTAAAAAAACTAGACGGCCAACTAAGCCGACAAAAGGCTCAAATCTAAGACGACTAGATTCAAAAAAGAAAGCTAGCTCTAATAAAGCATTACGTAGAAAAGTAGACCATTAGAAAGCCTAATAATGGCTTACACAAATAACACACTCGAAAACAGTAATTAAACACGAAAAATACAATTTTAATATTGAAGATAATGATAGAGAGCAAACATGCCAATAAGTGAAATAGGCGCTATAGAAAAATTAACGGCGCAACTTGATACTAATAACTTAGTACAATACCAATTACCTTTAGCCGCGATAAATTCGGATACCACTGAGAAACAAAGTATTGCCTTGAATCCTATAATAGGTAAAACCTTAACGTTAAATTTTCATGGTAAAATTGCCTGCAAACATTGTGGTAAAGCGACTAAAAAAAGTTACTCTCAGGGGTTTTGTTACCCTTGTATGATTAAACTAGCGCAGTGTGATATGTGCATTATGAAGCCTGAAACTTGCCACCATCACCTAGGTACCTGTCGTGAGCCACAGTGGGGTGAGCAACATTGTATGGTGGATCATTATGTTTATTTATCGAATACTTCCGCGTTAAAAGTAGGAATTACTCGTCATACTCAATTACCAACTCGATGGATTGATCAAGGAGCAACACAAGCACTCCCTATCTTTAAAGTAAGCACTCGCTTACAGTCAGGGTTAGTTGAAACAGCTTTGACTGAATATATTGGTGATAAAACCAATTGGCGGGCAATGCTTAAAGGCAGTAATGATGGGATTGATCTAAAAGCTCAAGCTAAAGTGCTGATTCCTAAAATAAAGACGCGTTTAGACGAAATAGCATTAAAGTTTGGTGATGATGCCGTGCAATTACTTGATGAAGACATCGTTGATATAAATTATCCGGTTAGTCAATATTTAACTAAAATCAGTTCGTTTAATTTTGATAAAACAGCCAGTGTGTCAGGTGTTTTGTTAGGTATAAAAGGTCAATACCTTATTTTTGAGCAGGGGGTTATTAATATGCGTAAGTTTTCTTCTTATCAAATTAGTGTGGAATATTAATGGTGTAGAGTATTCGGCTTTGGTTAAGTATGCTAGATTCAGGCTACTGAATTATTTTAATTAACAATGTGTTTTGTTTCTATTTACCGGATGATTATTTTATGGATGCCATTGAATATGCTGACCAAGCCAGTGAGATATTTGTACTTTCAGATTCTTTTCTTCGTATTAAAGAATTGATTGATGACGAATCATCAACGATTGATAATATCAGTGATGTCATTTTAGTTGATCCTGCGCTTACGGGAACTATTTTAAAGTTAGCTAATAGTTCTTTTTTTAATTACCCTGGCAAAATAGACACCATTTCTAAAGCTGTATTGGTGTTAGGCATTACCGAAGTTTATAATTTAGTCATTGCTTATTTTTCAATGCAAGCATTTAAAAATATTTCAGCGAAAAAAGACTATTTGGAAGACTTTTGGGAGCGGAGTGTTGATTGCGCCTTACTTATTAAGTATTTGGGCTGTCATTTGAATGTACCCAATGCTGAGCGATTGTTTATACTTGGTTTACTGCATAATATTGGTGAACTTATTATTCAACAACTCTCACCTGAAAAAATAGAGCAGTGCTATAGTGAGGATATAACTTATTTACCTTGGCTTAAACAGCAGGATATTTTAGCCTTCACTTATGGTGAGTGTAGTGCTGAACTTTTAAAGCTGTGGCAGTTACCTTATAGCTTAGTAGCTCCTATTCGTCATCAAGATAAGGCTGACTTTAGCCAAGTGAGTACCGAGTCACAATTACTCTTTGTTGCTAAACGAATTATGATCCAACAAAAAACATTTAAAGCCGAACCCTTTCAGCTGTTGCTTAATGATGTGCAGTTAACGGTATTAGGAATTGACAGTGATGTATTATGTGAAGCGGTTGATTATTGTGATTTAGAACGATTAAGCATTTTGTCTATATTAAAGCCAGGTACAGGATAATTTATTAGCTTGGTATTTTTATTATATTTTGATAAATGAATCGTTAGAATAATAAAAAAGCGAGTACCTTAAGGTTACTCGCTTTTTTTTGTACTTTTAATTAATAAAAATTAAAGAGCTACAATGTTCTCAGCTTGTGGGCCTTTTTGACCTTCAGTAACTGTAAATTCAACTTTTTGACCTTCAGCTAAAGTTTTGAAACCGTCACCAACAATCGCGTTGAAATGAGCGAAAACGTCAGGGCCACTTTCTTGCTCGATGAAACCGAAACCTTTAGCTTCGTTAAACCATTTTACTGTACCAGTAGTAGTAGACATATGAATTTCCTATTTATTTATGAGTAATTAGCTTCATTATTTATTTTTGACTTGGTCGACTAATAAATAATGAAAGCGGGTTTGCTAAAAAGTGTTGCTATTACTTATAAAACAGGACGGGTTATTTATTACGGGTCAAAAACCTATTACGGGTAAACAAGCAAAACATAACATCGAAATGGTGTACAAAAATATAAAACTAACTTCAAGCGCTATGGATTATAAAGCTGTGGTAGTTGTTGTCAATAGATGTTGTTGATTTTGATCGTGTAAAAACAAAAAAACCACTCTAGGAGTACTGTTATAATTGTTTTAACGTTATTTGTGTGAGTTTTGCAATGTAAACACCAACATGATTATTGTGATCCAGTCTTAATTTTTTAGCGATGGCAATTATAAATTTAAAGGTTTTACTCATTTGAGGAGCGACAATACTTATTTTAACCGGAGAACTGCTATTGAAAACTTTATAAACTCATCTATTAAAAAATTTATTTCCAACGTGCGTTGGCATATCAGATATATACAAAGCTACACCGTTTTCTTATCGCTTATGTGAAGGTTCGGTAAACATTTTTTTATCATGCCAACGTAATAGGGTTAAATGATTTCCCCAAACACACCCTGTGTCTAATGGATAAATATTTTGATGAGAGCATTTACCCATTAACGTAGCCCAGTGACCAAATACCCAGGCTGTTTTATTGATCGTTGATGATAATTCATACCAAGGTAATAACGTGCTGCTTGATTGTTGATTGCTTTGAGGAAGGATCTCGGGCGCTAACTTACTATCGAACTCGAGGTTTTTATTGATATAGCAGTAGCGCATACGGGTAAATGCGTTAATTGTGTAGCGAAATTTCTCTATTTCACTTTTAGCTTGCCTCCAATTATTTGGTTTCTCACCGTACATTGATGATAACCAAGTGTTTCTATCACTAGAGCTAAGCCGTTGTTGAGCAAAAGCTGCTTGCTCTATCGCTTGCGTTAAAGTCCATTGGGGGGAGATGCCAGCATGACTCATATAGGCGTTATCATTGCCTATTTTTTGTAATAGTGGTTGTTGGGCTAACCAATTCATTAATTCATCAACATCGTCAGCATTGAGCAATTCGTTGAGTAAATCTTGTTTTTTTACTTTTTTGATACCCGCATGAACAGCAAGTAAATGTAGATCATGATTGCCAAGTACTACCTTTACCGAATTATTAAGTGATTTTATAAAGCGTAGTGTTGCTAAAGAGTCGGGTCCTCTAGCAACAATATCCCCTGCTACATAAAGTTGATCAACTTTGCTATTGAAAGAAACCTGCTCTAATAAAGCAATTAATTCGCTATAACAGCCTTGAATATCACCAACTAAATATATACTCATGTTACCTCAATATGTAGAATTTAGCTGGCATTAGAAATTTTTTTAGGCAAAGCATTAATTGAATAGAATGGTTGTTCAGGAGTATATTCTCCTAACAACCATGAAGAAAATAAATGTGCCTTGACTATGGTTCGCTCAGGCATGCTGTAACTCACGCTTTGACATATCATGGGTATACAGCCATTTACTCTCTAACGTTTTAGCCATCACTTTGCTCTTCTGCTCTTTTCATTGCACGTCGCGAAAGTTTCTTCTTATCTGGCGCACTTGGCTCTGGAGGATTATCAACAATAAAATTTGCCAGCATGATGTAATCATCAATCGTTAAATTTTCTGGACGCAAATTAGCATCAATATTAAGACTTTCTAATTGTGCTACGCTAATGAGATTTTTAAAGCCATTACGGATGGTTTTTCTGCGTTGATTAAACGCCGCTAAACAGACGGTATTAAGAGCCCCTATGTCTTTTACTGGGTTTTTAATATTATGATGTGGAATTAATCTCACAATAGCAGAGTCGACCTTAGGTGCGGGTTTAAATGCTTCAGGACCTATTTCCATTACTGGGATTACTTGGCATTGGTATTGGGTCATAATTGATAATCGACCATAAGCTTTGCAGTCTGGTCCCGAAGCCATGCGCTGCACTACTTCTTTTTGCAGCATAAAGTGCATGTCTTGAACTTTGTCTTTAAAAGTGAGTAGGTGAAAAATTAAGGGTGTAGAGATGTTATAAGGTAGGTTGCCAAAAATGCGTAAGGGTCTTTCATCTGTGGCAAGTTGGGCAAAATCAAAGCTTAAAGCATCGGTTTCATAAATGGTTAAGTGGGGTGCTAAAAATGGGTGGTGACGTAGCCTTTTGGCTAAGTCCCTATCAAGTTCAACGACTGATAATTTTTCTGCTCGTTCTATCACAGGCTCAGTTAACGCACCAAGGCCAGGGCCTATTTCGACTAAGTTTTCTCCGGGCTCTGGATTAATAACATCAATAATATCGCTGATGACAGCTTCATTATGAAGAAAATTTTGGCCAAAACGTTTTTTTGCTTGGTGACCTAAATGGGTTTTACTGTTCATAGATTATCTCTTGTATACTCTTTCACTACTCGCTACTTTTTATTAGATTAATTGCACTGCTAATGGCTTCTATCATGCTGCCAGAGTCTGCTTCTCCAGTACCTGCTAGTTCTAATGCAGTACCATGGTCTACTGAGGTGCGAATAAAAGGCAAACCTAAAGTGATATTAACTGATGAGCCAAAGCCTTTGTATTTTAATACCGGTAAACCTTGATCATGGTACATACTTAAAATTGCATCAGCATCTTCTAAGTATTTTTCTTGGAATATGGTATCTGCTGGTAAGGGGCCAATAATATTAATGCCTTCGGCTCTTAGCTCGGCAAATGCTGGTTCCATTACGTCTATTTCTTCTCGACCTAAATGACCATCTTCACCGGCATGAGGATTGATGCCACAAGCATATATTTTCGGGTTTTTTATGCCAAACTTACTTTGTAAGTCTTTATGTAGTATACGAGTTACTTTTTGTAATCTCTCGAAAGTAATAGCTTTTGCTACATAGGCAAGTGGTATGTGAGTTGTCACTAATGCGACACGCAAACCTTTGGTAGCTAACATCATTACTACATCAGAGCAGTTAGCTTGAAGAGCAAAAAATTCTGTGTGACCGCTAAAAGGAACACCTGACTTATTGATTAAGCCTTTATGCACTGGCCCTGTTACGATGGCCTCGAATTCCCCAGACATGTTTTTATCACTAGCAATTTTTAGGGTTTCAACAACATAAGCACCGTTATTTGTATCAAGAGTGCCTGCGATACATGATTGAGCAAGTGGTATATCTAATATAGTTAACGTACCAGCGACTTGAGGAGTAGCTTCAAGGTTAGCATCGTAATCAATGAGTGTTATTGGTAAATTTAGTTGTTTAGCACGCTGTTTTATTAGTTTTTTTGATGCCACGACGACAAGTTGTACTGGCCAAGCCTGCTGCGCTATAAAAATAACTAAATCAGGTCCTATACCAGCGGGTTCTCCGGGAGTTATGGCTATGCGGGTAGTCATTCTATTTATCCTGTTCAAAAATTTCGATGTAAGCTTCATCGCGAGTTTCTTTTATCCATTTAGCGCTTTCAACGCCAAATTTACGATTATGTAGAATTTGATAAACGCGATTTTTATTCATTTGTGAGGTGGCATCAATCATACGACGACCATTTAATTGAATAATGTGCCAGCCAAAAGATGAGCGAAATGGTTTGTGGTATTCACCAATTTTCATAGTAGCTAATGCTTTTTTAAATGCAGGGTCATAATTTTTAGGATCAGCCCAGCCTAAATCGCCACCACGAACAGAGGTAGGTCCTTCGGAAAATTCTTTAGCTAAGTCGGCAAACGTTGCCTCTTCGGCATTAATTTTATCAAGCATACCTTGTAATTGTGCTTCTGCTTTGGCTTCACTTAAAATAATAGAGGACTTTATTAATATGTGGCTAGCTTTTACTTCTTCTACTTCCATTATTTGACGACCACGTATATCGAGTACTTTTACAATACTAAAACCTAAACCTGTTCGAACAGGGCCTACTACCGTGCCTTTATTTTTTCCTGCAATTAACTCTGAAAAAAGCGTTGGCATTTCGTTGATGTTTTTCCAACCTAAATCGCCACCTTCTAAGGCGTTTGCACCGCCTGATGAGGCAATTGCTATTCTAGTGAAGTCTGAACCACTGTTAAGTAGTTTAATAACTTTATCAGCTCGCTCTTTACTTGCGATCATATCAGCTTGTGTCGCATCTGAAGGGAACTCAATTAAAATATGACCAAGATGATATTCTACATCATTGTTGGTTTGTTCTTTCATTAAGTCTAATAAGTTAGATACTTCTTGTGGTGAAATATAAATACGACGTCTAACACTATTACGACGAACTTCACCTGAAATTAGCTCAGTACGAACATTTTCACGATATTTCTCATAATTTTCACCATCATCTATGATAGTTTGACGAAACTGAGATAAGGTTAATTTATTTTCTTTGGCCATATTGGCAATGGTTTGATCTAATTGGGCATCACTCACCTGTACGCCCATACGTTCACCAATTTGCACAATTAAACTATCATTTATCAGCTTATCCATGACTTGCGTGCGTAATGCGCTGTCAGAAGGTAACGCTTGCTTGTTTCTTTTTGCTTGTTTTTTTATATTTTTCAGTAAGTCTTGCACTTCTGATTCAAGCACTACGCCCGCATTAACAATTGCAGCCACTTTGTCTAATATTTCTTCCTTTGCTTGAACTTGCGTATGTAATCCTGCATAAAATGTGCAGGTGATTAATAATATTTTAACTAAATTTCTCATGAATTCAATATCTTGGTTATAGTACGTTGTTAGTTATTATATGCCTGATTTTATTAGTGAATTAGTTTGATAAATCACTAGTTTTGTAAGTAGTAAGGGCGTTTATAGCCAAAAATACTTGAATCAAACATTTCTTGTGTGCCAATGGCACCTTGTTTGCCATTTAGTCCTTTGATGATGAACTGTAGCACAAAGCCGCTATTAAATTCATCGCGGTTTTCATTGTCTAAGCCGTCATCACTTAAGTTCGAGTTTATATGCCTATGATAGGCAATACGTAAAGCCCAGCAACAACTTTCATATTGTAAGCCGGCATAACTCTCTAAACTACGACTTTGTTTTAAATCTTCGGTAAGCCGTCCAACAAAAGCCCAGTCTTTACTAATAGCAAAGTTAGCTAATACTGAAGCTTGCTCTAAGCTACTACCTGAGACATTACGAGTGTACCTATGGTTCAATTGAACTGAATTATATTTATCAATTTGGTAGTTTAGTAATACTTGGCTTTTATTAGTGAAGCTTTCTATCGTGTTGTATTGAATATCACTACTAATTTGCCATTGGTGATTTAATCGATAAAATAAATTTGCGGCTAAAGAGGATTGTTGGCTTGTTAATAGGTCGTCATTGGCATCGATGTTGGTACTATTGATTAGTTCATCAAAAGTATTATTATCAGATAAATAGTGTATTCGACCGACACTGAAACGAAATATTTCTAGGTTTGATTGATCAAGTACTCGGCTTGTTAGCCCCCAAGTATATTGATTGGCACCAGCAATTCTATCTAAACCACTATAACTTCTATCTCTAAATAAGCCATTATAATCATCTTGTAAATTTGTTGTATCGTAGAGACCTATATCTGTTTGATCTTTTTCGGGAATATATAAGTATTGTATTTGTGGTTCTATGGTTTGGGTGTAATTATTACCGAACAAGGATAGTGTTCGATCGAAATTGATACCGCCATGAAATCTTATTTTAGGCAGTGTACGGTTAATATTTTTCGTTAATTCACTTCCCGCTTGAATATCGTTTTGTTGGTAATAGGTATGCATTACCTTAAACTCAGAATTTAAAAACCACGCTGGGGTCGATATTGGAAAATTTAGGCCCGCTTCTACATGATAGCGATTAGCGCTGACTTGTTCATTGGTCTCTGCTTTAAAGTTTGTTAATTCAGAATAGAGTTCAAATTGTCCTTGCAATGTTTGTTCTGAAAAAAGCGTAAAGGGTTGTTGGACTAAAACATCAATGTGAGGCAAGGTTTTATAACTTGGTTGATGATTACCAAGTACTTCAAAATCTTGTATTTTCATTGTGGTTTGCCAGTTTTCACCAAAATAAGAAAGCTCGCCTATTTGGTATAAATAGGCATCGTTTGAGTTATATTCTTTTGAACCAATATCGACTAAATAGTTATCATCACTGATGGTAGTATAATCAATGTAAGCACGAAAATTATCTGAAAATGTACCCGTATGTTTTAGCCTTGCAAGGTAACGGGCGTCATCGTTTGACGTTATTGCCTTGTCTTTATTTAAGTACTCTATATTAATGCTACCTGATTGTAGATTAGCTAAATAACGAAATTCAGTTTTTAATTGGGTACCACGTTTAGACATATAATGGGGTGTTATAGTTGCATCCATATAAGGGGCGATATTCCAATAATAAGGTGTTTCAATTTCTACCCCTGAATTACTGGAGCTGCCAACTTTAGGATATAAAAAACCACTTTTACGCTGTTTTGACACTGGAAAGGTAAAATAAGGTAGATATAAAATAGGTATATCAAAAAGTCGAACTCGGGCATGGTAAGCTTGACCTACACTACCATCGGCTGATATTTTAATTTCGGATGCCTTTATTTGCCAGTCAGGTTTATCACCTATACAGGTTGTATAGGTTGAATCTAACAAACTTAAACCCTCTTTTGAGCTAATTTGTAATTCACCGGCACTACCATGACCGGGGTTACCATACAGTTGATATGAGGTATTAAGCATAACACTGGATTGGTCATTTTTATTGGCACTTAATTCGCCAGCAAGAATATCGATGCTTTGATTTTGATAACGTATATTTCCTTGAGCATTAAATTCCATTAGCAATCGATCAAATGTTAGTTGATCAGCCATTATGGTTTGGCTTTTATCGATAAGTGTGACATTACCGCTAAAGTTGGCAATCTGATCTTTTTCTATACTGGAGTACTTTGACGTAATACGGATGGTATCATCAGTGACTTGTATTGCATTAGTTGCTATAGGTACAAACGTTGGAATAGTACACTGAAGTTGTGATTGTGTCGTTTCTTGCTCTGTGGTAGCCGCAAACGTAGGTAAAGATATTACCATCGTTAATAAAGCGCTACAGGAAAAAAGTTGTCGGAAAAAAAGCATTTATTTTTAAAGGTTATCTTAAATATACGTGATGAAGCGTATATGATATAGCAAATATAATATGGTAGCTATACCCAAACTACCTCAAGAGACAGGAACTCACCTCTTGAGGTAGTTTGGGTATACACGTAAATAGTAAATAAAAGTAAGGTAATAAAATAAACATGCGTATTTGGGGCAAAGTTTTAGGTTTTTTATTTGGCTTTATGGTGAGTAAAAGTTTATTTGGCGCTTTATTAGGCGCTTGGCTTGGTCATATGTTTGACCGCGGTAGGGGCTTTGATTTTGATGGTATGACGGGAGGGAAATCTGATGATGTTGCTCGTCAAGCCGCTTTTTTTTACGCTACTTTTTCGGTAATGGGGCATGTAGCTAAAGCTAAAGGACAGGTGACTAATCATGAAATTGCTTTCGCTAGTGCTTACATGGATAAACTTGGGCTAACTAATGAATTGCGAGAACAAGCACAAGATGCTTTTCGCGAAGGCAAATCAGATGGCTTTCCATTAAAAGAGCGCTTGGTTAAATTTAAGCGGATTTGCGGTAATCGCCATGATCTATTGCTAATGTTCTTGGAAATTCAAATTCAAGTCGCTTTTATTGATGGTGATTTGGACACGAAAGAGCGTGAAGTATTGCATACGATTGCCAAGTTTTTGGGGTATTCTGTTCGCCAATTAGATAACTTACTTGAAATGATCATGGCTAGCGCAGCCTTCCATCAACAATCAGGGCACGGATATCAACAATTTAATGGTGGTAATGCACCGACAAGAGCAGGGCAACTTGATAACGCTTATAAAATTTTAGGTGTTAGTAAAGACATGTCAATGCGTGATATCAAAAAATCCTATCGAAAACTAATGTCGCAGCATCATCCTGATAAATTAATCGCAAAGGGCTTACCACCAGCGATGATGGAAGCAGCCAAAGAGAAAACGCAAGATATTCAAGCAGCGTGGGATATTATTGCTAAGCAAGAAAAATAAATGACGTTGCGAATGACGAAGACCAGTTAAGTGAAGTTACGAGCTACGAAGACAAATTACGTAAAGTTTGATGTTTTCGTTACCTGTATTCACTCAAGCTAGATATAACGATTTTAAATCTCAAAATTTCACTCAATCTGGCAGGCAGCTATAAGCTCTTTGAACTAAACCGCTCCGCGGTAATGGTGTTCTTTTCTATTTCCGCACTACCTACTAACTTCTGTATTCTTTTCTACTCTTAGCATTGAGGTATTGT
>NVWU01000015.1 GCA_002733765.1 Colwellia sp. | reverse complement strand
CGCGGTTTCCACAATGGAGCTTTGTTCGACACCAGCCTGACTAGGATGGTGGGTGATTCTTTGCTTGAGATTAGCGGCTGGTAACTAACAAACCTAAACTTTCCAGCCTTTACGTGTATATCGAAACTCAAGGATACAATGAAGCTAAAATATACTTTATTGATTTTAACAAAGGAAACACCATTATCTTCAATCAATGTCCTGCCTACATGGATAATTATATAAACTTAGGCTCAGTCTGAAGCTATGAACCTGTGCCTCTACACCTTTTAATTCTCGCTGAATGATCAATTAATTACTTCAATTGATATTATTTACCGTTCAACAGTTGACAATTCAGTCGCTTTCTAAGATCATATAGACATCTAAACGTCCATAACAAACTAAATTAACAAGAAGAACTATTTTGAATAAGCAATCAGAGCTTCGAGCTAGATATAACGATATTAATCGCGGTGTCTATTTTATTGGCACAACACCACCAAAAAATGATACCCCATTAGAGGCGATTGAAACGATTGCTGAAAAATTATTGGAACGTGTTAGCGATATCGACTTTGATGGTCTTATTGTTTATGACATTCAAGATGAAAATTCTCGCATCAAAAAACCGAGACCCTTTCCATTTAAGTTGACTCACGACACTCGGCTATATTCATCTTTGCTTAATAAAAAATCAGGTCGTCCTGTTATTACTTATAAAAGCGTCGTTCACTCTAATGGTAGCGATTTCGATCAATGGGCAAATGAAGCTTGGCAAAAATATGGCGTTAGAGATATTGTACTGGTCGGTAGCCCTTCAAAAAATAACAATATCTCATTACCTTTAGCTGATGCCTATAAAACCCTTGTCGATAATGAACATGATTTTTTTATTGGCGGTGTCACCATTGCAGAGCGTCATGCAAGTAAAAAAAATGAGCATGAACGCTTAATCGAAAAACATAAACAGGGATGTAATTTCTTTATTTCTCAAGCGATATATAACCCACAAGCAACAATAGACATGTTGACTCGCTATGCTATTGAGTGTAAAAAACAAGGCTTAAAACCTCAACGATTAATCTTAACTTTTTCGCCTTGTGGCAGTAAAAAAACCTTAGAGTTTATTGAGTGGTTAGGGGTGAATGTCCCTGAAGCAACCAGTCTACGTATCCTGCATTCAGAAAGCCCACTCTATGAGTCTATTCGTATTTGCACTAATAGCTTACAACAAATTTTAGACGCGGTTGTTCCTTACGATTTACCATTAGGTTTGAATATTGAAAGCTTAACTAATCGTAAGGAAGAAATAGACGGTTCTATTTTGCTTTATAAACTATTACGCTCAACGATGGAAAATTATTTAGCAAAGAAAGAATTGAATCAGTTAAATAAGAAATAAACCAGTTCAGCTATGATTAAAGCCTATTGATTTATTTAAATCGCATTGATAAATCAATAGCTTGAACATGTTTAGTTAATGCGCCTGAAGAGATAAAGTCTACCCCTGCTTTCGAGTATTCTCGCAACGTTTCTATGGTCATATTACCTGACACTTCTAATTTCGCTTTATTGCGTGTTGCTATCACCGCTTCTTCAATCATTGTAGGAGTAAAGTTATCTAACATAATGATATCTGCCCCGGCCTCAAGCGCTTGTTGCAACTCATCCATTGATTCAACTTCAACTTCAACCGTTTTATCCGCATGATTTTTCTTTGCCGTAGCAACCGCTTGCGCTATGCCGCCACACGCTGCAATATGATTCTCTTTAATTAAAAAAGCATCGAACAAGCCAATTCTGTGGTTAACGCCACCACCACAAAGTACCGAATATTTCTGTGCACTACGTAAACCGGGTAAGGTTTTACGGGTATCTAATAATTTGGTGTTACTGCCTTGTAATTCTTTCACATATTTACTAGTTAAAGTGGCCGTACCTGACAGCGTTTGTAAAAAGTTAAGTGCTACACGCTCACCCGTTAGTAAAGTTCTCGCATTGCCTTCTAATTCAAATAAGGTGGTATTCGCTTTTACCATTTCCCCATCATTAACAAACCAGGTAATTTTGGTCGCTTGTTCATCTGTACAACCAAGTGATGCATCTAACTGCTTAAATACTTCATTTACCCAAGAAACACCGCAAATAATACAATCTTCACGAGTAATAACTGTCGCAACCGCTTGTTCATTTTCAGGGATTAACATCGCTGTAATATCTTGTTCTGCACAGGCATATTCACCTTCAAACGCACCTAAATCTTCCTTTAGTGCCCAAGTTATTGTGGCTTTTATATCTTGTTGTAGCTTAGCTAATTGAGAAGTGAGCATTTACTTTTATTCCTGTTAAAGAGGTTCTCGCAAAATTAATTGTTTGCCTGTTTGTTGAAAATCTAACTGCTTTAAAGCACTCATGCCTAGCAATATTTCATCGTTTTTCATCGCAGGGTTTATGTGTGCGGCAACATTATATAGGAAAATATTGCCAATGCTAAGCTGATCTATTTTAGTTTTATAAACAGTGACTTTGCCATTGGCTGTTTGCACAGGATAACTGCCATAGCTTTCAAGCTGTAATTTATCGGCAATATGGGCAGGAATAGAGACTTGAGTAGCACCAGTATCGAGTAAAAAAGTCACTGACGTCTCGTTAATACTCCCTTGAGTAACATAATGCCCTTGCCTATTTTGCTTTAATATTACTTCAGCTTGCCCTGAACTATTCAAGCTAACTTGTGGTTGGCTATTGGGATTATATTGCTTTTCAAGTTCATCTTCAAAAAAGAACATTAATAAAGCAATTGCCATAATCCATGCAAGCCAAACAAAAATCTTACCAATTTTGTTTGTCGGGTCATCTTCAGTCATAATGGGATACGATTTTATTAAAAAAGTTATTGTATGTCGTTAACCGACAAGAGCAAAGCATCAAATAGTAATAATTTGCGACCAAGTTCTGATCCAGAAACATCACAACGTTTACTCATTAAAGATGGTTGGCTCCAAAATACTGAACAACAATTGTCTAATTTTTTTAGCCTTAGAGAACCACAAGAGCCTATTAGCTTACTTGTTATCCATAATATATCTTTACCTGCTGGCAGCTTTGGCGGTAATCATATAACCGATTTGTTTTTAGGGAAATTAGCGGCTGATGCACATCCAAGTTTTGCTGATATTGCCCAGTTGGAAGTCTCTGCCCATTGCTTAATAAGGCGTGATGGCAGTATCATTCAATATATCTCTTTTAATAACAAAGCTTGGCATGCGGGTGTTTCTTGTTTTAATGACAAAGAGAAATGCAATGATTTTTCTATCGGCATAGAGCTTGAAGGTACCGATAATATTCCTTATGAAGAAGCCCAATACCAGCAGTTATCAATATTAACGTTAAGTTTGCAACAACATTATCCACTAATCACCAATGAACACATAGTTGGCCATTGTGATATAGCACCAAAAAGAAAAACAGATCCTGGAGAAGTATTTGACTGGTCTCATTTTCGTCAATTGTTACAAGAATACAATATAATCACCAACGAAGAATAGAACATCATATCTGTATACCCGTTACACTTGAAGGTGCTCAGCTTAACGCGGTATGGTTCTAGTGAAAAAAATGCACAGAGTTGACGTAAGTCAATGAATACAATTGACGCATCAATTTAGTCCTACAGCAAAAAGATGCTAATCTATATAAATAATAAGGTTATACATGAGCTTACTGAGTTTACTAATTGCCCTAGCAGCAGAAAAATCACTTTCTTCTGCTTTCTGGCGTTTTGATTATTACTATCAAAAGTATGCTAGTTTATTTCAACATAATGCCACTTTACCCACCGATAAAGGTAGCACGCTTCGCTATACCATTTTTTTATTATTACCTGTTGCTTTAATTTATGGCATCTTAGCGCTAGTTGGTGATGGCTTATTACATTTAATAATATCTACTTTAGTGCTCATTGTTTGTTTTGGTTGTTTTACTACTCGGCACAGCTACAAACAATACTTACATGCGGCTTTTCGTGGTGATGAAACGACCTCAGAGCTATTTCATCAGCAACTATTACAAGATAAAAACTTACCTCCGATGAGCTTTGGACAAGCACTAATTTGGCTAAATTACCGATATTACATTGCCATTATGTTATTTTTTGTATTTTTTGGTGCCGCAGGTGTCGTGTTTTATCGTTTGTTAACAACGGTAATAGAGCAGCAAAATGGCTGTTCTTTAGATAAAAAGGGAAATATTCCCAGTAATGACAATCCCGATATAACTCAGCAACAATCACAACATGAAGAAAATACTACCAATGAAGGCGACTCTCTAAATAAAGAGAACAAATACAGCATCCCTAACGTTTCATCTGGCTGTAAAAACTATCACGATATTTTATTTTATCTAGATTGGTTACCGGTGCGCATTACTTCATTTGGCTATATGTTTGTCGGTCATTTTTCTAAAGCACTACCTATGTGGTTAGAAAGTTTTTTTGATGCAAAAAAGCCAACTCACAAAATTTTAACCGATGTAGCACAAAAATCTGAAGATATCATGGTAGACAAAGGTGACTGCACAGCAGAGCCTTGCTTATTAGTGCGCCTATCTAAACGAAACGTCTTACTAGTACTTGCCTCAATAGCCATTTTAACTCTGTTTGATGCTATTCGCTAACGTCTGAAATTACAATACACTCAAACCACCTTAAGGTGCTAGGTATCGCACCTAGCACCCACTTTATCATCAAGAATCAAATTGACTTCCCTTAATAATTATTCCAATTTTTATAGCAAGTGTAATGTTTTCATTACTGCAAGATAAATACAATCTCAAGCAATTAATTGCAGATGCAACAATCTACTTGTAATCTTATCTTTAATAACATTCTTGTTTGCAATTAATACATCAATAATAAAATTAACAAGAATTCACAACAAGTATTTAGGAAGGTTATATTGTGAGTACAGTTTCTAGTCAAATGCACACCAAAGAAAAAACAGCCAAGCAGAATATTGCATCATCAATAGACTGGCAAAAAATTAGCTATTTGTTACTGCTTTCAAGAGCAATGGATGAGATTGAAGAGCAAGAGTTAGTACCAGCAAAATTAGTCTTCAATCAATTTTCTGCCCGTGGTCATGATTTTGCTCAAATTTTATTAGGTACACAATTAACACATCCCCATGATGGTGCTACCGGTTACTATCGCTCTCGCCCTTTTGTTTTATCCCTCGGTTTAGACATTGATGAGGCTGTTGCTTCACCGATGGCAAAATCTGGTGGCTACAGCGATGGCCGTGATATTGGCGTGGTATGCAACTACCCTAATGTTGAGCGAAAAGGAGCAATGTTATTGCCCATGTGTGGCGGTGTTGGCGCACAATATTCCCCTATTTCTGGTTGGGCACAATCAATTATTTATCATCGAGATGAGTTAAAAGATGAATCATACCGCGGTGCGTTAGGGTTATCGATGGGTGGCGATTCATCTATGTCTACCAGTGGCTTTTGGGCGTCATTAAATATATCAACAACCAACAACTTACCGCATTTATTTTATATTGAAGACAATGGCTACGGTATTTCAGTACCACAAACCGTGCAAACGCCAGGCGGCGATCAAGTCGCTAACCTTAGTGCATATAAAAATTTAAAGATCATTGATGGTGACGGTACCGACCCTATACTTACCCCACAATTAGTTCAAGAAGCGGTTGATTATGTACGTGCCGGTAAAGGTACTTGTTTATTACGCTTAAAAGTACCTCGCTTGTGTGGTCATACTTTTCAAGATACGCAAACCTACAAACCTAAAGCGATGATCGCAGAAGAGCAAAAAAATGATCCTTTACCAAAACTTAAAAACTATTTAGCACAACAAAACATCATTAGTACTAGTGAATGGCAAGCATTAGAAGACAAAGCTTATAGCGAAATTCGCGCCAGTGTTGAACGCGCTAAACAACGCCCAGAGCCTGATATCAATAAATTAACCCGTTATGTCTATGCCGAACAAGATGAGTATGGTCAAGCTGATGTGCAGCTTCGTGGTGGTTTACATGGTGATAATCATCAATTTCCCACCGTAACTGAAATTGCTCAACCTGAAGGTCAGCGTTTAAATATGCAAACAGCAATTCGTAAAGTATTAGCGCATGAACTTGAAACCAACCCCAAAATATTAGTTTTTGGTGAGGATGTTGGGCCTAAAGGTGGCGTTCATGGGGCAACTTTAGGCTTAAATGAAAAATATGGTGATCATCGTGTTTTTGATACCTCTCTTTCTGAAGAAGGCATTATTGGTCGTGCTGTCGGTATGGCTTTATCTGGCTTAATGCCTGTGCCTGAAATTCAATTTAGAAAATATGCCGAGCCTGCCGCTGAGCAAATTACCGATACCGGCATTATGCGCTGGCGCACTAATAATCAATTCGCTGCACCTATGGTTATTCGCATTCCTGGAGGATTTGCTGGGCGAGGTGACCCATGGCATTCCATGAGTGATGAAGTTGAATGGGCACACAAAACTGGCTGGCAAGTCGTTATGCCTTCCAATGCCGAAGATGCCGCAGGTTTATTACGTTATGCTCTACGTGATAATAATCCAACCATTTTCTTTGAGCATAGAAGCTTACTTGATAACCGCTGGGCTCGTCGACTATATCCAGGTGACAACTTCGTCATTCCTTTTGGTAAAGCTAATGTATTAACAAAAGGTGACAAATTAACATTAGTTACTTGGGGAGCGATGGTCGAGCGTTGCGATGCGGCTATTGAAGAGCTTAAAAAAGAACATACTCCTGACAGTATTGAACTGATAGATTTACGAACTATTCAGCCATGGGATAAAGAAGCGGTATTAGTAAGTATTGCAAAAACGGGCCGTTGTTTAATTGTTCATGAAGATAATATGACTGCTGGCTTTGGTGCTGAAATCGCTGCAGTAATAGCAAAAGATGGCTTTTTTAATTTAGACGCGCCTATTGAGCGTTTAACCATGCCAGATACGCCAAGTCCACACAATATTCATTTGTTAAATGCTGCGGTTCCGACCGTTGAACGCATAGTACAAACAATTATCGACATTGTAGAATTTTAACTAAATAGCGAGTAAAAACATGAGTACAATTGATATTATCTTACCTGCTGCCCAGTTAGAAGGTACTTCGGCTACGCTATCAAAGTGGTTAGTTGCTATTGGTGACGAAGTTAAAAAGGGTGATCCGCTAATAGAATTAGAAACCGATAAGGTTTCGATGGAAATTTGTGCGCCTAACGCTGGTACTTTATCTACTATTATCTTTGCTGAAGGTGAAGAAATTGCTGTTGATACAGTATTAGGGCGTTTAGATACCAAGCTTACCAAAATTATAACCTCAACAGTTGCGGTTGAGGCAAAAAAAGCGAATCAAGTCGTAAATAACAACCCAGTGAACCAAAAAATAAACAATGATCAGACAAGCAGCGATGAGCAGAACAGTAAAGTAAGCTCAGATAACCTTTCAAGCGAACAATTGAATATTAAAGCCGACTTTACTATTGATGATAGCGCACAATATTTGCTTGGTCCTGCCGCTCGTCGTTTATTAAAAAGTAATCACATAAACCCAAACCTTATTACGGGCACAGGTCATCAAGGTAGGATCACTAGAAATGACGTTCGTTCTTACCTCCAAGATACGCCAAAATCTAATGCCGCTTTAGCGACAAATACACCAACCTCTATTCATGCTCCTGCCGCTAGACCACTCAAAGGTACTATGGTTAAACATACCAATATGCGTAAAGCAATTGCCAATCATATGGTTAAAAGCTTGTTAGAAACCTCTCCTCATGTCACTAGTGTTTTTGAAATGGACATGAGTAATATCATTGAGCATAGAAAATGGCATAAAACTGAATATACTGAGTTAGGTGTTAAGTTAACCTTTACTGCTTATTTTTTAGCGGCAATTGTTAAAGCGGTAAAAGAAGTTCCACAAGTGAACGCGCGCTTTCATGAGGATGAATTAGAGCTATTTAGTGATATTAACATAGGTGTTGGTACCGCTTTAGGTGATAAAGGTTTAGTGGTCCCAGTTGTTCAACAAGTTCAATCGATGAACCTATTTTCTATTGCTCAAGCACTCAGTATACAAACTGAAAAAGCGCGCAGTGGCAACATAGTCCCAAGTGATATGAAAAATGGCACCTTTACTATTTCTAATCATGGCGTCAGTGGTAGTTTATTTGCTACGCCGATTATTATTAATCAACCTGAAGTGGCAATACTTGGAATAGGAAAGTTAGAAAAGCGAGTATCAGTAGAAGAAATATCAGGTGTAGATACTATGGTTATTAAACCGAAATGTTATGTCTCCTTAAGTATTGACCATCGGGCACTTGATGCACATCAAACCAACTTATTTTTAAGTCACTTTGTTAACGTAATTGAAAACTGGGGACAGTAGCAATTAAAATGGGGGCAGAGTAGAATCAGATTAATTAAACCAAAAACACTTTGGCCCCTACCCCTCTGGATCATTTATCATGACCTTGCCTGAAAACTTATCAAGCGCTATAAAAAAAGAAAAATCTCCACAAGGGAAAGTAAATTGCACCCTTGATTTACAAACATTTCTCCCTTATCGCATGTACTATTTAGCCGCACAAATGTCGCAAGCAGGTTATGATTTACCCGAGTTACTCAATGAAACAGGAATAACAATTGGCGAACGAGAATGGCGTGTTATTTCTATTTTAGGTGCTTATGGCGGTTTAACTAACGGCAATGTTGCTAATGCACTAAAAACCGATGCTGCTACTATTTCTAGAGCGGTCAAAGTATTAAAAAAACAGCAACTCATTGATACCCTAAGCTCTAAAAAAGATCGCCGTAAAGTATTGATTTACTTAACACAAGCTGGCGCCGATCTTTATGACAAAATTACGCCTAAACGCATTGAAACAGGGGACATGATTGATAGCTGCTTTACCCATGACGAACTATCAACATTACATCATTTATTAAACAAATTAGATAGACATCTACAGCACATGGAAAATGAGTTGGAAGACGAATGGGAGTAATATTTTACGCTAGCACACCACCTAAAACCCTTCAAAAAATTGGTAAGACCAATAAAAATTAAAACAATTGTTTCAAGTTTTTACTCTATTTTGCTTATAAAATAACCTTGCTTTAACACCACCCTTCAACTATATTGCACTTCAAGCATTGTTGTTTTTGCTTTTTTATTACCAAAAAATAAATTGGTAATACCAATTTACCAAAAACACACTATTATCATTGAACGCTTTTAAAGTAATCAATATACAAATGTAAAATAGAAATTATTAAAGGGTTATCTGTTAATGACACAGTTATTACAACAAAAATTAAAACCACAAAAGCTGTCTGACATTATTTTAGCCCAACTAGAAGAGTTGATTCTTGAAGGTAGTTTGCAACCAGGCGAAAAGTTACTACCTGAGCGTGAATTGGCAAAACAGTTTGAGGTTTCAAGGCCATCTTTACGTGAAGCTATTCAAAAATTAGAAGCTAAAGGACTAGTCACCCGTAAACAAGGTGGTGGTACGTTTGTTAGCAAGAGAATAATGAAATCATTTTCCGATCCTATGTTTGATTTAATTGCAAATAGCAATGAATCACAATTTGATTTATTGGAATTTCGCCATTGTATTGAAGGCATGGCCTCCTATTATGCCGCCATGCGAGGCACCGAGATTGATTTTGAAAAGATACAAGACAAACATAATAATATTGGTAATTGCCAATTAGAGGATAACTTCCACTTAGAAGCCGAGGCCGTTTATGAGTTTTATATCGCGATATGTGCAGCCTCACATAATGTGGTGATATTACAAACCGCACTTAGTATGGCTAAATTGATAATAGACAACATAGAAAAAAACTTAACAGTTTTAGCTAAACGTCCTGAGATATTTAGCAAGGTAACCGATTATAGAAGAGATTTACTCGACGCTATTATTAGCGGACAGCCAAAGAAAGCCTGGGGTGCTAGCCACCGTCATTTAACCTTTATAGAAGACATACTTTTAAAACTAACCCAAGAAAATAGTCGTATGAAAAGAACCATGCGCAGAATGTAAAAATAATTACAAATAAACAAAAGATATTGGAGACAAAACAACATGTCAGATCTACCAAACATTGATGTTGATTCATTAGAAACCCAAGAGTGGTTAGAATCAATGGAATCCGTATTAGAAAATGAAGGCCCTGAACGCGCACACTTTTTATTAGAAAAATTAATCGACCGCGCACGCCGTGGTGGTACACATTTACCTTTCGAAGCAACAACTGCCTATCTAAATACTATTCCTCCTGGTCAAGAGCCAAATATGCCTGGAGACTTAACCATTGAATATCGCATTCGTGCCGTTATTCGTTGGAATGCATTAGCCTTAGTATTAAGAGCTTCTAAGAAAGATTTGGAGTTAGGTGGTCATGTTGGTAGTTTTGCCTCTTCAGCATTGCTTTATGATGTAGGTTTTAATCACTTTTTTAAAGCGTCTTCAGAACAAGACGGTGGCGATTTTATTTTCGCTCAAGGTCATATTTCTCCTGGTATTTATGCTCGTGCATTTATGGAAGGCCGTTTAACAGAAGATCAAATGAATAATTTCCGTCAAGAATGTGATGGTAAAGGTTTATCTTCTTACCCTCATCCTCATTTGATGGGTGATTTTTGGCAGTTCCCCACTGTTTCTATGGGCTTAGGTCCATTACAAGCAATCTATACTGCGCGTTTCCTCAAATATCTAACAGATCGCGGTATTAAAGATTGTTCAGGACAGCGTGTTTATTGTTTCCTTGGTGACGGTGAAACCGATGAGCCTGAATCATTAGGTGCTATTGGTTTGGCTTCTCGTGAAGGTTTAGACAACTTAACATTTATTGTTAACTGTAATTTACAACGTTTAGACGGCCCTGTTCGTGGTAATGGCAAAATAATTCAAGAGCTAGAAGGCACATTCCGTGGCGCTGGTTGGGAAGTTGTTAAAGTTATCTGGGGAAGTTATTGGGATGCACTTATTGCCCGTGATACCTCAGGTAAATTATTACAGTTAATGGAAGAAACCGTTGATGGTGAATATCAAAACTGTAAAGCCAAAGGTGGCAAATATACCCGTGAAAATTTCTTCAACAAATATCCTGAAACTGCTGCACTTGTTGCCAACATGTCAGATGAAGATATCTATCGCTTAAACCGTGGTGGTCATGATCCAGTAAAAGTTTATGCTGCCTATAAAAGAGCCATGGAAACCAAAGGTCGTCCAACCGTTATTTTAGCTAAAACGGTTAAAGGTTTTGGTTTAGGTTCGGCTGGTGAAGGCTTAAATATTGCCCATAACGTTAAAAAACTAGATGTAGATTCACTGAAGCATTTCCGAGATCGCTTTAATATTCCTGTTGCAGATGCCGATATTGAAGATTTACCGTTTTATACGTTCCCAGAAGACAGCGTTGAACATAAGTATATGAAAGCACGCCGTGAAGCGTTAGGCGGTTCAATGCCAGCGCGTCGTGAACAAGCGGAAGAGTCATTAGAAATTCCATCATTAAAAATATTTGATTCTATTTTAAAAGGTTCAGGCGAGCGTCAAGTATCATCAACCATGACTTTTGTTCGAATTTTAAATAGCTTACTTAAAGATAAAAAAATTGGTAAACGTATTGTGCCAATTATTCCTGATGAAGCTCGTACTTTTGGTATGGAAGGTTTATTCCGTCAAGTTGGTATTTATGCAAATGAAGGACAAAAATACGTCCCGCAAGATGCTGACCAAGTAGCTTACTATCGTGAAGATAAAAAAGGTCAAGTATTACAAGAAGGTATTAATGAATTAGGTGCAATGGCTTCTTGGGTAGCGTCTGGTACGTCTTATTCAACTTGTAATGCCATCACTATACCTTTCTACGTTTACTATTCTATGTTTGGTTTCCAACGTGTCGGTGATTTAGCCTGGGCAGCCGGTGACAGCCAAGCCAAAGGTTTCTTATTAGGGGCAACCGCTGGTAGAACCACACTTAACGGTGAAGGTTTACAACATCAAGATGGTCACTCTCATGTTCAAGCGGGCTTAATTCCTAACTGTGTGACCTATGACCCAACTTATGGTTATGAAGTTGCTGTTATTATTCGTGAAGGTTTACGTCGTATGTATGAAGAAAATGAAAATATTTTCTTCTACTTAACCTTAATGAATGAGAACTATCAACACCCAGCAATGCCGGAAAGCAAAGATGTTGAAGAACAAATAATTAAAGGCATTTACAAGTTAGAAACTGTTGCAGCTAAAAAAGCCAAAGTAAATGTTCAATTAATGGGTTCTGGTACCATTTTATTACAAGTTCGCGAAGCCGCACAAATTTTAGCCGCAGATTATGGCGTGTCGAGTGATGTTTACTCTGTCACCTCTTTCAATGAGCTAGCACGTGAAGGCCAAGACGTCACTCGTTGGAACATGCTTCACCCTGAAAGCAAGCAAAAAACCGCTTATATTGGCAAAATAATCACCTCAGCTAAAGGCCCTGCAATTGCTGCTACCGATTACATTAAAAACTATGCCGAGCAAGTTCGTGCATTTATTAATACTGACTACCGAGTACTAGGTACAGACGGATTTGGCCGTAGTGATAGCCGCGCTAATTTACGTCAACATTTCGAAGTAGACCAAAATTATATTGTTGTTGCTGCTTTATTCGAATTAGCTAATCGCGGTGATATTGAACGTTCGGTTGTGACAGAAGCGATTAAACGTTTCAATATTGATACCAAAAAAATTAACCCACTTTACGCTTAATAGAGATTACTATGACAGATATACAAACAATTCTAGTCCCAGATGTTGGTGGCGATGAAGTAGAAATTATCGAGATTTGTGTTGCTATCGGCGATTCAGTTGAAGCTGAAGATGCCATTATTACCGTAGAAACAGATAAAGCCTCAATGGATATTCCAGCACCAGGTGCTGGTACTATCTCAGCCCTATTAGTTGCGGTGGGTGACAAACTTAAAGAAGGTGACTCGATTGCTGAAATGAGCGGTGGCGCAAGCGTTGAAAATGCACCTAGTGCTGAAGCAGTCGCAGCCCCTCAAGAAGTAGCAGCACCAGCGGCTTCTGCTGCTAGTGCCATCATCGATATCGAAGTACCTGATATTGGCGAAGACGGTGAAGTTGATGTTATTGAAGTACTTGTTGCTGTTGGCGATGTCATTGCTGAAGAAGATGGTTTAATCACTTTAGAGACTGATAAAGCGACAATGGATGTGCCTACTCCTACGGCTGGAACCGTTGTGGAAGTATTAATCAATACCGGTGATAAAGTTAAACAAGGCTCATTAGTGATCCGTTTGGAAACATCATCAGGCGCAGCTGCGCCTGCTGAAGTGACTAAAGCAGCCGTTACAGCTCCAGTGAAAGCGGCTCCAACAGGTCAAAAATCATCCCCTGTTCCACATCACCCTGAAGCAGGTAAAGTAAATAAAGGCGCAATTTACACCTCACCATCAATTCGTCGTCTTGCCCGTGAATTTGGTGTTGATTTAACACTGGTTAAAGGTACAGGTAATAAAGATCGTATTTTAAAAGAAGATGTTCAGTCTTACGTTAAATATGAACTTTCTCGCCCAAAAGCCAATTCAGGTAGCTCAGTTAGCGCTGGTGAAGGTGGTTTGCAGGTAGTGAGTACCAAAGCGATTGATTTCTCTAAATTTGGTGAAATTGAGACCAAACCATTATCACGTATTCAAAAAATATCGGGACCATTTTTACACCGTAACTGGGTAACTATCCCCCATGTTACTCAGTTCGATGAAGCCGATATAACTAACGTTGAAGCATTTCGTAAAGAGCAAAACGTAATTTGTGAAAAGCAAAAGCTTGGTTTTAAAATTACGCCTCTCGTATTTATTCTAAAAGCAGCAGCAGACGCTCTGCGTGCCTTCCCAGTATTTAGCTCAAGTTTGAGTGAAGACGGCGAAAGCTTAATTATGAAAAAATACATTCATATTGGTGTCGCCGTTGATACACCTAATGGTTTAGTAGTGCCAGTAGTACGTGATGTTGATCAAAAAGGTATTCATCAGTTGTCACGTGAATTATTAGAAATAAGTATTAAAGCACGTGATGGCAAACTAAAAGCGCAAGATATGCAAGGTGGCTGTTTTACAATATCTAGCCTTGGCGGTATTGGTGGTACAGCATTTACGCCGATTGTAAATGCACCTGAAGTCGCCATTTTAGGTGTTTCAAAATCTGACATGAAGCCAAAATGGAATGGTAGTGAATTTATTCCTAAGTTAATGCTTCCATTATCAATGTCTTACGATCACCGTGTCATTGATGGCGCTCTGGCAGCACGCTTTACCGCACACTTAGCTAGCGTAATGTCAGATATACGTAAGTTGATATTGTAATAATCAATACCAATTGAAGTAATGAATTGAGCATTCATCGAGAATTAAAAGGTTTAGAAGCAAAGCATTGATTGAGAGAATGGTTGTATCATTGTCAAAATTAATAATACCGCATATAAACCCTTTAAACTCGCCCTAAGAGCTTGTCAGGAAAGTGATAACATCACAAATTTGTTTGCTATAGAATGGCTATAGTCGCAAAAATGTTACTTGTTCTAACTTTTCAGACACAGCTCTAAATTGACTAATTCACTATATCAGCTGATAAAATTATCGACTTTAGTCGGTTCTTATCAATTAAGATTGGCGAAATTCAATAGATAAGCGTAGAATTTCGTCAATAAAAAATTTACACAAAATAAAAAACTTTAATCAGTTTTATTGAGGACAGTATGAGTAACGAAATCAAAACTCAAGTAGTAATATTGGGTGCAGGCCCTGGTGGCTATTCTGCAGCATTTCGCGCAGCAGATTTAGGTTTAGATGTAGTATTAGTTGAAAGCCGCGAAACACTTGGCGGTGTTTGTTTAAACGTAGGTTGTATCCCATCAAAAGCATTATTACACGTAGCTAAAGTTATTGATGATGCTGAAGCAATGGCTTCTCACGGTGTTACTTTTGGTAAGCCACAAATTGATTTAGATAAAATCCGTAACTGGAAAGAAAGCGTAATTGGTCAATTAACGGGTGGTTTAGGCGGCATGGCTAAAGCACGTAAAGTTAAAACAGTTTACGGTTTTGGTAAATTTACTAGTGATAAAACAATCGCAGTAGAAGGTAATGACGGTAAAACGACCACAATTACTTTTGATAATGCCATTATTGCTGCAGGCTCATCAGTGGTTGATTTACCGTTTATCCCAAAAGATGATCCTCGTGTTATTGATTCAACAGGTGCTTTAGAACTTAAAGATGTCCCAGGTGAAATGCTTGTCTTAGGCGGTGGTATCATCGGCTTAGAAATGGGCACAGTATACAACGCGTTAGGCTCTAACGTTTCAGTAGTTGAATTTGCTGATCAATTGGTACCTGCTGCTGATAAAGATATTGTTAAAATATACACTAACTACAACAAAAAGAAATTCAACATTATGTTGGCTACTAAAGTTGTCGCCGTTGAAGCCAAAGATGACGGTTTATACGTAACTTTCGAAGGCAAGAAAGCGCCTGCTGAACCAGTACGTTATGACAAAATTTTAGTTGCTGTTGGTCGTAAACCTAACGGTCATTTAGTTGCTGCTGACAAAGCTGGCGTAAACGTTGATGAGCGTGGTTTTATTAACGTGTCTAAAGAATTACGTACTAATGTACCTCATATCTTCGCTATCGGTGATGTTGTTGGTCAACCGATGCTTGCACATAAAGCAGTGCATGAAGCACATTGTGCTGCTGAAGTTATCTCAGGCAAAAAACATGAGTTTGATCCTCGTTGTATCCCTTCAATTGCTTATACCGATCCAGAAATGGCTTGGGTTGGTGTGACTGAGCGTGAAGCAAAAGAGCAAGGTTTAAACATTGAAGTTGCTAACTTCCCATGGGCTGCTTCTGGCCGTGCTATCGCTTCTGCACGTACTGAAGGTAAAACTAAGATGATCTTCGAAAAAGAAACTGGTCGTGTTCTTGGTGGCGCTATTGTTGGTATCAACGCCGGTGAAATGCTTGGTGAAATCTGTTTAGCCGTAGAAATGGGCGCAGACGCTGAAGATATTGGTTTAACCATTCATGCTCATCCAACGTTAAACGAATCAATTGGCTTAGCAGCTGAAATTTTTGAAGGTTCAATTACTGATTTACCAAATGCTAAAGCGGTAAAAAAGAAAAAATAGAACGACTATAGTTTCATCGTTAACAATTATTTAAGCCATTATCTTACGAGTAGATAATGGCTTTTTTATATCCGATAATAATCGAGACTATTATTACTTCTTTACAATTTTGCCTCCTTTAATAACCATCTAATCAAGACTCTCTCTTTTTACTCTCACTATTCTGTTTTATACTTTGGCCAATTTTAAAAACAATAATGAGAACTCTCTTGAAATTAAGCTCTTCAAAGAAAACGTTCCTTGCTACAACAACACTGATAACTACGCTACTACTTAACGCTTGTGTGACAACAAAAAAAGATCAAAGCGCACATGATGACTCAAGTAAGCTTGTAGATAAAATAATAGCCTTTATCCCTCGTGCTGAAAATCAATACTTAACTCAAGAGCAAGCATTTAAGCGTTCTACTCGACTATCTAATGTTAGTTATCAATTAAACTATAATTTAACAGGAGAGGAAGAATTTTCAGCTAGCTCAACAATTAATTTTGCGTTAAACGATAATACTTATCCTTTAACGATAGACCTCAACAAGGCGCAAATAACCAGTGTGATAATTAATGGTTTTTCAATGCCTGTTGAGCAATTACAAAAAAACTATAACCAGTGGTTTATTACCTTACCCAAAGAGCAACTGATTAAGGGTAGCAATACCGTTACGGTGAACTTTACTCGTAAACACAGCACTAATGGTGAAGGGCTACACCGCTTTAAAGATCCTGTTGATGATAAAGTTTACCTTTACTCTCATTTTGAGCCCGCAGCAGCTCAACAAATGTTTGCTTTATTCGATCAGCCCGATCTAAAAGCGACTTTTGAAATGACCGTATCCGCACCACAAAAATGGACAGTATTCTCAGCCACAAAGGAAAATAAAATAACCCCACAAGGTGATTTTAATCTCTGGCATTTTCCTAAAAGTAAAACCTTAAGTCCCTATAATTTTTCTTTGCATGCTGGTCCGTATAAAATATGGCAGGACAATAGCGGCAAATACCCATTACGTTTATTTTCTCGACAATCTGTTTCAAATCAAATCACACCTGAGCATTGGTTCACTTACACCCAACAAGGCTTTAACTTTTTTGATGATTATTTTGGTATTGACTACCCATTTAAAAAATACGATCAAATATTAGTGCCTGATTTTTTATACGGCGCTATGGAAAACGCTGCAGCAGTTACCTTTGCCGAAGAAAGTTTTTTAACCAATGGTGAAATGAGTCAAAACCGTCGACAACGTCTAGCTAGTGTCATCATGCATGAAATGGCACATCAATGGTTTGGTAATTTAGCCACAATGAAGTGGTGGAATGGCTTATGGCTAAATGAAAGTTTTGCCGCTTTTATGGCAACCCTTGCAACAAGTGAAGCGACCGAATTCACCAATGCTTGGCGTAGCTTTTATGCTGATGGCAAACAACGAGCTTACCGTGCGGATCAACGCATAACCACCCACCCAATAGAAGTACCAGTGCCATCGACCGCGAATGCTTTTGATAATATTGATGCGATAACTTATTCCAAAGGCGCTGCCGTACTTAACCAACTTCGCCACCTACTTGGAGAGAAAACCTTTCAGCAAGGTATTCATAATTACCTTAGTGATAAGGCCTATAAAAATGCTGTGTTAGATGACTTTATTAACAGTTTAGCCAAAGCAAGTGGTAAAGACTTAACACAATGGCAACAAAAATGGCTTTACCAAGCTGGCGTTAATACTATTGAAGCCAGTTATCAATGTAATGCGGGTAAGATCAGCTCCTTTCAGCTGCTGCAAACGGCTAATGCAAGCCAGCCGACATTACGAGAACAAAAAGTGCAAATTGCCCTGTTTAAAGCCAATAATCCAGGGTTTAATTTAACTAAAAAAATAAGCATTATTTATCAAGGAAAAAGCACTCAAGTGAATGCATTAGTCGGGGACGCTTGCCCTGATTTAGTTTACCCAAATTATCAAGATTGGGCTTTTGTAAAAGTAAACCTTGATGCTCGCTCTTTTACAACCACTCAGCACAATTTAGCACAAATTCAGGACCCTTTACTGCGCTCTATGTTATGGCAAAGCTTATGGGATAGTGTTCGTGATGGTAAACTACCATTAAATGAATATTTACACGTTGCCTTAGCTAATGCGCCACTTGAGCAAGATTATACAACGTTAGAACAAATTTTGAGGCAAATATCCTCTGCCAACATATACCTAAACAAAGGGTTGGGTAGTCAACATGACTACGTTAAAGATATTGCACAACAACTAGAAGAAATAACGTGGCAAAGCACGTTATATAATAGCGATAATAAAAATATGCAACATCGTTGGTTTAACAGTTACTTGAACTTTGCTCATACCGACAGCGCCCTTGATAATTTATACAAACTGCTTAATGGTCAATATTATTTAGAAGGCTTAATTATAAATCAAGATATCCGTTGGGATATAATCGCACAACTTAGCCGCTTTCAACACGCTAAATCTGCTGAATTAATTATTCGAGAATTAGCATTAGATAGCTCTGACACAGGAGAAAAATCAGCCATTCACGCACAAGTGATAGCACCTAATACTAAAGTAAAAAATGATTGGTTAGCAAAAATACAGCAAAATAACAGTGATATTGGATTTTCGAAGTTACGTACCGCTATGTCAGCACTTTATCCAAGCGAGCAAAATAGCTTTAGTGAGCAAAGTGCTACACAGTTTATACTTAGCTTAACGGAAATAGATAAAACCAATGGGCCTGTTTTTATGCGCAGTTATAACCACTTAATTCCTGCAACCTGTAGTGAAATCAGCTTGGCAAGATTAACGACAGCGATAAATGAATTAACGACACTGTCGGTAGGAACTAAGCGTAGTTTACTGATAAAGCAACAAGAAGATCAGCGTTGTTTACTAATTAAAAATAAAATGACCTTATAGCGGCTATACTTTTATCAGGGTACATACCCGTTCCACTTGAAGATGCATGAGTCAGTAGGAGTTTTAATGAAAAAAATCCCCCAATTAATTCTGTATGCGGCTCTATTGTTAATTATCACAAGTTGTACCAGTTTAGACACAACAATAAATAATGATAGTAGTACTTCTTGGTGGGACTTTGATCATAACATTCAATTTAAACAAACTAAGTTGGCTTCTAAGTACTTTCAACTTGAAGTTATTCCGAATAACGAAGTCGGTTTTGAACGATTAGCAACTTTTTTACTCCGTAAATCTTATCGTTTATGTGGTGGTTATCATTATAAAATTGAGGTGATTCAAGGTATTGAAAGCTTCGATGACAAGCGTGCTATGCCTAATTATATATTTCCTTCACTTATCGCTAAAGTAAAATGTAAACCAAAGCTGAATAAAGAAAAAAATTAATAAAAATGATACGGTTATCTGTGAAGGTTTCATTCTATGGAATTATTAATATTACCAAGCGGTTATAACGCTGGGTACTATGGAGCTCTTTGCAAATATAAAAATAAAAAAGGGTTACTATTTTAATTAATTGTAAGTTTTACCCCACATAATCAAAATAAGTAACCCTACGTTCTTATTCTACTCTATTAGCTAAAGTAGAAGTTCTACCTAATCTTACTAAACAGGTACTATACCACTTTAATCGGTACTGCTTGAGCCGTGTATTTAGTAGTCATTTCGTGTGTAGGAGGAGCGAATCGAGTTAAATCGATACCTTCTACTGCCGACTTGTATTCTTCGATTGAAGGGAAACGACCAAGTATTGTTGAAAGCACAACTAACGGCGTAGAGCCAAGTAGTGATTCACCTTTCTTCTCTGCAGTATCTGCAACAACACGGCCTTGGAATAAACGTGTAGAAGTAGCAATCACCGTATCACCTGGTTCAGCTTTCTCTTGGTTACCCATGCATAAGTTACAGCCTGGACGTTCAAGGTACAGGATGTTTTCGTATTTAGTACGTGCTGCACCTTTAGGGTGAGCATCGTCAAATTCGAAACCAGCGTACTTTTGAAGAATATCCCAATCACCTTCGGCTTTAAGCTCATCAACAATATTATATGTTGGTGGCGCAACGACTAATGGTGCTTTAAATTCAATTTTATTACCTTGCGCTTCCATGTTACGTAACATTTGTGCGATGATTTGCATGTCACCTTTGTGAACCATACAAGAGCCAATAAAACCTAAATCAACGGATTTATCAGCGTAGTATGAAACAGGGCGAATAACATCATGGGTATAACGTTTAGAGGCATCTGCGTTGTTTACATCTGGATCAGCAACCATTGGCTGGTCGATAATGTCTAAGTCAATTACGACTTCTGCGTAGTATTTAGCATTTTCATCTGGTGCCAATGCCGGACTTGAACCCGATTTAACTTCTTCAATACGTTTGTCAGCTAAGGCGATTAAACCGTTAAGTGTTTTCGCTTCGTTTTCCATACCCTTGTTGATCATGATTTGGATACGGCTTTTAGCAAGTTCAAGAGATTGAATTAACGTTTCATCTTCAGAAATACAGATAGACGCTTTTGCCTTCATTTCTGCAGACCAGTCAGTGAATGTAAATGCTTGGTCAGCTAATAAAGTGCCGATATGCACTTCAATTATACGACCTTGGAAGACGTTTTCACCACCAAATTGCTTAAGCATCTGCGCTTGAGTTGCATGAACAACGTCACGAAAGTCCATATGGCCTTGCATGTTGCCTTTAAAAGTAACTTTTACAGACTCCGGAATTGGCATTGCTGACTCACCTGTCGCAAGTGCGATTGCAACAGTACCTGAATCGGCACCAAACGCTACACCTTTAGACATACGCGTATGTGAGTCACCACCTATGATGATGGCGCGATCGTCTACAGTAATATCATTCAATACTTTGTGAATTACATCAGTCATTGCATGGTATTCACCTTTTGGATCACGTGCAGTGATAAGGCCAAACTTATTCATGAATGCCATTAGTTTAGGAATGTTCGCTTTTGCTTTGCTATCCCATACTGATGCAGTATGACAACCCGATTGGTAAGCACCGTCAACAATTGGAGAAATAGTAGAGGCAGCCATTGCTTCTAGTTCTTGACATGTCATCGGGCCAGTGGTGTCTTGAGAACCGACAATGTTCACTTTTACACGAACGTTAGAGCCAGCATGTAGAGGTGTTTCAGATGCAACACCTACTGCATTACGGTTAAAGATTTTTTCAACAGCAGTTAAGCCTTGATCTTTATGTGAGATTTCTTTAGATGCTGCGTAAACAACAGGTGCTTCAACGCCCAAAGCTTCTGCCGCAAATGTTTGCAGTTTCTTACCGAATGTAACTGCGTAAGAACCACCCGCTTTCATGAATTCCACTTTTTGTGGAGTGAATGCTGAAGATACATCAACGAGTTCTTTATCACCGTTGTATAACTTCTGTGTTTTAGTATCTATAGTCAATACCGTACCTGTAGCAACAGAATATGCTTCTTCTAGCACCGCATCGCCATTATCGTCAACAACTGCGTTGCCATTTGCATCTACTTTCTTAACCCAGTTTTTAAGGTCAAGACCAATACCGCCAGTCACATCAACAGTCGTTAGGAAGATAGGAGCGATACCATTGGTACCAGCAACTACAGGTGCAATGTTAATAAAGGGTACGTATGGACTCGCTTTTTTACCTGCCAATAGTGCAACGTTGTTAACACCCGACATACGAGATGAACCAACACCCATAGTGCCTTTTTCAGCAATTAACATTACTTTCGCATTAGGATGTTTAACTTGTAATGCTAGTATTTCTGCTTGAGCTTCTGGAGTGCTCATGCATTGGCCATGTAATTCACGATCTGCACGAGAATGAGCTTGATGACCAGGAGAAAGTAAGTCAGTTGAGATATCACCTTCACCGGCAATATAAGTAACTACTTCAACTTTTTCTTCAATATCAGGTAATTTTGTGAAGAATTCAGCTTGAGCGTAGCTTTCTAAAATATCTTTAGCAAGCGCGTTGCCAGCTTTAAAAGCTGCGTCAAGACGAGCGGTATCTGCGTCATATAAAAACACTTGAGTTTTTAATACTTCTGCTGCTGGTTTTGCTACTGCTGCGTCATCAGATAATGCTAGATCAAGAAGTACTTCAATTGAAGGACCGCCCTTCATGTGAGATAGCAACTCAAAAGCAAACGTTGGTGTAATTTCAGCTACTACTAATTCAGCTAAAATGATTTCCTTTAAAAATACGGCTTTAACACCAGCGGCGCTAGTTGTGCCCGGTAAAGTGTTATAGATAAAAAAGTTAAGTGAATCTGCTCGGTATTCATTGTCTACATCTTTAATTTGAGCGATAATTTCTGTTAATAACTCAGCACCATCAATTGGTAAAGGAGCTAATCCTAACTCTTCCTTACGGGTTTTTATTTCTTCAATATACTCTATATATAGACTCATGTGACACTCTCTCTAGCTATAAAATGCTAATAACATTGTCATTAGCAGGAAAAAATTTTGCGTTTATTTTAGCAGGTTTTCTGCTGACTACTAATCATTTGCTTAAATAAGCACTATTCACAATAATCATAACCATTAGAAAATATAGTTATGTGAGTTATATTAGATTATTGGTTACACTGCAAAATACTCTTTATCAGTGTAATTTTACGTACTAAAATACGATTATCTTGGTAGAGATAAAATGCATCTAGCCACTGAAAACGACTTTGTCCCCTACTCTATTAAGCTACCTATTCCCAACCTACTATTTCAACATACCATTGCACCCATATTAACTAGCCTATGATTGTTTATTTTTTCATAATAAAACATTAAGCAAAGCGATATATTTCCGACAATATCAAAAATAAAAAATAATAGACTAGTAAAATAGTCGTATAAACAATAAACAAATAAACTGCAAGTCATTGATATATAGCAACTATAGTTAAAATAAATATTAAGAATATCAATTGTGAATATTTATAAATAACAAAAAGTGTCGACAATACTGTATTATTAAGACAAGTTTTTTAATCATAGATACTTAAAAGCTTTGTCCTAAATTGGCTCTAAATTAACCGAGTCATCCCTAAAGTGACTAGTGTCTCCAATAAAGAAGGTGAATGTCATGCTTCAAGATTATCGTAAACACGTAGCAGAACGTGCAGCTGAAGGTATTGTACCTAAAGCTTTAGACGCTGAACAAACAGCATCATTAGTCGAATTAATTAAAAACCCACCAGCCGGTGAAGAAGCTTTTTTAATTGATTTATTAACAAATCGTGTGCCTGCAGGTGTTGATGACGCAGCTTACGTTAAAGCGGGATTTTTAGCTGCCGTTACTAAAGGTGAAACAACATCCTCTATTTTAAGCCCTGAAAAAGCGACACAATTATTAGGCACCATGTTGGGTGGTTATAACATTCAGCCTATGATTGAGTTACTAGAATGTGACAAGTTATCAGCTACCGCAGCTAAAGGCCTATCAAATACATTATTAATGTTTGATGCCTTTCATGATGTGCAAGAAAAAGCTGAAGCGGGCAATGTTGCTGCTAAGCAAGTTATGCAATCTTGGGCTGACGCTGAATGGTTCACATCAAAAGAAAAAGTAGCGACAAAAATCACGGTTAAAGTATTTAAAGTGACGGGTGAAACTAACACTGATGATTTATCACCAGCACCTGATGCATGGTCTCGTCCTGATATTCCACTACACGCCAAAGCGATGCTTAAAATTGCCCGTGAAGGTATCAATCCAGATGAAGATGGTGTTATTGGCCCTATCGTTCAGCTCAAAGAATTACAAAAAGATGGTATTCCATTAGCGTACGTTGGTGATGTTGTTGGTACTGGTTCTTCTCGTAAGTCAGCAACTAACTCTGTTTTATGGTTTATGGGTGATGATATCCCTTGTATCCCTAACAAACGTGGCGGCGGTGTATGTCTAGGCGGTAAAATCGCTCCTATCTTCTATAACACGATGGAAGATTCTGGCGCATTACCCATTGAATTAGACGTGCAAGCAATGAACATGGGTGATGTTATTGACATTTATCCATACGAAGGCGTTGTTAAAAATGCTGCTGGTGAGGTTATTTCAGAATTTGCCCTTAGTCCGGTATTATTTGACGAAGTGCGTGCTGGTGGTCGTATTCCATTAATCATTGGTCGTGGTTTAACTGGTCGTGCTCGTGAAGCATTAGGCTTAGAAACTACCGACTTGTTTGCAACTCCAGTTGACCCAGCAGCCTCGACTAAAGGCTTTACTTTAGCACAGAAAATGGTTGGTAAAGCCTGTGATGTGGCCGGTGTTCGCCCAGGCCAATATTGTGAACCTAAAATGACCACAGTAGGATCGCAAGATACTACTGGCCCTATGACCCGTGATGAATTAAAAGATTTAGCCTGTTTAGGTTTCTCTGCTGATTTAACAATGCAGTCTTTCTGTCATACCTCCGCTTATCCTAAGCCTGTTGATGTTATTACCCATCATACGTTACCTGATTTTATGATGAACCGAGGTGGTGTTTCACTTCGTCCTGGTGATGGCGTAATTCACTCTTGGTTAAACCGTATGTTATTACCTGATACCGTCGGTACTGGTGGTGATTCACATACTCGTTTCCCATTAGGTATTTCTTTCCCTGCAGGTTCTGGTTTAGTTGCTTTTGCAGCCGCAACTGGTGTTATGCCACTTGATATGCCTGAATCAGTATTGGTTCGTTTTAAAGGTAAAATGCAACCAGGTATCACATTACGTGATCTAGTTCATGCGATTCCTTACTACGGTATCAAAAAAGGTTTATTAACGGTTGAGAAAGCCGGTAAAGTTAATGAGTTCTCTGGTCGAATATTAGAAATTGAAGGTCTTAAAGGCTTATCAGTTGAACAAGCATTTGAATTATCAGATGCATCAGCTGAACGTTCAGCTGCGGGTTGTTCAATCAAACTTGAAGAAGATGCTGTTGCTGAATACTTAACGTCTAACATTGTTATGCTTAAGTGGATGATTGCTGAAGGTTACGGTGATGTACGTACGATTACTCGTCGTATTAAAGGCATGGAAGAATGGTTAGCTAACCCTTCATTAATGACAGCTGACAGCGATGCTGAATACGCTCATATTATTGAAATTGATTTAGCTGACATTAAAGAGCCTATCGTTTGTTGTCCTAACGATCCTGATGATGCGCAATTATTATCAGACGTTGCTGGTGTTAAAATTGATGAAGTATTCATCGGCTCATGTATGACTAACATTGGTCACTTCCGTGCAGCGGGTAAATTGATTGAGAAGTTTGGTGGTACATTGCCAACACGTATGTGGGTTACACCACCGACTAAAATGGATAGTGCACAACTTAAAGATGAAGGTTACTTCAATATTTATGGTAAAGCCGGTGCTCGTGTAGAAACACCAGGTTGTTCACTTTGTATGGGTAACCAAGCACGTGTAGGTGATAATACTACGGTATTGTCTACTTCAACACGTAACTTCCCTAACCGTTTAGGTAATGGCGCAAACGTTTACTTAACGTCTGCAGAACTTGCTGGTGTTGGTGCTATCTTAGGCAAACTTCCATCTCCTGCTGAGTATATGGAGTATGCGTCTCAAATTGATGCGACAGCTGCTGATACTTATCGTTACTTGAACTTTGATAAGATGGAAGAGTACACAAGAAAAGCTGATACGGTAATTTTACAAGTAGAAGCCTAATTTGACGTTTTCTTGTTGTTAAACTTCACTCTTTCGTTGTTGGAAGTACTCACCTAGCTGCTAATATAAGTAAATAGGCTCCGTGCTTCCTCCTAGAAAAAGTATGACTTAACGTAAAGAAAACCACAAAATAGTTAAATAAAAACGCCACCTTGTAACACAAGGTGGCGTTTTTATTTGAAGTTAGTGTTATTCACAGCAGTTCTAGCCTTTAATATTGTCTACTGAGTGAGCTGTGTTAATTTTTAAATAATTCTGTTAAAATGCGCTCCCTAAAAACGTGGCTTAAGTAATAAGTAATTTACGTTTTAATTATTAATCTACAGCACTGGATTTACGTTCCAGTTAGCTCAATGGAGAGACCATGAGTTCATCAGAAAAAAAATTATCGATCCCTGACACATTACAAACACCGTCTACTATCACTATTTGTGCGTTATATAAATTCGTTCGATTAGATGCATTTGAAGCCTTACGCGAGCCATTATCAAATAAAATGACCAGTGTTGAGGTTAAAGGTACCTTATTATTGGCTGCTGAAGGTATCAACGGTACCATTGCTGGTCCGCAGGCTGGTATTGATACCGTACTTGCTTTTTTAGGTGAACAACCAGGTTTAGACAACATTTCTCATAAAGAATCATACAGCGAAGAAAATCCATTTCATCGCACTAAAGTAAAATTGAAAAAAGAAATTGTTACTATGGGTGTTGAAGGTATTGACCCTAACCAAGTGGTAGGTACTTACGTCAAGCCAAAAGATTGGAATGCCTTGATTTCTGATCCCGATGTAGTGCTAGTTGATACCCGTAACGATTACGAAATTGAGATTGGCACCTTTAAAAATGCCATTAACCCAAACACCGAAACGTTCCGTGAATTTCCTGATTACGTAGCAAAGAACCTCGATAAAAATAAACATAAGAAAGTTGCCATGTATTGTACTGGCGGTATTCGTTGTGAAAAATCTACTGCATACCTTAAAGAACAAGGTTTTGAAGAGGTATATCATCTTGAAGGCGGTATTTTAAAGTACCTTGAAGAAGTACCAAGTACAGAGACCCTATGGGAAGGTGAATGTTTTGTTTTTGATGGCCGTGTCGCGGTTAATCATGAACTAGAGCAAGGCCAATACGATCAATGTTTTGCCTGTCGTTTTCCGTTAACAGAAGCTGAAAAAGAAAGTGAGCATTACGTTAAGGGCATCAGTTGTCATCGTTGTCATGACAAAGTATCGGAACAGCAACGTAACCGTTATGCTGAGCGTCAGCGTCAAATATCTTTAGCCGAACAACGTGGTGAAAGCCATATTGGTGGAAGTGTTCAAGCAATTATGAATGAACGCCGCCAAGAAAAATTAGATAAAAAGTCTGAACAAGCTAAAAAGTAATGCGATTACAAAAATTAAATTAATTCCGTATTGACGAGTGTACCGTTAAATATATCGATGCGGCATTTTTGCTTACCTTTACTCTAAACCATGCGATAGCATTAAAGGTAAGTATGACAATGAAAATTAATAATGAATTTGTCACAAACCAATTAATTATCGTTGTGAGTTTTTCCATACCAATTTGCCAGTGGCTGAGCCGTTAATCCATGAGCAATAATACTCAAAAACACAGTGACCATAACTGTTGCATATAACGTTTCAAAACCTGAGACCTCTCCCACTTCATGCGCGACAATGAGTACATATAAAATTGATGCAATACCACGAGGACCAAACCAAGCAATAAATGCTAAGGTAGACAGATCTAGCTTATTACCATCAAGTTTAGCCCCTAACAAAGAGAACATTACAGGTAACATACGCAAAATGGTTAGGCTTAAAAAAGCATAAATGAACACTTTAATAGTTACATAATCAATAATTTGTGGGACAAAAGCCAAACCAAACAAAAAGAAACTTATCAATACGAGTAACTCTCCTTCGCTTTCAGCAAAGTCTTCAATATGATTTCGAGCTTTTACACTGGTATTTCCGACTAAAAGTCCAGCAAAAAAAGCGGCGATAAAACCATTTCCATGGAAGTACTCAGCTAAATAGAAAGATAAAATAGCTAACCCAATAGGAATTAAATTCTGGTAACTACCAACCATCCAGTTTTTATTAACACTTATCACCGAGAGTTTCGCACCAATATAGCCAACGCCAGCACCAACGAAAGCGCCAAAGCCGACTTGCTGTAAAACATATTGAAACCAATGAGAGTCTCCAGTATCTATGTGAGTTAGGTTACTCGTAATTATAGCAAGCACTGTGACTACTAAAGGAAAAATGATACCGTCGTTTAGACCACTCTCAACGTTTATTGTTGAGCGGATTTTCTTTGGAACTTTTGGGTCTGACACAACCGCTTTACCAAGCGCCGCATCCGTTGGTGTTAACAACAAAGCAAGTAATAGCATATAAATTCCCGGTTCGTCAGGAAAGATAAACTGCGCTGTCAATGTTCCTAAAAGAATAGTTATTGGTAAGCTAACTACCAATAAACGCGCAGGTAATTGCCATGAACGACGTAGTAACTTTAAGTCTAATAAAGCCGCATCACTAAAGAGCACCAACACCAATGCAATTTCAACAATAATAATAACAAAATCAGCATTAACATCCACTTGGCTCACGTTTAACCCTAAAGGTGAAATAAGTAAACCTACACCAGCAAAAAACATAGGGCCTGATATATTAACAGTTGCTAGTGCTTTTGAAATATAGCCATAGAGCAACACTAATAGGGCGACAGTTAAAATAATAATATGTTCGTTCATAAATACTCATTAGCAAAAAAAGGTGAGCCGAATAACTGGCTCACCTTTTTTATCAAACAATCAACTTAATGAAAGGGAAAAAAGTAACTCATCCATGATGACATGCGCAAGATAACTTTACGCATAATAGCAACATGATGAAAATGTTCAGAATAAATAGCACTTTGTCCATAAGAGCCGCCTGGAACATATTGAGCTAACTCAGCGAAACGGGGATCGGTAATTTTCATTTGCACAGGAATACGTCCAGACAGCCCACCTCCTTGGTTAAGACTTATCATAGTACCATTAGCCTGCATTTCACCTTCAGCCAAAACAGGTAAAACTTGCACAACTTCTGCACTAAATACTTTTCCAGGTAAAGCATCGAAAGCAATTTCCGCTTCACTGCCGACGGCTAAACGCATTGAACTATTTTGGCGATACCAACCAATATAAGTAAAAGATTCTTGTTGAACAAAAACCATCGCAGGCCTAAGTGGCATAGGTACAACAAATAAACCTGGATATACCATCATTTGAGTAACATAACCATTACCGTCAGCACGTACTTCAGTTTGCCTTAACTCATATTCTGCATCATGCAACTTAGCCGTTAAGTTATCTACCTTGGCTTTAGTGATATCAACATCTCGCTGTTTACCCACCTTTATTTTCATAAGTTGAACTGCTCTTTGAAAATCTAAGTTAGCGGAGACTAACTGTGCATTTAATGCATCAACTTTATTTTGATAAGGTACGGGATCAATAGAGAATAATAAGTGCCCTGCTTTTATAGGAATATTGGCTTTGGCATTAACACTGATAACTTCGCCTTTTACTGCTGGAATAACTGGCGTTGAAACAAAGTATTGACGAGTAACTTCAGAGTATGGGTGATTATAATTCATAGTCATGATCAAGCCACCAATCAAAATAATGCCACCTAATACCGCGGTTGGTACACTCCATTTATTTAATGGAATTTTAAAAATTTTAAATATAGCAATACAAAGTGCGGTGTAAGTTAAAATTAATAATAAATCCATTATTTATCTCCCACCTGCGTAGATGCAGTATTTTCAATGCTCGAGTTCATCTTTAGCTCTAATATCTCAATGCGCTTAAGCAACTCGGTAACCTCTGTCCCACTGTTATTGTTGAGAGTTGCGGCTGATTTATCAGGCGCAGAAAACCCCCAACCTCTATCCTCACGATATAACATCGCCCATATCCACAAAAATGGCCATAATACGTGTAAAGTAAATAAACTCACCCAACCAGCAACGTGCAAAGCGTCTTGCTGCGGATGATTACGCTCTTTTGCTATTTCATAAGGAATATCGTGAATGACAATAATGCCATAAAAAACGGTAATTGCTGCAAAAACTAAAATACCGAGGGCAACATATTCGAGCATAAGTAACTCCATTTAAAAGAACGCATCATAATCGTATAAGGATAGACAACTCTACTAGCAATGTCTACAAATAGCCTTTTAGCCTAGCCATTTTCCCATCTAAATTTCAAATAAAATCATGAGTTTGAAAATTATTTAAGTGAAGTGAACGACTCTAATTTTTCTTCGAGCTTTATTAGTTGAAGATGAATTTTAATATTTTGGGCGATAATCTCTTCATTTTGCTTTCTTAATTCCCTATTTTTAATATTAGTATCAGCAAAACCAAATATTTTATTGGCAAATACAGCACCTACTCCACCTAATATACCCACACCTAAAATAAACATGATAAAAACAGCTGCTCTACCAATAAACGTTATTGGGTAAACATCGCCAAAGCCTATGGTAGTAGATGACATTAACATCAGCCAAAGTGCATCAACATAACTCTGCACAGGAGAATCAAGCACACTTGTTTCGGCTAAAAAAGTCACATAACCTAATGTAATATTTAAGAGCGAAAAAACGGCTAAAGAAAAGAAGCCTAATATTCCATAATTATAATTTTTAATGCCAAACTCATCCACTTGATAAAGTTGGCTTTTTTCCATAGCATTTTGCAATATGATCATACGATTACTCGTTAACTAAACTTAATTTTATCTTTTATACTCATGTTATCTCAACAGGCTCGTTTCAGTAGTCCTGCAACAGAAATTTTGAAATGTCATGAGTATATATCTGAATATTTACTATAACAATTGCTTGGTGGTAGTGCACGAATTCCAGAGAGAATAAGAGCTCATATAAAAATGCTAACGATGCAAGGAATAACTATCACTACCTATTTACCACTTAACCTACCCTCATTTCACTAGATCTTTTTTTAGTCAACTTCCTTTTCGTTCGCTTCGGTTTAAAGGCCACTTTAGGCAATCCGGTAAAAGATTGCTGGTTTGCACCTGCTACCATTTCTGTCACAGTATTGATTAAAGGTTGCATAAAATTAAGGTAACTTGTTTTTTTCTCACTAATGGCTGTTAACATAGCTTCCCATTGCGCGGTCATATCTGGCAGTGTTGCCATTGTTGGTAATACATTAATTAATGCGATACCAATTTCAGTTGCCACTATTTTTTTACCATTGCGCTGTAAAAATTTTCTCTTAAAAAGTAAATCAATAATGCCCGCACGCGTAGCATCAGTCCCTAAACCATCAGTATCTCTTAACACTTTTTTAATACTAGGGTCGCAAACAAAGCGTGCGATACCTGTCATGGCACTTAACAATGTTGCATCAGTAAACGACTCTGGTGGGGAAGTATGTTTCTCTACTAACTCACCTTGCTGACAATGTAATATTTGCCCTTTTGTTAACGGAGGTAATGCGTTTTCTTGGCGTTCATCTTGTCCATTTTCCGCTTTTTTAATGGGGAATAGTATCTTCCAACCTAATTGCTGTTCCATTTTGGCTTTAGTATTAAAAAGCCCTTTGGCTATTTTTACTGTCAGTGTCGTTTGCTGATAAAGATAGGCAGGATAAAATTGAACTAAATATTGTCGCACAATCAACAAATAAAGTTTTTTTTCAAAAGGGTTCAGCTGACTATTACTGGGTGATTTTTCAGTCGGTATGATCGCATGGTGAGCGGTGATTTTTTTATCATTCCACGCCTTGCTTTTAATATTTTTATCGGCATTTTTTGCTTGCTGAGCACAAGGTAAATTAGTTTGAGCTAATAAGTCAATAATAACTGGTGCTTGTTTTAACTGTTCTTTAGGTAAATAACGACAATCAGAGCGAGGGTAAGTGATCAATTTATGCTTTTCATAAAGCGCTTGGCACACATCTAACACAAGTTTCGCATTCATAGAAAATTGCTTAGCTGCTGCTATCTGTAAACTTGACAAATTAAACGGCAAAGGTTGTCCTTGTTGCTTATCCTCAGTGTTGATACTCTCAACAATCGCGTCTTGATTAGTAATTCGATTAACAACATTCATCGCTAAGGCTTTAACCAAAACGCGCCCTTCATCATCACAATATTGCTGACAAGCTTCGCTAGGTTGCCATTTAACGGTAAAGTTCTGCTCATTATCCTCTAGTACTTTATTAACACTGAGATGAGCAAGTACTTGATAGAAAGCTTTACTGACAAATTCATTAATCTCTTGCTCGCGTCTAACCACTAAACCTAACAATGGCGTTTGCACTCGGCCAACGGATAAAACACTATTAAAACCCTGTTTTTGCCCTTGTAATGTATAAGCACGCGTTAAATTGATACCATAAAGCCAGTCGGCTCTTGATCGCGCTAAAGCGGAAATAGAAAGCGGTACAAATTCACTATTATTTTTTAAAGACGTTAAGGAGCGCTTAACTGCAGGTAGGTTTAAATCACTGATCAATAGACGCTTAATATTATTTTTTTTGGTTTTTGATACCTTTAAATACTCTATCACTTCATCAACCAGTAATTGCCCTTCCCTATCAGGATCACCCGCGTGAATAATTTCATCAGCTTGTTTGACCAGCTTTTTCAGTACAGTTAATTGTGCTCGGGTGCGAATAATAGGTTTTAATTGCCATTGCTGTGGCACTATCGGCAATGTTTCCATGCTCCATTTTTTTAGCGCTGTATCGTAATCCTCAGGATCTGCTTGCGCTAGAATATGTCCGACACACCAACTAACCACATCACCGTTGGCAAGTTCAATATGAGTTTTTAAATTTTTATGTGGCTTTGCCAAGGTATGTGACAATGCTGCGGCAATGGCGCGGCCTAAACTGGGTTTTTCAGCAATATATAACTTCAATGGTGATCCACACTTGAATAGCTTTTAATGAATAAACTTAAGCATAGCGTAAATACTGTTTTTTTGTACAGGTATTATTGGTTTTTTTAAAGACTACCATAACACTATTTTTTAATAAGTATTATTTGTATTTTAACTGACTCTAAAGTATAGAAATGTTCGGCTTAAAACATGTGATATAAAATGCGGTATTTCAGTATTTATACCCAAACCACCTCAACTTACGAGTCCGCATATTAAAGTGGTTTTGGTATAGGTTAGCGATTAACTAACCATTTTTTAGTTAACTAAACTTGATAAACCCACGCTAAAAAACGTTTTGAATCATTGACGTTAGTAAATTTGATTAACTTAGGGCCATTTTTATCTGTAACAACAATGTTGTGATTGTTAACTGAAATGGAACTAATCGGTGATTTAATTGAATAAACCATACCTTGATAGGTATAAGACATAATAGAACTCTTTTAATTTGCGTTAGAACGCATGAAAATTTGAGTGATGACTGACTGTGAAAGGGAAAGACAAAACGTGAATTATCGCAAAGGATAATTAGTTAAATAAACGAGAGGAGAGTATATAACAGAGCAACTATATAGCGCTTAGGTTAATAAGTAAACAGTTTATTGTAAACTAGCATAAGGTTATTTCGTTAACATGTATTATTTAGTGTAAATGCATAAAATAACTTGGTCTATTTCAAATATATGAGACAATTCAGATCGCAATAACATACAACATGGCTCATTATGAAACTTTTAGTTCGTAACCTTTCTCGTTCAACCACTGAACAAGAAATCCGTACTTTGTTCTCTACTCACGGCTCTGTCACTGAATGTGACTTAGTTTTAGATCAAAAAACAGGTAAATCAAAAGGCTTTGCCTTTGTTGAAATGCCTAATGAAAAAGAAGCAAAATCTGCAATTGCTACCTTGCATGAGACAAGAGTTGCAAATAACAGAATTCGAGTAAAAATAGCTCAATCATAAGAATAATATGATAATAAAGTAAAAAGCCAGCTTAAATGATTTTAATTCAAGGCTGGCTTTTTACTGCTCTATGTCGGCTAATACGTAGCCTTACACCATGTCAGAAAATGGGTTTTCTGTAGGTAAATTGATAGCATACTTAAATTCAGCAAAGGTTAAACTATCCTTATTAATTTTAATCGTTTCTTCATCCAGTAATCCCTCACCAAATTTATAGATAATATCAAATTCACCTTGGTTAGCTCGTTGACGATAACCCGCTTGCGCTTGCTCAACCAATATTAATTTTTGTTGATATTCAGTCATCTCTTTTTCACTATAACGTTTTGTTATCATAGCTAAAGTTACTTTAGGTGAGAAAACGGCTGCAGTAGCATTGTTACCACCAAAGCCTTTCGAGTTAATAAAGGCGATATCCATATCACCACAGTGCCAATGCTCGGTAGCGATATTCAAACGGTCACTGTGCACATCATCAGCAATTTTATCTATGGTAGTAATACCCGGCATAATTTTATCGTTAAAAATACCTAACGCCATTGCCATTTGATCACCACTAGCAGGACCTAACGTATGACCAACGAATGCTTTTGGTGCTGAGACCGCCCAATTATCAATATCAAAACTTGTTGCTATGCGATCATAAATTAATGACTCTGTTACGCGGTTTTGCGGCGTGCTTGAGCCATGAGCCAAAATAAAGCTTCGCTGTTGCAAGGCTTCTTTACCCAAAATACTTTGCGCTAATGCCACCGACTTTGCCATGGTGATATAATTACCTGGGCCCGGAGCGGTAATTGATTTTTTATAACCATCGGCGTTAACAAAAACATCAGCGACTGAAGCCATCACTTTCGCTCCCATCTCGACAACAAGTGCATCATCCATTAACACGATACACTGTGCAGCCTCGCCAATGGTAAAACCACAGTTATTGCCAAACGGGCGACTAGTTCGACGGTGATCAACCTTGTCACTATTATCTAATCTTTTTAAACCCTTTTCATTTGCTAAAGCGCTCATATTACCAAAGCCTTCAATAACTTCTGGCGTTATTGGTGCTTCAGCGCTACCAACAATAGCGACACGAATTCTACCGGCTTGCATGTCTTGTACAGCTGAGCGCAAGTTATATAAGAAGGTAGCACAAGCCCCCGAAGCAGTAGATGTTATACCAACATTTCCAATAACATAAGCATTAATGAAATCTGTTGGCATGGTATTTAATCCTAGTGCTAATTGCTTGGTACTAACACGAGAACCCGCCAAGCGACTTTTCAATAAACCACCTAAGCCTTCTGCCTGCATTTGCCCTACGATAGACGCAGAGTATGTTCCTACTTGATCAGGGTTAATTTTATCTAAAATAGCATCCCATTCTATACCGGTTGAACGAATAGCATCAGTCGCAGCAAAAATAGTGGCTTGTAAACCGCGTGGCTGATGGCGGCTATTATAAAGTGCGCCAGGTTCAAAGCCTGTAGGCATTTGCCCTGCGGCTTTAATAGGATTATCACGGTATGCATCATGAGAGATAGTTAACTTTTCAGAAATTTCAACGCTCACGTTTCCATCGCCTAAATCAGTAATATGCCATGCATGCGGCAATGGGTACGGTAACTCTTTAGCACGTAACGAAAAGCAGATAGCGTTATCAACAGGTTGAATATGCATTTTCTGATACCAATGAGTTGCATCAGGATCAAAATGATTTTTTTCTATTTTTCGGATCAACGTACCATCAAGAATTTGTTGACCAAATTTTGCTTCAATGTCACTCGCAAGAATTTCATCACCTTGTTGATCAACCAATTGGCCGTTTTTATAAGACACTAATTTCATTAAACTAGCCAAACCAACAAAAGTTTCTTGGCGCGCCTCGGCAGTTATTTTATCAATAACAATACGGCGAAATCCTTGATGAAACGAAGTGCGGCCAGCAGCGTTAATGCCACCCATACCAACAATTACAGGTAATGATGTAGTCATGAAAAAACCTAATATAACAAAATGAGTAATAAATCTAATGTCTGTAGTGTAAAGCTAAGCGAAACAAAATAATAAGCATAAAAGGCCATATAATATGCCATAATGGCCAAGCGTAACCAAATATAACAAAACATAACAAAAATAAGAAGTATTTCATATGCCTGCCGCCAAAAATAACGAATTACGGTTAAGTTTAGTTATCTACCAACATGTATTAGCAACTGGCTTAACCTTGCCACTGGAAATGTTATTAGCTGGTGAAGCATTTGCTCGCCGCTATGATAAATCAGCAGTAAAACTAAAAACCCAGCTAGTAAGCCAAGACAGTAAGGTTATTACTTCACGGGCCGGTTTAATATTCTCTCCTGATCTAGTGTTAAATGAATTACCTATTGAGCAGATAGAAGTGCCAGATATTATTTTAGTACCTAGTTTATGGCGTAACCCCAGACCGGTATTAAAAAAGCACAAAAAGCTAATTGCTTGGCTTCATTATTGCTGGCAACATGGCGCAACCTTACTTGGCGTGGGTACTGGCGTTTGTTTTTTGGCTGAATCGGGCTTACTTGATAATCATAGTGCCACCACTCATTGGCATTATGTTGAACAGTTTCAGCGTGATTACCCTAAAGTGTCGTTAAAACCAGACTTTTTCATCACGCAATCTAAACGCATATATTGCGCCGCTAGCTTAAATGCCTTGGCTGATATTATTGTTCATATTATCAGTCAAACCTATGGTCGAGCAGCAGCACAAAATGTAGAGCGTAATTTTTCTCATGAAATACGAAAACCTTATGAAGAGCAGCGTTATTTAGAGGGTGCGGTCGATAGGCACGCTGATGAATTGATTGCACAAATTCAATTTTGGCTACGTACCAATTTAAATAGCGAGCTTAGTTTGACCCAATTAGCACAGCAATTTGGTTTAAGTCAGCGCTCTTTCTCTCGTCGTTTTAAGGCAGCAACAGGTATGCGTGCAACCCAATATTGGCAGCAATTACGCATTGAAACGGCAAAAGATTTACTTGCTTCAAGCAATTTATCTATTCAAGAAATTTCTTATCATATCGGCTATCATGATCAAGGACATTTAACGCGATTATTTAAACAAAACTTGGCATTAACACCAAAAGATTATCGTGCAATGGTTAGAAAAAAATTATTTAGCCAAAACTAATAACTATTCTATTAAATTTATTTACTATTTATAGTTCACTTAATGTTGATGCTTTACTCATAAAAATAGGCTTACCTCAACTAAAACAGTAAATTTAACAACAAGGTGAATACGCTATCAATATAAAATAATTTAGCTCTTTTACCAATATTTGCACATTTTTCTCTTCTCTCGTCATAACAGTAATGATTACTACTAAAAAATACGATAGACTGTGCGCCTTTGAATTTACTTGTTGCGTGGTTTATTAGCTATCATCGCGCGACCTTAGTTAAGTAACTATAGCTTAAAGCGGAGTCGTAATGCCGACATCAATGCCTGATATTGCCAACCACACTACAGCCCAAACAGAGGGAACCCTTGATTGGGTTGGCATGAGTAATATTGAAATGCCAATAATGGTCGCCTCAAAGGGTGAAAGAGAACGCATGGTTTCAGCCCATGTTGATGCTTTTGTAAACTTAAAAGAAGCGCAGGCTAAAGGCATTCATATGTCACGCCTATATTTACTTCTTGATGAATTATCAACAAGTAACATACTGAACTACCAAAGCCTAGTTACCTTATTGGATGGTTTTATCAGTAGCCATTATGATTTAAGTGACCAAGCAAAATTAACCTTTAGCTTTGATTATCACTTACGTAGAAAATCGTTAATCAGTGGAAAAGAGGGTTGGAAGGCTTATCCGGTCACCTTAGCAGGCCATTTGAATCAAGGTAAACTTACCGTTGAAATGACTATTGATGTTCCTTACTCATCAACTTGTCCTTGTTCTGCGGCATTAGCCCGACAATTAATACAGCAAGCATTTCAACAAAAGTTTGCCGATAGTGAGCTCGATATTGACGTAGTGCGCGAATGGCTTGGTACCACAGAAGGAATAGTAGCAACACCACATTCTCAACGTTCTGTGGCTGAAGTGAAAGTAAAGTTAAATAATAATGTTAGCGATTTTCCTATAACAGATCTCGTTGACTTAATTGAAGATTCATTACAAACACCAGTACAAGCAGCAGTGAAGCGTGAAGACGAACAAGAGTTTGCCCGCCTTAATGGTCAAAACTTAATGTTTTGTGAAGATGCTGCCCGTCGTCTACAATACAGCATGAATAACGCTGCACAATATGATGATTTTTGGTTAAGAATAAATCACCTTGAATCACTACATGCCCATGATGCAGTAAGTGTTACCACAAAAGGACTTATTGGCGGTTATCAGCCTTAAAACTGCATATTGTAGTTTCGAGTGGCGAAGTAACTTTACCACTTATTTTAATAACTTTAGGTAAAAAATAATCCAAGGATAGTCGTTCTATGCTTGGATTTTTAGTGTCGTAAAGTAATTTTAATCCCATCAAAAAAGCTAGCGTAACTACTCGACTTGGCTAAAAACCATATTGGTGTAATCAACCATGCCAATAATTTCTTTGTTTTCTATAACAGGGGCTAAATGAATACTAAAGCGCTCAAATAATCGTGCGCAATACCTTACATCCATGTCAGGTAATACACTGATCAAGGGTTTAGCCATTATTTCATATAGGTTCACGCGATCGGGCGAGCGATCTTTAGCTAGTACTTCTTTAGCAATATCAGCTAGCATTACTATACCGTATTCATCTTGGGCATCACGTTTATTAATAATCAACGTGCTAACGTTATGCTCTTTGGCTAATTTAATCCCCTCAGAAGCGGTCATCATACCATCAGCAAATTGATAGTTGTTGGTGGTCATTGCATCTTTAACTTGTACTAATTTATGGTTCATAGCTCTTCCTCAATTTTACCTTTTAAACGCTCTACCTGATGAGCTACACCTACTGCATCTTCGACATTTAACTGAATCGCGATACCTTTACCTGGATCTTCATCAAAACCAGCAATATTACTAATTCGCTCAAGTATTTTTCTTGCTAGATGTTGTTCAACAACAAACAGTAATACATCTCTTTGTGTTTCAAGTTGCATACCAAAAAAAGTGCGCTGACGCTTTACCCCTTCACCTCTAGCATTGTTTATTATGGTTGCGCCTGTTGCGCCTGCCATTCTTGCACCTTTCATAACGTCGTCGGTTACTGCGTCGTCAACAAAGGCAACAATTAGTTTGAATTGCATATGATCACCTGTTTTATTTGTCTTCTGTCGACTCTTTTAGGGGAGTCTTATCGTTTTCGTTTAATTTACGTTGGTTTTGTTTTTCTTGCTTAATTCTGTTTCTTTTTTCTAATTTTTTTTCAGCTCGGTGCGCTTTGGCTTCAGTTATTTGTGCATAAGCCATCACAGCAATAATGGGAAATAAACTAGCAAAAGCGATTAAACCAAACCCATCAATCAGTGGGCTACGCCCCGGGATGGTACTGGCTAACCCTAGCCCTAAAGCAGCAACCAATGGTACCGTTACCGTTGATGTTGTCACACCGCCAGAATCATATGCCAATGGCACTATTAATTTAGGGCAATAAAAAGTTTGAATAACAACAACAACGTAGCCGGCAATAATATAGTAATGAATAGGGTGACCAACGACGATGCGATAGCTCCCTAATGCTATGCCAACAGCAACACCAATAGCGACTGAAATACGCAGGCTATTGGCATTAATCGCACCACCAGAAACCTCTTCGGCTTTAATTGCTACCGCAATAAGTGACGGCTCTGCAATTGTGGTACTAAAACCTATTGCGGCGGCAAAAACATAAACCCAGGCATAATCTGACCAGTGAATACTTGTTAAAACTTGTTCGCCAGCATGAATAAATTCTGGTGCGGTTAATTGTTCTGCCATCATTTTTCCTAACGGAAATAAGGCTTTTTCTAAACCAAGCAAAAACAACGCTAGACCAATAAGTACATAAAGAAAACCGAAACCTACTTGCTTGACATGAGGAATAGGTTTACGAATAACAAGTAGCTGAAAACCCAATATTATTGACAAAATAGGTAATACATCAACAACCGTGTTTTTTAAGGTGTTTAGAAATTCAAAGAGTAGATCCATTAATTAATCACCATGCCATAAATCATTACAAAAATCATCGGTGTTAATGAGGCGAAAGCAATCAAACCAAAACCATCAATCATCGGGTTTCTACCTTTAATTGCAGAGGCTAATCCAACACCAAGTGCGGTTACTAAAGGAACGGTAATCGTTGATGTGGTAACGCCACCCGAATCGTATGCAATGCCAATAATCCAGCTAGGAGCAATCATCGTCATCAGTACAACAATAATATAACCGCCTAGAATTAAATACTGTATTGGCCAACCACGAAGGATACGTAAAACACCAATAACAATGGCAAAACCAACAGCAAAGGCAACGGTAAAACGTAAACCGTTTGCATAGGAAAGTTGTGATTCGAGGGTGTCGGCAATAATGCCTCCTGATGCAGCCACAATTGCGGCCTCTTTAGCGACAGCAATTAACGAAGGTTCAGCCACGGTAGTACCAAAGCCTAAACAAAAAGCAAAAGTGAGTAACCAACTTATACTGCCTTTTTTAGCGAAGGCTTGCGCCATTGATTCGCCAATAGGGAATAAGCCCATTTCTAAACCGTAAATAAAAAATGTTAATCCTAGAACGACTAATGCTAAGCCGACTAAAATATCGCCAACGTTAGGCATGGGTTGTTGCAGAACGGCAAATTGAAAAAATGCAATAACGATAATAATAGGTAGTAAATCTTTGCAACTACCTAATAGTGCTTTTAAAAAAACGAAAATTTGATGATTCATAAAAATAACATAATGGAGAATACTTAATATTATATAAAGAATTAAAACACTTACTTTGATTCAACACAAAGTAAATGTTCATTTAAAATAAAATACCAATTGTTGATTTTTCCTGCTGGCAACCAAAGTAATGTAATGCTGAAGCCGAATGTATGTTACTCACCATAAAGAATAAGAGATACGGGCCTATAACAAAGTTGTTTAACACCATATTTAGTAATGTAAAAACGAGTATTTCTAAAGCCGATATTAAATTGCTATAAAGATATAGAGCTGATTTAATCATACAAATTTAGTTTTCTCAGGCTCTAAGGGCGCATCGCGAGAGATATTATCATGGTAAGCTTTCGTGAGAACACAATGTGAATCTAGTCTAAAGAGGGTAATATGCTTAATATAGTATTTGTTCCTGGTTACGGAAATTCAATAAATGGCCACTGGCAAGAAATATGGTGCAAAGAGTTCAAAAATAGTTATTGGGTTGAACAGCATGATTGGGAAACCCCACATTGCTTCGATTGGGTTGAAGCGCTTGACTTACTTATTCAATCTATTGAAGGGCCTATATTATTAGTGACTCATAGCCTCGGCGGCAGTACAGTTGTCGAATGGAGCAAGAAACATACTGCTAATATATTGGGTGTTTTCTTAGTTGCTGTTCCGGATGTACAAAGTGCCAATTTCCCTGAGGCAATATCAGGATATCAAACTCCACCTTTAGAAAAACTAGCCTTCCCAACTTTAGTCTTAGCGAGCACAGATGATCCTTACTCTACATTAGCGCGAACAAAATACTTTGCAAAAAATTGGGGCAGTGAACTAATCAGTATTGGTAATTTAGGTCACGTTAATACTGATTCCAATATTGGTGAGTGGCCTGAAGGTAAAAAACTGCTAAACAATTTTATTTATTCTTTATACCAAATGAAAGAATGAATGGGTCAATTCGGAGCTGTGTTAGAGAAGTCTGAGCGGATATATGTTAATAACTAATTGTTCAAAACAATAAGCTATATCCATGCAGCATTAACTTTTAAATAAAGAACCAAGTGGTTGGTGATTTTAACAAATAAAAAACCCTGTAACAGATTTTGTTACAGGGTCAAATAAAAATGAATAAAATCAGTTTTATCGGGGTTAATTTTTATATTTAGAAGGTATCGCAGCCGTACCATGATACTTGTTGTCTGGGAATATTTTATAGTGGTGATAACCGCCTTTAATATTTTTTATTGAGGTATCTTTAGCAAGTATAAAACCATGTAAATATAAAGAATCAATAGCTTCCTGATGCGCTGACACTACCGAGACATTTAATGGTTTAATCAGTTCATTTTGGTCATCAAATACCTCATCCCAATCTTTTTTCATCACAAATAGTTCTTTGTCTTTGTCTGACTGGTAAGGACCATCTACGGTATCGTCATGAGTAATGGGTACCGATATAAACCAGTTTTTTTCCCTTAATACATCCATCGCAGTGTCAAATCGTTGTTTAGGATTGTTTTCAAAATCCTCAGAGTTGATTTTAATGGTTTGATACTCATTATATATTTGGTGAAAAGAAGAGATTAAGTCAGCGTTTCTACCTTTTTTGGTGTACAACATCAAAAAATTATCGATATTTTCAGAAACACTCTTAGGGTAAAGACGCTGTTTCTTAGCTCTTTTTAGCCATTTACCCAAAAATAATGTTTCACTACCTGGAGAATAACTTACAGAACCAACTTGCTGCTCTGATTTTAATGCAATTAAGCCGCCCAAGATCATATTGATAAGATCTTTTTGATATATATTTTCTTCTTTGCTCATTAATAAACCATTGTTATAAATTTACGCCTATTCGGGAAATTAAGTTATCCCTGAGGGGAAGTCGTATTTTCGCTTTATCTGAATAAAATTTCAACTATTATTCTATTAACACTGAAAATGGATAGTTCATTTATACAAGCAACAAGTAATAGATCAAAAATACTGATAGCGACTCTCCTCAGTAGCTGCTGTAAAAAAGTTCGAAAATGCTCCCATTATCGATGGTTACTCAATACGACTTTGTACCTTGTGTTCAGTTGGTTATTAGTGTTCAAAATGCCTTATTAACGTCTTCCTAATTAACATTATTCATTTAAATTAGGTTTTCTCGCCACAATTTGAGCAATAGCTTGTTTACTGCCACTATTATTCGCTGATCCAGTAATACCTTCAAAACTATGTAAAATTTCCCAAGCAGAAAAGATATCAGCCAATTCACCTTCTTTTAATAAAAAATCAGGATTTTTAGGGCGACCAAATTGTGCTTGCTGCTCAGTAAAGGTTTCATAAATAATAATACCACCGGGTAAAATAGCTTGCTTGATTTGCTCAAACAAAGGCCTATGTAAATAACGAAACACCATAATAGCCGCGAAATATTTACCTGTTAATGGTGAAACGCCATCTTGTTCAAAGTCTATTGACCAAAAGTTTGCTCGCTGCTTGTTATTTATCATAGCAACATGTTGTTGCACTTGATCAATAGCGACCGAATTTACATCAGCAAAAGTTACTGGTACACCATTTTCAATTAAATAAAGGCCATTTCGACCACTACCACAAGCGAGATCCAAAACAGTCGCTTGTTTGTCAGTACTTAAGCTTGTCAGTTGCTTAAGATATTTACTAATAAGTGGTGAATATTGCAAAATAGTTTGCCTTTTAACTAACGTTATTTAAAAGCTGCCACGTATGCCGATACTAAAGTTTCGCCCCGGTAGTGGCGCAATATCTTTAAGAAACGACGAATGCACGTGAGCAACTTCATCCGTTAAATTATTTCCTTTAATATACAACACCATATCGCTGTCGTTAAAGCTCATACCATCTACATAATAATTAACATTAAAATCAACCAATGTATAAGCAGATGTGGGGGTTTCTAAGAACGCAATATCATTTTGTTCAAAATAATGATTAACACTTAACTCGCTATCAAAACTATTTCCTTGATAATTGAGTAATGTACCAATTCTCATCGGTGGAATACGCGGTAAACTACGATTAGATTCACCACTGTCAGACAAGCTTGCTTTAATATAGTCACCAATAATACTCACTTTTAGCGGGCTAAATATTTGATAAACAAATTCAGCTTCAAGGCCATACATATCAACATCATCTTGTTGATAAATAAGTATAGGTAAGCCTACCTCATCATGTTCACTGGCATGTTCATCTTTAAATAAAAGCCCGGTGTCTTGTTGGTAGTAGTAATCATTCACTTGATTATAAAAAGCACTAACAACAAAGCCAAAATCGCCTGTAAACTTTCGCCATGTTAAATCAATACTGTATGAGGTTTCAAGATTAGGATTTTGTGATGATAATTCCACATGTATCTCATCCCCCTCTTGCTCAATTTCATATATTGCACCTGCTTCAAAGGTACCAGTACCAATATGTGGGCCAAAAGAAAATAACTCAGCTGCTGATGGTGCTCTTTGCGATACCGCCAGTGATAAGCCAAGGTTGTATCCTGCTTGGTAATCCCAAACTAAGCCTAGTGACGTACTAAAAGGGTTAAATTTTTGTTGTGCAAATGACACAGGTTCACCGTCATGATCGTGATCTGGGAAGCCAATAGTCGTATCATTGGTATCAATGGTTACTCGTTCTATTCTAGCGCCTAGCTGTAATAATAGATCACCAAAATGCTTTTCCTCTAACCAAGCAATCGCAAGACTATCAGTTTTTGACGGGGGAGAAAAAGCTTCTTCACCTATCGCTTTAAAATCAGATTGTTTGAAATGAAGCGTCCAAGCGCCTTGCCAGCCTAGATAATCTTGATGATGTAAATCAGCTTTGATTTCAATACTTTTATTTGTAAAGGTTGTGCCAACGGCGCCATCTTCAATTTCTTGGTGCTGATAATCAGTATAAGCAAATTTAGATGCTAGCTGCTTAATAAAACCCTGATTAAAATTCACTTCGCTTAACAGCTGCAACCTATCTTGCTTCATTTCAGCTTTAGTTCCCTCTTCATGTTCTTCAAGCTCCTCCTCATGCTCTTCTTCATGGTGACTATGGCCTGGAATACCATAATCTCGAGTTATGAGACCGTAAGAAAAGCCAACAAAGCCTTGGTCAAATAAATAACTTGAACCTAATGTAAAGCCGCTCGATTTAGAGTTTGAGCTTGCTAAATGAGTAGGTTGCTTTTCCTCATGTTCTTCGTGCTCTTCTTCAAGGGCTTCAGCATCAAAATCTTTAGGTAATTTATAATCGCCTGCATCACGCCAAAAACCATCTAGATGCACAGCAATATTATCATTACCTGTTTGCAACGAAAAAGAACCCTGTTTTTCGTTAGACACATCGTTATATTGTAACAACCAATCAACAAGCGTATCACTCGATGTTGGTACTCTATTATCAACAACATTAACTACACCACCTATAGCACCACTACCATAAAAGAGAGTCGCTGGGCCTCGCAGTACTTCAATCTGCGTTGCCGTACTCGTTTCTGTCGCCACGGCGTGATCAGCGCCAACACGCGATGCATCTCCTGCATCTAAACCATTTTGAGTAATGAGTACTCTGGGTCCATCTAGTCCACGAATAATGGGGCTACTGGCCACCGAGCCATAAAAACTTGAATGAACACCCACTTCATTTTTTAGCGTTTCCCCTAGCGTTGATGCTTGCTTAAGCTTTAAATCATCTCCTGAAATAACATTAACAGGTAAAGCTGATTCAATCGTAGATGAGTGTAATGGTGTCGCATAAACATCTAATACCTCCATCACTGTTGACGATAAGCTAATTTGCACCCCTGAAATATCATCTTTATTTATAATCATGTATTGATTGTCATGAGTATAGTTTTTTGCGCTAGTGTGTAATTCAATTTTACCTTCAGTTAAGTCTAATAAGGTAAATAAACCTTGTTCATTAGTGATAGCCTCTTGCTCACTACCATTAACTTTAATGTGTGCGCCACTAATTGGTTTACCTTGATGATTAACGATTTTTCCTGAAAGGCTTTGTGAAAAAACGGGTAAGGTGACACTTAACGCAGCAGCAGATAAGCATAAAGTACAGGCTGTAAATACCTTGTTATAAGGCATGAAAGTATTCTTTGAAAACATGATTAATATAGTCCAATAAAAAGGGTAAAAATGTTTGCTTAATGATCACGCTAAATTCAGAATTAACGATCTGATTTTCGACATCGTAGCAAAGCGATAACTAAAATTTATTGGAGGAAAAAGGGGGAGCTCGTAAGAGTGGTTGAACAAATTGGCTAAAGCTAAACTCAGCTGTCGTTACGGTAATCGTAAAAAAAACACCATGAGTAACAATAGACGCTTTAACTTGAGGTAAATCAGGTGGTGTATCGATTCCTTGATTACAGAGTTGACAATCTTGCTGTTCAATCGCTGTACTTTGATCAATTAAATGATCAGCATGAGCCAATACAGACGTTAAAAACAACAACACAAAAACCATGAGTGCAATTGCTTTCATGGTTATTAAATTATTTGTGGGGTTTTTACTTATTTTTAACAAACTAAAGTGAGCAAGTAGTGTCGTATTAATTGTGATAATATAACACGACTGTTTTGGCTACAAGCAATTTCAGCGACAAACTACTTTATACCCAAGTTACTTGAAAATACTGTTTCAGACGATTTGGGTATAGATACAACATTAAAGCTCAAAATAGTTGATGAATACTTTATAAAGTTCTGTGCCTTGGTTCACGCTAGCTGAGGCAAAATGCAAAATAGGCAGTACTTCCATATCAAGACAAATATTGTGTAATGGGCCACCATCTCCGCTACTTTCACTGCTGTAATTATCCATACGTAAAATGCGTGCTAATGGTTCGCCAGCGGCCAGCGGTTTACCAAATTCAGCTAAATAATCCACCATTCCACCCATCGGGGCATACAATGCTTTATAGTCTTTTAGATAACAAGCATAACGGGTCATTTGTTGCGGTAAAAAATTTTGAGGCAGTTGAGGCGACAGCGCTGATTCATTATTCCCCGCAATAACACCTTTATGTTGTAAGTAGCTTAAAATACTCATCGCATCTTGGTGGGCAACAGCCAAGTCAATTTGCTCTTGCGAACCCAACTCCACGGTAAAGCTTTCTTTAGCAAAAGCGCCCTCACCCATAATAAAGTTTCGACCTTTACTTTCAAAGGCTTCTTGCAAACTCCACCATGGACAAAAAGTGGCCTCATCCATTGCGCCATCAAAATCATTGGGGATAAAGATGGTATGAGGAATATCAAAATAGTTAGCGCTAGCTTTTGTGTATTCTGGACAATATAAATGCTTACTAGAAATAGGGCCCGTATGAAGATCTAACACTAAATCAGCTTGGTGCGCCATACGTTGTAATTGATAGGCGATACGCTGACCTGTGGTTAATCCCCAGTTATTATGATCAAGTTTATTTTCTATTTGATCTAACAACAGTTGTTCAAAATCAGCTTGTATTTCAGCTTCGCTGGCATCAATATGCTGTTCAACAAAAGGAGCAATAACCGCCTCATCAAAATGATACATACGATTCCAATTAACACCCGTAATGGGATCAAATCGTCCTAAGGTATATTCACCATTTTTATGATTACAAGCAATAGGGTTGGCATAAGGTACTAGGGTTATATTTGCTTGAATATTACAATGTTTCAGTAATTCAAGTAGCTGAAAAATAACGGCATTACCTTGAACTTCAGCGCCATGCATATTCGCTTGAATATAAACATTAGGTGCGGTACTTTCTGCTGGCTTATAGGAATAAACAGGTACAGTGAGTTTTACGCCACTGGCCATTTCACCTACATGCATAAGCTCTTTTTTAAAAATATTAATCATCACTTAAATTCCGTTAATATGACCCTAAGCTAAATAAGAAGTAGCAGGTAGTGCCGCTCTTATTTCGACCAAAGCGCCTGCTTGAAAAACATATTCTGCTGCTAACTGGTGGCATAAGAAAAAAGGCATACTTTCCGTAAAGCCATAAGCGCCACAATAACCAAACACTAATTTATCATCTACGGTAACATCATTAGGTAAGGTTAAATGTCCAAGCTTGTCCATACTGGTACATAGCGGCCCATGAATATCAAATGCTTGGCTGGGTGCCGCAGAGCTTCTTAATAACGTCACAGGAAAAGGCTGATCGGTAATAGCGGGGCGAATTATATGATTGATACCCGCCGCTAAGACTAATTGTTCTTGAGCATAATTTACTTTTCTGTCGACCACAGGAACAACATAATAACCACACTCAGCAACAGCGAATCGGCCTAATTCAAGCCAAAGTTCTTCAACACCTGATTGCGCTTTAATATCGGCTAAGTCAGCAATAATTTGCTGCCATGATAATTGCTTACCTTCATTTAAATAGTCAATGCCTAAGCCACCACCTAAATCGAGAATTTTTAGCTTCATACCCATATCATTTGCAAGGCTTGTTAATGGTGCAACCATTTGTCCCCATAACGAATACATTTTTTCGTTACTGAGCATATTACCCCATTGAAAAATATGTAAACCACAAATATCTAAATTAGGATAATCAGTTACTTGTACGTTTTGCCATTCTTCAACAGATAAACCAAATGGCGTTAAGCTATTGCCGCCTAATGGATTTTTTTCACCGTCAGGCCATTGCAGTTGTACTCGCAATAACACTGTAGGGCGTTCTACTTTACCTTGCTCAGTTAATGTTTGTTCAGTGATCACTTCATTTAACCAAGTCAGTTGGTTTAAGCTTTCAACAACAAAGGTTTTCACCCCTAATTTAACAAAGGCTTTTAACTGTTTTTTTGATTTAGCAGGGCCAGTATTTAAAATACGAGCAGGACTAATACCTTGCGCTAATACTTGCGCTAATTCACCCGCGCTGGCGACATCAAAATTAAAATTTGCGCTATCGAGTGTTTGAATGATTTTTGATAGCGGATTAGCTTTGACTGCAAACCATAGTTTAATCACATCTTGCTGTTGTAATTGCTCAAGATGATCCTTTAAAGCATCAAGTTGATAAACAAAATAGCCCTGCTCATCATCAGGTGAATTATGTGCCAATAAGGCATCTTCAATACGGGTGTCGAACCAGTTAGGTTTAGTCATAATAATTTCTTTTGTTTTAACAATTAAACACTGTCAATAATTTTTAACTATTCAGCGTTAAGCGGTATGGTTCAAGTTAAAGGAAAAAGCACGGAGTTGACGCATGTCAATGAGTACTTTTGACGCCTAAATTGGGCTATACCGCAACAAGATGAATGGTTAACGTAAGATTGATTCTAACTCTAGAGAGGCATCACTTTGTTCATCACGGTATTTAACAATTAATGCACAGGCCATACTCAAACCTTGTGCTTCGGCCCATTCGCCTTTAACAGGGCGAGTACCCGGCACAACCACCGCGCGCTCAGGAATTTCAGCCCCTTTTTCACGCATGACTTGATTAACACAATCATAGACAGGCACTGATTTAGATAAAGACACACCTGGCGCTAATACCGCACCTTTTTTCACTACAATGCCTTCAACAATAACCACACCGGCACTTAAAAAAGCATCATCTTCGATAATAACTGGGCTAGCACCAATAGGCTCTAACACACCACCAATTTGTACCGCTGCACTCACATGAACATTCTTACCTACTTGTGCGCATGAACCTATTAAGGCATGACTATCAACCATGGTACCGCTATCAACAAAAGCACCCACATTGATATACGCAGGAGGCATAATAATAACACCCGCGGCCACATATGCACCAGCACGTACTGATGAGCCACCCGGCACTAAGCGTACACCGTCTTCAGGACTAAATTGACGAGCAGGTAAATTATTTTTATCAACAAAACCTTGATAGTTACCATCAAAACTAACATTAACACCGGCTTTAAAAGCCGCTAAAATACCTTGCTTTACTTCAACGTTTGCGTGCCAATTACCATTTTCATCTTGATTAGCTGCGCGTAATGCGCCTGTTTCTAACTGTGCTATGACATCTTGCCAGTTCATGCGATATTCCTATTTTCAATTGCTTCTATTAAAGAAGGTTGGCTAAAAAAAGTTTGGTCAGCTTTTGCTAACCATTGGTTAATTTGTACATCAATAGCCAATAATGTGGTGTTATCAGTTAATTCAGTGTGAGTTAACGGTGCGCGCAAAGTCGGCGTGCTAATCGCTTTGTTCTCATGCATTAACACTTTAACGGCAATGGGATTTGCGACACTAAAAAGAGCATCAACAGCATTGTTCCACACTGGGAACATTGTTTGAGTTTGTCCAGCTAAGCAAAGTTCTACATAAGTTTTAGTCGCTGTTGGCCAAACATTAGCACTCACAGAGACCAACCCTTTAACACCTGCGGGTATTAAATAAGGCAACATAGCGTCTTCGCCCGTATATATGTCTATATTTGGGCATTGTTGTCGGTAATTCAAAAATTTATTCAAATCACCACTGGCTTCTTTCATTGCCCAACAATTAGGATGATCTTGTAAACTTTGTACTGTCCCTACCGGAATTTCAACACCACTACGCGATGGGACGTTATATAACATACAAGGAAATTTTGCCGTATCCAATAAGGCTTTAAACCAAGCTGTTTGACCAACCTCTCCCGGTTTTGCGTAAACTGGCGACCCTAATAAATAGCTGTGAATATTTAGCGTATTACAACGGTTTATCCAGCTAATTTGTTCAGGTAAGTTATAGCCACCAACAGCGACCATTAAGGGTGACTTTACAGGTAAAGTGTTTTGTAAATTACAAATAAACTCAACAACAGAAAATTGCTCATCATTCGTTAAAGCGAGCCCTTCTCCTGTACTTCCCAACAGTAAAAGCCCGTTGCCGGCCTGTACTTGTGCCTTAGCAATGTTAGCTAAACTGTCGAAGTCTATACTACCGTCTTGATGAAAAGGCGTAATTAATGCGGTCCATAACGGACAGTCGCTCACCGTGGCAACTCTAGGTGCTACAGGTGAATTATTTATAGATGTTTTTTGATTCATTGCTCTCGAACTCGTTATATCTCCGTTCCATTTAAAGATGCATCTTCACGTGGAGCGGGTATCACTGCTAATTGCAGATTGGTTCGGAGAACTTATAGGCATTTACTAAAAACCGAGGAAAGCACGTTAAAAGTGCTCATAGGCTATTATGCAAAGGCCAGAAGTTCTCCACTCATAAGCAAAATAATTTAAATCATTTAAATCATTCCACTAACAGTGACAGTTGTTGGGATTCAGCCCGCACTTTCTAGGTAAACCTAGTTAAGTAAACAACCGATAAATACCGAATCAAATCAGTATTATCTCGGCGTTAATCCCCCTCATTACCATTAGCAAAGTTTGATCTCTGTGCGTGATAAAAACGCAATGATAACTACCTGGTTAACGCTCCTCTTCTGGCCCCTTTGAAACTTCATGGTACAACACCATCAAGTTAATATTAGGGACGGCGCTATTTAAGCATTTTTATGGCTTTTTTGTCAATGCACTTTTTATACGAATGCAGGAATTATCATTGTCGATTAAAGAGTGAATATCGTAGAATACAACATTCACTCTTATTCAGTAGTCTTCAATTTATGTCGATGTCAAATATCAGCCAAGTGTTATTGCGCAATACCGAACTATTATCCGCAAACACACCACTTTTTATTAACTTGATGGAAGATGGCTTTATCACGCATTATCTACAAGATTATCCAAAAGCAAATATCACGTGTTACAACACTAACTTTATTGATTACCTTGCCATCAATGACAAATATAAAAATCAAATAAAAACCTTGTTTACGAGTGAATATCACAATGAAATCAAACATGACTTAGTTGTGATTAATTTCCCCAAAAGCAAAGATGAATTAGCGTTTACTCTGGCGATGATTGCTCCCTATTTACTTAGCGATGCTAAAATAATATTAGCTGGTGAGAAAAAAGGCGGTGTACAATCAGCACCTAAATTAACACAGCATTTTTTAACCAGCTGTCAAAAAATAGATGCAGCCCGACATTGCTTATTGTTTGGTGGAATTTATAAAGCCAAAGAAGGTGAAAGTGAAGTTTTCACTATCGAAGACTGGTATAAAAGCTATCAAATTAATATTTCAGGTATTTCGTTAACCATCACCTCATTACCGGGTGTATTTAGCCAGAAAAAACTTGATGTGGGTACTGCATTGTTATTAGATAACTTACCGAAAGAGATGCAAGGTAAAGTACTCGATTTTGGTTGTGGTGCGGGGGTGATTAGTTGTTTTATTGGAAAGAAGTTTCCAGAAACGGAGTTATCATTACTTGATGTCAATGCTTTAGCCATCGCCTCAGCAAAGAAAACACTCCATTTAAATGGTTTAACTGGCAATGTTTTTGCCTCAAACAGCTTATCAACAGTAAATGACAGTTATCAACATATCGTATCAAATCCACCATTTCATCAAGGTACACAAACCAGTTATCAAGCTACTGAAGACTTTTTACGTGGTATAAAAAAACACCTCTCGGCCACTAAACAACAAAAAAGCGATATCACCATAGTAGCCAATAGCTTTTTACAATACTTACCTATAATGCAACAACATATTGGTAAAACAGCAACGATAGCAAGAAAACAAGGTTTTACTATTTACACCCATACAAAAAGCTAAAAACATTAGGCTCTGTAGAACGTTAGCGATTTTTTTACCGTAATTAATTGGGTATTAAGACAAGACAAAGCAATGATACTCCACTCATATCAATGAGCAAATATGTTGCAAACGGAGCGAGTTCAAATATGCCTGCCTTTAAGTCTTTTAATTCTCGATAAGCTGTTATTGCTTGTCAGTTGAGCTTAGGGCAAAATAACGCAGTCTAGATTAAACTATCAGAGAATAAAATGAGCGAACAATTATCTACAGCCTTATCGGTTGCCCAGCAGCAAATTAATCAAATGCTAACCATGCAAGATGCCATGAACAGCCGTGTAAGTGAAACATGGCGTGATAATGGTTACGAATGGTATCGCGCCATTTGGGTAGAATGTGCTGAAATGCTTGATCACCATGGTTGGAAATGGTGGAAACATCAAGAAATTGACATAGCTCAAGTACAGCTAGAATTAGTTGATATATTTCACTTTGGTTTAAGTTTACGCTTAATGGCTGGTGATTCTGTCGACAGCATTTCAGCCAAATTGGCGAAAGAATTACATCAGGGTACTGCTGAAAATGACTTTAAAATAGCCTTAGAAAATTTAGCTTCAGCTGCAGTTACCAATAAATCTTTTGATGCTAAAGCGTTAGCTGATTGTATGTCATTAATGAATATGGATTTAAATGAATTGTTCCGTCAATATGTTGGCAAAAACACCTTGAATTTTTTCCGTCAAGATCATGGCTATAAAGAAGGTACTTACATTAAAATTTGGCATGGCAAAGAAGACAATGAAGTATTAGCCAATTTAGTAAACCGTTTAGATGCCAGTGCTGATGATTTTCAACAACAATTATATGCCGCATTAAAAGAAAAATACCCAAACAAATAGTCGCGAGTAATGACGCTGCACATTGCTGCATAAGGCGTTTACGTTAAACGTAAACGTTGCGTCCTTTACCTACAGCTAGTTATTTTCAACTAAAGCTCTCACCATCAATTTCCGGCACAAATTTTGCTTAACTCTAGTTAAGTAAGGCGCTTTACTCGGTATAAAGAGTAAAGCGTCAAGAATTTGAACAGCCGGAGATGTGTATGGAACTTATATTATTTGCTTTAATCAGTTTAATTGTTATTGTTGGTGTTTTAGCAAGTCGTTTAAATGACAACAGTTTTCCGTTCCCTTTTGATAGTAAAAAATCAGTCTTTACTCCTGCAGAAAAGAATTTTCAAAATTTAGTTGAGCAAGCAATGGGGACTAAATATCGAGTTATTAATCGCGTAAAATTGGCAGATATAGTAACCATTCGTAATGGTGTCTCTGATAGAGCAAGCCAAAGTGCAGTCAATAATGCCGAAGGGAAATATTTAGATTTTGTTATTTGTGATCGTAATACGATGAAATTACTTGGTGCTATTGATTTAGTTGATACACAAGGTAAAGGCTACAAAGTAAAAAAAGATTGGTTTGTGAGTGGCGCACTTGAAGCGGCCTCTATTCCACACCTTCGTATTAAGGTAAAAGCCAATTATACATTGGATGAAATTCGCGCTTGTATTAATTCTCGCCTACTAGGTAACCGCGCACCTTTACCTAAGGTCAAAGGAAAAGTAATTCCTGCGCCTATGGTAAAAGCTCGCTCAAGAACCTCTGGTGTTTTAACCCCTGCAGCAGCACAAGCTCAGTTGGCGCCGCAATTACCAGGTCAATCGTTAACCGCATTACCTCATTAGCAATAAGCTGTTACCAATCAAATTCCTGTTTTAGAGTATATTTTGAATAATAAAATTAATTAATACGGTAAAACAAAAACCAGTTAACTTGCTGGTTTTTAATTATAGCAGAGCTAAAAAGTTCATTCCAAAGCCACTTAAGTAAGGTTATAATTCTTTCATATTTAAGTAAAAAATAAAGAAGATAACAAAATGAAAGCAGGTATTATTGGCGCCATGGAACCCGAAGTGGCTATTTTAAAAGCAAAACTTTCAAACTGTAAAACCATTACTCATGCTGGCTATAGCTTCTACCAAGGTAAAATTGATAACAGCGATGTAGTCATTGTCCAATCAGGTATTGGCAAAGTAGCTGCCGCACTCGCAACAGCAATACTGATAGATAAATTTCAACCTAATTATGTCGTTAATACTGGTTCAGCTGGTGGCTTCGATCCGTCACTTAAAGTAGGTGATATTGTCGTCAGTTCCGAAGTAAGATATCACGATGTTGATGTCACTGCTTTTGGTTACGAAATTGGTCAATTACCGGCAAACCCTGCGGCATTTATCCCTCATCCTACCTTAGTTAGTGCCGCACAAATTGCTATAAAAAAACTAAACAATATCAACGCTATGCTTGGCCTGATTACCACAGGTGATACCTTCATGACTAAAGAAAATGATATCGCTAAAGCGCGTGCTAATTTTCCAACGATGGCAGCAGTAGAAATGGAAGGCGCAGCTATTGCTCAGACTTGCCTCCAATTCAAAGTTCCCTTTGTTATCGTGCGCTCTTTATCAGATATTGCGGGAATAGAGTCCCCTACGTCATTTGATGAATACTTAGAAACAGCATCAGTTAATTCATCTCAGTTGGTGATCAATATGCTGAAGGCCTTAGAAGATAAAACACTTGACTAGTTTCGTCATTAACTTAGTGATTAACGGATAAAATAATGGCTGATTTCATCACATTATCTTCTTTTAGCTACCAATTATTAATACTATTGGTAGTGATAAGTGGTAAGGCGACAATCAGTCACTTTATTCGTCATGAGCCATTACAGTTTTTCCAGTTTTATTGTCAAAAATTGAGTGATAAGGTTAACAAATCACAAAATAGCCCACAGCAACAAACTATTGCCGGATTAATTGCTATTTTAGTTACCTTGTTACCTATTGTTATCATTCTCTATTTGTTCGAAGCCTTCATTGCCGTTAATATTTTATGGCAAGCCTTGTTACTTTATATCGCAATGGGCTCATTTGGCTTAGCGCACATCAATAAAACGATTGCTCAAGCGTTGGTCTCTAAACAAAATTATTTTGCTAAACAAACCCTCAAACCTTGGGTGCTAAGAGAAACTGAACCACTATCAAGCGTAGGCTTAAGTAAAAGTAGCATTGAGATGCAGCTATTACGTACCCTACAACAAGGTTATGGGGTTGCCATTGTCTTTCTTATTGGTGGCCCTTTAGCCGCGATAAGCTACCGGTTGTTACTAGAAATGCACTATTGTTGGAATACCAAACTCATCAGCTATAAATATTTTGGCCTTTATAGCAAACACTTGGTTAATTTACTGCAATGGTTACCGGTGAGAATTTTTTCTTTATTATTATTGTTTACTAGCATAGGAAAAAATTTCGTACTTTTTTGGCGACTCAGTAAACCGCACTTTTTCAAACTAGATAATAATATGGCCTTATTACTATTAGCCTTGAATTTAGAAGTTAAACTCGGTGGTGTTGCTTTGTACAATGATCAAAATCAAGGCAAGCAGAAACTTCGTAAAGTCAGTTTTAATGATTTAGCCAGACAACCACAAATGACCGATATTATTCATGCGAGTAATAAAATTAAAGGCATTATTTATATTAGTTTGTTTTTTATTATATTCATCGCTTTGAGCTTTGAATTAGTTTTTGCTAATATATAGTTCAACAAACTATTTTCAGCGCAATATTCTTAGTATAAAATAGCAATGTATTATAAAATCACATCGTAAATCTACCTTTAGGAAATTAATTATGTTTGCCATTAAAAATCTTCTTATTCTAGTCATGAGTCTGTTCACTACTGCGGTATTTGCTAGCGAAATACCGCAAATATCACAACAAGAGTTATTAACAGCACTTAAAGCCCCTAACCATAATATCGTTGTCTTAGATGTTCGCTCTGCAGAAGAGTATGAGAATGGTCACCTTGTAGATGCAATTAACATTAGTCACAACACGGTTGCAGATAAGCTCAATCTATTATCACAATATAAAAACAGTACGCTGGTAGTTTATTGTCGCTCTGGTCGTCGCGCCGGTTTTGCTGAGAATATTTTAACGGAAAATGGTTTTAAAAACTTGCGTCATCTAACAGGTGATATGAATGGTTGGCTTGAAGCAGAATTACCCATTGTTACCGGCAAGCATGCTCAATAATAGGTAAAATTTAATAAAATGAATGACCTTTTATACTGGCTAGATATTTTTGGCATTATAGTGTTTTCCCTATCAGGGGCATTAATGGCTGGACGCTATAAATTAGATCCGTTTGGTGTTGTAGTGCTTGCTTCAGTTACCGCTGTCGGTGGTGGCACTATTCGCGATGTTATTTTACAAACGCCAGTTTTTTGGGTTGTTCAACCTATTTACCTTTATGTTATTTTAACCACCGCTCTACTTACAATATTACTGGTTCGTCAGCCAAAACTTATTCCTAAGCGTTTTCTGCTTATTGCAGATGCATTAGGTTTGGCGTTATTTGCCGTATTAGGTACACAAAAATCATTAGCTCTTGGCTCGCCATTACCTGTCGCCATTATAATGGGAATGATTACTGGTGTTGCAGGAGGAATGATTCGTGACGTGTTATGTAATGTTATTCCGATGATTTTACAAAAAGAAATATATGCTTTAGCGGCTATGCTAGGTGGTGGTTTATTTGTGATATTTCATTTACTGGGTTGGCCAGAAAATGAAGCAACTATAGTGGCTATTTCAGGTGCTTTATTACTCAGATTAGCCGCTATTTATTGGCGAGTTTCACTGCCCGCATTTGATATTATTGAAAAAGAGAATAAAGAAAAATAGTCCTATATTCACGCCACTTCAAGATGCAATATTTAGCGAGAATTTAGGTGGTATGGGTATAATTAGTGTTCAAAAACCGTTTTCATCTCTTGCTGGATTTTTCATACCAGCCCTATTTCACACACGCCATTGGTAATATATCTCTTTGGCAATGTGCTTTGATTCATGATAAATAACCTGAGTTCTACTGAATAAAAGTTCAAGTTAAAAGTTTTCAATGGTACCTGATAGTGAATGAGTGCCTTTAGAAAAAAAATCGTTTAAGCCTCTATTCCCCAACCATCACTATAGCCAGAAAACTTGATTGCCAATTGCTCAAAATCAGCCTCTTTCTTCACTACCGCTTCATGGCTTGGTACCATTTTCACGGTACAGTCAACATCCCAAACATTGGGTGTTTCATCTGCATGCATACTCACTTGAACATCTGCTATATTTTGCTTCACAAAATCAGCCATTGCTTGCGCTTGAGTTTGCTGCTCAAACAAATGAAAAAAAACCACATCATGCGAGATGCTAAGATCAATACCTGCTTGCTGCATTTCTGCCAACACTTGGCCAGTTTCATCTGAAGGAAAGTTCATATACGTATTTTCTCGGCTTTATTTAATGATTTATGCCAATTAAATTAATTAATGATTCAAATTTTAACATGAATAAAGTATCAAAAATAAGGCGTTTACTTAAGTAATAGCTGGCTATTGAGATTGAAAGTAACGATATTATTTGATATTTAAGCCCTTTAAAAAAATCACTTGGTTAATTTAATTGGTATTATTTAAGCTTTGTATTATAAACAGTAGAAAACATCTTGAATAGTTTTTTGACTAACTTCTAGCACTTTCATGAAGTTTGTTATAAATAAAAAATGGATCAGGGTATAGAAGTGACTTTAAATATGGAATGTAATAATAAAGTAAAGAGCTTACCTTAGCCTAGCAAGCTCTTTAATAGCAATAAAGCAGAGGATAGCTATAGTAAAGTATCATAATTAATATCTGCAAAGCTTATTACTTTTCCACCAAACTCTTTGGCAAATGCTTGTGCATCACTTTGTTGACTGAAACTGGCTAGGGTATCTCCCATAGCACCCGTTTTTTCTGAGCCGACAACATACCACGCTGTTTTAGCATCAATAAAATATTTGTCATCGATACTGTCACTACCCCAAGGCATTTTACTCATATCATGTACGAAAATTTGTGCAACATTGCGCTTATTTTCCGGATCTAAATAGTAACTAAACAGATCACGCGTTGAGCAAAATTTAAAAACCTGCTCTCCTGTTTCTTTACGAAAAACTTCACCTTTAGGACCATCAAAACGGGTAATTAACATGCCACATAAATGACATTCATCGCCTGACTCCATGGCAACCGCTTTATGTAACATTTGCTGTTGGTCTGTCTTATCAGAGCACGACATTAACGAAGTAACAGCGATAGTAAGTGCAGTAATGATGGCTAGAGATTTATAGAATTTCATCGGTAATTTTCTCGGTAATTTTTATAGGTAAATAGGTTAAAGGGTCTTTTTCTTAAAAATAAAAATGGCTAAAGTTAATGGTAAAACTACCCAAGCGATCAAGGCAGAAATCAACTGAAATTGCGATAAACTGGCATTAATGGCAACAGCTAAGGCACCATTTACATCACTACTGTCTAGTCCTGAAAGATTCACTAATCGGAAAATATCAGTTGGATTAAGCATCATCAACTGCGTTAGACCTTGCTGAGTTACACCATCTTCAACACCCACTAATAAAGCGAGTAATGCTAAATCAAATGCAAGAGCAAACAAGAACCAAGTGATCAAGGCAAAGCCAGCCGCTTTAGATTTTTCACTTACCGAAAGGCTGATCAAATAAGAAATTGCCGTAAAGCTTAATCCCAATAATATCGCACTGACAATAAATAAACCAAAAGCACTAAAAATATCAGTATCGCCTAATTGGAAATATAACAATATCGCAGATGCGCCAAAACCAAGTAAAGTAGCTAGGGCAATAATGCTACCTTGGCCAATAAACTTTCCTAATAATAATTGGCTTTTACTGATGGGATAGGTGAGCAATAATAGCAAAGTACCACTTTCTTGCTCACCAACAAAACTGTCATAACTGAGCAATAAAGCAATTAATGGAATTAAAAATACCGCTAAACTGGCTAAACTAGCGACAGTTGTTGACAGTGAAGTAACACCAACCGCACCAGATGCCGCCGCACCAAAATAAGTTAAACCAACAGATAACAACGCAAAAATAAGGGTGATAGATACTAGCCAGCGATTTCTTAATCCGTCATGAAATTCTTTATTGGCAACCGTAAAAATTTGTCTCATTAGTCTTACCCTCCCTTAATTTGTTGAGGCGAAAGCTCATTGGTTAATAGCTCATGCTGTGAAAGAAAATGCTGATACACTTGCTCTAAGTTTGCTGATTCAACATGAATATCATTTAAGCCATCCAAACTAAGTAATTGCTTTAATACAGTTAATTTTTCCTCCTCTGGTACGAGTAAAGTATGCTGGCATGCGTCTGTTAAAAAGCCCTTTAATCTTGTATCTTGGGCTACAGTACCGTTAAGACCTGAAGGTTTGATTACTACAGGTAAAGCGGCTTGTTGCCTTAATTCTGCTAACGTTCCCATGGCTAAAAGCTGCCCGCTAGATAAGATCATAGCACGGTCAATATGTTGCTCTACCCCCGGTAAAACGTGGGAACATAAAATAATACTGGAGCCATTTGATTTGAGTTGATCGACAGTTTTATAAAAATCACGTGTCGCCATGGGATCTAACCCAACGGTAGGTTCATCAAGTAATAATAATTTTGGCTCACCAATAAATGCCTGTGCTAATCCAAGGCGCTGACGCATACCTTTTGAATAGGTTTTGACTTGTCTTTTCATCGCATGGGTAATACCGACTTGTTCAAGTAGGTCCATTGCTTGTTTTTTAGCGTATTTATTAGTAAAGCCTTTTAACTTGGTAAAGTAAGTAAGTACTTCTAAACCCGTTAGCTGATCATAAAAACTGACATTTTCCGGTAAGTAACCAACTTTACTACGGCAATGCCACGCTTCCTTGGAATCAGGTGCCATTCCCATCACTTCAACCTTACCCGATGTTGGTGAGATAACCCCTAAAATAAGCTTCATCATGGTGGTTTTACCCGCGCCATTATGACCAAACAATCCTAAAACTTCACCTTCATTAAGTGACATGGTCATTGATTTCAACGCATCTAATTGACCATAACTTATACCTGCCTCCACTAATGAGACTAACGGGGTATTCATCGTGTTATTTCCTTTGCACTAACATTATTGACGAGTATATTTTTTGAATGATTTTTATCCTCTAGGGTTTTGATTACCGTAGACAAATCATTAATATGAGGAGATTGCATCAATGGGTAGCTATCCTTCACGCCTGGTGGCTTTAACACCGGAAACTGTTTTTGTACCCAACGTAAAATTAATATAGCTGGGCTATCCATGATCATTTTCATTTCAGGGTACTGCCACACTAATTTATCAATACCGTCATTCGGTTCAAAAATAGCATCACCAATACCATCATTATTCATATCCCAGCCTAAATAATTACTCCAATAATTACCGCGACCATCTTTACTCCATTCTTGCTTTTTATTAGAAACATACTTCACTTGCGTGGGATTATTAATAAAGCTATTGCCATAAATTTTAATATTTTCAGAACCCGCAGTTAAGTGAATACCTATTTCAGCAGTATCAATTATATTATTTTCTAAGGTATTATAACCAGAGTTATAAACAAATAGGCCTTTACCATCGCGACCTAACACCTTATTTTCCGGTTTAGTCCAAACCTGTTTAATATGATTATTGGTAAAGGTTGACTGGGTAATAAAGTTTAATAAAAATCCATAATCTTCACTGTTGGTAGTTTTATTACCGGTAATAGTTAAACGTCTTGAACTCATTAACGCATAACCCGCCCGTGTGTTATAAGCAATGTTGTCTTTCACGGTATTATCGTAAGAGTACATGTAGTGAATACCATAGCGTAAATTATGCATGGTATTTGCTTCTATCAGGTTATTTTGACTAGAAATAACATAAATTCCATCACGGGTTTTATAAGTTTCATTTTGATAAACATGGCTATGAGTGACGTTCGCTACTTGAATACCATTGCCTCTATCAGCAGAGCGTAAAGTTAGATTTCCTTCAACCTTATTATTGAAAATTTTAGCTTTGGTGACATGATTTAACCAAATACCAAAACCATCGCCTGATAAAATATTATTTTCAATAACTAAACCAGTAGCGCTTTTTTTATCTGAATTTAAGCCCACTTTTTCATTAGAATAAATACCTGAATCTTGCTCGGTAAGATCATCACCCCAATTAATTATATTTAGGTTCGCTATAGTAATATAAGAGTTTTTTAAGGTGAGCGCATGGCCACTACCTTGGGCGTCAATGATCGCTTTATTATTAGAATCAGCGCCACGTAAGGTGATTTGTTTATTGATAACAAAGTGGCCAAAATATTGCCCTTCAGTTAACGTAATGATGTCACCATCACTGCTGTTATCAAGTGTTTTTTGTAAGTTATCACTAGCATTAAGAATAAACTCTTGCGCACTCACTATCTGGGCACAGTTGACTAATAACAACAGAAGTAATGAGAGAAAATAAAATAATTTTTTGAGAACTAACAAAGAAAATTCATCACTGATATTAAAGATGATAACAGCATAGCACTTTTAATTATTACGCTGTTGATCTCAAATAAATAAAAGCGGCTAATAATAAAAAAACCCAATATCTTACGATATTGAGTTTTTAACGTTAATACCGCTTTATGGTATTAAAAATCGACTCTAAATAAATAAAATCTAAGCTTCTACCAACATTCTTCCACGCATTTCCATATGTAAAGCATGACAGAACCAGTTACAGTAATACCATTGAACGCCTGGTTTATCTGCTTTAAAAGTGATTGACGCTGTTGCTTGTGGACCAATTTCCATTTGCACACCGTGGTTAGTCATACAGAAACCATGGGTTACATCTTCAACCATATCAAGGTTGGTTACTACCACGGTAACTTCATCACCTAGTTTCACTTTAAATTCATTTAACCCGTATGTAGGAGCTACCGAAGTCATGTAAACCGTTACTTTGTTTTTACCTTTACGGATCACTTTGTTAGCGCTCATTAAGTCAACGCCATCAGCCTTTGCCATCGCCACAGTGCCTGCGAACATAGGATCATCACGGCTCCAAAGTTTTTTGGTTTTAATTTTACTACGATGCACCATAATACAATCATGTGGTTCAGCAAATGCTGGTCCATCATGAACTATTTTCATTTTATCGCCGGTAATATCAATTAATTGATCATTTTCAGGACGTAAAGGACCAACTGGTAAGAATCTATCTTTAGAGAACTTACATAACACCATTAACCATTTACCATCTGCATCACGAGTTTCACCCATAGTGGTATGGTTATGACCTGGTTGATAATGAACGTCTAATTTTTCTCGTATGTAATTAACTTTCTCACCATTATAGGCTTTAATAGCATCTTCAACATTCCATTTAGCTATTTGGCTATCTAGAAATAAGGTAGTGTAAGCATTACCTTTGTTATCGAATGCGGTATGTAGTGGACCTAAACCAAGTTCTGGCTCACCTACAATGGTATCACGTGCTTTAATTTTATCCGCAAATAAATCATCTAATTTATCAATTTGAATAATAGAAACAGTCGGTGATAACTTACCATTTATCATGAAATACTTACCATTTGGTGAAGTATTAATACCATGCGGTGATTTAGGAATTGGAATATAACGCGTTAAATCAGAGCCTTTACGACCATCTAATACTGGTACATTGTTACCATTATAGTTTTTAAATTTACCCGCTTTTACTGCCGCTTCACAACGTGCTAAGTTAAATACCACTACATGGTCACGTTCAGAGGCAATCATTTCACCTAAGTTCATCCCCATTTCTGAGTTATAGCTCGTTGACGCAAAATATTTACCATCGTAATCAGCATCAGTATTATCTAAGTTACCATCAACAATAACTTGGAATGCCATTTCCATCGTTTCTGCATCAATGACATTAAATATCGAACGGTATGTACTAACATCTTCTAAGGTTTCTTTACCATTATTATTCAATGGAATTTCAAATTCACCATTACAAAAAATATACTTAGTATAAGGCACTTTTTGTACGCGCAAACCATGAATAGCATGAGCATTTGGCACCGTTAGCATTTTATCCGTTTTCATTACGTCACAACGAATACGGGCAACACGAGTATTTGATTTATCATTGATAAATACGTATTTACCATCGTAACGACCATCTTGCATACTCATGTGCGGATGATGTGTATCACCAACCATAATATCAACACTATCGCCTTTGATAGCTTTAGATTCGTTAGTAATTCCCCAACCCGTGGCGCTATCGATGTTAAATACTGGAATACGCATCAATTCACGCATTGATGGAACACCCATAACGCGTACTTCACCTGATTGACCACCAGACCAAAAACCATAATATTCGTCTAATTCACCCGGATGAACTACTGGGCTCATGGCTGCCTTTTTAGCATTAGCGCTAGCTTGCGAAGCAAACATAGCGGCAGTCATAGGAGCTGCTACAACACCAGCACCAATTAGCGCTGTTTTACCGAAAAATTTACGGCGATCAGCATTTTCTATGGTGACCTCATCATTTTTTTGTTCTTCATTACTCATTGGTATTCTCCACTTTTTATAAATTAGTTTATTTAACTGTCAAACTTTACTGCTGATAAGCTGACCTACATTTTTATTAATTAATGACGACTTACTACGCTACTTCTTTTACGTTAATTGCTGCTTCTTTATACTTAGCTTTTTTACGTGCTAATTTTTTCAATGGTGGACATTTTTCGTCATTAAAATAGGTTACTTGGCAATCAAGACAGTAATGACATTCACGCATATTAATAACACCATCTGGATCTATTGCTTGAATTTCACATTCTTTCGCACACGTTTTACAAGGCTGTCCACATTCTGGACGACGACGTAACCAGCTAAATAAACGAACACTATTACTGGTAGATAATGCCGCGCCTAATGGGCATAAATAACGACAGAAGAACTTGCGATTAAAAATATTAATAATCAGCAATATAGATGCATATAAAACAAACGGCCATTCACGATCGAATTTCAGTAAGAACGTTGTTTTAAAGGGCTCAATTTCAGCAAACTGCTCAGCAAGTGCTAATGACTCCATCGACAATGCAAATAAAGCTAATAATATTAAATACTTAATTGCCCATAAACGTTCATGTACAGCCCAAGGCAATTCAAATTGTGGAATTTTGATATAACGAGCAAATATATTCATTAGCTCTTGCAGCGCGCCAAACGGACATAACCAACCGCAATAAACGGCACGTCCCCATAAAATCATGGTTACCGCTGCTGCGCCCCACAGAATAAAAATTACCGGGTCAAGTAAGAATAAATCCCACGAAAAATCAGACATAAAGGCTTGTAAGAAGGTAAATACATTAACAACTGAAAGTTGCCCCCCCCATGACCAACCAATAAATACCACAGTGATAATTAAAAACAGGTGACGAAAATTGTGCATAAAAGTAGGATGGCGAACCAAGATATCTTGAAAAAACAGACTCATTACCACGATAACTAATAAAATAATCAGCACAATAACTTCAACATTTTTCTCTTGCCAAACTTGCTGTGTTAATGACAGTTCCGGCGCTGGGTAAATTAATGCCGGACGATCTACATATTTATCTAGCGTATGGTAATCACCTTTAAAGCTAGTAAAAACACTATCTACTGGGCCTGTTTGACGACGAACTAATAGCTCTACTTGCCAATCAACACCAGGGTTGAATTCATGGTGCTCTCGTACAATAAACAGTGCCATTTCTTTAAAGCTAGGCGCATTGTCAATATAGATATCTGTTACACGTGTATGATCTAGATCTCTAAAGGCAAAAGCCTCGTCATTTTGTAGAATTTGAATTCTGTCAAAAATACCACCACGCACATAACCAGAACCTTTAAAAGAATAACCATTGCCTAGCATAATAATGGCCTGTTCATTTTCTTTTAAGCTGCTCATTAGCCATTCATATTCACTATCACCTAATAAATTTCGACCCACGGTAGGAATATCAGCTTGTGCAAAATAAACCTCTGCAAACATGTCTTGTTTTTCACTCGGTTTTGCTTCATCAATATGTTCAGCATCCGTAGTAACAAAGGCTTCATCGACAGTAGCTCTATTTAAATACAATTTGCGAATTGAGCCATCGCCTACTAAAGTTTGCCAATTATATTTTTCAAAAACATCCGGATAAATAGTTGACATAGGTTGAATAACTTCTTGACTAGCGCTAATAATACCTAATGATCGCGCCGCAATAGTAGCCGCTTTGACAATACCAACATTCATTACCATAACCGTCACTGTCGCACCTGATAAACCATCAATATGCACTACACCATCAGTTACTTTACCGCCTACTTTTAAACGATCTCTAACATTTAAGCCGTCATATTGAGCAGTAAAGGCATGCAGTTTTGATTCTGGAATACCAGCTAAAATAATAGGCTCATGATGCTCTAATACTTTAGCCCCTAAATAAACGCCATTGGTGTCAATAGCCACTAGCATATTTACTGGCTCACCTGAATAAGCTGGAATTCTAGCTAAATCATTAGTTTCAAAAGCATAACCTAATATTTTTTTATCTTGATTCTCTTGTTCACCATAAATAGTCCAAAGTAGAGGTTCTCCTTCTTTGGCTGATACTTTTTCAGAAATAAGCGTATGACTTGGAAAAATCTCCTTTATTAGTGGCATAGGATCTTTAGGTGGACTAACAAACAAAGCTTGAGCGGGAAAGGTCATGGTAAAAAATAACATGCAAATAGGGCCTAACAAACTAAGCACCTTTTTTAATACATTTTTAACGGGAAAGGTAAACATCAAGCATCCACTTCTTAATATAAAATAGTGAATAAAACTAATTACCCACTGCGACAATATGTCACAGTGTACGCTGTTGATATGTAGCCAACATGATATAGATCAAAAAACAATAATGAAAAATGAGAATAGGAACATAACGATATAACCCTATTTTTCATGCGGATATATATCCATACCACCCCAAGAAATGAGTATCAGAACTACAGATAAATGATTATTCAAGGCGCATCTTTTTATTAAGATTATTCCCTTAAAAATAAATGCACAATAAGCATGATTTACTCGGTATTCCCTGTAGGGCGTACTTAAAAGACCTATATACCCGTGCCACCTGAAGATGCAGAGTTGTAACGGGTTTGCTCTGTTATTTATAGTGATATTCGTACGGATGATAGTTTTTTTTGTGCTGTTAGACAAACAGGCAAAAAAATAGGCTACAACAACCGCTGTAACCTTATTTAAAGAGTGTTCAATACCTTAACGAAAGTCGCATTGATTAATGGACTGAGTTTCTTCAAGTTATTTCAATGGACATTAGCTATTAATTCACACTAACGCGAGCAAATTTACGTTTACCCACTTGGTATACGGCTTTACTGCCACTGATGAGTGTTAAGCCTTTATCGGTGATTTTTTTACCATCAATTTTGGCCGCGCCTTGCTTAATCATACGATAAGCATCTGAGGTGCTACTAACCAAGCCGGCTTCTTTTAGTAAATTTGCAATGGCAATTTCCCCCCTTTCAGGGCTAAGCTCAAATTCAGGCATTTCATCCGGCATAGCGCCTTTTTGAAAGCGATTAATAAATTCTTGATGTGCAGCCTCTGCAGCACTTTCATCATGAAAACGCGCAATAAGCTCCTTCGCTAAATCAATTTTTACATCACGTGGATTTTTACCGTTTTCGATCGCGGTTTTATAGCCTTCAATTTCTGCCAATGGTTTAAAACTAAGTAGTTCGTAATAACGCCACATTAATACATCAGAAATCGACATGATTTTACCAAACATCTCTGAAGGGCTATCCGTAATACCAATATAGTTACCTAAGGATTTTGACATTTTCTGTACACCATCCAAACCTTCAAGTAATGGCATCATTAGTACGGTTTGCGGACGTTGACCTTCACTTTTTTGTAATTCACGGCCCATTAATAAATTAAACTTTTGATCGGTGCCACCTAACTCCACATCAGCTTCAAGCGCAACAGAATCCCAACCTTGTACTAACGGATACATAAATTCATGAATAGCAATAGCCTGACCGTTAGCGTAACGTTTTTTAAAGTCATCACGTTCCATCATACGAGCAACAGTTTGTCGCGAGGCCAATTTCAACATACCTGCGGCACCTAATTTGTCCATCCAAGTTGAATTAAACGCCACAGTTGTTTTTGCCGGATCTAAAATTTTAAACACTTGCTCTTTATATGTTTCAGCATTGGCTAAAACATCTTCTTTAGTAAGTGCCTTGCGAGTAACATTTTTACCGGTTGGATCGCCAATCATGCCAGTAAAGTCGCCAATCAAGAAAATAACTTCATGACCTTGTAATTGAAATTGGCGTAACTTGTTAATTAATACTGTATGACCAAGGTGTAAATCAGGCGCTGTTGGGTCGAAACCTGCCTTAATTTTTAATGGTTTACCTGTTTTTAACTTCGCTAAAAGCTCATCTTCTACTAAGATTTCTTCCGCACCGCGTTTTAATTCTGCAAATGCTTGACTAACATCGGTCATTTTTTAGCTCCACTGGCTAGGTCTATATTCATTTCAATAAGCGAATTCTACTCACTTTATCGGCTACATAAAAGAATAAAAACAATCGAGGCCTTATTTTTATAAATACTTTTATAAAAACTTTGATATAGTGCAGAGCAATTAACGACAGTTATCGTATTTCAGTTACCACTTACATATTTGAATTCAAGAATAAATACCTCCGTGAATAAACAACAAATCATACAACGTCAATTAAAAAATTTGCAGGAAATACTTCTTAGTTTGCGCGCCATGTTTCTGCGCCTACCCAAAAAGCATCGCTTGTTTATTATATCCATCAGTGCATTTTTATTGCTCTTGATAATGTTACCAACCGAGCAAGAGCTAACAACACAAAATGCTAGTAGCCAGAGTTTTGCATTAGGAAAACGCTACCAAGTTGCTATGCCTCAACAAAACAGTGGTTCAATCACTGATAGCATAATAAAAATTCCATCGCTCAAAGAAACAGTCAAGCCTGATGAGTCACCTACTAACACGATAGTGAGTACGGTTAATTCACAGCAAAAAAATAATATGTCTTGGCAAACGGCAAAAGTGCGCAGTGGCGATTCAATAGCAAGAATATTTAAACGTTTGGGTTTTAGCGCACAAGAAACTTACGCGGTCAGTACAGCTCAAGGCAAAGACAGTAAATTACTAATGAAAATTAATGTCGGTGATACGTTGCGCATAGCGAGTAATGACAAAAATAAAGTCATCGCATTAGAATATCCACTATCAAAAAAAGATACCTTATATATCAACCTTGTTGGCGATAAATTTCAATCACATAAAGAATCTAAAACCGTTGAAATTCGTCAAGCTTTCGCTCATGGCACCATCAGTTCAAGCTTTTGGAACGCTGGTACTATTGCTGGTTTAACTGACGCGCAAATTATCAATTTTGCTAATATTTTTGGTTGGGACATTGATTTTGCTTTAGATCTTCGCACCGGAGATAGTTTTCATATGATTTATGAGAAAAAATATATTGAAGGAGAATATATAGGCACAGGTAATATTCTTGCCGCGGAGTTTGTTAATCAAAACGAGCTTTTTCAAGCGGTACGCTTTACTGATGATGAATATTATACTCCCGATGGCAAAAGCATGCGCAAAACGTTTTTACGTGCGCCCGTTAGTTTTAAATACATTAGCTCAAACTTTAAACGTAAACGTTTTCATCCGGTACAAAAGCGCTGGAAGGCCCATAGAGGTGTTGATTACGCCGCTAAAACAGGGACTCCTGTAGTTGCTGCTGGTAATGGTAAAGTCACCCACTCAGCCTATAATAAATACAATGGTCATTATGTTTTTATTCAACATGGCAATGGCATAGTGACTAAATATTTACATTTTTCAAAACGTGCAGTTAAAAAAGGTCAACGAGTAAAACAAGGGCAACTCATTGGTAAAGTAGGCGCAACAGGCTTAGCCGCAGGTCCCCACTTACATTATGAATTTCTACTAAATGGCGTACACCGTAACCCCAGAACAGTAAAACTTCCTGATGCTAAACCGATAGCAAAAAAATATAAAACGAAGTTTACTGCACTTGCTAAAAAACGTATACAAGCATTGTCAGCCGCTAAAAACACCCTGTTTTCTATCATAACGAAAGAATAAAACACACAACAAAGTGATGAGTAATATGCAGATACATTCGTCAAAGAAACAAAACTATTATATTGGTTTAATGTCTGGCACTAGTGCCGATGGGTTAGATTTAGCTTTAGTTACTTTTGATAAAGATAATAAACTTAACCATCATGCTAGTTATTATCAAGCCTATAGTAAGCAAACCACCGCTAAAATTATCGCCTTGTACCGCGCTGAAAATAACAACTCTAATAATAATGAAATAGATCGTGCTTTTGAATTAGATGTAGAACTAGCACAACGCTTTGCTAATGCCATTAATGCTTTTTTAGTCCAAGAGCAACTAGTCAGTGATGATATTATTGCCATTGGTAGCCACGGCCAAACTATTCGTCATAGACCACGAGCAGAATTCCCTTTCACTTTACAAATTGGTTGCTGTCAAACATTAGCCACATTAACTAATATTCGTGTTATTGGTCAGTTTAGACGTAAAGATATGGCGCTTGGTGGTCAGGGTGCTCCCTTAGTACCAGCCTTTCATCAAACTATATTTAGTGAAAATTTCATTAATGAAAATACTAGTGATAAAAGCACACTAGCAAATGGCAGTGATGTTTTTGTGATTAACATTGGCGGTATTGCCAACCTCACTTTTCTTCCTGCAACAAATAAGTTACCTGTCATTGGCTATGATACAGGAACAGGTAATGCCTTAATGGATGATTGGTTCCAATTACACAACCCCAATAGCAATACTCATTTTGATAAAAATGGCGATTGGGCTGCAAAAGGGAAAGTAAACGATGATTTATTAAGGCAATTATTGTCTGATGATTTTTTTCAGCTTGCACCACCTAAAAGTACAGGCCGAGAATACTTTCATTTGTCATGGTTAAAAAAGCAACTCAACCACCTTAAGCCAATCACAAATCAAGATGTGCAAGCAACACTCACAGCATTTACGGCAATAACTATAGTCAATGCCATTAAACAGCATAGCGCTAAGACTACAAACACTACTAAGGTTTACCTTTGTGGTGGTGGCGCTCATAACAACACTTTGAAAAACCAAATAAATCAACAATTAAAATCAGAGTCAGAATCAACAAGTAATAAGTACGAGCTCTTATTAACTAACCAAAAAGGTATCGATGGCGACCAATTAGAAGCCGTCGCTTTTTCTTGGCTAGCATTTGCTTATGACAACAAGCTATTAAGTAGTATGCCAGCCGTTACCGGAGCGAGCAAAAGCTGTACGCTTGGCACTGCATACTTTCCGTAAATACCACGCGAAAAATATAATAACGGCAAAACTTAGTTTTTCCACCGTATCAATGAACTTTTGAACAAAAAATGAACTATCCTAACAATCACCACTCTAAGTTATTGCGTCTAGTATTGATAATGTAAGGAGGAACTATGGAGTTTAATGATATTCATATTGGTATGAAATGTGGTAGTAAAAAAGGTAGTGGTACCGTAACGTGGATCGATGGATCAACTCGAACAATCTATTTAGCAGACACCTGTAACAATAATAATTTTGAAGTAGAATTTGACGAAATCATCGATGACCCTCAAGCACATAACAGAGAAGATACTTTTTATTAGGATAATTGCCTCAATGTGTTTAATATTTTAAGCCCCGTAAATAGCTATTTTACGGGGTTTTCTTTATCCAAAAACCCACATTATTTAAAATACCATAACACTTACACTTTTACTGCTAACTTGTCGCTAATCTCACCAATCCTCTTATTTATATATCCAAGCCACTTATCACTGTTCCTGTACTGATGGTTGGACAGACTCAAGAAAAGCAGTAATACTTATTTTCGTTTGTTATAAATTAAACGTTAACAGTGAGTTTTTCGTTCTTACTCATCTCTAATTAGCTATTTTTAGCTATTTATCCTGCAAAAAATACGCATAGCGCTTTCTGTCATTGCACTAGCACTGTATTATCCCCGCTATTAACTTTACAGCCAATATTGAAAATAATTTATTAAGTGGAGAGTCTCGATGACGAAGAAACATAAACCCAATAGCAAGGCACTATTTAAAAGAGCCATTGGTAATATGCCGTTAGGCGTGGCTGATAGTTATCGTTATTGGGGTGAAGACAATACGGTGTTCCTAAGCAGTATGAAAGGTTGCACGATTACTGACTGTGATGAGCAGACCTTTATTGATTTTCGCTTAGCTTATGGCCCAATTATTCTTGGTTATCGTGATGAACGCATTGATAATGAAGTGATCAATGCCATTACTAATGTGGGTACTATTTCAGGTTTTTCTACTGGCCTTGATTCTGATGTGGTTGAACTCGTGAAATCACTTTGTCCTAATATTGATAAAATGCGTTTTGCTAACTCAGGTACTGAGGCCGTTATTGGTGCAGTACGTACTGCACGTGGTTTTACTAAACGCAATAAAATTGTGGTAGTTGAAGGCGGTTTTCATGGGCTACACGATGAAGTTATGTGGAAATCTGATATTGATAACTGGGACATTAATACTGAAGAATCTCCAACAATTATTCCCTTTGGTGGCGGTATTCCACAAAGTACGCGTGAGCACCAAGTGAGTGTACCCTTGAACGACTTTGATGCTATCGACGCAGTTTTTGCAGAGCATGGTGGCGATATTGCCGCTATTTTAATTGAACCTATTATGGGTAACTGTGGCTCTATTGCCTCAACGCAAGCCTATATGCAAAAATTGCGTAGCGTGTGTGATACCAACGGTTCATTGTTAATTATGGATGAGGTGAAAACTGGTTTTCGTGTGGCCAAAGGTGGTGTACAAGAATTGTATGGCATTTACGCCGATTTAACCACTTATGCAAAAGCTATTGGTAACGGTTACCCTATCGCTGCTTTTGGTGGACGAGCTAATGTGATGGATACTATTTCTTTTGCTAAAGATGGTGTAACTCATGGCGGTACTTATACCGCAAATATGGTTGCGTTAAGTGCGGCCAAAGCCACTTTAACCGTGCTAAAAGAAACCGATGCACTGGCAACCATTGCAAGTGTCGGTCAAAAAATTCAAGCATTACTTTCGCGTGTTTTTACTAAATTTGATATTGAACATTGCTTTGCCGGTCCTAATGCTATGTTTGGTGTGCATTTTGGTAATAAAGTGCCACAAAACTATCGTGACTGGAAGCAAACCAATAGCGATCTTTATACTAAATTCGCCCTTAATTTAATCAACAATGGTGTTATGTTAGAGCCTGACTCTCGTGAGCCTTGGTTTATTTGTGAGGCCCATCAAACCGTCGATCTACATTGGTTAGAGCAAGTTGCAGAGCAATCAATGGCTGAAGCAATTAACGTATAATACCATTTGGATTAATTTAGTGATCAAAATTCAATGAAGATAAATTTTCAAGTTCAAGACGCGTGATTGAGCAATAGCTGGCTTATGTGGATTGATCTCAACGCAGGAATTGTAGATTTAGACCATTTGAAGATGGACAAGTCTATTAGTACCATTGGTATAATAGACTTGTGAATGAATAAGGGTCTTCCCCCTTATTCATACCTTTTCACTTATCTGAAATAGCTTATTGCTATTACCATTATTGTAAACTAACCGGCAATTTTCCTCGTACTTTTTGCTGACCAAAAATAATCGCCATGCTAGTAATATAGCCTGAACTATACGCTTGTTCGTTACCTGATTGTTCATCTTTTTTTTGATAAATATGATCATCAAAATTGACCAAAATCGTACTGGCTAAGTCAATATAAGGGTGCAGTAAATACGGAGAGCCTTTGGCGATTAACACACTGGGTATTTTTTGTTTTTGCGCTTGTTGTAACTGATAACTGAGTAGCAAGCTATAACCCACTTCATGTTGTTCATTTTTCATAGACGTGATTTGCGTTAACAAATCTTCTGCGCCTCCCGTGTCTACAACGCTCGTTACCGCACTGGCTATTTTAGTGTCAACCGTGGCGATAACTAAATCGGCCTTTGCAAGTTTGTCACCATTTTGTAACTGTGCTTGTGTATCACCTTGTGCCACAACCGTTGCACTTACTGCTGGAGCCGCTTTACCCCCACGTTGCCATTGATTGATAATAGCGTGTTTTAACGCACCAAATTCTTGCCAATTTAACACAAACAAATGAATGCGATTAATATCGGCAACGTTAACAGGGAGACTATTTTGTTTAGCCCTTAACTGAGCCACAGCATTATTTGCTAATGTTTGCTCAAGCGCTAAATGCTCTGGTTGCGCGATTAACTGTTCAGCTAACAAGATCTGCTTGGCAACTGAAATTTCAGGAGGTTGGCAATATTGTGCTTTATAACGATTAATTCGCGCGATAGACTGCATTAATTCTGTAGATAACAATGCATTATGATGAATTTTTTGTTGTAAGCTTTGCGCAACATCTTTGATAAATTGATAAAAAAGTTCAATGTCTTCAGTCTTTCTTATTTTAAATGGCATTACCGCTAAGTCAGCGCCAGCAACAAAGGTTTCAACTACGGCGGTAACTTCATCAAAATAATGAGCAATACCCGCCATATCAAGCGCATCGGTGGCAATAATGCCATCATAGCCCATCTTTTCTCTTAACAAGTCCGTTAATATTTTACGTGACATAGTAGCGGGTCGAATAATTTTTTCGCCTGCGTTATTCACTACTGTTGAATTATCTAAGGCTGGATATTGAATATGGGCGGTCATAATCATCGCCGGTTCGCTGTGATTAATCGCCCATTGAAAAGGCGCTAGGTCTTGTTTTTCTATGGTGGCAAGATCATGAGCAACGAGCGGTAAACCTAAATGGCTATCAACATGGGTATCACCGTGTCCAGGAAAATGCTTTAAGGTTGCCATAACGCCGTTTTGTTGAAAGCCATTGACGGCAGCAACACCTAACTCGGCGACTTGCTGCGGATTTTCACCAAAAGAGCGGGTATTTATTACGGGGTTAGCTGCATTTGTATTCACATCAACCACAGGTGCGTAGTTATTATTAATCCCTAAGGCAGTAAGTTCTTTGGCGATAACCGTGCTTGTTTGTGTAGCAAACTTAACACCATGATCTGCATAAGTCGCACCTATTGCCATATTACCGGCAAACGAAGTAGCATGAGGTAAACGCACTACCCGACCGCCTTCTTGATCGATAGAAATAATTAACGGCTGTCCTGACGGTGATTGTACTGCTGCCTGCTGTAAATCATAAGTTAGCTGAATTATTTGCTCGGTCGTTATTAAATTCTCAGCAAAAAGCACAACACTACCAAGACCGGTGACAGTAACCATCTCTGCTAATACTTGTGGCAGTTTGGTTACCGGCTGTAAACATGGCTCAGTTGCCCCTGATTGCTTTGTATATTCGGGTTTAGTTGATTCTGATTTAGTAGGCGAGGCTTCTGGGCAGAAATAACGAATATCCAACGCCATTTTTGTCGCAACTAACCTTTCAAAGTCAGAAAGTTGTCTTAGTGATTTAGTTTTTTCAGTCATAACGTTATTCAATACATGTTCATTAGAGACATTCTTAGATACCTCTTTAGTAGGCAATGCGTAACAAGTGCTTAAGGTTAAAAAAAATAAAGTAGAAAGATAAAAACTAACAAAGAGAAAGTGACTACCTTTTATCAAACTCACGGTCATTCAACCAATGCCAACACATTTTTAACCAACTTATTAATACCCGATGCTGCTTCAGTTAACGATGTTGCCAACATGTAAGCAGGCGTAGAGACAACTTTATGGGCTTGATCAATAACGACATCGCCAACACTGCAATTATTATGTACTAACCCTTTTGCTTCGATTAATGCCGCCGTATCTGAATCTGTGCCAATTGTTCCTTGCACACCTTTAGGATAAATAAATGGTAACATTGTCGGCGCAATACACATATAACCGGCGGGTTTATCAACTTTGGCAAAGGCCTGACAAGCAGTTAATACTTGCTCATTCACTTGATAGTTTTCACTATCCAGTGCAAAATTACATAAATTTTTCGCTGCACCAAAGCCGCCCGGTACTATCAACGCATCAAAGTCTTGTTCACGTAACTCGCCTAAATCTTCAACATCACCACGGGTAATTCGAGCAGACTCAACCAATACATTGCGCGTTTCATTTTCGCTAACTTCACCGGTTAAATGATTGATAACATGATGTTGAGTAATATTAGGAGCAAAACAACCATAACTTGCACCCTGTTGCTCTATGGCCAACAGCGTTAATACCGCCTCATGAATTTCGCTGCCATCATAAACACCACAGCCACTTAAAATTACCGCTACTTTTTTCATATTAATCCCTTTAGGTTAGTTTGTTCTCATTGAACTTAATTTTTTATTACGATTAATGATAATCTGACATAATAGCACCACCAATACAGCAGAGAACATTAATACTGCAAACGGAAAGGCACTGCCGTCATAAAAGTAAGCTAATATAGGCCCAGCCATAGCGCCAATGCCAAATCGTAACGTACCTATCACGGCGGTTGCCGTACCTGCATGTTCTGGAAATTTAGTAATAACCAAAGCATCTGAGTTAACCGCTACCATAGAAATCCCCCCCATTAAAGGTAATATCGACAGCACAGTATAAGCAAGCGGCAATGAAAAGTAATTGACGGCTAATAATATTATCGAAGCAATCAGTGCACACATTAAGCCGTAGCCCAACATTTTTCTTGAGCCCTTACGCACGACTAAGCGCGTATTAATAAAGTGCGCGCTCATTAATGCCAACACCGTAATACCAAACAGCACACTAAAGCTAAATTCTGACACTTGAAAAACGGTTAAATAGACAAAAGGAATTGCTGTGAGATAAGCAAAAAAAGCCAGTGATATTGTCATAGAACTAATAATATCTAATCGTGCTTCATTATTTGAAAAAACAATTTTATAACGAGCTAAAAAACTAATCTGTTTACCTTGTGCCGTGGTATCTCTAATCACTTCAGGTAAGTATTTTACCACTAGCACCAATAGCACCACGCTATAAAATGACAACACATAAAAAATCATCTGCCAGCTGTGAGCAATTAATAGCAAACTCCCAATACTAGGAGCGATCATTGGTGCTAACATCATGATCATAGAGACATACGATAGTCCTTTCGCCGTATTTTTTTGATAATATTCTCGAATAGCACTAGGCACCACCACGGTTGCAGCACTGCTAATAAATGCTTGACCAAAACGTAGTGATAAAAATTGCTCAATATTACTAACAAAAGGCAGTAACAAGCTTGCCAATAGAAAACCACTGACGCCAAGTAATACCATTTTTCGACGGGAATATATATCCGCCATTGGGCCAAATAACACCAAGCCTAAAGCGTAACCAAATAAATAAATACTTAAACTGTTTTGAACCATAGGCATGTCGGTGGCTAAATACTCAGCCAAAATAGGCATTGCCGGCAAATACATATCAATGGCTAACGGTGACAACGCCATTATTGACGCTAACAAAGGCAATAATAATTTTAATGAAACGCTATTGAGGGTATTCAGGGGATGTGTCATTTTATTATTGCTCTTCTTGCTTGTTGTTTTTCTCATGGCATCGGTTTTTAACTGAATAATAAAACACTAATTCACCCAGTGTTTTTATTGCTGCTTCGACTTGCTCATTCCACTGTACGCCGTAACTAATACGCATGTAATTAGCATATTTCCCTGATGGAGAAAAAATAATGCCGGGGGCAAAACTAACCCCCTGCGTTAGTGCTTGTTGAAAAAATTCACTAGTATTGACGTGTGACTGGCATCTTACCCATAACACACCGCCGCCTTGCGGTTTAGAAATACAGACTTCACTAGGAAAGTGCTCTGCTATTAACGCGCGCATGCGTTCACAGTTATAAATTAATTTTTTGCGCAGCACACATAAGTGACGATCATAATCACCACTTTGCATATATTCATTTAAAGTCCACTGTTGTAACATCGGTGTTGAACATGACTGCGCGCGCTTAATACGCTTGGCCTGCTCTTCATATTTCCCCGGTAATAGCCAACCCGTTCTATAACCGGGCGCTGCGGTTTTTGAAAATGACGAACACGTCATCACCAAACCTTTTTCTGAATATAACTGGGCAGGTTTAGGTTTGTGTTCACTAAAATATAGTTCGCTATAAACATCATCTTCAATCAAAGGAATATCATGTTGCTCAAGTAAACTAACCATCGCTTGTCGTTGTACGTCGGTTTTCATAGAACCAAGCGGGTTATTAATAGCAGTAGAGAATAAACATGCTTTAATTGGATGTTGTTTTAACGCTTTGGTTAATTCACTTAAGCACACGCCATCTTCCGTGCAGGTATAAACCTCTAACGTTTTCATGCCTAAAGTTTCAATCAACTCAATCATACCAAAAAAACACGGTGACTCTACCGCAATAACATCACCTCGTTGCGCGACACATTGCAATGCAATAGACAGTGCTTCTTGCGCGCCATTAGTAATTAAAATATCATCCGGATTTACAGCAACGCCTTGGTCTTGATAGCGAAATGCTAACTGCATACGCAATTTTGGATCGCCAGTAGGTGGGCCATAACTGACCACTTTTTCAGCTACTTTTGAGATAACTGAGCGCATCAATCTCGCTAAGGTTTTATCGGGTGGATTAGCTAAAATAGGATTAGATATGCCTAATGGTACCGTATTAGGTAAATGCACTGCCTCATGCACTTGTTCAATAATACTACGACATTGCACTGTGGCAGGAGCGCAATGTGACCATTTTGCTGGCCTAGGTTTTAAGGTTCGCGCCTGTAATGCTGTTAGAAAATAACCAGATTGCGGCCTTGCACAAACACGGCCTTGTCGTTCTAATTCAATATAAGCTTGTTTTACTGTGGGGACACTAATTTCAAATTGTGCACTCAACTTTCGTAAACTAGGCAGTTTATCACCCGGTAATAAAACGCCTTTTTGTTGTTGCTCTTCGATAAAATCAATGACTTGTTGATATAAAAAAGCAGAAGATGTTTTGTCCAATAAGCGCATAATTAACTTTACATTCTCAACATAAACTGTATAGGTTACATTTTCATTATTCTGTATATGTTATTAAATCAAATTATCGTTACACTGTCATCTCATCTTTTGATATTTAGCAATCTACTCGTTTCACTTGAATATATATGATTCAGCAAAAGCGAATATAAAGGAGCAGCAGGGTTTATGAACAATCACTTATTATATCTGATGACCGTTATGATTTGGGGGTCAACCTGGATTGCCATTAATTACCAACTAGGTGATGTTGCTCTAGAAGCATCTATCACTTATCGTTTTGCACTTGCCGCTTTTATTCTGTTCTTGTTTGCTAAAGTAACGCAATTACCACTACGTTTTTCACTAAAACAACATGTTTTGTTTGTTGCGTTTGGTATTTGTTTATTTGGACTAAACTACTTATTACTGTATTCAGCACAACAACACATTAATTCAGCACTAGCCTGTATTGCATTTTCAACCTTGATGATAATGAACATAGTCAATGCGCGCATTTTTTATAACACTAAAATAACCAAGCAAGTGTATGTTGGTGGCGCTTTTGGCTTGTTCGGTATCGTGACGCTTTTTTGGCCGCAATTAACTGACATAACACTGGGTGCCGCCACATTATTAGGATTAGGGTTGTGCTTGCTCGGCACATTTTTAGCCTCAATAGGTAATATGCTATCGATTAACAATCAAAAAAACAATATACCTATAGTGGCAGCCAATGCGTGGGGAATGTTGTATGGCGCAATGTTCACTGGTTTAACGGTTATTATTCAAGGGAAGCAGTTTAGTTTTTCTTTTGAAGTAGCTTATGTAAGTTCATTAATTTATTTATCATTATTTGGCTCAGTAATCGCCTTTGGTTGTTACTTAACGTTAATGACACGTATAGGCGCGCACAAAACCTCGTATGCTAATATTCTTTTCCCTGCCATTGCCGTATTAATTTCTACGGTAGTTGAAGGTTTTCATTGGAGTGAATACACCGTTATTGGTTTAATTTTTATCTTATTAGGCAATTTAGTTGTACTAACCAAAGTTAGGTTTATACCTCGATTATTTGCGAATAAAATATCCGCACGCGGTAGGTAATCTGACTATTCAGCGCTTCCCTCTATTTTAACAGAGGAATGCTCTGCGTATTACAATATAAAGTGTGCTAATAAATGTACTTTTAGCTATAAGGCTTACGATATAAAGCAAAACAAAACCGATTGAATAGCGAACAGTAGACAAAAAAACCTTATTCCCATTAATTTAACTAAATTTATCAGATTAAAGCTTCTGAAAGGTGAGGTAAACTTGTTATAATTAAACTGAAGGTAGAAAAATCACAGCACAAATAATGATTTAATGCTTTCAGTTTCAGGCAATAAAGCGCTATTAGTAACTACACATTCTCATTAATAGCACTCATTAACTTATATTATAAAGTATACCACTCACTTTAAAGCAAATTAGGTAACCCAATGCAACGATTAGCTCCCGCTTTACGTCAAGACAATGTACCACTAGACCTTATTTCATTAATCAAAACCATTTTAGCGGCAACCAAAGAAATTTCTTTTCGCGTTAGCCAAGCACATTTAGGTGGCTTAATGGGGTCAACCTTAGATGAAAATATTCAAGGTGAGATACAAAAAGAATTAGACGTGGTCGCTAACGAATTATTTAAAGATATTTTACTTGAATCCGGCTTTGTTAAAGCCATTTCATCTGAAGAAGAAGATACCTCAGTAGCAGGGAATGATGATGGTAAGTTTATTGTTTCATTTGATCCATTAGATGGCAGCTCAAATATCGATATCAACTCACTTATTGGTACTATTTTTTCTATCCATGAAGCGCCAAAAGATATGGCTGCTGATGACTCGGATATGTTCAAACAATCAGGCAACAAACAAATATGTGCCGGTTATGTTTTATACGGCCCTGCAACCATGTTGGTTATGACCACAGGTAGCGGCACGCACTTTTACGTACTAGATAGAACACACGGTGGTTATTTATTAGTTGAACGCAACGTACAAGTACCGGTTGATACGCAAGAGTTTGCTGTTAACATGTCAAACCAACGCTTTTGGCAAGCACCAATGCAAAACTATATTAATGACTTGCTTGCTGGCGATACTGGCCCGCGCGGTAAAAACTTCAATATGCGCTGGATTGCTGCCATGGTTGGTGATATTCACCGTGTTTTATGTCGTGGTGGCATTTTTACCTACCCTGCCGACAGCAAAAAAGCGGAACAACCATACAAATTACGTTTAATGTATGAAGCTAACCCAATGTCATTTTTGATAGAACAAGCAGGTGGCTTAGCCATGACTAGCGAAGGCCGTATTATGGACATAGAGCCAAGCAGTATTCATCAAAGAGTTGAAGTTATTATGGGCTCGAAAAACGAAGTAGAAGCTTGTTTAAGTTATTATAAATAAACAGCATTCTTTTCTGAAAAAAGCCTTACCTTTGGTAAGGCTTTTTTATTTGAGTGATGTAATAACTGTACTAATAATTAATATTATAAAGATAAAAAAATGCGCTAAGCAGAAATTAGTTGTCAAAAAAATTATATATGTTTTTATTTTACATAATCCATATTGCTATTTATTTGTATCATATTGCTGGCTTTCCCCCCAAGTCACGAAATTAGGAAAGTTCCCCTATCTCCTGTCAGGAAGCATAAATAGAAACCTGCCTAAATAAAGAACTGGTAAAGGCTGTAAGTCTTTGCTAATAATATAGAAAATAAATAGGGTTAAAATTTTCTGGTAGAAAAATATGAACCAAATAGAGTTAATTACTTTTATTACGCCAACGATAGGTATTACAGTTGTTGTAATTCTTGCTCTTATATTTTTTAGAGAATGGAGGAAATCCCGAGATAGGGATTATATGTTCAGAAAAGAAGAACTTCATTTTCGTCAAACTGAAACAGCAAAGAGTACAATTAATATAAAAAACTCTCATGATTCAGAAACCGATTTAGGCGGATATATAACTCTTGATATGCCCGAAGATCGGAAGTCACTGTTTCATGATTTACTAAAGGGTTTTGAAGATTATGCTGCACTCAAAGGTTATAAGGTTAACGTTTCTATAGACTCTTCTTTGAATGGAAAAATATCATTTAAAATAGTAGTTAATGACTTTGGAGTCGTAGGAAGTCGAGATACTATAAAGAAAGATTTAAATGAATTTATTAGTAAAATTCAAAAAGGAGAATCACTTGATGATCTAGAGGGAGTTGCTGGAGATGTAGAACATTCAGGCTTACTCATGGCGTTGAAAAACAGAATTAGTATGCTCCAGAGCCAATATGAAGTTCAGTCAAATATCAATGAATATTATAAATCATTCTTTGCGCAGCTTCCTACTCAAAGTGTAAACCACGCTCAACCTATTCACATATATAATGGAAATCATGAAATGGACCAAAGAAAATACATAGCAAATAATTCAGCAAATGTTATGCAGGGCGATAACCACTCAAACCTTGTAGAAGGTAACCGTATTAATATAGGCTCTACCTTCTCCGAAAAAAGTGAAAAAATTCAAGATTTAAATGAACTCATTGAGTTATTAAAAAATGTGAATATTGAACAAAAAGATAAAGCTTTACGACACTTGGAAAATGCTAAAGAAGAATTAACGGAAGAAGGCGATCCAGATAAAAGTAATGTTGGTAAATGGCTTAATAAAGCTTCTGGAATATTAAAATATGCTGACAAAGGGTCAGAGTTATTTTCAAAAGTAAAAGAAGTTATGAGTAGCTTTGGCTTGGAGATGTAGTGCTCTACAAGGCGTTAAATACCTAAATCAACTATCACGTATTCAGGAAGAATGATAATGAACCTATGCAGTATTCTTGGAGTTGAAAAACCAATAATTCAAGCTCCAATGGCAGGAGTGCAAAACTGGGAATTGGCTGTTGCTGTATCAAATTCAGGTGGGCTTGGCTCTATTCCTTGCGGGATGCTGACCAAAGATCAAATCTTAGCTGAGATTACCAGTTTTAGAAAAAACTCAAATAAGAATTACAACTTAAACTTTTTCTGCCATAAAATGCCTGCTATAAATCACCAAGCACTTAAAGTATGGGAGGAGCAACTTTTACCATACTACGAATCTTTTTCAATCAAGCCTCCAAAAGAAATCTCTGGCTTGAGAAAGCCTTTTGATGTAAGCCTTGCTGATGCTTTAGAGCCTTATAAACCGCCAATAATTAGCTTTCACTTCGGGCTACCATCCCCTGAGCTGGTAGCAAGAATAAAATCATGGAGAACGGTAGTTATTTCTTCAGCAACAACCAAGGAAGAAGGAATATGGCTCCAGAATAACGGTGCTGATATTGTTATTGCACAAGGTTCTGAGGCTGGGGGTCATAGAGGTATGTTCATGACTTCTGATCCATCAACACAGCTTCCTACTTTTGAGCTTGTTGAGTGCTTAAAACAGGTACTATCTGTACCAGTTATTGCTGCAGGCGGAATAGCTACAAACACAGACATCAAAGAAGTAATCGGGCTAGGTGCATCAGGAGTTCAAGTAGGAACTTCTTACTTACTATGTGATGAAGCGAAAACGAGTGTTATTCATAGGAAAGCGATAAAATCAAAAAACAGTACAACGGCTCTAACCAATATATTCTCAGGTCGGCTGGCCAGAGGAATTACGAATAAAGTAATGACAGATCTTAATTTTATCGCTGATAATGCACCTGAGTTCCCTTATGCCTCAATCGCTATTGCTCCTTTAAGGACAAAAGCAGAATCCCAAAATAAGTCAGATTTTTCTCCACTCTGGTCAGGAACTGATCGAAGCGGTTGTAAAGAGATTTCTGCTGCAAAATTAACTAATGAGTTATGGGATAACGACATTTAATAAACCTACAGGGTCAGGAAAATAGTCAACGCTATATACTCATCATCGTCTCTATTTTTCTATAAATCACTTGGACGTCCTTGATCCACTTGGTTGTAATCACATACACCATCTGGAAATGTTTTTTCTAGTTGTTGTTGATAAAGATCCATATCTATAGAGCCATACAAGCCTTGTTGTATCGCTTGGTTTACTGACATTAACTGACATTTAAACATATCGCCAGACCAAGTGCTGCCTGCCTGAATACGACTAGTACTAAACATTGGGTATATTTTTTGACACTCCCCTTCGCTTTTATTATTCCATTGGCCATCCCAAGTACCTTTCCCTTGAAAAAGCACTTCCCCCTTGGCTGAAAAGCATTGATCAGACAAGCTCTTAGGTTTCGCTGCTACCACTGAAATACTAGGGCTGTTCCTTAATGTTAATAACCATTCATCCATCAACTTAAAAGCGAGCACGGCCGGATTATAATCTTTATCCGAAATCCAAATAACATGATTATCACTGTGTCCGTGTTGTTCTATTATCCTTAATCGAGAAAAGAATGAAGCGGAGACATGGTGCATATCTAAGTCTTCTTCTAAATAATGGCGTACATCAATTACCGGTAACGTAACTTGGCCAATAAACACCTGCCCTGCTCTATATGCAGCCTGCATGGCATTAATTGAACCTTCATGTCGATTAGCAATGCCTTCAATTATTGGCGTAATATTTTGACTACCCCATAATGATAACCATAGCGGTATTTTTCTTCCTAAAGGTAGCCAAATAGACTCTGCTTTCATTTCAATTTGTGGCTTCCAACTGCCGATTTTACGATTGAGATCAAAAAACTCATCAACCGTTATCGTATTTTCCTGTAAAGCTAACAGGCCATATTGAACCCCCACATTATCCCAAGTAGACAAGCCAAAACCTTGCTGATCCTGCCCTAGTACACTGACTAAATCTTGCCAAAAACTCCATTTCACTTGTTTAACCACATCAGGATGAAACAAATCTCTTAAAAAACCTTGTCTTGGATTATTAATAAAACTTGATAAACCAAAGTAGCCATTAATACATTCGCTATTACCACTGGGTAATGATGGCACAAACCCAGACATAATCTGATTAACGGGTTGTAAGTAACCGGCACGTTGAGGAAAGTTATTTAGGGCATTCATGCCCTCCACTGCTTGCCTTTTATGCCAATCGAGCCACGGGGTGCTATCTTGCGCCCGAAAAGTGAAATAATTATTCAGTAAATCACAATCGAGTGCGTAAGTTGTTTGGGTTATCATATCTGGATAAGAATAAAGTGGAATCAAACCATCAAGTATTCCTGTACTGTTTTGAGCAATTAAATACTGGGCTAAACCACCTCCTGATCCTCCTATACCAACGGTATATAAAGGTTCACCATACAAACTAACGAAATGTTTTTTTACCCGGCGTGCGGTATCTTCAGCTAACAACATATTGTAGGTATAACTGGTTTTATTACCACTAGAGCTAATAACGGCGTAACCATCAAGTAGTTGTTCTCTTTGTCGATCAATCACCCGCTTAGCTCTTTGTTTTCCTTGGCGGTAACCAATGCCTGAGCCACCATTAAATTGATAAACTAAACGTTTATTCCATTTTGATTGTGCTAAGCGCTGATCTATTTCATCCACACTAATGGGCATTACTACCGTATAAATAAATCGGTTAATTGTTCCTTGTTCTACTCTTAATAAAATTTTATCGTTATTCTTGTTTTGACTGTAAGCAGTTAAATCAGACGGGGTTAATGCAATTATTTCTCCACTGTGATCTAAAGAAAAATATCGAATATTGCTTGCTAGGCTGCAATCTTTAGAATAACCGATAATTTTTTTCGGCCGTAAAAAGTCAACGTAAACAGGTACACCATAAGCCGACTGATTATCGACTAAAGGCTGCCCTAAGCCTGAATCGACCGTCATGCAATAAAATGGATATTGGCTGTCACCTGAGTAGAGGCTTTTAACCGGACCGTGTTGGCCTATTTTGATTGGAAAGTTAAATAAGTCTATTGGTCTATCGATTAAACTAATATGTTTATTGATAAGCAATAATGGGTTGTTAATCTGTGGCGCTATTTTTTTTACTTGTCGAAACGCATAAGACTCTGCTGGCATGAAAAAATGCAGACTAAATTTTGCTATAATAACGGTAAATATTACCAGAATAAAATAACGAAGTAGTTTCTTCACATCATTTTCTCCTATTTTATATCTCAGGATTAAATTGAAACTAGAAATCACTTGCACACCTTTAATCCTAGTGCAAAAAAATGATTTTCTCATAATTTAAAAACAACGTTTTATTTCTATTTACTTAAAACATTAACGCTTTCTTATTAGCTAACAAGCAGTTAGCTTCCATTAAACTTATTTCAACTAAATAACGGTATTAACTAGACTTTTTGCTATATACCCAAGCTATAAAGAGTTTGGTAGAATAGTAATAAATTAAAGGAGAGTACTACTTATGCCAAATTATGTTGTTGGTCACAAAATTCCAGATTCAGACTCTATCTGTTCAGCTATTGCATTATCATATTTAAAAACTACTTTAGGCGAGGAAACTGTTCCTGCGCGTTTAGGTGAGTTGACCCCTGAAACTTTATTTATTTTAGACAAGTTTGGTTTTGAGCAACCTGAGTTGAAAACTAGCTACGCCGGCGAAAGTCTTTATATTGTTGATCACTCTGAGCGTACTCAAGGCCCAGACGATATTGACGACGCGACTATTCTAGGCATTATAGATCACCATAAATTAGGCGATATCACCACGTCTACTCCCCTAGAAATATGGGTGCGCCCTGTCGGCTGTACTAATACTATTATTAAAATGATGTATGACTTTCATAATGTTGAAATTCCTAAAAACATCGCTGGTGCCATGATGTGCGCTATTTTAAGCGACACTGTTATTTTTAAATCACCAACTTGTACTACTGCCGATATCAAATGTGTTGAAGCGCTAGCTGAAATTGCTGGCATTGAAAACCCTGCTGAGTTGGGCATGGATATGTTCAAAGTAAAATCAGCCGTTGAAGGCACACCTGTACGTGATTTAGTCTTGCGTGATTTTAAAGATTTCAACATGAACGGCAATCTTGTTGGCATAGGCCAATTAGAAGTCATCGATTTAGCTATTTTTGATGAGATGAAAGCTGATTTAGAAGCTGATATTGCAAAATTAAAAGTGGAAGGTGAACGCCACACAGTCTTATTGTTATTAACTGATATTATGAAAGAAGGCTCTGAACTTCTCGTAGTAAGTGACAATGACAACCTATCACTGGAGGCTTTTGGTAAAGCAACTACCGACGGTAAAGTATGGCTTGATGGTGTTCTTAGCCGTAAGAAACAAGTTGTACCACCTTTACAAGGCGTTTTTGCTTAATCACTCATTGTAGTTATTACAGTTACAAAAAAACCAGCAAATGCTGGTTTTTTATTATTAAACTGCTGATAAAAGAGTTTTAATATTGCCGATGAAAACTTTAGTAACAAGACGAAAGCACGGAGTTGACGTTAGTCAATGAGTACTTTCAACGATGTTAATAAAGAATTTCAGCAAAAAGATTAGACTCTTTCGAAAACAGTTGCGATACCTTGCCCAAGTCCAATACACATAGTTGCTAGACCTAAGTTAACATCTTTCCCTTCCATTAAGTTTATCAAGGTACCCGAAATACGCGTACCTGAACAACCTAGCGGATGACCTAATGCTATAGCACCACCATTTAAGTTAATGGCATCATCTAGCTTATCTTCAACTTTTAATGCTCTTACACACGATAGTGCTTGTGCGCCAAAAGCTTCGTTAAATTCGAATAATTCAATATCTTCAATAGACAAACCTGCGCGTTTTAATGCTTTGTTCGTCGCAGGAACAGGGCCATAACCCATAGTCGCAGGATCGCAACCAGCAAAGGCCATACCACGTATTTTAACACGTGGTGTTAACCCTAGCTCTTTGGCTTTATCTGCTGACATAATTAACATTGCTGATGCACCATCAGACAACGCTGATGAAGTACCTGCAGTCACTGTGCCATTAACAGGATCAAAAACAGGTCTTAACTTTGATAAACTTTCTGCTGTGGTATCAGGGCGCACCACTTCATCATGTTCAACTAAGGTTAATGCGCCATCGGCATCATGACCTAAGGTTGGCACAATTTCGTTATCCCAACGGCCATCAAGCATGGCTTGGTGTGCGCGTTGATGTGAACGAGCACCAAACGCATCCTGCATTTCGCGGGTAATACCATGCTGTTTACCTAACAATTCAGCGGTTAAACCCATATTGCCTGAAGCACGCGACATGTGTTTGCTTAACGTCGGATCAAAGTCAATATCATACATCATAGGTACGTGACCCATATGCTCAACACCACCCACGAGAAATACATCCCCTTGGCCAGCAATAATACTCGTTGCGGCGTCATGCATTGCTTGCATAGACGAGCCACATAAACGGTTTACCGTTAAACCACCAATAGATTTTGGTAAGCCAGCAAGTAGTGAGGCATTACGAGCAATGTTAAAACCTTGCTCTTTGGTTTGCTTAACACAACCCCAAATAACATCTTCAATGTCATTTGGATCTAATGCTGGATTACGTTTTAAAATCTGTTCCATCAAATGAGCAGATAAAGTTTCAGCCCGAACATTTCTAAAAACACCCGCTTTTGAACGTCCCATAGGAGTTCGAATACAATCAATAATAACAACTTCTTTCATAATAATTCTCCTTAGGCTTGTGAAACATTGGTAGTGAAATATGACTTACCTGATTTAGCCATTTCTCTCATGCCATCAGTGACTTGATAATATTCGCCTAAATGCGCATATTTATCTGCCATGGTAATATAGTTACTTAAACCAAGTGTTTCTAAATAACGAATTGCGCCGCCTCTAAAGGGAGGGAAACCAAGACCGTAGATTAAACCCATGTCTGCTTCAGCTGCACTAGCAATCACGCCTTCTTCTAAACAACGCACAACTTCGTTAATCATAGGGATCATTAAACGTGCAATAGTTTCTTCATTTGAAAATTCTTTTTTGTCTGCACAATGTGCGCTAAATAAATCATAAGCGGTTTGAGCGGCAACTTTTTTAGGACGGCCACGCTTGTCTTTAATATGATCGTAGAAACCTTTACCATTTTTCTGCCCAAGACGTTCATTGCTATATAACGTACTAACCGGATCATTATCCACTTTCTTCATACGGGTTGGAAAACCTACAGACATAACACTGGTACAGTGATCTGCAGTATCAATACCTACTACATCAATTAAATAGGCAGGTCCCATTGGCCAGCCAAACTGTTTCTCCATAACTTTATCAATCGCAACAAAATCAGCACCTTCAAGTACTAACTGACTAAAACCTGCAAGATAAGGGAATAATACTCGGTTTACATAAAAGCCAGCACAGTCATTAACAACAATAGGCGATTTACCCATTTTCGCCGCATAAGCGACCACGGCAGCTACCGTTTCATCTGAAGTATCTTTACCACGAATAACCTCAACTAACGGCATTTTATTCACGGGATTAAAAAAGTGCATACCACAGAAATTTTCAGGACGTTTAACGCTTTGTGCCAGTAAATCAATAGAAATGGTTGAAGTATTTGACGTTAAAATGGCGTCATCACTCAACACGCCTTCAACTTCGGCTAATACCATGCCTTTAATTTTTGGATTTTCAACGACCGCTTCAACCACAATATCAACATCTTTAACGCTGTCATAACTCAGTGATGGTGTAATGTTATTTAATACGCCCGCCATTTTTTTAGCATTCATGCGGCCACGTTCAACCTGTTTGATTAAAATACCTGCAGCGGTACTTAATCCTAAATCAAGGGCTTGGTCATTAATGTCTTTCATTATAATTGGTGTGCCTTTATAAGCAGATTGGTAAGCAATACCACCACCCATAATTCCTGCACCTAATACCGCCGCTTTCTTCACAGACTTCGTTGCTTGCTTCGCTGCTTTTTTCGCTTTGCCTTTGATTACTTGATCCGACATAAACAAACCAATTTGCGCCGTAGCAGCATCGGTTTTTGCTAATTTTGCGAAGTTGGCGTTTTCCAATGCCATAGCGCCTGCTCTATCAAGTGTAGAAGCCGCTTCTATCGTATTAACCATTATCATAGGTGCTGGATAATGTTTACCTGCTTTGGCTGCAATCATGCCTTTACACGTAGTAAAAGTCATGACGCTTTCAATTTTACTTAACTTTAACGGCTCTAATTTTTCTTGACGTTTTGCGCGCCAATCAAGTTTATCTGCTATCGCTAACTTAAGCATACTAATCGCAGCTTGTTGTAATTTTTCAGGGGCAACTACGGCATCTAATAAACCTACCGCTAGTGCAGCATCAGCGCGATACGCTTTACCTGTACTCATCCACTCAATAGCATTATCAGCGCCAATTATGCGCGGTAAACGTACTGTGCCACCAAAGCCAGGCATTAAGCCTAATTTTGTTTCAGGTAAACCAATACTAACGCTAGTATCAGCAACACGATAATCACAGACTAAAGTCATTTCACAACCGCCACCTAATGCGACGCCGTTAATGGCGGCAATGGTAGGTAGTTGAATATCTTCGAATGAGTCAAATACATCAGACGATTTTTTAACCCAAGGAATTAATACTTCCTCAGGCTCCTTGAAAGTTTCTAAAAATTCAGTGATGTCCGCACCAACAATAAAGGTTGATTTACCCGAAGTAACCATCACTCCTTTGGCTTCACTACAATTGTTAATAGCAGCAACCACTGCTTTATATTCTACAAAAGTTGCTTGGTCAAATTTATTTACTGATCCCTGAGCATCGAACTTAAGTTCAACAATGCCGTCGTCAAGTAATTGCGCGCTAAGGCTTTGGCCTTGGTATATCATACGTTGTCTCCTTCACCTAAAATGTGGTGTTGATATATTGATGATTTAATTTTTATATAGCCAAATAGATTAAAGTGCTATCTGAATAATAGAGTGTTCTCATATTACTTATCTTAAACTATTAAGCAATAGGCGACTGAGTGTGCCTTGAAAAAAAGGGAATTGCAATAACTTTTAAAACAGCCGTTTAAATTGACTGTATTAATCCGGAGTTGGCAGTTTTAAATTGGCTTAAAATTAATTTTCATTCTGAAAGTGCATAATGAAAATAAGTAATTATATCTGCACAAGCCAAGACAATCAGTTTACTTACGTTTATAATTATCTTGATTATTGTTTAGCGATTAAGAGCAAAACAAGCGATAAAATTTATTTTACCTACAAAATAGTCCTTTAATCATATGCGCTTAACCAGATTGCAAGAAAAACAAAAGTTAGCCCAAGGAATACTATATTCTTTGCTATTATTTTTTTGCATCTATAGTACTTCAGTGACTATTGCTTACGCTCATAATAACTCTTTAGTTAATGACTATAATTGTGAACTAAACTTAACTGATGACTCTCACAGCCCGTCTACTATTGAGAATGCCCCGCCATTTTTAGCGAGCATTCAAGTTTATATCCCCAGAGAAAATAGTGAACACTTTCAACAAAAAATCACCCGAAAGTCGTTATCTAATAGAGATCCACCCTTATTTTCCACTTGTTAGTTTCTGTATCATTATCTTAGCTACTCTTCACTAAGCTCAATCTAATTGTGCAAACATTGGGTGTAGTTGTACGCGTCTTTTCAGCTGCGTATGTTAAATATTGTACAGAAAAACTCCCCATCTCCTTTTTAAACACCTTAACTAAACAGTATTTATTATGATCAATAACATTATTTTACTATTGGTGGTTATCAGTTTTATTATGATAATCACTGAAGATTTAATTCATATCAACAAAGCAAAAACCACCTTGTTTTTTGGAACGCTTTGCTGGATATTAGCTTTTATTTTCCCTATTAATCACAACAGTGCGATAGAAACTAATCATCAATTAAACGAAAACTTACTCGAAATTGCGACGCTATGGCTATTTTTAATGTCAGCAATGACCTTTGTCGCCTATTTAAATAGCAAAGGTTTTATATCGGCCTTAGTGCAACGGATATTGCCTGAAAAAATATCTGAGCGCGGTTTAATGTTTGTTATTGCCATTTTTGCCTTTATTTTTTCTTCTTTTGCCGACAATGTCACCGCAACATTAGTATCGATAACTGTAATAATGAATTTGCAGATTGAAATAAAAAAACGACTCAAATATGCAACACTTATTATTTTTGCGGTAAACAGTGGTGGCGTGTCATTAATTACCGGTGATGTCACCACCTTAATGATTTTTCTCGAGGGTAAGGTCACTATAAGCAACTTGCTAATTCTAGTAGTTCCATCATTTTTAGGGGTATTAACTCTAGCAAGTTTATTATCTATTAAACTTTCAGGCACAGTACAACTAACGCAAACGCGTTTTAAAATAGAGAGCGCTGACATTATCATTGCCCTAATTTTTGTGATGACAATATCAGGGACTTTATTAGCCAATGTAATGTTTCAAATCCCCCCTGTATTGAGCTTTTTATTCGGCCTGTCGGTAATGTTTTTAGTCGCCCATATATTGCCAAATAAAAACAATAAAGACGTTTTAAATTATATCAGAGAAGTTGAATATGATGCTTTATTATTCTTTTTAGGTGTGCTGTTGCTAGTCGGTATTTTAAAAGAAATTGGCGTATTAAGTGGTTTTACTGAGCTTTACCAGTATTTACCACCAATGCAAGTAAACTATATCGTTGGCTTTATGTCTTCGATTATTGATAATGTGCCATTAACCGCGGCCTTATTAAAAGCGGATGTAGAAATGAAAGTTACTGAATGGCTAATGCTCACTTATGCCACTGGTGTTGGTGGCTCTATTTTAGTTATTGGCTCAGCTGCAGGTATCATCGCCATGAGTAAAATTAATGAATTAAATTTTATCAGTTATTTACGCAATATAGGTTATTTGACCATCGCATACACTGTCGGTTACCTTGGCGTATATTTTTCTGCTAACTGGTACCTTGGCTAAGGTCATTAAAAGTAATTAAAATTATTTCCCCGCGATAAAAAGTGGGGCGATTTTACTGTAATTAATGTTAAAATATATAAAATTTTTTCACTACTTACATCCACGTAAACTACTTTAAATAAGTTCTTTTTATGTTCATTAAGCAATTTTTAAAACGCTACAACCAACCCGAACATTTATTATTGGCTATGGCTTTCACTATGCCATTAGTTTTCTCAGTGTGGATGGTATTACTCAATAATTTTGTTATTGAAAAAGCCAGTTTTACTGGTATAGAAATTGGCATATTACAAAGCTTACGAGAAATCCCCGGCTTTTTAGCTTTTACCGTTATCTATGCGTTGTTGTTTATAAAAGAACAACGTCTTGCACTAATTTCTCTCGCTATTACTAGTGTAGGTGTTTTCCTTACCGGGTTTTTCCCCAGCGTAATCGGTTTATACTTAACCACAATGCTAATGTCAGTCGGTTTCCATTACTTTGAAACATTAAGCCAGTCGTTAACATTACAGTGGATTGATAAAGATAAAACCGCACACTTTATGGGTCGAATGTTATCAATAAAAGCAATAGCCTCTCTATTAGCATTTTCGAGTATATGGGTTTTAATGACGCAGTTTTCATGGGGCTATCAAGCTACTTACGCACTGTTTGGTATTATCGGCTTAGTATTCACCTTAGTGTTGGCACTGTCATTTAAACATTTCCCCGAAAAAACACCGCAAACAAAGAAACTAATTTTAAAAAAACAATATTGGCTATTTTATGCGCTAACCTTTTTTAGTGGTGCGCGCCGGCAAATATTTGTCGTATTTGCTGGTTTTTTAATGGTTGAAAAATTTCATTATAGTGTTGCTGATATTAGCGCATTATTTTTGATTAACTATCTGTTTAACTGGTTATTTGCTGCAAAAATAGGCCTCTTAATAGGAAAAGTCGGTGAACGAACAGTATTACGATTTGAGTATATTGGCTTAGTGATCATTTTTATCAGCTATGGTTTGGTAGAAAACTCAACAATGGCGGCAGCATTATACGTTATCGATCATTTATTCTTTGCTTTAGCTATCGCAATTAAAACCTATTTTCAAAAAATTGCACAGCCTGAAGACATTGCTGCCAGTGCCGGCGTAAGCTTTTCAATTAATCATATTGCGGCTGTTATTATTCCAGCATTGTTAGGAATGTTATGGATTATCAAACCTACATGGGTATTTTACATCGGTGCTGGGTTTGCATTGTGCTCTTTATCATTGGCAATGCTTATCCCTGATAAGCCAAGGATAGGGATGGAAACACGCGTAGCAAGTAGCTAGCTACTTCATAACTACTAACTAAAAAGCTAATTGAAAGCTAGGCAAATAGAGCCTTTAGTTTACTTGCCATTAAATAATGTTATGTACCATAGCAATATGAGCAAGATCAGCTGATGTATTGGCATTTAATTTATTTTTAATTTGAGTATTATAATTGCAAATTGTTTTATAACTAAGGCTAAGCTCATTAGCAATATTATGCGCGTTTAGACCCTTTGATAATAAGCGAAACACATCAAATTCTCGGGGTGATAATACATTGAGCGTATGGTCCGAGTTGTTAGTTTCGCTGAAGCGTACATCATTTAATTCAGGTAATAAACCTTGTTCAATATAACGCTTACCACTCGCGATAACTGCAACAGCTGTCGCTAGTACTTCTGCAGCACTATTTTTACTAACATAGCCTTTTGCGCCCGCCTCTAAAGCACGTTCAACATAAATTGTTTCATCATGAATGCTGTAAACTAAAATAAGTATCTTGGCATCATATTTATAAAGACGACGAATAGTTTCTAAGCCACCAATGCCAGGCATAGATAAATCCATCACTACCACGTCTGGCTGAAAGCGTTGATATTCTTTGGTGGCAAGTTCACCTCGCTCAATATCAACAATATCACCAATAAAATCTTGAGAAGCTAATAACATTCTAAAACCAGCTCTAACAACCGCGTGATCATCAACTAATAAGACTTTTATTTTGTCTGTTTTCATTAGTTATCTTCCCAGTAAGGTAATTGTACAACAACATTAACACCATCATTTAGGACCGACTCAAATTCAAATGTGCCCCCTAAATTTTCTGCTCTTTCGCGCATTCCTAACAAACCAAAACCGGGAGAATTTAATTGCTTTCCTTGGCCATTGTCCGATACGGTAATCCATACTTGATAACCACGTTTAACCACTAAAATAGCTACCTCAGAAGCATTTGCATGTCGAACAACATTGGTTAAACACTCCTGAACAATTCGATAGACATGAATGGTAATATCATGACTCAGTTTTTCTAACTCGTCATCATAATTTAAGTCGAACTGGAGATCTGTGCTACATCGCTGCCATTCTCTCACCAGCTCAGACAGTGTTGCCCCTAAACCAAGCTCAGTTAAACTAAGTGGATGCAATGTTCTCATCATTGAGCGGACAATCACTGATAAATGATCACAAATATCAACAATAGAGCTTGTCACTGCTTTAACATCAGTATCGACTTGCTGGCATGTTACTGCCATCGCCTTAATTGCCGTTAACGATTGCCCCATTTCATCATGTAATTCACGAGACATATTTTGTCTTTCTGTTTCTTGAATTTGCATAGTATGGCGAGCCAAAGCTTGGTTATTTTGTTGCGCTGTTTTTAATGCTAGCGACATGCCATTAATTTCTCTCGCAATCGCATCAAACTCACTGATTTTAAAGTGAGGCAACACATGATCAAAATGACCGGTTTCAACTTGACGAAGACCAGACAAAATAGCTTTCACAGCCTGCAACATAGAATTAAAAACAAGGTTAACGGTAAAAAACATAATTAAAAGCATTAGCACAATAGACCAAAAAAAAGCTTTAGTTTCTCCCCATGCCTCACTAATTTCATCCATCGGGTTGGCAGTAATAAAAATGGTTTTTATTGAACCATCGGCACTTTTAATATCATAATTATGAGTAAAAAAATCCACCGTAACAGCCTTAATAAACCAGTATGGTGTGGTATTTGTCTCATCATCTAGATAAAGAGCCTGAAGATTATTTTTTCGCTCGCTATTATTATCTGCAATAGAAATATGCAAATGCCTTACTGGCTGCATAGTGGCTATTTTTTGTAACCAGGCATCATTTTCTACTCTTGAGGAAGGCAGTTGATTAAAGCCAAACTCAATCATTTGCACGGCTAAATTAATTGAGGAATGTACCTCTTTTTCTACTGAGTTTCTCGCCTGCCAAATAGCAATAAGGGCACTGAATATTAAAATTAATATCACCGAGGCAATAATTCTAAGATTGATAAGTGCGCGTATACTCATTTACAAAATTCCAATCAAAACGTGAGCGAGATAAAACAAAGGCAACAAACAAGCATGGCAACTATCGTTACTAGTACAACGACTAAGCAACATTTAGACCAAATAATAATAGCTATAAATAACAATCACTTGCTAAAAACAAATAAAGACAGGCAAAGAAAGTGCAACACTTGTCGCAAATTTCGTCAGCAAACCTATTTGATAAAATTAATCATACGCATCAACTTTTTTCTTATGCACTATACCTTTGATTAATATTCATCATACTTTTGAACTACACAAGAAATTAAGCCAATATTTTTTCATAAAAAAACTAACTAAATCCGCAGATAAGCAACCTAATTAACTAGCTAAACGGCACAAAAAAACATTTTTGTAACACATTGTTATATAAGTATTTTAGTCAAATTAAAGCCACGTTAATCATTGGCTTTCATCCTAAAACCTCTGCCCTTGCGTCACTAAAAGGAATTTTTCCTATAACGTCATTATTGACTGTACAGCTACTATTTCACTCCAAGAAAGCACAGTAACTTGAAGAGTGTTGGATGACTACAACGATAAAAAACAGCAACAATTTAGCAAAAGAAAAACTATTAACGTTATTAGATGAAATTATAGCGCACGATGGTTTTGGCGAGATTAGAGTTGAGGTCAATATCCTAAAACGGAAACAAAAAGAAGTCATCATTCACTGTGGTAAGCAATACCGGTTTGTGGTGGATGCACCATAAAATCGTAGATAAGAAACAGAGTGTGAAGTGGGTTTACATCTGACAAAAACAACAAAAATTGATGACCAATAGTCTGTACGAGACAGATGAGGCATGCCCCCAAAAGAGAGATAATAAGATGAATGTTCATCAACTAAAAATAGCGATTGCCAAGTTCAAAAATGCCAATGTATCAATACTTAAAGATGATGCTATGCGTGCTAAAGCACAAAAATTACAAGCGAAACAAAAAGGTTTCACCTTACTAGAGTTATTAGTAGTAATCACCTTATTAGCTACCTTATCAACCGCTGCACTGGTTGCTTATGATGGTGCTGGTGAAAATGCCCGTGACGCCTCAGCAGCAACGGCAGTAAATACCTTAGAAGGCTCATTACGTAATTACCGCTCTATTGTTGGAGAGTATCCAGAGCAGTTTGATAACTTAGCAAATGTTGATGGTGTATTAACTGCCGGTGCAGGTGCTATGCAATTGATGTCTACTGAAACAAGAGATTTCTTTGGTCAATTAACTTTTGCGCAAGCAGAGACAGTTACTGCTACTGCATCTACGACCGCTGCTGCAATTTTTAGCTCATTAAGAGAAGCTGGCTTAGAAGAGCTACAGTCAGTACAAAGTACAACTACTTGGAATGACGGTTTCGTACCTAATCTAGCAATGAATGAAAGTTACCCTGAAGTGAGTGCTAACCCAGGCTCTGAAATTGAATTTACCGACACCGGTGCAATGGAGTTTGATGATGCTGCTATAGGCACCGCTGGTGCGGCCATTTCTATCGTGCCATCAGGAGGTAACGGTACTGATGGTTGCGAAGTAAACTTTGCTACCGCTGTTGACATAACAGATGACTTTAATGGTAATTCAACTTCTGATAATGCCGTTTTAAATCTTATCAGTGATGGCCTTGACTCTGAAGGCTGTGATTTAGTCGTGGCTTTAGGTATAGGTAAAGAAGTTCCTGGTGCAACCTTAGGTAATGCGGTTGAAATTGCACAAGTGCCTACCGTGGGTACTAATAATATTAACCCGAGAGATAATTACGCTCGTGCCATTGCTTTATTTCAAGTAGGTCATGATGCTGATGATGATGGCACTATTACGGCAGATGAAATATTAGGAAGAGCGCGTTTAATCGCTGTTGTTGGCCCTGAAGGTCGTACTATTGACCAAATCGCTGCTGATGCAACTGCTTCAACGAATGATGATTAATAGTTACTAGTCGGACTATTAATCAGAGCGTTGTGAATGCTTCTGCTGTGATGAATGATGGTTTATCGGGTATCCATCATTCGATACTGCGGGATAAGTTTCATTGTCTTATCCCGCTTTATCTTTTTAATTTTTTCATGCTGTTAAACAATATTTAACTTTAATATAAAAACAAGTAAATGGGGTGTTTATTGTTTTTTCTTTTACAAAATTTCAAACAGCATAGTAGCCAAAGTGGCTTTACCTTAATGGAATTATTAACGGTAATTTCCTTAATGGCCATTACCGCAACCGTAGCAATAACAAGCTATGACGGTGTGCAAGACCAAAGCCGTTATGATGTCGCTAAGTTTGAAATGACTCAAATACATAAAGCGTTAATCCAGTTTCGTAAAGACAGTGGCACTAAGAGCTTTCCCACGCAAGGCCGCTATGATTGTACTGATGACGTAAATGGTGGCTCTATCACCCAACCTAATAGTGAGTTTAATTTTCCTGCTGAAGCCGGCGTAACCACGGCAGCAATAATAGCGTGGTGCCAACACCCGGCAAATTTTTGGATGTTATTTGAAGACCCCCTAGACAATGGTTGGAACCCAGATACCAAACGCGGTTGGCAGGGCCCCTATCTACAACGAAAAAATGGCTATTTAACGCTTAGCGCTAATACCGTAAACCTAGCTGATATTACTAACCCTGTCTGGGCGATTGCTGATCCCTATACTGCCGATCAAACAAACTCCGGCGTTGAATGGTCAATTCAAACTACGAGTAACGTACTTAACAAAGCCGGAACGCCTTACGTGTTATTAGTTGATATCACCAATACGCCAACGGTCTATCAACCGCGCCTTATCAGTGCAGGTGAAGATGGTGTATTTGAAGATCATGATGAGCCTAGTGATGATATCTGCAATACACCAGTAGATATAAATGGCCAAGCCTTGGATCAAGTGTTATGTCTATTAAATTAAGCTTATCTCGCCAGCAAGGCTTCACCTTATTAGAAATAGTGCTAGTACTATTTCTATTGGCTTTAATGGCATCGTCAACACTATTTTTAACACAAGGCGTTGAAGATCAGGCAAAATATGATGCAACCAAACAGCGTCTTAAAATGATTCGCACCGCCATTATTGGTGATACTAGCAGAACCATTAACGGTCGCCCTGAAATCAGTGGTTTTGCCGCAGATATGGGACGCTTGCCTAAGTGCTTACGTGAATTACTTAGCCGAATAGATTGCTTTAATACAGAACCCCTGCCTCCGTGGAAGCAAGATGTTTACTCACAAGTGTGGGCCGGCTGGCGTGGCCCTTATTTAATGGGAAATAGTGAGCTAAGCGGTGAAGTACATTTTCGTGATGGTTATGGTAACTCTGGCGATGGTTCAGGTAAAGGCAGTGATGATTGGCAAAATTCTGGTTGGAATTTAGATTTCACAACAACTGTTGGGGCAATAACAATAACAAGTAAGGGTTTCAATATAGCTGATGCTATTGACGATATCAGCGTAGATAATATTGTTAATACTGCTGATTACCAAGTAACACTCGGCGCTGATTGGCAAAATATTGATGTTACTTTCACAAATGAACAAGCCACCCATATTGTTATTGAGCAAGATGAACTACGCCTTCGACTAAGTTCACCGTCAGAGGGGATTATTTTAAGTTATACAAACAGTGAACTAGATACGACTGCAGAACGCGATAGCTCCGCTCAACTTAGCAATAGCTTCCCCAGTGAAAACACCTTGCTACTCTCTAAATACGGCACAATGGAAGTTGAGAATAACGACACACTCGAATTTGTTTCTGGTGCCACATTAACAACTGGCTCCCCTAACGACAGTGTCACCCTTACTTCAGGTACTGTCATTACCTATACCGATAGTGCTAGTGCTAGTGCTAGTGTATCTAGTCAGTTTATTATTGGTAGTCACTGCGTACCAGATTGTAAATTAACTATACAAGCAAGTAGCTACACAGCTGAAAATGGCAGCTTAACAAGCAATAACGGAGATCCTGTTGATACACTCACTTTCAGCGGCACAACAACTTTAACCATTAACAACCATTACATTGCGCCAGCAATACTCTCAGCCAAAAACTTTACCAAGCCTGCCATCATTCTCCCTATTGGTAGTGGTTTATCAACTAATACTGTCAGCTTGCCTAATGGCGCAACGATTACTTTTACCGGCACGGCTCCGCAGCTTATTGACACAACAGTTTTTTTTCAAGAGCCCTTAATTACCGTATCACAAGCGTTCATCCGAACTGGCAACACTATCACTATAGCTTCCGGTGATACCTTTACCATTCCAAGCAATACCCCTGCAGCGGTCGGAAATACCTTAACAATCCCTGCCTCATCCACTTTTAGTGGCGGTGAAAAATCCTTCACAATTGTTTGTGAAGTAGGGGTTGAACAAGGGAAATTATTTGATGGTCATTGTGATGACGGCACTATAAATAATACCGACAACCCCAAGAGTATAAGTTTGATACCAAGAAGTACCTTACCAGTGAATAACTCAGTACTAACATGGGCGATTCAATAATGCTTAAATCACTTTTTAAATTCGGTAAAGCTAAATCAATTTTAGTGTGCGAAACCGATGGCTTTTTACTGCGTGCGGCCGTGCTTACCCGTGCTGGTAATGAATTAGCGGTATTGCAAACAGCAGAATCGCAGCAAGCCGATATGGCTGATGCAGTTGCCGACGTAATAAAAAGTCTTAAAGACGATGGCTGGGAAGGAGGTGATGCTGTTTTATTATCGCCGACCGTATTATCAACCCTACTTGAATTACAAATAGACCCTAAAAAACCGCGTCCATTAGCACAAATGAATGAATTGATCCGTTGGGAGGCAGAGCCGTTATTAGTTCAGCATGCGACACAATGCTCTGTTGGCAACTTACTTATTGCTCGAGGTTATATGACCAAAGAGCAGGCCGATGCGGTAATGGATTTGCAACAAGGCAGAGCCAACCCTGCCGGCGGGCTAGAACTGATGGAAAAGTTTTCATTACGCCGTTTTGGTGATTTAGCTGAAGAACTAGGTTATATAAAGCGTAGCCAACTCAATGCCTGTTTAGCAGGACAAGAGTGGTTAAAATCAGATGATGAGTTAATTGACTGTGGCTGGTCTGCTCAAGGTGAAGTCAGTGATATTCCCGGTACGTATTTATGGCAAGTGAGCGCAGTGACTAAATCACTACTTCAGCGTTGGACCACAGTATTTCAGATGCAAGGGGTTAAACTACAAGCAATGTATCCACTGGCTGGCTCAAGTGCAAGTTTATTAACGGATACCGCTGAAGAACAAGTATTAATCGAATCACATGGCAGCATGTCATTTACCATGCGTACCAAAGACAATCATATTGTCGAGCAACATTTATATTTAGACGCATCAAAAAAAACATTTGAGCGCTGTTTAGAAGGCTTTCATACCTTGACTGTTGCTAATGACGCCAATATCTATTTAGCCAACTGGTCTGCCAACGATCACACTACAATTCACGACTTAGCCAGCGCCTTAGATCGTGACGTTATTACTATTGAAAATAACGCTATCACTGAAAAATCTAGCCCTGGCATGATGGGAGCAGGTTTACATTATTTAGGCATGGGAAAAAGTAATTGGCTTAGTCATGTACGTTTAGGCGGGCCATTACCTACCCTATTACACCGACCAAATATAAGAGGCGGCATACTATTTAGTGTGATTTTGCTATTGATACTATTTGCTGAAGCGTTCTTATTAGTGCGGGGTAGTATTGTCGAATCTCATAAAAATGAAATAGATACCCGATGGCAAATTATTGATTCAGCCATGAAGCGAATTAACGGTGATATTAAGCAAGTAAAACAGCGAAAAAAAGAGTTAAAAGACCGAAAGTCAGATAAGCAACGGGAACAACAGCGCTTTACTTTTTTTGGTGAAGAGTTACCAGAGCGTAGTGCGTTGGTACAGGTAATTCTTGGTATTTTACAAGGAGCCGTTAGTGAACACATTATCATTAATTCAATAGATGAATATGATAAACGAGCTAATTTTATGCTGCGCAGCCTAAGACGAAAAAAAGATAATCGGATAGAAATTGAAAGCTTTAACCTGCAAGCATGGGCATTATCAGAAACGGCTGGCCAGCAATTTATCCAAACCTTGAAGAAGGCAGCAGAGCCATGGGGTCTTGAAATATTAGATAGTAATGTTGCAGGACGAACTGGCCCGTTAAATTTAGAGGGTTTTACCGTGACCTTACGCATTGTAAAGTTAGTAAGTGCTGAGTCTTTATCAAATAGGACGCCGCTATTATGAACAAGTTGGCAAAGTTAACCACAAGTGAGCAAATTTTAATTGCGATCACTGTACTTGTCATTATTTTTGGTGCTTATAGCCTATTGCGATTTATTCCTAAATATCAAGATATCACTTCACTAGAGCGCAGCGCTGAAACAACAGCACGCAAGCTGTTGAAGGCCAGAATTCCTAATGAACCTGATCAAGATGTTCAACAACTTATTTCTCAGTTAGATGATCAAGAACAAGCCATGACACTCATTAGTAATATGGCGACTAGTGTGCAACAACGTCTAGCACCGATAGATTCCCAAGAACTCAGAGTATTGGTTTCTCAACTAGCACGCGATCTTAAAGTGCGCATTACCGCTAACGAACGCATTGAAGGTAAGGCACCTGCGGTAAAGGTTATTGCTCAGAAAAAGAGGAAGAAAAAATCAACCACGAAAATTGAAAGCACTAAAGATATCGCATTACCTGCCTCTTATAGCTGGCTCGATAGAATGGCGCCTAGCACACTCTATTACCGGCCGTTACAGCGCATTGAACTCGTTGGACAATACCGAAGTATACGCGCCTTTATTCAAGAATTAGACAATTTACCTTGGCAAGTTACTGTGGTCAGATTAAAAATAGAGCAACAAGCCATCACGCCATTACGTGGTTATGCTCAAGCCTTAAAAACTGAATTAGTGTTGGCGTTATAGGATGATGATATGCCGTTAACTGACGAAAAATTACTTGAGGCCGGTCTTCATTCAGGGCTTATTGACATAGCAACAATAGATAAACTAAAGGCTGAAGCACGCCGTAAACGCTGTTCTGTTATTGAACTGACACTTGCACATTATCGTTTGCCAATCAGCAGCTTACATCGCGCAGTGGCAGAGAAAAACAGCTTGTCATATTTAGAACCCGTGGCACTTTCTATTGATGAGAGCTTAATTAAAAAGTTACCTGTAAGCTTGGTTAAGCGTAAGTTAATCCTACCAGTCAAGCAAAACGACAAGGCATTTTTGGTGGTTGCAGATCCCACCGATCGCACCGCTATAGATACTATTCAACGCTTATTAGGTCAGCTACTGCCACTGGCAATGACTGATATTAACTACCTAAGTTTGCTGATTAAACGACAGTTTAACCACAATGCCAACCAAGCAGCAGATGCCAGTGCAACCGATGAAATTGATCTGGTTAATTTACTCGATGAAATCATCAAAGAAGCATTTTTAAACAAAGCTTCAGATATACATTTTGTTACTGAAGAAGAAGGCCTAAGAGTCAGGTTACGCATTGATGGTAAGTTACGTGATTACCCAATAGAAGCCGATGCTACCATAGCGGCAGGCTTAGTGTCTCGTATAAAAGTGCTAGCCAACTTAGACATTGCCGAGCAACGTCAGCCACAAGATGGTGGCTGCAGTTATAAACTGGCTGCGCCCATCAATAGCGAATTTAATATTCGTGTTGCCACGGCACCAACGCGATTAGGTGAACGAATTACCTTACGCTTATTGGGCCAACAATCTGGCGGCATGACCTTAACTGCTTTAGGCATGTTAGCCGCTGATCTTAAGCGGTTCAGGCAAGCCATTCAAAAACCTTATGGCATGATTTTACTGACCGGCCCCACAGGTAGTGGTAAGTCGACCACCTTGTGCGCTGCCTTACAAGAAATCAATAAACCTGATATTAATATTATGACGGTTGAGAACCCCATTGAATATGTTATACCCGGTGTATCACAACTACAAACTGGTTTAAAAATTAGCTTTGCCCAAGCATTACGCTCATTGCTTAGACATGATCCCGATGTGTTAATGGTAGGAGAAATTCGCGATTATGAAACCGCTGATGTCTCAGTAAAAGCGGCAATGACTGGGCACTTAGTGTTTTCAACCTTACATACCAATAATGCTGTGAGCGCAGTAACACGATTGATTGATATTGGCTGTGAAGCTTTTTTGATTGGCTCAACCATGACCGCGGTAATTGCGCAACGGCTAATAAGACGCTTATGCAACAACTGCAAACAAGTAAGGCCGGCAACGGATGATGAATTAAGCGAATTGGATTGTAATGATAAAACCCTGACGTTATTCGACTCAATTGGCTGTGCAAATTGCCAAGGCACTGGCTTTAAAGGTCGCTTAGCTTTATTTGAAACATTGTGGTTTGACGAAAGTTTAGCGCGATTAGTTTCACAAGGCTGCAGCGAAGAAGCACTAGAGCAAGCGGCAGGACATAACTTAACCTTTATGTGGGAAGATGGCTGTCAAAAGGTACTAAAAGGTATGACCACGCTTGCTGAAGTGCGCGGTGTAACGATTGTTAAAACGCGTCAGGCGATAGGAGAGTAACCATGCCATTATTTTCTTATACGGTATTAACTGCCGCTGGCAATGAATTAACGGGCAAACAACAAGCCGCTGATATTAATGCTGCGACACAAGCGCTACGAGAGCGCAGTTTACGCGTATTAGCAATAAAACCAGCCCGAGGGCAAGACGGCTTTGGCGGCCAAGAGAATTTTTCTGACTGGCTCGCTTCACAACGTTCTGTATCACCGTCTGCGCTCATTTTCTTTTTTAGACAAATGGCCTTTATGTTACGAGCAGGTTTAGCCGTAACCGAATCTTTAACATTAACCAACACCCAAATATCGAGTGCTCGCTTGAGGTTAACCTCAAAGCTAATGTTAAAAGATATCGAATCAGGCCAAACATTATCTGCGGCCATGAAAACATACCCTAGTGTCTTTCCTGACATGGCAGTTAACCTGATGGTCGCCGGTGAAAACACTGGTGATTTAGACGTAATTATGGAACGGTTAGCCACCCATTTAGAAAAAAAATCTGCGCTGCGTGCACAAATGATTAATGCCATGATTTACCCCGTTATTGTGGTTATTGCCGCCCTTGGTGTTGCGGCTTTTATGATGCTAAAAATTATACCTAAGTTTGCTGATTTCCTGCTTGGGCAAGGAAAAAAATTGCCGCCATCAACTCAGGCATTGATTAATACTTCTGATTATATTCAACAAAATGGCATTTGGATCATTACAGTAGTAATTGTATTCATTGTACTGCTACTACTCACTTATCAAACCAAACGTGGCCGGTTAATCATTGATTATCTTTCGCTACGCATTCCTGTGATTGGCCCCATGCTAACCACCGCCTCTATGGGGCAAGTCACCTGGGCTTTATCAACCTTGTTAGCCAGTGGTGTCACTGTATATCAATCATTAAAAATCACAGGGAAATTATTAACTAACCGCGTATTTTCAGACAAAATGCAACATGCTGCTAAGAAAGTGTTAACGGGTAAAGATATGGCAAGTAGCCTTCAGCATCCTAGAATTCCTGTGCTGGTGACGCAAATGATTGCCGTTGGTGAACGCACTGGTAGTCTCGATAAAATTTTACAAGAAATGGGCATTTATTATGAGCAACGTCTTGATATTGCGATTAAACGTATGACTGCGCTAATCGAACCAGTGATGATTTTAGTTATTGGCGCGATGGTGGGCTTCGTTTACTACGCTTTTTTTCAAGCTTTATTTTCATTAGTAGGCGGATAATAATGCACATTAAATTAGATAAAAAATCACTTTGTAGACTATTCATTATTGTCAGTACGAGCTTAGTGCCATTAACAATAAATGCAGTGCAAACCAACCTACTACCAACAAATTCATTACCAACAAATAATGTCATGAATGCACAACAGCAATATGAAGCCATTCGAGCGATACGAGATCCATTTACGCCCAGCTCATTAATGTTTGATGCGATGTTAATCAAAGGAAGTGCACTTGGTGCTGCGGGCTATGGGTTTATGCGTTCACCTTCGAAGACTAACTTGCCCAAAATGCGCCTGCGTGGCTATACAAATAAAGATAATAAGCCTGTCGCCTTACTAGAAGTTGATGATAATCGTACCTATTTAATTCACGAAGGTGATGAAATAAATATTGATCCTGCTACCCCTAATAGTGCCATTCGTATTACCAAGATCACGCGTTTTAGTGTCACCGTAGAAGCCGGCATGCTCGGTTCAATTAGGGTTCAAAGGTAATTACATCAGATGAAACAGCTTATTTTAATCGTTCAAATTATATGTTTATTACTACTTTCTCAGTCAGTTATCGCTGCGGCTAAAGTGAAAGAAATAGAGTTTAATAATACCAACTTGATTGATGTGGTGCGAATACTGTCTGAGTTATCAAACAGTAATATTATTGCCACGCCAGCAGCAACTAAGAAAAAAGTCACTATTCATTTGAAAAACATCACGGTTAAAAATGCCTTAAAGTCGATAAGTCGTATTACTGATTTATGGTTTCGCTTTGATGATGACACCAATACCTATCGTTTAATGACACGCGAAGAATATGCGAAAGACTTGGTGATACGTGAAAGCGAACATATTGAAATATTTAAGGTAAGAAATGCCAATGTCAGAATTATTGCGCAATCTATTGAAGACTTATACGGCAGTCGCGTTATTTTATCGCTAGGTGAGCAGATAGAAGGCGGCTCAAATAGCTCATCGCGTAATAGTACCAATAGTAATTCAAACCGTTCATCAAACAATGTTAGAAACTCGCGCTCAACGAATAATAATCGTTCATCGCGCTCTGATAATAACTCAACAAGTAATTCAACCAATAAATCTTTCGATACCAGTGAATTAACAATTGATCAATTTGAACTGCTATCGCAGAAAATGACAGGCGCCACCACACTTAATGCTCAGGTATTAGAACAGGTTAGTGCCCAAGTTCAGCCCATTTACATTACGGTTAACAATGAACACAGTATGATTATTGTGCGAACTGATGATAAAACTGTGCTCAAGGCAATCAAGTATTTAGTGAAGAAAACAGATATCGCCGTACCACAAGTGATGCTAGAAATGAAAATAATCAGTATTACACTAGGCGATGACTTTACCTCAATATTTAATTTTGAATTACAGCCTAGTGGCAATAATCAGTCTATCCGCCCAATAAAACTCGGTAATAATGCCCTCCCTAATTCAGGCTCTATTATTTATGAGTTTTTAAATACGCGTTTACGTGCCAACATTGAATTTTTAGAAAAGAACAAACGTATCAAAGTGCTGTCCAACCCAATGGTGCTAGCATCTAATCATCGCCAAACAGAGTTGTTTATTGGTGAAGAGAGTTTACTTGTACGTGGTTTTACTTTTAACCCTGCGACCATTGACAATGGTATTGTCATTTCACCTAGTTTTATTGAGACTGAAACAGAATTACAAGAAATAGGTATTACCTTACGTATTGTGCCAAGAATCAATGCTGATAACACAGTGGCATTGGCACTTGAACAAGAAAGCTCAGAAATTAACCCTGGCGGTGCTAGTTTACCTATTAGTGATGGTGCCGGTGGTATTTTAAATTTACCCGTCGACACCGTTAATTCCTCAAGATTAACTGGCACCGTTGTGGCAAAAAATAATTTAACGGTAGCGGTAGGGGGTTTAATTAGACATAAAAAAAGCAGCAATATTCAGAAGGTTCCTATTTTATCTGAAATACCGATTTTAGGTAATATATTTAAAAGCACGGTTGAAAGTGAACAAGAGACAGAAATCGTATTACTGATAACACCAAGAATTCTTGTCCGATCAAGTGAAAGTGAACGAATAAGAAAAACTGACAATCGTTTTTATCAAGATCTAAATCGTGGCCATCCTGATACTGTACCGTTCGAAAATAAATTTATTGGTAAAAAAGCACCTATAACAAAGTTGCCACCTCAAGTTAATAAACAGCAGTTATACATGAACATGAGTCAATATGCAGCTGATATGATACGTATACCTAATATTGAACGAATAAGAAGTAAGAACTATCAACCAGTCAGGTTTAGTAATGCAGATATAAATACACTATTTAATAACGCTAATTTCAATACTAAAGCGGTTGCTAGTTGGGAACGTGACGGTATGTTTGTCACTGTTGTTGAAGTCATTAATACAGCAGAAAAATCTGTCACAGTAGATTATCAACATATAGCAGGGCGCTGGTTGGCATCTTCAATAGAGAATAGTAACTTAGCGCCCAAAGGCAACACAAATGATAGAACCTATATGTATTTAATATCAACCTTGTCGTTTGAAGAGTCACTTGCTAATGGCCAATAAAAATATTCATGGGATTATTGGCGTTTCGCTGCTTGTATTAAGCCCTGTAACTTGGTCTGCACCACCGTTAACAATGCATATTTTTGACAAAAAAGATCAAAAGGAAAGCATCAATCAAGTTGCTCAACCTCCCCTACTTGAAATGCATTTATTTAAACAGAGCAAGAAAAAAGAAGTTGTTAATCACATCGCTCAAGCCCCCCTGCTTAAAGTGCATTTATTTGATAACTCACCAACAATGCAGAATAATGCGGTTTTAGCTGAACGTTATACCAGAGCAAAGCCTCACGAACAGGAAGAACTCGCGTTGTCCTATATAAAAGCTGAAAGTTACATCGCCATGGGTTATCGACGGGATGATCTAGATTGGTCAATTGCCGGACCAGATGGAACGCCTAATATATTGTCTGAATTAACCTGGAAAGACATTGAAATAGCCACCATTAGTGCCGGCACAACCCTGTTGTTTGAATCAAATTGGCTGATCAATGTAAACCTTCTCTTTGGCAGTATTTATAACGGTAAAAATCAGGATTCGGATTACCTCGGTGATAATCGAACCTTTGAATTTTCACGTTCAAATAATAGTGGCGATAAAGGCTCCGTATTAGACATATCAGCTTCAACTGGCTATAACTGGACCGTTCCTTTAAATGAACAATCAACCTACCCGAATATCGACTTTAGACCTCAAATAGGGTTAAGTTATTATTCGCAAAATTTAAAAGTAACAGATGGCAATCAGACAGTATCTATTCCTATTCCTGCACTTGATATTACCCTCCCATCTACTGGCCCATTTCCCGGTTTACACAGTAGCTATGATGCAACATGGTTTGGCCCTTGGGTTGGATTAAAAAGTAGATTGAACTTCACCGAATCATTCTCACTCAGTGCAAGCCTTGAATATCACTATGCAAAGTATGATTCAACAGCAAACTGGAATTTAAGAAATGATTTTTCACATCCAAAAAGTTTTACTCAAAAAGCTGTCGGTTATGGCTTAATTGGTGATGTTAAAGGCGAGTATCAATTAAGCGCACAACTCGCTTTCATCCTCTCAATAAAGTATCAAGATTGGCAAGCACATAAGCAAGGAGTTGATACAACATTTTTAGCTGATGATACAGTATTAACCACACAATATAACGGCGTCAATTGGTACTCTTTAGGGGCTAATGTGGGGTTTGTATATAGCTTTTGACCTTAAGGTTTTTGGGGGAAATAGAAACAAATAACCAATACTAAAGTTACCTACTTGGATTACTATTTCAACTTAATACGTCTACGTGACGCTAAATTTTTTATCAATTCTAAGCTTTATTCGACTAAGTAAATTTACGGTTAATGATGGTAAAGTTAATGGCTTTGTGGCAAGATTAATTTCATACCTTTTATTGTTTCTTACCTTGTATTGATAACAAGCGTCTTATCAAAAATAGGTATTAACCCATTTAAAGTCATGAGGTTACTTGAATTTCGGCCTCTGTTTTTAACCCCTGAATTTGGGTGGTAATAAAGTACGAATAACATAATGAACATTTACTTTTTATAAATTTAAAATCATGTCAAGTTCTCAGGTATTAGGGATGAAAAATGAAAACAAATAAAACTTCAGTTACTGTTGTTGACGAACAAAGTGAAAACAATAGTAACCTTCCTATCGACAGTAGTGCTCCTAAAAAAAAATCAACCGACTCATTAGCTCATGACCAGTTTTTCAAAATAACTCAACAATTTGGTCTTGAAGCAGCGGTACTGCCAATTGAAAAACAAATGCCCATAGAAGATCGCAGTGCAAAGCGGGAACGATTGGCAAACTTGCGTAAACAAAAAAACATTGAAAGTATTATGGAAAAAACTTTCGCTTTTTGTGCGAATAAATCAATTGATAAAAGAACAGATTTAGATTGGTTTAATCGTTATATTACTCTGGCTGAGAATGTCAGTAATAAAACCATGCAAGATTTATGGGCTAAAATATTAGCGGGAGAATTATTTCGCTCTGGCTCCTATTCACTCAAAGCATTAAAAGTATTTCGTGATATGAGTGTTGTAGATGCAAAATTACTGGCTAAGGCATGCTCTTTAGCAGTAAAAGATCAAAGTAAAAAAAATATACGTATTATTTCAGGTAGCTACCAACAACCGGGTCTATTAAATTTTTTAAATAAAGATAGACAAAGGTACATTAATTTAAGTCACTTTGGTTTGAATTATGCCGACATATTATCTTTAGCTGACAATCATTTACTTTATCAACAAGAAAGTGAATCGAGTATGATGGCGAGTGGCGAAACACTCAACTTTAACTACAATGGTTTACCACTAAAATTGACCAGTAAAAAGCCGAATATTGCTTTGCAGTTTTATAAGTTTACCCCAATAGGCGCCGAGTTAGCGCACTTGATCAATGATAAGCCTAACGATGATTTTTTTACTGTGTTAAAACAGCAACTCAATCATCATTTTGAAATAAACGAAGAAATTTAGACATTAGTAAGAAATGTTTCGAGTTACGAAGGGATTTAGCGACTAGCAACACGTCATTTGGGTATATTAACCCGTCGCTTAAATCCCATCACCATCGGTATGCAAACCACATTCTCGTTGTCCTGGGCCAAAGCGAGTTTCACTTTCATCCATACCTAAGGTTAATGGTTTAGTACTGTGAACATCACCCACTGAAACATAACCTTCATCCCATAAAGGATGGTAAGGTAAATTATGCTTAGTTAGATACTGGTGAACGTCTCTGTTATGCCAATCAATAATTGGATGCACCTTGAAACGGCCACGCAATATACTAACCACTGACAAACCTTGCCTATGTTCAGATTGCTGACGACGAACGCCAGAAAACCAAGTACCACAATTTAACTCAGATAAACCACGTTCTAACGGTTCGACTTTGTTTTTTCTGTTGTACTGCTTTAATGCTTCATCATCTTGTGCCCATTGCTCGCCATATTTTGCTAATTGCCAAGCAGCACTTTCAACCGCACTGTACACATGTAAATTCAGATTTAATCGTTCCGTAAGCTCTTCAATAAAACGATATGTCTCTGGAAACAAATGTCCTGTATCCGTGATTAATACCGGAATGTTAGGATCAACTTGCGTCATCATATGCAACATAACGGCCGATTGAATACCAAAGCTAGAAGACAATACAAACTGGCTTGGGAGGTTTTCCATTGTCCATTCAATACGGGCAAGTGGCGTTTTCGTCTCTAAATCTTCATTCCACTGCGCCAACCAAGGTTTAGGTAAAGAGGCAGGGAAACGATTACTTATAGGAGCCTTTGTTATAATGGGCTCATTATTTACTATCGCAATAGCTTTAGTAGGTACGAGTAAATTAGTCATCATAAAAATCCCTAACACTTATTTTAACTTCGTCAACAATACCAACACGTACAACAAAGTCACCAAAGGCTTCAGCATTGTTTCGTTCTGCAGACCAACGAGCAGTCAACCCATCAATTTCAGTTAATACGCCTGCTTCATCAACATTTTCTTTATAAAGCTTAGGCACTCGTGAGCCAGCTAAGTCACTGCCTAAATACATATTGTATTTACCTGGACCTTTACCTACTAAGCCGATTTCAGCAAGCATCGCGCGACCACAACCGTTTGGACAGCCGGTTACACGTAAGATAATGCTTTCATCTTTTAAGTCATTTTTAGCCAAAATAGTTTCAACATCATCAACTAAACCTGGTAAATAACGTTCAGCTTCCGCCATCGCTAACGGACAGGTAGGAAAGGCAACGCAAGCCATTGAGCTCTTACGTTGATTAGATACACCGTCATTAATTAAACCATGATCACGAGCAAGCTTTTCAATAGCTATTTTGTCTTTTGGATCAACACCAGCAACAATAAGGTTTTGATTTGCTGTTAAGCGGAAATCACCTTTGTGTATTTTAGCAATTTCAAGCATACCTGTTTTTAATGCTTTACTTCCAGAATTAGCATCGTCTAAATTAGCTTTTTCGAAATCAAGTATGCGACCGTTTTCAATGAATAAAGTCAGGTGTTCTTTGCCGTCAATACCATTTACCCAACCAAAGCTATCGCCACGGTGGGTAAATTCATATGGACGTGAGTCTGCAAATTCAACACCTGCTCTTGCTTCGACTTCAGCTCTGAATGCATCAGCACCAACACGATCAAGTGTATATTTGGTTTTTGCATTTTTACGGTTAACGCGGTTACCCCAATCACGCTGTGTAGTTACTACGGCAGTAGCAATGGCTAAGGTATCTTCTTTTGAAATAAAACCAAAATCATCAGCGCAACGAGGATAAGTTGCTTTGTCGCCATGTGTCATGGCCAAACCACCACCCACAAGCACGTTAAAACCAATTAATTTACCACCTTCACTAATGGCAACAAAGTTTAAGTCGTTGGCATGAAGGTCAATATCATTATTTGGTGGAATAACAACGGTTGTTTTGAACTTACGTGGTAAGTAGTTGCTACCTAGAATTGGCTCAACTTCTTCACCTTCAGTTGTTTCAACACGTTCTTCATCTAACCAAATTTCAGCATAAGCACGAGTTTTAGGAAGTAAATGTTCACTTATCTTCGTTGCCCATTCATAAGCTTCTTGATGTAACTCAGATTCAACCGGGTTAGAAGTACAAAGTACGTTACGGTTAACATCACCAGCCGTTGCAATTGAATCAAGACCAACACTATTAAGTGTTTGGTGCATCAATTTAATATTTGGCTTTAATACACCGTGAAACTGAAAAGTTTGACGGGTAGTTAACCGAATGCTGCCGTATGACGTATAGTCATCAGCAAATTTATCAATGGCTAACCATTGAGTAGGCGTAATAACTCCACCTGGTAAACGTGCTCTAAGCATTACATTGTGTAAAGGTTCAAGTTTTTGTTTTTGACGTTCCGCACGAATATCGCGATCATCTTGTTGGTACATACCATGAGTACGTATCAACTGGAAATTATCACTAGTAAAGCCACCTGTCATTCTATCTTGCAGGTCTTCTAGTATCGTGCCACGAAGGTAATCGCTATCCGCTTTTAAGCGTTCGTTATCGGCCTGTTTACCTTCAACAATTAATACAGGGTTTTCAACTTTTGTTAAATCGTTGCTCATTAGTAAACATCCTTCTGGTAACGCTTATTAGATCTAAGTGATTTTAAATAATCTTCTGCTTGCTCGACGGTTAACTTTCCGTGCTCTGCAATGATTTCCACCAAGGTTTGGTGAACATCTTTTGCCATACGGTTAGCATCGCCACAAATATATAAATGTGCGCCGCGTTCTAACCAGGCGAAAACTTCACTGGCTTGTTCTTTTAATCGGTCTTGTACGTAAATTTTTTCTGCTTGGTCACGAGAAAAAGCAACATCCATACGTGTTAATAAACCCGATTTTAGGTAATTCTGCCATTCAACTTGGTATAAGAAATCTTGAGTAAAGGTCTGGTCACCAAAGAACATCCAATTGTCACCGCTTGCATCACGTGCTTCACGCTCTTGCATGAATGCTCTAAATGGCGCAACACCGGTACCTGGACCAATCATGATAACAGGCGTGTCGTCTGATTGTGGTAGGCGGAAGTTATCATTGTGTTCAACAAAAACACGTACCTTTTGGCCTTCTTCTAAACGGTTTGCTAAGAAACTAGAAGCGCCACCTGTACGAGGTTCACCGTTAGCATCAAAACTAACTAAACCAACAGTTAAATGAACCTCTTCCTCTACTTCAGCTTGACTCGATGCAATAGAGTATAAACGTGGCGTAATTTTACGTAAGGCCTCAACAAAAAATTGTGGATCAATTTCAGTTTTAGCCGCCCTTACCACATCGATAATTTGGTGCTTACCTGCGTATTCTCTTGCGGTATTTTTATCTGAAGCAATCGCAGTAAGTTCTTTATTGCCGGAAATCTTTGCCCAAAACTCAACAAATGCGGGTGCTGTTTGTGTAATTTCTAACTGTGTAGTTAAGGCATCAGTAAGTGTAAATACTTGATTGGCACCATTAATTTTTAACTTAACGTTTTCTTCACCTGTTAGCGTTAACGTCGCAACTAATTCGGCCACTAAGTTAGCATCATTTTCAAACCAAACACCTAACGCATCACCTACTTGGTAGGTTAAGCCAGACTCGCCTAAATCAATTTCAATGTGACGAACGTCTTTAGCAGAATCTCGACCGGTAATTTTTTGGCTTAAAGTAAATTCTGCCGCATAAGGGTTTTGTTTATTGTATTGACTGGTAGCGCCTGCTGTTGGTAAATCAACAACAGCGGCTAAAGGTACATCAGTTTGAGTAAGCTCTTCTTTTAACGTTTCAACAATGTTTAACATCCAACTTTCACTGTCGCTATCGTAATCAACATCACAATCTATGCGAGGTGTTACCTGTTTAGCGCCTAACGCTTTTAAGCGCTCGTCAAAGTCTTTACCTGTTTGGCAGAAAAATTCATAACTGCTGTCACCTAATGCTAATATGCTATAGCTTAGGTTAGGTAATTTAGGGGCTTTTTTACCTAATAAAAACTCATGAAATTCAATCGCATCGTCAGGTGCTTCACCCTCGCCATTGGTACTCGCTACAATTAATAAATGGGTTTCATTTTTTATTGATTTTGCTTTATAGTCTGCAGTGTTTTTCAACACAACACTAATACCTGCGGCTTTTGCGCTTGCAGCAAGTTTGCTAGCAACACCTTTAGCATTACCTGTTTGTGAAGCATATAAAATAGTTAATATTTTTGCCGCAACAGCTACTGGCGCAGGAGACAACTTAACATTCTGTCCTGATTCGCTTTTCGCGGCAAGATAACCACTTGCCCAAGCAAGTTGTAATGATGAGTAACTTGATGTGGCTTGTTGTAGTAATGTAAGCTGATTCACATCAAGTGCACTTGATGTGGAGTTTAAGTTTTGCTGTAAAGATAGCTGCTCTTGTGGCATAAGAATATTCACCTATAACGATTTATGAGTGAAGGATAAACAATAATATGTAAAACTAAAAAGAATAGATAACGATTTTTTATACCAAAAAGGAATATAAGAATACGACAGTAATAAAAAATCTTAGACAAAAAAGCACTTAACAGCTATGTTATTCATCACACTAACTTACCAGAGTTTGACAATTATCACAGTCAACAACATACCTTTATACTTAGTTTTAACTTTTATTTTTTACTGCAACCAAGGTTATAGCCAAGAAAGATCACTGGTTTATCAATACAAGTCTGCCGATGGCGTACTTTCTTTTTCCGATATTCAGCCATTAGACACCGATTACGAACAAATAAAAATTGGTTGTTTTGCTTGCCAAGTAGACTCGCTCATCGATTGGCATAATGCAGAVCTCTATTTAACTCAATATCAGCGCACTATTGAAACTGCAGCAACACGTTATAAAGTAAACTCGGCATTTATCCGCGCAATTATTCATGCCGAATCTCATTTTAATGTAAAAGCAGTCTCTAAACAGGGCGCACAAGGGTTAATGCAATTAATGCCAACCACAGCGCAAGCGCTTGGTGTAAAAAACCCGTTTATTGCTAAACAAAATATTGATGGTGGCGTTAAACATTTAGCGCATTTACTTAAGGTATATCAGGGGAATAATCGTTTAGCCGCTGCGGCTTATAATGCTGGGGAAGGTGCAGTAAAGAAATATTCAGGCATACCCCCTTTTGCTGAAACTAAAGTATATGTTGAACGTGTCGATATTTTATATCGGCGCTATCAAAGAGCAATTAAGATTTAAATTAGCGCTACAAATTAAAAATCTCTGTAGATAATGAATACCTACAGAGACTTTTAAACAGTTTAGGTTTTACCCATTTTAAAAGTGTACTATTGCACCTGCAAAGACACCATCAAACGTTAAATCTGAATATAAATCATCAATATCATTTAGTTCTAACTTAACAGCACGATAGCCTAAGGTTAAATCCAAATCGACCGCTAAGTTATCAAGTAATGCATAACTAACCCCTATTTGATAATCATATACCGTATTGTCATCGTAAGATAAGAAATTTGCTTCGGCAAAAACATTAAAACCAGTAAATGGTAAACCGATAATGGTATTAACATAGAGTAAAGGAATAATACCAGATACCGAAAGTTCGCTACTTGTCGATGTACCGTTAATATCACCAACAACATTAATTTGACTCTCAAGATCGCGCGCGGTAATACCAATATCAAACGTTAACAAGTCGTTATCAAGCAACTCATAATAAAAAGTATAATCAACATAGCTGGCATCAAAGGTTGTATCTAATGCTGAGTTTGCACTATAAGTTTCACCTTCGAAAGTAAAGCTGCCCGTAATCGTAGCACCACCCACAGTATCTAATGTTGTTGACGCAATTTTAATATTAGGAATTAACGGAATTGGATGTTCAAGCGCAACAAAAAAGCTGCCTTGGGTTTCATCATTAAAATCAAATGCAGCTTGATTATTAGCACCTTCACCAAAAGATCCATCCGCTTGGTTGGCCCACATGTGCCCGCCAATATAAAGCCCTAGTAATGTATCTGCTTGAACACTTGCGGTTAACAGTGTTGCTATGCCCGCTGCTATTATTGTTTTTTTCATTGTTGTTACCCTTTTCTTAATAGTTCATTTAAATCAATTAGTGCCGCATTGGCGCGTGAAATGTAATTTGCCATCACTAAAGAGTGATTAGCTAAAACACCAAAACCATCGCCATTTAGCACCATAGGGCTCCATAATGTTTGTTGGCTAGCCTCTAATTCGCGAATTATTTGTTGTAAGCTAATTTTAGCATTTTTGTTTTCTAAGACACTATCAAAATCAATTTCGATGGCTTTTAAAAAATACAATAAAGCCCATGCGGCGCCACGCGATTCATAAAAAACATCATCAAGCTGCCACCAACTTGTTCTTATCTGCCCATGAGACGCTTCAGCAGAAGATTGCTTAGCCATGTTATCACCGGCTAAATCAGTATTTATTTTGTCTGTCCCAACGCTTGCGCTTAAACGTTGTGAATAACTACCTAAACGTTTTTGTACTTCATCAAAATACGCCGTTAAGTTATCAGCACGGGCGTAAAATTGTGCGTTATCATTTTTAGCTTTGCTAATACCCACTAAGGCATTTCTATAACTATACAAACTATCAATGGCTTTTCTATATTCAGATTCAGCGCTTGGCATCGCCCAGCTTTTATGATCAATATTAAATTTAGGCTGCGCCTTTTTGATATGTTTATTTTCTAATGATTGCGATTGAGAACGACTAAAATCTTTACGTATAATTAATGCCATATCACGCACCATTTCTAACACACCAAACTCCCATGCTGGCATATTGTCTAAAAACACACCTGGTGGTAAAGCATCGTTAGAGATATAACCTCCTGGTTTATCCAAAATACTTTCCGCCACTTTAATTAACATCGTTGTGGTGGCATAGCCAACAACCGGCGCTACCTTATCAGCTGTTGCGGCAACCGTTATCTCATGTTGAACATCAATAGGCCCAACATTTACACTCCAATAAATACCCACAACATAAAAAAGCATAAAAAAACCAATAACGGTAAAGCCAATGGTTTTAGCTGATAAATTCATTTTCATCTTTTTACTCCTAATAATGCGCTAATGATGATGATGCGCTTGCCGTTGTTGTCCGGCTAAGTTAGCGGCAGCTTGCTGCGCTATTTTTTCCTGTAAAGGACTATAAACAGGCACCTGTATTGTTACCAATGATTTATTTGAAAAATTTAAGGTTAGTTCAACTGTTTGCTGTGCTTGTAAGGGGGCTGTAATATCAAATAACATAAAATGTAAACCTGATGGCTGCAAAACAATCCGTTGCTTAGCGTTAATGTTAATTGAGTCTAACCGACGCATACGCATCATACCATCAGACATGCTATGCTGATGAATTTCGATGCGCGATGAAATTTTACTGGTAGCCCCCAGTAAAGTCACTGTTTTTTCACCTTTATTTTCTATTGTCATATACGAGGAAGTAATAGTTGTTCCTGGTATTGAACTGCGGATATATGCATATTCAACTGAAACGAATAACGTTGGTTCTAATTCAGCCTTTTCATTTGATAACTCATTGGCAACCCCGAAAAAAGAACAAAAACAAGTACAAAGTAGTAACAATAAATAGCTATTATTCATCTCTGGCTATACTTCCATTTTAAGAACCCTTAAAGTTAACCTTATCATTCTTCGCAAAGTAACAAAATGACTGACTTAATTATAACGAAAGAAAACCAAGGTGTTTTTACACTCATTTTAAATCGACTTGATAAAAAAAATGCTTTAAATAAAATTATGTATAAACAGCTTTGTCTGCATTTTAACTATGCTAAAAATAATGACAATATACACTGTGTATTAATACACGGTGATGAAAACTGTTTTTCTGCCGGCAATGATTTGCAAGATTTTATTGAATCCTCACAAGATGACTCTCTTGCCGCGCTTGATTTTGTTAAAATATTAAGCGAATTTACTAAGCCCATTGTTGCCGCAGTTGCCGGACCTGCCGTTGGTATTGGTACCACCTTATTATTACATTGTGACATGGTAATTGCTGCCAACAATACAAAATTCAAATTACCTTTTACTCAACTAGGGTTATGTCCTGAAGCCGGCTCAAGTTTATTATTAACAAGACTTATTGGTCAAAACCGCGCTTTTGAATTAATGATACTAGGTGAGACCTTTACCGCTGAACAAGCCAGAGAATATGGCATAGCCAATAAAGTTTGCCAACCTAGTGAGCTATTAAGTCTCGCCGAACAAACGGCTATTGCTATTGCTAGTTTACCTAGCGATGCGGTGATGACCAGTAGAAAACTGATTCGTCAAGCAACACAATTATCGTTATCTCAAATAATAGAAAATGAAGGTAATGAATTTGCTCGTTTAATGAAGACAGATGCCTGTAAAAACATTATGTCGATGTTTTTTAAAAAATAAATAAAGCTTTCAACTATCTACGAGGTTTTACACTTAATATATTATTGTCAATGTAAAACCTCATCTTTAAATATTATCATTACTGTATTGTGCTTCTTTTTTAGTCGTTTCACTATTACGCGTCATCAACCAAATAACGATAGCAATTAACAGCACAGGCCAAAACACATCAATTGCTACCATAGCTACTGAGCCCAGAACAAGTAAGCTAATAAAAATAAACGAACCAAATACACTTAACACTATTGCCAATGCAATCAGTACTAGCATAACAATTGCCACTGCTGATACGCCTATTGCTTTTAAAGGTTCAATTAATTCACCATCCATATAAACATTAATATCAAGTAACTCTAAAAAACTAGTACCTAAAGCGTAGGTTAAAAATAAAGTAGCAAAAATAGCTAATAATAGTGATTTAAAAAATGTCATCTGCTTCTCTCTTACCTGCAAAGGGTTCTTAATTTTTACTGGTTACTAAATACTGATATTTTTACAGTTTACTGTATTCATTTTAAAATTTTTCTTGTTTATTGGTTAAATCAATTTGTTAACATGACCAACAACATTTACAAGGGCTATGCCAACTATGATTGACTTTTATCTTAATGATTTTAAAGATAAATATATTAATTCATCCTAGCGACAATGATAGGCAGTAGGCATAACATGAAATAATAGTGAAATTAACCATTAAACTAGTCAAATTGACTACTTTATAATATCAGCATCAATAGCATCACTATTCAAATTATGTTGAAAAGCGGGTGCAAAGTTAAATTAAATTGAGATCAGCGATAGGTGATCTTGAGGATACAATGAATATGGCAAGGCATAATTATTCAACCCTCTTTCCGCACCTAACAATTTAACATGCTTATGTGTTATTTTCAGATCGATTTAAATAGCGTATGAATAATAGCTAAATTTAACAACCTATTAGGTGTTTTTTCCACAAATCGACGGTTGAAGCGATAATAGAACTGATCAACTGTTTTGAAATTAAGCAAAAAAAACTACGGTTAACGTCCACAGAACAGCAGCTAAAATACTAGCATAAGTAGCAGGCACAATCTGTGATTTAACATGATCCATCATGTCACAGCCAGTGGTCATTGAGCTTAAAATAGTGGTATCTGAAATGGGCGAGCATTGATCGCCATAAACACTGCCATTAAGCACCGCAGCAAAGCACACTATCATAAATAGTTCAGGATCATTTATTCCTGCGCTTTGCCCAATAGCCCAAGCTAGCGGCATAGCAAGTGGAAAAGCGATGGCAAAAGTGCCCCAACTTGTACCGGTAGAAAAAGCAATGAGCATTGCCATCAATTGTAATACCACGGGTAACAACCAATAAGGAAATTGCTCACTAAGCAAAGAAACTAGATACAAACCACCACCAATTTGCTTACTGATTGCACCAATAGTTACAGCCAATATCAAGATCACTGAAACGAATACCACGCCCTTTAGGCCATTGCCAAAGCCATCAATTAAGTGACTCAGTGACATACCCTTTACTAATGCAATAAATGCACTGATCAGCAGCGCAGCACCAAAGGCCCAATTAATCTTCGGTATGCCGTAAAAAATAAAAGTAAGCACCGCAATAGTAATTAAGCTTAGTAAGGGTAAAATAAATTCAAGCACATGAGCGCTGTACCCTTGGGGTACATCACTAGTTTGTAGTTTTTTAGCACTTAATGGTTTAGCATCTGGGGCGTCTAATTCTCCTGTGGTTGCAGCTCTAACGTGAGCATCTCTGATTCGCTTACCTGAAAATTTAGTAATATTGAGACTTAATAACAAAGTACCTATTACCGCAATAATGCCATAAAAACTAAAAGGCACCGCAGCAAAAAAAAATGCTAAACGATCGGTTTCTGTCGCTAAAAAAGTAACACCCGGTACAAATATCAAGGCTTGTATATAAGCAGGCCACGCATTAAAAGCGATAACAATGGCGATGGGAGATGCGGTTGAGTCAACTATATAGCTCATTTCTTCATGGCTAATACCGGCTTTGTCTGCTAATGGGCGAACGGTAGTCCCCACCAGCACCGTACTCATGGTACCACCTTGAAAGAACAAAACACCTAAAAACCACGCAACTAACTTGGCAGATCGTTGACCACGAACAAAGTGCTTAATCATGTAATCAGCAAAAGCTTGCGCCGCACCAGTTTTTGACCAAATACCTAATAATCCCCCCAACAGCCATAGATAAAGTAGTAATAGTCCGGCAGTACCCGTTTGAGCCATCGCAGGGAGTAATATTTGATCCCTAAGATCATATGGTCCCATCATAAAGGCACCAATAGCGATACCGCTTAATAGTGCCGTCAATGGCTCACGCGTTAACCAAGATAAAAATATGGTGATAAAAGCCGGTAGTAATGACCACAAGCCATAGTGATAAGCGTCCCCTATCTTTGTTTCTGCAATAAAATAGTTAACATATAGGGCCGATAAAACGCCAAAAATCAATACGATTAATACTAACAAATTACGATTAAGGTTTTGCTTACCTAGAAAAAAACTAGCCTTCATTTGTTATTCGTTGGTAGACACACTCTTTGATAAATACAAAAGTCTAAATCATAGGAATTTTTATTATCACTTACTCGTAATTCACTATGAGTTTTTCGCCAACACCCATCATCATTACCTATGGCATAGTCAGGAAACTGTGTGTCACCATCAATTGCTGCTTTTATATGAGTAACATACAGACGATCAGCATTAGGTAAACAATGCTGGTAAATTGCACCTCCACCAATCACCATAATCTCTGCCACAGCATCACTACCATCTGAGCCATCAACTAACGCTAACGCTTGCTCAACTGAAGTAACCGTATCAATTCCATTAGCTGAATACTTCTCATCACGTGAAATGACAATGTTTCGACGTCCCGGTAATGGCCGACCAATAGACTCATAGGTTTTTCTGCCCATTATAATAGGTTTACCTAAAGTCACTTTTTTAAAATAGGCTAAATCAGCAGGTAAATGCCACGGCATGGTATTATTTTTGCCAATTATATTATTATCAGCAGTAGCGACTATCATAGAAAGAATGGTCATTAGAAGTTCCTAAGCATTAAGTTTCAAGTAACAAAAAGGCAATGATATACTCCCTATCTATAGAGAATAAATCACTGCCTTATATCAATAAAGTAAAATAAATAACTAATTAAGGACGATATTCTATTTCCACATCGTAATCGTCTTCATTCCAATCATCATCGTCCAAATCATCATCTAAGCCATCATCAGCCATCGCATCTTCATGATATGTATCCCATTTGAATTCAACGGTTTTACCATCAATAACTTCTTCCTCTTCAGGAGGCAGCTGCTCGATAAAGGTCATTACTTTTTGGGATAATTCTTGCGTGCCCATTTTATTGACAGCTGAAATACTATGTACTTCACCTTGCCAACCAAGCCCTTCAAGGATACGACTGGTGATTTCTTCTGCTTCTTCTTCAAGCACTAAATCTAACTTGTTAAAAACAACCCAACGCGGTTTTCCTGCTAGTTTTGCATTATGCTGCTCTAATTCACTAATAATAGTTTTAGCATTATCTAGTGGGTCTGAGCCATCTACTGGCATAATATCAATAACGTGTAACAAAATACGACAACGTTCGAGATGCTTTAAGAACTGAGTACCTAAGCCTGCGCCATCTGCCGCACCTTCAATAATACCCGGAATATCAGCAATAACAAAACTACGCTGTGAATCTAAACGTACTACACCTAAGTTAGGCACAAGGGTGGTAAAGGGGTAGTCAGCTACTTTAGGTTTAGCCGCTGAAACACTACGAATTAACGTAGACTTCCCTGCATTAGGCAAACCTAATAAGCCCACATCGGCTAACAATAACAACTCTAATTTAAGGTTACGAATTTCACCTGGGGTACCATCAGTTTTTTGACGAGGAGCTCGGTTAGTACTACTTTTAAAACGTAAGTTACCTAAACCATGCCAGCCGCCTTTAGCAACTAGCAATTTTTGATCTTTATGAGTTAAATCACCGAGTAGCTCACCCGTATCAACATCAGCAACCCGTGTACCAACTGGTACTTTCAATACCAAGTCGTCAGAGCCCTTACCTGTACAGTTTTGAGGCTGACCATTTTGACCACGCTTCGCACGATGAAAACGTTCAAAACGGTAATCAATTAGCGTATTAAGGCCTTCGTCAGCAATAAGATAAACATCACCGCCATCACCGCCGTCACCGCCATTAGGCCCGCCATACTCAATAAATTTTTCTTTACGGAAACTGAGACAGCCGTTACCACCATCACCCGCTTCAACTCTGATCTCAACTTCATCAACAAATTTCATGGTGTTTTACACAACCCTAAAGTCTTGTGGTTTATATCTTGCTAGTATAACTTATTTTTCTTTCAGAAAAAATCATCACTGCAAGGACATAATAAATAGGTAAAAAAAAACCTCGCTATGAAGCGAGGTTTTTAGAGTTCTAAGTGGTTATTAATCAGCGATTATGCTAACAAACTTACGACTCTTTGGACCTTTCACTTCAAATTGTACTTTACCATCAGATAAAGCAAATAAAGTATGATCTTTACCGATACCCATATTGCTACCAGCGTGGAAACGAGTACCACGTTGACGAACAATGATGTTACCTGCTAACACTGATTCGCCACCAAAACGTTTAACACCTAAACGTTTTGCTTCTGAATCACGACCATTTCGTGTACTACCTGCAGCTTTCTTATGTGCCATGTCAAAATGCTCCTAATTAGCCGTTAATACCAGTAATTTTCACTTCAGTGAACCATTGACGATGGCCCGCTTGTTTGCGTGAATGCTTACGACGTTTGAATTTTACAATAGTAATTTTATCAGCACGACCTTGGTTTACCACCTCAGCCACCACCTTACCACCAGCAACGTAAGGCGCGCCTACATTGATGTTTTCGCCATCGGCGATCATTAAAACGTTATCAAATTCTACTGATGCGCCTACTTCAAGCTCAAGCTTTTCTAGACGAACTGTTTGTCCTTCGGTTACACGATGCTGTTTACCACCGCTTTGGAATACCGCGTACATAGCTACTCCGTACTGCAACAACTTTATGTGTTGCTAATTTTAAAAATATAGGGCGCGAATTCTACGCGAAGAAACGTAGCAGGGCAAGTATAAAAGTGATCATTTATAAAGTTTTTACGCTGTTTGGTAAATTAGCTAAATAAATACGTAATAAAGTCATTATAAACCTTTTAAGCGGGCTTTTATATCGGCCAATATAGTGTAGAATTTAATAGGTAAAAACCCTATTAGAATAGTGGTTATATTTAAACCACCTAGCCATAAAAAGTGGAAAATAAGTAAAGTGGATATAAAAGCAATTCAAGCTCTCTCTCAAAATGATATGACCAAGGTCAATGATCTTATCTACGGACAATTACACTCAGACGTCGCTTTAATCAATCAATTAGGTATCTATATTGTTAATGCTGGCGGAAAACGTATGCGCCCGATGCTTACTGTACTTGCAGCACAAGCGTTAAACGTTACCAATACTGACAAGCTTGATGATAAACATTGTACCATTGCTGCTATTATTGAATTTATTCACACAGCGACTTTATTACATGACGATGTGGTTGATGAATCTAACATGCGCCGTGGCCGAGAAACTGCCAATGCCTTATTTGGTAACAGTGCTAGCGTATTAGTGGGTGATTTTCTTTATACACGCTCTTTTCAAATGATGACCAAATTGGGTGATATGCGCATTATGGATATTTTATCTGATGCCACTAATATTGTTGCTGAAGGTGAAGTTTTACAGTTAATGCATTGTAATGATCCTGACACCACGGAAGAAAGCTATTTACAGGTTATTTATTGCAAAACAGCCAAACTTTTCGAAGCGGCTACTCGACTTGCTGCTGTAATTACCAAGCAAGATAGTGCAATTGAAACAGCCATGGCAGATTACGGTAAATACCTAGGTACAGCGTTTCAATTAGTTGATGACATTATGGATTACACCGCTGATGCGAAAGAAATGGGAAAAAATGTCGGTGATGATTTAGCCGAAGGAAAACCCACTCTACCACTACTATATGCCATGGCACATGGTACTGATGAGCAAAAACAATTAATAAGAAATGCGATAGAGCACGGTAATGGCATGGAGTATTTAGATGATATTTTAACAGCCATGAAACAAACTGGCGCTTTAGTTTATACGCAAAAAAAGGCAGAAATAGAAGCAGACAAGGCTATCAATGCTTTATCGATATTGCCTGAATCTGATTATAAAAAAGCATTGGTTGCATTAGCCCATATTGCCGCTAATCGCAGTGCCTGAACATTCCAAGCAAGAGTAAAACAGTATGAGTTTAGATAATATATATGAAAACAATCCGCTGCACGGTATTGGTTTAGAACAGGTTCTCACCGAGTTAGTAGATCATTACGGTTTTGAAATTTTAAACGCTTATCTAAGTTTAAATTGCTTTAAAACACATCCAAGTATTAAATCCAGTGTAAAGTTTTTGAAAAAAACAGACTGGGCAAAAGATAAAGTTGAAGCTTTTTATTTATATCAATATAAAAATTTACCACGTGCTGATGATAGCCAATTTGAATTACCCCCACGTGATCGCATTGTGCCAGCTCATCAAAAACCGGGAACACCTGCTGAATTAAGTTTTGATGATGCTGAGAACCTTAGACAAAAACGCGCTAAAAAAACCCGTGAGCGGTCTTCTACTCCAACGAACCCCTGGGGAAAATAACCATTTATCCGGTATTATATTTATTGATCAAATATCAATTGAAGTAATAAATGGATCATTCAGCGAGAATTAAAAGGTTTAAAGGTAAGACATTGATTGAATAGAATGGTTATTCAGGAGAATATGCTCCTGCATTCTCTAATAACACCACCCATGTAGCGTCCTTGTCAAAATCAATAACGCAGCTTGTAAGCTTTTTAAACTCGCCCTTCGGGAGTTTCGTAGCAAACTGATAACATCACAATTTTTCTTGTTCTAACATCCCTAACATAGCTCTGAATTGACTAATTCATTATTTCATTTGATATAGCACAGGTTTACGTGAACTTTGGCTTGTGTATTTCACAGGCTACTACTAACGTTGACTAAAGATTATTAAATTTTACAGGGTACTATTATGGCACTAATTGAATGGACAGCCGAATTAAGTGTTGGTATAGACAGCATTGACGAGCAACACAAGAAGCTCGTCAATATGATCAATGCACTTAATGATGCCATGTTAACAAATAGCTCACATGAATTATTAGGGAAAATATTTACAGGTTTAGCGGCTTATACTCACAAGCATTTTGCTTATGAAGAAAATATGTTTGCTGAGTATGGTTATAGTGATTCCGAAGAGCACAAACGGCAACATAATGAGCTAATAGCGCAAGTAGTCGAATTAAAAGAAAACTTTATTAAAAATCCTCAAGGAACAATCAATACCGATTTAATGCTATTTCTTAAACGTTGGCTAACGAATCATATTATGAGAACAGATAAAGAATATGCTGAATTTCTTATTTCAAAGGGTGTGAAATAAGTAAAAAGCTAAATTGTGAATAAACCAAGTTGCGAGTAATAGTAGTGAGTATCGAAATTCAATACTCACTACTCGTAATCTTTATTTTCTATTTATAGCTTTATGCCATAAAATCAACACCTTCTTTGATGTCAGCTTTTAATGTATCAAGCATGTCGTTTTTAGCTTTTTCTTCAAACGCGCTTAATTCACCGTAAGATAATACTTCAGCAATACCATTTACGCCTAAACGTACTGGGTGAGCAAAAAATGGTGCATCACCACCTTCTACGTCAACATAAGCATAATCTACAACGTCTTCGCCTTGTAGACCTTTCACTAAAGATAAACAAAAACGAGCAGCAGCAGCACCCATTGATAAAGTAGCAGAACCACCACCAGCTTTAGCATTTACAACTTCAGTACCAGCATTTTGAATGCGTGGCGTTAACGTAGCAACTTCTTCATCAGTGAATGTAACGCCTTCAACTTGTGAAAGAAGTGGTAAGATTGTTGTACCTGAGTGACCACCAATTACTGGTATTTTAACGTCACTTACGTTCAAGCCTTTTAATTCAGCGATAAATGCTTCACTGCGAATTACATCAAGAGTTGTTACACCAAATACACGATTTTTATCATAAGTACCTGCTTTTTTGAATACTTCAGCAACAATTGGTACAGTGCCGTTAACAGGGTTAGTAATAATACCCACTAAAGCTTTTGGACAAGCAGCAACAATACCTTCAGCTAATGTTTTAATGATACCTGCATTTACTGCAAATAAATCAGCACGATCCATACCTGGCTTACGTGGCATACCTGCTGGAATAATTACAATATCAGCACCTGAAAGTGCACCCGCTAAATCGTCAGCACCAAAACCGGCAACTTTAACCGCTGTAGGTATGTGTGATAAATCTACCGCCACACCAGGAACTACAGGGGCAACATCGTAAAGTGATAACTCAGAACCGGCTGGTAATTGAGTTTTTAATAGTAAAGATAATGCTTGGCCGATACCGCCAGCTGCGCCTAAAACTGCTACTTTCATGTGTTCTCTCCGAAATTAAAGTGGATGTTAAACTGTATAATAAATATTATTCGAGTAAATACGTAAATTTTATTGTGCAAAAGATATAGCATAGCCAACAAAAAAACAATTATTATTATGTATATGATACCGTATAATACTTAGTTGAAAGAATTCAACTTTAGTATTAAGGCTATAGCAAACCTCTTCAAAATAAATAATTCAACTTGAGGCTGTTTGAAAAATAGCAAAAAAGGGTTTAATCTCAAAAAATGACTGGCCAACAAAAACAAGAAGCATTAGTACAAGCATTTAAAGATCTATTAAAACAAGAACAATTCGGTTCACAAGGCGAAATTGTTGACGCATTAAAATCTTTAGGTTTTGAAAATATCAGCCAATCAAAAATTTCACGAATGTTAAGTAAGTTTGGTGCAGTTCGCACGCGTAACGCCCGTCAAGAAATGGTTTATTGTTTACCCGCAGAGCTTGGTGTACCAACCGCACAAAGTCCATTAAAACAATTAGTCTTAGAAATAGAACATAATGGTATGATGATCATTATCCAAACAAGCCCAGGGGCTGCACAATTAATTGCTCGTTTATTGGATAGCTTAAGTAAAAGTGACGGTGTGCTTGGCACCATTGCCGGTGATGATACTATTTTTATTGCACCAACAGATGTAAGTAATATCAAACAAACTATTAATAAATTAGAACGCCTATTCTCTATGAGTCTAAGTTGATATTTATTTAAACGCCACCAAGTTGCGGTGCTTGTTATATACTCATCAGTCATAGCGATAATAGATAAATGATGATATTTATTATGACAATAGTGTAAGCATTAGGGTTAAATATAGTAGACTGTGGCACGGTTACTCTTTAATCATTCCTTAAAAAGCAACTATGATAATTATTACCCATTTATTAGAAAGTTTATGAAAAAAAATGTTTTTACCACTGTTACCCTGTTAGCGCGAAGTGCTGGAATTTTATTGTTTTTTTTATACTTAGGTAAAGGCATTCAATTTATCAGCCATTTACCCATTCCTGGCAGTATTTTTGGCTTATTATTATTATTTTTAGGGCTGAACCTTCGATTAATTCCATTAGATTATGTATTACCCACAGGCAGTTTTTTACTCAACTATATTACGCTCTTTTTTGTTCCTGTCGGTGTGGGGTTATTACAATATTCAGACTTGTTATCAACACATTGGCTCACCATTGTAGTAAGTAGCGTGATCAGTACAATAGCAACATTAATATCGGTTGGTTGGCTTTATCAAAGGTTTGCTAAATGATTTATCTTTATCTTATTGCTACGATATTAGTTTTTTTAGTATCCCGTAAGCTTTTAATCCCAATTAAAAGTCCACTAGCTAACCCTCTTCTAGTGAGTATTTTATTTTTTATTGGACTTTTTAGTTTTACCCCACTTATTTATCAAGATTACGCAACCGCAAATCTTCCTTTTATTTGGCTTTTAGAGCCCGCAGTTGTTGCGCTTGCTATTCCCTTATTTAGTCAAATAAAGCAGATAAAAAAACAATTTAGAGCAATAATGATCAGTTGTTGTTTTGGTGTTGTGATTGCTATTTCAACTTGTCTATCCACCGCCTTATTATTAACTGACGATAAAATATTATTACTTTCTTTATTACCAAAATCAGTGACTAGTCCAATAGCGATGGCAATTGCCAATGAAACAGGAGGATTGGCATCTTTAGCAGCCGCAGTGGTTATTGCTGTTGGGTTATTAGGGGCATTAGGCGGTTTTAGCCTACTCAACCTTTGTAAAATAACAAATCCACAAGCACAAGGTTTAGCCATGGGCTGTAGTGCTCATGCTATTGGTACAGCAAAAGCAATAGAAGTAGGTAACGAACAAGGCGCTTTTAGTTCTTTAGCTTTAGTTATCAGCGGTATTTTAACCGCCGTTTTAGCCCCATTATTTGCTTGGTTGATCGGCATAATAATAACTATTTAAATATTGATAAAATAGACATTATGGGCGACATATACCCGCTTAAACCGATCTCATATATGGTCTCCTCCCGTATTGCAAGGTTTAACTCATCGATAACAGGGACAGGGTTGCTGTCATATATACGGCCTTTTAATGAAGTTTATTACTTCTGACCTCGATGTATTCCGCACATATTGTCCTTATCAGGTTATCGGTATTTACTACCACTGAGATCGCCAGGTTTTCAATATGCAGGTTTTACCTGTTATGTCATCGTTTTGTTCTACCCACGCAATTCTTTGAAGAGCAATTTACTTATACTGGTGAATATTCTTCACCCGAGACGGTAATAGCCCAAGCCATTCTCGCCATTTTGTTGGCATAAGCTACACATGCTCGGTTATGCCCCCGAGTTTGAACAAGTCGGTTTATCCATTGACTTAATTTATCATTTTTCGTGTTAGCTCTTGAAACAACCGCCTTTGCTCCTTGAATCAAAAGACATCTTAAGTAGCTATTTCCTCGTTTACTTATTCCTAACAAAGTATCCTTACCACCACTACTGTGTTGCCGGGGAACTATACCTAAGGACGCTGAAACATCACGACCTCGTTGATAATTACTCCCATTACCAACTTCATTAAAATATGCACTTGATACCATAGGGCCAAACCCAGGTATTGTTTGAACTCGCTGACAAATATCATTGGTTTTTACTGTTTCAACAATTAATTTACCATAGGCTTCAATACAAGTATCTAATGCGTTTAATTGCACTTGTAGTTGCCTAAGTATTGTTTTAAACGCCCCTGATAATGGCTTGGTTTCATCATCCAGCATTAATGGGATGTTTTTGCGTATATTGTTTACACCTTGGTTTAAAATAATACCGTATTCAGCTATTAATCCTCTGATTTGGTTACATAATGCAGTTCTTTGTCTAACCGCTAACTCTCTCGCTTTATGCTGTGCTTGATTATCCTGTTGTTCTATCGATTTTATACCAACACTTTTAATATGATGCTGCTTTGCTGCAACGGCAATTGCTAAAGCATCGTTATAATCATTTTTATTGCCAATTAAAAATGCTTTCACATGTTGAGGTGGAATAAGCTTTACCTTATGACCACACTTTTGTATTTCTCTTGCCCAATAATGAGACGTTGCACAAGCTTCTAAAGCAACCAAACAAGATGGGTGATTTTGAAAAAATGTTAATACTTGCGCTCGACTTAGCATTTTCTTGCTAACTAAGCGCCCTTGGTCATTGCAACAGACAACATGAAAAAATCTTTTTGCTATATCTAACCCAATTGTTGTAATCTTCATCTTGGTCTTTTCCCTTTTTGATTGTGTGTAACAACTTCAATCATGGCACATAGATGCCGTATAGGGAGGAGACCATCACATCAGGTTAATTAAGTACTTTTTATTCAATATTAGCTGATGTTTTTTATAATTGGCAAGGCAATGGCAGTTTTGAATACAATCCACCAATAAAGACTATTTTGCTTACTTTAGGTGATGATAGAATCATTTATCAACGAGAAGTGTATAATTAGTACAAATATCTATGAAAAACAACTGACATAATAGAATTGGTTGTCATACTCAGGTATGATTGTTCGATCTGATAAAAGAACCATTTTTCGCGCTAACTATTTGCACTTATGAAGTCGCATTTTTACAGGACATTTCGAACTTATGTTTAAAAAAATACGTGGTATGTTTTCTAATGATTTGTCTATTGATTTAGGAACAGCCAACACCCTTATTTATGTAAAAGACCAAGGTATTGTCTTAAATGAGCCTTCGGTAGTTGCTATTCGTCAAGACCGCTCAGGTGGTTCTAAAAGTGTTGCTGCGGTAGGTATGGCGGCAAAACAAATGTTAGGTCGTACACCTGGGAATATCGAAGCCATTCGCCCAATGAAAGACGGTGTCATTGCTAACTTTTTTGTTACTGAAAAAATGCTACAACATTTTATTAAACAAGTGCACAGTAATAATTTTTTACGCCCAAGCCCACGTGTTTTAGTTTGTGTACCCTGTGGGTCAACGCAAGTTGAACGACGTGCTATTCGTGAATCAGCGATGGGAGCGGGTGCGCGTGAAGTGTATTTAATTGATGAGCCTATGGCGGCAGCTATTGGTGCAGGTATGCCTGTATCAGAAGCAACGGGTTCTATGGTGGTTGATATTGGTGGTGGTACGACAGAAGTAGGTATCATCTCATTAAACGGCGTGGTGTATTCATCATCGGTACGTATTGGTGGGGATAAGTTTGATGAAGCTATTATCAATTATGTCCGTCGTAATTTTGGTAGTTTAATTGGTGAAGCGACTGCTGAACGCATTAAACACGAAATTGGCTCCGCATACCCGGGTGACGAAGTTATTGAAATTGAAGTACGTGGTCGTAATCTTGCTGAAGGAATACCACGCAGCTTTACGCTAAACAGTAATGAAATACTTGAAGCTTTACAAGAGCCATTGACGGGAATTGTTAGTGCTATTATGGTTGCTTTAGAGCAATCACCACCAGAGTTAGCCTCAGATATATCTGAGCGTGGTATGGTACTTACTGGTGGTGGCGCATTATTAAGAGATATAGATCGCTTATTAATGGAAGAAACGGGCATTCCTGTCGTGATAGCTGAAGACCCTTTAACGTGTGTTGCGTTAGGTGGTGGTAAAGCGCTTGAAATGATTGATGTACATGGGGGCGATCTTTTCTCTTACGAATAAAAATTGCAGTTTCTTTTTGGTTATTTGGCTTGATTACGGCGTTAAAAGTACTCATTGACTAGCGTTAACTCCGTGCTTTTGCCTTGTACTCAAACCAAATTTCTGTAAAGAAACGTTCAATTTTTAGGATGATAATCAGATGAAAGTAACTTGTAACTAGAATATCGAATCCGTAACTGGTTTTATATGAACCCAATTTTTAAACATGGTCCATCCCCACAGCACCGACTTGTCTTGGTGCTGTTTTGTTCTGCCTTATTGATTTTTTTCGATCATAAAATGGCTAGTTTTGAATCAGTGCGTGGATATTTGCAATCGCTAGTAAGTCCATTGCAATATTTAGCCAATACTCCAAAGCAGTTGATGACATGGGCATCAACAAACCTGACTACTCGTCGACAATTAATGAGTGAAAACCAAAAATATCGTTTAAATGAACTTAATTTTCACGAAGAAGCTATGCAGCTTGTTATGTTAAAACAAGAAAATGACAGATTGCGATCTTTGCTTGCTTCGCCTTTGCGCAGTGAAATAAAAAAAATGGTGGCAGAAGTTATATCAGTGGATAGCGATCCCTATAGCCATCAAATAGTGATTAACCGTGGTGCCGGTGATGGTGTTTATGAAGGACAGCCCGTACTTGATGCCCTTGGTATTGTTGGGCAGATATTGCACGTAGGGCAAACAAGTTCTCGCGTGATACTTATTACTGATATATCACATGCTGTGCCTGTTAGAGTTCAGCGTAATGGCTTAAGGTTACTTGCTGCAGGTAGTGGGCAAATAGATCGATTAATTCATAATTTTGTTCCACAAAGTGCTGATATAATAACGGGTGATTTATTGGTTACTTCAGGCTTAGGTGGAAAATATCCAGAAGGTTACCCTGTGGCTAGAGTTTCTTTTGCGAGTAACGATGAATCCAGAGAGTTCGTTCGTGTCTTTAGTACACCCGTTGCTCAAATTGATCGATTACGATATTTATTATTATTGTCAGAAAAAGAACCTCAAAATATTTTCGCTCCTAAAATTCAAGAGAAAGGCCCATTAACAGCGATAAAGCCGCAAGAAAAGGTTACTAATTAATGTTTGCTAATAATGGCATTATTATTCTTTTTACTTTATTGATTGCTTTAATGGCCAGCATAATGCCTATGCCACTAAATGCGGATGTTTTTCGTCCTGACTGGGTGCTTATCGTTTTAATGTATTGGTGTATGGCGTTGCCAGGGCGAGTGAATATTATCACTGCATGGGTAATGGGGTTTTTATTGGATGTTCTTTTGGGATCAGTGTTAGGTGTCCACGCTGCTGCCATGGCAATGTCAATTTACATTATTGTAGAAAATCATCAAAAAATACGTAATTTTTCTATTTGGCAACAAGCACTCATTATTGGTGTATTAGCGGCTTTGTATCATTTAGTTGTTTTTTGGTTGCAACGATTTTTAATTGATGTTGTTTTTCTAACCAGTTACTTATATCCCGTTATAACAACCATTGTTTTATGGCCTTGGGTATTTTATTTATTACGCAAAGTACGCCGCAATTTTTCTATTAAATAAGTTGGGAATATCAATGATGAAACAACTTATTCTTGCTTCGCAGTCACCTAGACGAAAAATGCTCTTAGGGCAATTAGGCTATCAATTTAGCACGTTAGTGGCAGACATTGATGAATCGGTATGTGATCATGAAAGTGCTAAAGATTATGTATTACGATTGGCGCAAGAAAAAGCGCTTGCTATTTTTCATCGCTTAGCGCACGAACAACAAAAGCAATCGTTAGTGTTAGGCGCTGATACTTGTGTAGTTATTGATGGCATTGTACTAGGCAAACCAGCAAATGAAGCTGAGTGTATTGAAGCACTATTGCGCCTTGAAAATAACCAGCATCAAGTATTAACCGCTATTGCGGTAGTTGGTTATGAGGCTGTAGATGCAGTTGATATGCAGAGTCAGATAATTGAAACACAAGTACATTTTAAAGCGTTAACGTTAAGTGAAATAACACGCTATTGGCAAACAGGTGAACCCTGTGATAAAGCTGGCTCATATGCCATTCAAGGAATAGGTGGCCAATTTGTCACTACAATTAATGGTAGTTATTCTGCTGTGGTTGGTTTGCCTTTATATGAAACAGCACAGTTATTAGCTAAATCAGGCTTACCAACGACTATTCAAGATAATAGTTAACTAGTAGCTAAATACCATACGGCATGAAAAATAGTAAGGATCAAAAGTAATATGAGCAGTGAACTATTAATCAATGTAACTCCTACTGAAACACGGGTCGCTTTAATCGAGCATGGCTCTTTACAAGAAGTTCATATTGAGCGTGAAGCGAAACGTGGCATTGTAGGAAACATATATTTGGGTAAAGTTATTCGAGTATTACCTGGTATGCAAGCCGCTTTTATTGATATTGGATTAGATAAAGCTGCTTTTCTCCATGCATCAGACATTAATTCGAAACTCATTTTAAAAGAGGAAACGAAGCAAGTTCCTGATATTCGTGCCTTAGTTCATGAAGGCCAACGTATTATGATACAAGTGGTGAAAGATCCACTTGGTTCAAAAGGTGCACGTTTAACTACTGATATTACTATTGCCTCTCGTTACTTAGTGTTAATGCCACATGCGACTCATGCTGGAATTTCTCAGCGTATTGAAGATCCACAAGAGCGTAAACGTTTAAAAGAGATTATTAACCCTTATTGTGATGAACATCAAGGATTTATTGTTCGTACGGCAGGTGAAGGGGCAGGTGAACAAGAGCTAAAACACGATGCAGAGTTTTTACGCCGTGTTTGGAAAAAAGTACAAGAGCGTAAACAACGTAAACAAATCAATAAACCGTTATATCAAGATTTATCATTATCTTTGCGCGTATTGAGGGATTTTGTTGGTGTTGACTTTGAACGTATTCGCATTGATTCTAAACTTACCTATGATCAATTAGTCATTTTTTCTGAAGAGTTTGTGCCTGAGTTAACACAGGTTATGGAATACTATCCTGGAGAACGACCTATTTTTGATTTATTTTCAGTTGAGGTCGAAATACAGCGCGCTTTACATCGTAAAATTGAATTAAAGTCTGGTGGTTATTTGATTATTGATCAAACTGAAGCAATGACTACAATTGATATTAATACTGGTGCTTTTGTTGGTCATCGTAACCTTGAAGATACTATTTTTAGTACTAATGTTGAAGCAACCCAAGCGATTGCTAGACAGCTTAGATTAAGAAATTTAGGCGGCATTATCATTGTTGATTTTATTGACATGAAAAATGAAGATCATAAGCGCCGTGTGTTAAGTAGTTTAGAAATGGCTATGTCTAGAGATAATGTTAAATTTAGTGTGCATGGTTTTTCCTCACTAGGTTTAGTGGAAATGACGCGCAAGCGCACTCGTGAAAGTTTAGAGCATGTACTGTGTGGTGAATGCCCAATTTGTACTGGGCGCGGTAACCTCAAAACAGTAGAAACTGTTTGTTTTGAAATTTTACGTGAAATTGTGCGAGTGAATCGCGCTCATGATGCGGATACGTTTATTGTTTATGCATCGTCTTTGGTTAGCGACTTTCTTGTCAATGATGAATTTCATAGCCTTGCCGAGGTTGAAGTCTTTATTGGTAAATTAATAAAAGTAAAAGCCGAAACTATGTATTCACAAGAGCAATTTGATGTGGTGATGATGTAGTTTAACACTGCATATTTTTAGGAAAGTAATTACAAATGTCAATTGCAAGCGTCTCTAATCGTTGGTTAAACCGTTTTTATAAGATACTCGCTATTATGCTGGTATGTTTGGCGGTGGTAATTAGCGCTTTTCGTTTACTCTTACCTTATGTTGAACTTTATCGTCAAGACTTTCAAGATTATATAAACAATAACAATCAAATTAATATTGTTATTGGTAGCTTAGGCATGAGTTGGCAAGGCTCTGGCCCAACGCTGATTGCTAACCAAGTGACCTTAATGGATACTGAAGATGTTCATATCACTATTGAACATATAGAAATACAGGTCGATTTTTGGGCGACAATAACGACTCAACAATTGATCTCAAGTAATGTGATTCTAGAAGGTGCGATAGTCAATGTTGATCAAGCTGTATGGCGTTCGCAGGATAACAACAAACCCAATGCTATATCAAACAAGCCAACGGCTAACGTAACAGAAGAATTGAATGATTTTCAGCAAATCTCAGCTATTTTTTTAAATCGAATCAATCGCTTTTCCTTACAAAATAGTCAAATATCAATCCGTAATGAGTCGCTTGAACGTAGCTTTCATATTAATAATTTACATTGGCTAAATGATGGCGCTAGGCATCAAGCGCAAGGTAATATTATTGTTAATGAACTAAGCAGTAATAACCTTAGTTTACAAATAGATATTAGCGGTTCCTCGTTTGATGAGTTAAAAGGCTTAGTATATGTTGAAGCTAATCATCTTGATATTACCCCTTGGCTTGATAGTGTTTTCGTACTTGATAATGATAAAACTAAAGCGGATATTGGTTTTTCTGCTTGGTTAAAGGTAAGTACAGGTAGCATTGAACGACTACAGGTTTCTTTGCATGAAAATCTTATCAGTTGGCAAACTGAAGGTAAAGAGCATAACTTAGCACTAAGTGAAGGACAGTTATTATTAGTTAAAGGTAAACAAGCAGAAAGCTTTAAACTTTTTAGTACACCGCTTTTATTGCAGTTTAATAAACAAGAAAAACAAGAATATATTGTACAACTGAATAAAACAGCAGATGATTTTTCAATTTATTTATCGGCTTTTGATCTCGCGTTAATTAGCCAAGTGTCACCATTATTTATTAGTACTCAAGGCATGCGAGACCGCTTGTCTGAATTAGCAATTAGTGGTCAGGCAAATGAAATATATTTCAAAAAAACAGAGAATGAAATAAAAGCATTAGCAAAATTCACCAACACCTCAACTCTGTACAGCAAAGGCATCCCCGGCATAAGAAACCTTTCGGGGCAGTTAAGTTATACTCAACAAAATTTGCATCTTGAGTTAGCTGCCATAGAAGGAGCATTAGACTTTAACCAACATTTTGTTGCACCCATACCTTACCAATCACTTAATGCGACAGTTGATTTATCTTTTGTTGAACAAGGTTGGACATTAGAAGTTAATAATGTTGCCTTAAGTTCAAGTGAGCTGAATTTAACCGCGGATTTAGCTATTGAATCATTGGAAAATACGGATGTTCGTATGTCATTATTAGCGAATATCACCGAGGTAGATATCAGTAAAATAGGAAGTTATTACCCATTAACGTCGATGAGTAGTAATTTAGTCGATTATCTTAATCATGCCTTAATTAGTGGGAAAGTAACGCAGGCACAAGTATTATTCAACGGGCCTTTGGCTAGCTTTCCTTTTAATAATCATGAGGGTATTTTTGTTGTCGATGCGGAATTAGAAAATGCTACTTTTGAATTTGATGATCAGTGGCCGGCAATAACATCCTTTTCAGCAAATTTGAATTTCACTAATAATAGTATGCTCGTTACTGGTCGTTCAGGAAGCTTAGTCGGGCTTGATGTAGCTGGCGTGCAGGCTGCTATTGATGATTTAGCTAATGAACGGATACTGGTGTTAGATACGTTGATTAAGCCATTTCAGGCAAGTCTGGTTACAGAGTTAATGGCTCAAAGCCCATTAAAATCTAGTGTCGGTAATGTTTTAGAACAATTACAAGTGAGTGGTAATATTAATGGAGAATTCCATTTAAACTTACCGTTGAATGCTACGGAAAAAGTACTTGCGAGTGGTTTAATTAACTTTGTTGATAATAACATTGCTCTGCAAACACCGCGAATGAATTTTAGTCAAGTGTATGGTCAACTTAGCTTTGAGAATGAAAAGTTATTGACTGAAAACTTGTCACTAAACTGGCAAGGTTTACCGTTGAAATTAGTGGTAAAGGGGTTAGATAAAACCGATTACTACGATACCAATATTGTTATAACGGCTGATTGGCAGGCCGACGATTGGCAGCAATATATTACACCGCGTTTGAAAAAATATTTTGATGGTCAATTACAGTTTCAAGGTGACTTATCACTATATCAACACCATAACGGTGATTTTTCATATCAATTTACTATTGACTCAAACTTAGAGCAATTACAGCTTAATCTTCCACAACCATATAATAAAGTTCAGCAAGTAAAAGTACCGTTAAAAATTGCCGTTATTGGTCAGCTAGAGCAATCAACTTTTAACGCCTATTATGGCGAACAATTAAGATTTTTTGGTCTGTTAGAGCATAATTCTAGTCATTTTTCTCGTGCTCATATCGTATTAGGTAATGAACAAATGCTTCTGCCTATGGATGGTTTTCATATTACCACTAAACTTGCACAAGCAGATTTTACGGTCTGGCAACCTTTGATTAGCGATATTATTGAGACTGTTTCTGCCATTAGTGAGTCTAAAATCACCACCGGGCCTGTAGATAATTCACCTTCTTTGTTTTCAACACCTGAACGTATTCGAGGCACCATTACTCAATTAGATCTTTTAGGACAAACCTTAAATAATGTTTCTTTTAACTTATTAGATAAAGAGCATTGGTGGCTTTTACAACTCAATGCGAAAGAGACGCGCAGTCGAGTTAAGTTTTATCCAAATTGGCTAGAACAAGGAATCGATATTGATGCTGATTTTATCCATTTAACAACCCATATTGACAAAGAAATAGCGGTGGATACGCAAGGTGCTATTACTTCATCATTAACCGATGATAGTGTGTTTGATTATGTACCTAAAATTAGTTTGCATTGTGATCGCTGTCAAATTAATGAATTAAATCTAGGAGAAGTTAACTTATCCGTATCGCGCCGAGGGCAAGATATTATTGCAATTGAACACTTCAATGCCAAACGTGAACAAGCTCAATTCAGTCTATCGGGGCAATGGCAACAAAATGATAAAGTAAACATTACCAGTATTACTGGGAAATTGGCGTTAAAAGATATTGAATATGAATTAGAACAATTAGGTTATGGCTCTATTATTCGTGATAGTGGTGGTACGTTAGACGTTGATCTTAATTGGTTAGGTGGTCCACATGACTTTAGTTTTACCAACCTAAATGGTGAAATTAAAGCCCGTATTGATGATGGCTATTTAGCTGAAGTTAGTGACAAAGCACGTATTTTTTCGGTGTTAAGTTTACAGTCTATTGTCAGAAAATTAACCTTAGATTTTCGTGATATTTTTAGTGATGGTATGTTTTATAAAAACATAAAAGGCGATTATCATATAGAAGAGGGGGTGTTATATACAGATAATACCCGTATGAACGGCACTGCAGGTAACTTATATATTAAAGGCAATACCAGCTTTGTTACCAATGCCCTTGATTATAAAATGTCGTATAAGCCAAATCTTACGTCGAGTTTACCTGTATTAGCTTGGATCGCGACACTCAATCCTGTGGTGTTTTTAGCTGGCGTGGCCATTGATCAAGTGATAACTTCTCAAGTTGTTTCTGAGTTTAATTTTGAGCTTACTGGTAGTGTTAGTGCACCGAATTTTAGAGAAGTTAATCGGAAAAACAAAGATGTCAGTGTTGGTCGTTCTACGCCACCCATGTTTGTTGATAATGTGGAAACAAATGGTGTTGAACAACAGAATACCCAAGAAGCCGATAAGGTGAATAAGAAAATAATTGAGCAATATTCACCACCTTTGCAATATAATAAATTTAAAGCCGATGAGCAGCAGTTTTTTAAACAAAATAATCACCAAGGTGACCAAAATAATGGTTAAACTCAGTGCTATTCAACTTAGATCTACCCCAAATGTTGAGCAAAATATTCATGCTATCGCTAATCAGTTAGCAAAATTAATAGAGCTAGAAAATAACGCAGAAGTTGAGCATATTGTCGTGCTGCCAGAATGTTGTTTATTTTTTGGTGTTAGTGATCAGGCACAATTATCACTTGCCCAACAAGCAAAAAGTAATAATGAGCTACAATTAGCTTTAAGTCGGTTAGCCAAGCAATATAACGTTACCCTTATTGGTGGCACTATTCCTATCATCGCAGAAGGTGGAGATAAATTTACCAATACTAGCTGTGCTTTTAATTCACGTGGTGAACTTATTACTCGGTATGATAAAATTCATTTGTTTGATGTCAATGTTGCCGACAATGCCAAAACCTATTGTGAATCTCGTTATACTCAAGCGGGTAACAAGGTTTGCATAGCAAAAACACCATTAGCGAATATTGGTTTGTCGGTATGTTTTGATCTCAGATTTCCTTCTTTGTATCAAAAGCTTAGTGAGCTAGGTGCAGATATTATTACCGTACCTAGCGCATTTACCCGTGTAACAGGCAAAGCACATTGGCAAACATTGTTGCAAGCAAGAGCGATTGAAAACCAAGTTTACATTATTGCTGCGGGACAAGAAGGTGTGCATGCTAACGGTCGAGAAACCTGGGGGCATTCAATGATCATTAGCCCTTGGGGTGAAATATTAGCCTGTCTTGATCAAGGGGAAGGAATTATCACGAGTGAATATATCCCCTCAGAAATACAGAGAATACGAACAAGTATGCCATTGATACCAAATGAAATAATGAGTTAGTCAATTCATTATTTCAATTGATATAAAGCCTACTTTACAATCCAATTAAAAATCGAGTGTTAAATGAATAATGTTGAGCAAGCCCTGTTAACCGATAGCCACATCGATGATGCTATTTTATTTAAAACATTAAATAGTATGATGGGGAGACAAGTAAATTTTGCTGATTTATATTTTCAGTCTAGCCAGCATGAATCTTGGATGCTTGAAGATGGTATTGTTAAAGAAGGTTCATATAACATGGAGCGAGGGGTTGGTGTACGCGCCATTTCTGGCGAAAAAACTGGTTTTGCTTACTCTGATGATATTTCTCCATTAGCACTTCAGCAAGCGGCCGATGCTGCCAAAGGTATCGCTGACAGTGGTAAAGGCGCACAAGTTCAGGCATTTAAACGCCAGTCACCGATTAAAATTTATCAAACAGTTGAACCACTTGGTAGTTTAACACAAGAACAAAAAATTGATTTATTACATCAAGTTGAGGCACATGCTAGACAAGTAGATAGTCGAGTAAGTCAGGTTATTGTTAGCTTATCGGGTGTACATGAAAAAATATTAGTCGCGGCTAGTGATGGCACATACGGCACAGATATTCGACCTTTAGTGCGGTTGAACTGCTCTGTATTAGTGGAAGAAAACGGTAAACGTGAACGTGCAAGTGCTGGTGGCGGGGCTAGAACGGATTATAGTTATTTCTTTGAATTAGAAAATAATGGCTCTGGACAAAACAAATTTCGTTATTTAGCTTATGCTGAAGAAGCGGTGCGTCAAGCCTTGGTTAATTTAGTGGCCATTGATGCCCCTGCAGGAACTTTTCCGGTAGTACTCGGTGCTGGTTGGCCTGGTGTACTATTACATGAAGCGGTAGGTCATGGCTTAGAGGGGGACTTTAATCGTAAAGGTTCATCGGCTTTTTCAGGAAAAATTGGTCAACAAGTTGCGTCAACACTTTGCACTATTGTTGATGATGGCACCATGGTAAATCGTAGAGGCTCGGTTAGTATTGATGATGAAGGTACACCGGGGCAATATAACGTATTAATTGAAAAGGGAATTTTAAAAGGTTATATGCAAGATAAGCATAATGCGGAATTAATGGGCGTTAAACCAACAGGTAATGGTCGTCGTGAATCTTATGCTCATTTACCTATGCCGCGTATGACCAATACTTACATGCTTGCAGGTGAGTCTAGTCCTGAAGATATTATTAAGTCGGTGAAAAAAGGTATATATGCACCAAATTTTGCTGGTGGACAAGTAGACATTACGTCGGGAAAATTTGTTTTTACTAGTTCAGAGGCTTATTTGATTGAAAATGGTGAAATTACCACACCTATTAAAGGCGCTACCTTAATAGGCAGTGGTCCTGAGGCAATGAAAAAAGTTTCTATGGTGGGTAATGATCTAAAATTAGATGCTGGTGTTGGCGTGTGTGGTAAAGATGGTCAAAGCGTGCCTGTTGGTGTTGGCCAACCAACATTGAAAATTGATGAAATGACCATTGGGGGAACGCAATAGAAAATTCTCTACTTTATTTAGTGGATAATTATTGGTGGCGAATGTCGAAGACAAACTGTTGATAATCCGGGTTTTTCGCGACTCGCTACCGTTTCTTAGTGACTACTCTCTAACTATTCTCTTTCAGGTAAGTAAATAAATTACGGTAATGCTTACCTATTTTTTCTGCTTTTTTCTCTTTAGCGGCATGACGAACTAGCTGCTTAAGTTTTTGTCGCTCCATCTTGGTAAACTCAGCTAATAAAGCTTCTACCGCGTCATTACCTTGCTCAATCAACTCATCTCTTAAGCCTTCTAAGCGTAAAAATTTAGCAGTTTCTTGTTGATGCTTATTTGCCATCACATCGATAGCTTGATAAATGGGCGCTAAATCAGTTTCTAATAATATCTTGGCTATATGGCGGATATGACGACGTAGTGCTTCATTTTTATTTCTAATTTTATCAGCCACAATCATCGCGTATTTTAATTCTTCAGATAGTGGTAAGCGACTACGCTGATGTTTAGACATTTCTACTAATTTTTGACCAAAATCTTGCAATTGATGCATTTCTTTTTTAATTTCGGTTTTACTTTTTAATTCTTCTTCGAATTCGTCGATATCGTTGGCTGACTGGGGCATAATAGTTGTTAATATAAGTTAATTTAAATTAATGTCTTCATTATACGTAAAAATTAATAAAGTTGATATTTTAAAAGCTGAAGTAGACAAAAAACTATGAGCCAAATAAAACAATTTAATGATCCATTGATCGAACAACTTGACCAAGTAAAAGCAAGAGTTGCGCAAGTACTTGAATTAGCTAAATCATTAGGGGCCGATGGTGCAGAAGTAGCCATGAGTCGCCAACAAGGCTTGAGTGTAGGTACTCGCCTTGGTGAAGTAGAGAATGTTGAATTTACCAACGACGGGGCTTTAGGTATTACGGTTTATCAACAAGGACGAAAAGGTAGTGCCTCGACGGCTGATTTATCAGAAAAAGCACTTGCTCAAGCGGTAGAAGCGGCAGTAAATATTGCCAAGTACACCTCAGTTGATGATTGTTCAGGTTTGGCTGATAAAGAATTATTAGCGATGCAACCACTTGATCTAGATTTATATCATCCTAAAGAACTTAGTACTGAACAAGCGATAGAAATAGCCAAAGAATGTGAGCAAAGCGCATTAGACAGTGATAGCCGTATTACTAATTCAGATGGCGCTAGCTTAGATTGTTTTTCAGGTTTTAAAGTTTACGGTAATAGTAATGGACAGCTAGTAGGTTATCCAAGCTCTCGCCATAGTTTAAGTTGTGTGGTTATTGCGGGTAGTGATGATGAAATGCAGCGTGATTATGCTTATGACGTTAATCGTGATTTTACGCTATTAGATAGTGGTATTAGTATAGGAAAAAAGGCAGCTAGCGAGGTTATATCTCGTTTGAACCCGCAAAAGTTATCGACCCGAAAAGTACCGGTATTGTTTCGCGCTGATATTGCTAATACACTTTGGGGACATTTTATTGCCGCAATTAGTGGTGGTAACTTATATCGTAAATCATCATTTTTACTTGATGCGATTGGAAAAAATATATTCCCTGAATTTTTAACTATTCAAGAGCGCCCACATATCAAAAAAGCGTTAGCAAGTAGTGCCTTTGATAGTGAAGGCGTACTTACTCAAAATCGAGATATTATCATTGATGGCGCCCTACAAACTTATTTACTAACAAGTTATTCAGCACGCAAGTTAGGACTTACGACAACTGGCCATGCGGGTGGTATTCACAACTGGTTAGTTAAGGATAAAAATTCTCAGACTAAAGGTGATGTTAATGCCGACTTTTATGCCATGTTAAAAACGTTAGGTACCGGGTTACTCGTCACCGAATTGATGGGGCAAGGTGTTAATGTGGTTAATGGTGATTACTCTCGCGGTGCCGCCGGTTTTTGGGTGGAAAATGGTGAGTTAGCATACCCGGTTAGTGAAATTACGATTGCCGGAAATTTAACGAAAATGTTTAAAGGTATTATTGCGGTGGGCTCAGATATTGATAAGCACGGTAGTATTGCTACAGGCTCTATACTTATTGACGAAATGCAAATAGCAGGACAGTAGCAGTGCAGTTTTGAGTGATTTGTGACGAGTACCGAAGATAGCTTCTAGCTCGTTGCTTTTCTTACGTTAATAAAAGAGTTGCGGTACCCAAAAAGGCAAAAATTCCTACAACATCAGTGACGGTAGTGATAATAACACTACCGGCTAAAGCTGGGTCAATGTTAAGGCGTTTTAACATTAACGGTATAGATACTCCTGCTAACCCTGCGGCAGTCATATTCATTAGCATGGCAAAAGCTATCACACCACCTAACATTAAATCTTGCTTCCAGATGGAGACAAAAGTGGCGATTAGTAGTGCCCAGATGATGCCATTAAGAAAACCAATAGCGACTTCTTTGTAGAGTAATGCTCGAGCGTTACTGTCTCCAACGTGGCCTAGTGCCATACCTCGGATAACAAGCGTTAATGTTTGATTACCTGCAACGCCACCCATACTTGGTACCAGTGAGTTTAATACCGCTAAAATAGCTAATTGTTGAAAAATACCTTCAAACATACTGGTAACTGCTACCGCTAATAAAGCGGTGATTAGATTTACGCCTAACCATAGTGTGCGTTGTTTAGTGCTTTTTATTACCGGGGCGAAGGTATCGGCTTCATCATCTAAACCGGCCATACTCATCATAGAATGTTCGGCATTTTCACGAATAATATCAATAACATCATCTATGGTTATACGACCAAGTAAATGTCCGTTTTGATCGACGATAGGGGCTGAAAACCAATCATGACGTTCAAATAACTGTGCCACATCTTGCTCATCCATATCGGCTTGAACCGCTTCTACTTCTGCATTAATCAGGGTTGAAATGATAATGTCTGGCTGAGCTGTTACTATCGCTGCTAGTGATATAGCACCAATAAAAAAATTATTTTTGTCAACGACATAAAAAGAGTCTGTCGCTTCGGGTAACTGTCCTTTTAAACGTAAGTAACGTAATACCACATCAACACTAACATCCGGACGCAAAGTAATGGTATCAGTGTTCATGATACCGCCTGCAGTGTCTTCTTCATAAGACAGTGCAGTTTCTACTCGACTTCTATCTTGCGAGTCCATTGAGTTGAGAACTTTACGGTAAACACCGTCCGGCAGAGTACGTAATACTTCGGCAATATCATCGACATCCATGCCTTCAGCAACAGCGGCCAGTTTTTCAGGTCGCATACTTTGTAAAATACCCTTACGCACTTCTTCATTGAGTTCTTCTAGTACTTCGCCGTGGTGTTCTACCTCAATGAGTTGCCATAAAACCGGACGATTTCTCGCCGTTGAAGATTGAAGAATCAAAGCTAAATCATAAGCTGTGATGCCTTGTAATAACTTACGCACATAAACAAACATACCATTATCAAGTGCTTCATTGACTTGATGTAGTGTTTGATGAATGTTTTCTTGTTCTAAAATTTCAGGCATAAATATTACAAATATTGGCTGTGTTTACATGATAAGTGATTAACTTACATTAGCTTATCGTAAGTTAGTGATTTTAGCAGTTTTTTGTTACCTTGTTGTTACTCACCTTCATCAAATTTATCAGATATTAATTGGCTAATCGCTTGTAATGCTTGCGGAGCATCAACGCCTTGCGCGCTGACTTTTACCGTTTTTCCTTGCCCACCAGCGAGTAGCATAATAGCCATGATACTACTGGCATCAGCTTCTTTTCCCTCTAACTCTAGCGTGATTACTGCGCTAAATTGTTGGCAAAGCTGTGCTAGTTTACTGGCGGCTCTGGCATGTAGGCCTAACTTATTAATAATCGTTAATTCTTTGGTGACCATGCTTGAATCACTATTTTGCTTTATGATCATAGAATCGGCACTTGTTTTGTTTTGTCAATATCTCGGTGATGAGTTTGCACGTCTTTTTGCTCTTTACGAAAGTTACTTGCCAATAGTTCGGCGATATAAACTGATCTATGTTTACCGCCAGTACAACCAATAGCGATGGTGACATAGCTACGATTGTTACGTTCTAAATGTGGCAACCAAGTCATCATAAAACTATTAATTTGCCAAATAAACTTGGTTACTATCGGTTGGCTGGCAAGGAAATCTTTTACTGACTGGTCTAAGCCGGTATAAGGTTTGAGTTCTTTCTCCCAAAAGGGATTTGGCAAAAACCGAGCATCAAAAACATAATCAGCATCGGCAGGTATACCATGTTTAAAGCCAAATGATTCAAAAACTAAAACCATTGAACCTGTTTTTTTACCAAGAATACGCTCTCGAACTAAATCCGCTAATTGATGTGGAGTTAGTTGGCTAGTATTAATGTATAAATCTGCATTGGTTGAAATAGGGACTAATAATTCTTTTTCTAACGCAATAGCTTGATCAAGTGCTATATTTTTTTTGATTAAAGGATGTAAACGACGAGTTTCGCTAAATCGACGAATAAGGTCGTTATCATCGGCATCTAAATAAAGCGTGCTAACTTCGACAGCATTAGGAAGATATTCAATAATTTCAGGAATATCTTTGGGATCTTTGGGTAGGTTACGTACATCTAAGCTGACGGCAACATTCTCATAGTCATTAATGACGGTGTGAGTTAGTGCCGGTAATAAGTTAATGGGTATGTTGTCTACGCAGTAATAGCCTAGATCTTCTAATACTCTTAGCGCTACTGATTTACCTGAGCCAGAACGACCACTAACAATAATAAGTTTCATACGTATAAGTTTCCGAGTAGCGAGCTAATGGTGTCGAATGATGCGAGATGATCAACTCGTCACTATAAACTTATCGCTTAATGATTTTGTTGGATAAAGTTGAACAGTTGCTGGTTGTCCGTGCATTTACGTACTTGTTTGGCCGTTTTTCTATCACTGAATAATTGCGCAATGCTTTGTAAAGTATTTAGGTGTTCTTGGGTGCTATTTTGAGGAACAAATAAACAAATAAAAATATCAACGGCTTTGTTGTCTATCGCGTCGAAATCAATGGCTTTTTCGGTTGTTAATAAGACTGCCATCGCTTTGTCGGTGTTACTTAATCTGCCATGAGGTATGGCAATACCATTCCCTATGCCAGTACTGCCCATTTTTTCTCTATTAAGTATGCTCTCTAATAAGTCACTTGCATTACAGCTACCTATTTTTTCGGCAGCCAGTCGACAAATTTGTTCCAGAATACGTTTTTTACTGCTAGCAGGGACTGCACATTGAGTGCAGTCTAGTGTTAGGATATCTTGTAGTGTCATAATTTTATGTAGTGTTTTTTATGGTGTTAATGTTGTGAAATTTTGCCTTTATATTTGAGTACCTGGCGATCTAATTTATCAACTAAGGTATCAATAGAAGCGTACATATCTGTATTCGTTGAAGAGGCAAAAATTTCTGTGCCATTCATATGAACAGTTGCTTCAGCCTTTTGGTCTAGTTTTTCTACGGTTAAGACAACGTGTACATTATTAATATGATCGAAATGTCGTTCTAGTTTGGCAAATTTAGTATCGACGTATTGGCGTAATGATGAAGTCACGTCTACATGGTGGCCGGTAAGATTAATTTGCATATGGATGCCCCTTATAAGGTAAATACAGATATTAAGTTTTAGAGTAAACTCTTACGTTGATTTGATGGAGGAATAGACAAAGACTCTCGATATTTGGCTATTGTACGTCTAGCAACGTTAATTCCCTGCTCGGCCAATAATGTGGCCATTTTACTATCACTTAGCGGTTTAGCAGGTGTTTCCGCTAAAATGAGTTTTTTAATGAGTGATCGAATCGCAGTGGATGAACATTCGCCACCATTTTCAGTACTGACATGGCTTGAGAAAAAATATTTTAATTCAAAAATTCCTCTTGGCGTATGCATATACTTATTAGTCGTTACACGAGATATGGTAGATTCATGCATCTCTACTGCTTCAGCAATATCATTTAATACCATCGGTCGCATTGCCTCTGCCCCATGCTCTAAAAAGCCTTGTTGGCGTTGTACAATGCAGTTTGATACTTTTAGTAAAGTATCGTTACGTGACTCTAAGCTTTTTATAAACCACTTAGCTTCTTGCAAGTTTGCTCGAATAAACTGCCCGTCGCCACTTGATGATTTGGTCGTTTTTGTCATTGCGGCGTATTGTTGATTGATTGATAATTTGGGGGCTGTGTCAGAGTTTAATTCGACAATCCAACGACCATTTTTCTTTTCAACGGTTACATCGGGAATAACATATTGATTGTTGCCCTTAATGACGGTATCGCCAGGGCGAGGGTTTAAACTTTGAATTAAACGCATTACTTCGCGTAATTGATCTTCTTTAAGGCGTGTTTTGCGCATCAGTTGGCGGTAATCTCGATTACCAAGTAAATCAATATGTTCGCTGATAATTAATTTACTTTCTTTTAAGAATGGGGTACTAGCGTCAAATTGATTTAGCTGAATTAACAAACAATCAGCAATGGAGGGAGCGGCTACACCGATAGGATCAAAAACATTAATACGTTTCAATACCGCTTCTACTTCATCTAATTCAAGGCTTTCAATACCGACACTTTCTAAAATATCTTCACATGAAACTGTTAGGTAGCCTGCATCATCAACGGCTTCAATAATAGCGATAGCGATGGTTCTATCGGTGTCAGAAAATGGCGTTAATTGCATTTGCCAAAGTAAGTGATCTTGAATTGAGTCAGTGGTTTCACCTTGGTAGGTATAATCTTCACTGGGGCTACTGACAGCTCCCGTATTAGATACACCTGCGCTATAGCTGTCTTCCCATGTAGTATCGATGTTTAATTCTTCAGGGATTTCATTTTTTTCCATCGCTTCAGTGGTACTTATTTCATCAATCGTTGCCTTGGCGTCCTCTGTGCCATCAGTCACTTCTTTTGGCGCATCAGTTACGACGGTAGAAAAAGCTTCTTCTAGGTTATCGGCAGAATTACTATTTGAATCCACTGTTTGTTCTTCATTAACTTCAAGCAAAGGGTTGCTTTCAAGGACTTCTTGAATTTCTTGTTGAAGTTCTAACGTTGATAACTGCAGCAGCTTAATAGCTTGTTGCAGTTGTGGCGTCATGGTTAGTTGTTGTCCTATACGGAGTTGCAGAGTTGGTCGCATCTACCTTATGTACATCCTATTTGTTTATTGCATTGATCAACTTTGCTTGCTCAATAATCAGCATAGCTTAAGCTGCCCTTGTATGTACTAACTATAGCGTGAATTGTTCACCGAGGTATACATCTCTTACCTTTTGATTTGCAAGAATTTGATCCGCATCACCTTCAGCGATGATTTCGCCATGGCTCACTATATAAGCATGCTCACAAACATCAAGCGTTTCACGCACGTTATGATCGGTTATAAGTATACCAATACCACGCTCTTTGAGGTGAATTATTATTTTTTTGATATCACCTACTGAGATAGGATCAACCCCGGCAAAGGGTTCGTCAAGTAAGATAAATTTTGGCTCTGCGGCAAGTGCTCGGGCAATTTCTACTCGGCGTCTTTCACCACCAGATAAGCTCATACCTAAGTTGTCTTTGATATGGCAGATATTAAATTCTTCTAAAAGGTGTTCTAATTTTTCTTGTCTTTCTTGTTCATTAAGGCTTTTTCGTGTTTGTAAAATAGCCATAATATTGTCGGTAACGGTAAGTTTTCTAAAAATTGACGCTTCTTGTGGTAAATAGCCTATACCTTGACGCGCTCGTTCGTGCATAGGGGCAAGTGTAACATCTTCGTTATTGAGGATTATTTTGCCATCATCATTGGGCACCAAGCCAACAATCATATAAAAAGACGTGGTTTTTCCTGCACCGTTTGGGCCTAGTAAGCCAACTATTTGGCCAGCGCTAACAGATAAGCTGACGTTTTTAACCACCTGTTTACTTTTATATGACTTTGATAAACCTTGTGCAATTAGCGTAGATTTCGCCAGATTATCATTTTTGATAGACGTATGAGCCATGTTATTTATTGTCACTGTTATTCGCTTTCTTTTTTTTAAGTTCAGAATTATCTTGTTGGGCTTTTATTTGGGCAGGCTGTAAAATAGTGGTAACGTGTTCGTCGTTATTACTTTGTCCCTCTAACCTTTCACTTAAGGTGTTGTAAGTGATGATATCACCACTCATTTTACTACCGGCTTGCTTTACCTGAGCATTTCCTGAAACGGTAATAGTATATTGATCGGGTTGATATCTAATTTCATTGGCTTGTAAGCTAATTAAACTGCCATCTTCTAATTGTTGTTTAAAAATAGCAGGCTTGCCTTTTGCAAGATAAATATCAGACTTCTCACCCGTTTTATCATTAACTTTACTATAAACCTGCACGATGTCAGCAATAATAGAAATAGAGCCTTGGGTAATGCTAACATCGTCTAAATAACTCGCTATTTTGTTTTTTAAGTCAGCAGATTGCCGTTTAGATTTTATGGTTATTTCTTGATTAAGATCTTTTTTAGCGGCATTAGCAGGCGCTGCGAGTCCTAAAACTAGCGAGGTAAGTAATATACCAAGAGTGATTTTTTTTATTGTCATTAAATAGTTAGCTATTATTTTTTTTGTAAGTGGTACGTACATGCTCAGTCAGTGTCATTTGTTTGGTGTTTAAGTCAATTATCAAGCCAGAGCCATACATTGTGAAGTCTTTCCCTTGTACCATCACTGTTTGATCTGAACTGATAATATTAGTATTTAAATCTAACTCTAAATATTTACAATGTATTTCTTGTATTAAACTATTCTCATCAGTAGCTGTTAAGTGTACGCGATGGTTTAAAATAACCCTATTATTCTTATACAGTGTCGCTTCTTTTGCGCTAAGTTTCCATGGATAATTTTTCTTTTTAGTCTGAATGTTATTTTTTGGGTATAAGATGTAATTTGGTGATTCAAAGTGGGTTACTTCAAGTTTAGCGTAATGTTCCATACGATCAGCGACAACAGAGTAGGATAGTTGCCCTAATTGAGTGTAAGTATCACTTTTTAGCGCTTCGGCAATAAAATCGGGGGTTAATTCATTTTCAATACTATCGTCAGGCGTTATGTGCGAATTACGCCATTCAATAATGCCATAAGCCATGGCTCCTAATAAGAGAATTAATAAGGCTAAAAAATTTATCCTTGTCATATACTAGCGCCTGTTGCGTTTTCAAGAGAATGTTGACATTGCATGATTAAATCACACACTTCTCTCACTGCGCCAAAACCTCCCCGAGTAAAGGTAGTGTAATCGGCTTTTGTTAAAACTATCGGATGTGCATCCTGTACGGCAATACCTAAACCTACTCGTAGTATACAAGGCAAGTCTGGTATGTCATCACCAATGTAAGCAATTTCATCGAGACTTATGGCAAGCTCTTTTGCCAACGTTAGTAAAGCCGGTAGCTTGTCTTCTTGGCCTTGAATTATGTGCTTAACATTAAGGGCAGCCATACGGTTGGCAACAATGGTTGAGCGTCGACCAGTAATAACGGCGACAGCGACACCACTATTATCAAGTGCTTTTATGCCAAAGCCATCTTTGGTATGAAAGGCTTTTAACTCTTCTCCGTCATTGCCTAAGTAGATTCTGCCGTCGGAAAAAACGCCGTCTACATCGCATACTAGCAGTTTTATTTTTTTAGCATTAACTAAGACACTTTCGTTTACCATGCCATATAAAGTATTTAGGCTAGTATTCAGTACATTATTCATTAAAGTACCCCTGAACTAAGTAAATCATGCATATTCATTGCACCAATAGGGTGGTGTTGTTCATTAACAATAATTAAGCCGTTAATTTTTTTATCTTCCATGATGTTTAGTGCTTGTGCAGCTAACATATTGCGCTGTGCAACCGTTGGAGATTTTGTCATTACAGAGGAGATAATATCTTGATGAATATCAATTTTTTCATCTAAAATACGGCGTAAGTCGCCATCGGTGAATAAGCCAACCAACTCTTTATTATTGTTAACAATAGCGGTCATGCCTAAACCTTTATGAGACATTTCTACCAAAGCTTCTTTAATTAGTGCTCGTTCGTTTACTACGGGTACGCGTTCACCTTGGTGCATTATATCATTCAAGCATAATAATAAACGTTTACCTAAGCTACCGCCGGGGTGGGATAAAGCAAAATCATCAGCGGTAAAATCTTTAGCATTAAGTAAAGCAACAGCAAGAGCATCACCCATGACAAGAGAGGCCGTTGTACTTGAGGTAGGTGCTAAGCCTAATGGGCAAGCTTCAGTTGATATTTTAGTACAAACATGAGAGTCGGCTAGTTTGGCTAAGGTAGACGTAGTGTTACCTGTCATCGCAATAAGTTTAGCGCCAATGCGTTTAATGACGGGGATAATGGCTAAAACTTCACCGGTTTCACCTGAATTAGAAATGGTTAGCACAACATCATCTTTAGTGATCATACCTAAATCACCATGGCTAGCTTCGCCGGGGTGAACAAAAAATGCGGGAGTACCGGTACTGGCTAATGTGGCTGCTATTTTCCCACCGATATGGCCAGATTTACCCATACCAATAACGATAACACGGCCTTTGCAATTAAACATTAACTGGCAGGCATGTTCAAAACTGTCATCAATATATTGCAATAACTCAATAATAGCTTGTTGTTCAATGTTAATGACGTTTATGGCAAGTTGTTTAAAATTTTTCATGGCTCTAATTCAGTAAATAAGTGTTTAGCTAAAAGTTGTTTGGCTAAAAAGTAATATTTGATAAGCAATAAAGCTTACTAATAATAGTGCACCTTTTGCGCGAGTAAGTCTAAAGTATCCAGACTTTCGACTAAAACACAATATAAATAGTAAACCAGTAATGGCAATCATTACAGGGGCATCTCGAAAAGATGCTTCGGGGTTTATTTGCCCTGGGGCTATTAAACCAGCAAACGGTAGCACTGCTAATATATTAAAAATATTTGAACCAATGATATTACCCATGGCTAAATCGTCTTCTTTTTTCATTACACTGGCAATGCTAGCCGCTAATTCGGGTAAACTTGTTCCTAAGGCGATAACTGTTAAGCCAATAACTAAGTCACTAATACCGTATGCTTTTGCGATAAAAACAGCAGAATCTACAAGGAAGTGTGCACTTAAAACCAAAAGGCTGATACCGACAATAAGCCAGAAAATAGACTTTGCAGTGCTCGTCGCTTCAGGTATTTCATATTCAGCTTCAATAATCATCGGATCATCAAGGCTATTATTATTGCGCTGTTTCAAGGCCTTTATTAATAGAATAGAGATAAAGCAAAAAAAACCGATCATTAAAGCGAGGCCTTCAGGAAAGCTAAAGAAATCATCTGAAAGCATCCAGTAGGCAAGTATCGTTAATATGAGTAACAGAGGAAGTTCTTGTTTAATCGTTGACGAAGAAACCACTAAAGGTTTTATCAGCACAGTAAGCCCAAGCACTAAGGCAATATTTGTTATATTCGAGCCAATAGCATTACCAATGGCAGTATCAGGGTTCCCCTGCAGTGAAGCGGCTGCGGCTACCATCATTTCTGGGGCTGATGAGCCCATAGCAACGATAGTTAAACCAATAATCATTGGAGAAACACCAATATTTCTTGCTAAAGAAGAAGCTCCTAATACAAACTTATCAGCACTCCAAACGAGTACAACAAGGGCAATTAATAAAATAATAACGTGTTCTAACATCAATAACTCCAATTAATATGCCTAAATAACATTAGTGTAAAATATAAGATTTTAAGTTACTTGGCACAACAAGTTAAATTGTCGCTGTTTGAGAAGGAAAAACAAAGTAATTAATGCTTTCAAAGAGAAAATAGTTTGTGTTTGTTGTAATTTTATTCATTAGTTGAAAGAAAAGCGAAGAAAGGGCACTCTCTTATCTTATCTGACAACTTTTTACTTTAAATTATTAATTTTTAGTGAACAATGATAAGTGCTCAGGTAAAATCACTTTCTATTTAGAAATAGGCTTTCTGTAATTCTTATTAATAATAAATTAACCAACGACATTGATGTTATAAAATGACTCTACCAGTAGCAACGCTAGACAACCTAATTGAAATTAAAAATCTCACTTTTACACGAGGTGAACGCGTTATTTATAATGATATTAGTTTATCTATTCCCACCGGAAAAGTGACCGCTATTATGGGACCAAGTGGTATTGGCAAAACGACATTATTACGTTTGATTGGCGGACAAATAAAACCCGATAGTGGAAAAATCCTATTATCAGGTAAAAATATTCCTAGCTTGTCTCGTCAAAATTTGTATGAAACACGTAAACGCATGAGTATGTTATTTCAAAGTGGTGCTCTTTTTACTGATATGAATGTTTTTGACAACATCGCTTTCCCTATTCGTGAACACAGTAAGCTACCTGAAAATATTATTGAAAAAATAGTATTAATGAAATTAGAAGCGGTAGGCTTACGTGGCGCACGAGACTTACAACCTAATGAGCTTTCTGGTGGCATGGCGCGCCGCGTGGCACTAGCGCGTGCTATTGCGCTAGACCCTGAGTTGATTTTGTATGATGAGCCTTTTGCTGGCCAAGATCCTATTTCAATGGGGGTAATTGTTCGTTTAATTCGCTCACTTAGCGATGCGTTAGGACTAACATCTGTTGTTGTGTCGCATGATGTGCCTGAGGTGATGAGTATTGCCGATTATATTTATATTATTGCCGAGCAAAAAATTATTGGGCACGGTACACCTGATCAGATAAGACAAGATCAATCGCCATTGGTGAAACAGTTTGTGCAAGGAAAAGCTGATGGTCCTGTACCATTTCATTATCAGGCGCCAAGTTATCAAAATGAACTCATTAAATTGTCACCCACGATGCATGAACGAGGAAAAATATAATGTGGCCGTTACAATTATTAGGTCGAAATACCTTAGCGCTTATTAGCGGTTTAGGGCGAGCGGTTATTGTATTGCTTTCGGCATTGTTACATAAGCCAAATCCTCGTAAAGGCATTCCGTTATTATTACAGCAACTTTACAGCGTTGGTGTAATGTCATTAATTATAATCATAGTTTCAGGTGGCTTTATCGGCATGGTGCTAGCATTGCAGGGCTACACTATATTAGTTGGTTATGGCGCTGAGGCAAGTTTAGGCCCTATGGTAGCGTTGTCTTTATTGCGTGAATTAGGTCCCGTGGTTTCGGCATTATTATTTGCTGGTAGAGCGGGTTCCGCTTTAACCGCTGAAATTGGTTTAATGAAAGCAACAGAGCAATTGTCTAGTTTAGAAATGATGGCCGTCGATCCTCTGCGGCGTGTGATAGCACCGCGTTTTTGGGCTGGTTTTATTAGCTTACCTTTATTGGCTGCTATTTTTTCTATGGTGGGTATTCTCGGTGCACATTTAGTTGGTGTTGATTGGTTAGGTGTTGATGCAGGAACCTTTTGGTCTGTTATGCAAGATCAAGTAGATTTTAATAAAGATATTTTAAATGGCATTATCAAAAGCGTTGTTTTTGCTTTTGTCGTGACTTGGATAGCAATATATAAAGGCTATGATTGTGAGCCCACTTCTGAAGGTATTTCGCGGGCGACTACCTCAACTGTGGTACAATCGTCGTTGTTGGTATTAGCATTAGATTTTATTTTAACGGCATTGATGTTTGCAAGATAAGTATAAGAAAATAGTTTCGAGTTAATAGTTTTGAGTTTGAGATATTTATAAGGCGGTTGGTGAAAGACATGATGTCAAAAAAAGTAGAATTAATGGTAGGCTTTTTTGTAGCTTTAGGTATTGCAGCATTACTGATGTTATCACTGAAGGTCGCTAATAGTGGTCTTTCGGGAGGAGGCGACAGTTATAATTTATTTGCCAAGTTTGATAACATTGGTGGCTTAAAAGTACGTTCACCAATAAAGGTTGGTGGTGTTGTTGTGGGGCGCGTTAGTGATATATCACTTGATGAAGAAGACTATACACCCGTAGTGACTATGAAAATATACAGTGAATATAATCAGTTTTCAGAAGCAACATCTGTGGCTATTTTAACTGCAGGTTTATTGGGCGAACAATACATTGGTTTACAGCCTGGTTTTATGGATGAGTCATTGGATATATTACAGCCAGATGATTTTATTGAAGACACCAAACCAGCCTTAGTGCTAGAAGAATTAATAGGACAGTTTTTATTTAGCCAAGGGAGCGGTGATGAGTAATGAAAATGAAGCATATAAATAAAATAAAATTAATTACCCCGTCATTATTGATATTAGGCATAGTGGCGAGTTTATTCAGCGTTAATATACTTGCTTATGATGAAGCACAGGCAAATAAATTATCTGAGGATAAAGTACAGCAATCGACCAATACGGGTCGTATTTATGTTGATAAAAAAAACCCTTATTTAATGATTAAAAGTGTTGCCAGCAAAACGTTTAAACGTTTTTCTGATGAACATCAAGCCATTCAGGCTAATCCAAATAGACTTAAAGACATAGTTCGAGAAGAGCTAATGCCTTATATCAATTATAAATACTCTGCATTTAAAGTGATTGGTAAGCACTTAAAGAAAACAACGGCGCAAGAGCGTAAAGATTTTGTACCGGTATTTCGAGAGTATTTAGTGACCTCATATGCACAAGTATTCACTTTGTATGATAATCAACCGGTTGAATTTGCACCGGAAAAAAACTTTAGTGGTAAAAAAATTATTGCGGTAAAGACCCGTGTTATTATGCAGGGAAGAGATGACATTGATGTCTCTTTTAAAGTAAGAAGAAATAGAAAAACTAATGAATGGAAAGCATTTGATATGATCGCTGAAGGAGTCAGTTTACTTGACAGTAAACAAGCTGAACTAGGCGGTATAATTCGTCAAAAAGGCCTGCCTTATGTGACTGAATTATTGAAGAAAAAAAGTGAACGAGATATAGTGTTTAAAACTAAGTCAGTGAAAAATAAAGCGGGTTAAGGGGATTTGAACGTATGGCAAAAATAACCTTAAATATCACCACTACCGCAGTTGAATTTAGCGGCGAGTTAACTCGGCACTCTATTATGCAAATAACAAAAAAAAGCATTAAAGAGTTACTTTTACCACCATCCATTACACTTGATTTAGCAGAAATAACGCGTATTGATACTGCTGGCTTAGCTTGGCTTTTTTATTTATTAGAGCAAGCAAGTATTGCTAACTGTCAATTATTTTTTGTGAACATACCAACTAAACTAGATAAACTTATTCGCTTAAGTGGCGTTGAAGGTTTTTTGCCTGTTAAACAATAATATTAAGTGATGAATTAATCCACTTGATGTAACTAACCATATCGAGGAATTACTCTTGGAAGTACAAGAAATTGAAAAACTAATTAACGATGCACTAACGCTTGATGAACTTCAAGTGAAGTTTGACGGCTCACAATGCAGTGTTGTCGCTGTGGCTGATATGTTTGGTGATTTGTCACGTGTTAAACGTCAACAAGTAATCTTTGCAGCATTAGCCGGTGCTATTAAAGACGGTAGTATTCATGCTGTGACGGTAAAGACTTTTACTACAGCACAATGGCAACGTGACAAATTGTTTAATCAATAATAATTACATTAGCCAATACTATTAAATAAAACAGTATTCATGCGCATGGACAATAAACGTAAAGACCTTTACTACAGCACAATGGCAACGTGACAAATTGTTTAATCAATAATAATTACATTAGCCAATACTATTAAATAAAACCGTATTCATGTGCATAGGTGATAAAGGTAAAAAATTTACTAAAGCACAATGCCAATGTGATAAATTGTTTAATAGGTAAAGGCATGCAATACTGCCCATAGAATCAATTCATTTTAATCATTCATAAGTAAGAAGTAAGCCATTTTGGACGCATTTAAAGTTATTGGTGGTAAGCCACTACGTGGTGAAGTCACTATTTCTGGGGCTAAAAACGCCGCACTCCCTATTTTAATGTCAGCACTATTATCAAAAACACCGATTGTTTTTAGTAATGTACCTCAACTCAATGACATTTTAACCACAGTAAAACTACTAGGCCAATTAGGTGCTAAAACCCAATGGCTAAATGATGAAACGTTACGCATAGATGCGAGTAATATTACTGAATGTTGTGCTCCTTATGATTTAGTCAAAACCATGCGCGCTTCTATTTTAGTGCTTGGCCCTTTACTTGCTCGTATGGGACATGCCGAAGTTTCTTTACCTGGTGGTTGTGCTATTGGTGCTCGCCCGGTGAATTTACATATTCAGGGCCTAAAAGCGATGGCGGCTGATATAGATGTTGAAAACGGCTATATTGTCGCTAAGAAGCAAGGTCGCCTTGAAGGTGCCAATATTTTTATGGATATTGTCAGTGTTACCGGCACCGAAAACTTAATGATGGCTGCTGCGTTGGCTGATGGCACAACGGTTATTGAAAATGCTGCCCGAGAACCTGAAATCGTTGATCTTGCCAATTGTCTTATTAGTATGGGCGCAAAAATTATCGGTGCAGGCACAAATACCTTAACGATTGAAGGCGTTGAAGAGCTTCGTGGAACTGAATATCGGGTCATGCCTGACAGAATTGAAACGGGCACTTTTCTTGTTGCCGCAGCGGTTACTCAAGGAAAAGTTAAATGTTTGAATACTGACGCCTCAGCTTTAGAGGCAGTATTGTCTAAGTTAACGGAAGCAGGCGCAGATATTACTACAGGCGAAAATGCTACAGGAGAGGGATGGATTGAACTATCCATGACCAAAAGACCAAAAGCTGTGAGTGTTAAAACCGCGCCACATCCAGCATTCCCTACCGACATGCAGGCACAATTTATGACGTTGAATGTTTTGGCAGAAGGCACAGCAACGGTAATTGAAACTATTTTTGAAAATCGTTTTATGCATGTCCCTGAATTACAACGCATGGGTGCAGATATCGAACTTGAAGGTAATACTGCGATAGTCAGAGGTGTTGATTCACTTAATGGTGCCCAAGTAATGGCAACCGATTTACGTGCATCAGCCAGTTTAGTGATTGCGGGTTTAGTGGCTAAAACACCTACGCAAGTAGATCGTATTTATCATATTGATCGCGGTTATTTACGTATAGAGGATAAATTACAAGCATTAGGCGCAGATATTACGCGTATTAACATCGACTAACTTCCTGCTTAGTTTTTATAAAAAATAGCAAAAGCACAATTAACAATAGAATGCTCTATTGTTAATTGTGCTTTTTTCGTTTTCAATACGGTAAAAAATCAACAATAACCAGCGCATCCTGCTGTGTTTACTTTAAAATTCGCTACAAAATTTATCCACTAAAATAAAGTTAACTATAATAAATATTATCGATTAACCTTTTTGAGGATTCCTATGCTTTTTTCGGGCTCGTTAATTACTGATTGTCCCATTAGAAAAAAAATTCGCGATTTTTATCGTATAGATGAAGACGCTGCAGTTGCCTATATTCTCCCTTTTGCCGAAATTGATGTTAGTACTAGAAGTCGTGCATGGGAGCGTGCGCGTAGAATAGTTTTAAAAATCCGTCAAGATCAATCCGGCAATGGTGCTATTGATGCCTTATTAAATGAATATTCACTTTCTTGCGAAGAAGGGGTGGTTTTGATGTGTTTAGCCGAAGCTTTACTGCGTGTACCGGATAAGCACACTCAGGATGAATTAATTCGCGATAAAATTTCTCAAGGGCAATGGAGTACTCATTTAGGGACAAGTGATTCTCTTTTTGTTAATGCTTCCTCATGGGGGTTATTAATTACCGGCTCTATGGTTGCTTATGCTGACAAATCTAAGCAAGATAAATTTGGTTTATTGAAAAAAACACTCAGTCGCTTAGGTGAACCTGTTATTAGAAAGTCGATGAGCTACGCCATGAAAATTATGGGTAAGCAGTTTGTGATGGGAGAAACCATTGTTGATGCAATTAAACGAGCGGTAACTAAAGAGCAACAAGGTTATGTTTATTCTTATGACATGCTTGGCGAAGGTGCTCGAACCATGGCGGATGCCGAACGATATTTTAACTCTTATCAAGATGCTATTGAATCTATAGGTCAGGTAGTCTTGGCGTCCGGTAAAAATGATCCCCGTCGAGTGCCGGGTATTTCAGTAAAGCTATCTGCTATCCATCCACGTTATGAATTTAATCATAAATCACGGGTTATGGCTGAAATTGTTCCTAAGTTGAAAGTACTTTGCTTACAAGCCAAGCAATATAATATTGGCTTAACGGTTGATGCAGAAGAGTCTGAACGGTTAGAATTTTCGCTTGATATTATTGAAGCCGTTTTTACTGATACCGACTTGGCAGATTGGCAAGGCTTTGGTCTTGCACTACAAGCGTACCAAAAACGGGCAATTTTTGTTGTTGAATGGCTTAGAGCACTAACACTACGCACTAACCGCCGTATGATGGTGCGTTTAGTGAAAGGTGCTTATTGGGATACTGAGATTAAAAATGCTCAAAAAGTCGGTATGACACATTTCCCCGTGTTTACTCGAAAATCATCAACTGATGTTTCTTATCTCGCCTGCGTTAATAAACTACTTGATTATCGCGACAGTATTTATCCGCAGTTTGCGACTCATAATGCTTATACCGCTGCCACAATAGTTGAGTTGGCGGGTGATGATAAACAAGGTTTTGAGTTCCAATGTTTACACGGTATGGGGGATTCATTATATGAGCAAATTGTTGTCGGTGAAGGTATTCAATGCCGAATTTATGCGCCAGTCGGGCATCATGAAGATTTACTTGCCTACCTAGTGCGTCGATTATTAGAAAACGGTGCTAACTCATCATTTGTTAATGCTATTGTTGATGAATCACGACCAGTAGAGTCGCTACTTGAAGATCCGGTTGAAAATACACAGCACTTGAACAGGAAATATAACAGGCAAATTATTATGCCTATTGACTTGTACCGTGATGAAAATAAGCATACTTGTGCAGGAACAGGTGTTTTAGTTAATAGCAATGCTTTAGCCAGTAGAGATAATTCTAAGGGTTTAGATTTAACCGATATTGATAAAGTAATATCGTTGAAGTTAACATTAGATAATTGGTTTGTTGACCATTTACTCAATAAAAATACGGTACCAGAAGGTGCTATAGCGGTAAAAAATCCTGCCAACCATAGTGAAATCATAGGCTTTCATTATTATCATGCTGAAAATGAAATACGGCTGATGATAGACAATGCTGAACTTGCTTTTGCTTCATGGTCAAAAACACCGGTAAATGAACGAGCCGCTTTGTTGTGCCGTATTGCTGATATTTTAGAATGTCATATGGATGAGTTAATTGGCCTTTGCATTAAAGAAGCGGGGAAAGTGGCTCAAGATGGTATTGATGAGATACGTGAAGCGGTTGATTTTTGTCGATATTATGCTGCGCGTGCTATTGAGTTAAGCACCGATGAACGGATAGAAGCCCGTGGCGTAGTATTATGTATCAGCCCTTGGAATTTTCCGTTGGCGATATTTTTAGGGCAAGTTGCAGCCGCTATTGTTACAGGTAATACGGTATTAGCAAAACCGGCAAAGCAAACTGGCTTGATTGCTTTGCGTACAATTGAGCTAATGCACTCAGTTGGTTTACCGATAAATGTAGTGCAAGCAGTTATTGCGCGCGGCAGTGTGGTTGGTAGCATTATTGTGCCAGATGATCGCATAGCTGCGGTAATGTTTACCGGCTCTACAGAAACTGGCACCCGTATATCACAAACGTTAGCTCAACGCGGAGGCGACCAAGTGCCTTTGATTGCTGAAACCGGAGGGCAAAATTGTATGATAGTAGACTCTACCGCGCTACCTGAACAAGTGGTGGATGATGTTATTTCATCGGGCTTTCAATCTGCAGGTCAACGATGCTCGGCATTAAGAGTGTTATTCTTACAAGAAGAAATTGCTGACAATGTTATTACTATGCTTAAGGGGGCCTTAGCTGAGTTACACCTTGGTGATCCGGCAAAATTAAGTACTGATATTGGTCCAGTAATTGATCAAAAATCGCTTGATGCGCTAAATGCTCACAGTGATTATATGCAAAGTAATGGTAAATTACTGTATCAGTACACGCTGAATAACAACGTAGCGGGCAGTGAAATTAATGATCAAGATGGCCACTACTTCTTTGCCCCTCGTTTGTATGAAATTAGTGATATTGACGTATTAACCAAAGAAATATTTGGTCCTTGTGTCCATATTATTCGCTTTAAAGGTACTGAAATTGAACAAGTTATAGAGAAAGTTAACAGCACCGGTTTTGCTTTAACGATGGGAATTCATAGTCGTATTGAGCACAGAGCTTTTGAGTTAGCCAAACTTTCACGCGCGGGTAATGTTTACATAAATCGTAATATGATTGGTGCAATTGTTGGTGTACAACCTTTTGGTGGCCGTGGTCTTTCGGGAACAGGCCCTAAGGCAGGCGGTCCTAATTATTTAACACGTTTGGTAAAAGAAAAGGCGACGCCGGATAAAGAGATATTTAATTTTTCCTCTGCGCAAGCTAGTATATTAACCGGTGATATTAGCACACAGCAAGACGCTGATTTTTTAATTAACCATGCTGCAGAAGCAGAAAAATGTTGGCGCTTATGTGAACTTAATACACGCACTTCTTATGTGCGCCAACTATTAGCAAAAATTGCTCAGGTAGACATTGTAGATGATTTAGCAGATGATTTTAATTGCACTTTAGCGGCGGCACGTGAGCAGTTAATTGATATTGAAAAACGCATGAAAAAGCCAAAAGTATTACCTGGCCCTACAGGTGAATCGAATATGCTCTATTTGGAAAATAGGGGAGTAGTTATCTGTTTTGCTGATGACAAGGTTAGCTTTCATTTTTGGCTAATGTCATTAGTAACAGCATTAGCGACAGGCAATAGCGTGGTAAGTGTTGTTTCTGATTTATTTTATGAAGAAGCGTTAATGTTTAGAGATAAGTTTATCTCGACGGGGGTAAATAAGAGCGTATTTCAAGTGGCGAGATTAGCCCACTTAGATACCATGTTGGCTCACCCTGCTTTAGCGGGCGTAGTGGTTGATAACCATTGTCATCGTAAACATTATTTGAGTGAAAAACTCGCGCAACGTAGTGGTGCGATATTACCAGTGATTACTGCTGAGTCTTTTGATTATTTAATTCAACGCTTGTTAACAGAAAAAACCATTAGTATTGATACCACCGCATCTGGTGGTAATACCTCGTTAATGACTTTAGTTGAAGAAGAAGAAATGTAGGTCCGAGTATTTTCTGGTAATTTAGTGACAAATATCCAATTCAGTTTGTTACTAAATTTCAAATAATATATTGTGAATAGACAATTAGTAGTGAAGTTATCTCAACCAGAAAGGCAAGTGAAGCCAACGGTTTTATAAGTCATGGTTTTGAGCTAAAGTAAACTTAAAGAAGTAAGATTGATACTTAATCAGAAGATGCGGTTACCGATAATAGTAATGATCACTTTGTTAAGGTTTGTAGATCATCAGTGTCATGATCTACGCCGTGATGATGATGTTCTAATGGGAACTGATATCGACAAAGCCCTCAATGAAGAAACCGCGGGAAGCAAGCGCCTATGGGGAATGTATCTCTGTGGATGTTGGTTGCAGGGTGATTTTTCTCTTAACTTGCCTAGATTGACCGCTGTAAGTCACAACCTTGCGATTTTTCTTCATAAATACTCCCACTTTTGTTGATGTGCTAGCGCCTTCTCAGTGAGCAAGACATAACTATCCCTGACATCATACCGTCATTTTTTTCA
>NVWU01000014.1 GCA_002733765.1 Colwellia sp. | reverse complement strand
CGCTGAACTGGTAGCCAACATAGGCGTGGTGAACCACATTCATGTATTGATACCAGCGATATTGAGCTGACAATGTGACATCGCCAATGCTACCGTTTATATCGAGACGAAAGGTGTCAAAGTCAAAATCGCCACCGCGATCTTTATTGGCATCATTGTAATCTTCATAGCTGTACTGAAAACGTACGGCACCGCCAACTTTTATTTTTGGTTTTAGTGAAGAGATAGCTTTCTTATCTTCTTTAAGATCTGTTTTTAGTTGATTGATTTGTTTTTGCAGCTCATCAATTTTTTGTGTGTCTGAAAGTGAGCCATCAGCCCAAGCTGATGCAGAGGTGGCTAAAAGTAAACCTAGTAACGGTGTAAATTTTTTCATTGTATGTATCCCATAAATCGTTTTAAATTTTATTTTTGTTTTCTTTTTTAGTGATAACTTTCAGCAACAACAAAACAAATAGTGCCAAAAGTTATCACTAAGGCTAGACTTGCCTAATCACTTTGTGGTTTCAGCGTTAAGTTACTTAAGCTGTTCGTCTGGCTATTCTCTGATTCAGTATCCTCTGAATAGACAACAGGACTATCAAGTTCATGTGCTGCTGGGCGAACATGTTCTGGTAGCATTTCCCAAGGCTTAGGTTCGCGCCTAATAGTACGGAACAATGTAAATGTCATGATGGCAATAAAAATAGCAATCGGGAATCCTGCGATAATTGATGCGGTCTGCATTGCCTTGACTCCACCGGCATAGAGTAGTACACCCGATATAGAAGCGATTATTATCCCCCATAAAATGCGGATACTCTTGGGTGGCTCTGTTGCCCCCGCAGAGTCTAAGGTACAAAGTACTAATGTTCCTGAGTCAGCAGAGGTGATAAAATAAGTACCAAGTAAAAGACAGACAAGTAAACTTAAAAGACTCCCCATGATACCGCTATCAAGCGTGTCTATTAGGGTGAACATCGCTTTAGTTGGGTCTTCTTTAGTGGCTTTAAGGATCGGGCCACCGCTAAATTCTTCGAGTTTAACCTCACTATCAACAGTTTGAGTAGCAACTACTTGCTCGTGCGCTATACGTGCATCTTGTTCAATTTTAAGTGCCGCGCCACCAAAGGTACCAATCCAAAGAAAAGTTATCAGCGTTGGTACAATTAAGGCTCCACCAATTAATTCACGAATGGTTCTTCCACGGGAGATACGAGCAATAAACATACCTACAAACGGCGCCCAAGTCATCCACCAAGGCCAATAATAAGCAGTCCACCAATTCTGCCAGCCTGACTCTTTTTGAGTATCGGTCCAAAAGCTCATGCCGACCAAATTGCTGACATAGTTGCCTGTTCCTTCAATGATGGTATTAAAAATATAACCAGTCGGCCCTACGTATAGGACGACGGCAACTAGAGCGATTGAAATAAGCATATTCCATTCTGATAAAATTCTCATGCCTTTCGTAACACCACTAAGCACTGATGCTACAGCAGCCGTACACAACAAAAATATAATTAGCAACTGAGTGGTGAGGCCAACCTCGACACCAAAGACTAGATTTAGTCCAGTATTAATTTGTATAGAGCCCATACCTAAAGTTTGCGCTATGCCAAATGCAGTGATTGCTACAGTAAGAATATCGACCGTATGACCAATAGGACCATAAATACGATCACCAATTAATGGGTAAAGGATAGATCTCAAGGTAAATGGTAAATCTTTACGATACGAAAAATAGGCCAGCGCTAGCGCGACAATAATAAACACACTCCATGGGTGAAGACCCCAATGGAAAAATGCGAGTTGTATTGACATCGACGCTGATTCATTACTAAAGCCATCGGTAAATGGATTGCTTGCATAATGCCACATTGGCTCAGCAACCGACCAAAATATTAGACCTATGCCCATACCGCCTGAAAATAACATCGCTATCCAAGACAGATAAGAAAATTCAGGTCTCTCATCATCTTTACCCAGTCTAATATGACCGAACCGACTGACCATGAGATAGAGCAAAAAACCAACGACACAGGTAACTAGGCTGATATAAAACCATTTTAAATTGGTAAGTAATAGCCCTGAAACTGTTTCGAAGTATTGTCCTGCTTCGTTGGCTAATATCGCACAAAAGAGTACGAAGCCTATAATAATGACCTTAGACGCGATGGTCACTGTTGGGTTGAGTCCTTTTAACAACCCAGATGTAGCTCTCAATTTTGCTCTCATTGAATTCTCCAGATAATTCATTTGTTATTATAATTTTGGGTTTAACCGTCGATTGACGCATTAGAAGATACCTGCTTTAAGTAAAGTAAAACAACTTACTATTTGTAATGAAAGGATGAGTTTTTTACATGGATATGCTTTGTATTTGTACTCAGGTGTTGATGTAAATCAACTTTTAACCTTGTTTTTTAGTTTTACTTTGATCTGAATCACGAAGTAGGCAAATCAGTTAATTAACATTTTTTCTCTCTGCATGAGAAAAACTCATGCTCACCATGGTAAAAACTTGTTTGATTATTACAAGATTGTTAATCAACATACCTGATGAAAATAACAAAATAATAATTGTAGCCGAGAGCGGCTCCCTGTCCAGGACATTACTAATGATAAAAAATAATTCTATATCGATTAAACAGATTGATGCTGTGTTAGCTCCTATCACCGAGGCAACAGGCATCCCAAATATAGCTTATACCGATGAAAACTATTTCGCCTTTGAACGTGACCAAATATTAGCAAAAACTTGGGTCTGCATCGGGTTTGCCTCAGATCTACACAAGAACAGTTATGTAAAGCCTATTACGTTTATGAATATGCCATTACTAGCAATGCGTAATCGCGACGGTAAATTAGAAGTATTTCATAATGTCTGTAGTCACCGTGGCATGAAGTTAGTACACGAGGCTGGTGAAATTCAAGGTGTTATTCGTTGTCCATACCATTCATGGACCTATAATCTTGATGGCGACCTTAAAGGTACCCCTCATGTAGGTGGAATAGATGTTCATAAAGATGAACGTTTTAAGTGTGAAAAACATGGTCTTAAAGCCATTCGCTCGGCAATTTGGATGGATATGATCTTTATTAATATCTCTGGTGATGCGCCCGACTTTAACCAGCATATTGCTCCGTTAACTGAGCGTTGGCAACCATTTTTAGGTGATAACGGTTATGACTTAATGCGCAGTGCACTAACCAGTAGTAACCTTGAGATTACCGTTAAATCAAACTGGAAACTACCCGTTGAAAATTACTGTGAAGCCTACCATTTACCTTGGGTTCACCCTAGCTTAAACACCTACTCACGCCTTGAAGATCATTATAACATCATGTTCGAAGGCCGTTTTGCTGGTCAGGGAAGTACAGCTTACCGTCTTGCAGAAACAGTTGATACTACCCTTCCTAAATTCCCATCATGGCCAGCAGACAAGCTACAACATGCTGAGTATGTTGCATTATTTCCTAACGTCTTACTTGGCATTCAGGCAGACCATGCCTTTGCAATGATGATTGAGCCAATTAGCGCAGAAGAAACGGTTGAGCACTTACGGGTATTTTATGTTGGCGATGATGCCATTAGCGATAAATACGCAGAATGTCGCAAGGCGACGGTAGAGTCATGGCGCATTGTTTTCGGCGAAGACATTGATGCGGTTGAAGGCATGCAAAAAGGCCGACACTCACAAGGATTTACTGGCGGTGTTTTTTCTCCTGAAATGGATCTACCGACTCATTACTTCCAAACTTGGCTTGCTCAGCAATTAAAAAATATAGAAGACGAGGCATAAGTAATGGAACATTATCTTAATTATATTGATGGACGGTGGTGTGATAATGATAGTCACCTAACCATTATGAATCCATCAACCGATGAGCCTTTTGCGACCATTGCAAAAGCCGATATTAATGATGCCGATGCTGCAATGGCAGCAGCACGTCAATGTGTCAAAAGTGGCGTTTTAAGTGATGTACGTCCTGCCGAGCGAACTAAGTGGTTATTGCAAATAGCAGCAGCCATTCGTGATATCACTGAAGAAGGCGCATTAATTTGTTGCCGTGAAAATGGTAAGAGCCTTAATGACGCCAGAGCGGAGTTTATTGAAGCGGCTCGCTATTTTGAATATTACGCTGGTATGGCTGATAAAATTGAAGGTATTTCGGTTCCTTTAGGCAAAGATTATATCGACTTTACCCAATACGTGCCTTTTGGCATATCAGTACAAATTGTACCGTGGAATTTTCCACCCTCTATTTGTGCCCGTTCATTAGCGCCAGCACTAGCTGCGGGTAATGCCGTTGTGGTTAAATCACCTGAAATATCCCCTGCGGCGATGACTGTGCTATTTAAAGCCATTGCCAGTACTGACTTACCTCAAGGGGCGGTCAATCTGTTGTGTGGCGAAGGCTCCGTTGTTGGCGCACATCTGGTCAAACATCAGGAAACCAATCAAATTGTCTTTACTGGCTCGGTACCTACTGGACAGCGAATTTTGCAAGATGCTGCCCTTAAAGCGACACCTTCCGTGATGGAGCTTGGCGGAAAGTCAGCCGCAATAGTATTTGAAGACGCAGATATTAAAGGTGTTATCGACAGCGTAAAAGCTGGTATCTACTTCAATGCGGGTCAGGTTTGCTCAGCAATGTCTCGCTTACTAGTGACTAAAAATCGTTATGAAGAAGTAAAAAGTGCTGTTGTTGACATGGCTAACAGCTTAACCATTGGCCAAGGCGAGGAGAACTTCGACTTAACGCCACTGGTTTCTCGTGAGCAGCAGCAACGTGTATTACAGATGATTGAGCAGGCGAAAGCAGATGGCGCTAAAATTCTTGCTGGTGGCGCCGCACCTGATCGTGCTGGCTATTTTGTCCAAGCGACGGTGATTGAAGCGACGCCTGACATGGCGATTGCACGAGAAGAAGTTTTTGGCCCGGTACTCGTTATTATGCCATTTGATACCGAGCAACAGGCAATAGCAATTGCTAATAATACAGATTTTGGTTTAGTTTCCGGAATATTTGGTGAGTCAATTAGTCAAACTCTACGCGTAGCAAATCAGCTACGCGGCGGACAAGTATTTGTTAATGAATGGTATGCCGGCGGTATCGAAACACCGTTCGGCGGTGTTGGTCTGTCTGGTTTTGGTCGTGAAAAAGGCCAAGAAGCAATATACAGCTATGTTCAGACACGCAATATTGCTATTCGACTTCAATCATAATCAAAAGGCAGAAAAACGATGAAAACTTGGCTATGTATAATTTGTGGTCTCATCTACGATGAGCGTAAAGGTTGGCCTGATGATGGCATCGCACCAGGAACACGTTGGGAAGATGTGCCTGACGACTGGTTATGTCCTGATTGTCAGGTTGGCAAAGAAGATTTCGAAATGCTGGCAATTTTTGATGATAACGAAGCGGCAACAACGGTCGCTATTTCATCAACAGAGAGCATAGCAGCGCTGTCAACCGAATCGAAAACTAACACTATCGTAGGTCCTGAGCGCATCGTGATCATTGGTTCAGGTCACGCAGGTTATCACATGGCCAATGCTTTACGTGAACAAGACAAAAATGTATCAATTACTGTATTTACTAGTGATGACGGCGCACTTTATAGCAAACCAATGTTATCTAATGCATTCAAACTAGGAAAAACAGCACAAGATCTAGTATCAGAGTCAGCACTAGCATGGGAGCAGCGTTTAAATATTCGGGTATACCCACACACCGAAGCGCTGAAAATAGACCGTCAAACTCAAACATTAACCACCTCTATTGGCGAAGCTCATTATGATCGCCTAGTGTTGGCAACAGGTGCTGCGCCAATTCGTATTCCGGTTACTGGTGATGCAGACTCGATGCTGAGCGTTAATGATTTAAGTGATTACGCCAAATTTAGAGCAAAAATAACCGATGCCAAGCATATCACTATTCTCGGTGATGGCTTGATTGGTTGTGAATTTGCCAATGATTTAGCTGGTCAGGGTATTAAAGTCACTGTGGTTGGATTAGCAAGTTGGCCTATGGCGGCATTGTTACCTCAACAGGCAGGAGAGACCCTACAGCACGCCTTATCGCAATTGGGAATTGAATGGCGTTTGCAGCAAAGTATTCAAAGCATTTCAACAAATGATCATGGTTATAACGTGACTTTATCTGATGGTGAAGTTATCACCACTGATCTCGTGCTATCGGCAGTTGGCTTGAGACCCAACACACAACTAGCTCAGCAGTCTGGTTTAGATACTGCTCGTGGTATTAGTGTCGATTTGTGTCATCAAACCTCTGATCCTCAAATTTTTGCGGTGGGTGATTGTGCTGAAGTCGGTGGCAAGTGGGCTCCTTATATCGCACCAATCAATCAGGCAAAAGCAGCATTGGTGCAAAGTATTTTAGGACAGCCGGTACCAGCGACAATAGTGGCAACTCCAATTATTGTTAAAACACCAGCCATGCCATTGTGCGTGATGCCAGCGATAGCTGACGGTGAATGGAAAATTGACCAACAAACGGATGGACTCACTGCTGGTTGTTATGATCCGCAAGGGCAGTTATTAGGCTTTGTTTTATTAGGCCAACGCCAACAAAATGAGCGAAGCCAATGGCTAAGCACTTTTAATAAATATCAGGCAGCATAGGAATAACCATGTCTATCAACTTACCCTTAGATGACAATAGTTGCGGCTGGTATGCCGCTTTGCCTGAGCCCAAGGCGACTAAGCGTCTCATTGGTCAACAACGCGCTGATTATGTGGTGATTGGCGCAGGATTCGCAGGACTGGCTGCAGCTAGACGACTTGCAGAATTAAAACCTCAAGCACGAATTATTTTACTTGATGCACAGCGTGTAGGATATGGTGCTAGCGGTCGAAATTCGGGGTTTGTCATCGACTTACCTCATAAATTTTCACTAGAACACCCTGATCCAGCTCATAAAATGAAGCTGTTGGCACTTAACCGAGCAGCCATTGCGCAACTCGAAGGTGCGGTTAATCAATACGGTATCGAATGTCAGTGGTCACATAGTGGTAAATACCAAGGCGCGGTTGGCGCCAGAGGTGAAGCCTATCTTGATCATTTTGAATCATTACTTAGTGAACTTGGCGAACCCTACGAGTTGATCGACAAAAATAAATTAGCAGGAGTAACCGGCACTGATTATTACAATCGTGCTATCTACACCCCTGGCTGTTATTTGATGCAACCGGCGGCTCTGGTTCGTGGCTTGGCTGAGAACCTGCCTGAGAATATCGAGCTCTATGAAAATACCGCAGTATCAGGCTTAGAGAAACATGCTCAAGGTGTCAAAGTTAGTTGTCCTGAGGGCGAAATAATTGCCAGTAAGATTCTAATGGGCACCAGTATTTTCACTAAAGAGTTTGGTTTTCTTAAAAATCGCTTATTACCAGTAATGACCTTTGCAAGTTGGACCCGTCCACTTACCGATAGTGAGGTAGCAAGCTTTAGCGGCCAGTTAAATTGGGGGTTAACTCCCGCAGATCATGCAGGAACAACCGTAAGAATGACAGCCGATAGGCGATTAATGATTCGTAATTCTTATCAGCATGTGCCTAAGTATGGCGCTAGTATTACGACTTCTCTTAGAGAGAGTATCAAGCAAGATCATCGAGCGGCTTTTGAAGCGCGTTATCCACAGCTTAGTCATGTTCCATTTAGTCATAGCTGGGGTGGCACGTATGCAATCTCTAGAAATTTCACTAATTTCTTTGGCCAATTAGATGACGGAATTTTTGCAACCGCCTGTGATAATGGTGTGGGCGCAGCATGGGGGACTATTTCTGGAACACTATTGGCTGAGCACGTAGTGGGGTCTAGTAGTACATTATTGCGTCATATTAAAGAAGTGACCGGTATGCCTGCATTAAATCCACCAGAACCCTTCCTTGGGGTTGGCGTTAAAACACGGATTAAACTAGCAAAATGGCAAAGTCGAAGTGAAATATAAAGTAAAAAATTAACACTTATGCCTCTAGTTAGTCTGAGCTAGAGGTATTTATAAATACCTCGCTTGACGTTGATAATATTTAACACTACAAACAGAGTCTAATAATGAGCAAAGCCAAATTAATTAAACACAATGAACTTACCTTTATACACCGTGGCGGTCCTCCGGGAAAAGCATCCGTTGCCCGCGCAGTCGGTCCAGATATCAGTAATAGCATGGCCGCAGGATTCGCACGCTTTGATGGCTGTGCTATTAGCTGGACACTGCTTTATGATGAAGTCGTTGTTGTGATGGAAGGTACTTTTAGAGTACGTACACCTGATGCCGTACTCGAAGGAAAAAAAGGTGATGTTTTATGGTTACCTGATGGAACTGAACTACATTATGAAGGTGAAGAAGCACTTATTTTTTATGCTGTCCAACCAGGTAATTGGAAAGAACTAAACGGTATCGAATAAAGTTAAAAGCAATTCCTTAGATAAAATTTTTTATTGTATTCGACATAAATGATATGCCATGGATGGCTGAGTTGAAATTTACTTTACCAGTAAAATTACTCCCTAATTTCTATTATTCAGCTAAAAATTAAAATAATATTCCCTGATAATATGAGAAAAATATATTTCAAGCGTCAAGAGATATCCTGCTAAGGCTTTTGGCCGAAACACAGGTGTTAATGTTGCTGAAAAGACTCATAGTATGGCCATTAAATGACTGGTCATGTGGCGAAAAGCAGAGGAATAAATGTAAATATTGTTCGAGGAAATTAACTCTTTATATCAATAAATACTAAAGCTTTAAAATGTACTGAAGTTTACTGCTGAGGCGCTCTAAGTCGATATAATTCCTGTTTAAATTCTGATAATAAAATTCTATTTTTGCCCATTTTTATAGATGAAACCTCAATGTACTTGGACGCATAAAACACAATGAAAGTGATTTTTCAATGATGACACATACATTTAATAAATCTGCTGATTTATATAATATGATTTTAGGTGGCTTAATAGCCCTCTCGTCAGAGCAGCAAGTAGGTAAGCTCACCAGTAAACCGGCCAGTGAAAATGTTTTCTTAGGTAAATGGTTAAAAAGAGCAAAAAAACAAAGGTGCTATCCCAAAAGCGTATCCGATGATATTAATAATCTATTGAAGCTTTATTTCTTAGAAGGACGTACTGGAAACTTAGCATCACTATTTAGGAGTATATTTCGTGAATGCCAATTTATAAAAGGTATCTCACAACAATTTACACAACCAGATAAGCAACGATTTGATAGTGCCATGAATAATTTAGCTAAAAATGATTGGTTCATCACATTACCAATAAAACATTGCAAAGAGGCTGATGCCCCTTACAAACCAAGAAAAACCAAAGAAATATTTACCACTAAATGGTATTGGGATGGAACTTTCAATGAACAAAATAAATTAATTAAGTCATTCAGTATTTTTGTTGTTTCATTTCCGCAGGAGGTTATTGATTGCTTGTATGAACATGGCTTTGCTTTGGTCATGGGCTTAACAAGCCATGACAATGAAGGAAATGATTATTATCAATATCAAATATTCCCGAATAACAATTACTATGGAGATGTCGCTATTCCAAGTAAATTTCAACGTTAAAAAGTAACTTAGAAAAAACCATTAACGGTCAAAACTGAAAAATAGACTAGTAACAGAAACCGACTAAAGGTGGCCATATCATAACTAATTCAGTCCAAATAATCGACAGTGCCCCTTTAACGCACTGTTGGTTATTAACCCAATAGAGGTTATGTATTTAGTACCCTTGTTATAGGGTAGTTCAAAATAAATGAGTAATTCTACAAGCCCGTAATGATATTTATACAATGAGATTTTTCAAATGAAGTCAAACTACCCTATAAAGCAATTTGTGGATGATGTACTGAACGTAATGAAAGAAACACAAAACGAGAAGTTAATAATTTCTTCTGTTATTCCACTTGCGAAACGCGCTGCTGCCGAACTTGACTGGAGGAAAGAAGAGATGTATATAGCAGATCCGAAGTTGGGATTTGGGTCGACTCTTTTACATGCAGAACCGGATAATAGTCTTTTTATTGTAGTTGATAGTTGGCTACCAGGACGTGGAGTTCGGCCACATGATCATGGCACCTGGGCGGTTGTAGTTGGTGTTACTGGCCCAGAAAAAAACACTTTTTGGAAAAGAATAGATGATAGTTCCAGTGAAGGACATGCCGAGTTACATGAAATAGAGGAAAAAACGATTTCAATTGGTGACGTGGTATCAATGAGAACAGGCGAAATACACAGTGTAGTCAATGAAACCACAGAAACGCTATTATCATTTCATGTTTATGGAAAACATTTAAACCATACAGGGCGATCTCAATATGATGTTAAGAACAACCAAAAAATTCCATTCGTCATCGAAACAAGATAAATTTTAGGCTGCTTATAATTTCGGTACCTTTTCTCATAACTAATAGTCTATTTTTCTAATAAAGTTTTTAACAGCTTCTCTTTTGCTTTTGAAAATTCATCCATGGTTAAAAAGCCTTGTTGTTTCAAATTCACCAGTTTTTCTAAAGCATTAACTAATTCTGCATCTATAGTATTTTTTGGGTGATGGTTATGCACTTCGGTGCTTTCTTTATCGCCTAGTTTAGCTGGGGGTTTATCTTCATTTACAACGCCCTGCGCTAAAGAAAGTTCACCCGTTGCTAGTGGCTGACTAGCATTATACATTTGATGAGTTACGACCCTAATAGCTGCTGCCTGATGATGTAATGGCGTTTTATTATTAGATTCAATGCCTGCCTTTTCTTTAGGTAATACTATTGATTTTACTTTTCTTTTACCCGTACTATCAGCATTAATTTTTTCCCCAATAAGCCAACACCAGTCCATTAACTCATCGATCACCTGAACATAAGATTTTTTGGTAATACGGTCACTACCCTTACGCATATATAAACAGATAGTATAGCCATTCTTTTGCTTATCGGTCAGTAATAGACTTATTTGCCTAATCTTACCATCAACCATTTTATTTGTTTTCTCATTAACAAAAATAGCGCGTAAATCTTGTTCTCTATCATTATTAAAGCCATGACCAAGCTGGGTGTTAACAATACAGATGCTATGCTCATTAAATTTAATTTCACTACTGACAATATCAACAATATCAATAGTCGCCTCAGCATTTTTTTGATGCCTATGATACAGCGATACTTGCTGGCATGATTCACTTAACTCAAGAGCAGAAAACTGTTGTCTTACTATCACCTTGACTGAATGGCGATTACGCTTAAACCAATAATAAATAGTGCCAAGTAAAACGAGTATAAAGAGTAGTATAAAAATACTATTATTGGGTAAATTTGTTTCTCTAGTGTTATTTTCATCACTTGCTGCAACATTTTCATTAACCAACGCTTGTTGAGTTAAACGAAATAAAATATTAATAGTTTTTTCCAAAAGGAATATCTCACCAGAGTGATTACTACTTAAGATTATTTGGCTATCAGTTGGTAATTGCTCTGATGTGATTGACCACTCTATTTTTGGTTTTTTCTTATCACGGTTTTTTTTATTATCTGAAAAATCAAAAGCGAAAGAATCAATATACCAACGTTGTTCTTTTTGACGTAACAATAATAATTTAGAACGTAACAAAGGTAGCTGACGACCGCGATAGATAAACACATCATGAATAGCATCGTCACTTTGATAAAGTACCTGTTTACTCTCAGAATCTCGCCAATCATCTCGTCCATCAGTTAATGACAATAAATATTTATTGTTATACTGATGTGAAACTAAAATATGCTTACTATGTTTTCCCGGCCAAATAAATTGCTTAATTTTCTGACCTCCCAAGAGATAAATTGCATCATGAATTTGACTGTTTTTTATATAAGGATTGTTATTCGGCACTCTAAAACTACGCATACCAAACTTGGCGGGATCAATCCGTAAAATCACTCCTGAGTATAGCGACTGTGGCGATTTTTCCCCGCCGTTTAACGCCGCATAAAGTAAACCAAAGTTATCATTCCATGATTTAACATAAGGGTTAAATGATAGTTGCTTAATAACCATTAAACTATCGGGTACACCAATTCGCAACACTTCTCGTTTAGTATTTACATCAACTTTTTGATGATTGACAGCGCTAAATTGCCATTCAGTTATTACTGCATCAAAATTAAGTTGTAGATCATCGCCCCGCCCTTCTAGGCGTTTAGTTTTACTGTTTTTATTAATCGTTTCGATATGGGCAGTATAAAAAGTGCCATAACCGACTTGATCTCGTAAAGAAAAATTAGGATGTAACTCAATAGCCGTCAATTTAAATAATGATGAATCTGTTTGCCGATAAACACCCATATCTAAAATGGCTTGAGGATTAATCTGATCATCATCAACTAGGTAAACTTGTCCTGATTCACGAATAACAAAATATTGCTGTTTATTGCTCGGGTTCACGATTAGTTGCTGCCAATTAGGCTGAGAGAGTAATTGATGTTCTAATTGTGCTACTTTAATTAATTGGTAATTGTCTTCGTTAGCGTAAGCAGTAAAAGATACTATAGTAGACATATGAACAACGAACACAAAAGCGTAGGTGATAAAGTGATTAACATTTTCGAAATACTGTTTAAAATTCATTCTACCCTTTATCCCTTATCCCTTTGTTCATTATCAAAACAGTTTAATTATATGGTTTTCTAAATAGAATCGTCAATCATGACGGTTTTAGTAATCACTGAAGTAAACAGCATGGCTCTATAAAATAAATGATACTTGATAATTTTTCAACATCAAGGGAGAAGTTGCAAGTAAGCAATAATTTAATTTTTAAACCAGTGTAATGTTTTTCCGTCAATAAATTGTGCCTTATTTCCCGAAGTCAAATAACTCAATTTACCTTCAACCATAACATTATCGCCAATTAAGGCATGGTCTACTATATATTCCGCCTGTTTACCCCACACATGTAATTCCCGCTCAATTGAAATATTTTGCCAACATTGCTTATTAATAGAATAAATTCGCTGATTAATAGTAATATTTACCTGTGCCAAACTTTTATTGTTTTGTGTTTTAATTAACTGTGGGGCTGACGCTACATCACCACTACAATAAATTTGATTAATCGTTTGGGTATAACCTTTTTTAAATTTTTTAATATAATTAGCATGTATAATTTCAGAGTGGCTTTGTCCTTCCGTGTTACTTGGCTTGATATTACTCAGGTAGCCCTGCACTAAAATAATATCACCCTTCTCTGCCGTCAACAGCGCTTGCTCAACTAAAGCACCTTCTACTTTAATAGGGTGGTAACTCGTCCATTCTTTATATTTATTGCTTTTTTTATCTAACCATTTAGTACTGGTTGCTAAAATAATTTCAGTGATGGCTAAAACAGGGTTAGTTCTATATCGAATATCTGGCTTAGCAACTAAATTACCTAATAAAGTTACCGTACATAATTGTTGATATTGAACAGGATCTCTTGCTTGATGCATAATAAAATAGCTCTGATGATATTTCGGGTAAGTTTATTATTGAAATAATATTTTATTTCTTTTTAAGCCCATACTCAAGCAAGTTAAAACAGGATTTATCTGAATATTTATAGCAATATAAATACGGGTTATCAAAAAAACACAAGGTATGATAAATAAAATATAGACTTTTTTATCATACCTATTTTATTTATTCTAATATCGCCCCTGCTGTTCTAAATGAGCATTTTTTATATGGAATGGTATAAAATTGTTCAAAAATGTTATTCCTGAGAATATAGACTAAAGCGGCATATAAAATTAAATTTGAGGAGCATATAGTTGGTGTTTTGATAAATAATATTATTGAAATTAACTTTTGCAGAATTTGTATTCTTGAATTTGATCTCTAAATGCTATTTTAAAGTAGTTTACTATGTAATATAGTTATTGTGCATAAATAGTCCGATTAAATTATAACAACCCTAAACTTAACTTTAGTTAAGAAAAATAAAATGGAAAATAAATATGTCAAAACGTGAAGTTGTTTTTTTAAGTGGTGTACGTACTGCAATTGCAGATTTTGGTGGCTCATTAAAAGGAGTTGCACCAACAGACCTTGCTGGTCAGATGATTGCAGAAGCGGTTAAACGTTCAGGTGCAAACAGTGAAGACGTTGGACATTGTGTTATTGGTAATGTAGTTCATACCGATCGTCGTGATATGTATATGAGTAGAACTGCTGCTTTAAAAGGTGGCTTACCAGATTCTACTCCTTCTTTAACGGTAAACCGTTTATGTGGTTCAGGATTACAAGCGATTATTTCTGCGGCGCAATTAGTCTTACTTGACGATTGTGATCTGGTAGTAGCTGGCGGTGCTGAGTCGATGACACGCGCACCTTATTGGAGTCCATCAGCACGTTTTGGTAGCAAAATGGGTGATACACAAATGGTTGACCCTATGGTTGGCGCATTAACATGTCCGATTACTGATACTCATATGGGTATTACTGCAGAAAATGTTGCAGAAAAATGGGGAATAACTCGCGAAGAACAAGATGCAGCAGCAGTAGAGTCACACAATAGAGCCCAGCGTGCTACTGAAGAAGGTCGTTTCACAGATCAAATCGTACCTGTTGAGCTAAAATCTCGTAAAGGCGTTGTTCAATATACTACCGATGAGCATATTCGTTTTGATTGTACTATTGCTGATATGGCAAAACTCCGCCCTGCATTTAAAAAAGATGGTTCTGTAACCGCGGGGAACGCTTCTGGTATTAATGATGCTGCCGCTGTTGTTGTTATGGCTGATAGTGAATATGCCAAAGCCAATGGTTTAAAACCTATTGCCAAGTTAGTCGGTTATGCTTTTGCTGGTGTTGCACCAGAAATTATGGGTATTGGACCTATACCTGCTGTTAATAAATTACTTGAAAAAACAGGTATTAATAAAGATGATATTGATGTTTGGGAAGTCAATGAAGCTTTTGCCTCTCAAGCTTTAGCCGTGTGTCGCGATCTAGAATTAGACATGGAAAAAGTAAACCCTAACGGCTCTGGTATCTCTTTAGGCCATCCAATTGGCGCAACAGGTGCTTTAATTTCAGTTAAAGCAATTCATGAGTTACAACGTATTCAAGGTAAATATGCAGTTATCACTATGTGTATTGGTGGTGGTCAGGGCATTGCTGCTTTAATTGAACGTGTATAATTACGATAGTTTATATTAAAATTACTTTGTCAGTAACTTTAATATAAAAGCTAAAAAGCGATCTTATTAGATCGCTTTTTTATTTTACACGCTTTGGTTGTGATTGTGATTGTGATATACATCAAAACCATATAAAGCGAGTACTGTCCAAATAAACAATAGCCAGTTAACAATAAGAATAATTACCAACACTGTAAACTGAGTAATTATTTTAGCTTGTTGGCATAGCGGCACTAATACAACCCATTTTTAGTAGCCGAGACGAGTAAAAAATATAAAAAACGTACACCCTAACTGCGGATGGCTAATTATTGTGATAAATATACATATTAGCGCTTAATTTTTATATTTCTCTGATTAAGTATAGATAGTGTTATTTTTAACTAATGCTAACCAACCATATAAGTACCAGTACCAAACGCAATATGTTCACCCAGTTCATTATGCATTTCCATTCGAGCCACAGCGACTTTACTGCCACTACGAATAATGTGTGCGGTAACAATAAACTCTTCTCCTCTACCGGGGCGCAAATAGTCAGTACGTAAATCAATAGTGCCAAGTTTACTCAAGCTTTGCTTGAGTGTCTCCGGAGTCATATCCGTTAACTGTTCAATAATATTTGCCGCCGCTACCGTTCCGCCAGCTAAATCAAGTGCAGAAGCAGTTACCCCCCCATGTAAAATTTTTTGCATCGGGTTACCTATAAGTTTATCTTGCCAAGTAAATCTAACTTCCGACTTCTGAGCATTGAAATGCGTTATTTTTAATCCAAGCAACTGATTAAATGGCATATTATTATTCCAATAATCACTCAATTGTTGACACATAGCTTCTTTATTCATTTAATTTATCTCTGGTCTAATGTGTTAATATTCTACATTAGCACTATTCAAATAAAATAGAATTAAAAAATCATCACGCTAATGACAAGTCTAAGGTAAAATAACGCTTTGAAACACTAATTGAAGATAAATCTGTTGAATTCAGCTACAAGCACTTTAGCCAGCCCAGAAGATGATAAAACCTTATTGCTTGATACTTTAAAGCATTATTTTGGTTACGATAGCTTCCGCCCTGGTCAAATTGAAATAATAGCAAGCTTAATGCAAGGTAGAGATTCTTTGGTATTAATGCCCACTGGTGGTGGCAAGTCTTTATGTTACCAACTACCCGCAATATTACTGCCTGGCATTACTATTGTCGTATCACCACTGATTGCTTTAATGAAAGATCAAGTTGATAGCTTAACCCGACAAGGTATTGCCGCTGCATTTATCAATTCATCTCTAGACGCTCAAACCATTAAGGATATTTTTGTTAAGCTATCACAAGGCAAAATTAAACTATTGTATGTCGCGCCTGAACGTTTGACCAACCGTTACTTTTTACAAGGTTTAAGCGAACTTCCTTTAAGTTTATTTGCCATAGACGAAGCGCATTGTATTTCTCAGTGGGGTCATGATTTCCGTCCTGCTTATACTCAATTACATTATTTAAAACAGTACTTTCCGCAAGTACCTGTGATGGCATTAACGGCTACAGCCGATGTAACCACACGCAAAGACATTCTTACTCAATTATCACTCAACAACCCTTACATTCAATTAGATAGCTTTGACCGAGCTAATATACGTTTTACCTTGGCACCAAAATATGACGGTGAGAAGCAAGTTTTAGGTTACGTACGCAAACAAGGTGATGATTCTGGCATTATTTATTGTAATAGTCGTTGGCAAGTAGAAAAACTAACCAAATATCTAGCCGCTTGCGGCATTAACTGTGCGGCTTATCATGCGGGTTTAGAAAATGATATTCGCGCTATAGTGCAAGAAGGTTTTACCAAAGACAATGTTCAAATTGTCATTGCTACAGTAGCTTTTGGTTTAGGAATTAACAAACCTAATGTTCGCTATGTTATCCACTTCGAACCGCCTAGAACGTTAGAATCTTATTATCAAGAAATAGGTAGAGCTGGTCGCGATGGTTTACCTGCTGAAGCATTGTTTTTAGTTGCTGATAAAGATGTTACGCGCATTAAAAAACGTATAAGTGAAGGTGATAACCCACAACGAGTCAATGTTGAGATGCAGCGGTTTGCTGCAATGAGTGCCTTTATAAATGCCCAGACTTGTCGACGACAAGTAGTACTAAACTATTTTGCAGAATATACAGATCAACGCTGCGGTAACTGCGATATCTGCTTAGATCCTCCAAGTCAATTTAATGCGACAGAAGCAGCACAAAAAGTATTGTCTTGTGTTTATCGTGTTAAACAACAAGGCGATATTAACCACGTGATTGATGTACTACGTGGTGAAAAAACCAGTAAAGTATTGCAACAAGAGCATGATAAGGTATCTACCTTTGGTATTGGTAGTGGAAAGGCACCTGGTTATTGGTTTGCTATCATCGGACAACTCATTCATTTAGGCTACTTACAACAAGATATTGAACAGCAATCCGCCCTTTGCTTAACCACGGCTTCGAGAAATGTACTTAAAGCAACTGAGCCATTAATGTTAGCTAGCCCGCGCTTACAAAAAGCCAGTTATTGGCAAAATAAAAACCAGCAAAAATCCTACGATAGAGTTTTATTTGCTAAATTACGAGAGCTACGAAAGAGTATTGCTGATGGTGAGGATATTGCGCCATTTATTGTTTTTAATGATGCTACTCTCTCAGAATTAGCGCGAGTATTACCACAAACTTCACAGCAAATGTTAGATATTAGTGGTATTGGCGATGTAAAACTATCCCGTTATGGACAACCTTTTTTACAACTAATCAAACAACATATTAACAACTAAAAAAGCGCCAAATGGCGCTTTTAAAATTCAGGATAACAACTAGCATTTGGATTTGCTATTAACGATTACTTTAAACTAGAGTAATAAGCAGCTAAATCAGCCATATCAGCATCTTGTAATGAAGCAACCATACCTTTCATTGTTGGATCATTACGTTTGCCTGATTTAAAGTCTTTAAGTTGCTTTACAAGATAAGCTTCTTTTTGACCAGCAAGGTTAGGATAAGTTGGAACAGCAGAAATACCCGCAGTACCGTGACATGCACTACACATCATTGATTTTCCTTTACCAGCAGCAGCATCACCAGCGAAAACAGGAGATGCCATCATTACGGTTGCAGCAACTGCAAGAGTAAGTTTTTTCATAGTAATTGTCTCTCTCTTTTGTTTATTAGAACAATTTATTTTAAAATTGACTAAATCCAGTATAAGTAAAATAATTTCTGCTGTCGTCGCTTTTTTAATTTAATATATGATTAACATCAAATATTAAACATTTAACTTTAAATATTGTCGGTTTTTAAGAACTTAGCACTATTGAACTTATCATTGGAATATCAATGTCACCTATAACAATACAGTCAATTACCCTCGTTAATAACCAAATTACAGTACTTTTTGATCAACATTGGTTTCAAGAAAATATAACGACACTTCGTCACTTGTTGCTCAATAATATTTCAAGCCTATGTATTAAAGAAATGGTTATCGGGGCTGACTTAGAAAATGTTCGTTTTCAGTGGCTAGATACAGAGTTTATTGTAAACTTTGATTACTACAGTCAATCATGTTGGTTTGAAACACAGGGCCATGACAACTTGGCGGAAACCCTCGCTTTATTTAATTTACTCACTCAAAACAACAATAATCATGTTTGATAAAATACTTATTAGCCGGTGCTTTCTCGGTGACAATGTTCGCTATAACAGTGAAGTATTAACATTTGTCCATCCACTAATAACGCTATGGAGGCAACAAAAGCGTTTTATAACTATTTGCCCAGAAGTTTCCGGAGGATTGTTTGTACCGAGGGAGGCCGCAGAAATACAACAAGGCTCCAACGAGGTAATCACCAAATCAGGCATAAATGTCAGTGCACAATTCAACTTTGGAGCACAACAGGCGTTAATTTTATGTCAGCAGCACAATGTCCGTTTTGCCTTATTAAAAGAATCTAGCCCGTCATGTGGCAGCACGCTTATTTATGATGGTTTATTTAGCAATAATAAAGTGTTAGGGCAAGGCGTAACAAGCCAACTATTAGTACAACACGACATTAAAGTTTTCTCTGAAAATACAATTGAAATATTGGAAAAATTACTTGATAAAGCATAACACTAAATTTTTACTTTACACTTTCTTTATCCTGCATGATTTTTCGTGTTCTGTTAATAAATTGATTCAGGGGTTCTTTATATTGTATTTCACTCGTGCCACATGAAATGCTCATTTTTGGTAACCGCACGCCAGACTGAACACTAACAAAACGAATTTTATCAACGCCTTGTTTTATTTTTTCAGCAATTTCATCGGCTAAATCATTATCGACATCAGGTAATAAAACAATAAACTCATCATTAGCGGAGCGAACTGGCAAACCGCTGTCATCTACGTAACTCGCTACTTTTTTCGCTATTTTTGCCAAAATGGCATCACCAATTAAACCACCAAAACGCTCATTAAATTGAGCGAAGTGATCAACATTTATCACAATAGCAGCAATACCTCTTTCACCATCTTCACTAAGCCAAGTTTCCACATGCTTCGACATGGCTTTGCGATTATACAAACCAGTTACAGGGTCTAAATAAATTTCTTGCCGAACTTTTTCTAACTCATCTTCCAATGCTTTAGTTTGTATTTGAGACTGTTGTAGTTGTGCTACTAATTGTTGCTGCTGCTTTTTGAATACAGAGGAAGCACGATGAAGCTTAGCAATAGCTATTTTTACCTCAGATTTTTTATGAGACATTAATGCTGGAATATTAACATCTAATTGCTCAATGAAGTGTTGAGCACCCGAAGTTGATTGTTGGCAGTTATCATGAAGTTGAGTAAATAACTGTGAAAGATCAGTAATAATGTCATCTCGAAATTGACTTTGTTCAAGTAAATGATCTTTATATAACTGCTCCATAAAAAAGCCGTCAATAGCTTTACCTGACAATAGTAACCGCTTAATATTTGCCGTTAAAACTGGTTTTTTATTTTTACAGTATTCATAACTAACCGCATAATTTATAGGGTTCACTGGCAAGCACCACTGATTAAGTTGGGCAACTACCAATGTCATGACCTTGTTTGCTTTATTTATGGAATCGTGATATTTCACCGATTCACCTCTAATAATATTTTTACTCTAATGATGTTCTTTGACACCTCTAAACTTTATTCTCTAGTATATATAGAAAAAAATCTACTAAATTTAATATTATTTTCAATACCAATAAGTTAATGCCAATGCAACTAAACATATTCTCACCTCAGAGCGAGCTCAGAGGTTCAATCATATTAAAGCTGTAATAAAAAGGTACAGTCGCTGATTTACCTATTTTTACTCGAAGACAAAACAGTTACAATGTTATCAAGTGATAATTTCAGGAAGTACTCATGCTAAATGCAAAAAAAATTGAAGAGATAGCCAAGCAAGTAACCAACGCTATTCCACCAAGCTTAAAAAATATAGCCAATGACTTTGAGGATAAAACCAAAACGGTGCTGCAACGTAAATTATCACAACTTAATGTAGTAACTCGCGAAGAGTTTGATGTACAAACGCAAGTATTGATTAAAACTCGTACTAAAATAGCTATGCTAGAAACAAGATTAGCTGAGTTAGAAGCAAGCCTAACGAAACAATAGTAATAAAAGATGCTGAAACATGTTTATTACTCAACCTAAAATACGTATTTTGAGGTGGCTTGGGTGTGTTATTTTTGCGCTAGTAGGGTTTATGACGAAAGCTGACAACAATAAATTTACCACTGAATCCCAACTACCTAGCCGGTATGTGAATGAAATTGCTCATTTTTGGCAACAGGGTAACTTTTCCCATTTTAGTGGCGTTAATAATGTGCGTATAAATTATGCTACCTTTATTAACAAGAGTGAGGCTATACCAGCCAAGTGCTTAGTCATTTCTTCAGGGCGCAGTGAGAGTTACCTTAAATATAAAGAACTCAGTTTCGATTTATTCAATCACGGTTATAGTATCTTTATTATTGATCATCGTGGTCAGGGCTTATCTCAGCGTTTATTAGCAAATCCACACAAAGGCCATGTCGAAAATTTTCAATATTATGTTGATGATTTAACAAGCTTTATTGAAAAGATAGTTACTCCCCATTGCCAAGGTAGCAAACCTTATTTATTAGCTCATTCAATGGGAGGAGCGATTGCTGCCAGATATTTACAAGATTTCCCTAACAATATACAAGCCGCTGTATTGTCTTCGCCTATGCTAGGTTTTGATAGTGGTAGCATCCCAAAGTTTATTGCCGAGTCTGTTTTAAAAATTTCTGCAAAGTTAAATCAATGGTTTGATGATACTCCTTGGTATTTTCTTGGCCATAAGGGCTTCGCTCACAATGCATTTTCCGATAATATCTTAATGCACTCTTCGATACGCTATCAACTATTTACTCAGTTATATAAAAGCACAGCAGAAATTCAACTTGGTGGGGTAACCGTACAATGGTTAACTGAGTCACAAGAAGCGCTAAAGAAAATATTCAACAACATCGATAAAATAATCACTCCTACATTGGTGTTACAAGCAGGCCAAGATAAAATTATTAAGAACCAGGCGCAAAATGATTTTTGCCAACAATTGCATCAATTACAGCCGCATTCATACCCCAATGGTAAACCGTTAGTTATTGCCGGAGCTTATCATGAATTATTTTTTGAAAGTGATATTTACCGTGAACAAGCATTACAAGCAGTTATTCAATGGTTTGAGCAACATTCTCCCTCAACTAACATCGAATAATCAGATTATTCTTTTCTCTGTTGCTTCAACTCTTCAGATACAACAGAACTTGGATCATGATGAATAAACACTTCACACGGCGCAAGCGCTTGGCAAATTTTATGTTCAATATCATCGCCAATACTGTGTGCTTGTAATAGTGATAAGCTATCATCCAGCTCTAAATGAAATTGAATAAAACGATGCATGCCAGATTGTCTTGTGCGAAGTTCGTGTAAACCTAGAGCATGTTTATGGGCTAAAATAATAGTTGTTATTTTAGCCACCTCATCATCATTCAATTCATGATCCATTAACTGGTAAACACTTTGGTAAATAATTTGGCCTGCACCAAACAATAAATACAAAGCGACAGCAATGGTAAAGACACCATCGGCTTGTAGCCAAATTCCTTGGCTTAAAATGATGGCGGCTAACACACCTACATTCAAAAACAAATCTGACTGATAATGCAGAGCATCAGCATTAATAACGATAGAACCTGTTCTTTTAATAACAAAACGCTGAAAAACCACTAAGGCAAGCGTCAAAATAATCGCAATAATGGTCACCCAAATAGCGACCTCACTATGTACAATCATTTGTGGATTAATGACCCGCTCTACACCATTAAAAATAAGTAAAAGAGCAGAGCCAAGCACAAAAGCAGCTTGCACTAAGCCCGCCAAACTTTCCGCTTTACCATGTCCAAACTTATGCTCTTTATCGGCTGGCGCTAAAGCAAAGCGTAGAATAATAATGTTCATTACTGAGGCGAATAAATCTAAAATAGAATCAGTGGTAGATGCTAACATTGCACTAGAATCACTAATCAACCAAGCATAAAACTTAATAATCACGAGCAGCATGGCAACAGACGAAGAGCTAATAGCAGCTAACTTCACCCAATAAGCATAGTTTTTATGATGAATTTGATCGCTTGTTTTTTTTATCACTGTTTTTTCTGGCATAAAAATAAGGCTTAGTCGTTATAATACCAATTAAATTAATTAATGGGTCAAATTTCAATAAAGATAAATGTTCAAGAACACAGACGCCTGATTGAGCAATAGCTGGCTATTGGGATTGAAAGCAACGATGTTATTGGATAATTAGACCATTTAAAAAGATCACTTAGTTAGTTTGATTGGTATACTAGCAATAATTCCTCTTATGACTCAAACTTATCATTATGCTAGATGTTGTACTCTTTCAACCACAAATTCCGCCAAATACTGGCAATATAATTCGATTATGTGCTAATTCTGGCTTTCGTTTACATTTAATTGAACCGCTTGGTTTTGATTTAGACGATAAAAAACTGCGCAGAGCCGGTCTTGATTATCATGAATTTGCCGCAATAAATCATCATAAAAATTTCGATGCATTTATTAAGCAAGAACAACCAAAGCGTATACTCGCAATTACCACCAAAACCAATAATTTTTATGGTGATGTTACTTTTACCCAAGGAGATTATCTATTATTTGGCTCGGAAACCAGTGGTTTACCTGAAGAAGTGCGATGTCAAATTCCCGATGAAGATAAAATTCGTATTCCTATGTTAAAAGAAAGCCGTAGTATGAATTTATCTAATGCCGCAGCGGTAATTGTTTATGATGCTTGGCGCCAGTTAGGTTTTGTAAATGCGGTTTAAGAACAGGATAATAGCAAAGTAAGAGCTGTGACGAATTTCACATATAACAGCTGTACACTGATAACAACCAATTGTTTTAATTGATATTTCACATTAAATTTAAAATTAGTTAGCTCAAATTCAGAAAAAGCACTACGTTGACAAGTGAAATGAGTACTTTTAATGCTGCCGTTGCATTAAATAACAAAAAAGTGACGGTAATTATTCTTGCTTTTGATCACGAGATAATAAGTCAGAAGCGGCCAATTTTGCGGCCTTACCTTGATAAAGCACTTGGTATACTTGCTCAACAATAGGCATTTCAACATTCATTCGTAGTGCTAATGTATGAACTTCTTTAGTATTACGATAACCTTCTACCACTTGACCGATATCTGTCATCGCCTGTTCAACGCCAACACCTTTACCTAACGCCAAGCCAAAACGACGATTTCGAGATTGATTATCCGTGCAAGTAAGTACCAAATCACCTAAGCCTGCCATACCCATAAAAGTGGCAGGATCAGCTTTTAAGGCAATGCCTAAACGGGTCATTTCAGCTAAACCGCGGGTAATTAAGGCTGTACGTGCATTAGCCCCAAAACCAATACCATCAGCCATGCCAGCGCCAATAGCGATAACATTTTTAACGGCACCACCTAATTGCACCCCAATAAAGTCTTTATTAGGGTAAACCCGAAAACACTTTTCGCAATGTAATAAATCTGAGAGTGTGACAGCAAAGTCATCATCCGTAGACGATAAAGAAATAGCAGTAGGTAGGCCTGCGGCCATCTCTTTAGCAAAGGTTGGGCCAGACAATACGGCTAGCGCCACATCTTCACCTAAGATATTTTGAGCGACATATTGTAGTAAGTCACCTGAATCAGGATCCAAGCCCTTGGTTGCCCAGGCAATTTTAACATTAGAGTTGGCTGACTCATCAAGCACAACTTTAATTTTTTTGAGCATATCGCCAAAGGCATGGCTAGGCACAACCACTAAAAGATTATCACTTGCTTGTATTGCTAAGCGTAAATCACTGGTCACTTGCAAACTATCAGGAAAAGTACAGCCTGCTAAATATTTAGCATTTTCACGCGCACTAATCATGTCATCGACTTGCTGCGGATCTCGTCCCCACAAAAGGGTTTCATGACCATTTCGTGCCAAACAAATCGCTAATGCAGTACCGTAAGATCCTGCACCTAAGACGGTAATTTTGGCAGAAACAGTCATAATTTTCTCGCTATTTGACGTATATTTTACCTGTCGAACTAACGTTCGACCTAAAAACTAGTGAGTTTCAGTACTTTCTGGCACGTTAGCTTGGGCTTCAGCTGCGCGTTGTTGTACATAAGAAGCAAATAAAGCTTCAAAATTTACTGGCGCTAAATTAAATTGTGGGAATGAACCACGGTTAACTAAACTAGCAATGGTTTCACGTGCATACGGGAATAATGTTGTTGGACAAAAAGCTCCAATAGTATGTGCTAATTGCGCTTCAGGTAAATTACCAATAGTGAAAATCCCTGCTTGTTGTACTTCCGCTAAAAAGGCAGTTTGACCTTCAACAGTAGCCGTTACTGTTACCGCTAAAACTACTTCAAAGGTGTTTTCCGCCAATTTATTAGAGCGTGTATCTAAATCTAATTTTATTTCTGGCTTCCAATCTGATTGAAAAATAGCAGGCGAGTTTGGCGTTTCAAAAGATACATCTTTAGTGTAAACACGTTGAATGGCAAATTGTGGTCCTGCTTGTTCTTCTTGTGTCGTTTCAGTTACTTCGTTTTGGTTTTCATCACTCATGAGGATTTCCTATCTTTAGTATTTGTTTTTATCTTTATCAACTAACTTTTCGTTATTTAGTTTGCCAACAAAGCATCTAATTTATTGTTAATTTCTAATGCGACTAGTTGGTCACAACCACCAATATGAACATCATCAATGAAGATTTGTGGCACGGTATAACTACCATTGCTGCGTGCAATCATTTTTTCACGCAATGCCATATCACTATCAATACTAATTTGTTCAACGTTAACGACTGGCAAAGCTGCTGCTTTATGCTCAAGTAAAGCAATGGCTCGCGTACAAAATGGACAGTAAGCTTTAGTGTATATTTCAATTTTCGCCATAAATAACGCTACCTCTTAGTTACGGGTAAACCCGCACTTGTCCATGCACCCATACCACCTTTCAAGACACTGACACGAGAAAAGCCCGATTTATATAAATCATTAGCAACTTTTACCGCACTAATACCAGCACTACATACAACAATGATGGGATTCTCTTTATGTTTTTCAAGGCTCGCAAAGCCATTTTTAGTGATTTTTTCATTCGTTAAGCCCACCGCATCAAGAATATGATTGGTGTTAAAGTCTTTTTCGCTACGAATATCAAGCGTAACACCTTCTTCTCTGTTCATTAAGAAAGTTAAATCTTGCGGGCTAATTTGTTTAATCGGTGACATTTGAATTTTAATCGATATCCCGATAATGATAACGACAAGGGCAACCCAAGCCGCACTTAACATCGCGTTGTTGCTAGCAAAAGCAATAAATTGTTCCATAAATAGTGACTCTTTCGGTAAATAATAAAAATAGTAAATAGTAAAATCGCCACATTATACCCAAGTGAGTTGGAATAGCGAGTTTAGTAAGTACTGATGAAACATTTCTTGCTTAAATAAACGCTCATGAATGTGTACAATAACAGTAATTAAATTTATACCACCTTGATTGAGTTATTTCCCACTCAGCGACAATTAAAAGGCATAGCAATGATGGCGAATAAAAAACCGACTGTTTTGATAATTTTAGATGGCTGGGGCTACCGTGAACAAAGTAGTTCTAATGCAATCCAAGCAGCTAATACTCCAATATTAGACCAACTTAAAAGTGATTATCCCAACATGCTTATTCAAACGTCTGGCATGGCGGTGGGTTTACCTGATGGTCAAATGGGTAATTCTGAAGTAGGTCATGTAAATTTAGGCGCAGGTCGTGTGGTTTATCAAGATTTCACTCGCATAACTAAAGCAATTAGCGATGGTGAGTTTTCGCAAACGCCAGCATTATGTACCGCGGTAGACAAAGCGGTAGAGAAAAATAAAGCAGTACATATCTTTGGTTTACTTTCTCCAGGCGGTGTACATAGTCATGAAGAACACATTTTTGCCATGATGGAATTAGCTAAAAAACGAGGGGCTAATAAAATATACTTGCATGCCTTTTTAGATGGTCGAGATACACCGCCACGTAGTGCAAAAGCATCATTAGAAAAAGCTCAACAAAAATTTGACCAGCTTTTTGTCAACAATATTGGCGAAGGGCAAATTGCCTCTGTTATTGGCCGTTACTTTGCCATGGACAGAGATCAGCGTTGGGATCGTATTGAAACAGCCTACGACTTACTCGTATCAGGCATCAGTAAATATCAATATAACAATGCTTTATCTGCGTTAGAAGGTGCCTACGAACGTGATGAAAATGATGAATTTATGAGTGCAAGTGCCATACTAAATAACGCTGGTGAAGCGATTAAAGTGAATGATGGGGATGCCTTGATTTTCATGAATTTTAGAGCTGATCGGGCCCGCCAATTTAGTCGCTGCTTCACCGAAAAAGATTTTTCCGGCTTCAACCGTAAGAAAGTACCCGCCATTGGTGACTTTGTTATGTTAACTCAATATGCCGCAGATATTGATGCCAGCTGTGCGTTCGCACCAAATGCATTAAATAATGTTATGGGTGAATGGCTTGCTAAACATAACAAAACCCAATTACGTATTTCTGAAACAGAAAAATATGCTCACGTTACTTTTTTCTTTAGTGGTGGGCAAGAAGACACTTTTGATGGTGAGCAACGTATTTTAGTCCCCTCTCCTGATGTTGCCACCTATGATTTACAACCAGAAATGAATTCAACACTACTCACCGACAAGTTGGTTGCAGCCATTGAAAGTGGTGAATATGACTTTATCGTTTGTAATTATCCTAATGGTGATATGGTTGGTCACACTGGTAATTTTGATGCTGCGGTAAAAGCATGTGAAGCCGTTGATACTTGTGTAGGACGTGTAGTCGCTTCTTTACAAAAAGTGGGTGGTGAGTGTTTAATTACGGCTGATCATGGAAATGCCGAAAAAATGCTTGATGAAGATTCAGGCCAAGCACATACCGCGCATACTTGTGAGCCCGTGCCATTAATTTATGTTGGTAGAAAAGCGATCCCCGCAACAACAGGGACCTTGAGTGATATTTCGCCAACATTATTACATTTAATGGCAATGGAACAACCAGAAGAAATGACTGGTTCAGTATTGATGCAGCTTGATTAATACGGCAAACTGATAAGAATTACACAATAATAATAACGAATACATTAATGTTAAAGTCGTCGTTCACCGCCATACAAATATTTGGTAAATTATTAAGCAACTTAATTATCCTAAGCTGCTTAACTTTTATCAACTTCAGTATGGCTGCTGACACCAGCAATCACAAAAAATCCAAACAACAAAACACGCGTAAACTTAATAATGTACAACAAGCCATTGCCAAGCAAGAAGCAACTATATTTAAAACGAATAAAAACCGAGCAACCTTAGAGCGACAATTGAAAAAAGACGATTTCGCTATCGCCAAAGCCGCAAAAGCGATTAATAAAACAGATCAACAGTTAAAAATCACCAATAAAAAAATAGCCGTTCTTAGCAAAGAAAAACAACAATTAGGTACACAGAAGAATAGGCAAGAGCGCATACTAGCCCAGCAACTACGTTCAGCTTACACTACTGGCCAACATGATTATTTGAAGTTAGTTTTAAATCAAGATGAAAGTAAAAAAATTCAACGCACCATCAGCTATTATCAATATCTAAATAAAGCTCGCCTCAATGAAATTGATAAATTTCAAGTAATCATTACCCAGTTAATGCAAGTCACGACACAACATCAAGAGCAAGTAGCACAATTACAAAGATTAAAAGCTAACCAACAGCAACAACGAAAAAACTTAAGTAAAAACAAAAACAAACAACGTCAAACCTTGGCATTTTTAAGTACAAAATTATTATCAAGCAAACAACAATTAACCAAGTTAAAAGCCGAAGAAGCCAACCTAACTGCTGCTTTGCAAAAGCTTACTGCACTTATTCGTGCAGAGGTTAATTTGGTCGGGTTAAGTAAGTTAAAGCGACAATTATCTTGGCCCGTAAAGGGGCGGCTACTACGTAGTTTTGGTAGCCGAAAACAAGGTTATCTAAAATGGAAAGGTGTGTTACTTGGTGCGCCCATTGGTAGGCAAGTTCAAACGATACATAGTGGCACTATTTTATTTTCAGACTGGTTAAAAGGTTACGGTTTATTAACCGTGATTGATCACGGTAATGGTTATATGAGCTTATATGCACATAATCAAACCTTATTAAAATCTGTCGGTGATAGAGTGGAAACCGGCGAACCTATTGCTTTAGTAGGACAAAGTGGTGGACAAGATCAGGCTGGGCTTTATTTTGAAATTCGTCATCAAGGTAAAGCCGTTAACCCTAAACTATGGTGTAAATGACTTACGTCCTAACTGTTTCTATTCACCCAGAGCTTGCTGAAATAAGCAGTCGAAAGGCGACAAGCTTAAAACTAAATGATAAGCTTTGGGGCCGGATTCTATTGATAAATAAATATAAAATGATTTCAGCTGTATCGACGTTTTTTCTTTTTATCATTCTCTCTTTTACTACACTACTATCAACGGCATCCGCACAAGCCAAACCCGCACGTATTGCTATTGTGATTGACGACATAGGTTATAGAGAGACCGACAAACATGCACTATTATTACCTGGCGCTATTACCTATTCTATTTTGCCCCATACTCCTTATGGTAAAGCATTAGCAATGGAGGCCAACGCCAGTCACAGAGAAGTATTACTTCATATTCCAATGGAGGCTGAAAACGGTAAAAAACTAGGCCCTGGTGCACTCACTAGTGCGATGAATAAAGCGGAAATTTATGCTAGTTTAGGTGAGTCGTTAGCAGAAGTCCCTTTTGCTATAGGCATAAATAATCATATGGGTAGTCACTTAACGCAATTGGTCAAGCCGATGTCATGGACAATGGGCTTTCTCAAACAACATCACTTACTATTTTTAGACAGTAAAACCAGTCCTTATTCCAAAGCAAGTATTATTGCTCAAAAATTGGGAGTCCCCGTAAAAGGGCGTCATATTTTTTTAGACAATCAATTAACAGAAAGCTATATTAACAAGCAATTTCAAGCGTTAATTGAATATGCCCAAACCCAGAATGTTGCCATTGCAATTGCGCATCCGCACCCTGAAACTATTCAGGCATTGCAACATTTAATCCCAACATTACAACAACAAAATATCGAGCTTGTGCCTCTATCCGCTTTGTATTCAATACCAACAAATAACCAAACACGGATAGCAAGTGGCAAGTAGCAACTCAACTACCACTTAATATTATTTTCTTTCAATATTTTGTGTAAATATTTCACTGGAATAGCATAAGTAATACCACTAGGGTTACTAATCACCGCTTCTTTAGTGCTTTGCACAAATACTTTATTAATAATCCCCAAAACCTCACCTGTTTTCATATCATACATAGCACTCCCACTATTACCTGGGTATGCCGTTGCATCGAGTTGATAAACTGAATAAGGGTTTCGCATACGTTTCAACATTTTTAAATTAATCTGCCCTGCTGTTTGTGCGGGTATAACCGTTGGCGTAGTACTGGCAATAATGCCTCGATGCGTAACAGGATACAAACCTAAAATAGCACCAATAGGAAAACCAGTAAAAGCAATATAACTACCATCAGGACGAATTTTATTATCTGCCAAATTCATGGCTGGCAGGGGCGTTCCAGATATTTTCAATATTGCCAGATCATATAAATCTGACGTGGCAATAATGTCGGCGTGTCTCACTTTAGCGTTTTTCCCTGAACCAATAAATACCGCCATTTTTTGCAATAAACTGTCATCCATCTCTGTTGGTAACACATGGGCGTTAGTGATAATATAGTGACCATTACCAACGACAAAACCCGTACCACGTAATATATTTTGTGGTCTGCTTGTGGGTGTATGAATACCAATACCAACCACCGAAGGTTTTATTTTGGCTACCACATCAACAAATTCAGCTTTCGCTGGGGTAATATAGAGCAAACTGAAAACTGATAATAAAATAACTATTTTTTTGAACATGGTATTCTTCCAATTATTATATTTTGCATTGTGTTTTAAATATAATACCTTATTTAGTTTATCTTAACGCACACTTTCAGATATCAGCCATAATAAATGATACTACGGAGAAATTGCATGACTGAAAAAATTGTTCCTATACTTGCTGGTGGAGGAACACGTTTACCTGCCCATCTTGGTGTATTGCACGCCTTAAACAAATTACAAATACAATTTGATAATATAGTCGGCGTATCCGGTGGTAGTATTATTGCGAGTTTATTTGCTTCTGGCCTTTCTATTGACGAAATAAAAGAAATAGCACTAACCACTAATTATACTCAATTTACTGGTTTTTCGTTATTCAAGCTAATACGCAATGGTGGTTTAAGCTCCGGTGATGTATTTGAAGAGTGGGTTGATAAACATCTCCAAGGTAAAACCTTCTCCCAAATGAATATGCAACTACACCTTGTCGCTACCGACGTAAAAAGTGGTAAGCCTGTTATTTTTAATCAAGAAAACACACCCAATATGAAAGTGTCAGAAGCCGTCCGTTTTTCTATGTCTATCCCACTCGTTTTTAGTTTTAAACCGTTTGGTAAACACTTATTGGTTGATGGCAGCATATTATCTGAAGATGCCCTACATCGAGATTGGGCTCAAGATGATACACCAGTAATGTGCTTCAGACTTAGAAGTGAACATGAATATGACGAACTAAAAACTAATCGTTTCTTTCCTATCTTTGATTACATCACCTTACTTATTCGCACCTTTATGACCACCATTTCACGAGAGTATATTAACGATGCTTTCTGGCATAATACTATTGTTATCAATACCGGAGGGTGTTCTGGTGTAGATTTTTCGATGACAGACGAACAAAAATTACAGCTATTTGATATAGGTTATCAAACAGCATTAAAAATTATTCCGATCAAAACTAAAGCATCCAAAATTCAACAGTCAATATTTATAACAAAAGAAAATATGACAAATTAAGCAATGGTGAGTAACGTCCTTAAAGAATAAGCATTAAAAATGTCATAATGTTTACTGTAAAGAACTCGTCTTTTAAGCGTCGTAAAAAATAAATTTAAATACCCTCGTACGGGTGTAATTCAAGAAAGTAATTATTCTGAAGTGAGCTACAATGTTTTTTTTATTGCTATTGGCTTGTACATGGCTGCAGCAAACATAGCAATATAGACAGGCATAAGCATGCTTATGTCATGATGGAACCTCGCTTTAAAGTTTGTCGGTATTGATAAAGACAGAGCCTTTCTCATGTAGTTGTTCAGGGCAATATAATCCCGAACAACTATCTTTCACTCAGTGCATTGCCTAAAGTCGTGTCTAATTCCAGCTAAATTATGCATCATCAAGTAAAACGAATAAACATAACGATTAATCAGTTACATTAACTGCCCTGAGAATTGTTGATATCTGGCTTTTTGTACTTTAGTTTTAGCGGTAACTTTCAACAGTATGCTTTTTGCTTGCTCTTTATTATAATTCGCCAATAACGTTTCGACAAAGTTCAGTGCAATATCTACATCTCCAGGTTTTGATAATTTATACGCTTGTTCAGCTTTTACTAATGCTTGTGCTATTTTACCTGACTTTAATAAAACTTGGGCATAAGTATCAACAACATTAGGTATTTCAGCAGATAAAGAATACGCTTTTTTTGCATGTATTAATGCTTGAGAGAATAGATTTCTCTCCATATACAACCAAGATAAATTATTCAACGCCACAATATTATTAGGCTGTTCCTTGATTAACTTTTCATATTTAATAATAGCTTTATTTTCATCAAGAGATAAATACATATTCGCTAAAATCAAATTAACCCTAGGCTGTAGACCATATTCTAATAAATAGCTTTCCAGTAAGTCAATCGCCGCTTGTTTTTGGCTATTTCCCTCAAGTCCATACGCTAGAAAAATGGCATTTTGAGCACTTTGCTTAGCAAAGTATTGCTGCTTTAATTTGGGTATTGCTGCAGAAAAATTCCTTTCTAGCAATAAAATTCGTCCTTCAATGCCTGCTCTTAAATCTTTATTAAAATCAAATGATGATAACTCTTTTAGAAAACGTCTTGCTTCACTTGAGCGATTGCTGTTTAACAACACCTGCATTTTAACCAAATGCAATATCAAACTATTGGGGTGTTGTTTAAAACTACGCTTTAAAATATTTAAAGCGCGATCGGGTTGTTTTTTAGCCGCCCAGTAATTCACTAAGAGTAATACTGGCTCAATATGGTATGGATTATTTTTACGCCATTTATCTAAAATCAAGACCCCTTCTTGCGCATTTTTTTGTTTAGCATTAGCAATTAACATTAGCTGCCAATAACGTTTTGGTGTTTTAGTATTGAGCTGGTAACCCGCTAATATTTCATTTGCACGTTTATGTTTATCCAGTTGAATCAATGCTTCTGCTAATAAAGTCCCATAGTTAATGTTACTTTCATTCACTTGCTGTGCTTTTATAAGTGGTTGTAAACCCTCTTTATTTTTATGCAATTCAAAATACTGCGCTAACACTTTAAGATTATTGGGATGCGCAACAATAGCCTCTTCGGTAAGTGCCATTGCTTTAGTTGGTTTTTTCTGATGCTTAGCCAACTTCACCATTTCAGTTAATGCGTAAACATTATTCGGCTCTAGCTTTAAACTTTGCTCTAATGCTGCTTGTCCTTGTGCTAGCTTATTTTGTACAAACGCAATCGTTGCTTTTAAGTTATAGCCCCCCGCTTTAGTTGGATATTGTTTTAGCCATTTATTTGCTATGACGTCTGCTCTGGTCAAATCACCGGTTTTAATTGAAGCAAATGCCAAAGCAAGTTCAGCAGAAATTAACTCCGGGTTTTGTTGTAAAGCCAGTTCTAAATTTTCAACGCCTGAGGGGTCGTTCATCATTAATTTTAAAATACCAGCCCGCGCATTTTGCTCAGCATTGACTTCAGGTGCATCAGTCACATGCTTTGCCAGCTCTTTGGCTTTTTCATAAGCACCACGTTCCATCAATTCATAACTTAACACGGCTAAAAACTGAGTATTATCTTTATTAGACGATGAATAATCACCTAGGGTTTCGCTAATGTTTTCAATTAACCCTAGCTGTAACTGGCTTACCGCTAGCATTTTCCGTGCAGCATGATCAACCGGTAGATAATTAATTACATCTTTTAAAAATAAATGACATTGTTCATAATTTTGTAAGTAAAAAGCGCTAGCGCCTGCGACCAGCTTCAAACTAAAGGAATTAAATCCCGAGGCAAGTGATGAGTTAGAAAAATGGCTAGCCGATTTATAATCTTTTACTTCAAAGCGTGCCATCGCCTTTATATATTGCAAAAAAGCCTGATTAGGTATTTTCGCTAAAATAGTGTCAGCAATAGTCTCGGCTTGTGAATATTGCCCATTCTTCAAGAGAGCATCGGCAATAAATAACTGCACTTTGCTAGAGTTAGGTTGTAATTCAAAATACTTTTCAAAACTAGCAACTGCTAGTGAATAATTTTTTTCAACTATAGCAACTTGTCCTTGCAGCATGAGTGCATCAGCATTGTCAGGTGTTGCTGTTAAAATTCGTACTACCAAAGCCGCTGCATGAGCAGTATTTTTATTAGCAAATTCTAAATAGGCATTTGCCAACAAACTATAGCGATCGACGTTTGATATCGACAGCGCTATCGCAACAGTTTCACTTGCAAGCTTTTCGTTATCCCCTCGTAAAGCCGCAATGGTTTTATAAGCTAAAAACTGTATTTTACTTGCTTGAGTTAATGACTCAGCCTCTTGTTCAAGTGAAAAAATATCATCATCGGATTCGGTTAACATATAAGCACGAGCAAGCAAAGGCAGTGCTTTATTAGCATCATACTTAAATTCCAACGCCCGCTCTAATTCTTTCACTGCACTAAAACTATCACCTGAGGCTAGATACAAACGACCAAGTAAAAATCTCGCTTTACCATTTTTCCCATCTAATTTAATCGCATTTTTTAATGCTATAATTGCCGATGAATTTTGTTTCTCAGTTAATAATTTTTCTGCTTGTACAAGATGTGTTTGCGCTGTTTCATTATTGCCACAAGCAGATACCGCCAAAATAACACTGGCACAAACTATTGATTTTAAAAAATTCATTTAATTTCCCTATATTGAGATTTAATCATTACTTGATACTTTTATTACTCGTCACTTAACAACTTACATTACTGTAATAACAATGCTAATACTTCTTGAGTTTTCTCTTGCATTAATGCTTTATCACCTTTAGATTCAACATTTAAACGTACTACTGGCTCAGTATTACTACTACGTAAATTAAAGCGCCAATTGCCGAATTCCATACTAATGCCATCAGTTTTGTCTATCACTTGCGCAACTGCTTGATAATTTTCAAACACTCTATCGATAGCTTTTTTAGGATCCGCAAGTTTATAATTAATTTCACCTGATGATGGATACGCTTCAATACGCGCTTTTACTAAGCTAGATAAAGGCTGTTGATGCAAACACACCAACTCAGCAATTAATAACCATGGGATCATACCGCTATCACAGTAGAAAAAATCGCGAAAATAATGATGAGCACTCATTTCACCGCCATAAATAGCGTCTTCACTACGCATACGCTCTTTGATAAAAGCATGTCCAGTTTTACTTTGAATGGCTTGACCACCACTTTGCTCAACAATATCGATAGTATTCCACGTTAAGCGCGGATCATGAATGATTTTTTGTGGTGGAGTATTAGCCTTTACCGACTTAGCTAAAAAATTTTCCGCCAACAAGCCGACAATATAGTAACCTTCAATAAACTCTCCTCGTTCATCAAAGAAGAAACAGCGATCAAAGTCGCCATCCCAAGCAATACCCATATCCGCTTTATGCTTAATAACAGCATCACTTGTGGCTGCTCTATTTTCAACTAACAGTGGATTGGGGATGCCATTAGGGAAATTACCATCGGGCTGGTGATGCACTTTAATAAATTCAATGGGCACGTTTAATTGATTAAAAGCTGCTTCAATGGCATCAAGTGCGGGGCCTGCAGTGCCGTTACCGGCATTGACCACTAATTTTAATACCTTGCCTAATGAAGAGCCTAATGGAGAAAAGTTGTCAGTATTAATATAAGTTAATAAATGCGCGGTATAAGCCTTAGTAATATCATAACAGCTCAGTTGACCTTTATGTTCAATATCACTAAAGTTGTTTTGCTCTGCCAAGACTTTAATATCGAAGAGACCGGTATCACCACTGATAGGTTTAGAGTTCTCTCGTACTAATTTCATGCCATTGTAATCAATAGGGTTATGACTAGCGGTAACAACAATACCACCATCACAATTTAGGTGGCTAGTAGCAAAGTAAATATGCTCTGTGCCGGACAAACCTAAATCAATAACATTACAACCACCATCCATTAAGCCGTTAGCGAGTGCTAACTTCAGTTCTTCACTGGTAAGGCGAATATCTCCGCCTACCACTACTTTTTTAGCTTTTGTGTGTTGCGCAAAAGCACGACCAATGCGATAGGCAATATCAGTGTTTAGTTCATCGCCAAGTTTGCCGCGAATATCGTAAGCTTTGAAACAAGTTAATTCCGTCATTATTTTGCTCTTCCATAGCGATCTTCAAAACGGACAATATCGTCTTCACCTAAATAGCTACCCGATTGTACCTCAATCATCTCTAATGGTAACTTTCCTGGGTTTTCTAACGCATGAACAACGCCAATCGGAATATAAGTAGACTGATTTTCACTTAACAGGAAGGTTTTCTCATCAAGGGTGATTTTTGCTGTGCCTGAAACAATAATCCAATGTTCGGCTCTATGATGATGCATTTGCACTGAAAGTTTAGCGCCCGGATTAACCGTAATGCGCTTTACTTGAAAGCGTTCACCGTTATCAACACTGTCGTATTTACCCCACGGACGATACACTTCACGATGAATGATACTTTCAGTGCGTTGTTTGGCTTTAAGCTCATTAACAATCTCTTTAACATTTTGAACTTTATCTTTATTCGCAATTAACACCGCATCTGGAGTATCAATTATCACCAAATTATCGACACCCAGTGTAGTTATCAATTTATTTTGACTGTGGATATAGCTATTACTAGTATCGTGAGCAATAACATCACCCTTAATCACATTATGCTGAGCATCTTGCTGGCACACTTCCCAAAGTGCGGAGTAAGAGCCAACATCGCTCCAACCTGCATCTAAAGGTACCACAACTGCATCGGCTGTTTTTTCCATTACCGCATAATCAATAGACTCATCAGCACATTGTAAAAATGACTCTTTGTCAGGACGAGTGAAGTCTAGATCTTTTTCTACTTTTGCCATTGACGCTCTACAGGCAGATAAAATATCTGGTCTAAATTTTTCTAATTCTTCTAAATAGCGGCTAGCTTTAAAGAGAAACATACCGCTATTCCATAAATAGTCGCCTGAATCTAAATAGCCTTGTGCTATTTCAGCGTTAGGTTTTTCAACAAATTTTGCTACTCGGTATATATCATCACCTTGTTGGCTTTCTTGCTGCTCCTCTTGTTTACTGCCTTTTTGTATATAGCCATAACCCGTTTCAGCATGGGTTGGTACAATACCAAAAGTAACCAATTTACCTTGTTCTGCCGCAACAGTTGCCACACTAACCGCTTGGTGAAATTTTTTCGTCTCTTTAATGACGTGATCTGCCGCTAAGACCAATAACAAAGCATCGTCATTATCGGTTAACGCATTTAATGCTGCTAATGCAACAGCTGGCGCAGTATTTCGCCCTTTAGGCTCAAGTAAAATTGTCGCTTTAGCGCAGTCAACTTGTTTAACCTGCTCTGCCACTAAAAAACGATGATCTTCATTACAAATAAACACTGGCGCTTGATGCTGACTAGGTAAGCGAGCTAAGGTATCTTGCAACATGCTAGTGTCATGAACCAGTGGTAAAAATTGTTTCGGAAATTGCGCGCGAGATAACGGCCAAAGACGTGTGCCACTACCACCACACATGATAACGGGGATAATATTATTAGCGTTCATTTAGGTTCCATTAAAAAATAACAAGCTGATGCTGCCATCATAAGCCATAGGAAATGTTTCGACAATCCTGCAAGTACAGTAACCTTATTAAATACGATTAGTTTATAATTATTCAGGTCGTAAAAAATAAAGTAAAACTGTTGCCCACGCAATTTTTGCAGATTAGAACGTATAAACAATTATTGCTTAACATGTTAATTTATGACAATTCACGGGTAAATAATTTCTGCCTTTAAGTTGGAAAAAAAGTGAGAAAAGGGTATATTTAGCCATAATATTATTTAGTTAAAAATAGTTAAGGGAAAGAATGAAAGTTACCGTTTTTGGTATTGGTTATGTTGGTTTAGTGCAAGCGGCTGTATTAGCCTCTGTTGGTCATGATGTGCTATGTGTAGACATAGATCAAACAAAAGTTGATAACCTTAAAAAGGGCTTAATCCCTATTTATGAGCCAGGTTTAACCCCTTTAGTCGAGGCAACTTACAAAAGTGGTCAACTAAACTTCACTACGGATGCTAAAGCCGGTATTGAACATGGTCAAATGCAATTTATTGCTGTTGGTACTCCTCCTGATGAAGACGGCTCAGCTGATTTAAAATACGTTATTGCTGTAGCTGAAACTATTGCAACTTATATGAACTCCCCTAAGTTCATTATTAACAAATCAACCGTTCCCGTGGGTACTGCCGATAAAGTATCAGCAAAAATTGCTGAGGTACTGACATCACGTAAACTCACTATTGATTTTAATGTGGTATCAAATCCTGAGTTTCTCAAAGAAGGGGCTGCCGTTAGTGATTGTATGAAGCCCGATCGTATTATAGTGGGTACAGAAAGTGAGTTGGCACAAACAGCAATGCGTGAATTATATGCCCCTTTTAACCGCAACCATGATCGAATGATTTTCATGGATGTGCGCTCTGCTGAATTAACTAAATATGCAGCTAACTGCATGTTAGCAACCAAAATTAGTTTTATGAACGAAATGTCTAATCTCGCTGAATTATTAGGTGCTGATATAGAAGCGGTGCGCCACGGTATTGGCTCAGATTCTCGCATTGGTTATCAGTTTATTTACCCAGGCTGTGGTTATGGGGGCTCATGTTTTCCTAAAGACGTGCAAGCCTTAGTACGTACAGCCCATGGTATTGATTATAAACCGGCCTTATTGGAAGCGGTTGAATCAGTAAACTATGCACAAAAGCAAAAATTATTTAAAAACTTAAACGCCTATTTTAATAATGACTTAAAAGGTAAAACCATTGCCGTTTGGGGTTTATCATTTAAACCACAAACCGATGATATGCGCGAAGCATCAGCAATGGTATTAATGGAAGCTCTTTGGCAAGTCGGTGCAAAAGTACAGGCTTATGATCCTGAAGCAATGGAAGAATGCCAACGCATATATGGTTCACGAGACGGTTTATCGTTAGTTGGTACTAAAGAGTCAGCCTTAAATGGTGCAGATGCCTTGGTAGTTTGTACCGAGTGGAGCCAGTTTAGAGCACCAGATTTTGACTTAATAGCTAAAGCATTAACTCACAAAGTAATAATTGACGGTCGTAACTTATATGATCCAATCTTACTTAAAGAACGTGGCTTCGCCTATTACGGTATTGGCCGTGGTGAGAGTATTAGAAAAGCCACTTAAGCCACGAGTAGAAAAGTTACAGTAGCTAATCCACCACACGTTTAACACGGTGTTTTCGTTGCTCAAAACTAGTAACTTAATAAATAATCTTAGGAAGCAGAAATGAAATTTTTAGTTACGGGCGCAGCCGGCTTTATTGGCTTTCATGTAGTACAGCGTTTATGCGAACAAGGGCATGATGTTATCGGTATTGATAACCTTAATGACTATTATGACGTTAACCTTAAATTAGCACGTTTAGAGGGCCTAAAAAAATACACATTGTTTACCTTTATCAAGCTAGATTTAGCTGATCGTGAAGGTATTGCACAATTATTTTCACAAGAAAAATTTGATCGCGTAATACATTTGGCTGCACAAGCAGGGGTTCGTTATTCCATAGATAACCCTATGGCCTATGCCGATTCAAATCTTGTTGGTCACTTAACCATATTAGAAGGTTGTCGAAACAATGACGTGCAACATTTAGTTTATGCCTCATCAAGTTCGGTGTATGGCTTAAATAGCAAAGTACCTTTTGCAACGTCTGATAGCGTAGATCATCCGATTTCATTGTATGCTGCCACTAAAAAATCTAATGAATTAATGTCACATACTTATTCCCATTTGTATAATATCCCGACCACAGGTCTGCGCTTCTTTACTGTTTATGGCCCTTGGGGTCGTCCAGATATGGCTTTATTTAAATTTACCAAAGCGATACAAAATGGTGAGAGCATTGATGTTTATAATAATGGCGATATGCGCAGAGACTTTACTTATATTGATGACATCGTAGAAGGAATTATTAGAATTCAAGATATTATTCCTCAAAAAAATAATGATTGGTCAGTTGAGTCAGCTTCTGCAGCAAACAGCTCTGCACCCTATAAAATATTTAATATCGGCAATGGTAATCCGGTCAAACTCCTCAATTTCATTCAATCTTTAGAAAACTCTCTTGGCCTTACTGCTAATAAAAATCTAATGCCAATGCAACCGGGCGATGTGTATCAAACCTATGCCGATGTTGACGACCTATTTGCCGTAACTAAATATAAGCCATCAATGAGCATTGAAAAGGGTGTAGAACAATTTGTACAGTGGTACAAAGGTTTCTATCAATAAATATGACAATTAGTTGTAGCTAACTTGTTCTTTTTCTTTTTCATATAACTAAACTGAATACTTAAAATTTTCTTTACTTTATCAGCGATATCATCGTTGATGTTACCTGATTATAAAGATAATATATTACTATTATCCCAAAGACATCTTTCAAATAAGATCTTAAAAAACGAGGAACAAAAAGAGTTTCCTGCTATATTTAGTGTGATTATTTTTAATTTATAAAACAAAATTAATATGGAATTAAAATGAGTGATTTTTCTATTGCTGACAACTTTAGTCAGTACTTTGCTGTTAAATTTGCAAACACGAAAGAATTAAGACAAGAAGCATTCAAAATTCGCTATGGTGTATATAGTGAAGAACTTGGTTGGGAACCAGAAAACAAAAATAAAATGGAAATAGATGAATATGATTTTTGTGCATTTCATTGTTTATTAGTACATAAAAGAACAAACACTTATGCCGGCTGTATTAGATTAGTAATTCCCCCTGCTAATGATGCAACCATGCCCTTGCCATTTGAAAAAAATTGTCTTAGTAGTGCTCGAGCTGATATTTTTCCTAGCTCTTTAATTCGTGGCGGCTATGGCGAAATATCCCGATTAGCTGTATTAGAATCATTTAGAAGACGTGATAATGAGAAAAAAATCCCTTTTGTACTACAAAAAATAGACCCTAAAACTGTGTACTCTGAAGACGAAAGGCGTAATTTCCCAAATATAGCAATGGGATTATACCTTTCAGGAATAGCATTAGCCGAAATTTGTAATCATCAAGGCATGTTTGTAATGATGGAACCTCGACTCAATCGTTGTTTAAAACGGTTTGGTTTGCCTTTTTTACAAGTGGGTGATGAAACAGATTATCACGGAAGAAGAGCTATGTTTTATTTAGAAAGGTCTCATTTTTTTAAAGAACTAACCGAAGAAATGATTAATTTCTACAATGTTATTCATAATGACCTGAAAAGCCAACTTTTCTTGCTTCCTCACACCGATCTTACCGATAGTTAACAAATAAGTATAAGTGGAATACTATGACTCAGCAATTTGATTATGATTTAGCTTTTTCTCGCAATATAGGTTGGTTTAGTGAATCAGAGCAACATATTTTAAAAACTAAACGAATAGCCATTGCCGGAATGGGAGGCGTTGGCGGCTCGCACTTACTAACCTTAATAAGGTTAGGTATTACCAAATTCCACCTGGCTGATTTTGATGAGTTTGCTTGTGAGAATACCAATCGACAAGCCGGTGCCAATATTAATACCTACGATGTAAAAAAGTTAGACACCATGGTTAATATGGCCAAAGCGATAAACCCAGAAGTCGACATTAAAGTATTTCCCGATGGCATTGATGCTAATAATACTGAAGAATTCTTAGAAGGTGTCGACTGCTATGTTGACTCTTTAGATTTTTTTGCTTTAACAGCCCGAAGAGTTGTATTTAAACACTGTGCCGAAAAAGGTATTCCTGCAACCACTGCTGCTCCTATAGGCATGGGTACAGCTTATTTAAATTTTTTACCCGGTAAAATGACATTTGAAGAATACTTTGGATTAGAAGGCTTCACAGAGAATGAGCAATATTTAAAGTTTTTTATTGGCTTAACTCCCGCTGCCCTACAAAAATCATACTTAGTTGATCCCTCAAAGCTTGATTTAGCCAATAAAAAAGGGCCATCTACTATGATGGGCTGCCAATTAGCTTCAGGTGTTGCCGGTTCACAAGTGGCTAAAATATTATTAAATAGAGGTGACATACTTAATGTACCATGGGGATTACATTTTGATGCATACACCAATCAATTTAAAAAGACTTGGCGTCCTGGGGGTTATAAAAACCCTCTTCAACGTTTAGCCTTCACTCTGGGAAAAAAGATGTTGCTTGATAATGCCAACATGAATAATACCAAAATAGCAGACACTAAAAACCTAACTATTGCAGAGCAAGTACTTGACTATGCAAGATGGGCTCCCAGTGGAGATAACGCACAATGTTGGCGATTTGAACTCATTAATGACACCTCATTTGTTATACATGCTACTGACACAAGGCGAGATGTTGTTTACGATTTAGACGGTCACTCAAGTCATTTAGCACACGGAATATTGCTTGAGACGATTGACATTGCTGCTAGCAAATTTAATTTAAAAGCACATGTTGAAAGTGATACTTCTAATGACGAGTGTTTGAAATTATCCGTTACCTTAGAAGCAGATAATCATATTACTGAAAGCTCTTTATTACCTTACATAAAAACCAGAGCAGTACAAAGAAGAGCAATGGGTACACGAAAACTAACGCTAACAGAGAAAACAGAATTAGAGGGGGCTTTAGATCCAGGGTTTACTCTACAGTGGTTTGAATCATTCGATCAAAAACTGGCTATTGCAAAGCTTAATTTTACTAACGCTAAAACTCGCTTAACCATGAAAGAAGCATTTTCTGTCCATAAAGAAATTATTGAATGGAAATCTCAATTCAGTGAAACGAAGATCCCTGAACAAGCTTTGGGTGTAGACTGGGTTACCGCCCGCGTAATGCAATGGATGTTTCATAGCTGGAGCAGAATAGAATTTGCTAATAAATACCTTGCTGGCACTGTCATGCCTCGTATTCAATTAGATTTCATCCCTAGTTTAAAGAGTTGTGCTCATTTTGCACTGCAAACAGAAAAACCTATCACGACTACCGAAGAATATATAGCAGCGGGCCGTGTTTTACAGCGATTCTGGCTAACCTCAGCAAGGTTAGGGCTTGGCTTTCAGCCTGAGCAAACTCCTGTTATATTTTCAAAATACCTTACCAACAACATTCACTTTGCCGCAGATGAATCTGTCATTAAAAATGCTAAAAAAGGTAAAGTAATGTTTGAAAAAATAGTTAAAAACGCTGAAAATACTTTTTTCTTAGGCCGTGTTGGCAGAAGTGAATTACCGAAGTCTCGCTCAATAAGGCTCCCTTTAGAAAAGCTCCTTATTAAATAAGTGCGCTTATTAGTAAGCGCTCAATTATTAACCTTACATTCTAATATTAATTAAGATTAGGGTAGTATGTTGAGGCTTATTAATAGTGTCGGTGTTTTGCAAGGCAATTTCCGTCTGAATTATCGCTTCGCCAGCTTAATTGCCATCTGAGTAATGCTCCCTTATCAGCATACAACAAGTCACGCTGATTGAACTGTTTAATATTACGCTCTAAAACTGACTAAATACCTTTGATAATCCGCTAACTTTAAACTTACCACGCCCTGTATATTTATATAACTAATTGAGGCGTTGCTTAATTGCAATCTCATTTATTACTTAAATTTTAGGTATAAAAAAACCGGTTAATATAACCGGTTTTTTATAAACTATTTAACGTTAAACAATGTCAATAATCAATTAAGACTTACGACGACGTGAGCCAGCTAAACCTAATAAGCCTAAACCTAAAATAGCAATTGTAGTAGGCTCTGGAACGTTGATTACAGCACTACCGTCATGAGCAACCTTAATAGTTGTGATGCCAGGTGCTGGGCTATCAACATTATATTCAGTAATGTCAATATCTAATGAAAAATCTATTGTTGGCATATTAGCCAATGTAGTAAAATCTTCACCCCAGCTAGTTGTAAACCATCCAGCTAAAAGAGCGTCAAAATCGAAGCTAACATTACATGTGCCGTTATTTGTAGTTGCGGCAGGATTGGCAGCTGTAACCTGAAGGTCACATCCACCTGTAGCACCTGATAAATTTGCTATAGCTGTACTAACACCATTTAGACCACCAAAAGGCACGTCATCATGGTAAAGAGTAGCTACACTTGCATTACTAAAGGTAACATCAATATCAAATATACCACTTCCAAGGAAAGTTTCAGTAGTTGCCGCAGTACCAATAAGACTGATATCAAAAATCAAATCATACTCAGTTGGAAATCCAACTGTAGCGCCACCATTTTTAAAAGTACCAACAGCAGTTAATCCGATTTCAACAAAAGTATCATTAACACCATCAACAAATGTTTGAGTAATAACAGAATCACCCTCTGTTGTTACTACTAATTGATCAAATGTGTATGCATCTGAGCCATCATCAACTGTTACTATAGACGCTGAGGCTGGTAACGCTATTGCTGTTAATATCGCTACAGCCGCTAATTTTTTCTTCATTGTATTTAACATAAATAGTTATCCTTAATTTAATTTCTCTCTGATTCTACACCTAACACTGCAAGTATATTGCCAAGTATATAAAACATAAATAAAACAAAATCTTACAAAGGCATGTCAGAGTGTTATAAAATTAAGAACCAACTAGTGTAAAATTTACTGACACATTAGCGAGTCTCACTTAATAACTTATCAATTTTTATTTGCATTGCACTATTTGATGGTGCCGTCATACTCAAAAGTAACTGCCGAGCTACTTTTTTATTGCCCATAGTGAGCAATAACTTCGCTTTAGCAAATATAATATCTAAACTCTCGCTCTCATCGGCTAATACTAATGCTGTATCATAAGCATCTAACGACTGATTATATTCCTTATTCGATGCTAGTGCTTGCGCATAGGTATCTATAACCGTGATGGAATTTGGAGAGAGTGTTAATGCTTTTCTTGCGTACTTTATTGCGGCTAAGCTATTGCCTTGTTGCATTTCCAAATAAGCAAGGTTATTGAGTAAAATAGCGTTACCTGTGAACTTATCCACTAACTCTCTGTACAGAGCTAGCGCTTTATCATTTTGTGCTGTATTTAAGTAGGCATTTGCTAAATAAATTTTTGCTAAACGGCTGTCTTCATTTTTTTTCAAATAATCAAGACTCAGCTCAATCACCTTATCATTTTGACCATTTAAAGAAAGCGCTTTAAATAAAGTCGTTAAGGTAAGTTGTGTTGGATTTTTTTGATACCCTGACTCAAATTCGTTAACAGCTTGATCATAATTTTTTTCGTTATAGGCAATATGTCCATGCATTTGATTAGCTAACCAGTGATTATTTAATTGCCGTGAACCTTTTATAATAGTTAAATCAGTAGAAGAAACATCCTGTTTAGCCATAGATTTAAAATAACCATTCAATAAAACTAGCCCATCTAAGTTACGATGATAATTTCTCATTGCTCCAATTAGGCTAGCAGCCAATGCGTATTCTTTTGCTTGCTCATACGCAACGATCAAGCGTTTTCCCGCCATCAAATTTGTTTTGTTTTTTTCATAATAATTTTTGTAGGTATCTATAGCCCTATCTAGTTTATTAGTTAAACTGTATAGATCGCCAACCATAATTTCGATACCATCAAGAGACCCTGTTGCCATTAACTCAACATATAACTCTAAAGCTTTACCAAGATTACCTTCTGTGCGAAATACATTGGCTAGTCCTAATTTAATGCTCATATTATTATTTAATGCAAGAAGCTCTTGCAAAGAACGCTTAACTTCTGGTAATAAACTCGGTGAATCGATAGTTAATTTGGTAATTAAAAAAATTGCTTTTTCGTGATTAGGCTTTAACGTTAATACTTGTTTATATGATTCAAATGCAACTGAATAATTGCCAGACTTATGTTCAATAATAGCCATATTTAAATGAGCGGCAATATTATTCGGCTCTATAGTAAAAACGTCTTTCAATGTTACTTTTGCTTCACCATAAAGTTGTTGTTCAGCCTCAATAGTTGCTTGTAATAATAGTCCCGATACCTTTTTGTCCGAATTTTCTTGCCATTTTTTGGCTATTTTTAGCACTGAATCATACTGCTTATTTTGCAAATACCCAATAACTAAGCCTCCCTCCGCTGTGTCAGAACTGGGATCTAATGCTAAAGACTCTTCTAAAGCAGCAATACCAAGTTCAACATCATCAAGCCTTAATCTTAAAAAGCCTTGTCTTAATAAGTTACTTGGATCCTTGTCAGCCAATACTCCGGCTTTATCTATTAGCGCTTTAGCCGCTATATTGTTTCCCGATTTAATAAGTTCATTACTCAGGGTTAGCAGTGAGTTAAAATCTATATTATTGCTATCCATTAATTGTTGAATAGAATCTAATGCTTCAACTTCGTAACCAAGCAATAACTGAACTTCAATAAAAATCCGATTAACCAAAGATTGCTTAGGTAGTCGCTTTGATACTTTAGATAAATGCTGATAAGTACTTTCATACTCTTTTACATAATACGCGCTTAAGCCTGCAATAATATGAGAGAGCGCTAAATCTGGTTGCTGTTGAAGAGCGGTATTAGCATGCTGCTTAGCTAAAGCATAATTTTTATTATCAAATAATATTTGTGCTTTTAACTGATTTGCCAAAGGGTGACTGTTAGCTATTTTCAAAATAGCATCCACAATTGGCTCTGCACGTTCAAGTTGATTAGCTCTTATATAGTTTTGAGCGATAAAAAATAAAATAGAAGACTCTTTTGGTCGTTTGACACTATACTCAGTAAATGTTTCCGCAGCAGTTTGATATTGCTTAGTAGATTGTAATAAATAACCTTTTAATAAAATTAAATCCACTATTTCAGGATTACTTGCCATTAAGATTTCAACGGATTCAATGGCACTGCTTATTTCCTCTTCAGTTCTAGCCATGTACCCTCGGCTAATTTTGCTATATAAAAAATCCTCACTAATTTGTATTGCTCTATCAAAGTAACCTTGGGCCTTATCAAACTTTTTCTCATAGATTGCAGCCATACCTGCATAGGTTAATACTGTTACATACTGTTCATCATGTAACAGTTCAGCCGAAGCCACTAAGTTATATACATTGTCAAAGTCATTAAGTTTATAGTAAATTTCTGCTAAGTTTGGGGTGGTATATTCAGAAGTCGCTCCTAATTTTATAGAGCGCTCTAACTCCTTTTTAGCATTTTTATAATCCCCCTGAGACAGGTAAGTTTTGCCTAGTATCAATCTTGCATCTAGATTTTTAGCATCTTTCTTTATCGCATTTTTTAACTCTATTATTGCTTCGTTATTTTTATTCTCTGCTAAATATGATTTCCCTTTCTCTATATGTTGAACTGAAGTTAAACTTGGCGAACAAGCCCCTATACCAATAGCTAAAACAGATGCCAGAGCTATATTTATAATATTTTGTTTCATTCCTTGTCCTTTATATTTATATTTATATTTAAAATTAACGAGTGTTATATGAGTCTATTAAATAGGAACTCTCTGGATAATTAATCATACGCTACTCAAACTCCGCAATGATTGGCTTACTTTTAAACGTCTCTATTTTCTTAACTTGCTTATCTATTAGGTGCTCTAACGCCACTAATAATTTATTGTAGTGTTTATTTACACTTGCAGCAAATACTATACCAGTCGCTACCTGTATTGAATCTATTTTCAGCTAATACTGGTATTGGTGCCAGTTTTCATGTCATTGCGATCCCAGCAAATATCACTAATTGGCTTTATTGGAAGTCTGAGTAAAAAAGGTTGTTCTTGGGATGCTGCCGTTGCCAAAAGCTCTTTTGATAACCTAGCTGTTCATTGGAGAAACTATGAAGCACAACAAGATGTAATGAATTAAATAACTATATGGTTCAATGTCTTTTAAGATGAAAGTTATCTACAAGAGATCAACTAACAATAATGATACGTCACATTAACAAAAAAATGGTAACTTTAGTTCAGTATTGCTAGAGTTACCATTAAATGGATTTCAGATAAAAATTAACGCTGTAATGAATATTAATAACAACAATAAAACATCACTAAGTAATATAAATAAACCTTTTATAGCGTTAATCGCCATTTTTTTACTGATTTCTGTACTCAACATCCCTATTTTAATCACCTTATGGCGTCACGGTTTTGATGATGGTACATACTCGCACGCCTTTTTAATCCCTTTTATTAGCCTTTATTTATATTATCAACTTTCCCTGATTGGCAAACTTCAATTTAGAGAAAAAATATCCATCCCCTTTACCTTATTGTTAATTGCCTGTTGCTATTTACTTTTTATTACCACTAATGCACAAATAAGTATTGGTTATTGGTTGTCATTTTTATTAGTTTGCCTTGCTAGTATCCCGATGATTTATCGATTTAGCTGGCAAATGTTATTTCCCACTGCTTTTTTAATTTTTATATTTCCTTTTTGGGGAATACTAACACCAATTTTACAAAACATTTCCGTGGCTGCCGTTACCTTCATCATGAATTTCACTGAAGTTCCAACCTATGTAGAAGGTCAATTAGTTACTATACCCGCGGGTGTTTTTGAAATAGCTGGAGGTTGTAGCGGCTTAAGGTACCTTATTGTTTCTTTAGCGATTAGTTCATTATTTATTTTTCTTTATATTAAAAATGTTAAACGTGCGGTGATATTTTTTATTGTCGCTATATTAGGCTCTTTACTAACAAACTGGATACGAATTACCGCCTTAATTCTTATCGGTGAGTACTCAAATATGGAAAGTAGTTTAATGGAAGATCATAATACCTTTGGTTGGTATCTCTATATTCCATTCATGTTTTTATTGTTTCGCTGGGGGAATAGCTTAGCGGACAATGATTTATTTGATCTAAAAGCAAAAACAAAAATAAACTGGGCAGAGACGCCAAACAAGGTAGTTATTGTCAGCCTGATAATTTTTTTAGTTTTGCCATCAACAATCCTAAAAACAGCACTTTCATCTAGTGTAACTAATAATGTCGTTACAAAACAAATTGCAGCTATTGAAAATGATCACAGCATAAAACCTAAAGTCCATTATTATACATCCATTGAAAAAGTAGAGTTAACAAATAATGACGCCAAGAGTCGATATTATATTTATCATTTTGACGGCAGTAATTTAGATGGTAAGCCGAGCTTTTATGGGAATAAATTAATTCCTGAAGGCTGGAATGTTACAGGACAATTAATAGAAAACAATTGGACTGTATATACTCTTATTAAAGGTAAAAAAGCTGCTACTGTATTAGTTAAGTATGAAATAGACCAAAAAACCACAGCACAATTAACCCCCTTTAAAATGAAACGATTGATAAAAGCGATTAAAGGGGTCAGCAATACAAAATTGCATTGGCAGTTTCAACTTAACTAAATTTATTAAATACAAACATAAGGCTTTATGATGAGAAAAGGAATTATCCTAGCAGGTGGCAGCGGTACTCGCCTATGCCCATTTATGATAAACCTATGGTTTACTATCCCTTGGCGACACTAATGCAAGCAGGTATAAATGATATTTTAGTGATATCTACACCTGAAGAAATAGGCCGTTTTGAAAATTTACTTGGCAATGGTGATAACTTTGGCATAAAAACATCTTATAAACCTCAACCTAGCCCCGATGGATTAGCTCAAGCATTCATTATCACTGAGGACTTTTTAGCAGGTAGCCCCGCAGCATTAATTCTTGGGGATAACATGTTTTATGGCCATGATTTAACCAAGTCATTGCAAAAAGCCAATGCTCAAACCTCTGGTGGAACGGTTTTTGGTTACCATGTTTCCAATCCCAAATATTATGGCGTAGTTGAGTTTAATGAAAATGGTACTGCTATTTCTATTGAAGAGAAACCTGCACAACCAGATAGTGTCATAAACAAATTAGCTCCTGCTGCCTTATTTATGTATTTCAAATAGACTCGTGGTTCATTAAAGCATTCCTTGCTAGTGCTGAACTCCGGGCACACGATACGTCACATCGCCTGCCCAAATTTGATTAGCCTGTTTGGGGTTAAAGTTCTGGTCAACGATATTATCGGCGACACTATGGCTATGTTTGCGCATCGTTGTCACTTTATAAGCAATACGCTGTTTAACTTGTAAACCAAGTTTATCCATCAAGCGAATAACTTTGTCACGGCCAACCTCAAAGCCTTCTTTACGCCATTGCGGTATCACAGTAAAAGGAAATTTTCAAAGTTTTCATTTTCATCCTTAGATAAAGGTTGAATACGATTACTTTCTTTATCAATGCGATAAGAATTTTCAGCCTCAGAATATCCTGCCATAATAAAAATTATAATACTGACCAATAACAGCTTCATTTTATACATATCCTCTTCCTTCAGAGTGCCCTTATTTAACATAACAGACTTCCGATACCTAATAAGTATTGAGCAATAGACTTTTCAACCAAGGTAAATCACTAGTAGTAGAATACATCCAAGCAAAGCGCCTTGGCGGTTTTAGTGACCAATAGGGTTTATTTTGTTTTTTATTTTTCTCTTTTTTTAATCTAACATAACTCTGTTGACATTGTTCCACAAAAGCACTGAATAAAGACTGAACTAAAAAGCTATTATTGCCAGATTTATTTTTTATATAAACTGACTTACCTACTAGCCCTGCTACATCACAAACATGTTGAGGGTTTGACCATTGGTCTAATTCTTCTTGTTTTGCGTTTTCCATCGACACTAAATATTTAGGAATAATGATGTTTTTAACACGTTTATTTCCATAAAAAATGCCATGATTAAAAATAAAATCACCAAATGCATCAATTAGAGAAGCAGATCTTATGTCACCTGTTAAACGATAAAATCGCCATAAAGCATCCCCCAACAATGCCATCATCCAAGGAGAACACGCGGGTGAATCATCCCCCCACCCTTCATGAGATTTAAAACTATGCTGCGGGCAACCTATTAATGACCAATTACCTTGAGGACTAAATGTCATTTTTACCGTAGCATCGATAATACTATTTATCCGCTCTAGTGCATTCTTATCACCCGTTATCTCCCAATAAGAGATGGCAACATTTAATGCAGCGGCTTGATTACGTTCCGTCCAAAAGCCTCGTCGTAAGCTATAGTCTTCATCCCAATCTAAAGAACGTTGGTATATTTTAGTTAAGGTGTTTATGGCTCGTTCATCACCACTGAGCAAGTAACGATATAGTAAGCCCTTTGGCATTGAATACTTAATATCAAAACTCTTTTTTAGCTTGAACTTGCCACCGTCATCAATATTATTTTGATAAAAATCAGTTAAAGTATTCGCTTTGTTTAACCATTTTTTATCATCGGTCATAATATATAATTGATAAATAGCCTGTGGACGATCATATAACCATTGAGAGGGCTTGTGAGGGGGATAACCTTTTTTAGTAAGGTAAGCAACATTAGTTACATAGTTAGCATATTTTTTTTGAGGCTCTACATACCAATTATTATCACTACTATTTTGCTTAGGATGAAGCAATAAGCTTTGTGCTAACCAATTTTTCGAAGGATAAACTAGGCTTATGTTTAAATGATTTTCTTTCTTAATGATAATATACTTTCGTACATTACCATTTGATGAGTCATGCCAAGTTAGGGTTAATTGCCCTGACAAACGATTCAGATTATCAGCATCAATCATTAATAAACGGATATATTCTTTACCATTTAGAGTTGGCCACTTGTTAAAAATAGAATAGGTTGCATTTAACTTCTTATTATTTTGCCATAACTCAAAAACAATATTTGTAGAAATAAGTTTATTCGGGATAGGGAGAAGTAAGCTCGCAGAGCTACTCGTTAATAGAAAATCAAAACTAATTTTCTGTTGCTGCACATTAGCAAAAACATTCGCACAAAAGAGTAAATAAGCTATCAAAATAAAATAGCATCGCAACGTTATCATTTCCCAGCCATTATTGTGAATATGCACCATTTAATCACCTATTCAACCGCTTTAATTACCAAAGTAGCCATAACAGGCCGATGATCACCTTTTACCAGTTCAACAACCTCTACTGACGATAAAGATATTCCATCCGAATATAATATATGGTCAATTTTTACGCCATGCCAAGAGGTATATTTAGTTCGATTAAAAGCAAAACCTTTAACTTCTAAGGCATTATTAAGCATAGAGAAATTCTGTTGATAAAGATTTTCATCCGCAGGCATATTAAAATCACCCGCTATTATTGTATAAGGCTTATTCTCGGCCCATAAATTAAGTAAATTAGCCTCTAACTCACGGTTACTTTCTACTCTTTCAGCTAAAGCTTGATCAGGCGATAAGTATAAAATGCTCATCAAAGCCGACCGAGGCGTTTCTAAATGGATATTAGCTAACAATACCTCTTTACCTAAAATATCTATTTTATAGAAACGTGCAAACTGGCCCCAGCCCCCAAAAATTTTTCTGCTTAATGAATCAGTATTTTCAAAAGGATATTTACTCACAATACACAATCCTGATACACATTCACTAAAGTATTGCTCTCCGAACAATTTAGGTAAATTAATTTTTCGGGCTTCTTGTAAAAGCAATATATCAGGTTGTTCAATGGCAACTAATAGCTGTATAACTTCTTTCGATCCACCACCACCGATATTAGCACTAATAATTTTAATCTCTTTACCTGAACTATTACCATGCCAAAATTGTGGTAATTGAAAATCAAGATAGTTGAAGGAAAGTAAAATAAGAATAAAAAACATTATCTTTTGCTGTTTCGACAGAACATACCAGCCTAGTAAAATAAAAAGTACAACAATCAATAACCACCAACGCGGACCAAACAATAGTATGTACTTAAGTATAATTAAGCTATCAAATGAAGGCCACCAAGGAAGCAAAGTAACAATAAAACAGACAAGACTACAAAAAATAAGGTATGGCGAAATAAAGCGTCGGGTATTTGTTATTATCCATTTTTTTATTTTATCTTTCATACAGATTTTGATATTTTTTTGCTGAGGCTTTAATTGAAAAATTGTCTCTAATATAAGAAAGAGCGTTAGCGCCAATTTCGTCAACGAGCTCTCTATTATCAATAAGGTTCATTATTTGCTCGGCTAACGTTTCATCATCGTCATATTCAAACAACCACCCTGTTTTTTTATGTTTCACTAACCTTGGATTTCCTCCCACATTGGTTGCGATAACAGGAATGCTATTGGCCATCGCTTCAATTATCACCATAGATAGCCCTTCAGTTTCTGACGTGACAACGAGTAAATCTAAAGATGAATAAATAAGCTCTCGATCACTCACCATACCGTGAAAAGTCACCGCTAAATCAGGCGTTTGTACTTTATAGAATGTTTTTAGATCGGCCAAACTTCGCCCATCACCAAAAAAGTGTACCTCTACACCACGTTGTAAGGTAGCGGGTAATCGTTGAACCGCTTTGAGTAATCCGGTCTGATTTTTTAAAGGAATAACCCTGCCAACAGATCCAATTCTTAATATCCCATTATTATCAGGTACTTTTTTTACAGGTTCTATCAGAACACCGTTATCAACAACAACGCTAGTGACATTTTTCCAACCATGAGCTTGATGAAAATTATATTTGCCTTCTTGTGAAACAAACGTTATAGCAGAGACTAATTTCTTGATTTTTTTATGAAATTTCAACCAATAATCGGTTGAGTATGGCGAAGCACCATGGCGAGTATAAATAACTTTTTTCTTTAATAAAGGTAGAAATAAACGCAAGTACTTTAAAGCGTGCGGAGAGTGAACATGAATAACGTCGAATTTTAACAAGACAATAAAAACCCGGCACAATTTTATATAGGAACGACTTGAATAAGAGGCAACCGCTATATTCTTCGCTTTACAAACAGAAACAAGTGTATCATCAGGGTTCCCTAATGAAATAATAGCGGGTTTTATATTCAGCTCTTTTTGAGCCACGGATAAATCTATAATGAACCGTTCAGCACCACCAATATTAAGACTACCAATAATATGTGCCACTTTAATTGGGTAATTTTTCTGTTTCATAATTAATTTCTACAAGAAATGCATGTGATATCACATTCGTTTTATATAAGTATATCGTTAATAAGTAATGTGAATTTTATACGGTTGTACCGGAAAGACAAACCAACAACATCACTAAATTTATAGTAACTATTCACCATGCTTAGTATTCACGTAATTCCAGTTGTGTATCGTCATCCCCGTAGTCACTAAATCTGGGGTGGAATCACGCCTAGACTCCCGATTTAAAGGCCTCGGGAGTGACAATAGGTGAATAGTTACAATTTATAAAGACATTGTTGCCTTCAACTGCTTTAACGATTAGGCTCTGGGCTTCCAATTTCTTGAGATAACTGCCTTGCATCGCCGATAGGATCCTTGAGAGGGTCCCAATCCTTACAAAATATTCTTTTGCATAAACCCGTAATCTTATTTGCTAAAGGGATAGGAATAAAAAAGAACCTGCAAATCAAAAAGGCCTTACGACGAAAAACCCAGTTATAAATCGACTGCTCTGAATAAAAATTATAGCCCCACCTTTTTTCAAACTCACGGTGCGACTTTTCATTAAGCTTGTGCGACCAAACAAAAAAGAAATATTTCATGTCTCTAAGTGTTAATCGAGTGCATAAATTATCAAATATAACTTTTGAATGAGGGTTAGCAACCATCGTTTTACCTTGAGCCCTTAATTGCATAGGGATGTCTATTTGTTGTCTCATCACCATGTCTGGAAAGTCAATTTCCTGTAGGTCTTGAGTTTTAAAAGCCACTGTATGCCATTCAAACGTTTCTGTTGGCCTAATTTCATCAGGTATGTTTTCGGGTAGATCTCTTCTATATTCTTTAGCTTCAATTAAGTAGTCTACACCTTCATACTCAACAACCAATATTTTACAAGTATATAGATGATTTCGAATTTTAGCGCCCTGATCAACACCTTCTTTTTCTAGCGTTAATGGCGATACAAAAGAGGCACCATCGTTAATACTTTGAATCAAAGGGGGCATCCAACCGGGTAAAACAGTGGTGTCAGTTTCAACCCAAACCAACATATCAGTTTTAATAATAGGCACTAAATGCTCAAACACTTTCATGGGCGTAACCATGCCGCCATAATCAATTATTTTAGCATTAGGTATACTCTTAATCCGTTGCTCAACTTGCTTAATAAGTGCTTTAGGGTAACCAATGTCGGTAATTATTAAATCGAATGGCTCATCGGTATTATTACAAACGGCGTCAATGCACTCAATAACACCGTAGTATCGTTCTCTAGGTGTTATAACGATTGTGATAGTAGTCATTACTTTTCCTTTTTAATCTATTTTTAATTGTGTTTTAAAATTTCTCTATAAAAATCGACATGCCTGTTAAAATAATGTTCTCGCGTAAAATTTTGGTAGCATCTTTTAAAGCCTTCCAATCCCATAAAACCTCTAAGCTCATTATTAACAATTATTTTCTGGGCTGCGTCAGCTAATTGCTTAGGCGTATCGCTATCCACTAATAAACCTGTTTCATTTTCTACTATAGCCTCAGGAACACCACCGATTAAAGAACCCACTATAGGTAGGCCTGTTGCCATTGCTTCAAATAATACCGTTGCGCCATTTTCTTCTCTTGGGGAGTGTAAAAAAATATCGAATGCCGAAAAATATGATTCAGGATCAGGATGAAAACCAGCAAAAATAACACGCTCTATTTTTAAACCACTGATAAGCTGCTGCAACCTCTGTGTATCTTTTTCGTTGCCCTTGCCTAAAATCATTAAATGTACTGATCTCGCTTCTTCACCAAGACGCTGCTGAAGGTCAGAAAAACCTTTAATCACCACATCAATACCTTTTTCTAGTCCAAAATGTCCCATTGCACCACAAACTATATCTGTAGATTTAATAGAAAAACTGTCTCTAATGCGCTCTCTCGCATCAAGGTCAAATGTAAATCGGTTTATATCTGCAGAAAGATTAATTAACTTCAACCTTTTAGGTTTAATTAAATTGCTTGCAATAAAATCACGACCTCGTGCATTTGAAACAGTAATTACACCTTCTGTCACTAATAATGAAAACACATTACGTAATTTATTCTTAAAACTTGCTGTTTCAAAATTTAAAGAACGATGAAAAGTCATAATTTGGGGAGGCGTTTTATTGAAAGAGTATTTGGCTAGTGATGAAAAAAATAAGCTGCCCGCATCATGGGTATGTATTAAATCTATTTGATGAGCAGCACAATATTGAGCCAATTGTTTTGCCGCTTTAAGGTCGAATAATTTTTGTCGGTTAAATACGACCGAACCTTCAAATACGGTTAAATCTTTTTGCTCTGCGCCTAAATGAGAAACACAACCTAAAAAAACTTTATGACCCGCTTCTTGCATACCCGCAGCAAGGTTTCTAATCGCTTCTTTTCGACCGCCATTCTCAAATGACAATGTTAGTTGTAAAATATTCAGTGGTTTTTCATTTTTTTGCATTTTATTCCCTTATAAAAGCAACTTACAAAAGCAACTCGCCCGTAACAATAAACATTACCTTTTATTATGCCTAAATTACTACATCTTCCTTATAATGAAAAGAAATAGGTCTAAAAGCTTGAATGGTAATTAGATTAAAAGTACATTTAATAGCTAATTAACTAAAATCCAACAATGGAATATTTAATGACCCCATCGATTAGTGTCGTAATTCCTTTTTATCATGCTGAAGAGTTTTTTGACGAAACATACCAATCAATAAAACAGCAAACAATTCAACCTAAAGAGGTTATTGTTGTAAATGACGGTTGTGGCGCTAAAGCACTGGAATTTTTATCTCAATATGATGATATAACAGTAATAGACTTTGAAGAAAATAAAGGCGTATCTACGGCTAGAAATACTGGCGCTAAAGCGGCAACCAGTACTTTGATTGCTTTTTTAGACGCTGATGATATGTGGTTACCCAATAAACTTGAATTACAGTTAGCCTTTTTAGCGGAACACCCGCACTTTTCAGCCTGCCATACCGGGGTCACTACATTTGACAAAACAGGTGATCTATCAACATTTGTTGATAAACCGTTTGACTTAACAATTGTTGATCTACTAGAGTCAATGCAAGTTACCCCACCCTCATTGCTTATTACTAAAGCGTCGTTAGAAGCGGTTAACTATTTTGATCAAAAAATACGCTGCTCTGAAGATCATGAATTAAGCATACGCCTAGTTCAACAAGGGTTTAGAATAGGTTTTATCAATCAAGCACTTACTAAGGTTAGGCGAATGGGCCATGGCAACATTTCATCAAACGGTCGAACCATATTAATTGGGCATTGCCAACTTTTAAAAAAACATTGGCACACATTTAGGCAACATAAAGGGCTCTCGTCTAAATATATATATAAAACCTTTATGACGTCTGGCGGTAAATGTTCCGGTGTGGAAAGAAAATTATTGTTTGGCTTAGGAAAAATCATGACCCTAATATATCCAAAACTCACCTAATGTAACGGCTATATTTAATACAAAAGGTATCTATTCACCTATCGTCACTCCCGAGGTCTTTAAATAGGGAGTCTAGGCTTTTAAACACTGAGATTCCATCCCCGATTTAGTGACTACGGGGATGACGTGAATATTGGGCATGGTTACTTCAAAAATAGATTTTAATATTAAAAGTAACTTTCATGAACACATAAAAGTTACAGTAAAATGAGATATCAAGTTTTACTCATGTTTCTAAACTGTGCGAATCTGCCTAAATTGAAATAAAGATCCATAAAGGACTTATTTTTTTCTTTCTTCGACTTTAACAATACAATAGTACCCAACACTCGAAGACTATCAAAAATAATACTTTTAATAAGATACCTTGGTATACCAAATAATTGCGCTGAATCGTCTTTCTCGCCATTCGCTACGCCGCGCCCTAATCGATAAGTACGATGCTTTAACCAATTAATTGTTAATTGTTCACTTCTAATTTGATGCTGAACTATACTATTGGCAATATACATACCTTGGTGGCCATTTGCTTCTAACCTTTTCAATAACTCTGTTTCACTTCCCATCACGTAGTTACTACCACTAGGTCCAACTTTTGTATTGAAACTCATACCATCTTTAAAGAGAAGCGTGCGTAACATCATATTACCACCCCAAACTTCCATGGGCGGCAACATAACATCGCTATCACCTTTATCAAAAATACCAAACGCTGAACGAATTCTCCCTAATGATGTATCAATCCATGATGGAAGCTTTATATCTGGTAAAATTCTCCCACCAAAAACATCAATATCAGGGTAAGTTTTACCTGCCCCAACATACACATCAACAATATTACTTTCAGGAATAATGTCGTTGTCTGTGAACAGAACTAACTCCCCCTGTATAATAGGTATCGCCTTGTTCAACGCATTGTTTTTACCTTGCTTAGGTTGCTCAAGAAACACTATAGGTAATTTTTGCTTATACTTTGCAACAACCTTACGAGTTTCTTCCCTGCAAGCATTATCAACAATAATTAATTCCCAAGCGTAATTAGTTTCTATGTTGCAATACGCTTTAAGCGATTTTTCTAAAATGTTTTCACTTTTAAAAGTAGAAAAAACAATTGATAAGTCCATAAATATATTCCTAAATTTTACTTTATGACTGAAACTAGTTTTGAATACTTGTCATACATCAAGCCAGAACAAAAGTGTTCTAATAAATGCTCATAATTAGCTACACCAATACTTTCTAACTCATCTTTAGAGGCTAATAGTTTTTTTATTCCTATATAACAAGAATTTACATCCTTCGCTTGGAAAGTGAAATTATTCTTTGGTATTATTTCCACTATACCTGGTATTTCAGTAACTAAAAGAGGAAGCTTTGCCGACATATATTCCAAAACGGCATTAGGACAGCCTTCACTCAGACTAGATAAAACACCTACATCCGCAACTTCTAATAATGAAGCAATATTACAATTTTGCCCCAAAAACAATATATCATCACCTAAATTTAACTGTTCAGTTAATTTTTTCATTTTTTCATTATTATCTATACAATAGGATGGGCCTCCCAAACCCGCAAAAAGCAGTTTAGCACTAAGTTCTGGAGAAATGAGTTTCCATGCACGAATTAACGTTTCATGATCTTTCTCATTAAAAAAATTTGCCACCATAACGAATATAACGCTACCCGGCGTAATGTTATATTCTGATAAATCAAACCCCTCACTTTTAGGCTTCACCATAGGCACTAATTCATTTCGAATAACCTTAACATCATCAAACTTTACCCCTCTCATAATTGCCAGTGCTTTCGCTCCATGTATAGAGTTGGCAATATAAGTAGGTGAATTAAAGCTTATAATTTTGTCTAATATTGTATGTTTATTTGGTTCTGGATTTATATATCCACCTCGTTCGAACCAAAATGAAAGTTTAATAAAACTAAATTTAAATAATAAATTTACAGGTAATGGCTGTGCAAAAGGAAAAACCACACTACTTTTAGATTTATAAAGCGCTTGCCAAGCTCTAAAGAGTAGCTTTAGTTTTTGGAATTTACCTTTTTTATAATAGCTATTAACAAAAAGCTTATTTAGCGTTTCATCTTTCTGGTACAAGAAAGACTCTTTTTCCAATAACTCAATAAAACTGGCCTCTATTTTACCAACACACCAAAATTCAATTATAAACTGATGCTCTTGTTGTAAGTGCCTCGCAATTGCTACAGCTTGAGTTTGAATCCCACCTTTAGTGAAATTACTAAGAATAAACAATGCTTTCTTCATATTAATACCACATAGTTCCTTTAAAATTCTTGAAAATAATCAGCTTCATTTAGCGGGTAGCAATTTTCTCAGTGCCTTTTTAAACATTAGCATAGCAACCACACTCAATGCTTCCACCTTTTCGCCTAATGAAGCTGCTGACATATAATCGTTCTGGTAAAAAACGTCTTTTTTTAAAAGATTTCTATAGGCTAAAAACCTTAATTTCTTGCTAACTTTATGAAAGTTTTTATCTTCGCCCTTAAAGCAAGAGTTTAAACCTAATGTGCGCTCCCACTCTTTAATAATACTACTAACGTTGTGATTTTGAGCTACTTGGTATGCATTTAATACAATGTGATTTTTAATCGCTGGCGTTTCTAAAGACAATAACGCATCAACCCAGTCAAAGTCACAATTACAGATAAAGCCATTAATTCGGTTTGGATTACTTCCTCATATGAAGGAATAAAGCTCGCAACAACTGGAACCCCTAATGCCATACTCTGTAATACTCTATTTGAAGATTTAACATAGCTTACATCTTCGCTATCAAAAATAGGAATAAGTACAGCATCAAAGGTTGAGATAAAATGATAAGAGTTTTTATCCCATTTATAATCGGCATCTAAGTGATTAGAAATTGTTGTTAAGGACCATTTTTTTTATTTGGGATCATTATCTATTATCGCTTTTAAATGTTGAACTTCTCCCCATCTTTTGTTCCAAACCAAACGCATTTAAACGCTGTTTTTATTATATTGTTCACTATAGGCTCAATATAAATTTCTGGTGCATCATTGATACAAGTAATATCTGTGTCAATTGTGGATTCATATATTTTCTTTAAAAAAGTTGAGGGCACAATTACCTTATCGACTTGATTACCAATATCTATAGACACAGGTAAATCACAATCAATAAAATAAACCTTAACCCCTGCACTCATTAAAAAAATGGATAAGGCCTTCATCTTTTTTTATTTTTTGGATTACAAGTATGTCACCCTCAATAAATAATGATTTTAAAACATGAAATTGGTTCTTATAAATGGGAATACTGGTAGACAGCTCATACCAAATTAATGACAAATTAATGACAAATACCCATTTTCAACCAATTTATTATGAATATTTATCCCGTGTATACGGGAGCTAGTCACTTTTTCATCCCCGATAAGCGCCCAAACAATTTTATTTTTTTTATTGACGCCTCTAAAAGAAGTTTTATACCGCATATTTTATATCCTGAGAAGCATAAATTGTACACTATGATTCATAAGACATTGACCGTCAGCTTGTTACGTATAATTAATTTTAACTAATTTATTTATAATTACGGGCTAATCACTAATTAAATTTTTATTCATTTACATTTACACATATATAAGTGACAATTTTAAGAATATTAAACTCATTATTAGACTCTTAGCATGTTACCAAGTTTCGCTGTAAATCATTTTGGATATTTTAAACGACGAAGGTGGAAATTAACGTTAATTCTTATCCAAGAAATTTTCACAAAGAAAACGCTTTATTATAAAATGCCCAAAGTCGCTAGTGAAAGTGTAACGCATGGCCTAGATGAAAATTCAACGCCCATCCCTCATTTTTTCCGCCCACGCTCAACACACAGGCTATTAGAGAAAACATTTTCCCTCTAGAGCACTCTGAAGACTTTCGGCAGAAAGAAGTTATTGAGTCGTGTTCAGATATAAAAGATTTTTGCAAAAAATTATCATTTTTCATTAATTCTCCAAAATATAACTTAATCCATTTTACTCCCCAATCCAATTTTTTAATTCACAATAATAGGACATTAATGGACTTTATTGGTAAATATGAAAACATGAACAATGATATTGAAATTTTAAGGAATATGCATTCCATAAATATTGACTTTAAATTTGGTCCAAACATCAAAAGTGCCAATGTAGAACCCAACACACTCATTGATGTTAAAATGAGTAAAATAGGACTAAACTCAAAATCTATAGACCTTCTAAAAAAGGTATATGAACAAGACTATAAACTTCTAGACTATTAATAGCCGAATATATTACATCATAAACCTTAACTTTATTATTTATAAATTTAATAAACATTAACAGTTTAGCTTAACTTCCGATGCGTCAAGTTCATGAACGTAAAAAGCGTACTGGAAATAATGACATTTAGCCTACTAACTGATAAATTAAACACCATAAAACACAACAACCTTTCCAAATGACATTCAAAATTAAAAAATATACTTTAAATGAAATCAATTACTAGCCACAGTGATGTACATTTATCCCTGATTACCTCATATGACCAGTTTAAACCTTTGCTGTCTTTGTTTGAAAAAACGAATAAACAACTATCGCTGTTAGGCTCTTCTATTTGGATCAACACTTGGTATAGCTGTTATTGGCAAAATAATTGGCTACTTTATTGTTTTGCTTTTTATCATGACGATAAATTAGTGTGTTTAGCGCCTTTTTACATAAAAAAAGATAGATCTTTTCCTTACCTAAAAACACTTCATTTTATTGGCCAAGGAGAACCAGAGCATAAAGAGGTGGCGCTTGAATATTTAGATATATATATAAATTCTGGGTATGAAGAAACAGTTTACCCATTAATTATCAACGAAATAAATAAACTTAATTTTGACCAATTGAATATCAAAGCCGTTTTTGAAAGTTCGTATATCGCGAAAATATTACCGCAAGTTAAAGGCACCTTAACCCAGCAACTTTATGCGCAATATAAGGTTGATAATACTCATTGGCAACTAGCACAGTTAAGTAAAAATACCCGTTCACGTATTAACCGATGTAAAAACCAATTGACTAAACTTGATGCAACTGTACGCTGGCTTACTGCTGAAGAATACGACGACAGCTGGGAGCTATTGAAAAGCTATCATCAACGTCGTTGGCAAAACAAAGGTAAAACAGGTGCGTTTGCTGCACTTGAATTTAATAATTTTCATAAAACGCTACGCGAACAAGATAACAGCACAATAGCCATGAGCGCTGTTTTTATAGAAGAACAACCTATTGCTATTCATTACTATTTAGTTAGTGATAACACTTATCATTTTTACCAAAGTGGTTGGGATGAAGAAAATTTTGCAAAACTGTCACCGGGTTTGTTTTTGCATTATTGGTCGATAACAAATTGCCCTAAAAACCATTACGATTTTATGATGGGGGGGGTAAATAATAGTTATAAAGCAAAATTTAATGCAGATGCTCGAGCTATGCTATCAATAACGGTTGTTAAAAACCCAGTAAAACTATTTTTGAGTAAGGTTTTTAATAAGCTTAGTCTCCTTTTTTCACGATTTATAGGCAAATAAATGTTATAAATAATCAGTACCTATTCCGCTATCGTCACCCTCGAAGTGTTTAAATCGGGGTCTAGTGTTAATTAACCAAGATTCCCGATTTAGTAACTACGGGAATGACGTACCTCACAGAGGTAACTGAATATATACAATAATCATTACTATAAAAACAATTAAAGTCAGCTAGCACATTAACTTTCTTTTTTCTTATAATTTCTCAACCAAAGCTAAATAACCCATTTAATGAAAAAACAACTACTCACCAGCTCTCTATTTCGGTTTCTTGAACGTGGTATTGTCGTAATAACCTCTTTTTTACTTACGCCCTTTTTTATCAATGAATTAGGTAGTACGCATTATGGTTTATGGCTGTTAATTTTATCCATACTGGGTTGGTTCAATGTTGTCGATTTAGGCTTTCCGCAAGCGATACAGCGCCAAATAGTACAAGCTTTAGAACTGAACGATAAAAAACGCGTTAATGTGATTTTTTCAACGGGTATTGTACTGTTTACCGTTTTAGGTGGCTTTTCTGTTTTAACCTTAATTGGCTTAACTACAGTGCCGGCTATTTTTGGTGTTGAGGGTTTAGACCAAATCACGTTAGTGAATATTTTATTAATATTGTCGGTGAAGGTTCTCTGGGGGTTTATGATGAACCCTTTTCATGGCTTTTTTTCCGGTATGTTACGTTTTGATATTGATGCAAATATATCGTCATTAAACGCTGTTGTAAAAGCCATCATGGTTTTTTTACTCTTATCAGATTGGAATATTTGGGGTGCGGTAGCTGCTACACTCGCTAGTGATGTATTAACAAACATTCTGAAAATTTATTATGCTAAACGATTATTTCCTGATCTTAGGTTTAGCATTAAGCTCGCCAGTAAAAAAGAGCTTATTGATTTATTTTCTTACTCTAAACACTTAGTTATTAACGGTATTGCCAATACTATCGGCACAAAATCACGCCCTTTAATTATTACGCAATTGTTTGATTTGCCCTCTTTAGCGTTAGCAAGTATCGCCAGTAACTTAATTATGCATACCTCGGCATTCGTTAGCTCTATTACCGGGGTTTTTTCTCCTTTATTTAATAAAAAAGCGGCCCGTAAAGAAAATATGGAGAAGCTTTTTAATCAAACAACCAATATTAACTTATTTTCTTCTACTGTGTTGTTTTTATCCTTATTCATTTTTGGCAAAGTCTTTATCATCTTGTGGGTGGGAAATGACTTTGAATACGCGGTTAATTTATTGTATTTAGGCATTATTTCATCTTTATTTGCCACTTTTAGCAACTCCGCTAATACCGTTTTATTAGCGCAAGCTAATCATAAATACATTTCGGTTATCACTATTGCAGCCGTTATAGTCGGTATTACTTTATCTATAGTTTTAGGTTTAAAATTTGGTCTTATCGGTTTGGCTGCTGGCGGTGTAGTCAACAGCGCTATTTTTAATGTGTTTGCCAAAATTATACTGTTTAAGAAGTACAATAATTATAATATGCGAGGGCTTTATTGGTGCTTATCAAAGTCTGTATTAATTACTCTCGTTTTAGGTGTTGCCGGCAGTTCTTTGTTGGATTATTTAGCTATTGATACTTGGTTAGAGTTTCTACTATCCGCCACTTTAGCCTTTCCTTTTATTGTGCTTATTTGTTGGATATTGTTACTTGATAAGAGCATTAAAAGCATTCTATTACATTATGTCATTGAACGTATTCCTCTAAATATTAAGAAAATATTTATAAAGACAGTGTAAATTATTGATTTGTCATTTCCCTAAAAATATAGCTAGGGTAAGCATAGAGAGCAGTGATTATTAATAGTACTCACAAACAGATATATAAGGGTTAGTCATTTCATGCTTTTTTTCTTTCTGAAACTCGTCTACCGGGGATTCTTTTTTACGCTAATGCTTTTCAGCCTTATCGCTTGTGAAAAGAATGAAAAGACACCATTCCCCATTGCTAAACCAATAGAAAATCAACAGCCAATAGTCGTGACTGGCGATGACATAAGAGTAGACAGCGGTAAACTGGTTGTATTATCAGGTAGTCAAAGTAAAGACCCTGATGGCGTGATAGCAGGATATATATGGCAACAAACTTCAGGTAAGCCAATTGTAATAAACACCTTGAACGAAAGTGATATTAGCTTTGTAGCGCCTAACCTCTCAAAAAATACTACACTTCAATTTAGCTTAACGGTAATAGATAACCAAGGTAGTACCGCAAGCAGTTTTATAAATGTGAGCATTTCCCCCTCTTCTGGCAACATTTATCCTTTTGCACATACGCAAGAAAATTTTAATGCTGTTAGTAAAGCTAAAATAGTACTTAGCGGCCTTAACAGCTACGATTCTGATGGTGAAATACGGCAATACTTGTGGCAACAACTCTCTGGTTCGAGTGTAACTATTTTATCTCCGGGCAGTAAAGAAACAACCTTTATTGCCCCCGATGTAGCGACTATTGAAACCCTAACGTTCTCATTAAAGGTGACAGACAATGACGATGCTAGCTCACAAAATAAGCTGACAGTTACTGTTTTTCCAAATGGGTATGAACCTACCGCTGAAAAAAAATTACCCCTAACGTCAAAAAACACCCAAAAACACTATAACTTAGCGACTAACACTTTAAATACAAGTGTTAGGTTAACCCCAGACAGTCAGGTAACCCCCAATAGCAATGAGCTCGTCACCTTTGCCTTACCCTTAGCACAAGGCGTAGTTAAAAGTACCAATGAATTAAATGTAGCAATAAATGGCATAGAACAAGCTATTTTTGCAAAACCAGGATTAAAGTGGCATTGGCAAGACAATTCGATTCGTTCAGTTACCATACAATTGCAAAATATTGATATGCGCAATGGCGATATTACTCTTTCAATAACCAATTCAGGTCGAAATATACAAAATGACTTAACAGAAATTGCGCATAAGAAGGGTTGGGCTACTGCTGGTGAAAATAAAGCTTATATGCAATATCCAAGAATTTTTGCCTTACACAATACACACTACCTTTCTAAAACTGGATTAATACCTCCTTTTCTACCTGCGCCAGATATTGATGATAGTTTTGAAAAGTATCAGGTAGAACAATTTAACCGGTGGTCAAAAAATTTAAACTTTAGTAAATCTAGCGGTGCAAATTGGTTATTTGATCGCTCTTCTGCCTATTTTAAAGTTTATATGACAACAGGCAGAGTGGAATTTTTAAAAGAGGCTTTCCTCAGTAAACAGTTTTATTTTTCTAAAGTGCGTAACGATGACTCTAAGCCAGCAAAGGCAGGTGGAAGAGGTTGCTGGCTATGGAAAGGCGTTGCTTGTGCCGACGGAAAATATATAGCACCACAACAAGCAAAGCTTGCTTGGGCTTTAGTCGGAGACAATAGTCAGTGGGATAATTCATTAATCATTGATATGGCGTTACAAAGTGACTTGGGCTGGAACCAATATGCGAGTAGAGATTCCTTTGATAAAGAAAACGAAGGTTTTACAGAGCGGGGGGTTGGCATGGCCGGGTTAGCTGAAATTTCTGCTTTTGAAATGACTGGCAGTATAAAAATTTTGGATCATTTAAAACAACGAATAGCCTCACTCGTCGATATGCAGCAAACAGAAAAAACATGGGATTTAGCAAATAACTGGATACCTAAATCGGGCGGATTTGAACATAGTTACAATGTTCATGAGGGTAACCATAACGAAAAAAGTGCACCACGAAACAAGTCAAATGATCGCGCCTTTTCTCCATGGATGAGTGAAAATATTAGTGACTTTTTATGGCAAAGTTATTGGATAACCAAAGATAAAAAAATCCCCGAAATGTTACGAAGATTAGGTAATGCGATAGAAGAATATGGCTTTACCTCTCGTTATATTGGCAATGAACAATACCAGCTAAAAAGTGCTTTTAGTAAAACTAAACAAACCCACACAAAAAGTTGCAACAAAACAGCAAAAGAAACTGATTTAGTTTATTTTGCTAGTAAATGGGCTAATGATAAAACAATTACTAGTAATGACTTTTGGCCATACTACTCAGACACTCATAACATTGAAACAGTACTCATTTTAGCAACAGCTTATTATTTTGAACGTGACGCCAAAAACCAGTTAAAACTAGCTTCACGCATTGATAAACTAATTGAAGGTTGGGCACATGTTCAATGCGGTCGCGTTTTTTCCAACGTACATCGTTTATTTAATTGGCAGCACAGATCAAATTCAATCAGAACTTGGCAATGGATAAAACAAACAAGTAATCCTAATTTGGTTTCAAGTCCTTCATCAAACTCTTTACCAAAAAAAATAGTACCTACTACCCCTGAAAAGTTAGCCTATAAATCACCTAAAAAGATAACACCTGTCTCAAACAAGATCTCTTTTTCAGACATAACAAAAAAAGCAATAGATTATGGGCCAATTGCTCATAAGCCTTTTTGGATAGGTATGCCTGATGTCAACAATGATGGTTGTTTAGATTTATTTGTTGGCACACATAATGACAATGCTGGTAGTAGCCAAATGTGGCTTCATAATGTAATTAACGGGCAATGTAATGAATCATTTTCATATTACCCAAACTCTAAAGGTAGATATTCACAAAAGGGTAAAGGGCGTATCACATCTAGGTATATTTTCACCAACATTACAGGTAAAAAAAATGGCCTACCAGACTTCTTTGGTGTTGACGGTGATGGCGGCAATTCTGTTATATACCCTCTTTCGAATAATACAAATACGGGAACGCCACCTCTCTATAACGGTGAAATAATAGGATGTAGAGGCGGGAAAAACAAATGCTCTGCTTTAGATCTTAATGGGGATGGGAACATCGAGTTTATCGTGTCTGAATCTGTGGGAACCCAAAGGCGAAGAGTTTACAATCCTATAACAAATAAAACCTTAATTTCCAAATTAAAAAATAAAGATGAACCTGGTTATAATTCTCAAGCTTATTTAATTGTAGACGTTGATGGTGACTCTTGGCCTGATATTGTCGCAGGCCAAAGCCTTGGTTATTGGCGTTATAATCCTATAACTAGTGATTTTGATACCTTTAATTTTACTTTTCCAGGTCTTAAAAAAGACTTTTCTCGAAGTAGACGAGGAGTAACAAATCAAATGCAGGTTTCTCTAGATTATGATAATGATGGTGACTTCGATATTTTATTTGGTAGCGGGAAATGGGGACCCGCCGATAAAGATAAAGAATTCTACCTGTCACTACAAAGAAATAATGGTGATGGTACCTTTACCAATGTAACCGAAAAAGCAGGGGGTGGCTCATGGACTGATGGCTCTTTAAAAAATACCACATACTGGACAACTTATGCAGGAATTTATCCCGGTGATTTTGATAATGACGGCTATATAGACTTTATGACTATGTCTCAAAGCTATGGCAATTCGCCACGCTTGTTTAAAAATAACGGAGATGGAACGTTTACCTTAATCAAGAACTTAATTAAAAATGGCGGTGCGGGTGTGAAAGTTTTTCGACCTTGGGGAAATATTGCCGATTGGAATAACGATGGCTTTTTAGATGTAGCAATTTTAAGCAATGGTGTAAGTAATGTTAAAGGTTTACGCTTATATAAAAATAATACCAATAAAAACCATTGGTTAAAGCTAAGAGCAAGGGGATTAAATAAAAATACTGATGGTTATCACACTAAATTTGTTATTAAAGACTCTGCTTCAAAACAAATTTTAGCTACCCGTTACCTTGGTAATTATAATTTAACTGACGCTCGATTTATTGCACATGCTGGTCTAGGTGATACAACATTGGTCGATTTAACAGTAGAGTTCCCGCATGATGGTCCTGTTTATCACTATTCAAATTTGCCTGTAGATATGGAGGTTGTGATATTTAGGGATGGTTGTTTATTAAAAAACTGGACCCCCGGTAAAGGCTGGCCTATAACGAGCAATAATGAACAATGTAGAATACCCGATTAAAATATTAAGCAAATAATGATATAATTATTTGCTTTAGTAATATTTTGATTACGTTAAACAACTATAAACACGGATTTTTACCAAATTATGGCTCGATCCTTACCTACTCAAGAAAAAAATGCAGCTTTAGCATTCTTCTTTCTAGTACTTTATACCATTGCTGTATTAATTCGCCCGCATGAATTTAGTATTGAAACTTCACAATATATAGTAATCAAAATATTTGCAATACTGGCATTTTTATTTACCTTAACCTCTTTAAGACCAATGATATTCATGCCACAGCATTATATGTTACTCGGTTTTGCACCCCTCATCATGATATCAGCTTTTTTAAATGGTTGGGGCATGGGCGGTATTACTGAAGCACAAAAATTCTTTGTTGCTTCAATTATTCCATTCTTCTTATACAGTAATTTAATCACGTCAATCTCTAGACAAAAAATACTTATGTATGTCTCTATTGCCGCAGCATTAGTTATGGTCTATAACGGCCATATTCAACAACAATCATATGATGGAACATTTGGTTATGGCTTAGGCGGCTCCTTAACAATGGGTAGGGCAGAAATGCGTATTACCTATTTAGGTTTTTTTGGTGATCCTAATGATTTAGGTATGTTCTTAGTAATGAATCTAGCTTTCTTAGGTTACTTTTATAGTGAGAAGGGAGCGCTCTATAAGCTTTTAATGCCATTATTTTTTGGTTTATTCTGTTATGGCGTATTAATGACAGGCTCTAGAGGTACTTTATTAGGAACACTTGGAGTTATTTTTCTTTATTTTTTTATTAAAAAGGCGGGTGCACGATTAATCATGTTCACCCTTATTATGGCCCCTATTGTTGCAACTTTATTGACGAAATTCGGCGGTATGTCTTCGTCAGAATCCTCAGCTAATGGACGATTAGAAGCTTGGTACTCGGGAATATTAATGCTAATTAGCAATCCTGTCTTTGGTGTCGGGAAAGGTAATTTTATGGACCATCATGAACTCGTCGCTCATAACTCTTACATTCATGTCGCTGGAGAAATGGGCATCCCCGGTTATTCATTGTGGGCAGGCGTAATAACTTTAACAATGTTAGCTTCTTACCGAGTAATAAAAGAATTTTCAAAATACTTAGGTGATGATATAACAGAAGAAACTAAAATAGAATACGCTGCAGAAGTTAAAATAAATCAAGCATTATTCTTCTCAATGCTCGGCTTTATGATCACAGCTTTCTTTTTAAGCCGTCAGTTTACCCTACTACTTTTTATCTTTCTCGGTATGTTAACCGCGAGTCATATTAGATTGATTAAATTACGCCCTGAACTGAAAAAACTGTTTATAAAAGATACTGTTATTAAGTCGATGACCTATTGCTGGGTTATCATAATTGCCGTTTATATGGCATTAAAAGTTGGCTTATAGCGCCATATAAACATAACCAACTAATCAAAAACCAATGAACTTGTATGCATAATATTTCAGGAAATAGTTTAAAATGAGAATAAAGGAGCTCGATGCTTTAAGAGGATTAGCTGCATTAGCAGTTGTTTTTTATCACTATACAACTCAATACGATAAGTTATTTGGTCATACTGTTGGGCTTAATTGGCAATTACCTTATGGCAGCTTTGGTGTTCAATTATTTTTTATGATTTCTGGATTTGTTATCTTTTTAACCTTAGATAGAATAACAAAGCCCATGGATTTTGTAGTTTCGCGTGCCTCTAGACTCTATCCTCCCTATTGGTCTGCCATCATAATGACAACTGCAATAGTATGGACTTTTGGTCTTCATGGAGAGGAAAGAAACCTTTTTACCACTCTAACAAATTTCACGATGATTCAAGGTGTTTTTGAAATCCCAGATGTAGACGGTGTTTATTGGACTCTATTATATGAATTAATTTTTTATTGCATTATATTTACTTTCTTTAAATGGGGAAACTTTAAAAAAATTCATTGGCTAATCATTATTGGTTTACTGATTAACATACTCAATAGCACCGTTGATTGGATACCATGGAAAATACAACTTTTTCTTTTACTGCAGTATAATCATTTATTTAGCGCTGGAATTATTTTTTATCTGATCAAAAAAGAAGAAATTAACAAACAATACGCTCTCTCCTTACTATTATGTCTGATTGCTCATTGGATGCAGGGAGAACTTATCTCTTCCATTTTAGTCACTTTATTTTTTGTCGTTTTTACTTTATTTGTTTATGGAAAATTATCATTCATAGCAATAAAGCCTTTAACTTGGCTAGGCTCAATTTCTTATTCTTTATATTTGTTACATCAAAACATTGGTTATATAATTATTAGAGAAATTGAAGCTAAAGGTTTTTCCCCTAATATTGCAATCTTTTCAGCATTAGTCGCATCCTTATTATTAGCGCACATAATTATGAAAACAATTGAGCGACCTTGTCAAATATGGATAAAAAACAGATACAAAGCAAGTACGCCATAGTCATAACAATTATCATATGCCTCTCTTTTCTCTGTGGGGTATTATGGCAACGTTATTACGGAGTGCATCATTTTTTAATTGATCTCGGTGTTCGCACTATTGAATATAGTGATAATTCAGATCGGATAGAATATGACATTACAGATCTAAAAAAACCATTAGTTATATTAATTTATGGTCAATCTAATGTTGCGAATACTGTATCTCAAAAGAGTCAAACATCATTACCTATATTTAATTTTTATAAAGGCAAGTTATACCAAGCAAGAGATCCTTTATTAGGGGCAACAGGCAAACTTGGTAGTTTATGGATAGATGCTGCAATAAAACTATTAGAGAAAAGTGATTATAAGGAGATTATTTTAGTTAATGGTGCACGAAATAATTCCAGTATTAAAGATTGGGCACCTGAAGGAATATTTTACAAAACATTAAATGATACCTATCACCAATTAACTAAGTTGCATTTAGCACCTCACCTTATAGTTTTTGGTCAAGGTGAGCGTGATTCTATTGATAATATGCCATCTCGGAATTATGCATTACATTTAAAAAGTCTTTATAATAATATTCAATCCATTCATGGAAATAAGCCCTTTTTAATTTCTTTGAGTTCTCGTTGCTATGCATATTTACCCAATAACAATATTCGACAAATGCAATTAAAATTAATTAATGATTACCCTTCAGTCTTTCAAGGTCCCGACACTGATAGTTTTAATGAAAGCTATCGATATGATGGTTGTCATTTTAATAAGCTTGGAAAACAAATGATTTCAAATATATGGGCTAACAAGATCCATACAGCCCTTACTCATCAAACTCAAAAATTCGACAATGGAATAATGTAATGTCTCTTTATCCTTCTTTACTTCGTTATTTAATCATGCCTATTTATGAAAAAATAAAGGGCAAAAATTTATTACCCTTTTTAAATGCTTATGAGTCACGATTAACTTGGTCTAAAGAGCAACTTCAAAGTTATCAACTACAGCAATTAAAGTCATTACTTCACCATGCATACAATAATACCAGCTATTACAAAAAAGCTTGGACTGAGGCAGGCATTACTGATATTAATCAAATCCAAACACTAGCTGATTTTGAAAAACTTCCTGTTATTAATAAAGATGACATTCGTGATCATTATCAGAGTTTCATATCAACTAAGCATACAAAAAACATTAAGAAATCTACTGGTGGCTCAACAGGTCAGCCTTTCCATTTTGAGTTAGATCTGGAAAGTAATACCAGACGAGAAGCGGTTATGTGGCGAGGCTACGGTTGGTTAGGCGCTGGGCTTGGTCAAAAAACGTTATACCTATGGGGGGCTGATTTAGGACAACCTTCACACTTTAAAACGATAAAAAATGCGTTATATCATGGTTTCTACAATCGAAAAATGCTGAACTCATTCGAAATGAATGACAAAAACAAACCTGATTATATTCAGGAAATTAATAATTATAAACCCGTCGCTTTTGTATCATACGTAAATCCATTGTATGAGTTAGCACTTTATATCATAGAGCATAAAATTGAAGTTTATCAACCTCAAACAATCTTAACGGGTGCAGAGCCTTTACATCAATTCCAACGAGAAGTTATCGAAAAAGCATTTAACTGCTCGGTTTATGACACCTTTGGTTGCCGTGAATTTATGTTGATGTCGGCTGAATGTAGAAAGCATAAAAACTTACATATTAATATCGATCATCTGATTGTCGAAACACTGTCTGAAACAGGAGAGTCTATTATTGAACGCAGTGGTGATTTGGTTATCACTGATCTTTATAACTATGGATTTCCTCTAATTCGTTATGTAAATGGCGATCGTGCTACCTTAGTAGAAACACCTTGTCCCTGTGGAAACCCACTTCCGATAATGAAAAGTATTGATGGCAGAAAACTCGATATAATTAAAACACCGGAAGGCGGTAGTATTCCAGGGGAGTTATTTCCGCATTTATTCAAAGAATTCAAAGGTATTACTAAGTTTCAAATCAAACAATCAATGATCAATTCTCTTGATATTATTATTATCGCCAATGATAAATTTTGTGAAGATGATAAAACAACAATTATCAACGAAATAAATAAATATAGTAACAAAAGCCTAACGTTAAACTTTAAAATGGTAAATGAAATACCATTAACTGCAGCGGGTAAACATAGAGTAACAATTTGTGAAGTCTAATAAAAAGAACATAACGATAATCACCAATCTTTACCCTTTACCTTGGGAACCAAACAGAGCAACCTTTAACCGTCAGCAATTCGCTCAACTTGATGATGAGTTTGACCAAAGTATTTTAGTTCCAATTGCCTTTCCTGAATGGTTTTCTCATAGAAAGGAAATAAAGCAAACTAAAAACTTAAGATATGTCCCTTACTTTTATCTACCTAAAATTGGGCGTCGTTTTTATAGTGTATTTATGTTTTTGTCACTGTTAATGCATTCCGGTTGGTGGCTGTTTACTAAAAAACCCCAAATAATATTGGCTAGTTGGGCTTTTCCTGAAGCAGTTACCGCTAGTTGGCTAAGTAAGTTATTTAGTTGCCGTTTCTTTTTTAAAGTACACGGTAGTGACATTAATCTGCACGGAAAAATTCCCGCACGCGCTCAACAAATAGTAAAGGCAGCTAAAAGGGCATCGGGTATTTTATCTGTTTCAAAAGCTCTCGCAGATGAAATGGTAGCAATGGGTATTGAAACAGATAAAATATCAGTGATATATAATGGTGTCGATCACCAAAAGTTCGGTATTCAAACAAAAGCCCCCTTGAATGGTGACTATCTTTTATATGTTGGAAACTTAAAGCGTGACAAAGGTGTCATTGAGCTTATCAAGGGCTTTGCAAACATCCATGATAATTATCCGGAATTAAATCTTGTTTATGCAGGCTCTGGCGTAGAGAAAAAATGCCTGTTGGAATTGTCAAAGGCTCTCAATATTGCTGACAAAGTTCAATTACTAGGCTCTGTTGAACATCATAAGTTACCCGCGCTTATTACTCACGCTAAAGCATTAGTGTTACCTAGTTATAACGAAGGGGTTCCTAATGTTGTTTTAGAGGCTATGGCTTGTGGCACACCTATATTAGCAACAAAAGTTGGCGGAATTCCTGAAGTAGTTGACGAAAAAATCTGTGGAAGATTAATTCAACCACGCTGTGAAATGGCCGTAGCCAACGGTTTAACTTACCTATTAGACCAGAATTGGAACAAAGATAAAATAAAAGCCCATAGTAAAAAATTTACGTGGGAAAACAATAAACGTCAACTCATTGAGTTGCTGTCAGTTAATAACTAATTTGAGAGATAAAGTTATATCGGCAACGGTTTAATTACTGTTACAATGTTTTTTATAAAGTTTGATTTTTAGACGGGTTCTAGGTTAAATGCGAAATAAAATTAGATATTTCATTCGATCTAAACTATTACCTAATAGTTTATTTTTGATCGATGGGAAAAAAGAGTCAAAATCACTTTATTTAACTTTTGACGATGGCCCTGTTCAAGGTATTACGGAAAATCTACTTGATTTGTTAGATAAATATCAAGTGAAAGCAACGTTTTTTATTATAGGACAATGTGCTAAGAGCAATCCTGAAATTATCAAAGAAATTCACCACCGAGGTCACAAGCTCGCCAATCATACATACACTCATCCTGCATTCCATAAAATATCTTTGCCTGAGAAGATTAACGAAATAACTTCCACAAATACCCTTATTAAAGAATTAACGAATGAAAACTGTAAAATATTTCGTGCACCTCAGGGTAGATGGGATTTAAAATTATTGATGCATTTGTTTCGTCTAAAAATCACTGCTGTGCATTGGAGTCGCGACTCTATGGATTTTCGCAAAGAGCCGCCAGCTAAAATAGTTAAGCGTTTGATTGATGAGCCGGTTAAATCAGGAGATATTCTTTTGTTTCATGATGATGACTCCCGCTGTATTGAAGTTTTAGAAACATTAATACCCTATTGGCAATCTCAAGGATTTAGCATTAACGCATTGGAGAATAAATAAAAGTGAATATTCTATTTCACCATAGAACTCGCGGTCGTGGTGCCGAAGGCGTTCATATTAGAGGTGTGGTAAAAGGATTAAGGCAGTTAAATAATCATGTTGATATCTTATCATTACCCGGAGCAGAGCCTGAAGCTGAGGAAGTAAAAGCTACAGATAATAAAGTGAATCAAGCACCAGCTAAAAAAAGTAGTTTTTCCATACTTTCTGACCTCACTAAACATGTACCAGAATTTGTTTTTGAACTTTTTGAGCTTGCTTTCAACTTAATTGCGCTAATACGTTTACGGAAAACTGTTAAAGAAAAAAACATTACCCTTATTTACGAGCGTTATTCTTTATTTATGTTTGCCAGTGTTTGGTGGGCAAAGCGTAATAACCTACCTATAGTGTTAGAAATTAACGACTCTTGCCAAGTCCAAAGGGTTCGTTCATTAACCTTTAAAAAGCTTGCTGAAAAAATTGAAGGCTGGGTTTTTAAAAATGCCACTGGCCTAGTCTTTATTTCAACACGCTTTAAAGAAGTGGCTGAGCAAGTATACGGTAAAATTGCAAATTCTGTAGTGTCACCTAATGGTGCCGATTTAGATAAGTTTATCATTGATGATACTTCTGGCTTAACATTACGACGTAAACTCGGTATTGAAGACAAAATAGTACTTGGCTATGTTGGTGCATTTGTTCATTGGCATGGCATTGATTGGTTTGTTGATTTAGCTTGTCAAGAATTAAAGGAAACTCCTGAATTAGTATTATTGCTAGTAGGTGACGGTGTGGCTTTTGAGGGCATTAAAAAACGCGTTATTGAAGCAGGTGTTGAATCACAAGTTATTTTGCCTGGTAAAGTACCGCATCACGAAGTTTCATCGTTTTTGTCCGCAATGGATTTGGGTATATTACCTGATTCAAATGATTATGGCTCACCAATGAAATTATTTGAATTTATGGCCATGGGCAAAGGCATGATTGCTCCTGACTTTAGCCCTATTGCAGAAGTTGTTCAAGATAACGAGACAAGTTGGTTATTTCCAGCGAGTAATAAACAAGCCTGTATAGACAAGGTTTTTGAAATTGTTAAGGATAAAGAAGCGCATAAAAAAGTTGGTCTGAATGCGCGTGTCTATATTGAAAACGAGCGACAATGGAAACATAATGCAGAACAATTATTATCATTAGTTACTTCTAGTGAGAAAAGTTGATGCACAAAATAATAGCTGATTTAAAGCGCAAGCAACAGATTTTTGCAGAAGATGGTGCTAACGTAAGCATGTTAAGAATTTTGATGGCTGATGGCAGCAGTGCAAATATTATTTATCGTTGTATGCGATGGTGTGCAACACATCGGTTAGGCCTAGCAGCCTATTTTTTTCAATGGCTAAATAAATTTATCAATGGCTGTGTTATTGGCAGTGGTGCAAATTTCTCATCTGGCTTTGTTATTATGCATCCTGTTGGCATTGTTATTAATTCAAAAGTGATTGGTGGACACAATATCACTTTAGAAAGTGGTGTTGTCATTGGTGATGAGAAAGGTAGATCTCCTTACTTAGAAAATAATATTTTTATCGGTTCTGGTGCTAAAATTATTGGCCAATTAAAAATTGAAGATAATGTGAAGGTTGGTGCGAACGCTGTTTTAACAAAAGACGCTAAATGCGGTTCAACCATGCTAGGTATTCCGGCAAAAGTATATTTTAAAAATAATAAAGGCACAAATTTATAATGGTAAATGTTTTTTGGTTCAGTTTGGCTGTTATCGTTTACAGTTACTTTGTTTACCCACTTATTTTAATAATTTTTAGCGCGGTAAAACAAGCGGTTAGCGATACACACTATCTTTGGAAAAAGAGCCAACGTAGAGTTGTAGATAGGGATAACTTCCCGCCTGTATCTATAATAATAGCAGCTTACAATGAGGAGTCATGCATCAAAGCAAGGATAGAGAATTTACTTTCTCTCGATTACCCACAAGATAAGTTGACCATACATATAGGTTCTGACGGCAGCAAAGATAAAACAGCAAAAATTTTAACGTCGTTTGACGAAGTGAATTTAAAGGTTCATATATTTGAAGAGAATCGTGGCAAGATGAGTGTCATCAATGATCTTGTCGAACAAGTAGACAGCGATTACATTGTTTTTTCTGATGCAAATACACATTTTAACAAAAATACAATTGAGTGCCTAGTCAGGCACTTTAATCACGACGATATTGGCGCTGTCTGTGGAGAACTTCATCTGATAGATGTTGATTCAGGTGATAATAAAGACAATATTTATTGGAACTACGAACAAGTTTTAAAGTTTCATGAAGCTCGATTAAATGCATTACAAGGTGCAAATGGAGCCGTTTACGCTATACGAAAAGAACTTTTTATTCCTTTACCAGCCAACACTATTGTAGATGACTTCCAGATTGCAATGAATATTGCCAAACAAGGATCTCGCCTAATTTATGATCCTGAGGCAATTGCCATTGAAGAAATAGCGCCAAATTTGCAAGCAGAGGAAGGGAGACGAATACGAATTGGCTTAGGTAATTACCAAGCACTATTCACCATGACTTGGGCACTTAATCCTTTGTTAGGTTGGCGATTTATCGCTTATTTTAGCCATAAGGTATGTCGATGGTTTGTCCCTCATTTAATGCTTATTATATTAATGAGTAATTTATTACTCATTAATAACCCTTTATATCAATTATTATTTATTGGGCAAGTCCTTTTTTACTCTATTGCTTTTTACGGTATTAATAAACAAAAAAAACAGCAAAAGGTTAATTCAATTACCGGAATAATTACATTTTTTGTTTCTATGAATATCGCTTTAATGCGAGGGTTTATTCGTTATTTTAGCTCCAACGTCCAAGGCACATGGGAAAGAACAACAAGATGATTATTTTCTTTAGCTTATTTTTATTGCTTTGTTTTGCTTTTATATTCATTCTTAAAAAAAAGCATATGTCAGGTTGGTTGCCTCAATACATTAAGCAGCGTTTAAAAAAACCTACAAAAATTAAAGGCCCTACGCATATTGTTTTTTCATTTGTTGATCATTATGAACCTCAATGGGGTAAGCCTAATGATATTAATGTTGAGCGCTCTCGAGTCGACCGATGGTTAGCAGAATACCCTAAAATGGCAGGAAGGCATCAAGATGCTGATGGCTTTCATCCGCAACATACCTTTTATTATCCTGAAGAAGAGTACCGTTTTGAACATTTGAACAAAATAGCAAAAATGTGCCAAGATGGTTTTGGTGAAATAGAATTACACTTGCATCATCATAATGATAATTCTGAAAATTTACGATTACTTATCACTAGATTTTGCCAAACATTGCACGAAAAACATGGGGCACTTAGTCACAATCCTAAGACAGGTCAACTAAGCTATGGTTTTATCCATGGTAACTGGGCATTAGATAACAGTGATCCTACTGGCAATAATTGTGGTGTTAATGATGAGTTAATCATTTTACGGGAAACAGGTTGTTATGCCGACTTCACTTTTCCTTCTGCACCCCATCCAACACAGCCAGATACGATCAACAGCATCTATTACGCAAAAGACGACCCAGACAAACCCAATTCACATAATACCGGCAAGGCTTGTAAAGTAGGAGGTAAACCTTGGGGCGACATTTTAATGGTTAATGGGCCATTAATGCTTAATTGGAAAAAACTTAAAAAAGGCATATTTCCACAGATTGAAAACTCTGATGTGCGCAAGGGTATGGAGCCCACCAAAGATCGTGTTGATTTATGGGTAGATGCAAATGTGCATGTTGAAGGCAGACCTGAATGGCGTTTTATTAAAGTACATACTCATGGTACACAAGAGAAAGATATGGATGTTTTATTAGGTAAACCGTGTGACGAAATGTTTTCGTATTTAGAAAGTAAATACAATGACAATGAAAACTATATCTTACATTATGTTAATTCAAGAGAAATGTATAACATCATAAAAGCCGCTGAAGAGGGAAAAAAAGGAGATCCTAATAGCTATCGTGATTACTTTCTCCCTCGTCCACAGTTTAAAGTCGAACCTTTATGAACGTAAAACATCAGCTTATTAAACGGCTTAATTTATCAACAGTCTTATGGCCTTTTTTAAATAATGGACTTTATTGTTTTAACTTTCACCGCATTGGTGCATGGCAAGAAACAAGCTATGATCCTTGTGTATTTTCTTGTGACGCTGAAAACTTTGAAAAGTACCTTTTTTTTATAAAAAATAATTTTAGAGTTGTTTCTCTTGATGAAGTTAATGATATTGCTGAAAAAAACATTCCCATTAAAGAAGCATTAGCACTAATTACCTTTGATGATGGCTATAGTGATAATTATCATGTTGCTTTCCCACTATTAAAGTCATTAAAGTTACCTGCTACTTTTTTTATTACAACCAACTTAATAAACTCTAATCTTATTCCATGGTGGGATGAAATTGCCTGGCATATTAGACAGCTGGCAAATAAAACCATAAAACTTACCCCATGGCATCATGCTTTAACTATTGATAAAAAACCATCTCGCCAAAACATTCGTAATGCTTTACAGCAAATCAAAAAAAATCCTTCTTTAATTGAAAGTCAATTAGATGAATTAAGGGCATTGACATCGAAAAAAATTTGTCGAAATGAAATAAAAGATATATTTATGACATGGCAACAAATTGCAGAAATGGTAAAAAACAATATGACGATTGGTTCCCATTCGCATACCCATAAAGTTTTCTCTTGTTTATCTGAGGCTGAGCTTAATTTTGAGCTTAAAGAATCTAAACGTTTAATCGAGCTAAATTTATCTAATACAATTAATAGTTTATCTTATCCCGTTGGTAATTCTACAACTTATAATAAGAGTATGTGTGGGGCTATTTCATCTAGCGGTTATAAGTTAGCATTTTCATTTAATACCCTGATAAACAAGAACCTTAATGAGAATCGTTTTGAAATGGGACGATTTCCAATAGATCGGCCTTTTAATGAAAGAATATTTAAAGAAATGATTTTAAGTGCAAAATCAAAATAACGTATTGATAAAAATAATAAAAAATCACCATCATGGTTTAGGTTATGTCGGTTTACCTTTAGCGGTAGAGTTTGATAAAAATTTGAAGTGATAGGCTTTGATATTAATCAGGCTAGAGTAAAAGAGTTACAAGGTGGTAACGACGCGACATTAGAAGTAGCGGGAACAAAATGGAGTTTTTCCCCTTTCATCCTGATTTAGTTGGTGGGCATTGTATCAGCGTAGATCCATCTTATTTAACACTAAAGCACAATCTGTTGATTATAATTCATCCGTACAATGATATTTGCAGGCAGAGGGCTAAATGATGGTATGGGTGCTTATATTACTTATCAATTAGATAAAAATCTCGGTCGCAAAGGGGAATATGCGACCTGCCTTCTCTAATAAGTACCATCCATGGTAGCCAGCTTAAGTAACTACCGAAATGCCGGGGATTACCTTCCTTTACCAAATAATACTATTTCTACCGTGCGTACAAGAATAAGCAAATCAAGCAAAAAACTACGATGTTTAATATAATAAAGATCATATTTCAATTTTTCTAATGAATCTGCCTCTGTAGCGCCGTAAGGGTACTTTAATTGTGCCCAGCCAGTTAAACCCGGTTTAACATTATGACGTTCATTATAATAAGGAATATTTTTAATTAAGCTTTGAACAAACTCAGGGCGTTCCGGCCTAGGGCCAACAAAACCCATATCACCACGAATCACATTGTACATTTGTGGTAACTCATCAATACGATATTTACGTAGATAATTACCTATTCTAGTAATTCTGGGATCGTCTTCACTCGCCATTTGTGCACCAAATTTTTCAGCATCAAGGCGCATACTTCTAAACTTAATAATTTTGAACGGTTCGCCATCAACACCTACCCGCTCTTGAAAATAAAAGATAGGGGCACGTAAGCCTTCATCAAGTTTCATCAGCATAATAGTGATCAACATCACTGGCCAAGTAATAATAAAAAGTACTATTGCCATAACCGCATTAAAAATCCAATCTAAAGAGTTTCGTAAATAATTTACCGAGGCAAAACCATTAGAATAAATCACCCAACTAGGGTAAATAAGATTAACCGCTATTTGTCCCGTTTCACGTTCGATAAAATCTAAAATTTCGGTAATTTCGACTCCGCGAATTTTACAAGCAAACAATTCATCTACGGGCAAATTATTACGTCGCTCATCACTAGCAACTACAATTTCATCAATACCATGTTCTAGCGCATAATTAACGAGTGAACCTTCAAGAGATATACGCGTTTCTTCCTTAATACCTTCTTCTAAGTCACCGTCCATAATAATGTATCCATGCACAGAAAAATTTTGCCTGTCAACATTTCTGCGCATTCTTGTTTCAATGATAGAAGCTCGCTCGCCTGCGCCAAGTACTAGAACCACTCGCTTATTAAACCCAAAAAAGTCTACTTGAAAAGTGAAATAGCGAAATAAACTAATAACAATAAAACTAACTAAAGAAGCCAATGCTAATATTTCAATCGGTAAGATATGTTCGCCATAAAAAGGGTTTATCATGGTTAACATAAAAAAGGTTACCGCAACACACATTAATAACCGACGAATCACACCGCGAAAATTCACCCTTAGTTTGGAGTTATACAAACCTAATGCTAAAGAACTCAATTGATTCAACAGGGCAAAAACGAGTGCATATACCAATAGGTAATTATCAGTAATTGGAATAACACGGACAAATGAAATTAAATCATTTAAATAAAGGGTCGATGGCAACGCAACAGCGAGTAATATAAACTCAATAATAATCAGAGTTTTACTAGCCAGTGGTAAATCTCTAAATTTCGGGCTAGACATATTGAAGTTAACTTCCTTGATAATTGTAATTAATGATGGCTTGTCTTATTACTTATAAACACATAAAACAAAGAAATGATTCTAGCAAAAATATTCACAAAGTTAACGTTTTATTTGAGATTGTTAAAATGTGTGCATCTCAGAAAAAAATACAATACAATTAGTCGGTAATTGAATTAAAAAATCATTTTTAATATTAAAGGTATGAACCATGGATAAAAAATTTACCAATTCGCTAAAAATAGTATTTGTTTTACTTTTAGCGCAACTTATTTCTGCATGCTCTACTACTAATAATAATTTACCAACGGCGACACTTCACCCCTCTAATACGGCAGATATTAACTCTTACAAATACCTAATAGGCTCTGGGGATGTGCTTAATATATTTGTTTGGCGTAATCCTGAAGTTTCAGGCTCATTTGTTGTTCGCCCCGATGGCATGATTACTACCTCACTTGTTGAAGACATAAAAGTAGCAGGTAAAACACCAACAGAGCTAGCCCGTTCAATCGAAGAAATATTAGCAACTTATTTAAGAGAGCCCATTGTTACAGTAACTGTAAATAACTTTGTTGGCCCCTTCAGCGAACAAATTCGTGTTATTGGCGAAGCTGCACAACCTCGAGCGATTAATTATACACAGCACATGACGTTGTTAGATGTAATGATTCAGGTAGGTGGCTTAACGGAGTTTGCTGACGGAAATGATGCTGTTTTAGTTAGAATAGAAGATGGCCAACAAAAACAATATAATATTATGATTGATGAATTAATAAAAGATGGTGAAATTAGTGCCAACATTGATATGCTTCCAGGCGATATCATTATTATTCCAGAAGCTTGGTTTTAATATAAAGGCCGTAACGAGTTATTAGTTGCGAAGCAAGATTACGATAATGTGGGCGCTTCGAAACTCGTCGATTCTTGCTCGTAATTAAAAGTTTGATTTAAGTCTGACGAACAAAAGGTTAAAAATTAGAATGCAAGAAATATTTGATGATCTGATAGATTATTTAAAAGGAATTTGGATTAAACGTCGATATATCATTATATCAACTTGGTTAATATGCCCTATTGGTTGGGGTGTAGTCGCGATGATGCCAGACATTTATCAATCTAAAGCACGTATTTATGCTGATACCCAATCAATTTTAGCCCCTTTATTAAAAGGTTTAACTGTTCAAACTAATCCTGATATACAGATCAATTTAATGGTTAAAACTTTATTGAGTAGGCCAAATTTAGAGCGTATATCACGAATGACTGATATGGATATTCAAGCTGAAAACCCTCAACAGTATGAAGGTGTTATATCAAGATTAAGAGATAATATTAAAATAAAAAAACAAGGTAGAAGAGATAATATATTTACCATTTCATTTGAAGACACAAACCCTGAAATGGCTAAAAATGTAGTACAGTCTGCATTAACTGTTTTTATTGAGAATACTCTTGGCGAAAATAGAACAGATGCCGACTCTGCACAAAAATTCTTAAAAAGCCAAATAGCTGAATATGAAAATAGACTTGCTAATTCAGAATCTCGTTTAACAGATTTTAAACAAAAATACAGTAATATGCTGCCAGATCAGTATGGCGGCTATTATAACAAACTCAATATTACTAAAGAGCAATTGCAAGTTATTGAACTTAGTTTGTTAGAAAGTGAAACTCAGCTTAAATCAGCTAAAGCGCAATTAAAAACGGTACCAACCCAGTCAACTAATTCACAAAATAAAATTCAAACCTCTAATTCAATTAAAACTAGCTATGATGATCGTATCGCTGAATTAGAGCTTTCATTGGACTCTTTACAGCTAAGATATACAGATAAACATCCAGATGTTGCTGAAGCGAAAAGGCGCTTAGTTCACTTAGAGAAACAACGTACTAAAGAAATAAATGATTACTTAAACATAACTAGCAGTAAAGATGGCAGTACATTGATAACAAGTCAAAACCCTGTTATTCAACAATTACAAATTCAAGTTAATCAATTTGAAAATATGGTTGCTTCAATAAAAGTTAGAGCTAACGATTACCGAACTAGAGTTAAAGAACTTGAAAATAAAATTCATGTACTTCCTGAAATTGAAGCAGAGTTGGTTGCACTGAATCGCGGTTATGAAATTACTAAAAATAAGTACGAACAATTGTTAAATAGACAAGAAACCGCTCAACTAGCACAACAAGCTGATCAAACTACCAATAAAATTCAATTTAAAGTCATTGATCCTCCTAGGGCAGCTACAAAACCATCAGGGCCTAAACGAATATTATTCTTTATATTAGTCACTTTTGTTGGTCTTGGTGCGGGTATAGGCTTGTCGTTACTACTAAGTCAATTATCACCTGTAGCGACTTCTACTTCTCAATTATCTAAAGCCACTGGTGTACCTGTATTTGGGGTTGTGTCAGCAAATCAAAATTTAGGATTGCAAAAATGGCATAGAAAGAAAACAATTATTTTTGTCATCTCAAACCTATCATTACTTGTTATTTTTATTATGTTTATGAGTTATTTTTTATTTCCTGATGCCATTCAAGCACCACTAAAAAGGATATTTTAAGCCGTGAGTACTATAGAAAAGGCATTAGCCAAACAAAAGCAAGCTGGGCAAAATAAAAAAGGTAATATTGAGCTTGAAGCGAACGTAAAAAGAAGCTCACAACAATTTGATGATTCAAAAGTGTCTGAGTTTCCCTCATCAACTCAGAGCACTAATACTCCAGTTTCTAAGGAAGAAAAAACGACTGAAATAGCTAAAAAAACTATTGTTTTAAATGGCGAACACTTAACCAAAAAAGGGTTTATATATAACGCTAATAGCGCTCATCATATACAAGAAGAGTTTCGCCATATTAAACGTAAACTGCTAAACAATGCTTTTGGCCCCGCCGCTAAAACATTAAAGCATAGTAACTTAATTATGGTTAGTAGCTCTAATGCAAACGAAGGTAAAACTTTTATTTCAATAAACCTTGCCTTGAGTATTGCCCTAGAACAAGATAAAACAGTATTACTTATTGATGCCGATGTTTTAAGACCAAGCCTACACCGAGAGTTGGAATTTGAAAGTAAACAAGGGTTACTTGAATACTTACTTGATGAAGTACATTCTTTGTCTGATGTGATTTATAATACAAACATCCCCAATCTGAAATTAATTCCTGCGGGTAAACCACACCATTTAACCAATGAATTATTAGCAAGTACAAAAATGGCAGTTTTAGCCGAAGAGTTGGCGCAGCGTTACCCTGACCGACTTGTTATTTTTGATTGTCCGCCAATATTAGGTGTAACAGAAACCCCTGTTCTGTCTAGTTTGGTTGGGCAAGCAGTGGTGGTAGTTGAAGAATCAAAAACAAAATTAAATGATGTAAAAAGAGCAGTTTCACAGCTTGATGACGACATTGCTATCGGTTTTGTTATGAATAAAACGGTGATGTCGAAAAAGGATGGATATGGCTATTACGGCTATGGGTATAATAAAAATAATCAATAACAACCGATATACTAAACTAGGTATATTGATGTCTATAACACTGGCATCATCGCTCGCTGTTGCTGGCGATTGGGATTTAAAACCCAGTTTAAATTTAGATGAAACCTTTACTGATAATGTAGAGTTAACCCCTGTAAGTACAACATCAAGCTTTGTAACGCAAGCCATTGCAGGATTAGATGCTGAATATAGCTCTAGTTTAACAACTTTGCAGTGGTCAGGTACTCGAATTTACGCTTTGTATAGTCATGATAGTGAACTTAACAATGATTTTCGAACCTTAAATGCTAATGGACAACACTTTTTTTGGCGTAACGGTCCTTTGGTCACCGCCAGTGCTAACGTAGCTAATATTAGTCAAAATAATGCCAATAATGAATTCGCTGATATAGTTTCAGGCGGTACTATTGAGCAAAAAAATTACTCAACTGCTTTACAGTATAATTTCGGTAATAGCAGTTATTCAGTAACATCATCTGTTAATTATTCTATTACTAGAGCAGAAGACAACATTGGCGACAACAATGCCTTTACGGCTCAACTTAGTAGCGAAAATGGCAATACAGCTCGCCATGTTTATTGGCAATTAAATGCTGATTATAACAAAAGAAAGCAACTGTCTACTAACAACGACGGTGAGAGCTACACAGTTGAAGCACTTTTCGGTGCCATTACTTCTTGGAATTTAAATCCTTTTGTTCGCTACTATGATGAGGATATTCAAGGTACAGGAGTCGGCCAGGCTCTAAATACCACTTCATCTTGGGGGCCTGGATTAAGGTGGCTAGCTACCCCCCATATTATTATTGATCTTTCCTATAATTTTGTTGCTGATGAAACAGTCAGTGATGACTATTTAGATGCGTCAATACAATGGGAGCCTTCTGCCAGAACGTCTTTAATACTTGGTTATAGCCAACGTTTTTTTGGGGATTCTTATAATATAGATTTCAAACATAAAACCAAACGGCTCACTAATTCAATTACTTATGATGAAAGTTTAGAAGTGTTTGATCGAAACTCTTATCAAGAAGTAACTCCTGATGATCTTGAGCTAGTAGAAAGTAATGAATTTTCATTAAATAAACGTTTCGCTTGGTCTTCTCAATTACAATTATCAAGAACATCATTTGGTGTGAGTGTTTCCACAAATGAAAGAACGAGTTTAGAAAGTAATATAGTCGATGACACTTTTGACGCTAACATAAACGTGACACGTACAAGTAGTCCCAAAAGTAGCTTCTCGTTATCAGCAAGGTTTAATTATTCCATTTATGATAAAGATAATCCTGAAGGTAGTCGCCAAGAAGACTATTACCGCACTATTTCAGCAAATTTCACAAAAAATTTAGCCTCTGCTTTGTCTTGCAACTTTACTGTACAACACGTCAACCGTGATTCTAACATTGACCGCTTTAGTTACAATGAAGTACGCGCAATAATTAATATAACAAAAGAATTTTAACATGTATGAAAGTTACTACGGCTTTACTGAACGTCCTTTTCAATTAAGCCCAGATCCACGGTTTTTCTTTGCCACGAGTCATCATCAACGTGCCTTATCTTATTTACAATATGGCTTAGATCAAGGTGAGGGTTTTATTGTGATTACTGGCCCTATCGGTACAGGAAAAACCACCATAGCACGAAATTTATTAGCGACCATTGGTGACGAGAAAATAGTTGCAGCACAATTGGTTACTACTAAATTATCTCCAGACGAACTATTGGAATTAGTTGCCGCTGAATTTAATATTCCCCTCACAGGAAACAGTAAAGCAGAAGTACTCCGCTCCATTGAAACCTTTTTAATTCAATTGCATAAGCAAGGAAAAAGAGCTTTATTATTAGTTGATGAAGCACAAAACTTACCTGCTGAAACAGTAGAGGAGTTACGTATGCTCTCTAATTTTCAGCTCGATGACAAGCCACTAATACAAAGTTTTTTACTTGGGCAAGAAGAGCTTAAAGATATTATTCAAGCACCTAATATGGAGCAATTTAGACAACGCATTATCGCTTCTGCTCATCTTAAAGCACTAAACGTAGAAGAGGTAAAAAACTATATAAATCACCGCTTACAGCAAGCTGGCTACGAAAAAGAGTCCTTGTTTTCAGATGCTGCATTTGAAGCTATCCATGAAAAGACCTTAGGTGTACCTCGTAAGATTAATATTTTTGTCGATCGCTTATTACTTTTTGGCTTTTTAGAGGAATTAACTTGTTTTGATATTGATGATATTAATGAAGTAGCGTTGGAAATGTCTGGCGAGCTCACAGGCTCATTGAGTTCACAAGTGTTACCGAATAATCAAGCGAGTACAACACAATCACAACAAGTAGTGGTCAACTCTAATGAAAATGTCGAAAATATAAAGAATGTATTAAGAGAAATAGAAGAAATACTAGAGAGTAATATTAAACAAAAAATCAAAATGGCTCGTTATGTGGATAAATTACTTAAACAGAAAAACCGTCAATATGCAAAAGAACAAGTAAAAGAATAGCGACAACAGTAGCGAGTAAGTAGCGATGAAAACAAATGACCAAGCATAAAGGCCCTTAGAAACTCGTCACTTTTCTTACTCGTAACCCAATAAAAATTTATTTTAACCACTGCTTCAATAATGCATCAGCATCCACTTTTTGGATATAATCTGAATTAACTACATCAACCATCAGTTTTATAGCCTCTTTATCTCTCTTAAGAGCCTTCAGCGTCAACGCTAAATGATACTTTACCGCCGGATTTGAATTATTGATGGCTAATGCTTTTCTAAACAGAGGTAAGGCTTCGTTAAACTCTTTCGTGTGATAATAAATCCACCCTAGTGTATCTAACGAGTCAGGTTGGTTATCAACAATAGCCAATGACTTTTTAATCAGCATCTCAGCCCGTTGGTAATCAGCTAAACTCAAAGCTACATAACTGGCATTATTTAATATTGCCGGGTGCTTAGGGTGCAAAGTAACTAAGGTTTGATATATCCCATCGGCTTTGAGCCATTGAGATTGATCAATATAAAGCTCGGCTAATGCCGTATTTAATAATAAACTATTTGGGTTTTTATTTAATGATTTGGTTAATACCGTCATAGCTTCATTAGTTCGCTTTGTCGCTCTGTATACTAAGTTCAAACCCACAATACTACTGCTATTACTCGTGATTTTAATACGTTTGTTATAGTATTTTTCAGCTAAATCATATTGTTTTACACGCAAATATGAATTCGCTAACACTTCGACTAATTGTCCGGATAACTGGTGATTAGCTTCAAACGCTTTAATTAATTTGATTGCGCTAGCCGTATTATTTTCAGCATTATAAAGCGCTGCTAACCTTATTATTACCTTCTCGTTATTTTCATCCCAAGCCATCGCTTTTTTATAAGCTGCAATGGCTTCTGATACTTTAGAAAAACGTTGATAAGCCTGAGCTATCAACAAGAATATTTCCCCTTTATCACCACCTTGCTTCATCGCTGATTTATAAGCATGCACAGCAGAGAGTACATCTGAATTTATCGTCTGTAAACTGGCCAGTATAAGATAAAGGTCAACTGTTTTCCTTTGATTCAACAAATAAGTATTCAACGTCTCTATGGCAGATATCAACTGCTTATTACCCACATAACTAACAATTAAGCTTTTTAACAATTCCTCATTTTTATTATCAAGCTTAAATTGCTCTTCTAGTAAGATAACGCTAGCAGCTGAATTATTAGAACGGTTATATAATTTAGCTAAGTTTGTAATTAAAGACGTATCATTTACTGAAATTATTAATGCTGTTTTTAAACGATTAATCGCAGCATCTACATTACCCTTTTTATAATCAAGGTTTGCTAAACTAACTACTGACTTTACATGATTTGGCTCAATTACCAATGCTTGTTCGAATTGCTTCTTTGCCTGCTTTATGTCGCCTGAAATTTGGTAAATATAACCAAGATGATGCTGAATATTAGCATTGCTGGGCATGTTTTCAGCTAAGTTTTTCGCAACATTAATGCCCTTATCTATTTCTCCCGACTTAATATATGACTCAACCAACAATAAACCTACCATGGTTGGGTCGTACTCCGCTGCAGAGGCTGTTAATAAATGTTCAATCGCTTTTTCTGGCTGACCTGTCGCTAAATAACTTTGTGCAAGTTGAGTGTCTGCAATTCCTAAATTAGGCTTCAGTTTTTTAACTTTCGCAAGGTGGAAGTGAGCTTTTTTATACTGTTTTAACGCTAAGTAGGTCATGCCTAACATTGATAATATTTTAGGGCTATTAGGCTCTAAAAAATTAGCCCTACTTAACAAGACTTTCGCTTGCATTGGTTTTTTTTCTATCAATTCAATAGTAGCCGCTAATGTTAAAGCGTTAATATTATTTTCATCTACAAATAGATAGGAAGCTATATATTGCCTTGCTGCTTCATACTTTTGTTGGTGAAATAAAATAATACTGGCTAAATAATAATAAGAAGGATTTGAACGAAGTACATCTTCACTCAGGTGTTCTAATACTTGTGCGACTTTTTCTATCGAATTTTCAAGATCGGAACTTTTATTTTTTCTAACCTGTACCATCGCTTTGAGAAATTCGGCTTTAGGTTCATTAGGTGTCTGCTTCAATACCATATCTGCGTATTGTTCTGCTAACGCAAATTGTTGTAATTCTATGTTAATAGTACTTGCAAAAATTAATGATTGAATATTATTTTTATCAATTAACAATGCTTGGTTTACTGCCTTAAGTGCAAGTTCGTTATTACCTAAACTTTGCTGAATACTCGCTTTCAAATTCCAAGCTTTTATTGGTGGGATATAACCAACTAACACTTCATCAACGAGCTTATCTGCTTGATGATATTGAAAATAGTTAACTGAAATTTGCGCTAACCCTAACTTGGCATCGATGTTTCTAGTATCAAAAGTTAACGCTATGTTGTAAGCATTTTGTGAAAGCTTTAATTGTCGCAGCCCTAAATGAGCATCACCACGAAGTACATAAATTTTCGCGGCTAATTTATCATCATTAGTTTGCTCAGGCAGGTAGTTTAAAGTTTTATTATACTGTCCTTGTATTATGTAGGATTTTGCAAACAATAATTGTAACTGTTGCTTATTTGCACCAAAAGTAGTGGCTTTAGTCAATGCGACTTCTGCCGCACTAGCGCTACCATTGGCCAGTAATATTTCAGCCATTAAAATATGTGAAGCTAAGTGCTTTGGTGATGTTTTTAATATATTTTTTACGTGTATCAATGCCTCATTATATTTATTATCGTTTAAAGCACTACGAGCGGTTTCATAAAGCTTGTCTTCTTGTGAAGCCGCTAACGAAAAAGAAATAAATAATAAAAACATATACGGGTAAGCTTTCAAATATCTATCCAAAATTGCAGGTGAACATTAGATAATAATTATGGCAAATTTATTGGAATAAATACAACACAGCATTAATACCCATTTCACACTGTCTAAAAATTTTACACTTTTTGGTAATTATAGAAACAAAAAATTTATAAAAAAAATAACCCTATATATTACAGTTAATTATATATTCGGTATATTTTATGCATTTTAAAAGTAAATTAAATAATTATGCTAACTGTATAATTTAATTTTCTATTCTTCATGGTAATAATTATGCTTTCAAAAAATATTTTTTCAACAGCTTTATTATTCGGACTTTCTCTTTTCACGAGCTATGCTGCTAATGCCTCACTAACCACTGTAGGAGATCTAATTCAGGTCTCTATATTAATTACAGAAGATAATAACGATTGTAGTGGATATTTTGGTCAGGGCTTTGATAACTGTGAAATAACACATGTTCCATCTCCAAACACCCCTATTTTTGCAGAAATAATGGGGAAATTTGGACTAGATGATAATGGTAACATTGAGAATGCATTTGTTGCACCATCACAAGCTTCTGATTGGAACTTTGATGTGAATAATCAAACAAATGAAATGCATCCTGGTGATAATGAAACAGGACAATGGCACTACACAGGCACAGAATATCCCGGCGTTTCTTATTGGGTAACAAAGGCTTCTAATGATTTTATTTTACATTGGATGATTGCTGATAACTCAGACAATAGAGCTACTTGTGCATCTTCTGGTGAGTTCTCTATTAATTGTCTAAGCTTAGCGGTTAGTGTAACGACAGGTGCCTGGACTACCCCATTGAATAAAGAGCTGTCTCACATATCCTTTTACGGTAACAAGTGTGATAACAACTGCGGCCCAACAACAAATGTTCCTGAGCCAACGTCTATTGCATTATTTGCTTTAGCCTTACTTGGTATTACCGCTCGACGCAAAAAATTCACTTTATAATTTATCTTCATTAATATTAAGCATTTTCTAAATACCAGTCAGTTTATGACTGGTATTTTTTGTATGATAAATTTAAAACAAAAGCCATATCATTATAGAGTGAAAAACATCACCTTAGTCCTATATGGCTTTATCTTTATTGTCTAAAATAAAAAGGACTAATTATTAATATTAATAACACTATGGTTAATGTTTAGCCCTGTCTACCAGTTAATTGCTTTTAAGTAGCTCAAGTAATAATTTAGCCTCTTCATATTCAGAAAAATCATCTCCATTGGCTAAAGAAGCATTTAACTCTTTAATTGCTTCTTTACTACGTCCTAGCTCATTTAAGGTAAAACCTAAGTGATACCTTATAGTTGGGCTACTAGCATTCATAGTAAAGGCGTCACGTAGAAAAGACAACGCTTCATCATATTGCTTTTGTTTGGTCAACAACCAACCAATAGTGTCTAAAAGTAAAGGATTTTTACTACCCAATTCAAGCCCTTTTTTGGCTGTTAATAATGCTTTATCTAAATTATCCTGTGCGTAGATATTTGCCAAATTGTTTAAGATAGAAGGCTCACTAACCAAATCATCTCTAGTAAGTAGTACTTCATAATGATGCTGAGCTTTAGCTAATTCATTTTGCACCAAATAACTGTCTGCCAATATTTTACGCACCCAATCAGGTGTACTTGCATCGAGTAGTAAAATTTCTAAAATTTCGGTAAATTTATGATTTTCCACCCCTTGTTTACTTAATTGATAAAGTTTAATAATGGCCTGCGGATTAGACGGCTTTAACTCCATTGATTGCTCATAATATTGGAATGCTTCGCTGCTATTATCATGAGAAACCGCCATATCTCCCTTTAACAAATATAACTCCGCTGACTGGCCAAATTGGCGCTCTATATGACTGAATGCTTTGATAACTTTTCCATCATCGTTAAGACGTAAATAATTATTTGCTAAAGCCAATTCTATTGATAAAGACTCAGGGGTTAATTCCTTGGCTCTGTTTAGCGTTTTAACCGCATTTTTATATAACTTAGCTTTAGTTTGTAATTCAGACAAATACAACAATTTATCACTTTCATTACTCCATAACCCATAAAGTATATTAATATTACGTTCTACTTGTTGGTACTGCTCAAGTTCTATTTGTAGTTGAATACTAGCCACAATATAGATTGGGTTTAATCGGTCAATTTTGATTAATTCTTTCGCCACTATCAGTGCCGAGCGGGTATTTTTATCTTGTGTATACGCCGCAAATTGTAATTCAACTGCGTATTTATTTTTGAGATCATACAATAATACGGTATTGGTATGAGCAATAACTTGCTTGGTATTACCAAGTGATAGCTCATGTCGCGCCAGTAATAAAAGTGAGGTAGTGTGTTCTGGATTATCTAACAATATCTGATTAATAATAGATTTAAATTCAGAATTTTTATTTCTCGCCTTTAACACTATCGCTTTATTAAACATAGCAGTAATATTTTTATGATCTAGTTCTAATACTTTTTCAATATTCAACATGGCCTTAACAAGCTGGTTACTCTTAATGTTGACCGCGGCTATAAAATTATAAGCATCAATATTCTTACTTTGATTAGCTAAAACTAATGTGGCTGTTTCCCCCGCCGACTTCAAATTATTTAATTCTAGCTGCAGCTCCCCTTTTAATAATAAAAAATATAAAGGTGGTATCTCTGAAAATGTATGCTTATTTAATATAGCTAACGCTTGGTTAGGATTATTCCTCATACGCGCAATAGTCGCTTTTAAATAAATAACAAAAGAGTGTTGAGGAAAGTTTTCTGTTATTTGATTAAGTAATGACTCAGCTCTTAATATTTTATGTTCTGATAAATATAGCTGTACTAATTTAGTACCTAAATATAGATCTCCCACAATATTTTTCGTATTGCTTTCAAGTAGAGTAATTAATTTACTGGTCATATCATCATTGCCGTGGATTTCAAGCAACATTCTCAGTGCGCTTTTATCTCCCGGAAATGTATTTAAATGGCTAAATAAATACTGACGCGCTTTTTCATTATTGCCCTGTAAATATTCTGATGCTCCTTGGATAAAACTAGTTAATTTATCTTTTGATAAATTGTGTTCATCCAACAAAGATAATGCTGAACTTAGCTCTGCCAACGATTGCTTGGCAAGCTCTTTGTCATTATCATCCAACATCATACGCCAAGCACTAATTAGTGTTGCTGCGGGGTCCAGTGGAGATTGTGCTAAAATTAGCTCAGTATATTTTTTTACTTGTGAATAGTTATTTAATCGTAAATTTAAAAAGGCAAGGTTTCTTAAGATTTTAGGATCTTTAGGATCAATAACAAACGCTTGTTCAAATAAAGCTAACGCCAAATCTGATTTATTCTCAGCTAATAGCAGCTCACCTTTAAGTACTAACGTTTTTTCATTATTTGGATTTATGTTTAATGATTGTTCAATTAAATCTTTCGCTTTTTGTTGCCAACCAAATTCCATATAAAGCAGAGCCAGTGAATTTAAACTACGAGAGTTTGCTGGTAATATAGTTAGTGCTTTTTCAAACTCAATTTGAGCTTTATATTTATTGTTATTTAACAGTTCAACTTGCCCCATCAATAACGCCCATTCAAATTGGCTTTGACGATTAAACTGCATTTGATACTTTGCTAATTCAAGTAATTCTTGACTTTTCTTTTGAATAATTAAGGTGCTACCCAGCACGGGTAAAACCAAGTTAATATCTGCCCCTAACTCTAACGCTTCATAGAGCTCTTCTTCAACAGCAAGCAAGTTACCCGCATCAAAAAAAACCTTACTAATTAACAATTTAGATGGAAGGTGTTCTGGGTTTTCTTGTAAGGCTTTTTTAACAAAAATAAAGGCATCATTTACTTTATTCTCTGCAAAAGCCGTCGCAGCATTTTCATAACTATTTTCTACCGTATTGGCCTTAGCTTTACAAACTGCGAAAGCCGAAACAAAAAGCAGTACAACTAAAACTACTGGCATTAACTTCATGTAAATTCCTACATAATCAGACAATAAAAAAGCGAAACCTAAGTTTCGCTTTTTTAAAGAATAAAGTCTAATAATTCATTTTATTATTGATATTTAACTATGCTTTTTTCTCATTGATAAAAAGCCTAACAATCCCAAACCTAATATTGCTAAACTGCTTGGCTCTGGCACACTTTGCTGTGGAACCGCAGCGGAAGTTATACCATTCACCGATGCTAGTTTAAAGCCGTCATTATTCTCACTTGCATATTTCCCCGTAGTTTCACCTGGGTTCTGAAAAATAGGATTATAAGCACCAACAAGCCAATATTTAGATTTTACATCGGTAGTAACATCCTGGTAAGAGTAGTCTGCAACATCACGATATTCGCCAATAGTTGACCAATCACCAGAGTTAGCAATGCCACCCCAAGTATTACCTGCAAAACTAGCAGTACCAGTACCAGTAAAGGCTACCACAGAAATATCCGCTCTAGATAAATTACTAGCTTCTTGTGCCCAGCCTATATTAAAACGAGTTAAATCAACTTTTTCGTTAAACGATAACAGTACCATATCAAAATAAGTATCAAAACTATCAATAGAGTGACCTGGGTTATCGTTAACACCCTCATAGTCATTTACCAACTGCAAACCCCAGCTATTATCATATTTTAACTGACCTGATGCAATGGTGCCGCCGTTACCGGTATCAGACCAGCCAGTAATCGTTAGGCTATTGTTATTTAATAAGCCATCAATAGTCATAGAATTAAACAACGTAGTATTGCTACTTTTAACACCGTTGCTTAAACCCCATGTATCAATTTGTGCCGCAGCAGGTAGAGCTACAACGAGAGCAGCAGCCACCAAAAAATTTTTCATCAAGTTACATTTAAACATCGTTATACTCCAAGGATGTAATATTATTTCTAAATTTAATCTAATTAACAGAACACATAGGCAAAAAACATGCCGCATATATTTTTTACTTATAATACAGGTGGTTATACTGACCTGCAATGTTATGATTTTATCTATGTAAAAAAAACTGACACTATCTTCAGAGAAGTCTAATGGACTATTAATTTTCACACTGAAAATCCGACTAGATAGCTATATTTAAATAGGTATCTAGTTAACTATTAATATTTAATTCGTATTTTTCAATTAGTGAGTACAATGTTGGCCTTGTTACGCCTAATAATTCTGATGCCTTAGACATATTACCTTCAGAAAGCGCATAGGCCTTTTGAATCGCAATCGATTCGGCCTTTTCTCTTACCGTACGTAAGTTTAATGATAATTCATAATTGCTATCATTATGATCAAAGAACCCTAAGTCAAAAGCTGTCACTTGTACCCCAGTACACATCACTACAGACGATTTTACTTTGTTTTGTAATTCACGAATATTACCTGGCCACTTATGGGCCTTAATAGCACTAATCGCATCATCAGAGAATGATTTTGCATTACTTTTATACTCAGTAGCATAAAGTTGCAGAAAATATTGCGCAAGAATTAAAACATCTTCGTCTCGGTCACGTAATGGGGGAATATTTAGTGTTATCTCGCTCACTCGGTAAAATAAATCTTCTCTAAATTCTTTATTAGCAACCATTTCTTCTAAATTTTGATTGGTTGCACAAATCACTCGAACATTTACCGGGATTTCCTGCCTTCCTCCTAGTCGTTCAATTATTTTTTCTTGTAAAAAACGTAATAGTTTAGCTTGTAAATTAAAAGGCATATCACCTATTTCATCAAGAAATAAGGTCCCTCCTTCAGCACATTCTATTTTTCCTTTAGTCGTTTTATGAGCACCAGTAAATGCGCCTTTTTCAAAGCCAAATAGCTCACTCTCTAATAGAGCTTCCGGTATAGAGGCACAATTAATAGCGATAAAAGGCTTGTTCGCCCGCTCGCTCGCAAGGTGAATAGCTTTGGCGGTTACTTCTTTACCCGTACCACTCTCACCTAACAATAATGCGGTAATATTTGTAGGTGCAATGCGCTTTACCATAGTACATAAACGTTCAACTGCTTCGCTATTACCAATAATGCCAATATTACTATCAGTAACTGCACGCATTGTGCGATTTTCACTTTCAATGTTTGCTAAAGTCAACGCACGTGAAATAATGACATTAATCACTTCTGCATCAATAGGCTTTTGATAGAAATCATAAGCGCCGGCAGAAATAGCCTTTAAAGCATTAGTTCTATCCTCATTCCCGGTGATAACGATGATTTTTGTGTGTGGTGCTATAGCAAGAATTTCTTCTAGTGCTTTTAAACCCTCACTCGCATTAGCCGCATCTGGCGGCAAGCCTAAATCTAAAGTAACCACTTTAGGCTCATGACGTCTAACAGCCGCGATAGCGGCCTCCCGATCTCCAGCAAGAATTGGGCTGTAATCAGACAAACTCCATTTCAGCTGTTTTTGAATTCCTTTATCATCATCAACAATTAATACTTTTTCCATTAGAGCCTATTCCTAATTAGTATAAGTTACGAGCAAAGAAGGTAACAAATTTCGAAGCCCTACACTTATCAGATTATCTTCGTAACTATTAACACACAATCCGTAACTTTAGACAGTCAGACTGAAGTCTAACCTACAGAACCGATAACAACTGTAGGGGTCCTTTTGTCAGAATAAATTATAACCTACACAGGTAAAAAAATAATCATTTTTGTGCCTTGCCCTTCAACACTTTCAACCGTTAAGCTACCGGCTACGCTTTCAAAAAACTGCTTTGCTTCAAAAACGCCGATACCCATACCGGCATTACCTTTGGTTGTATCAAACGGTTTGAAAAGCCTAGTTTTAATAAAACTTTCAGACATTCCACAACCGTTATCACTAACAATAATATTTATACGATTTTGCTGTTTCTCTAACCCTATTTCTACCCAACCATCATCTGATGTAGCTTCTTGTGCATTTTGAATTAAATGGTTTATTACTGAGAAAAAACGCTCATGATCTATAGTCGCTAAACACTCTTCATTATTTTTAATCACAACTTGTGGTGCTATTACGTTTCGTTGGGCGGTAACTTGTTTAATAATATCACCAAGGTCAACTATTTTACTCGTTGATTGGGCTACTTGTTTATTTCTTAATTGTGCTAATACTTTAGCCAGTCGCTCTGTTGCTGACTCAACAGTTTCAAAAACATCATCAACAAATTCAGGGTTATTACGGTGTTGCTTTGCATTAGAGGTGATTAATGATAATTGAGCTTGGACGTTTTTCAAATCATGTACGAGAAAAGCTGACATTTGATTAAAAGCATCAAATTGTTTTGATTCGGCTAATTTATCATTAGCCTCATTGAGCGAAATAAAACTACCTAACTGTTTCGCTATTGCAAAAAGTAAATCTCTGTCTTCCCAGTTAAACTTTTTATGTTCATCTGCACTTGAAAGCACAAAAAAACCATAAAATTCTTTACCAATAAAAATAGGTACTAAAATATTAACCGCTACCGATTGCCAATTCTTTGAGTGAATAAATAAGCCAGGATAAGATAATGGATCTTCATCATATTCATTTATATCAATAATCCAGCCTTGATGCTTGGTAAAATGACCAAGTAAAAGTAAGTCTTCATTAAACGATTTATCTAGCTCAAGTGCATCACTATATTTTATTTCAAAATAATTACTCGCATTAGCTTTGAGTATTACCCCCCCACTGGCATCGACTTTAGACATCATTATTTGCAGTGACATTTGATAATGATTTTCAGCGCTCGCCGCTTCTATTTTGCCAATAAGCTCTAGCCATTCTTCTCTATATTCGTACTTATTTGCAAAAAAATGTTTAGAAATGAAAACTTTTACCTGACGCCGAACCGTTTCGGTAATCAGTAAAACAACTAAGACTATGCTACCCAGAATAAAAAAACCAAAACTAACTAACTGCCCCCATTCGCCACCAAAGTAATTAATTAAATAACCTGCAATAGCCATTAATAATAAATACAGGCCTGCAATCATTAACATTGAGCTATAAAAAACAACATTACGCGAGACAAATATTCGCACTGAGCCTTCTTTAAATCGTCGAAGACTAATCAACAACAAAGGAACAGCTAAGGCTGATAAATAACCTCTGAGATACCAAAAATCAAATTCGATACCTCCAACCATTGTTGCTTGAGCATAGAGAACGAAATCAAATACAGAGATGCCTCCTAACGCAATTACGAGTGGCGTTATTGATCTTCTCGCTTCAACATTCGCCCCTCGATAAAGTTGCTCAAGCACTACTAAGGTGGTTAGGTTGAGTAAAACAAACAATAAAAACAAATACTCATAAGAGAATTTCAGAATATAACTCGCTCCCCAGCAAACAACCGTTGAGCTAAAACAAAAAAATAAATACTTACTGATCGCTTTATTCTTTAAAATTTCTTGAATACTGCCTTTTTCAGTATTAAAACTTAGCGTTAATACCGAAAAAGCCACTATTTTAGTTACGTCGGCCAACATGGCCCACTGTAAAGAAAAACCAATATATATTTGTAAGGCCGCGACAATATTAGCTCCACCCGCTATCAAAGCGCTAAATAAAATCCATTTAGCGATACTCGATTGATTATCCGCAGCAAGAATAAGTAGAGAAAAAATGACGTAGGCAATACTAGCAAAGCTATATCCCCAAACGCCTACAGTATACATATCCATAAATTGATTTTTATTTCCTAAGTAAGATTATATTTAGTCATTGGATGAATAAGCATTCGGTTATTATTAACACAAGTAAAAATATAGAAATTATAGTGACACAAAGCCCTGAAATCAGTGCCCTTACTCCAACGCTTTCTTTCTAATAGAAATATGTGCTTGCTCATTACGAGTAAACAGCCCTGTCAATATCGGTACAAGTAAAAAGCTCGATAGTGCCGAAATACATAGCCCTGAAATAAGTACTACGCCTAAGGGCTGCCATAAATCACCACCAAGTAAGGTGAGAGGTAATAAGCCGACTATGGTTGTAAGTGTGGTTAATAATATGGGCGTAAACCTTGTAACACTCGCACTCAATATGGCTTCTGTGGTATCAAAGCCGCCAATAATATTTCTATTGGTGGTATCAATTAAAATAATAGCATTATTAACCACGATTCCAAATAAACTAATCAAACCAATAAATGCCATCATAGAAAATGATAGACCAGTAAAATAAAGCCCTAAAACAGAGCCTGCCATGGCAAAGGGAATTGAAGAAAAAATGATCATTGGTTGTAAAAATGATTTAAACTGCAACACCAATACGCCAAAAATACCAACCGCAGTGATTATCATTATTTTTGCTAAACCAGAAAAGGATTCTTGCCTCGACTCTTCCTCACCGCCTAGCGAGTAGTACATACCTTGCGGTAAATTATATTGCTCTAAAAAGCTTACCATTTGTTTGGTTAGCTCATTAATAGAGTAACCTTTAGCGACATCAGCAGATACTTTTGCCATACGCAATTTTTGATAATGAAAAAAGTCTGTTTGGCCTTTTTGTAAATTCATCGTGGTTAGTTGCTCTAATGGGATATTTTCACCTTGGGTATTGCTAATATAAATATCGGCTAAACCATCAATACTCGGTTTATTACGGCGAACAACAATCGGGTAATCTTCACCATTTATATCATTAAAAATACCAACATTAGTACCTGACAAGACTGTTTTTAAGGTGTTATCTAAGGTATTAATATCTATATTACTTAAGCCAGCTTGCTCATAATCAATACTTAACGCTAGTTCAGTATTTGCCATGCCGATAGGGTTATCAATATTGATGACCCCTGCTGTGGATGACATTTTAGCGGCTAAAGCATTGGCAACGGTTTCTAAATCATCAAGAGACTCACTCATTAGCCTAATAGAAATTGGCTGATCGGTCACTGGGCCTTGAGTAAATTCTTTTATGTTTATGTTCGCTTGCGGCCATAAAACAAACTCTGCACGTAATTTGGTTACTAACTCAGCAACGTTAACAGCATCATATTCATTTAATACTACCAATATTTGACCAAAGGTTACGCGGCCACGCTTAGGTATTTCATTATAATAAATACGTGGGTTAGAATTACCTACATTTAAAGCAACTTTAGCCACTAATGGATAATCTTTAACTTTTAACGCTACCTGTTGTATCACCGTATCAGTATGAGCTAATGAAGAATTTACCGGAGTTTCTACATCAATCATAATCATTGGTTTTTCAGCGCGAGGAAACAAACTTACTCCCACCTCACTAAATAACGACAACATAGCAAATAAACACAACAAAGCGACGACAATAACCATCAAACGAAAGCGCATTATTTTTTGTAAAAAACGTTGATATATTCCTTCGGAAAAAGCATTAACATAGTGTTGTAAGGTTTTAAATTTAGACGGTTTCAAGGTGAAAAATCGACTCGCAATTAATGGCGTTAACGTTAAAGCAATTAATAAAGATGCCAATAGCACTAACACTACCGTAACCGGCATAGAGCGAACAAAATCCCCGGTACTACTATCAAGCATCAACATAGGTAAAAAAGCTAACATCGTTGTTACTGTACCACTGGTAATAGCCCAGCCAACTCGGCTTGTGCCTACTTTTGCCGCCTCATTTAAATTTGAACAAAAACGTTTTTCTCGATGAATACTTTCAGTAACTACAATCGCATTATCAACAAGTAAACCTAATGCGATGATCAACCCAACAATGGACATTTGTTGCAAGCCAAAGCCAGTAAAGTCAAGCCAACCAATAGCAATTAAAAAAGATAAAGGAATAACAGAAATTACCACAATAGCTTCGCGCACCCCTAAAAACAATAACGCTAACAAACCAACAAGTACTAAACCTTGACCTAGGTTTTCAAAAAAGCCATCGACACGAACTTCAACACTTTCAGCTTGTTGAAATATTACCGATAATTTTATTTGTTGGGGTAAGCCTTGTTTAAATATTTCTATTTCTGCATTTATTTTCTGCGTTAACGAAAATATATTAGTGCCCGCTCTTTGTTCTGCGGTAATAAAAATTACCGGACGATTATCATAGTAAGCCAAATAACTTGGCTCCCTATCAGAAAACTCAATGCTAGCAACGTCTTTTAAGCGTAAAACGAAGTTTTCATCTGATGAAATAACCGTTTCAGCTAATACTTCAATATCTTGAAAATTACCACTCGCTTTAACATTAAACCGGCGGGTGTTGGCATCAACAAATCCTGGTGCAATATTAACAGCACGCCCTTGTAATACACGGTTAATATCCGTTACTGAAAGAGCATAATGCTGTAGTAAATCAAGCTTTAAATCGACAGCAACAATTTGTTGCGGATAACCCCATATATCAGATTTTCTCACTGATGCGATGGTTTCTAAACGTTTTTCTAATTGCTTAGCATAAAATTCCATGGTTTTATAATCAACAGGATCACTCCACAACGCAAGTTGCATAATAGCAACACTGCTTGGCGTAGCTTTTAGTACTAATAGTTGTTGAATTCCAAGCGGTAGATCAGGTTTTACTGTAGCAATAGCTTGTTTGACTTTATTAAATGATGCTTCAGCATCAGTACCATAGATAAAGGTGACTGAGATCCTTGCTGCACCATTACGCACTTCTGATTCAATTTTTTTAATATTGGCGATTTCAGCAATTTCAGCTTCAAGCACATCAACCACCAAGGTTTCAATATCATTTGGTGAAGCGCCAGGGTAAATAACCTCTATAATGGTGATAGGCAAATCAAATTGCGGATCTTCACTACGGGGCATATTAAAATACGACACTATACCTACCAGCACCAATAAGGCGACTATGGTAATGGTGAATTGTGCATTTTTAATCGCTAAACTAGGTAATTTCATACCGCTTATTTCTCGGTAGAAATAAGCGGTAACTTATTCCATCCTTGAGCGATCACCGATAAAAACATATCACTTTGATCAGCTTGCAAATATAAATAATCATTATCTACTTTATAGATAGAAAAGGCTTGTTGGATTGGCTTACTGTTTTTCTCAAGCATAATTAATGCTTGCCCTTGGCTATTTACTGCATTCAGCGCCTCTATTGGTAAACGGTAGACAAAATCATGACTTTGCGTATAAATTAAAATTTGCGCTAACTGACCAACAATTAACGGCCGAGTAAAACTCGTTTCTGGTAATAATACTTCAATCATGAACAAGTGATTTCGGCTATTCGATATTGCTGGAATTTTGCTTATCACGCCGTCAATTAAACCAAAACGTGCTATATGTACTTGAACTTTTTGCTTTAATCTAACAAAGCCTATTTCTTCACTAGTTAGCGCGACACTGACAATTAAATTATGTTCTAACGCGGCTACTTGTAGAGCAATTTCACCGGGAGATTGTAATTCCCCCAATTCAGTATTACGTTGAACAACTACGCCAGGAAAAGGCGCAAACACCTGAGCTTTTTCTAAATTATACACCGCAATACGATATGCGGCTCTGGTCGTTTCAATAGCAGTAAGCGCATCATCAAGTTCTCGCTGTGAGCTTAACTTTTTTACCAGTAATGTTTGAATTCGATTAACATTGCGCTTAGCTTGAAATAAACGAGCATAAGTCGCATTTTTTTCCGCTGTTAATTCTGCAGTGTCTAATGCCGCTAACAGCTGTTTAGCCTCAAAAGTATCACCTTCATCAACGTTTAATTGTGTTAAAAAACCGGCTGTTTTAAATGATAAATTTACGGTATGCCTAAAATTCACCTTACCTGTTCGTTTAATCACTTGAATATAAGGTTCAACATTGACGTGCGTAACCTGATAGCTTTCATTAGACATGCTCTGCGCAAAAGTGCCTATACTAAAAAGTAAAAAAACACCGGTAAGTTTAAGCCTAAAAAACTTAGCAAATATAGTCAGTAAAATAGAAGGTAATCGTATTTTCATCACAATATAATTAATAAAATATTCCATATTGTTCCTACTTTAGGTAGTTTTTACAATAAAGTACATTATTATCGTGTGCTTAGAGTAAACGAAGTGATTGATATTAGATAATGTACATAACACAAGTTAAAAAATTTCATTTAATAATCACTCGCGGCTGGTGGCACCGTGATTGAATTGACAACACAGTCTAAACTTTCATTTTTAAATCCTTCAGCTAGCGCCTTCAAGTAACAACTTAAAAGCAATAGCCAATGTCATCAGCACAATAATGGGCTTGATCAAAGTCACACCGCGGTGAATCACTAAATTCGAACCCAAGCGCGCGCCAACGATCTGTGAGGCAGCCATAGCAATAGCCAAGCCCCACACAATGTGTCCTCCCCACAAAAAAATAACCATAGAGGTGGTATTAACGATCAATACCAAGGGTTTGGTAAAGGCAGTCGCTTTACGCATGTTAAAACCCCGAAATGAGGCAAAGGCAATAGCGAAGAATGAGCCCATACCCGGTCCAAAAAAACCACCATATAGCCCAATGCCGCCGCCGATAACAGGAGAAAAAATACATTCTGATAATTTCGGTGGCAAATCCTCATCGTCAAGAGTCGGGGAAAGCAACATATAAAGCGCTAATACAATTAACAGATAGGGCATCATTAACGATAAATAGTCTGTAGATATCTGCTGAACCAAAAAAGTCCCTAATACTGAGCCAACAAAGGCATAACACAGCATAGGCCGTAGGGCATGCAAATCAATATGCCCCTTGTAAAAGAAATTAATTGTTGAAGAGAGTGTACCAAAAACACTTTGAAATTTATTGGTCGCCAAAGCATTAAGCGGAGGCAAGCCAGCCCACAGCAGAACAGGTAAAACAATGGCGCCACCTGAACCAGCAATAGCGCTGATAAAACCTGCAATAAAGGCCACAATAATCAAGCTAATAAAAAGTGTTAGAGATAATTCGATTTTTCTCTCCCGCCATGTAAAAAACATAGCACGTAATTAACCAAGCACACTGATTAAAAATAACAAGCTTGTTTTAAAAGCAATGCCATTCCATATAAAGAAGTGAGCGCTTTTCATACGAAATGACATAATAGATGTTAGTACTATACAAATAACATCATTAGAATGTGCGAGAAACACCTAAAACAAATCGAAAGTCTGCTATATCAGAGTCATCAATATCGGTATTTATCACGGCAGCAGTAAAATCAAAATCATAAAATGTTTTTGCAACGGTTACGCTGTAATCGAGGTATTCTTCATTTTTATATGCATCACCTGACGTATAGCCAGCTTGTAATGTTAAAGCATACTCACTAGGTAGTTCAATATCATAAGCAACTGAAATATACTGTGCTGAATCACCAGAGTTCACAAAATCAGAAGCATAACCAAGGCCTAACGTAAATGAGTCAATATAAGCATTAAAAAGAAATTCGCCATAATCAGAATCATCTGCTGAACTGTATCCTTGATAGGTGTAGTAGTTATACATAACATCATAAGAAAACATGTCATTAATTTCACCAAAATAACCTGCGAAGAAATCAATTTCTGCATCAGCATCATCTTCAAAGTCAACATTTGACGCCCAAGCACCGGCAAAAAATCCACTTTCATGTTCGTAATCTAAACCAAGTTGGATAGCGGGTGAGCTATCCGTTTGACTAACACCTCTAAATACGTAATCCGAAATTAATGTTCCAGTAACACTTACCTCTGCTGAGGCAAGTGGCGCTATAGTTGTAAGCGCGAGTGCTGCTACTAATAATTTAATTTTTTTCATGTTATTCCTTTTTTATGGTTATATAGTTTTTTAAATCAAATACAATTAAATGTACTTTTACTTGTTAATTAACTCCCATTTGGGTGCTAAATAATTAATAACAGCTTGTTTTAAAAACTATATAGTCACGCTAAAAAGAAGGAGGCGTATGCGCGCTAATAATTTTACAAACTTTTTTCGATGTATTCTTAAACTCATGGGGTAGTATTGTCTGAAATTTGTAACTATCGCCTTTAGATAACTTAAAGCTACGTCCGGCTACTGTGATTACAATACTTCCTTCAATTACCGTACCCGCTTCTTCACCGGTATGAGTTATCATATCTTTCCCAGTACTAGAGCCTGATTGGTAAGTTTCAATCATAAAGGCAAGTTTAGAACCTGGCTCTACCCCGCCAACCAAGTGCATCTCTACACCGTCACTTCCCATATCAATTAAGGTGCCTTTTTTAAAAACTGTTTGGGATTCAACAGGAATTTCTAAAGTAAAAAACTGAGTAACCGTTAACGAAACCCCTTCTAAAATTTTCTTTAAAGAGCTAATTGAGGGGCTTACGACATCTCTTTCTATCATTGAAATAGTACTATTTGTTAACCCAACGCGCTTTGCTAATTCACGTTGTGAAAGCCCATACATTTCTCTAACTTCTTTTAATCTTTTGCCTACGTCCATAATTACCCTTAATAAGCTTACTACACTGAAAAGTAGTACCTGTGTTGATAAAGGGTTAGTTTATTACATTAATGGGTTTAACTGTATGCTTCATTTATTTTGTATTGTCGACATGCATCACCAAAACTCTTAAAGATTTCGGTATAAAATGAATTCTCTGTAATTTTCCACTCAGGGTGCCACTGTAATCCTAAATAATAACTCGCGTTATTCGCTAATGAAAAAGCTTCGATTAATCCATCAGGTGCAGTTCCTTCAATTTTTAAGGCGCTTGCTAGTTTATCAACGCCTTGTCCATGCAATGAATTAACTTGTTGAATTAACTCCCCATTCATTATCGAAGATAATATTCCGACCTCAGCTAAGTTTAAATCATGAGACAAACCGTATTGCTCATCCATAGATAACGATTTGTTTTCTCTATGTTCTGTCATATTGTCAAGTTCAAATACTTGTTGGTGTAATGTCCCACCTAACGCAACATTCATTTCTTGAAAACCCCGACAAATACCTAATACTGGAATTTTTAGCGCGACCGCTTTTTTTAATAAGGCTAAGTTAGTGGTATCTCGATTTGGATCTCGTGGCATAGCTACCCCTAACTCAGTACCGCCAAAATGATGTGGCTCCATATTCGAGTAACTGCCTGTTAAATATATTCCATCTAAATGCGGTAATATCTCTAGCATGGCTTCACCAAAACTAGGAATTAATACAGGGATAACATTACTACCAGCTATCAATGCGCGAATATATTTATCACCAACAACTTGTTGATGATGAATCCCGTTAAGACTGCTGCAACAAGTAATACCAACAATAGGTTTATGATTTGAATTAATCATATAATCATTTCCAAATAAGTTATCGCGTAATTTCAATAGTTCTAAGGTAAATTAAAATACACCCACTTTCAATCAATATTTTTTACAAAAAGACAATAAAACACCAATAAATAGACTTTATGTAAAGAATAACACCTAAACATTTGATTTATCCTTGACGTGGCCATTACAATTATCTATTAATAGACAGTGAAGAAAATATTCATCATTTAGTGGTGAATAAATTATATGTATCAATTTCGAAGGTAACTTTATGATAAAAGTTGGACGGACAACAGAAGTAGAAAATTTTCTCTCCAATCACCCAGAAGTTGAGGCTATAGATGTCCTTATTTCTGATTTAGTCGGTTTTGCTCGAGGAAAGCGCATTGAAAAAAGTAGCTTAGAAAAGATTTATAGTAGTGGTCTAAATATGCCTGCTACGGTGTTTTCCATGAATGTGCTTGGTGAGACTATTGAAGAATGTGGACTTGGGCAAGACATTGGCGAGCCGGATATGCTCTGTAAACCCATAGCTAACACTCTTCATATCGCTTCTTGGCATCAGCGCCCAATAGCACAAGTATTAATGAGCATGTTCAATCACGACGGAACACCTTTTTTTGCCGATCCGCGTAATGTATTGAGTAACATAGTTGACCAATTAGTTGAATTGAATTTATTCCCTGTAGTTGCCGTTGAATTGGAATTTTATCTTTTAGATAAAAACAAAGATAAAAATGGAAATTTACAAGCACCTATTTCGCCTAAAACAGGTAAGCGAGATGAACATACCCAAGTTTACTCCGTCGATACACTTAATGATTACAGTGCATTATTAGATGATATTAATAGAGCATGTATTGAGCAGAATGTACCTGCAGATACAGCCGTAGCAGAGTGTGCTCCTGGTCAATTTGAAATAAACTTAAAACATGAAGCCGATCCAATAACGGCTTGTGATAATGCGATTTTATTAAAGCGTATTATAAAAGCTGTTGCTGACAAACATAGTTTTGATGCAACATTTATGGCTAAACCTTATTCAAATGAAGCAGGCAGTGGCATGCATGTTCACGCCAGCTTGTTAGATGAAAAAGGCAACAATGTTTTTGCTGATGACAATAAACAGTACAGTGAAATATTAGAGCATGCTATCGGTGGCTTACTTGAGCTAATGCCTGCCTCTATGCCGTTATTATGCCCTAACGTAAACTCATATCGTCGATTTATGCCCGGATATTATGTTGCGATGGCAAAAAATTGGGGAGTAGACAACAGAACAGTGGCACTTCGTCTTCCTAGGGGGCATAAAAATGCAACGCGTATAGAACATCGAGTTTCTGGCGCCGATGCCAATCCATATTTAGTGATGAGCGTAATATTAGCCTCTATACATCATGGTATAACCAATAAAATCAAGCCGATAAGTCCTACCGTAGGCAATGCGTTTGATGAAGACTGTGAAGCGCTACCATTAAAATTGGATAGAGCACTTGCCGAGTTAGAAAAAGATCAAATACTTACAAGCTATTTAGGTGAAGAATTTACTAAAAATTATCACCTTGTTAAACAAAAAGAGTTAGAAAAATTTGATATGCACATTAGTGAGCTAGAAGTTAAATGGTACTTATCTAATAGTTAATCAAATAGTTAATCAATTTAAAATTTCAGAGAAACGTTATGAATAAAATTTCCCACACAGGTTCTTATTATGCAGCAAGTGCTAATGACAAAATTCAACGAGCAAAATTGACAGAAGATATTACCGCTGACATATGCGTGGTTGGCTCTGGCTTTACTGGGTTATCAAGCGCATTACATTTAGCTGAAAAAGGTTATAAAGTGGTGGTGGTTGAAGGCAGTCGCATTGGTTTTGGCGCTTCAGGTCGCAACGGTGGTCAATTAGTGAATAGCTATAGTCGAGATATGGACTTTATTGAACGTCATTATGGTCAACATGTTAGTACTGAAATGGGAAAAATGGCCTTTGAAGGTAGTCAAATAATTAAACGGTTAATTAACGACTACAACATCGAATGTGATTTAAAACCAGGTGGGATTTTTGCCGCTTGTAACAACAAACAGTTTGATGAGATGGCAGAGAAACAAAAGCTTTGGGCTAAACATGGTTACCATGAGACTGAATTGTTAAGTTCAAGCGACATTCAAAACCATGTTGGCACAGGCCGTTACGTTGGAGGGTTATTAGATAAGTCAGGTGGTCATATTCATCCACTAAATTTAGCGCTTGGTGAAGCCGCTGCATTTGAAAAATTAGGTGGTGTAATTTATGAAGACAGTACAGTCGTTGATATCATCCATGGTAAAAAAGCAGTAATTAAAACTGATTCAGGTAGTGTAACTGCTGACTTTGTTGTAGTAGCAGGTAACGCTTATTTAGAAGGGCTTTTACCTAAGCAACAGAAAAAATCAATGCCATGTGGTACTCAAATCATCACCACAGAAATACTACCAGAGGCCGTGCAAAAACAATTATTACCTACAGGTGTTTGCGTGGAAGATTGTAACTATCTGTTAGATTATTTCCGCTTATCTGGAGATGGTCGCCTTATCTACGGTGGTGGCACAACGTATGGTGCTAGAGAGCCCTCTGAAATTGAATCAATTATCATTCCTAAAATGTTAAAAACATTCCCTCAACTTAAAGGCGTGAAAATTGATTATGCTTGGACAGGTAACTTTTTATTAACATTAATGCGGTTACCACAATTTGGCCGTATTAATGACAATGTCTATTATGCTCAAGGTTATAGTGGCCATGGCGTTACTTCAACACACTTAGCGGGTAAAGTCATTGCGGATGCAATTGCAGGCCAAGCAGAACGGTTTGATGTTTTTTCAGGCTTACCCCAATATCCATTTCCTGGTGGAAGATTATTAAGAATGCCTTATATCTCTATGGGTGCTTGGTATTACAATCTAAGGGATAAGCTAGGTATCTAACTGCTTATACCGGTTCCGCTTGAAGATAGATGATGCAACTGAAATTAGAAATAACTTTAGGCAAGACATAGATTGAAGAGAGTGATTGCTTAGGAGAATAAGCTCCTGCATTCTCAAATAAGCGACACTTTCTTTTGACTCATTCCGAAGCCGTTAGGAAGAGGAGTGAGCTCATACCATTATTCATAAACGTCCTTAGCTAAATCAATCACGCAGCATAAAGTGTTTCTAAGCCAGCCCCTGAGGACGGCTGAAACGAATCTTTTCAAGTAGCTCCAATTTATCCACAACATACAGTAAAGCCACGATATAATAGACCTGCCCTTACTGCTTAGGTATTCACGTTTAACGCAAATAATACCAATGCTCACTAACTTTGTGATGATTTCTATTAGTAAAACAAATAAGTGCCTCGTTATTTATTTAACAATAAGAACAAATAGTTATTAAATAAATACCTTGTATTTGGCCAATTTTATAGCACATAAAATAGAGTGCCTAATTAATGAGACAATTCATTAATTAGGTACAAATCATGTGGTAAAAGCCCCTTTAAAAAAAGGTTATAACGTAAAACGATACAACCTTAATCTTAATAAAAGCACCTAACAATGAGCAATATTTAGAGTGCTTTTTCCTTTTTCCTCATTTGCCACATAGCCGCGACTACGCCAATGGCGACAATTAAAATCATGATTGTTGCCAATGCGTTCACTTCAGGTGTCACACCTAGTCTTATCTTAGAAAATATAACCATCGGTAGAGTACTATTACCAGGACCGGAAACAAAACTTGCAATGACCAAGTCATCTAACGACATCGTAAACGCAAGTAACCAACCCGAAATTATCGCGGGTGATATAATGGGTAACGTGATTAGAAAAAATAAACTCTGTGGCTTTGCACCTAAATCCATTGCCGCTTCTTCTAATGAGTCATCCATCTGTGATAAGCGAGATTGCACAATTACCGCAACATAAGCCATACAAAAGGTAGTATGGGCAATAATAATCGTGGTAATTCCTCTTCCTGCAGGCCAACCAATTAAGTTTTCCAATGAAACGAATAGTAATAATAACGATAAACCCGTGATCACCTCAGGCATAATAAGTGGTGCACTTACCCAACCTGAAACGATTAATTTACCAGGGAATTTACCCATTCGACTTAGCACATAACCGGCCAAAACGCCGAGAATAACCGAGAGTGTTGCGGTGATAAATGCCACTTTAAAACTCACGATTGCAGCATCAATAATTTGTTGATTATTAAATAATTCAACGTACCATTTTACCGACCAACCACCCCATACCGTCACTAGCTTGGATTTATTAAAGCTATAAATAATTAATGACAGTATTGGCGCATAAAGAAATATAAAACCAAATAACGATGAGATTGATAAAAACTTTGAATTTCTAGTCATTATTCTGATCCTTCTTTTTTGCCATTACGTAAAAACATAATAGGAACAACCAAAATAAGTAACATCACGGTTGCCACCGCTGAAGCCATTGGCCAATCTCTATTTTGGAAAAACTCATCCCAAAGCACTCGGCCAATCATTAAGGTGTCTGATGCGCCTAATAGTGCAGGAATAACAAATTCCCCAACAGCGGGTATAAATACTAATAAACAACCTGCTAAAATACCGGGCATAGACATCGGCAAGGTAATCAAGAAAAAGGTTCTAATTGGCCCTGCACCCAAATCTTTAGACGCCTCAATTAAACTAGCATCGAGTTTTTCTAAGGTGGTATACAAGGGTAATATCATAAAAGGTAAATACGTATAAACAATACCAATATAAACGGCAAAGTCGGTTTGTAACATTTGAATAGGTTGGTCAATAATGCCAATACCCTGTAAAAATTCATTGACGATACCGTTCTTTTTAAGAAAGCCCATCCATGCATAGACTCTTAATAAAAATGAAGTCCAAAAAGGTAGAATAACTAGCGTTAATAATAGTATTCGGGTTGAACCTGATTTACTTGCAATAAAATAGGCCATGGGAAAGCCAATGATTAAAGTAAAAAAAGTAGAAATACCGGCGATCTTAACTGAACTTAAATAAGCATCTAAATAAAAGGAGTCTTCAAAAAGGTATAAATAATTTCCAAGTTTTATTTTTACATCGAGAATTGCATCTTCCACATTCCAGCCAAACATATCGGTGTAAGGTGGTACGGCTATTGCAGATTCAGCCAATGAAATTTTAAACACGACCAGAAAAGGAATAAAGAAAAACAAGGCTAACCATAATGAAGGGATCGAGATAACCGCGTATCTACCCCATCGGATTTTTTTTAGTATACTAAATCGAGTCTTGACTGTGTCATAACGACCCAGCCAAAAGGTGCCGGTTGCTTTACTCATGATGTTAATACCACGCTACTGTCGTAATCCCAAGCAAGGTAAACAAAATCATCCCAGGTTAATGGATTGCGATTTTCTCTCACAAGATTAGGTAAGGTGACACGAACAATTTTACCACTTTTTAACTTGACCCTAAATATTGAAAGGTTACCCATATAAGCAATGTCGACAATTTGACCATATAAACAGTTATATTCCTGATCTGGCTGTCTTCGGGTGACTTTCATTTTTTCAGGTCGAATAGCAACCGTCACTTTTTGATTAGGGGAACAGCTAATACCATGATTAACAAAAAAGTTACAGCCAGCTTTTTTTGATTTTATTTTGACATGTTCAACGTCATCTTCATAAATACGGCCATCGAATAAATTAATAGAGCCAACAAATTCTGCAACAAAGCGGCTGCTTGGGTATTCATAAACATCGCGAGGTTCATCTACTTGGGTAATAATACCATTACCCATCACCCCAATGCGGGTGGCAAGTGTCATGGCTTCTTCTTGGTCATGAGTTACCACAATAAAAGTAACCCCTAACTTATCTTGAATATTAACTAATTCAAATTGAGTTTCTTCTCTAAGTTTTTTATCTAGTGCACCTAAAGGCTCATCAAGTAAAAGTAATTTCGGTCGTTTGATCAGCGCTCTAGCTAAAGCGACACGTTGGCGCTGACCGCCTGATAATTGATCCGGCTTTCTATGAGCAAACTCTTCTATTTGCATCATGCTAAGCATTTCAGCAACACGTAGTTCTATTTCTTTTTTCGGCACCTTATCGCGCTTTAAGCCAAAAGCTATATTTTTAGCGACGGTCATATGAGGAAATAATGCGTATGATTGAAACATCATATTTATCGGACGATTCCACGGCTCAATATTAGCCATATCGATGCCATCGATAAGTACCTGACCAGAAGTTAGCTCTTCAAATCCGGCTAGTATCCTTAGCAGAGTACTTTTTCCTGATCCCGATCCCCCTAATAAACAAAATAATTCATTTTCATAAATATCTAACGAAACATTATCTACAGCGGTAAATTCACCAAATTTTTTAGTTACGTTTTTTATTTGAATAAAAGGTTTAGCGCCATCTTGCTTCCAAAGAGGGATTGTTGTTTCTTGAGTCATTCGAGATTCCTAGGGATATTTTCGACAGGGTTTAGATATTTTGTAGACTCTGAAAAATAAGAGTAAATTAATGCTTTATTGCATAAGAGCAAGCTAATGCCCTTATGCACAATAAGTAAAAACTATCTACCTGTTTTGATTTGTGTCCACGCTCGCGTTAACTTACGATCAAAACGAGAAGTGTGAGCGAGTTGAGAAAATAGTTTTTCTTTCGTTTCGCCAACCGGATAAATACCCACATTAGATTTAATATCCTCGTTAACAAACTCAGCCGCAGCTTCATTAGCAACAGCATAATAAACATAATTAGAAATACCCGCACCCGTTTCAGCTTTTAAGATGTAGTTGATAAAGGCATAGGCTTCTTTCTTATGTGGCGCATCGGCAGGAATTGCCATCATATCGAACCAAGCAATAGTTCCTTCTTTAGGAATAAAGTATTCAACTTTAACGCCTTGTCCAGCTTCGCTTGCACGGCTACCTGCTTGTAACATATCGCCGTTATAACCTAACGCAACACAAATATCACCATTGGCTAAATCAGAAATTAAGCGACTTGAGTCAAAGTATTTATAATGAGGACGAGCCTTTTTAATCATTGCTTTGGTTGCTTTAAGATCTTTACCGTCTTCAGAGTTAGGATCTAACCCTTCATAATTCATTGCGATAGCCATCACTTCAGCAGGTGAGTCCAATATACCAATACCACAATCAGCTAGCTTCGCTGCCACTTCAGGCTTAAAGATTAAATCTAAGCTATTAAATTTTACATCACCTAAGCGTGCTTTAACCATATCAGGATTAACACCTAACCCAATCGTTCCCCATGTGTAAGGGACACCGTGTTTATTATCTGGGTCATGTAGTGCCATTTTACTTGCCATTGATTTATCAATGTTGCTGTAATTTGATAGGCTATTTTTATCTATTGGTGCGTAAATACCTGCTTTTGCTTGTCGTTCCAAAAATGAACCTGTTGGTACTACAACATCATAACCTGAACCACCAGCCATCAGTTTGGCTTCTAGTATTTCATTAGAGTCATAAACATCGTAGTTAACTTTGATACCAGTTTCTTTTTCAAATTGTTTAACCGCAGCTGGATCGATATAATCTGACCAGTTGTAAACATTAACCACTCTATCTGATGCCGATACTGCCATTGAAGCAAGCATTGTTGTTATTAATAATACACTCTTCTTTTTCATAGTTAACACCCTATTTTTGTTTGTTATTTACTTAGTAAAGCTACCATAATACGAAGAATGACATAATTTTGTTAAATATATTCTTCAACCTTTACCTATAAAAGCATAGTAAAGTAAATAAATCAATAGCCCTTTAGCTGTATTTAAAGCCCAATAGAAATTTTATAAACTAACGACTGGTGGCTTTAATTTCTAAATAATCATCAAAGCCATATACCCCCCATTCACGACCGTTTCCTGATTGTTTATAGCCACCAAACGGAGAGGTGTAATGATGTGAAGCCCAATTAATCCTTACCATGCCCGCTCTTATTTGCCTTGCAACACGGCTCGCTTTTGTTTCATCTGCAGTATTAATATAGGCCGCTAAACCATAAGGGGAGTCGTTGGCTAAGGTAATAGCTTCTTGTTCATCTTTAAATGGAATGATCACCAGAACAGGGCCAAATACTTCCTCTTGAGCAATGTTCATTTTATTGCACACATTTGAAAATATTGTTGGTTTGGTGAAATGACCCACTTCAAGTCCTTCAGGCTTGCCGAGTCCGCCAGCGGATAATTTAGCGCCAGCTTCTACTGCTGCTTTGATCATGCTTTGTACTTTATCAAAATGCGCTTTGCTAACTAATGGCCCAATGTGATTACCTGACTTATCAGCACTATCAACTTTTATATTATTAGCAACACGAGTCGCTATTTTTACAGCCTCATCATAAACTGACTCTTGCACGAGCATACGTGTTGGTGCATTACATGACTGGCCAGTATTTTCCATACAACCAACCACACCTTTGGTCACGATAGTTTCTAAGTCTACATCGTCAAATATAATGTTGGGTGATTTACCGCCTAATTCTAATGCGACTCGTTTCACCGTATCTGCTGCAGATTTCGAAATTAAGGAGCCTGCTCTAGTTGAGCCAGTAAAAGAAACCATATCTATATCTTGGTGAGACGATATGGCAGAGCCAACGCCCATTCCATCACCGTTAACCAGATTAAAAACGCCTGCTGGATAACCGGCATCATCAATTATTTTGGCAAAAACATGGGCCGATAACGGCGCTATTTCACTCGGTTTTAAAACCACAGTGCAACCTGTGGCCAATGCAGGCGCAACTTTGCAAACAATTTGATTAATAGGCCAGTTCCACGGCGTAATAAATCCACAAACGCCTATCGGCTCATGAGTTATGGTGGCATTTCCTGAAGTATGCTCAAATTCAAAAGTCTTTAAAGCATCTAACGCCGTTTGAATATGACCTCGGCCACAATCTGCCTGAGCAGACATGGCAAAATCAATAGGTGCTCCCATTTCTTGGGAAATTGCCTGTGCCATTTCATCATAACGATTCATATAGGCACTTAATAGCTTCTCTAATAAAGCAATACGCTCTTCTCTTGAACTAAAAGCATAATGAGTAAATGCATTTCTAGCCGCGGTAACCGCTTTATCAACATCGATAGTAGACCCGAGAGAAATAACACCAATTTGATTTTCCGTTGAAGGGTTTTCAACGATAAATTCCTTCGGGTTTTCTGGGGCTACCCATTGTCCGTTAATATAAAAATGGCGTAAATTCTTCATAAACACGTTGCCTTATCACTTATTTTAAATAACCACAGTGTTAGATAAAATAAACAATAACAGCCAAAACATCAATAAATATTAATTTTATGTTGTAAATAATACTTCAATGAGGTTATAAAATGATTATATTAAAAATCATTCAGTTATTTTTTTTAAAGTTGACTTAGTTAATTTAGGCCATTTAAAATGAACACATATTTATTGGTATTTTATACCCAAGCGAGCTGAGAAAGGAGATAACACCCATCACTGGGTTCTCCCTAATGAGAACAATAAAAAGGGTGATGATATCATTGAATCAGCTTATTATATTGTCACTAATCGAGGTGAAAAATCGATTGAATTAGATGTATGGACAAGCAGGGCTTTCGTAAGTACATGCCCTTGTGATTCAATTAATTCAACTGTACGGGGGTTCAAAGCCGACAAATTAAATACCGAAAAATGATATTTGAACTATATCAGCCTAGCGTTAGTATGTGTCGCAGGTAGGCAATCTGGTAATACTTTAAAAATACCAATGACTTATAATAGAGGAATAACATGACAAATTCAGTACTAACCAATTGGGATGACATACTTTTACTTAACGACCAATTATCAGAAGATGAGCGAATGGTCCGTGATATGGCACATACCTTTTGCCAAGAAGAATTAATGCCGGGTATATTAATGGCGAATCGTAACGAAAACTTTGATCCAAATATCATGCGTCAATTTGGTGAGCTTGGATTATTAGGATCAACGATTAATGGTTACGGTTGTTCAGGTGTTAACTACGTAAGTTATGGTTTAGTCGCTCGTGAAGTAGAACGTGTCGACAGTGGTTATCGAAGTGCAATGAGCGTGCAGTCTTCATTAGTTATGCACCCTATTAATACGTACGGCACCACGGAGCAAAAAGAAAAATATTTGCCAAAGCTTGCCACAGGTGAATACATTGGTTGTTTCGGTTTAACAGAGCCTGGGTCAGGCTCTGATCCAGCAAGTATGCTCACTCGCGCTAAAAAAGTAGCCGGTGGTTATCGTTTATCAGGGACAAAAATGTGGATAACTAATTCACCTATTGCCGATGTATTTGTTGTATGGGCAAAAAATGAAGCCGAAGGAAATCAAATTTGTGGTTTTGTTTTAGAAAAAGGCATGAAGGGTTTATCCGCACCAAAAATTGAGGGTAAAATGTCTTTACGTGCATCCATCACGGGTGAAATCGTAATGGATAATGTGTTTGTACCCAAAGAGAATATGTTTCCTGAAGTACGTGGTTTAGTCGGTCCCTTTGGTTGTTTAAATATGGCTAGATATGGTATTTCTTGGGGTGCTCTGGGCAGTGCCGAATTCTGTTGGCATGCTGCTCGTCAGTACGGTTTAGATCGTATTCAATTTAATCGACCACTTGCACAAACGCAGTTATTCCAAACTAAACTCGCTAATATGCAAACTGAAATATCGTTAGGCTTACAGGCATCGCTACGCGTTGGCCGTATTATTGATACCAAAAAATGGGAGCCAGCAATGATATCAATGGTAAAACGCAATAACTGTGGTAAGTCACTTGATATTGCTCGCATGGCGCGTGACATGCACGGTGGTAACGGTATTTCAGATGAATTTCATGTTATTCGTCATATGGTTAATTTAGAAACAGTCAATACCTATGAAGGGACTTACGATGTACATGGTTTAATACTCGGTCGGGCGCAAACGGGTTTACAAGCATTCTGTTAATAAGCTGAGTTAAACTACCCTGTATTCATTATACCTAACGCTGACAGTTACCCTTTTCAATGGCGCCCGTCAGCGCAGTATGATGCTAAATATATTCATGTAACGTCACCAAAGCGCGATAACAATCTAACTTCTCCGCTTTCACTAAACAGTATTAATCTAAAAAGGTTAATGGATCCCCTATTGCTCCTTCTGGCATCGCTTTTAAAGAAGCGATAAACAAGTAAAACAATTCAGATTGAGAGCTAACATCTAGTTTAATATAAATTTTCTTACGGTGATGTTTAATGGTTTCAAGACTGTTTTCTAATTTTTCAGCAATAGTTTTAATCGAATAGCCATGTAATATTAAATGTAATATTACTCCTTCTCTGGGCGTTAGTACCGAGCTACCAAATTTAACTAACGCGTTATCTAATTGATATTCGAGATTGGGCGCCTCTGGCTGAGTTAAATACTTACGCCATTCAGTCAAAATACTTTTAATAAGAGGATAAACCGTATTAAGTTGCTCGATGTTGTTCTTGCTAAAAGGTTCTTCATCTATATGTCTAACCAAAGAAATACTAATGATGCTACTATCATCGAACTGAAATAAAATACAAATTTCATCCGAAAGCCCTAACTTTTTATAAAATAAATTATAATATTCTGACGCTTCAAAATCTTCTGGTGAAACATCCTTAATAGTAAAAGCTCCCTCTGCTTTTTTATCGAACGCGATGCGGTAAAAAGGATCTAGTAAGTAAGCACCACTGTCATAAAGTTCTACCTGAGAGATAGGATCTTCATTGGCTAATAGTCGATGATGAGTTGTTTGCGGCGACTGATATGCAGGAAAAATTGTAATTAAACCACTGCTGCCATGAATCAGGTGCTCTAAGCCCTTTAATAATTCGGCCATGGCAACCGAATTAAAGTTCTTTTCAACAACTGAAGCAAGAGTTTTATACCACCGCATTGAGTTATTAATACTACTCATAAGATTAATGCTTTCCCAATTGACTATTCTAGTAATTTTACCAAACAAGTCTGTCCCCTTTTTAGGGGATAAACAAATTCAGCTAAAGCTGCAATAATTGTTTTAGCTATTAAAAGCACCTTGAAATATAAAATCAGTGATAACTGAATGATGGATATTACCACGATAGCCTTTGGAAATTGATTGTGAAAACAAATCTGATTTTTGCTAAAGCAACTATCGCATTAACGATAATATCAACAGTAAGGCTCTATTCCTACTGTGACGAAATTGAAAGGATTGAAATTACCGTATAAAACAGGCACAAAACATCACAGAAGTTGGCGTTATAGCCACGACTTTAACGTTGATATACTTAAAAAATTAGGAATATAAAATGTTTAATAATCAATTTTTAAAAGAAGAAACAAATACTTTTGCTAATATTTTTACTTATATGGGCTTACCTCTTAGCCGAGATTTATCGGATGCCGTTGATGCGGTAGTGATGGGTGTTCCATATGACTTAGCTACAACAGGCCGCTCCGGTTCTCGATATGGACCTAATGGTATACGACAGGCTTCGGCCCAATTGCGTTGGGAAGAAAAGCGTTGGCCTTGGACCTTTTGCTTAGCTGATAAATTAAATGTTATAGATTACGGTGACTTATCTTTTAATGTTGGCAATAGTGAAAGTATGATGACATCAGTTGAAAATGAAGCTTATAAAATATTTTCTGCCAAAAAAATATTACTTACTTTTGGCGGGGATCACTTTATTACTCTCCCACTATTGCGTGCAGCACATAAACATCACGGTAAACTTGCCTTGATCCATTTTGATGCGCATACCGATAATGATTATGGCGAGTTATCCTTTGACCACGGCACCATGTTTCATCATGCCCCACGTGAAGGACTAATTGACGCTGACAAAACCATTCAAATTGGTATTAGAACCGCTTATAACTATAGTAACCATCCCTTTAAAGTCATTAATGCTGAGCAGGCAAATAACCAAAGTGTGGAGGAAATAGTCAAAGCTATTCGTAAAACTGTTGGTGAAACACCTGTTTATTTAAGCGTTGATATTGATTGCCTAGACCCTGCTTTTGCACCGGGTACTGGTACGCCGGTTTCTGGGGGCTTAACAAGCGTTCGAGTATTACAAATAATACGTGCTTTATCTGGCTTAAACATCATTGCGATGGATTTGATGGAAGTAGCACCCGCATATGATAACTCTGAAATAACCTCTTTAGCTGGGGCAACAATAGCGTTAGAAATGCTACATATAGTCGCAAATAAAAATTAGTTCCAATATCCTTCAGCGCTTCCCATGACCGTTCTACGGTTTTGGGCGCTAAATGCACCTTAGAAAAATAATTATAATTTATCATACCGCTAATTTATCAAAATCTACTAGGGCAGAAAATAGCGATTGGATATTTGCATAAAATTTATCTGAACCAATCGATTGAGAGAGTCTAATACCAATTGTTAACTAAAGTTTTACAACGCAAACACTTGAGAAAATACATCCGTTAATAACTCAACTTTTTTATTTTCTCTCGGTATTTTTTTACTCACTAAAGATAATCTAAATTGATAATAATGACTACTCGGCTTTATTATTCTCATATCGCCACGGTTTAGCTCTGCTTGTATAAAGCTTTGTTGCATATAACCGATATAGCAACCAGATAAAATCATGGCTTTACGAGTATCAAATTGATAAGACTTTGCTGCTAAGTTAAGTTTTTCTAATTGTTGTTTCCCGGCTAAATCTATATTGATGCCTGGATGTATCGCAGCAGCTTCACCTAATTTGTCTTCAGATATAGCAGTATCGACTTGATTAAAAAATGGGTGTAGCTTCCCACAGCATAGATAAATGGATTCGCTAAATAACGGTTGATATTTTAACCCTTCTATTTGTTGATAACTTGGGAATAAACCGATATGAGCTTTATCTTTGAGTAAAGATTTCTCTATATTTGAGATAGAGTCCCCGTCTAGCACTATATGTAAATTAGGCGAAGCCTCATTAATTTTTTTAATGACTTTCGCCATTTTATGCTGCTTGTTTTCATCAAGTTGATCGGCACACAAAATAACTAATTCACCACTTAATTCACTGCCTAAACTATCAATTAATAAAGAAAAATCATCCATTGTGGCAAACAAATCAAGTACCGCTTGGTAAACGGCCTGACCATCCTCAGTTAAAGAAAATCCGCCTCTGCCGCGTAAACACAATTTTAATTTCATGCGAGTTTCTAAATTAGACATATGCACACTAATAGTTGAACGCGTTATCCCTAAAGCATTAGCGGCGGATGAAAATCCTCCGTGTTCAACGACCGAAATAAAAATACGCAGCAAACGTAAATCATATTCATTAACAGGCTTAGGAATAATTGAATGCTTATACATGTTTGGTTTACTTCAAACTAAAGGTTTATTGTTTTGTATTTAACCTGATTTAAAACTAGGTTTCAATACAACTATCGTTTATTAACTAATTATCGAGATAAAACCATGACTAAAGTTACTTGTGATCTAGCCGCCGCGGGCATAAAAGACAGCCAGCTTATCAAACCATTTTCATATATTAACGGCAGTTGGCATAGCAGTGAAGCTCAGTTTGCAGTAACTAACCCAGCCACTGGAGAAGTTGTTGCTCAAGTGAGCAATGCCGATGTAGCAGAAACTGAATTAGCGGTCTCTGCTGCCAAAGGTGCATTAAAAATGTGGTCAGCTAAATCAGCAAATGAACGGGCAACCTTGTTACGTAATTGGTTTAATTTAGTGATGGAAAATCAAGATGACTTAGGGCGTATATTAACATTAGAGCAAGGCAAACCGTTAGCAGAAGCTAAAGGTGAGATTGCTTATGGTGCAGCATTTTTAGAATGGTTTGCTGAAGAAGGTAAGCGCATTTATGGTGATACTATCCCTGCACTTTCGAGCGATAAAAAGATCATTGTAATTAAGCAACCGGTTGGTGTGGTTGCCTCTATTACGCCATGGAACTTTCCCAATGCGATGATTGCCCGTAAAGCTGCTGCTGCATTAGCAGCAGGCTGTACCTTTGTTGTTAGACCGTCTGAATCAACACCATTATCGGCATTAGCGATGGCTGAATTAGCAGAGCGTGCAGGTATTCCTGCTGGTGTATTTAATGTTGTTGTTGGTAATAACGCCAGAGGAATGGGAGAAGTATTAACTCAACATCCAGATGTTGCAAAATTCACTTTTACCGGTTCGACCGGCGTTGGTAAATTATTATTGACTCAATGTGCAACAACCGTGAAAAAAGTATCAATGGAGTTAGGTGGTAATGCCCCCTTTATTGTCTTTAACGATGCCGACATAGACGCAGCAGTACAAGGTGCCGTTATTTCTAAATACCGTAATGCAGGTCAAACCTGTGTTTGTACCAATCGTATTCTGGTACAACAAGGCGTATTAGCAGAATTTACTGAAAAATTCAAAAATGCCGTGGCTGAATTACACCTCGGTGATGGCTTATCCACAGGCGTAGATCTTGGACCAATGATTTCAGATAAAGCGGTTTGTGATGTTGAGAAACTTGTTGCTGATTCTGTCAAAGCAGGTGCAAAAATTGCCTTTGGCGGACAGCGTTCAGAAGTTGGAGAGCTTTTTTATCAGCCAACAATTTTGACCGGCGTTACCAATGATATGGCAATTGCAGCCAATGAAATTTTTGGTCCGGTATCACCTATTATTGCTTTTGAAACAGAAGAAGAAGCGATTGAACTTGCTAATGATACAGAGTACGGCTTAGCGGCGTACTTCTATTCTCGTGATATTGGAACAGTTTGGCGAGTTGCTGAAGGCCTTGAGTTTGGCATGATCGGCATCAATGAAGGCATTATTTCTAACGCCGCGGCCCCATTTGGCGGTGTAAAACAATCGGGTAACGGCCGAGAAGGCTCAAAATACGGCTTAGACGATTACCTAGAAATTAAATACTTATGCATGGGTGGTTTGGATAAATAATTTCGTTTAAACAAATTTAGTCTAATTTATATTGTGTCGGGAGCGTTATAAAGAATGAGAGCTTCCCTCAATGTTTAATTAAAAAATAGAATATAGAGATATTACAATGACAACATCAAATCAAGAATTACAAAATAGAAAAGCTAAAGTAATCGCTCGTGGTCAAGGCAACATGTATCAAGTGTATGTAGAGCGTGCAGAAAATTCAGAAATATGGGATGTAGAAGGTAATCGCTACATCGACTTTGGTGCGGGTATTGCCGTTTGTAATACCGGTCATAGCCATCCAAAAGTTGTCGCTGCTGCAAAAGCACAGTTAGACAAGTTTAGCCATACTTGTGTGATGGTTAATCCTTATGAGGTTGCTGTTGAATTAGCTGAAAAATTAATTGATATCGCTCCTGGAGATTCGGAGAAAAAAGCGATATTTGTTTCAACGGGTGCTGAAGCGGTTGAAAACTGTGTAAAAATTGCTCGAGCCCATACTGGTCGTCGTGGTGTAATTGCCTTTAATGGTGGTTTTCACGGACGTACAAACTTAACGATGGCGCTAACGGGTAAGATCACACCATATAAAAACTTATTCGGCCCATTCCCTGGTGATATTTTTCATGCACCTTTCCCAATCGAATGCCATGACATTACGGTTAAACAATCATTAAAAGCGCTTGAAAACTTATTTAAAGTAGATATTGCACCTAGCGATGTTGCCGCCATTATTGTTGAGCCGGTACAAGGTGAAGGTGGTTTTTATGCAGCGCCTACTGAATTTTTACAAGCCTTACGTCAACTCTGTGATCAACACGGCATTATGTTAATTGCAGATGAAATTCAAACAGGTTTTGGTCGTACAGGAAAAATGTTTGCTTTTGAATATTCCGGTGTAGAAGCTGATTTAATGACTATGGCAAAAGGCATTGCTGGTGGTTTCCCTATTGCAGCAGTTGTGGGCAAAAGTGAAGTAATGGATGCACCATTACCCGGTGGTTTAGGTGGAACTTATGGTGGTTCACCCGTGGCTTGTGCTGCAGCATTAGCCGTTTTAGATATTATAAAAGAAGAAAATTTAATTGAACGTTCGGTACAGATTGGTGAGCAATTTAATCAGCGTTTAAGCCAATTAAAAACGGCATATCCTGAATTGATTTTAGAGGTACGTAACCAAGGTTCAATGATCGCGATGGAATTAATCCAGAACGGCGATGTAGATCAACCCAATACTGAACTCACGCAAGCCATTATTGCTAACGCGGCAAAAAATGGTTTGGTATTACTCGCTTGTGGTTTTTATGGAAACGTCATTCGTTTCTTACCACCATTAACCATCACAGACGAAATACTAGCAGAAGGCTTAGATGCGTTTGAAAATATGTTCAAACAGCTTGTTGATTAGAACCTAATTTTACAAAACGCTTAAACAGACCACTTGAATAAAGTGGATTATTTACAATAAAAATTAATGAGGTTATGTTATGAAAACAGCATTTCAACAAAAAAATACCGCGCATCATTTTCAACCATTTAGTGATAATAAAGAGCTTGCAGAAAGAGGTATTAAATTAATATCTAAAGCAGAAGGTGTTTATATTTATGAAGATAATGGTAAAAAATACCTCGATGGCATGGCAGGTTTATGGTGTGTAAATCTTGGTTACGGTCGTAAAGAACTTATTGACGCAGCGAGCCAACAAATGGCAGAACTGCCTTATTACAACTTATTTTTTAAAACAACCACCGCGCCAGCAACTAACCTAGCAGCAAAAATAGCATCTTTTGCTCCTGCACACATGAATAAAGTGTTTTTTACCGGTTCAGGCTCTGATGCTAATGATACCAACTTTAGAATGGTGCGCCGATACTGGGACTTAAAAGGGAAACCAACAAAAAAAACCTTCATCAGTCGTAAAAATGCTTATCATGGTTCTACCGTTGCGGCGGCAAGTTTAGGTGGTATGGGTTATATGCATGAGCAAGGTGACTTACCTATTGATGGCGTAGTACACGTTGATCAACCTTATTGGTTTGCTGAAGGTGGCGATTTATCTAAAGATGAATTTGGACTTAAAGCGGCTCAGTCTTTAGAACAGAAAATATTAGAAATAGGCGAAGATAATGTTGCTGCTTTTATTGCAGAACCTTTCCAAGGTGCTGGCGGAGTTATCATACCCCCAGATACTTACTGGCCTGAAATTAAACGAATTTTAGCTAAGTACGATATTTTATTTATTTTAGATGAAGTTATTTCTGGCTTTGGTCGTACAGGCAATTGGTTTGCTTGTGAATACTTTGATTTAAAACCTGACTTGATGACCATAGCTAAAGGTATGTCTTCAGGTTATTTACCTATTGGCGGCGTTATTGTTTCAGATAAAGTTGCTGATGTGCTTATCGAAAAAGGCGCAGATTTTAACCATGGTTACACTTATTCAGGTCATCCTGTTGCGGCGGCCGTCGCGCTAAAAAATATCGAAATATTAGAATCTGAAGGTATTATTGAGCAAGTTAACAGTGAGATTTCACCTTATTTACAAAAGCGTTGGCAAGAACTTTCCGATCATCCTATTGTTGGTGAAGCCCGTGGTTTAGGTATGGTTGCAGCGATTGAACTTGTTAAAAATAAAGAAACTAAAGAACGTATAGCACCCGACTCTGCTGCCGGTGGTGTTTGTCGTGATTACTCAATGGATAACGGTTTAATTATGCGCCCATGTGGTGACATTATGGTTATTTCACCACCGTTGGTTATTACCAAAGCTGAAATTGATGAATTAATAGAGAAAGCGAAAAAAACACTAGATGATACCGCTAGGTTTTATAATCTTATTTAGAGTTAATTCCAATGAATACCAATCCGTATAAAAAGGTGCTCATTTAGCGATAATGTAAAAACTAATGGGCAAGACATTGATAAAGAGCATCGTTATCCTCTGCTCTTCAATCAATGCCTTGCCTAAAGTCGTTTATAATTCCAACTAAATCATGCATATTTAAGTGGAATAGGAATATAATATAGACAGAAGAAATTAAGTGCTGGCATTAGTGCAGGGCTTTTTATAGAATGCTACCTCTTAATTTCCACCCGTAGCTCAGCTGGATAGAGCGTTGGCCTCCGGAGGGAGAGGTCATAGCAAAAGTTGCCACGGGGGAAACAGTCAAAAATAGTAATATGCACCATTAGCTCAGCTGGATAGAGTGCGCCCCTCCGGAGGGCGAGGTCGCAGGTTCGACTCCTGCATGGTGCGCCACTTCAGGGTTTTCACGCTTTTAAGTCACATTGTCATTCCCGTTCATAACACTCTATTTTCAACAAAGTACCAAAAGCATGGTTGCAGCTTTTTATTGTCACAAAATATAAAAAAGTGCCTGTGACAGAGCTGTGACAAATATGTGCCGATTTCAATTTCGGTAAATATTTATTGCACTGACCACTTGATATCACCAAGAAACTCTCAACCAATAGGCGCTGTGGAGTTAAATCCAGAGCAACACAAAGAAGCTGCTTAACAATTTAAACAATAACTGCCTTGAAAAACGCCGATAACATAGATATGTTATCGGCGTTTCTCAGAGGCAAACCGCATTAACGTCCGCTTTATCAAAGTATTTTAAGTCTATTTAAACTTTCTAATGAATAATAAAGTCTAAATTAGTATATTTAGCCTCTTTTTTTATTTTTTATAACTGAAAATAAGGGCGAGTTCAGTGAAAAACATGCTGTATTGAGTTGCCTTAATTTAATTGACCACATATTACCTAATCTAACAATAAACAACTTAAAGAAAAATGTTTTACAATGTATTTCTAGGTCAATTTCCTTTCATAATATTGCTGAGCTGAAGCATTACACCGTGACATATCAAAAGTGATAAGATGTAATAATATAGCAAAAAAAAGCCTATATTATCAAATATAGGCCATGTTCAAAACGATCAAATATTAAAGCCAAGGCTTTAATATCAATCAGATTAATTAATGGTTCAAATTTTAATAAGGGTAAATCTTCAAGAACAAGACGCTTGATTGACCAATAGCGGGCTATTGGGATTGAAAGCAACGATGTTATTGGATATTAAGACCATTTAAAAAGATCACTTAGTTAGTCTGATTGGTATAACATGTCATACACAGTTTTTAAATTACTGGCAGCTATAACTGCTAGCTTGGTTTGCATCTCCACTATTGTAAATAGCTTTAGTAGGATATGCACAAATAGGTCTTGATTTAGTTTCATCTTGACTCAATATTTCAATACTATTAGGCTCAATCCCGTTTTCAACCCAATCTACTAGCACATCAAAAAGTTGATTTCGTGTTGGTAATGGAGGATTTGCACCGGGATTAGTTGTGCCATTAGAGAAACCATGGGCCATAGCGGGAACCATAAAGAGCTTATAAAAATTATTTACTTCAGTTAAACCTCCCATCTCATTAATAACACGTTCATAATAATGAATAGTACCTTGTGGAGCTATTAATGTATCAGCCATACCATGATAAGCTAATAACTTACCGCCACTACTTTTAAAGCCTATTAAATCAGGATTGTCAGTATTAATATCACCAAAACTTGATTGTAACGAAATCCCTTGAAAGGTAGCTTCATTCAATTCGGCATAAGTTAATTCTTTCCATAAATCTTCGCCATTATTTGTAGCATTTATAAATCCAGGAATCCCAAATACGGGATCAAAATTTGCCACGGCATATCGAGGATCTTGAAGTTCCAGCGCAACCAGATCAGAAGCGATAAAAAATGGACCTCCAGCAATAGAGCCACTTATTGCAGCAACGCTTGTGCCACGAGGAAGACCAAACCAACGTTGACCAGAATTTAATGAAGATGAATATCCATTGTGTTCGCTTGGACTTGGTACTGTGCCATCGGTAGTTTGACCATACCAAATTTTATTCATTGCTGTAGCTTGTACCATAGAAAAACAGTCGTCAGTAGCATTATCACCACCATCCATTTCACATAATACAGAAGTATCTAAGGTTGGATCATAAGTACAGCTTTCAAGATCAGTGATATAACCAAGATCAATTCCGCCGACATCATCACAAACATCAATCGCTTTATTACCAACTAACGTTAATTGCCCCATTGTGAGTGGTATACCACCTAAATCTCTTTGGTTTACAACCATAGGATATAATTCATTAGTAATAAAATTAGTCCAATTAATCGCTGGAGCACCTGCTAATATTCCATCAAAATCATTTGGGTTAACTTGAGCTTCTTTATGCCCTTGACGACCTCCTGTAGAAAATCCATCCCAATATGAGTAATCCGCTTCTTTGGCATAATACGCCGCAGTCAAAAATTTAGTTTTAACAGCCATTTCATGAATTGCCCTATAAGAAAAGTCATCCCATAATGATCTATTAATACTACCATCAGGGTTCATTGCAAAAGCCCCAGAATTACCTGTATGTCCTGCGTCTGTGTTAGCGGTAACCGAATTTTCAATGCCAGCTATTTCAGCCATACCATTTAACCCCGCTAATTCAGTTAATGAAGTATGAACACCACCGGCCCAGCCGCCACCGCCCAATACATGAATGCGATTATTCCAATTTTCATGACTAGGTAACCAAATTTCTATGCCAATTCCAGCAGATGTGGAAGGAGCATCTGCTGGACCTGGGTTCCCAGGCCCTACAAGTAATTTAACTACACAAATGTCATTTTCCGCTATTTTTGTAGTAGTTGAGGATTCATCTAACTTTAGAATATCACCTTTTTTAAACTCATGAGTCAATAACACTTGAGTTAATTCATCATCTTCAAAAACAGAATTTATACTAGAGTCACACGACACAGAATTTTATTTTTCATCATCACTTCCACACCCTGTTAAACAGAGAGGTAGCAATAAAATTAAACTGATAGGTTTCAAAACATTCATATTTTTTCTCATTTTATAATTTTTATATAATTATTCAATATACCTGAACAACCCCAATAGTGTACTATTGTGCACATACATCAACTACAATACATTAAAACGGAATTAATCAAGTAGAACACGAACAAATGTAGCACAATACTTCATGTTAGCGTGCAATAAATCACCAACAGTATTGATGTAATCACTTTATTTAAAATATACTTATACCCGTAATACTTCAAAATGCACGTTTCAGGATGCCTGAGCGATTCATGATCAAGGAGCATCTTTTTATTAAGGGTTATAAACAGATGCAACGAAGAGCATGATTTTCTCAGACATCCCCGTTGGGCTGGTTTAGAAACGTTTTATGCAGCGTTATTGATTTCGACAATAGAACAACTATTATCTTCACTCCATGCCTTGCCTAAAGGCGTTTCTAATTCCAGCTGAATCCTGCATTTTGAGGTAACACGGGTATATACATGTGATGTGTACGAGGGGAGAAAAATATTTTTAAAAGAAACGATAGTAGGGTCTGTTTATCTTTTAAGTTCATAATTTGTCCACTTACATTGGTAGCCATATCATGGAGCATTCTAATGTGAGCGTACTCTCATAGTTTCTTTTTAATTTATCATATCTTGTCGCTATGCCCCTGTACTGCTTGAGGCGAGCAAATACATTTTCAACTAAGAGTCGGTATTTATATAAACACCAATCGATATCAGCATTACCTACTTTAGAGTTTTTCTTTCTCGGGATAACTGGAATAGCATGTTTATCACGTATTTGCTCTCTAAGTGCTTCACTATCATAGCCTCTATCTGCAATGACATAATCCGCACTCGGTAGCATATCTATAAGTGTTGGTGCGGCTTTACTGTCATGAACTTCACCGCCTGTAATGTAAAACTCAATCGGTAAGCCGTAACTATCTACCGCCATATGAATTTTAGTTGTGTTGCCTGCAACACTTTTGCCATTTCTATGCGTGGATTTGTTATACACTCTATCTTTAAGCATTATAACGATTAGTTTTGACCAGTGCTCATCGTTAAGCATTGTTCGGGGCATGGTGATCTCGTATTTCTGTTTTTGGCTAAATAATTAGTCGAGATTGCCTTTTTAGTTCAAAATCTAATCACGAAAGATCAACAGGCCTAGTAATTTTATTAATCAATATGTAACTCTTTTTTCTCTATTAATTTAGTCAATATTTTTTTGCAATTACTTTCTAAATGATTAAGTTCAATTAATAAAGCATTAATATCATCAAGCTGTTGCTTTAAATATTTATTTTTCTGATCAATCAACGTCAACATGCTTGTTAATTGTGTAACACTTGATTTGTCTGCATCATAAAGTTCAAATATACATCCTATTTCTGCTAATGAAAATCCTAGGCGTTTTCCTCGTAATATTAGTTTGAGTCTAACTTTATCTTTTTTATTATAAATGCGAGTTTGCCCTTTACGTTTTGGTGCAAGCAAACTTTGATCTTCGTAAAACCGAATACAACGTGTTGTAATATCGAATTCTTTGGATAATTCACCTATCGAGTACTTAGTTTGGCTAATTTTTATTGTCTTACTCATCTATTTTTTGTCTGTTGTGTTGAAAGTTATTAAATTAAACATAAGTTAATTCTAGCTAGAAATATCAGCCCGTAAATTGACTAGTATTAATTGTAAAAGTATATATTTAGTTAAAGCCCATTCTTCTATTGTTATTATTTTTCACCTTGAACATAGAAAATTTTTTAAGTTTAGTACTTAGCTTAAATTCAGTAGGTATTGCTACTTTTCCAATACCTTCATTGTTTGGAAAAACTTTAAGTTGGTGATATTTATTACCATTTTCATCTTCGGTTGTTACACCTTCAATTAGAATTAAACCATTCAAATAAAAAGAGTCTATGACTTCTTGCGGACAACCAAATATAAAAAAACTGAAGGGCTTAATAAAACAACCTGACTCATGAAAAGCTCCATCCCAATGCCATGCAGTTGTAAAAAGCTCTTTTTTTTGGGAAGGTCGATATGGTCCAAATAACTTGTGATCATGATCTAAGGGTAAAGATATAAACCACCCTTCATTTTTGAGTATATTTATTACTTTATCAAAATGAAATTTTACATTCCCAGTAAAAACACAGGAAAGATTATTACGAATTTGTATTTCTTTATGTTTTTCATTAAATAATTTTCCTAAAGCTGAATTTTGACCATGTTGTGAATACAACTCCAAGAATGTATCAATTTCAATTGAAATTGACTTAGGGTAACGTTTTTGTTTTTTTACTTTTTTTAACCACTTCCCAAGAAATATTGACTCACTTGAAAAAGCCATAGAGACATTTCCAATAGCTTGTTCAGATGATAATGCAATCAAACCACCCAATATTAGGTTATAAAAATCGAAATGTTTTTTATTCATTATTAGCTTTTTTATCAAGAATATTTAGATAAAAGTTCAACTGATTTTATTGCAAGTTCATTTAATTCTTTTCCATCTGAATTTGCATAATCTATAATTGATTTTTTCATAGAACGTGCCCAAAACAAACTTAAATGATTACGTGTTATTTCTATAACTTCCTCATCATTACCATTATAAATGTTATTATCTACAATCTGGTTAACCATAAGAATAAGCTGCTCTAATTGATTATCTTTCATTCATTATACCTGCATCATTATATTAAATTGTTGATTTTGTTATGTTATAATGCACATGCCTATTAGGGCGAGCAAAACCAATAAGTTGTATATTTGCCAATTTAGCAATGCGTAACGCCAATGCTGTAGGCGCAGACACTGAGACTAAAGCGCTTATTGATGATACGGCTATTTTTTGTACCATTTCATAACTAGCACGACTTGAAACAAGGACAAATCCTTCTGCGATATTTATGTTTAAATGATGCATAGCTCCTATTAACTTATCTAAGGCATTATGTCTGCCAACATCTTCACGAATTAATATTATTTCGCCCTGTAAGTTACACCAAGCAGCACCATGATGAGCACCTGTTTGATTTTGCAATGGCTGATGTTGTTCAAGCATTGCAACCGCTGTTTGTATTGCTTGATCACGAATAGTATTTGTAACATTTAAAGCATTATTGCGTATTTTTTTTACCGGCCTCATTACCTGCTCTATGGATTCTGAACCACAAATTCCACAACCGGTTACACCAACAAGGCTACGCCTTTTTTCTTTTAACGTTGTCATCCGTCTTGATGCAATTGTTAACTGTAACTCAAGGCCATCATCGAGTATTACACAGTCAAATTCATAGATGTCACTCGACGATTTAATAATTCCTTCAGTCAAACTAAAACCTAATGCAAAATCAAATAAATCATTGGGACTTGCCATCATTACTGCATGAGAGATACCATTAAATACTAATGCTACGGCAACTTCTTCAGCAAGTATGTCTGTTGTTTCACTAGTAATGTTATTATCCCAACGAGTCACCGACACATTTTTTTGTAAAGCTGCTTCTTTTTCTGAATGCTGAAAGGAATCACCCGACATAAGTTCCGCCATTTTTAATCACTTGCAGCATGATATTTTTTACGTTTAAAAAATTTCTGTTGCTGTTTATCAAAAGCAACATAATTTTTCTGCCAAATTGAAGGTTGAGATACCTTTTCGATTTGAACTGCGGTGACTTTATATTCTGGGCAGTTTGTCGCCCAATCTGAATTATTAGTTGTAATGACATTAGCGCCACTATTGGGGTGGTGGAATGTGGTATACACAACACCAGGTTGCATACGTTCACTTACCTTAGCACGCAACACTGTTTGGCCTGCTCGACTAGAAATACCTAACCAGTCACCATCATTAATACCACGCTCTTCAGCATCATGAGGATGCAATTCTAATTGATCTTCTGCATGCCAAGTTTGATTTTCTGTACGACGTGTTTGTGCGCCAACATTATATTGCGATAAAATCCGACCAGTGGTTAATAACAATGGAAAGCGACGTGTTGATTTTTCAGTGGTCGCAATATAATTAGTTAATGCAAAATTAGCTTTACCTATAGGGAAGTCCACTTCATGCATAATTGGCATGCCATCAGGAAACTCGTCATTACAAGGCCACTGTATACTGCCTTGTTCTTCGAGCTTGTCATAACTTACCCCGGTAAAACTAGGTACTAAGCTCGAAATTTCATCCATAATCTCCGATGGATGAGTGTAGTTCATGGGATAACCCAATGCGTTAGATAAAGCGACAGTAACTTCCCAATCTTCTTTCCCAGCGACTGGCTTCATTACTTTGCGCACGCGGTTAATACGACGTTCAGCGTTGGTAAAAGTACCATTTTTTTCTAAAAAGGTAGAGCCAGGTAATAGTACATGGGCAAATTTAGCCGTTTCGTTAAGAAAAATATCTTGTACGATTAAACACTCTAACGATTTTAACGCTTTTTCTACATGGTGCGTATTTGGATCTGATTGCGCTATATCTTCACCTTGCACATACAGTGCTTTAAAATTACCAGCAATAGCGGCATCAAACATGTTAGGAATACGTAGACCAGGTTCGTTATCTAATTTAACTCCCCAAGCTTTTTCAAACAATCCACGAACTTTATCATCTGCCACATGTTGATAACCTGGCAACTCATGCGGGAAAGACCCCATATCACACGAACCCTGTACATTGTTTTGTCCACGTAATGGGTTAATACCTACACCTTCTCTACCAATATTTCCCGTGACTAAAGCAAGGTTAGCTATACCCATAACAGTTGTTGAACCTTGGCTATGCTCCGTTACGCCTAACCCATAAAATATTGCACCATTGCCTGCATTAGCATAAACACGAGCAGCTTCTCTTACTTTTGTCGCATCAAGGCCTGTTGTTTCACTCATGGCTTCTGGCGAGTTAAATTCTTCTAAAATAAACGCACGCCACTTTTCAAAAGCTTCATCTTCACAACGCTCATTAATAAAAGCTTCATCTTGAAGACCTTCGCTCATAATAGTATGAGCAAGCGAATTGATTAACGCTACATTAGTACCCGGACGCAAAGGTAAATGAATGGCATCTTTGAGGTGTGGCGTAGTTAATAAATCAATTTCACGTGGGTCAGCAACAATTAATTTTGCTCCTTCACGTAAACGCTTACGCATCATTGAGCCAAATACAGGGTGAGCATCAGTAGGATTAGCGCCAATAACCAACATGGTGTCAGTGTACTTTACTGAATTAAAAGTCTGTGTACCAGCTGATTCACCAATGGTAGCCTTTAAACCAAAACCAGTAGGACTATGACATACACGAGCACAAGTATCGGTATTGTTGTTACCAAAAGCAGCTCTAATTAATTTTTGTACTAAATAGGTTTCTTCATTAGTACAACGTGACGAAGTAATGCCGCCCACGCTTTCTCGACCATATTTATCTTGAATACTTTTTAAACGTGTTGCCGCGAAGCCAATGGCTTCTTCCCAGCTTACTTTTTTCCAAGGTTGATCGATAGAATCACGGATCATTGGTTCAGTTACGCGGTCTTTGTGAGTGGCATAACCAAAAGCAAAACGACCTTTGACACATGAATGACCTTGGTTAGCTTCACCGCCTTTATAGGGCACCATGCGAATAACTTCTTCGCCTTTCATTTCGGCTTTGAACGAGCACCCTACACCACAATAAGCACAAGTTGTCACTATACTGTGTTCAGGTTGACCTTTGTCAATAACTTCATTTTCAACTAAGGTAGCGGTTGGACAAGCTTGTACACAAGCACCACAAGATACACAGTCAGACTCTAAAAATGATTGTTCAGCTGTACCTGCTGAAATTTTTGAATCAAAACCACGACCTTCAACGGTTAAAGCAAATGTACCTTGTACTTCTTCACAAGCACGAACACAACGTGAACACACAATGCACTTGCTGGCATCAAACGTGAAGTAAGGATTAGATTTGTCTTTTTCAGCATCGAGATGATTTTCACCGTCAAAACCATAACGCACTTCACGTAAACCAACAGCACCTGCCATATCTTGTAATTCACAATCGCCATTGGTCGGGCAAGTTAAACAATCTAAAGGATGATCTGAAATATATAATTCCATGATATTGCGACGTAATTTAGCAATCGCATCATTTTGTGTAGTCACATTCATACCCGCTTCAACTGGGGTAGTACACGAAGCAGGGAAACCCCGACGACCTTCAATTTGTACGGTACATAAACGGCACGAGCCAAACGCTTCTAAACTGTCAGTGGCACATAATTTAGGAATATTAATATCTGCAATAGCCGCTGCACGAAATACTGACGTTCCTTCTGGGACAGAAATTTCAACACCATCAATATTTAGGTTTACTAATGTTGTTGAGGTACTAGGTAACGTACCGTAATCTTTATTAAAATCAATGTTTTTTGGATCAAAGGTTTTGGGATCAAAAATTTCTACCATGATAATAGTTCCTAACGTTGTTGCTGCGTTGGTGAAATTAAAAAACCTTTGATTTGAGGTAAATCTTCAGGAAAATATTTCAATGCACTTTGTACCGGAATAGGTGTCATACCACCCATTGCACATAAAGAACCATGAATCATAGTTTCACAAAGATCATCCAGTAATTCTAAATAGGCATTCAGAGCTGTACTATCAGTACTCGTGGTGATTTTATCAATCACTTCAACCCCGCGAGTAGAGCCGATACGACATGGCGTACATTTACCACAAGATTCTGCTACACAAAATTCCATCGAAAAACGTGCTTGTTCAACCATATCAACGGTATCATCAAAGACTACAATGCCGCCGTGACCTAAAACAGCGCCAATGGCAGAAAAAGCTTCATAATCAAGTTGAGTATCCCACTGGCTTTCTGGCAAATAAGCCCCTAACGGTCCGCCTACTTGAATGGCACGCATAGGTCGTTTACTTGCACTACCACCACCAAATTTTTCAATTATGTCACGTAATGTTGTACCAAAAGCTAACTCAACTAAACCGCCATACTTTAAATTACCTGCTAACTGAAAAGGTAAAGTACCGCGTGAACGTCCCATGCCAAAATCAGCATAAGCTTGGCCACCACAAGCTAATATATAGGGGATAGCGGCTAAAGATAACACGTTATTAACCACAGTAGGTTGACCGAAAAGCCCTTCAATAGCAGGTAGCGGTGGTTTAAAACGAACTAAACCACGTTTACCTTCTAAGCTTTCTAATAATGAGGTTTCTTCACCACAAATATACGCTTCAGCACCAAGACGAACTTCTAAGTGAAAGGTATGTTTACTGCCTTGTATGTTGTTACCTAAAAAATTTGTTGCATAAGCCCCGCTTATGGCTTCATTTAAAATAGTATGTGCAACTGGATATTCTGACCGTAAATAAATATAACCTCGTGTTGCCCCTACGGCTAAACCTGCAATGATCATACCTTCAATTAACATGAAAGGATCTGCTTCCATCACCAAACGATCGGCAAAAGTACCTGAATCACCTTCATCGGCATTACAGACAATATATTTTTGAGTAGGAGAACAATCATGAACTGTCTGCCATTTTATTCCTGTAGGAAAAGCTGCGCCCCCTCGTCCACGTAAGCCAGAAAGTTTAACTTCATCAACAATCATCTGCCCGCTATTGGTAGATGAAATAAGTTCTATTGCTCTAGTAAGTCCTTTAAAACCGTCATGTGCTTGATAGTCACTAAGAGAAACGGGATCGATAATTCCAGCGCGAGAAAATGTTAATCGTTGCTGATTTTTTAAATACGGAATATCTTCAGTTTTACCTAAATACAAAGTATGTTGCTCAGTACCGTCAAGCATACCTTGATCAAATAAAGCAGGAATGTCGCTTACTTCAACTGGGCCATAAGCAATTCGTCCTTGACTAGTCTCAATCTCAATCATGGGTTCAAGCCAGCACAAACCTCTTGATCCATTACGAATTATATTAATATCTATATTTCGTATTGAAGCTTCTGCTTGAATAATTTGAGAAACTTTTTCACCATTATGGGCTAAAGATACAGTATCACGGGGAATAAATACTTTAATGCTCATTAATTTAACTCGACAACAAAGGTAGTTAAGGTATTGATTATTTGATTAAATTTATTTTTATCAACACTGCCAATAATATCATCACCCACTCGAATAGAAGGACCTCTGGCGCAATTTCCTAAACAATAAACTGCGGTTAAATCAAACTCACCATCAGGAGTTTTTTCGTGGTAATTAATTTTTAATTTACCTTTGACATAAGTTTCTAATGCCCTAGAGCCACGAGCCTGACAAGCTTCACCTCGACAAACTTGAATTGAATGATTCCCAGATGGTGATGTACGAAAGTAATGATAAAAGCTAATGACACCATGTATTTCCGCTGAGGTTTGATTTAACGCTTTAGCAATTAAACTAATTGTATCTTTGGGTATATAACCACAAACACTCTGAATAGCATGTAATATGGGTAGTAACGCCCCCGGTTTGTCCTTTAATGATTTAATAGTCTTTTCGATTAAATCAACGTCCCATGTAGAATCATGTTGAGAAGAATTCTTCATATTGTTATTAACCTTAGGTAATATTCCTGTAGTAATCGATTAGTTAATCTAATGTGAAATTGCTGATTTTTACGACTAAACCAAAATAAAATAACAATGAACACATTAAATTTAACGCAAACATTTTTTAGCCATAAAGGAATCTATTAAAGCAAGACTCTCTGTTGCTTTTTCTTTATAAGGAGAATGCTTACAATTTTCAAACATATATACCTCAACATTACCTGCTGATTTATCGGCTATGGACTCCACTTGTTTAATTGTGCCATAAGGATCATCTATGCCTTGTATTACCAATTGAGGTACTTTAATTTGAGGAAGGAAATTTTCAATATTAAAGTTGATGAAATCAGCATCTAACCAAGCATTGTTCCATCCCCAAAAAGCACAATCAACATTATCATAATGATATTTTTCAAGTCCTGCGCGTAAGTTACCACCGGTATATGCGGTTAAACCTAACTTAATTGAACTAATTGATAAGTCTTCACAAAAAGTGTGCGCTGCCATGGTGACAACACCGAGTAGTCCTGATGCGGGTTTACCGCCTGCATTTATTAACGCAATAGATCCACCGTCAGAATGACCAATTAAAATATGCTGTTGAATACCTGTTACTCTAATTATTTCAGGTAATACTTCTAATCCTTCATCTTGCATATAAGTTAATGGACGTGGAACTTCACAAGAAGATGAACGCCCGTACCCTTGGCGGCTATAAACTAATGTAGGGCAGCCAGTTAAGACTGATAATTTTTCAGGAAAATCTCGCCACATTTCTACACAACCTAAACCTTCATGTAAAAATATTAATGTAGGTTTATTTTTTTCACCGATAAAATATTTTATCTCAAGATCAACACCATTAATGGTTAGCATTGATAAGTTTTCGTTTAAAATTTGTTGAATCATGTTGAATAAATCTCTTCTATTTACGTCTAAACTTAATAATTAAACACGTTCAATGATAAGCGCAATGCCTTGGCCAACACCAATACACATAGCACAAAGGGCATACTGTTTTTTAGTGCGTTGCAATTGATACATCGCTGTTGTAACTAGACGTGCGCCGCTCATACCTAAGGGGTGACCCAAAGCAATTGCGCCACCATTTGGGTTAACATTTGCCGCATCATCACTTATTCCTAATGCACGCATACAAGCTAATGCCTGAGCAGCAAAAGCTTCGTTAAGTTCAATAACATCCATTTGATCAATACTTAACCCTGTTTTTGCAAGAATTTTATCTATTGCTGGTTTAGGACCATATCCCATAATCCGTGGTTCAACACCTGCTGTTGCCATAGCAACAATACGCGCTTTTGGTGTTAATTTATGCATTCTAACCGCATCAGAAGAGGCTAATAATAATGCGCATGCACCATCATTAACTCCAGAAGCATTACCAGCGGTAACACTCCCGTTTTCACGGAATGGCGTTCTTAATTTAGTTAAATCAGCTAGGGTAGTTTGTGGACGCAAATGCTCATCATCATCAACCACTAAATCGACTTTTTTACGACGAGGGATAATAACAGGGGTAATTTCTTCAGCAAAGATATCTGATGCTTGTGCTGCGCCTGCTTTTTGTTGGCTACGCAGTGCAAATGCGTCTTGATCTGCACGTGAAATTTTAAAATCTTCCGCAACATTTTCGGCGGTTTCAGGCATAGAATCCACACCATACTGGGCTTTCATCAACGAATTAACAAAGCGCCAACCAATTGTAGTATCAAACATTTCAGCTTGACGGCTAAAAGCAGTTTCAGCTTTACCCATTACCAAGGGAGCACGAGACATTGACTCTACACCGCCAGCAATCATTATATCCATTTCGCCAGATTTAATTGCTCTTGCAGCACTACCAATGGCATCCATACCAGATCCACATAAGCGATTTACTGTGTTTGCTGGAACACTTACCGGCATACCCGCTAATAAACTACTCATACGCCCAACGTTTCGGTTATCTTCACCGGCTTGGTTCGCACAACCAAAGACAACTTCATCAATATTTTCTGGATCAAGTTGTGGATTACGTTCAAGTAATGCTTTAATAGGTACAGCACCTAAATCATCAGCACGAACAGAAGACAAAGCACCACCATAACGACCTATTGGCGTTCTAATTGCATCACATATAAAAACATCTACCATGATTTATCCTTCAAAAATTTATTATCATTAACTGCTAAAAGCATTAAATATGAAAATTAGTACGAGAAAAATATTTTTTTCTCAATAAAATAGAGGGGCGATAACGGTCTTCACCGTAACTTTCTTGTAAATTAGTTAATACCGTAAATACGGTATCAACACCAAGTTCATCTGCCCATAACAAAGGTCCTTTGGGATAGTTAACCCCTTTACACATAGCGATATCCACATCTACTGCACTGGCAACATTTTGATTAACGGCATCAGCAGCTTCATTAGCTAGCATACAAACGGTGCGCATAACCAATAGACCAGGAATATCATTTATTACGGTAACTTTTTTACCTAATGCTTGAAAAAATCCTATAGCAGTATTTAATGCTAAGTCACTTGCTTGTTCAGCTTTTGCTAATACGATACGATTACTTGATAGGTAATCAAAAGCGAGATCAAAAACAATAAGGTTTTCTTGGTTAGATTTTCGAGCAACTTCACTCGCACTTAAGCCATTGGTTAGCACTATTGTAACGGCATCTACTACTAACTTAGATTCTGTTGAATCTGCATTAATTTTTGATGATAATTGTGAGTTTTTAATTAAATCTATTAAAGGCGAAGCTACGCCTAGATCACCATCAACTAAAACATTTTTAGGAATAGCTTGTATCGATTCTTCACTATAAGATGGTTTTTCATCATTATTGTAGTCATAAAACCCCTTACCTGATTTACAGCCTAAAAATCCAGCATTCACTAATTCTTGTTGGTATAAAGAAGGTTTAAAACGTGGATCTTGATAATAAGCATTAAAGACTGAACAGGTAACAGCATAGTTTACATCGTGCCCAATTAAGTCCATTAGTTCAAATGGACCCATTCTAAAGTTTGCTGTTTCTCGCATAATTGTATCTAATGTAGAAACACTTGCTCCTCCCTCTTCTAATACTCTTAATCCTTCAGCATAAAAAGGTCGTGCAACTCTATTTACAATGAAGCCAGGGCTTGACTTAGTATAGACAGGTGACTTGCCCCATTTTTTTGCCGTGTTATATATAGTTTGTGCAACACGTTGATCTGTTGCTAAGCCAGTTACCACTTCTACTAATTTTAAAATAGGGGCAGGGTTAAAAAAATGCATGCCAACGAAGCGTTTAGGAGTTGTTAATTTTGCGGCAATAGAAGTAATAGATAAAGACGAAGTATTTGTCGCTAAAATAGTACTAGAAGAACAAATTTCTTCAAGTTTAGCGAATAAGCTTTGTTTGATTTCTAGGCTTTCAATAATTGCTTCAACGATTAGACCCGTATTGGCTAAGTCATTAATATTGGTTGTTGGTCGAATGCGATCAATTAGCGCCAGTCGGTCTTCTTCCGTCATTTTTCCACGTTTAACCTGTTTTTTTAAACCTGTGTTAATGTTGTTAATACCTGTAGTTATCGCATTACTATTTTGATCATGTAAATAGACAACATGACCTGCCGAAGCCGCAACTTGTGCAATACCAGCGCCCATTGCTCCAGCACCAATCACACCAATAGTTACTGTTGTTTGTAATTCATACATATTTATATCCAATTAAATTATTTAAGAGTTTATTAAATGGTCAACAAAGCCTAAAATCTTCCGGAAAATACCGCTGGACGTTTTTCTACAAAAGCACAAACGGCTTCAGCATAATCGTCTGTACGCCCTGCAATTGTTTGTAATTGCGCTTCTTGTAATAATTGCTCAGTTAAACTATGATTTACGCTATGATTTAAAGCACGTTTGGTTAACATTAATCCTTGTGCAGGGTTAGCAATTAATCGCTGTACAGTTTCTGCGACTTTATCATCTAAAACATCATCAGCAACACATTGCCAAATTAAACCAAAGTCAACGGCATTTTGTGCACTTAACGTATCACCTAATAAACTTAATGCTTTTGCTCGTGCTAAACCTACCGTCTGTACTAATGACCAACTACAACCTGAATCGGGCACTAAACCTACTTTAGCAAAAGCAAAAGTAAAACTTGCCGAATGCGCCGCAATAACAATGTCACAGGCAAGCGCTAAACCAATTCCTGCACCTGCCGCAATACCATTAACAGCACAAACAACGGGGATATTAAGATTGCTAATATTTTCAATAAGTGGATTATAGTTTTTATTTAATGACTTACCTAAATTGGTATTGCCCGCTTTCACTAATTCATAACGGCTATTAAGATCTTGCCCTGTACAAAAACCTTTACCATTTCCCGTAATCACTAAGCAACGTAGTACATTGTTATTAATTTGTTTTTTAACAAGTTTCATTACTGAACGCATTTCTTCATGCATTTCATCAGTAAAGCTATTATAGCGTTTAGGACGATTAAGACGAAGAATAGCTACCCCTTTATCTATACTATATTCAAGTGTTTTATATATTCCCGTTACGTTTTTCATGATTAACGTCCTTTAAAAACTGGTTTACGTTTTTCAAAAAAAGCAGCAATACCTTCATTGCGATCCTCAGTTCCCGACAGTACTGTAAAAGCTTTACGCTCATATTGCATGCCAGTATCAAGGTGTGTTTCAAAGGCTTTAAGGAGAACTTCTTTTGCTTGTTTAACCGCTAACGGAGGTTTAGAGGCTATTAGCTTAGCTAGGGCTATTGCTCGTTCTAACGTAAGTTCAGGGATAGTAATTTCAGCCACTAAACCAGCAGATAAAGCTTCTTCGGCGCTAATAAATTCACCTGACAGTACCATTTTCATCGCAAGGGCTTTACCTACTGTACGTATTAAACGTTGTGTTCCACCTGCACCAGGAATAATTCCCAAATTTATTTCAGGTTGACCAAACTGAGCATTGTCACCTGCAATAACGATATCGGCATGCATTACTAATTCACAACCACCGCCAAGTGCAAAGCCATTTACGGCAGCAATGATCGGCTTTGGAAAATTAGCTATTTTTTTCCAAATTTTAGGGCGAATATCTTCTAGTACGCCTATCATATCTAAAGCAGCCATTTCTTTTAAATCGGCTCCTGCTGCAAACACTTTTTCAGTTCCAGTAATAACAATGGCCTTTAATGCATCATTTTCGGTTACATTTTCAAGTACGTCAGCTAATTCAATTAACAATTCAGTTGTTAATGCATTGCGTGCTTCTGGTCGATTAATTTTTACAATAACAAGCTGTTTAACACTGTTATCTATTAATAAGGTGTTATATTTTTTCATTTATTAAACTGTTGTTTTTTTAGTAAGTTTCTACGTGATAACGGCCAGAACTTTTCATTTCGTTCTTTAATGTTTCCCAATTTAAATCTGCATCAGAACAAATTTCATCAAAAGCTTCTTCTACACCCAGTTCCATATCCCTTAAACCACAAATATATACATAGGTTTCAGGTGATTTTAATAATTCTGCTAACTCATTGCTTTCATCAAGCATATGATGTTGAACATATTTCTTAGGTTTACCCGCTTCACGAGAAAATACTAATTGTTTATTAATCAGTTTATTTGATAATTTATTTAATGAATCAAAATAGGGAAGTTCGCCTTCAGTACGAGCACCAAAGTAAAGTTTTAGCTGGCCAGGAACGTCAGGTTGACGGCGACGACGCTCAGTCATGGCTCTAAAAGGTGCAGCGCCTGTGCCCGTACAAATCATAATAATATTGGCATCTGGATTATTTGGCATTAAGAACGTATCGCCAAAAGGACCTGTTACTTGCACTTCATCACCAATACTTAAATCACAAACATAACTAGAGGCTAAACCTGATTTTGTTTCACCATTTTCTTCATACGTTACTCGCTTAACCGTTAAAGCTAATGTATTGGTATTACGCCACTCTCCGTCGCGGGCACTGGCAATAGAATATAAACGAGCGATATGAGGTCGCCCTCTTTTATTTGTGCCAGGAGGAATAATGCCAATATTTTGTCCTTCCAATACGGGGAAATTTTGTTTACCAAAATCTAAAACAATATGATGAATTTCAGACTCAACATCAGGAGAAGTAATACGATCATTAGAAACTAACGTTGCAGAAACCGTATTTTTTCTATCGTAAAGATTGATTTCAGGTTTTTTTGCGGTTTTTGGAGGTATAACGTGAGGTATAGACATAGATAACCATTAAATTTTTTAAAAATGGAGACAGTACTAATATCTATTGATATTAGTACTGTTATTGAAATATATAACTTATTTACTAGAAAAGTTTTACATATTCAAAGTCTTCAGGTTGGTTATTAATACCAACGCGAGGTGCTGCAATCCAACCAGCATATTTGCCTTTTTCTTTACACGGAACCATTAATGATTGAATAAAGGCGTTATCAGAATCAGTACATAACCACTCGTCTTTTTTAGCATTCCATTCTGCTTCTGTTACAACTTGAGCATCTGGAGTGATAAAATCTTCAGAAAAAGTACCAATTTTACGTGAAAAACCTTTATAAGGAAGCGTTAACTTAAAATCAAAACCTGCACGTTTAATTACTTTATTCCAACGACCTAACCCGCCAGCAGCATCATCATGATAATCATCTAATAAACGTGAGTTAATTGCGTTATGGGCTGTTTCTTCAACATCAACCAACTTGCCGTCAACGGCACGGGTTACTGTGTAATTGTCATCATTTAATTGATGATCATCATCAATTTTAGTTTCGTTAAATCGACCTTTGATACCTGCGATAAAAGCAGAAGCACCATTAGTTGACACTTCAGCACCAAATAAATCAGAGGTAACAGATACATGAAAGTTAATTTTTTTCTGTAATGTTGGTAAATCAATAACACCTAGTTTACGAACTGCTTCAATATCATTAACATTAGTGATTCCTGCTTCTTCCATTGCTTCACAAGTACGTTGAATAACACGACCAACACCTGTTTCACCTACAAACATGTGATGCGCTTCTTCGGTTAACATAAAACGACATGTGCGAGATAACGGATCAAAGCCTGATTCAGCTAAAGACGCTAATTGCATTTTACCATCACGGTCTGTGAAGTAAGTGAACATAAAGAAAGATAACCAATCATCTGTAGCTTCATTAAATGCACCCAAAATACGCGGCTTATCTTCATCAGCTGAACGACGTTCAAGCATACCTTCTGCATCTTGGCGACCTTCACGACCAAAGTATTTAACAAGTAGATAAACCATTGCCCATAGATGACGACCTTCTTCAACGTTGACTTGAAACAAGTTACGCATGTCATATAAAGAAGGAGCAGTTGCACTTAAAATACGTTGTTGCTCAACCGACGCTGGTTCAGTATCACCTTGAATAATAATAAGACGACGCAACAATGCTCGGTATTCACCTGGCACTTCTTGCCATACAGGCTCGCCTTTATGTTTGCCAAAAGGAATAGTACGGCCTTCTTCTTTGGGAGCTAATAAAATTCCCCAACGATAGTCAGGCATCTTAACATGACCAAATTTAGCCCAACCTTTAGGGTCAACGCCTACAGCAGTACGTAGATAAACTTCAAAATCTTTAGTATTTACAGGGCCTGCTTCATTCCACCAATCAACGTACTTTGGTTGCCAACTTTCTAATGCCTTTTTTAATTGTTTATCATTCATTAAGTCAACATTATTAGGTATAAGCTCATCATAGTTAATTTCAACTACTGTTTCACCTAGTACATCTTCTGTTAAATCACTCATAGTTTTTTCCTTTGGTTACTATTTTTATCTGTATTAAAAACCAATTTATCGTAAGGAATTTACGGATAGTAGGGTAATAATTACTTAAACACGGTTCATATCGTACTTAGCACGAACACCTGTACCATAAAGTTTCAGTGCGCCACCTTCTGCAACAGCGTTAGGACGTTGGAAGATCCAGTTTTGCCATGCGGTCAAACGACCAAATATTTTAGTTTCCATTGTTTCAGGGCCTGCAAAACGTAAGTTTGCTTCCATACCGGTAAGACAATCTGGAGAGTAACTTACACGTTCTTCAACCATTATTCTTAATTCATCATTCCAATCTAATGAATCATAAATATCAGTCACTAAACCAAGTTTATTACAATCTTCAGCTGTTAATTTTTTACCTATTTTAGTTTTGCAAATATCGACACTCTCTGGCTCACCTAAGAAACGAGTCTCTAATCGAGTAATACCATTAGACATTTGGAAAGATCCAAAGTTTGATGCAGTTAATACAATACTTGGAGCTGGACGGCAATCTTCATCAAATTGATCTTCTAGCATGTAGGCACGGTCAGCGGCGAATAAGAATTCAGCTAACATACCTACAAAACAACTACCTTGATCTACGTAGGTAAAGATAGTACGTGAAGATAAATCAATACGCTTTAACGTACGACGCCAGTAGAGTGAAATTTCGCGCATAAACCAGTTACTTTGATTTCTATTAACAAAATCATCATAAGCAAGTACGGTAGCTGAATCACCTTCAGTTTTTAATATTAATGTACCCATTTCTTTTTCATTAGCACGTAAATGTAAAATAGCATCATCTAATTGACGACATGCCGCTAATGCCCAAAAATCTGCACCCGCGCTTAATGCTTCGTCAAGTGTTAAACCAGCCAAGTTAGCTGTAGAACCGGCTAAGTCATCACTATTAGGAGACTTTACCGTTATAGTAGCAATACTTTTATTACGCTCAATTTTTACATCAACATAATCATAGGTAATTGTATCATCGGTAATTTTACGATTAAGTGGAGTAAATTTAACACCTATTTCTTCATCTGGACGATCTGATGTTTTAGCCATTTCAAGTGCACGATGTTGAACCGCAGCATCAAATTTAGACCCTGGAGCTACTTCATCGACTAAACGCCAATCAACAGCTTTTTGACCTAGAATACCGTCTTCAAGTGAACAAAATATATCAGCACGATCACGACGAACTTTACGTTTGTCAACTACACGTGTTAAACCACCTGTACCTGGTAATACGGCTAATAAAGGTACTTCTGGTAAAGAAACGGCAGAAGAACCATCATCTGACAAAATAATGTGGTCTGTTGCTAGGGCTAATTCATAACCACCACCAGCAGCAACCCCTTTAACAGCACATAAATAACGTTGTTTAGAAAATTCACTTGCATCTTCAATAGAGTTACGAGTTTCATTAGTAAATTTACAAAAGTTAACTTTATGTGCATGGCTAGAAACACTTAACATGTTGATATTAGCGCCAGCACAAAAAACTTTTTCGTTTGCTGAGTTAAAAATGACTGTTTTTACTTCCGGATGTTCAAATCTCAAACGTTGAACCGCATCATATAATTCAATATCTACGCCTAAGTCGTATGAATTGAGTTTTAGTTTATAACCCTCTACTAATGTTTTATCTGGATTAACATCCATGCTTAATGTAGCAACAGAGCCATCAAATTTAAGTTTCCAATGGTTATAACTTTCTGGGTTGGTTTGAAAATCAATCATGCCTTAATTCACCTTTATAATATTACAATATGTGTGCTACAGAATACGATAAGTGAATTATAATGCATAATAGCAATTATACAAGCTTTATATTTCATAGTGGTGTGATAAAATCATATTTTATGTCTTATAGTGCTAACATCATTAAAATTATTTTACATTGTGTTTGTATTAACTATATTAAAAATGTTGATTTCAGATCAATAAAGATGACTTATAGTGCGTCTTCAGTTTAAGAGTCAACATTCATCAGGTGCCAAACAATAAAATACTTACCGAGTAATATAAAATATGTATACAAAAAAAAATCATAAAAAAAAATTAATACCTTCAGCTACTGTTATTATTGTTTGTGACAGTGATAAAGGTTTACAAGTTTTAATGCTTCGCCGATCTTTACAGCTTAAGTTTGGTAGCGGTTATTGGGTATTTCCTGGAGGTAAGATTAACAAAATGGATTATAATGCAGGAATAAATAATATACATGTGGCAGCTCGTATAGCGGCAATACGTGAATCAAAAGAAGAAGCAGGCTTAGTTTTAAATGAAAATAAATTAATATTCACCTCACATTGGACTAGCCCTCAAGAGATGAAAACTAGATTTTCCACATGGTATTATGTGACAGAGATTAATGAAAATGTTGATATTTGTATTGATAACAGCGAAATAATTCAATATCAATGGTACAAACCTTCAGATGCTTTACTGGATTTTAATGATAAAAAAATTAAAATCATGGCACCAACCTTCGTAACTTTATCTGAACTTTCCAATTGTAAAAGTGTTGTTGAAGCATTAGCAATGTATCGTCGTAATCCTACTTACTATACACCTAAGACCATCAAGCTTAAAAATGGATTTTGTTCCCTATATAAAGGTGACTCAGGTTATCAAAAGTGTGATCAAAACATAAAAGGTAAACATCATCGTTTGCTATTGTTAAATGAGCAATGGCACTATATTAAAGACATATAAACTAATTTCCGCAAGGTACAATCTAAAAAAGTTATTGAATATGTCATATTACTTATGATAAATAATTCACAAACACACCAAAATAATGCACTATAGTTCTTGTTTTTGACTAATTCACTATTATAAGAACAAAAAATATCATTTTAAGTCTACCTGTACTTAAAGAGGAAATTTTTTTGTAACGAATATAAAATTAATAAAGAGGAAAATATGAGCCTGAACAATAAAACAACAGATAATTTTATCTTTGAAAATATGCCACAAAAGAATGACTGGCCAAATTTCATAAATACTAATAACACCACTATTAATTGTGTAACTTCCTTATTAGATAATGCGGTTAGTGAAGGCTATGGTAAAAAAATAGCTATTTGTTCACTTAACGAAAAATGGACTTATCAAGAATTACTAAATAAAGTTAACCAAATAGCCAATGTATTGGTGGATGATTTAGGTTTACTTCCAGGAAATAGAGTTTTACTTCGTTCTGCTAACACTCCAATGTTAGCTGCTTGTTGGCTTGCCGTAATAAAAGCCGGTGGTATTGTTGTTACTACAATAGCAATGTTACGAGCAAAAGAAATAACAACAATTGCATCACGAAGCGGAGCCTCTATCGCTTTATGTGACGTTAGACTTAAAAAAGAATTAAAGTTAACACAAAGTGAGTTAACAAACTTACAAGCTCTTTATTTTAATACTGAAGTCTCTGCTCCTCTTAGTTTAGAAGCAAGTATGGCCAAAAAATCAGTAAACTTTGTAGCACATCAACCTTTAAATGATGATATTGCCTTAATTGGTTTTACCTCAGGTACAACGGGTAAACCCAAAGGTGCTATGCATTCCCATAATGCAGTTATGGCTGTCTGTGAAACTTTTGCTACTCATGTGGTAAAAGCAACATCTAATGATGTTTTTTCAGGCACTCCACCGTTAGGTTTTGTATATGGTTTGGGGGCTTTATTACTTTTTCCTTTATATGCACGCGCCACGGTAGTTTTATTAGAAAATGTTAATCCACAATCATTTGCTGAGGCAATTGCTGAATTTAAAATAAGTATTTTATTTACAGCTCCTACAGCATACAAAGCACTATTAAATTTTTATGAGAATGAAATAGATAAAAACAAACTTGATTCTTTAACGAAATGCTTTTCTGCAGGGGAAGCATTACCAACTTATGTCTCTGAAGGGTGGGTAGAGAAGGCAGGAATACGTTTAATGGATGGTATAGGGTCTACAGAATTATTGCATATATTTTTATCTGTTCAAAATAAAACCGATCCTATTGGTTCATTAGGAAAACCGGTACAAGGGTATGAAGTATGCATCTTAGATGACAATGGGCAAGAACTAGGCATTAATCAAGTAGGGTTGTTAGCAGTACGTGGTCCAACAGGCTGTCTTTACTTAAATGATAAAAGGCAAAAAAACTATGTCAAAAATGGTTGGAATATAACTGGTGATACAGCAAAAATGGATGAAAATGGCTTCTTTTGGTATCAAGCTCGTACTGATGGTATGATTATCTCTTCTGGTTATAATATTGCAGCACCAGATGTTGAAGCAACTATTAGTCGACATCCATCAGTCGCTGAGTGTGCCGTAATTGGTATTCCCAATACAGCGCGCGGAAATATTGTTAGAGCTTACATTGTATTAAATGAATCATTTTTACCCAGTGATGTATTGGTAAAAGACATTCAGGATTTCGCTAAACAACAAGCTGCTCCTTATAAATATCCACGTTCAATTAAATTCATTGATGAGTTACCCCGTACTAAAACAGGTAAGATACAACATTTTGTATTAAAAGAAATGGTAAAGCAAAGTACAAATAAAAGTTAATCTTCTATGCGAAAATAATCAATTTATGTAACCCATTTATATAAGTTATACAGATTGATTATTTAATGTTTCTTTGGAGTAAGCATGTTACTCGTAAGAAGTATTCATAAGGATGTCCATTAATATTTAATGGACATCCTAGTTAATTACTGAATCTTTAAGCTTATGGTGTTCTTTAATTAATGTTAATAATTCACTAAACGATTCTTGAACAGTTTTATTTGAAGTATCTAATATTGCATGTGCTTTTTCATAAAATGGTGCTCTTTCTATTAAAATTTGTTCTAAATCTGCCATTGCATCAATATTGTTAGTCATTGGTCGCATATCACCTTGAGCTATTACCCTCTCCATATGTTCTGTTGGTGATGTTTTGATCCAAATAACCATGCAAGTTGTTAACATTAAATTGAAATCTTTTAATTGAGAAACAATACTTCCTCCCGTTTCAATACAACAACAATCATAAATACTAATTGTTTGAGTTAATGCTTTTTCTTCTAATCTTCTATAACCTTGTTGACCGGATAATGAAAAAATTTCAGCGATAGGCATACCACCTAAGTTTTCAATTTCTTGAGCTAATCGAATAAATGGTATATTTTCTCGTTCTTGTAATAAACTACCTAAGGTAGTTTTACCAGCACCTCTTAATCCAATTAGAGCGATACGGGTTTTATTTTGTGGGCTAACTGAAGAAAATTTATAATGTAATATATCAAGGGCTATCTTTTGATCTCGTTGAGTTAAACCATTTACAAATTCACTGATTAATTTTTGTTCAGGAGTTTGTTTCATCGGTGAAGGTATTAATTCTGCCACTGACACATTCAAAGCACGAGAAACTTGACGTAATAAACTAATTGAAATGTTTCCTTTTCCTTGCTCTAAATTAGCCAAATATCTCTCTGAAACTTTAGAATCTTTAGCTAACATTTTTCGTGTCATGCCTCGAATTGCTCTCATTCCTCTAATCAAGTCTCCAGCTTGTTGTAAGAAAAGATCACTTTCATTATCACTATTCATTTTCGTGTTCATATTCCAAGCAGCCAAGTTATTTATTTTCTAAATTATTGTTTGTATTATGCCTGATTATTTAATCTGAATCATATATTTAAATGGGACAATTCTTAGAAAAATTGGCAGAATCTTTATTTTTCATAGATGCTAAACCCTCATTAATATCAGGTAGTCTAAAACCTAACATTTCCAATGCAAGTGAATGGTCGAAACTTGGTCCCATCATACGTAACCAATTATTTAATGCATGTTTTGTCCATCGAACAGCCGTTGGGCTATTATTAGCAATTTCTTGTGCTGTACTTAAGGCAATATCATAAAGCTCATCTTGATCAACACACATTGATACTAAACCAATACGTTCAGCCTCTTCTCCGTTGATAGACCTTCCTGTTAGCAAATAATATTTTGCTTTAGCTAAACTACATAATAATGGCCATATAATTACACTAAAATCACCTGCTGTTACACCTAGCTTTGTATGGCTATCAATTAAACGAGCATTTTTTGAAGCGATAGATATATCTGCAAGTAATGCAACGGCTAATCCTGCACCTACGGCCGGTCCATGTATTGCCGATATAATTGGTTTTGAGCAATTGATCATGTTATAAACAAGATCTTTTCCTTCTTTCCATACATTAAGTAATGCTTCATCATCGGTAATCATCCTATTGACTAAATCAAAATCACCACCTGCGGAGAAAGCTTTTCCTATACTTCGTACCAATACAGAATGTATTGACTTATCTAAATCAATATCGCGCCAAACATAAGCAACATCATGATGCATTTCTGAACTCATGGTATTCATAGGGTTACCCGTATCAAAAATTATTTCTAATACATGTTCATGATTTTGTTCGAACTTCAATGTTGGAAAACGTTCTTGGTATTGCGCTAAATTCATAGTGATTCCTAATATTATAGATTTTACTTTTTGCTTTTTTATTTACGAGTAAATTTTATTGAACCATTAGGTAGTAAATAAAGAACTAAGGCTTGACCTTCGCTTACAGTAGGCTTATGAGCGCTTTCTGGGCCATACACTAACCAACCTGCTCCATGTCCATCAAATTTTGCTTCTTTAGATATTGGCATGATCATGTCAATTTCACCTTCAGGATGGCTATGATGAGGACCTACAACATCAGACATATCAACTAGGTCAACACTATAGCTATTGAGTGCATCACAAGGTTTAATAGCACGGCCAAACTTCACACCACCCGCTTCATGAGTACATAAATCACCTGACTTAATACCTGCATGACATGCAGTTTCAATTTCTTTAAATAGTTCAGAATTGAATGAAAAATCTTTATTTAGCATGTCTTCTAGATTTTGATCTAACGGTTTATTGCCAATAGCACTCGTGATTTTACTCAATAAATGTTGATAGTTGTCTAATGAAAAATCATCTAATGAAAAATAACTCATTTTATTACCTTATATATGTGATTGTGATTTATAATTCTTATTTTACCTTGTTCCGTGAATTATAGTACACTTTTTGTGTTGACTCTAGTCTTAAATTTACAATATAATAAGGTATAAGTATTAACGTAGAGTGTGTTGTATGGAGCAAAAAATGGAACAACTAAAACCTTATGTACATTGGCGTATTATTCCGTTTGGCGACACAGATGCTGCAGCAATTGTGTATACACCAAGATTTTCTGATTATTGTATGGAAGCCGCGGAAGTTTGGTTTCGAGACGTTATAGATTTTGATTGGTTTCAAATCAACACCGAGCGTGGTATGGGCTCACCTGTTGTTCATATGGATATTGATTTTAAAGGGCCATTAAAAGGTGGTGATAAGCTAGCAGTTGAAGTAAATGTGGTAAAAATTGGTCGCTCTACCGTGACTTTACAGCTAAAGGGTAAGCGAAAAGACAAAGAAACCAATGAAATGATTTCTTCATTTATTGGTAATTTTATTTTTTGTTTTACTAGTATTGAAAAGAAAGGTGCTATCGCTATTCCAGACATACAAAGAAAGTATATCGAAGACTATGTTAAAAACTGCAAGCTTAATGCTTAATGAAATAAGCATAAAAACTTTCTAATTTTTAAGGTGATTAAATTGAATTTACAAAATTATGTTGAAGGTAAATGGGTTACAGGTAAAGGGCAACCTATTGAATTACACAATCCTGTTAATAACGAAGTTGTTGCTTATGCAGGTTCAAAAGGAGTTGATATAGCATCAGCGCTTAACTTTGCTCGAAAAAATGCAAGTCCCGCGTTACAAAAATTAACGTATGAGGAACGTGCTAAGTTACTTGATGCGGCAGTTGAAGTATTAAATAACAATAGTAAAAAATACGTACAAGCTGCTTTAAGTAACTCAGCAAATACTGCTGTCGATGCCATGATTGATATTGATGGTGGTGTAGGAACTTTAAAATATTATGCTGGTATAGGTAAAAATTTAGGTGATGCACATTATATCAGTGAACCTGGTATGGAGCGTTTATCACGTGAAAAAGCATTTCAAGCTATACACGTGTTAACACCGTTAAAAGGTGTTGCTGTTCATATTAATGCTTTTAACTTTCCGTCATGGGGCTTATGGGAAAAAGCCGCAGTATCTCTACTTTCAGGTGTACCCGTATTTGCTAAACCAGCAACAACCTCATGTTTAGTGACCTATTTAATGATTAAAGATGTTGTTGATGCTGATATTTTTCCTGTGGGAAGTATTTCACTCATTTGTGGCGGTGGACATGATTTAATGGATCACGTTCAAGCAGGCGATGCAGTATTCTTTACTGGCTCTGCAGACACAGCAGCTACATTGCGTAGTAATCCCAATGTCATTAAAACAGGAGTACGTTTTAATGTTGAAGCTGATAGCGTCAATATGACACTACTCGGAGAAGACGTTGAAGTAGGCAGCCCATTATTTAACGGCTTTGTTAAAGAAGTGGCTAAAGAAATAACCACTAAAGCAGGTCAAAAGTGCACGGCAATACGTCGTGTACTTGTGCCAACTACATTAATTGATGCAGTAGCAGATGCCGTATCAGCAAAATTAGCTAAAGTTGTTGTTGGTGATCCAAGTGTTGAAGGTGTTCGCATGGGGCCTTTAATGAATAAATCTCAACAAAACGCTGCACTAAAAGGTCTTGAAATATTAAAAAAAGAAGCAAAGGTTGTTTTTGGTGATAATAATAATTTTACCCTTGTTGACGGTAATTTAGTTGATGGATGTTTTGTACAACCTACTTTATTACGTTGTGATGAGCCATTAAAAGCTAAACGTTTACACGATACTGAAGTTTTTGGTCCAGTAGCGACACTGATGGCGTATGAATCGGTAGATCAAGCATGGCAATTAGCTGCTTTAGGTGGTGGTTCGTTAGCAAGTTCGGTATTTACTGGCAGTGATGATTTTGCGGTAACAGCAATGTTAGCATTAGCACCTTGCCATGGTCGAGTTATGGTAGTAAATGATGCTGTGATTAATGGTCATACTGGACACGGTATTGTTATGCCACAATGTGTTCATGGTGGTCCTGGTCGTGCGGGGGGAGGTGAAGAATTAGGTGGTTTACGTGGGTTGAAATTTTATCATCAACGTAGTGCTATTCAAGGCGATATTGCTTTGTTAGCAAAGATAACAGCTAATGCTGTTGAAATTTAGCAAGTATAAATTATTCAAATTGGAGTAAGTTGATGAGTTCAATTCAAGTTATCGCGGGAAGTATGTTAGGTAGTAGTGAGTATGTTGCCGAGGCCGCTGCTGATGTATTAGAAACAGCAGGACATGATGTACAACTACATTTAAAACCCGTGTTCGATGAATTACCAGTTGAAGGTCAAATATGGTTGATTTGTACATCAACCTCCGGCACAGGTGAGTTACCCGATAACATTAAAACCTTTGCCGAAAATGTAGACGATACAAATAAAGACCTAAGTACCTTAAAATTCGCTATTATCGGTTTAGGTGATTCTAGTTATGTTGATTCATATTGTCATGGCGCTTTAATTATGGAAACACTTTTGCTATCAAAGAATTCACAGCAAATTGTAGATAAATTTTTAATTGATGCCCGTGAAACTGACTCAGAAGCTGAAGATAAAGCTGAAGACTGGGTGCAAGAAAATATCGGTAAATTCTAATATATAATTTCGTAAATAAAACTCAACTATTTATAGGTGTTATTATATGGCTTTGAATAATGTTCTAAGAGAAAGTGTAATATATCAAGAGTCTGACCCATATGCAGTATCAGACTATATTAAAAAAAACATTGGAAATCATATGATTACTATAGGTAAATCAGAAATATTGAAGGCTTCTGTGTGGCACCGAGATTTCTCTGATGTATCACTTTCTAGGGTGACCTACGGTGGACAGGTGAGAGTACAGTCAACAGATCTTGAAGATATTTATCATTTACAAATAGTAACTAGGGGAAAGTGTTACTGGAAACTGGGCGATAAAGATTTAATAACTCAAGCTGGAGAAATGCTGCTTCTTAATCCACACGATAAAGTAGATCTTTATTATTCTAAAGATTGTGAAAAAATTATAATAAAAATACCTGAAAGTATAATCTACTCTTCTCTTGCTGATAACGCCATGCTTGTACCCAAAGGAGGGGTGAGGTTTGATCATAGAGTATGGAAAGCTGCTGACTATAAATGCTTAATGTATCTTCTTAAGTTGATTTTTCGGGAGTCCGAATCATCACAATCAAATTTTTCAGAACTAGCGCCCTACGGTAGCTTGCTCGCGATTAAGCTTTTGGGCTGTTTTTCCAATAATATTCAAATGTCCACTGATGTTAAAACTCATCGTTGTTTTTTACATATCGATAACTTTATAACTAATAACATTAAAGATGATATTTCAGTAGAACAACTGGCCGTTTTGAGTAAAGTAAGCCAACGCACACTTTATAATATATTTACTCGATATAAATCAGTAACACCAATGCACTATATAAAGCAGAAAAAATTATTACATGTACGTAAAGCCCTACAGAGAAAGGAGGGTTCTTGTCGAAATATAACAGAGGTTGCACTGGATTTTGGTTTTATGCACTTGGGACGCTTTTCTAGCGAATATCGTAAAGTTTTTGGGGAGTTGCCTTCCGTCACTTTAAGAAATAGACACAATTGATCTGTGATATTAGACCAGAATAATGCAGCTAAATGGTAGTCCTGATATTATCACCACTATTTGCGCAGAAAAATAACAGAGCTAAGTTTGTATTAACATTAAGCACTGTTACAGTAACACTCATGACTGGGTGTTACTGTAACAGTGAACTAATCTGGTTTAACGGCATTGGACACTTCGAGGGAGTTTATTTAATTTGTTGGCTATTTTATCTAAATAATTTTGATCAAAGCCACGTAAGCTAGTCTTTTTTGGAAAGTATTGTCGTAATAAACGATTTGTATTTTCATTTGTATCTCTTTGCCAAGGGCTACTTGGATCACAGAAATAAATATCAACGTCAGTGTATTTAGTAAAGTGCTTGTGGTCTGCCAATTCCATCCCTCTATTCCAAGTTAATGTGTTTTTAAGTGACTTAGGGAAAGAATTAAACTTTCGAATAAGTGCATCAACCACACTTTTCGTGTCCTATCAACCTGAACTAATGCTGTATATCGTGTTTTACGGTCAACTAACGTTGCTATATGTGAATTATTACTTCCTGAAATCAAATCACCTTCCCAGTGGCCGAACGTTGTCCTATTTTCAATTTCACTAGGTCTTTCATGGATAATTTTAGCATCAATAATTCCTTTGCAAACTCCCTTATTAGATGAGCACTTACCATGCCTTAATTTACGTTTTGAGCGAAGGTGAGTTAGGACTGTTTTATCAAACACACAGCGAGATGGTACAAACAGAGTTTTATAAATGGTCTCATGTGAAATAAGCATTTCAGGCGACAATGAGTAAGTGATTTTTAACCAGCCTGCTATTTGCTCAGGAGAGCAATTCCCTTAGCAATTTAGCTTCAACTAATTTGCTAAGGGGATTACCTTTTTGAAGTTTGCATTGTTTCGGTCTTAGTGCTCGCTGTAGCGCATTTTTATCTGCAATTATAGCCCTGTACTTTATTATACCGCCATTACGTTTAATTTCACGGATTACCGTTGAGGGTGAAATTGCTATCCTTCGAGCAATTTCTCTTATAGAAATAGCTGAGGTTAATCCTCTAGAAATATCCTCACATTCTTCTAGAGAAAGAAATGATTCTCGACGTTTTCGTTGCACTGGCGATATACCATCTTGTAATTTAAGTACACCGAATATAGAACCAGCATGTCTATCAACCATCAAACCTATTTCACTGAGTGTTTTCCCCTTACGCCATAAACTCCATACTTTTAGTTTGTTCAAAATCATTTAAACCACGTTTTGATAAGTCAGTCATAACAACCTAATTTTTAATAAATTATAAGATGTTGCACTGACCCTTTGAATTCACCAGTGCCTTCTTCGCAAGAGAAATGAAGTAAAATTTAACTTTATTAAAAAGAACGAAGGCATTTTTCCAGTAAAAAAGCTGTGTGAAGTCAGTCATGAATATTAGCAGGAGCGGCTATTATGCTTGGGTCAATCGCCCAGCTAAAATAATTAGCGAGTCTGAGCTAATGCTGTACCGACGCACTAAAGCTTTATTTAGAGAAAGTCGACAAAGTTTAGGCTCTAGGCAGTTAATGAAAAAACTGCGTAAAGAAGGCTTTGAGGTTGGCCGTGACAAAGTTATTCGCTTGATGGATAAACTTGGTTTACAAGTTAAACAGCGTATTGCTTATAAAGTGACAACGATGCGCAAACATAGCCATAGTGTCGCCGATAATATCGTTGACCAGAACTTTAACCCCAAACAGGCTAATCAAATTTGGGCAGGCGATGTGACGTATCTCAGAACAGGTCAAGGCTGGATGTACCTAGCGCTTGTGATGGATTTATACCAATTCCATTAAGTTTGTGATCTAATAGCGTTTATCTTATATCATTCAATATCAGTACTGCATATTCTCATGCATCGCGATCACCTAATACCATCTAAGCCGATCACCTAATACTATCCATCGCGATCACTCAATACCATCGATACCGATCACTTTTCGGTCAAAATGGTATTGAGTGATCGGCTTGAATGGTATAGTTCAATTTATACACATTTTGTCTAACCAGTAGGTGTTTATAACCGTTATTCTTTTCATTTTCGATGATGAGAATAACCATGCCAACGGCACCTATTTCAATGCGTAAACTTAAAGAGATTTTAAGACTAAAATACGGCTGTAAACTCAGTCATCGTCAGATAGCAAAAAGCCTATCTGTTTCACCTTCAATCGTGTCTAAATATGCCTGTAAATCAGCAGAGCTAGATATCACTTGCTGGCCGCTTGATGAGAAGTGGGATGATCACTCTCTTCAACAAGCGTTCTTCAAAACAAAGCCTCGCTTAAAAGGCTTTACCATTCCTGACTGGTCGTTAGTTCAGCAAGAGCTTCGACCTAAAACTATGACGCTATTGCTGCTTTGGCAAGAATACAAAGAACGTCACTCGGAAGGATTTTACAGTTACACGCACTTCTGCCGACAGTACAAGGCATGGCTTAAATGCCAAAAACCATCTATGCGCCAAAACCATAAAGCAGGTGAAAAACTGTTTGTGGATTATTGCGGGCCAACCATGAATATTGTTGACGCCAGTACAGGTGAATTCCGTACTGCCCAAGTGTTTGTCGCGGTCATGGGTGCATCAAATTACACATATAGCGAGGCCACATACAGCCAAAAGCTTGAAGATTGGGTAATGAGTCATGCCCGTTGTTTTGAGTTTCTTGGAGGTGTGCCAGAGCTGATAATCCCTGACAACCTTAAAAGTGCTGTAACCAAACCCTGTCGATATGAGCCTGATTTAAATCCAACTTACCAACAACTGGCGACACATTACGATACCGTCATTGTTCCCGCCAGACCATATAAACCAAAGGATAAAGCTAAGGCTGAAGTGGGCGTGCAAATTGTTGAACGTTGGATCATGGCACGGCTTCGCAATGAAAACTTTTTTAGCTTGCGCCAATTAAACTTAAAAATACAGGAGCTACTGGTCGATTTAAACCAGCGGCAAATGAAAAAGCACCCTGGCTCAAGACTCAGTCAATTTGAAAGTATCGACAAACCTGCGTTAAAACCGCTGCCCGCACAAGCTTACAGCTACACCTTAGTAAAACAAGTTAGCGTACATATTGATTACCATGTCGAAGTTGAAAAACACTATTACTCAGTGCCTCATACCTTGATCAAGCAAAAGCTTGAAGCTCATGTCACAGGGCAATTGGTGACACTTTACCATCACGTTCACCCAAGATCACACCGACAAGGTGCTCACACAACGCTTGATCTGCATATGCCAATCGCTCATCAAAAACAACAGCAATGGACACCACAACGGTTTGAACGTTGGGCAAGTAAATTCGGCGCATCAACTGAGCAGTTTGTCATTCAATTAATGCAGGCTAAAAAGCATCCAGAGCAAAGCTATCGCGCTTGCATGGGTTTATTGAGCCTAGGTAAGAAATTTACCGAACAACGWCTTGAAGCKGCYTGTTATCGWGCYTTAGCYACAGGYGTTACYCGTGTAAAACAAGTWAAAACCATCTTAGAAAAGGGCTTGGATAAACAGCCATTGCCAGAAGCTCAAGGTGATTTACTKMRRGAKATTGACCATCAAAATATCCGTGGYAACCACTATTACCATTAAACCCAAKACTCAATAAAACAAAGGAAAACCTATGMAAAACATAACTCAACAAGTGAATAGTCAATTAAGTAACTTAAAATTAAACGGCATACGTGATGCACTATTGCAGCAATATGARCAACCCAATTTATACGTAGAGCAGAGCTTCGARGAGCGATTAAKCTTACTGCTTGACGTTGARATAATTCAACGCGACCAACGCAAGATTGACCGCCTGACTCGWCAAGCTAAATTCAGAGTTGGCGGCACACTTAGCCAGCTCGATTATGGTGCACAGCGACAACTAGATAAAACACAGATCCGYTCATTGGCACAAGGRGAATGGCTTCGCCTTCACCAAAACATWTTGATCACAGGWGCAACGGGCTGTGGCAAAACATATYTAGCTTGTGCGCTTGGTCACAACCACTGCCAACAAGGGAGCAGTGTTTATTACTTTAGRCTTAAAGAGCTATTAGAAAAAATGTTCTTGGCRCAAGCTGATGGTAGTTATCGCAAACTAATCAACAAGCTTAGCTCTGCCAGTTTACTRATTTTAGATGATTGGGGATTAGAGCCATTAACGGCTCAACAACGTAGTGATTTACTGGAATTAATTGATGCTAGATATGATACAAAATCGACMTTRATTGCCAGCCAATTACCGATAGAAAATTGGTATGAAATGATCGGAGAATCMACTCATGCTGATGCGATTTTAGATCGGCTTGTTCATGGGGCAATAAAGTTRGAATTAAAAGGTGAATCRATGCGAAAAAAACTAAAYWCCTTGACTGATRCCGATCACTCAAGTTAGATTTTACRGAGGTCTACTGRTTAACAAAAAAGTGATCKGCTTGAATRGTATTGACCGATCGGCATCATGGTATTACGCAATTGGCTAGCACCTCGTGGGAGTCATTATCTCTATTCTTTCAGGCTTATCATTAACAGTTGGCGTAGTGCCAAACAGAGTCACACTAAGTTTTCTAAAGGTTTATTTCTTACAACGTGTTTTTAATAACGTCCAAACGGAGTTATTTCGATAATAGTAAATACCATTACAGATGTATAAATGAGGAATATTTGCTGACAGCATTGTAGTACCTAATGTAGCAATTACGCTTAATAAGGTCTAAGTCATTGAAAAATAAATATTGGGTGGCAGCCTAACCAGCCACAGACTGGCTGAGCTATCATAGGTATTAGAGCCCCAGAGATTCTGGCTGAGCCATTGTAAACCAAAGGCTTTGTAAGTACTGCAGGAGTTTCAGGCTACGGCAGTAGTTCATCTCAAATCATTAACTGTGATACTGAGAGTGATACCAATGACAAAGACAAAGACAAAACCCAAATATACAACACTTCGAGGCAAGATATACTGGCTTCATTATAAACTACCTATCGCCCTTTATAAGAGCACCGACTTAGCGTCACAACTTGTTAGGTTATCGCTTAATACTCAAGATTATGACAAGGCTGGTTCCTTAGCACAAATACTCGTATTCAAATTACTAGAGTATTGTAAGGCTACTTTACCAGAAGACATTAATAAGGAAGCACTAGATAATATAATCATCACTACCTTAGTAAACCTTGGTGAAACAACCGTCCAATCTATACAACGAGCAAAGCCTAAAGTTAAAGCTATCACCATAAGTAATGCATTCAAGCAATATAACAATGAGATGGTAAAAGCTGAAACATGGCGAGTAAAGACTCAATGTGATAATCAAGCTGCAATTAACGTACTAATAGAATTGGGAGGCGATATAAAGCTATCTTCAATTGATGCAGCTCACTGCAGGAAATACAAAGCAGATCTGATGCGCTACCCTCTTCATAGAACTAAGCACTGTGCTGTTAAAGGGCTATCCATTCTTGAATTAATCAACTCAGAAAATGCTTACCCGTCCATTAGCACAACCACTGTTAACAACCAATTAAGGAAGGTGAATACATTCTTTACATGGTTAGTTAAGCAAGGACTCATAGTAATTAACCCAATAACTGGAATGAAAATAAGACAGAAGACTTCCCTAAAAGCTGCAAGAACTGGATTTAATAGCACTGACCTCACAAATATATTCTCAAGCACTATTTATACCGATCATCAATTCTTGCATGACTATCAATATTGGTTGCCACTTTTAGCATTATACAGTGGAGCGAGACTAGAAGAATTGTGTCAATTGCATTTAGCTGATATCTATATTAACTCCTCTATTCCACATTATCGTATTGATGATGAGTTTATCGGACAACACGTAAAGAACAACAGTAGCAGGAGGTCTATACCGATACACCCTGAGTTATTAGCACTTGGCTTCGATGTATTCTTGAGTCAGAAGAAAGCTCAAGATGAAACTAAACTGTTCGGCTATTTAAAACCTCAACGTCAGAAATACGGTCATAGTGCAGGGAAATGGTTCGGTAAATATAAGAGGAAGCTTGGTATCAATGATCCAAAGAAAGTATTCCATAGTTTTAGACATACAATGGTGGATAGCTTAAAACAGATACGAGCACAAGATTATGAAATGAAAGCATTACTAGGTCATCAAAGCGGCTCTGTAACACATGATATTTACGGCTCTATTGATAGCCCCATCAATTCAATTTATGAGATGCTGTTGGATATATCTTTTAAAGAGGTATTAATCAATATTAGGGCATGGCAATGATAGGTTACAAATACGTAAATTTAACGCCTGAATAATTAACTCAATTAATCACTGTTTAGTCGCATTTAACTGCACAGTGATTTAATAATCAAAGTTATCGGTAAATTGAATGTCAGCAGAACTTGTTTAAACATATTATGTTGCTTTACCAAAACTACTTACTAATTCATTAGAGTGAAAATTCAGTTTCATCTCTCCTGTAGTTTTCCGAGTAGTCCAGTACTCTCCTGCCAATTCATTTTGGCGACCACCTATTATAACTAAGTTTACTGTCCCATCATGAAATTCACTTCTATCACGAACAGATGCTTTAGGTTTGTTCGTATAATTATAAATCAGTCGCTTCATTCCAGAAGCCTCATCTATAATGATTCGTGCGGCATAACTATGGCTTGGTGATTCTTCAGTAAACATACTACAGCTAATATTAAAGAATTCTTGTTTAATGGATAATATAATGGGAATGTCTTCTGGAATTTCGCCCGTTATAGGGTCGACCCAAGTACTTTTCAATACCCCTTTCCAAGTCCCTTCTATAATAGGTTCAACAATTAACCAAGATGGAAGAACTCTAAGTTTCCAACCCCACTTGATAAATAGCCCCAAAAGCCCTACCTCAATAGTAACAACCAAGGGTAACTTCTTAATAGCTTCACCTGATATCGCCAATTCAATACCAAAGCAGGTTAGTACTAACGCCCAAATCAAAATTGTAGATATTACTAATACCCATATATACACATTAGCAATTGCTTTATTCATAACCAACGTAATCCCATGCGTCTAGTATGAACTTGTGAACTTGTTCTTTTGTCCAAGGTTGAGAAATGTGAAACAAATATTTGATATTATTCACTTCCAACCACTTAGAGCAATCTGCTGATACAATTGTGTTATTAAATATATTAACAAGCACTTCTCTAATTATTGACAAATAGTTGTCAAAATTGAAGGTATCATCAGGAACGTTAAATACTAGGCATTCGATAAGAAACCCAGGGATCTTTACGGCAGAATTAAACCCTTTATCTTGCATTTCACTTCTTAGATTCTTTAATATCCGAACACTTCTTTTATACTTTCGACCCGTACTATTATTTTTGATTACACCATTTGTATAGTGCTGTTCAGGATAATTTTCAATGCTCACACCTGTATCAGATATTAATTTTACGCCTTGTCGATATTCACTACTATTCCAATAGTCTCTATATTCAAAGAATGGAGCTAAATCAGCTTCAACACGATATGTATTAGCCTTAATATCAAATGCTTTATTTCCTTGCGTCACAGCCTCGTAACCGAAGTGTTCAACAAGGGCTATTCGCACATCATGTTTAAAATCGGAAAATTGATAAGCGGCATCAACTATATTTGCACTTTCAAGGCTAACTTCATCAGGTAAGTTATAGAAGAATGGGTCATTGCAAATAATACCGACATCAACATCGCTATCCTGTCGTACGTTTACTCTATTACGATAAGAGCCTTGTAAGATTACGTCTATATCCAAAGCACTTAAGTTGTCACTTTTGTTAATAGCCCCTTTAATCGCTTTAATTGCATTCTCACAACGGTCGCTTTCTGTTGAAGCAGGCCCCTTAGACCAATGTGTAAAAGTTGACTCCCAATCCTTAGACATGATGTTCCCTACAAATTCAAGTACTTATTACTATTATCACAGTTAATGATTTGAGATGAACTACTGCCGTAGCCTGAAACTCCTGCAGTACTTACAAAGCCTTTGGTTTACAATGGCTCAGCCAGAATCTCTG
>NVWU01000013.1 GCA_002733765.1 Colwellia sp. | reverse complement strand
GGTACTCGTACTCATTCAGCGATGGGACAATTTTTTTCTGGCTCTACCGCGAACAAAGTCATGCTAAACACCAAAAGACCACTGTTAATTATTCCATTAAGCAAGTAAATATTTACATACCTAATGGAAAAATAGACTTACTGATTATAATACTCAGTACCATTAGTTATCATTTTAATCGCTGCTTTGAGCTGGATAAGATGCTACCTTACTTTGCTTATATTACTTTATGAACACTACCTATGCCTATAAAACTATTGAGTAAGCTTGATGAACTTTATAGGTAATTAGGTAGGTTTGTTAGGAAGCGTCTTACACCTTCAAACCAAGCAATAATGTTTAGATTACCGCTATTTACGTCGGTGATTCGAGGTTAATAATGGATTATTTCATCATAATTAATACCACTCTGTCCTTATTTATATAAATATACTAGGGTCTGTTGATCTTTCGCGGTTAAATTTTGTTCGGGATAAAAGCGCTTTAATTGCGGCGAGTGGTATGTAGCCTAGTCACTCTAAGCAAATACCACTCAACAAAGAGTAAAGCGCCTTTAGCCGAATCCTTCGGACAGCGTTTGTTAGTCATTTTTACGGCGTTATCGCCTTTTTATGTGATGCTACATGGAGGTAGCCTATTAGACAATGCAGGAGCAGATTGTCCTGAACAACCACATGACAAAGGCGCTGCCTTGTATAAAAGCCTAACAAATAGCTACTCTCGAAAGATCAACAGACCCTAACCTAAAGATAAATCCATACCCAACTTTACTTGACCACTACATGTTTTTTAATTCTTTAGTCGCCAAAGCTATTCGACATACTTTATGAGTTATCTAAACGTTTAGCTGATTGAGAAAATTTATTCATAATCGACTGAAACTCCTCAGTTTTCATTAACCTATGTACTTCGTTCTTTTCATTTTCGGTAACAGTTACCATCAATTTATCTGTAGACTGTCGCATTAATTTTCTGCTTGTTTGTACTGAATCTGCAGGAAGTTTGGCTATAGATTGAGCAACATTTAGCGCCTTTTCTATCACCTCATTAGGTTGACAGACCTGATTTACTATTCCGTATTGATAGGCTTGTTCCGCCGTAAAAGGAGCCCCTAATACAGCCAACTCAAATGCTCGGTTATAACCAATCTTTAGAGGCAATAATAAACTTGATCCTGCCTCCAAACAGATCCCTAAGTGCACAAAAGGTAAGATAAACTTACTGTTGTTTGCAGCAATAACCATATCGCACTGCAATAATAACGTCGTGCCAATACCTATTGCCGGCCCCGCAACTGCAGCAACGATAGGCTTAGTAAATTTGATAAGCTGTTCGATAAATATAAATGCTGGTAGACCTTCTTCGTCGACTGATTCAGTAAAATCATTGCCAGCACTGAAACAATTTGCATCACCTTGAATGAGTAGACAACGTATATGTGCTGAATCATTAGCATATTTTAAATGCTGACACAGTAATTCATACATGGCAGCATTGATTGCATTTTTTTTAGCTTGTCGATTTAACGTTATGGTAAAAACACCTTGATGTTCTTCAGTTAAAATTAGTTTTTTCATAGTTACTTCTCTTATAAAATAGAAAACTTTTTATACCAAGCGAATTAATAAATTGATCAACTTGGTATTAATTACCCTTTAAAGTTAACTTAATCTTCATAAAGTTTAGGAATAACCCAGATACTTTTTATTGCCTTTATTTTCCGTATAGAGTCACCACAACTGCGCCACCCAAACCGACATTATGTTGCAACGCAAGTCTGGCGCCTTCAACCTGACGAGCGCCTGCTTGACCACGTAAATGCCAAGTTAATTCAGTACATTGAGCAAGCCCTGTTGCACCAATAGGATGACCTTTGGACATCAAGCCCCCAGATGGGCCAATGACAAATCTTCCACCATAGGTATTGTCACCGTTGTAGATAAATTCAGCGGCGCCACCTTCTGGACAAAGACCTAAACCTTCATAGCTGATCACTTCATTAGTGGTAAAGCAATCGTGTAATTCAATAACATCGATGTCTTCTGGGCTAATGCCTGCCATGTTATAAACTTTCTGCGCAGCAATTTCTGTCATGCCTTTACCCGCAGCATAAATAGGATCTTGCCAAGACTTTTCGGTGTCTGTCGCCATTGCTTGTGCTAAAATTTTAACACCATTTGTAATGCCATTTTTTGCTGCAAATTTTTCACTACATACAATAGTCGCAGCAGCGCCACAAGTTGGAGGACATGCCATTAAGCGTGTCATATAGCCATCATAGATAACTTTATCATTGAGCACGTCTTGATAAGTCAGTGGCTTGGTAAACATAGAATAAGGATTATGCACAGCATGACGGCGAGATTTTGCTGAAACTTTGGCAAATATATCGGCTTCAATGCCATACAAGTCCATATAATGACGACCTGCCGCACCAAATGCTTGCAGTGCCAAAGGCCCATGTGGCGCATTAAATTTTTCTAACACCGGTTTTGCTCGATCAAAAGGGCTTTCTCTATCATCCCACGCTGAACCCAATGCGCCGGGTTGCATTTCTTCAAAACCAAAAGCTAACGCACAGTCAATTTCTCCTGAGAGAACGGCTTGTCTGGCTAAAAATAAAGCGGTTGAACCACTAGAGCAATTATTATTTACATTAACAACAGGAATACCGCTTTGAATAACGTCATAAAATGCATGTTGGGCACAGGTACTGTCACCATAAATATAAGCACCAAACGCTTGTTGAATTTTTGAGGCGTCAAGACCCGCATCAGCCAAGGCTATATTGATCGCTTTAGCAGCCATTACACGATAAGGCTCTTGCTGACCTGGTTTACAAAATTTTGTCATGCCGACACCGGCTACGATTACTTGACTCATTTATCTATTTCCTAATGTTTTTTTCAAAGATGCTATCAGCGTTAAGCTGAATAATTTTTTGTTCACTAAGCCCAAACGTTAGTGGTGATATTTTATTGTGTTCACCTATATCCGTCACCATTCAAAATGCATATTTCAGAGTGCACTTTGATTGGTAACAGGTATACTCCCCTTTAAAGTCATTTAAGCAGTTTTCTACCGATAATTTCTTTCATTATTTCTGAGGTGCCACCGTAAATTCGTTGCACACGGGCATCAACAAATTCTCTCGCTATTCGGTATTCAGTCATATAGCCATAACCGCCAAAAAACTGTAGACACTCATCGGCGACTTTACCTTGTAACTCAGTAACATGAAGTTTGGCCATCGAGGCTGTAACGGCATCAAGACGATTTTCAGCTAGCAGCATTACACATTGGTCAACAAAGGCTTTTTGTACTCGAACTCCTGTAGCAAGTTCAGCCAATTTAAAACGCGTATTTTGAAAATCAGCTACCCGTTTACCAAAAGCATTACGCTCTTTAACATAATCAATTGTAATTTCTAACATGCCTTCGGCTGCTGCTTGTCCCCCTATTGCTAACAATAAACGTTCTCGTGGCAGCTCTTGCATCATGGCGATAAAGCCAGTATTAAGTGGTCCTAATAGAGCATTATCAGACACAAACATATCATCAAAAAATAGCTCTGATGTATCTTGGCAATGCATACCCAGTTTCTTGAGTTTCTGACCTCTTACAAAGCCTTTTGTGTCCGCATCCACAATGAACAGTGAAACACCTTTGGCGCTAGCACTTGGATCGGTTTTACAGGCAAGTACCACAATATCGCAATGCTGACCGTTAGAGATGAAGGTTTTACTGCCATTAATAACATAGCCGCCTTCAACCTTTTTTGCGCTTGTTTTTAATGCTTTCAAATCGCTACCAGCACCGGGTTCAGTCATGCCTATTGCACCTACACACTCACCACTGGCCATTTTATGTAGATATTTCTGCTTTTGTTCTTCAGTGCCCATATTTAAAATATAATGCGCGACTATGCCCGCATGAACGGCAAGACCACCACCAGCAATAACACCAACTCCTCGACGATAGAAAATATCGTTAATCAGTGCGGCGTATTTAAAATCGACACCACAGCCGCCGTATTCCTCTGGAATGTCAACGCATAGTAATCCTGCTTCACCTAGCTTGTTCCAAATTTCTCTTGGCATCCAAGCATCTTCTTCCCATTTTTCATAATAGGGCGCAATTTCTTTATCAATAAATTTATTGATTGATTCAGTAAAAATACGTAAGCTTTCATCAATCCAAGTACAATAAAAAGGCTCCATAGTTACTCTCCTATATTCTTAAACCACCACCAACGACTACGGTTTGACCACTGATATAATCTGATTCGGGTGTGCAAAACAAATAGATGCCATTGGCTGCTTCTTCAGGTGTACCGCTTCGCCCCACAGGTATTGCGTGGGCAAGAGTCTTATGTACTTTCTTTGGAATACCAATACCGATTTCTTTTCCTTCAACGGTGATTGTCTTCTTCTCGTCAGTTGCTTGTGTCAGGCGAGTTTCAATAAAACCAAAAGCAACTGAATTAACGTTAATTTTTAGTCGACCTAACTCTTTTGATAATGTTTTTGTCATGCCGCCAAGTGCTGCTTTCATTGATGAGTAGTTAACTTGGCCAACATTGCCGTATTCACCGGCAATAGATGACACATTGATTATTTTTCGAAAGACTTCTTTTCCTGCTTCCGCCTCTGATTTTGCTTCAGGGCTAACGGCTTTAACGAAAGCTCGGTTTAATTTAAAAGGTGCTTTTAGATGGATATCGTACATGGCGTCAAACTGTTCATCAGTCGCTTTCGTTAGCATTGAATCCCAAGTATAGCCGGCGTTATTTACTAAAATGTCAGGTGTGCCAAATGCTTCAATTGCCGCTGCAATAAATTCTTCAGCAAATTTTTCAGTGGTTACGCTACCAATATGAGCGATAACCTCGCCGCCAATGGCTTTTATTTCAGTAATGACCTCTTCTGCAGAGACTGGATCTAAGTCATTGATCACAACTTTTGCCCCTTCTTTGGCAAATTTAAGTGCTAGCGCTCTACCAATACCACGGCCAGAGCCAGTAATTAATGCCACTTTGTTTTGTAAATTTTTACTCATCATATTCTCTTTATTTATGTCGTTAATAAATTAGTTGGGTTAATTGAATTAACATTAATTAAGTCCTATCTCAGTACTATTTCAGCAATACCTGAAACTTTAACTTCACCGTTTTGATCTTTCGCATCAATAGAAAGCAAAACTACTTTGCTGCCATCACGTTCAAATTTTTCTTTAACGATGGCGCTACAAGTGATTTCTGCAAATAACTGCGTAATAGCGGTGAAGCGAACATCTATTTTTTTGATAGCAGCTTGAGGCACCCAACCCGTTAATAAGCGACCAAGATAAGCAACTGACAACATACCTTGAGCAAAAACATCATTCAGACCTGCTTTTTTTGCAAAATCAATATCAATATGTATGGGGTTATGATCGCCCGAAGCACCCGCAAATAATGCTAGCGTGGTACGGGAAATAGCCTTAGTTTGTAATACGGGTAATTCATCACCCACTTGAACTTCATCAAATTTAATCATAAAAATCACTCTGTTTTAGTAAATTTTTTACTATTCAGTTGAGTTGCGTACTACCAGTGTTATTGTCATATCAGCAACGTGTTGATCAAACTGATTTGAAACCTTTATTTTTTCGACTAAAAATTCTAGCTCGCCACCCTTTTTGTCATAAATGTCGGCAATATGACTTTCAAACATTAGGGTGTCTCCCGCAACAACGGGTTTATGGTAAATAAACGCTTGGTTAGCATGTAGAATTTTAGCAAGTGCTAAGCCAGCCTTTTCATAGTTTTCGAATGGATTAGGTACATCCATTTTTAAGCTAAAAAGAAAGGTGGGGGGCATAGGTAAAGATTCATACCCCGCTTTTTTTGCCGCGGCTTCGTCAGTATAAATAGGGTTACTCTCACCAATGGCTTTTGCAAAAAACCGTAAACGACCTTTTTCTACTGGTGCAGTTACCGATGGAAATACTTTACCTATGTCAGTTATGTCTAACATGATGTTCTCTCTTAGTCATTAAGGGTGCCATATAGCCTTATTCAAATTAACAAGTTAGCGTATTGTTCTCATATGACAATAAACGTCAAAATTGAAATCAATTGACGTATAAAAACAAAATGCCCATGATAACCAGTAAATTACTGTAATAATGATGGAATGAAGGAGGAATATTGAACGAAAATAATATATCCACTGCGACTGGTGAGCTATTTACGACGAATATATTTGTTAGAGAGTTTTGCTTACTTGGTGAATCAATAGGTCTTGCACGAGAAGAGTTCGCTAGGCGTATAGGGCTATCATTAAAGTCAATTGAAAATCCCCTGCTGGTAATCTCTATGCATTATATTATCAAAGGCTATACCATCATACTCGAATATTCTGACGATGAGTTCCTAGGGGCTGGAAGGTCAAAACAGCCAAGAGGTTCATTTGACCTTATGGTTAAATCAGCCAGTACAGAACAGACTTTAGGCCACGCTTTAAAAGCAATTGAACAAGTCATGAGGATCTCCCAAAGTCCAATTAACGCGACCACTATAATTAAAGATTCTATTGTACGGTGGCGCTTTCATCCTGATGTTAAAGACGCTCGTTTTTCACTACTAATTAGTGCTGTATGTTCATGTATGGGCCATAAAATGTTATCAACGCTGATAAAAAAAGATATCTCTTTAGAATACGTCCATTTTATTGAAAAAAAACCTAAAAATATTTGTGATTATCAATTTCTATTTTCTTGCCCTGTAAAGTTTAATCAGCAATATTTTGAATTAGCTTTTGATGTAAAATGGCTAAAACAACCAGTAAGGTGTAATTATCAAGAAGTAAAACCCTACCTAGATATTCCAATTTCATTAATCACTTATTCTTTTCAAACGTTAGGTTTTATTCGGCAAATTAAAGACGTTTTGTCTGCATCTCCCTATGCTAGGTTTCCTAGTCAACTAGAACTGGCTAAGCAATTAGGCATATCAGTAAGAACCATGCAGCGTAAGCTTGGTGCAGAAAATTCAAATTACATGCAGATTAAAGATGAGATCCGCCAAAGAAAAGCGATTTTTTATCTTGAACATACTGATAAACGCCTTGATGAAATTGCTGAACGCTGTGGTTTTAGTGAAATGGCTTCTTTTACTCGCGCCTTTATTCGCTGGACCGGTTGTAGCCCCTCTAAATACAAAAGCTAGCCATTAAACCTCTATTCCTCTATTACTTTTGTCATTATGCGTCAATTGATTTCAATTTTGACGCTTATCATCATATTTCTTCAAACCAAAAAAATATATTTTGAATGTAAATGTTTAAGCAATAGTTACCGCCATATTTACGCGGTAACTATAATAATATCAGTTGCATCAAGAGATCCTTTTATTTTATTCATAAAATAAATTAGCTCTTCTCTCATTTAAAAAGAGGTTTTATGTATTATTATCAGGCGCTTCAGCGCAATGCGACAATGTTTGGCGATGATGTTGGTACATCTTTCGGTGAGAGAGAGCGAACATGGAAAGAAGTAGAGTTACGCGTTGCTAAACTTGCAGGTGCCCTAGTTGAACAGGGCGTAGAGCAAAAAAATCATGTAGCAATTCTAGCAATGAACTCTGATAGGTATTTTGAGTATTACAATGCTATTCCATGGATTGGCGGGGTGGTTGTTCCTTTGAATATCCGCTGGTCTCTCAAGGAAAACATCTACTCACTGGAAAATTCAGAAAGCAGCGTACTTTTTGTTGACGATGCCTTTCTTGAAATGGGTAAAGAACTAGCCAAGCAATGTGAAAAAATTCAATTAATCATTTATATGGGAGAAGGAGAAACACCAGAAAACATGCTAAATTATGAGCAATTAATTGATAATGCTAGTGCCCTTGCTCCCGTTAAGAATGATTATAATAACCTTGCAGGTATTTTTTATACTGGCGGCACGACTGGGTTTCCAAAAGGCGTGATGTTATCTCACACTAATTTGTGGTCAAGCTCTATTATCGTTACTGCAGAGATCGGCTTAAACGTTGCGGGTGAACGTTACCTTCATGCAGCACCTATGTTTCACCTTGCCGATGTCGGTATAAGCTATGCTACGGTAATTGGCGGTTTATGTCAGGTATTTGTTCCTTACTTCGACGCTAACTCTGTTATTGAAATTATCGAACAGAAAAAAGTAAATCATGTTTTATTGGTTCCAACCATGGTGACCATGATGCTAGCTACCCCCACATTGAGTGATGCCAATTTTAGTAGCCTTAAGCATATAATATACGGTGCCTCCCCTATGCCAGAAGGCACATTAATTGCTGCGATGGAAAAAATGTCTGGTGTGAAATTTATTCAAGCCTATGGGCAGTCTGAATTGTCGCCGGTTATCTCTATTTTACCTGCCAAGTATCACGTTCTTGAAGGAGCATATGCAGGAAAACTTCGTTCAGCTGGCCGAGCGGGTTATTGTCTTCGTGTAGAAATTCGTGATGAGAATGGCACTGTATTGCCAACAGGTAAAGTAGGTGAAATCGTCGCATCGGGACCAAATACTATGTTAGGTTATTGGAAAAGTATTGAACAAACAGCAGCAACTCTTATTGATGGTTGGGTTCTGACGGGCGATGCAGGTTATATGGATGAAGATGGCTTCATTTTCTTGGTCGATAGGCTTAAAGATATGATTGTTACGGGTGGAGAAAATGTTTTTTCCATTGAAGTTGAAAATGCACTATCTCATCATTCTGCTATTCAAGAATCTGTCGTGCTCGGTATTCCAAGTAAAAAATGGGGAGAGTCAGTTCATGCCATTATTCGACTTAATGAAGGACAAGAAATAACAGATGAGGAAATTAGAAGTCATTGCCGTGAATATATTGCTAGTTATAAAATACCCCATAGTATAGAAATTAGAATAGAGCCTTTCCCGATAACGGGAGCAGGAAAAATCATGAAAAATGAATTACGTGCTCCCTATTGGATAAATAAAACAAGAGCCATTAACTAATGAGACTGTTATTTAACTAAACAATGGAGACAATAGACCTCAAGCAACTATTGATATCAAAACTAAAAAACAAGTTAAATTCGTTAGCGGTGAGCGACACTTGAATGGTCGTTAATGTGGTCAAAGACAAAGCACTAAAGCGTTACCTAAAAGTCCAGCGTTACAGCACTGGGCTTATTATGCACGAACTCAACTTGGGCGCTGGACAATAGTAAAGAGCAGGTATGGTTGTTTGGTTTGGTTGGGAAGCATTGTGGGGCGGTTTGTTTTCACTGAACCAACTATTTAGAAAGGGTAGGCTCAGGCAACAGCAGACGGGAAAAGTGTGTTCCATAGATAGGCCTGCTAGAGATAAGTTATGAGCTACTGATATGCCTTTAATTCAGCCTTCGATATAATAATCTATCACATCCTTTAATACTGATAATCTTATTGGTTTCATTAAAAATTTATTAGCACCTGATGCAATAACATCATCAATATTTTCTTGTTGAGAAGAGCCTGACATAGCGATAATGGGAGTCTTTTTAGAAGTGTTATTTGATCTGATATGTTTACACACGGCAATACCATCAATATCTGGCATCACTAAATCTAAAAAAATAAGACTTGGTTTAATCTTTTCTATCATGCTCCCTGCTTCAAAACCACTGTAGGCAACTTTAGCCTCAAAATTTGGATATAAGACTTCAATAAATTCCACTAATAAATCAGCATGCTGTTGGTCATCTTCGACTATGACGATAGTTTTCTCTTTTTTAGCAACGAGTTTACAGCCAAGAAATCTTTCTATTTCTGTACGTTCAAATCGCCTATGACCTCCGGGAGTGGTAATAAAATTTAACCGACCCTCTTTAGCCCAAAACCTAACGGTTATAGGTGATACACCTAACAGTTCACCAACTTTAGCTGGTGTAAGTAATTTTTCGGGTTTATTCAACATTTAATTTCTCAAAAAAAATTAAAACAATTGGGTATGTAACAACCCTGTAACTATAAGCTAACTTATCCTTTTATAACATATAGTTTTATAACATATAGTTTTATAACATATAGTTAAATATTAAAAGTTGATTCCTGTCAAATTTGTCATAGCTTTTAATCTTATTGCTTTTATTCTTCATTATTCATTATTCATTATTCATTATTCATTATTCATTATTCATTATTCATTATTCATTATCGAATTTATCGATTGCACTTTTATTTTTAACGATTATAATTCATTTCAAATACTATATCGATAATATCAACTTGTTCGTTGTCTAGCTATTATTTTATATATTACTTTTTTTAATGAAGTGTGAAACCCATGCCTAAATCATCTGAAAATGAAAGTTTATTATCAGCAGCCTTTCACTCTAGCCCCATAGGCATGCAAATAATTCATCTAGAAACCTGTATGCGGGTAGAAATAAATCAAGCAGCTTGCGAACTTTTAGGTGATAGCCAAGCTAATTTAATAAACAGGAAAGCATTTGAAGACAGTATCTGGCTAGATAAAGAAGAATATTCATTTATTATAAAGAGTTTAAAAGAGCATAAAGCACTCAAAAACCATATTGTCCAGATTAGAAACTATCAGGGTATTGATTTAACAATTAACTGCGATATATCTGAATTAAAGCATAAGTCTAAAGGACTAATCATCATGACAATGATTGATGTGTCCGAACAGCACCTTTTACTCAGTAGTATCTCCGGTATGGCACAGTTAATTTCTTCAGCAGATAATGTAAACTTTTTTAATAATGTAACGCTAAAAATTGCTGAATCATTTAAAGTAGATCATGTTTTTATTGGCTTGAATAATTTTAATGATGGCCTACAAATGAAAACTGTGGCCTATTGCTGCGATAATCAAATAGTTGAAAATATCACCTATGATCTTAAGAATACCCCCTGTAACAATGTTACCAACGCTAATATTTGTTATTTTCATCAAAACGTTCAAACTTTATTTCCAAAAGATTCATTCTTTATAGATAACCATATTAAAAGTTATATCGGGGTACCAATTCTTGATGCTAATGAGAAAGCGATTGGCGGATTAATTTTACTATTTACCAGAAATATTGATCAAAATAGCTATTTGGAAGATATTTTAAAAATTCTTGCCGGAAAAATAACTAGTGAACTAAAGCATAGGGCCCTTCATGCCACCCACCAAGAAACGCAACAACATTTAAAACTATATAGTGAACAAGCACCGCTAGCGTCATTTAAATGGGATATGAATTTTACTTTGCTTGAGTGTAATCAATCTGCAATAAAGATGCTTGATTATACCGAACAGGAATTAAAGCAACTTGATTTTATTTCAACCTTAGTGCCTGCTAATGAGCAACCAGTCATTGAAAAAGTACGCGCTAGCTTACTGCTTAATGATGGCGGTCGACACAGTATTCATTCCTTAGTGAAAAAAAATGGTGGTGTTATTTTAACCGAATGGCATAACGCACTGATTAAAGATGAAAATGGTGCGGCTTTAGGACTGATTTCCATAGTTAAAGACGTCACTCAAGAGCGACAACAACTAACACGTTTAGCGCAAAAAGAAACAGAAAAACGCGAGATTTTAAGTGTAATCATTGACGCAGTAATTACCATCAATAATAAAGGCATAATTTTAAGTGTAAATAGCGCGACTGAAAAAATGTTTGGTTATCCGGAAGCCGAGCTTTTGGGCGAAAATATTAAGTTATTGATGCCAAGATCAAGAGCCGTTCAACATGATGCTTACCGAGAAAATTATCACCAAACTAGAAAAGCAAAAGTTATAGATATTGGTCGTAAAGTGATGGCTCTTAAAAAAAATGGTCAAAGATTTCCTATCAGCTTAGCCATTGCTGAACTTTCTCCAGATGAAAATAATAATATTCGATATGTTGGTACTTGCCATGATTTAAGCGCCTTTACTGAACAGCAAAACAAGTTACAGCGTATCCAAAAAATGGATGCTTTAGGCAAGTTAACCGGAGGCATTGCTCATGATTTTAATAATATATTAGGTATTATCTCGGGTTTTGGCGAACTATTAGAGCTACAGCTAGAACAAGATCCTAAGCTGTTAAAGTACTGTCAGCAAATTATCACCGCGAGTACACGTGGTAGTGAGTTAACCCGTAAACTGCTATCTTTTTCAAAACAAGAAAGTAAAAAAAGTGCCATCATTAATATTAATGATTTATTAATCGCTACTCAAGCAATGATAGCAAAATCACTTACCGTCTTAGTGACCATAGATTATTCCTTAGCCGATGATTTATGGTGCAGTAAAGTCGATATAAATGCCTTTGATGATGTCATTCTTAATTTATGTATTAACGCCAAGCATGCCATGTCAACTGGCGGATTATTATCCATAACAACGCAAAACGTCACTCTTTCAGCTATTGAAGCGGAACAATACAGTTTAATCGCGGGGGCTTTTATTTGTTTAACCATCACAGATAATGGTTGCGGCATGAGTGATGAAGTAAAACGGCAGATATTTGAACCTTTTTACACCACTAAAGGCGATAACGGCACTGGTTTAGGTTTGTCACAAGTTTATGGTTTTATTACCGCTTCTCAAGGGGCTATCTATGTTTATTCAGAGGAGAATATTGGTACCTCGTTTAAGATTTACTTACCCAAAAACGAGTCTAAAAATAATAACGGTGTTACCCAAAGCAGTAGACAACTGTCTTTTAAAGGTAAAGAAAATATTTTAGTGGTTGATGATGAATTGGCCTTAGGGTTACTCGCCAAAACTATTCTCGAAAATGAAGGTTATACCGTTTTTCAAACAAGCTCCGGTGAAGATGCCTTAGCTTGCCTACAAGAAAAAAATATCGACTTGATAATTAGTGATGTGATTATGCCTAAAATCAATGGTTACCAACTGATTGAAAAAGTTCGAGCTTTGGATCTTAACATGCCCATTTTACTTGCTACTGGCTTTGATGGTGAAATTAATATTTTCAAAGGCGATTTTGTCGATATTCCCATCATATCAAAACCATACACATCATTTGAATTATTATCACTTACTCGAAATTTATTAGATTCAAAAACATTGCGATAAAAGCAATACCCTTACCAATTTAATCGCCACCCAAGGTGAAAACCAACCAAAATTAAATAAGTTACACTCAAAGGAACTTAATATGAATAATAGTTTTAATAGTAATGAGGTAGGGTTTGCTGAAGCAGTCCAATTAGTATCAATTACCGATCTAGATGGGAGAATAACTTATGCGAACCAAGAATTTTGTCAGGTTGCTGGCTACTCGCTTGAGGAGTTAGTAGGACAGCACCATAATATTGTGCGTCACCCTAATATGCCTAAAGCTGCGTTTGCTGATTTATGGGAAAAACTAAAACAAGGTGATTCATGGCGAGGTATGGTAAAAAATCGTTGTAAAAACGGTAGTTTTTATTGGGTTGATGCCTATGTAACACCTTTATATGAAAATGGCACGATAAAAGGTTATCAATCGGTAAGAACATGCCCAAGCGAAAATCAAAAAGTAAAAGCTCAACAACTTTATGACCAGTTAAATAGTGGCAAACAAATTCGTGATTTAAGCGCTAATATTAGCTTAAAACGTATTATAGCAACAATGATTATACTCTCTGCGTGCTTAGTTAACTGGATATACCTTGATTCGATCATCTCAATTATCACCTTATTAGTCTCTTTTATGTTGGTTTTTATAACTTTCTCAGAAGAGTTAGTTGTTTTTCCAAAAGCAGTAAACAAAATTAAACTTTTGTTTGATAGCCCATCTCGTATTATCTACTCAGGAAAAGGACTGACAAACATTATGAACTACCCCGTAGAGTTATATAAAGCAAGAGTTGGCACCATATTGGGGAGAAGTAGTGATTCGGGACGAGTACTTGTTAATCTAGCCAGTGAATTAGAAAAAGTATCAAGCGAAATGCTTGCCGGTATCAATGAAGAAAACTCACATTTAGCGCAATTTGCTACCGCAATTACCGAAATGAGCGCGACAATTGAAGAAGTAAGTGGCAATACAACTCAAACCCATGACCGAGTTGTAGATATTCAAAATGAATGTAAACAAAATATTGAAGTTATTGAAGTGAGTCAAAACAGAATACTCAATTTGACGGGAGATGTCGAAAATGCCGCGACTAATGCAATAGCTTTAGTCACAGATATCGATAAAATTTCTACTGTTATGTCTGAAATTCAGGGTATTGCGGATCAAACCAATTTATTAGCTTTAAATGCTGCCATCGAAGCGGCAAGAGCTGGAGAGCAAGGGCGTGGTTTTGCGGTGGTTGCCGATGAAGTAAGAACACTGGCAAGTAGAACACAAGGTGCCACTGTTCAAATTCAAGCTTCCGTTAAAGAGTTGCAAACAACCTTAAAGGAATGGAGTCAGGTAATGACGGTGAATAAAGCTAACGCCGAAAAATGCTCAGAAGATACCTTGAATATTAAATATGCAATGGAAAGTATTATCACCAATGTTAATGAGGTTAGTGATATGACAGCTCAAATAGCAACGGCAGCAGAAGAACAAAGTGTGGTCGCTAATCAAATAAACCAAAGTATTCTTAACATTGATGACATTTCTAAAAACAATGCGGTATTGGCACAGAAAGTAAATAAAACGGGTGTCGAAGTATATGAAAATGCAGCAATAATAGATGCGTTAAGTGCTACGTTTAAATAATAGGCTACTTTATTCACTTATATATTTTAGGAATACTTTGTGAAACAATTATTTAATCCCGCTATAAACTTAATGAACAGTCTGAGTTACTCTCGTAAGTTTATAGTCCTTGGAGGACTTTCGCTCCTTGCGTTATTGATTGTTTCAATTTCTTTAATTACCTCATTGTCCGAGTCGATCAGTACTGCTAATAAGCAGTTAGAAGGCTTAAACCAGACAAAAAAAACGTCAAAACTGATTCAATCACTACAAGAGCATAGAGGGATTTCTGCAGCGGTGATTACTGGTGTTAACGATAGTGCACATAGGCAGATATCTGTTAATAAAAAAGTCAATGAGAACTTTTTAAAAGTCAGTAATTCATTGCCTTCAGAATTAAAAAAAACAGCAGCATGGTCCACTATTATTGAACAATGGCAGTATTTATATACTAAAGGAATGACTTTACAACTTGATGAAAGCTTTGATTTACATACAAAATTAATTAAAAATCTAAATTCTTTACAGCTAAAGTTGGCTGATTATTATCTATTACTTATAATGGATGAACTTGATTCATATTACTTAACCAATAGCTTTTTATTCACAATACCCATCACCTTAGAATTACTAGGACAAGCACGTGCTATTGGCGTTTCATCTCTAGGTAATAAAAATATAGAATACAAAAACACCATACCGACACTCTTATCAAATGTTGGTGTACCTCTTGATGTATTTCAAGAGAATGTGCATAAAATTAAAAGGGAATTGATTTCGGATGGAAAAAGCATGTCTTCTCAGGCGCTCATTCAAACAATTGATAAGCACATCAAATTAATCTTAGCTGGGATCATATCTGATTCAACGTCATTGAGTGCTAATGAGTTTTATAATCTATCTACTTCGGTTATTAATATAGGATATCAATTTTTAGATAACACACTTTCTTTTACATTAAGTGACTTGCTTCACAGCCGAATTAAACAAGCAAACACTCAATTAATAGTAAATATTGGTTTTTCGTCAATGCTATTCATTATTGTGCTGTATTTTATAATAGGACTATATTTTTCAACAATTAGAAGTATCAATTTTTTAACTCAAGTGACGGGTAAGTTTTATAGCGGTGATCTTAATGCTCGCGTAAAGCTTAATACTCATGATGAGCTAAATGATATAGCACTTGGATTTAATGAAATGGCTACAACCTTTCAAAATCTAATGATTGATAAAGAAGAAATGAGCGTAAGACTGCGCGCTATTATTGATAATTCACCCATCGGAATTTGGTTTACAGACACAGATGGCCGATATCAATTTGTTAATAAGACCTTTTGTAATATAGCAGGCATAGAAGAAGAGGACATGCTTAATACGCCTTCCTCTAATTTAGCCGAGTTGTTAGGAAGTGAAATAGCACAGAATTGCTTAGATTCCGATACAGCGGCGCTAGCACAAGATTTTCCTTATGTTTCCTATGAAATAATCTCTCGTTTAAATGCAGCCCCAACCCTGCTTGAAATCACGAAAGTAAAATTGAAAGACACACAAGGTAAGGTTGTTGGTTTAATTGGCATCAGCAAAGATATAACCAATCAACGTCAGCAGGAAGATGATTTAAGACTTGCAAACATAGTGTATCAAAATAGTGCTGAAGCAATGATGATTACCAATATAGAGAATCAGATTATTGCCATTAATCCGGCTTTATCTGAGATTACTGGTTATAGCAAAAATGAATTAATCGGCAAAAACCCTAAGATATTTAGCTCTGGTAAACAAAGCCCACAGTTCTATCAATTGATGTGGGCAGAAATAAAGCGAACCGGAACATGGCAGGGTGAAATTTACAATACCAGAAAAGATGGTAGTGATTATCCAGAATGGCTTTCAATTAACACCATTTATGACGATGATGGCAAAGTATTTAGACGAATAGCATTATTTTCAGATATTACAGAAAAGAAAAAAAAGGATGCCCTGATATTAAGGCAAGCTAATTATGACAGCCTGACTGACCTACCCAACCGAAGAATGTTTATTGATAGGTTAGAGCAACAAATCAAGGTCGCTCATCGAAAGAAGCAAAAGTTTGCTTTAATTTTTATTGATTTAGATAAATTTAAAGATGTAAATGATACGAGAGGGCATGCCTATGGTGATGCGCTACTTATTGAGGCTGGAAAACGAATTACTCATTGTGTCCGAGAGGTAGACACAGTTGCTCGATTAGGTGGTGATGAATTTACCATTATTCTGTCTGACTTAACCGACATATATAATGTTGAAGCTATTTGTCAAAAAGTATTACTCGCCTTAAGTAAACCTTTTAATTTGTCTAAAATGGTTACTTATATAACCGCTAGCTTAGGTGTCACAATCTATCCAAATGATGCAAGCACCACTTTAGAGCTACTAAAAAATGCTGATCAAGCAATGTATCTGGCCAAAAATCTCGGACGTAATCAATTTTGTTACTTTACTGCATCAATGCAAGAGCAAGCGCTAAATAAATTAGACTTAATAAATGACTTACGCAAAGCCATTAGCTTGAATCAGCTAGAGGTGTTTTATCAACCCATTGTTGAATTAAAAACAGGTGCTATTCGTAAAGCAGAAGCGCTTTTACGCTGGAAACATCCCATTAGAGGCATGGTAAGTCCAGCAGAATTTATTCCTCTCGCAGAAGAGTCAGGACTAATTGTAGAAATTGGCGATTGGGTCTTTAAACAAACAGTTCAACACGTTAAAAAATGTCAGAAACAGCTTGGTTTAGATATACAAATTAGTGTCAATAAATCACCCGTACAATTCAGAGAATCAATCGTTAAGTTAGATTGGTTAGCCTATCTTACTGAAAATCAATTATCAGGAAAAAACATCGTTATTGAAATAACCGAAGGCCTGTTAATGAATAATAATACCAGCACCATGGAACGGCTTTCTCAGTTTAGAGCTGCTGATATTAAGCTGTCTATGGATGATTTTGGCACAGGATATTCATCACTTTCGTACTTGAAAAAATTTGAGCTTGATTACCTAAAAATAGACCAGTCATTTACAAAAAATCTAGCGCCAGGATCAGAAGATATGATTTTGTCAGAAGCCATTATTACCATGGCTCAGAAGTTAGGCTTGAAAGTGATCGCTGAAGGAATTGAAACAGCAGAACAAAGAAAGTTACTCCTTGATTCTGGATGTGATTATGGCCAAGGCTATTACTTCTCAAGGCCCGTACCAGGAGATGAGTTTTTACAGCTATTATCTCGAATTAACCATTAGACAATAGGTTGAGTATGCTCTTTGGCCTTATACCCACTACCAATGATAATGCATGATATCCTAGTTAATCGAGATTTATGAATAAAAAACGACAATACAAAACTTATACGAAAACATTTAAAGAAGAAGCTATCTCTGGCTCTATGATATTTACGCGAACCCGTTGTCAAATCTATCAAGCGAGCTCAAAGGCTCTCTGCCAGCTACTGACTAAACGGGTTGATTTTCATCTTCGTTTATTGCATTTTTTTTGTTTGAACTCTTTTGAAACAGTGAGTAAGTCTGCTGTTACGGGTAACTCTTTTTAAATGGCAAGTAACTCTGCTTTGTATTCTGTTCCTTTACTGAGCATGGCGAAAGCTGTTCTTACCGTTTTATTCGCTAACGCGACTGCCGCACACTTTTTACCTCTACGTTCAACTAACGCTTTAAGCCAAACATCTTTTTGCGTTTTAGCTTCTCGCTTTACTACGTGACGTATTGTGGCCATCGCACCACAAATAAGCTGGCTTCTTAATAAACTATTTTTAATATACTTTCCTATCGAGCCTAATTTGACCGTTCCTCCCGATGAATACTGTATCGGGGTGACACCAATACAAGCAGATGCATCTCTACCTTTGCTAAACGTGCCTATCTCTGCACAACCAAGCGCAAGATAAAGATCAATAACATTTGTTGTTCCAACCCCTTCTAACTTTAATCGTTTTTTACAATCAGGGTGAGCAGCAACGGAGTTTTTTAAGCAATCCTCATAAAGATGAACTGATTTAATTAATACACTTCACTGTTAATTATCCCATTAAGCAAGTAAATAAAATTAAAGTTTACAAACCTAATGGATAAATAAACTTACTGACTCGCGGCTTGCTGACTATAATACTCAGCAACTGCTACGATCTGCTCATCCGTTAACTCTTGCGCTATCACTTGCATAATAGGCGATTGTCGCCCACCACTTTTAAAGCTACGTAATTGTTTTTGTAGATACTCCGCTTGTTGACCTGCTAAATTAGGCCACAATTTCGTCACCGTAATCCCCTTCATGCCATGACATGAAATACAACGAGCGCGAACATTTTCACCCTTTTTATTATACGTTTCACTCGCTTTAGTTTCATTGTTTTGCCTTGAAAAATAGCGAGCTAACGCAGTTATATCGCCATTACTAAGTTTATTAACAAAAGGTAACATCGCCGGGTTATGGCGTTTACCATCACGAAACGCTTTAATTTCTTTCTCAAGATAGCCCTGCTTTTGTCCTGCTAAATTTGGGTACTTCGTGTTGGTAGAAATACCCTGTTGACCATGGCAGGTCGTACAAGGTTTGGCTAAATCATCAATGTTGCCTTGTTCATTGGCAGCGACTAGTTGATTCATACCAACGCAAATTAAAAAAGCAATCGGTACTATTTTTTTTAGTTTATTTTTTATAATTATTTTCATCGATTGTCCTAAATTTATTAATATGGCCGTAAAAGGCTATTTAACGGCTAATTGCTTTACTAACATTTTTCTATATTCTACTACTTCAAATAATGACTGCTGTCGTAACTTTGCCACTTCATTCGTTATATAATATTTCATGTTTTTGGGCACACTATCGCCACCAAACTCAAGTATCATCCAGTTAAGCACTTCGGCTAACTGTTCATCATTTAATGACGAGTTAGCCGAGCCTGGGACTCTGACTAAATACTCACGAGCCATCTGATTTTGTAAAAAATAACCAATATAGTTTTTAATTTTAGGGACCGACTTGCCGCCAGTACCATCCGGAGTATGACAGCCTTGGCAGAGCATTTGATAATTAAACTTAGCTCTGTCGGTATTCATTTTTAGCAGGTTATCTTCCGCAAGCGTTTGGACGCTACCGAAAAAAGCTAGCCCCCAAACAACTTGCTTAGTGAATAAGCTTAGCGCTCTCACTTACTATTACCTTCATCAAAAGCAATACCAACCACAATAGCCGTTGAACAATGATAAACAGAGCTAGTGGCGCCTAAACACCAATTCACATCGTTTGATTTATCAGAACGATATATAGGTCTATCGCCTTCATCTCGTTGACATAAACACGTGCCACATTGCGTTTTACCGCAACAATCATTATAGGAAATAACATAATTACGACCGTCTATCGGGTTACGGCAGGTGCCTATCCACGTGATGGGCGACATTTCAGTGCCCGGCGGGCAAGTATTGTAACTACCGCCACAACAATCACACAAAAAACCATCAATGGCGCAATAACGCCAATAATCACAACTGGATGGATCGCCTGCTTCTTGCGGTAATACTGGTGCATCTGCCGCTCTAGCCACCGGTAATAAAGGAATAGTCGATGCACCCACTAATGTTGCTGCCAAGCCTTTAATAAAACCTCTACGATTGCTCAATTGAGCAATGTTACGTGCTTTTTTTTCAAATAATTTATCAATAAAACTCATGGGTTATTTCCATTATTTTGCTGGGTAGGCTTGTTTAGACATAAACTCTTGAATAGAGGCAACTTGATGTTCTTTTGCTTCAAACAAACTGTCGATATGCTCTCTCGAGTTGATAATGCCCATCGAGGCAATAACACCTTGTTGATCAATCAACACAGCATAAGGCAATTTGGCGATACCAAAACTTTTACCCAGTACTTCTGAAACAATATAAGGAAAATTTGCTAAGCCTTGTTGATCAATTAAGCCTTGATGATCGTCATTTTTGCCATCACTCGCAAACACGACATCAACCCAATCGGCTTCAGCTTTAGCGGCTGATTTAATTGCCGGTAATAATGTTTTACACACCGGACAAGTAGGCGAAATAAAAAACAACAGTTGTGAGTGACCATTGTCACGTGTACCGCCAACATTAACTAGCGTTGAACCCATAGTTTGTAACGTTAGTTCGGGCGCTATTTGACCCGCTTCAACTTTTTGATTAATGGCTAAGGCGCCAGCCGGCGCCACACGCTCATAAAGTACGCCTATTTGACGAGTAAGGGCATAAATAACCACAGCAAAAACGACAACTATGAGCCAAAGAACTATATTTGATATAACGAGTAAATCCATATTTACCTCCTCAATTTTTAGTGACTAAGCACTTTTAATGACTAAACACTTTTAGTCGTTGAGCATTAACAATAAGTTGCTCAAAAGTTAAATTTAATAAAATCATCACTAAAGAGATTATTATTGCCATTATCATTGCTACTGAAAAAAAACTACTACCTGGCACTAAACACAGCCAAGCCAAAACAGAAAAAACACCATTACGCAGTAATAAACTACCGCTTATATTGGTCTGCCCTGCGGGTCCCATACAACCACAATCTAAATCTTTCTTACCTTGCGCTATTTGAACAGCCATCATTAACAAATAGGACATTAAGATAACAATCGCTAGCATGGCAGCAACAGCTCTACTACTAGGTATAATAAGCGCTAAAGCTAATGTAACTTCTATTATGCCAATCATTTTCGCGAGTAATGTAAACTGCTGTTTTGCATGGCGACCGTGGTCTAAATACGCGTCTAAATTTAGATATTGAGCGATTAAATTTGCATAATAAAGACTATTAACCGCTTTTACCTTATGTAGCCCTGCTTGCGCAAAAATCCACATTAAAAATAATGCGCTAACATCAGAAAATACCTGACTCATTATCAATACGCCTTATGGATAAGTAGTGGTGTATGGTTACCAAAATCACTGATAGTTTGTATTAATTTTCCCGTTCTAGGATTAAAGATATCAAGCTGTAATTCACCATTGGTAATCACCATCAAGGGCTCTTTACCTCTCGTTACGGCAATTGAAACCGCCCAATTAGGTATCTCAATCACTTTAAGGCGTTGCTTAGTTTTCACATCAAAAATCCAAACCTGACTACCACCATGGGTTTGCGAGCCGTCGTAGCCGTCAACATGCATAATTTGATACATAATGCCTTGTTCATCTACATCATTGAGCACTAGACCACCAGGTCGCCAATTTTTCTTCTTTTCTTCCTCACTCACTAAACTCCAATGATCGATATATTTAGCCACCTCACCTGAGAAATCAAAAACATGCACTTCACCAGTAAAGCTTGGAAAATAAGCGATCTCATTAATGATTGCTGGTCGTTCAAAAATAGGCGTTTTATCGGTGTCGAAAAAGGCTTTGATCCTGTGTTGTGATTTAAGCTTACCCGAATCATCTAACACGGTAGTTAACATACCGCCATTACTGCACAGTGAAGAAACACTACGCTTACCAGTGGTAAACGTTAATACACAACCAGGCGTACCTATGGTTGCGGTAATTTCTTTGGTGTCTAAATCAACTACGGTAATTGATGCCGCAGGGCTAAAGTTAGCCACAAAGAGAAACTTTTCATCGGGCGTTAATGCCATGGCATGACGCCTAGGTAAAGACTGTAAACGAGTTTCTGGCCAAATAATTTCTTTAAAGGTTGCCATGGTCGTTTTGTTATAAATCGTTAATACATCAGTACGAGGCCCCCTTGCTCCACGTGAATGAAACGACTCCATAATATAAAATTCAGGTCTGGTTTTAGCTTGAATAAAATTACCGAGCAAGTTTTTATCTGCGGTCGCTTTGATCCGTTTTGAGTGCTTAGTTTCAGCAACATCAAGTAAGATCATTTTACCGCCAAACATACTCATAAAGCTTGCTTCATCAACAAACATCCACGTTTCTGGAAATTGACTTGGCAGAACCTTTACGTTACCTGTTTTTTCTATTGGCAATGGTGGCAAGTCCGTCCTTGGTGCCACATCACTAACCGCTTTTTGGCTGGCTTGTGCAGCGATAAAAACGGTTGTTGAAAAAAAGAGGCAACACACTAAAAAAATTGGCTTAAAGTGTGTGTAAACTTTCATATTGGTTTCCTTGAATTAATGATTAATTAGCTATTTAGGAATTCTCAACGTTTGTATTGATGTGTATTCTTCTAGACCATAAAGACCAAACTCTACGCCAAAACCTGACTGTTTAATACCACCAAAAGGGGCATTAGGCTGAATAGCACCATGGGTGTTAATCCATACTGAGCCACATTCCATCCGCTTAGCTAGCTCTGTTGCTTTAACAACATCTGCTGACCAAATTGAGCCGCCTAAGCCAGCATCGTTTTCATTGGCTTTAGTAATCACCGCATCAACATCAGAATATTTAATGATAGGCACGATAGGTCCAAAGGGCTCTTCATCAACTAAACGACAACCATCCGTTAAATCGGCAACAATAGTCGGTTCAAAAAAGTAACCTTCCCCTGCTATTTTATTGCCGCCTGATAAAAAGCGACCACCACACGCTTTCGCATCTTCAGCTAAATCAATCACAATTTGTAACTGCTTAGCATTTTGAATAGGTCCTAAGTCAACGCCTTCTTCTAAACCATTACCAACCTTCACTTGCTTAGCAAGCAGAGTCATTTCTTGACAAACTTGTTCATAAATAGATTCATGAACATAAAGCCTTTTTAAGGCTGCACATGTTTGGCCATTATTATGAAAACAAGCAGCAAATAACTGTTTAGCCGTCGCTTTAACATCTACGTCCGGCAGCACAATACCCGCATCATTACCGCCCAACTCTAACGTCAGTCGTTTAAGATTACTTGCTGATGAACTCATTATATTTTTACCGGTTGGTGTTGAACCGGTAAAAATAATCTTACTCACATCCTTATGTGTTGTTAGTGCATGACCAACATCCCCCTCCCCTGTAACCACATTTAGCACACCAGCGGGGAGAATTTCATTGGCAAGTTCAACAAATCGTAACGTTGACAACGGCGTCAACTCTGACGGTTTTATCACCACCGTGTTACCGACTCTTAACGCCGGAATGATATGCCATATGGCAATCATTAATGGCCAATTCCAAGGGGTTATTGAACCAACCACACCTAAGGGTTTACGATGAACTTCAATACGCGCCTCATCATTATCTTGCACAACATCAACCGCCAGTTCAAGCTCTGCAGTCATCTGTGTCCAAGCAATTGAACCCCCTACTTCCATGCCTGAGCCAACATTATTTAAGCCACCCATTGGCTTACCTGTTTCTTTCGTCACTAGCTCCATCAATTCAGGCATATTGGCTTCTAATGCACTTGCTAGTGCCAATATTTTTTCTTTTCGATGTGCTGAGCTAGTTTGGCTCCATGAGCTAAAAGCACTTTTTGCTGCCGCAACGGCTTGATTTAAATCATCAACACTGCCCTGCTGATATTGAGCAAAAGCTTGTCCTGTTGCCGGGTTAATGACATCACAATACTGCGTAGACTGGCTTTGCTGACCATTGATAGTCATTGTAAACTTATTCATAAAACACCTATTAAATTCCAATTCTTCACAAAAAAACAATTTTTATTTAATACCCAAGCTACTTGAAGATGTTCATTTTAAATAGTTTGGGTATAAAGAGTTAACATCCCTATTCAAAGGTATAATTTAACGTAACACCTATCCAACGAGGTGCAGCATAAAAGTTTTGGTTGTAACCAGCAGCGCCGGTAAAGTCAAAACTGTATACGCGATATTCTTCATCGGTTAGGTTTTTAACAAACGCTGAAACAGATAAGTTTTCATTGATATCATAACCAATTCGAGCATTAAAAACGGTATAAGCACCTTCATGTGATACTTCACTGTTGGTTATGTCAAAAAACTGCTCATCTTGGTGATTAAAATCAACTTGTACTGATAATTCTTCTGTTGCTTGGTAACGCACTAAACCATTAACACTATAACTTGGTGCTAATACCATTTCATTATCTTGATGAGTTTCTCCACCACGTATTGAAATCTCATCTACTTCAGAGTTAATAATACTAGCACCTAAGCTAATATCCCAATTGTCTCCCGGTAACCAAATTAATTCTAAATCAGCACCACTAATAGTCGCGTCAGAATTATCAATAAATTGGCTTAAACCAGCAAAGGTTAGCGCTTGATAGTTTTCATAGTCGTAATAAAACGCGGTAGCATTAAAGCGAACATCGCCATCTGCTAGGGTTGATTTAAAACCAAGCTCATAACTCAGTAATTCTTCAGATTCAAAGGGGACATCTTCAACCGTTACACCATCTGTAAAATCTAAGAAACCGCCATTAAAGCCACCACTTTTAAAACCTGTTGCCACATTAAAGAACACTAATAAATCTTCTGTCGGGGTGTAATCTAAACTGATTCGCCCAGAGATATTGTCATCATCAATTTTTCCTAAACCACCAAGATTTGCATTGCTGCTAGTAAAATTAAGGTAATAATCTGTACCAGGGAAGTCACTACCAAAGCCAAAGTCACACACATCTCCTGCTGGAATTATGCATGAATTAACAACAGCATCAGGATTACCCGTAGCTTTATTTTGATAAACCATGGTGCGCTCTTCGGTGGTGTAACGCAGTCCAACGGTTAAATTAAACTGATCATTTAATGGGATTTCAACTTGACCAAAAATAGCTGACGACTCAGTTTCTTGCACATAATCAACGTCATAATCAACAAAGTTCACCATATCAGGTCCAAAAGATCCTTCTGGTGCGCCAGTAATTCCATCCACTACAGGTCCTGGGAAGTTAAGTGCTAAATCTAACGCACCAGTTACTTCATTTTCAAAATAATACGCACCAAACATCCAGTCCATTGAACCAGTAGAGAAAGCAACTCTAAACTCTTGGCTAAACTGTTTGTTCTCTGAAACAAACTGCGGACTAATACCATCGAAAGGCCCGACATCAGTATCTTCTTGATGAATTTTTTCTACATCTTCAATAGCAGTTATTGACGTTAAGGTATAATCACCGCCATCATAATCAAGGTGAACTGATGCGCCTTTAGAATCAATCTTTAATAATCCTTCACGATCATATTCACCTGCCCATACATCACCGTCGGTATCTTGGTAACCATAAAAGTCACTCACGCCCGATGCGCCCGAGCCATCATCAGTCGCTTGATGTTGATATTGTGGCGCTATAGTCTCAGATTTAGCACCATGAATATTTACCAAGGCAGTAAAACTATCAGACAAATCAAAATTAACTTGCAAACGATAGGCTAAATTATCAGCCTCATTAGCATCTTTTCCGATACGGTTAGTAACGTAGCCATCATGATTATTTGTCGCTAGCGATAAACGCGCCTGAATAGTGTCAGTTAAGCCTCCTGAAATGGCAGCCTCTGTTTTAATTTGGTTATACTCGGCAAAAGTGACACTAGCAAAGCCTTCAAGCTCATCAGTGGGCTTTTTAGAAATAAAATGGACTAAGCCACCAGTAGCATTGCGACCATAAAGTGTCCCTTGTGGTCCTCTAAGTACCTCAACACGCTCTAAATCAAATAACTGAAACGTTAACCCTGGCATGGCCGACTGGTAAATTTCATCACGGTAAACAGCAATAGGCCCTTCATTATTATCATTAAAATCATTAAGACCAACCCCCCGTAAACTAATTGAAGGGTTATTTCCTTCCCCAACAGGTGTACCTATGTTCAAACCAGGTGTTTGACTAGCAATGTCGGTACTATCGGTTAAGTTTAGTTCGCGTAACATATCACCAGAAAATGCAGTTACCGCTACGTTACTTGCTTGAATTGATTCTTGCTTTTTTGAAGCCGTAATCATTATTTTTTCTATAACATTCTCTGCCTGTACAGCAGCAGAACAACATAGTGTTAACGCCGCACTGATAGCCATTGCCAATTTAGCTTTATTCATTCTCATTTTTTTCCCCATATACTTAAGTGATACATTAGTTGTAAGTTATTTTTTTATTTTATATCTAATTTTTTACTTAATATATTAACAGCAGGTTTATTCAAATGATAAAAACACCTATGATTTATCATTAATTTATAATACTGTTAACGTGTTAACCGTGTTATTAAAACAAGCTGACCATTTAATTTCTTGGTCTAAAGAGAACAATAAAATAGACTGAAAGTGCAACGAACAATAATAAAAATACAATTAATACTTGTTTGCAACAAGCATAACAAACTGTTTTATAAAGAATAATATCGAGGTGTAATAAATGACAACATTGATCACTAGCTTGGATTCATTTAACAATGAAATATCAAATAGTTTTTGTCCTATGAGTTGCAGTGTTTTATCTTCACTTAAAAAAAATGAATTTAATGCCTCGATAAGCAGTAAAAGATTGAACCGCTTTAGCCTTGCCCAAGTATCAAGTAGCCCTATTATTGCGCAAAGATCAAAGGTAGATATTGCACGCGTTACTGATGCCTATTACTTAATAAAGTTTCAACTAACAGGCAACTGCAGTACCAAACACTACGGTAGAGAAGCAAATTTAGCCCCTGGTGATTTTGTCATTTGTAGCTCTAGTGAACCCTATCAATTAGAATTTCAAGCAAGTTATCAGCAAGCGGTATTTGCCATGCCGCAATCAGCTTTACAAGAAATGTTTCAAACACCTGATGACTATTTAGGTTTAAGAATGGGTAATGAAGAGCCAACCAACGGTATGCTGGCACAATTTGTTTATTCATTGTCGCAACGGATGAATCAACTCAACCCAGAGGCATTACAAAGTATGGAAGCGAACCTGCTTGACTTACTTATCACCTCACTTAAGAATCAAAAAGGTAGCCAGAAAAAAATCATAGAAAGCTCACCTGAACAACATTTACAAAGAATTAAGCGCATGATCAATATGCATATTAAAGACTTTAGGCTCGGGGTAGACTTCATTGCCCAAACTGAAAATATTAGTAAGCGCTATTTGCATATGCTGTTTAAAAGCCAAAATATTTCTGTTTCTAAGTATATTCAACAATTACGGTTAGAGGGCTGTTATAAAAACTTAACCAATAATGAATTTGACAATATTTCTATTAGCAATATCGCCTTAGAATGGGGCTTTGGGGATTTATCACATTTTAACCGTTGCTTTAAAGCGCAATACTCTCAGACCCCAAGACAAATTCGTCTACGGGGCGCATAAATAGTTTATCCATGGTAAATCAAAAATGGATTAATAAGATTAGTTCATTAGATTTTTTCATCTCTCTTATTTAACCAGCCATCTTGCTAATTTTTCTTCACAATAATTGAACGCTTTTTTATGGGAAACCATGGTTCAACTATTCCATTTTAAATTGTTACCTAACTCAACCCCTTCCTACTTCATTCAAGCATGACACTTTGAACTTATACAAACGAATAGAGCATGCAAAAAAAATCCTCGCTAACGGTCAAATTTAGCGAGGATTGATTAATAGTGCGTCATTAACAAGATAGTGGACACAGTCGCTCGGTAATTAGCCCCGCAACCTTCTTAGTAATGACTCTAAAGCAAAGAAATTAAAACTTTACTTATAAAACATATTTTGCAGAAAATTGTAAATAATTTGAATCGGCATTCTCTTTAGATAACTCAAAATTACCTAGCTCTACACCAAATGATAATTGAGGAGTGTAGTTTTTGAAAATATTAACGCCCCAGTGTGTATTATCAACATCTGTCGTTTCTGTTGTACTATTACCCCAAAAAACAGAACTACGAACATCTTCAGACCAAAAATGTCTATAAGCAACCATAACAGATGTAGTTTCTTCAACTTCTTCACCCACTAAATCTTTAGCGACAACGGTTCCAAAATATCGGCCTAATTCACCTTGGCCTAATTGAAAACGAAGATCATCTTTACCAACAGTTTTAATTCTCCCCGCGATTGATGCCCCAAATGCAGATTTTGAATTACCAAGTGAGGTATTCAATTGACGAGCTAACCCAGCGACTGAAACATTTCCCCAATCCCCTTTAAAAGTATACTTAGCAATAACATCAGGTATCGAATCTTGAGATGGATCTCCACCATAAGATTCTGGATTTTCAAGAGAAATAGCAAAACCACCTTGAGTATATCTAATCAGACCTTGGCGGATAAAAGAAACAGCAACAAGTGGTCCACCAAAATCTGCGGTCTCTACTAATGCACTGGTATTCATAAAAGTAGACCATGTTTGTCCAACTAAAATATTTTTATATTTTATGAAGGCATGACGTAATCTTGGATTATAACTATTTGAAATAATCTCATTACCTTGCGCGCTGTTATGAAAATCTAATTCAATAAATCCGGTAACATCATCATGTACATATTTCATATTAAAACGAGATTCTTTTGCAAAAAGTTTAATTTTTGAAATATCTTCTGATAAAGCCGTTCCTGTTCCTATCCAATAATCTTTATAACCAACATTACCATCTACATAGCGGGCATCAAATTTAATATAACCACCAAAGGTTAAAGAATCAGAATCGCTGATTTGTATTTCATATCCTGCATAAGATGCTTGGCTTATTGCGAGTAAACCCGCAGAAATTGCTATTTTCATTTTAGTAGACATTTATTTCCCCATTGAGTAAGTACATTATTTTAAGCATGATTAATTTAAAATTATGAATGATGTCGTCTCAACCTCGTTTTTATCAATATATTATGAGGTTATTTAATCATGACATCACCTTAAAGAATCACACATAACGATACAATACGTATCGTTATTGTAAATATATTCTAAATCAGCTTAAGTTTAAAGCTATTTTTATCATTGTTTGATAATTGAATAGTGAAACGCTACCAATAGCCCTTTTAGTACTAATATTATTTATAAACCGCTATGTAATGCCATTTGGATTAACTTAGTGATCAAAACTCAGTGAGAGTAAATTTTCAAATTCAAGGCACATGATTAAGCAATAACGACTTATTGAGATTGAGCACAACGTAAAAACTGGGGATTAAGACCATTTAAAGATGAGTAATTAACGAATGAAATTGGTATACCCTTGCCATTTTAATATGCAAGATTCAGCGAGAATTTAAAGGTGCAGAGGCAAGGCATTGATTGAAGAGAATGGTTATTCCCTTGTTAAAATCAATAACACGACATATACGCTTTTAAAATCAGTTTTGCAGGGGCTACAAAGTAAGTCATACTTAATTGTTATCTCTATTACAAAGACACTATATTAATGAGACTTAGAAGAGAACACAGATGGTACAGGAAGTACCTTCTTATAAAATACTAGAACAATTATCTTGAGCATATTATTCTGAACAACCATTAATAAAAATACACTTTGATCAAGAATTTATCTGTAATGCTAAAAGTCGCATCTTCAAGTGGAACGGCTATATAACCTAAACAATGGACAAATTTAACAGATAAAAAAAACTTGCTAGCATAACCGTAAAGCTTACTCTACGCTAAGGATGTTACTTAACCATAAAATTATAGGCTTACATTAACGTACTTAATTCATCCGCGGCATTTCGCATCAGAGGTTCAAATTTTAATAGCTCATCAATACTTTTACGTATAACCGGCGCATGAACAAATAAACAAGCACCTAATCGGCCATTTATGCCTCTAATAGGGATAGAAATAGCAACCATCCCATCAATAAATTCTTCACTATCGGTCGCATAGTCATTCGCTAATGTTTCTTCTATTGATTTTTCTAGCTGATCTACTGACGTTAAAGTATTACGAGTATATTGTGTTAATGGTAAGTTACGAATAATAAGTTCACGACGTTTTTTTTCTATAGAGCTTAAATAAAGTTTACCACTTGCCGTACACCATATTGGTGTATGACTTCCAATCGGTAAATGCACTTGTAAAGGCCAATTGGTTTGGATCCGATCGTAATAAACCATATCAGAGCCATTAGGGATCGCGATGCCACAGGTTTCGCCAACTTCATCAGTAAGCTTTTGTAATATTGTTTGGCGTAAAGTTTTAAAGCGACTGTTATAGATTACATCTAAAGAAATTTTATGTAGGCGTTCTGCGGGTACAAGTAGACCTCGCATATTGACTTGTAAGTAGCCTTCTGATTCTAATTGTTTGATTAGTCGGTGAATGCTGGGTTTAGGAATATCTAACTTTAAAGATAAATCAGCAGGGCTCAATGGACGCTCAGCACTAGAAATAGACTCGATGATCTCCAATACTCTTGAAATAGCTGAACTTTTTTCTCTTCTTTTTACCGTCATTATTAGAAATACCTAAAACTTTTTATTACAAATATTATGGTGATGGCATATCACACGCCACCACCATANATTTTAGCAATATGTAACCGTAAATAGCTAATACTATTTACGGTAAGCTAAAGTTACTTCACTAATTACTTCATTGTAGGCATAGCAAATGTTACGCCTTCACGTATGCCAGCTGAAGGCCAACGTTGCGTGATTGTTTTACGTTTAGTATAAAAACGAACTGCATCTGGGCCGTAAGCATGTAAATCACCAAATAACGAACGCTTCCAACCACCAAAGCTATGATAGGCAACTGGTACAGGTAACGGTACATTAATACCTACCATACCTACTTGGATATTATCAGAGAAATAACGTGCTGCTTCTCCGTCACGTGTAAAGATACACGTGCCATTACCATATTCGTGCGCATTAATTAAATCCATCGCTTCTTGCATGGTTTCAACACGAACAACTTGCAATACAGGTCCAAATATTTCCTGCTCATAACTGTGCATTTCAGCTGTCACATTATCGATAAGTGTGCCACCAACAAAAAATCCATTTTCATAACCAGCAACTTCAGGTTTACGGCCATCAACAATAATAGTCGCACCTTGTTGCTCTGCGCTGTCGATAAAGCCAACTACTTTTTCTTTGTGTGCTTGAGTGATCACTGGGCCAAAATCATTACTACTATCGGTATAAGCACCCACCTTTAATGATTTCATTGCTGTTTGCATTTTCTCAATCAATGCATCTGCAGCAGCATCACCGACAGCAATCACAACTGAAAGAGCCATACAACGTTCACCCGAAGAACCAAATGCAGCACCAAGTAATTGGTTAACGGCATTGTCCATATCAGCGTCTGGCATCACAATAGCATGATTTTTAGCACCACCTAGTGCCTGACAACGCTTGCCATTAGCATTGGCTGTACTATAAATATATTCAGCAATAGGTGTTGAACCAACAAAACTTATTCCTTTAATGCGATCATCATTAAGCAGGCAATCAACCGCTTCTTTATCACCATTAACAACATTCATAACACCACTAGGTAAACCAGCTTCTTGTAATAACTCAGCGATATAAAGACTTGCACTTGGAGTGCGCTCAGAAGGCTTAAGAATAAAACAGTTACCGCAAACAATGGCCATTGGGAACATCCACAACGGAACCATAACAGGAAAGTTAAATGGCGTAATACCAGCAACAACACCTAAAGGCTGAAACTCACTCCAAGAATCAATATTAGGACCAACATTTTTACTGTGCTCACCCTTAAGTAACTCAGGTGCTCCACAAGCATATTCAACATTTTCAATACCACGTTGCAGCTCTCCAGCAGCATCATGGCTAATTTTACCGTGTTCTTGCCCGATTAGTTCACAGATACGATCAGCATTGGCTTCAAGTAATTCTTTAAACTTGAACATTACTCGAGCTCGTTTGATTGGCGGTGTATTTCTCCATTCAGGGAAAGCTGCTTGTGCAGCAGAGATAGCCGCTTCAACTGTTGTAGTAGAAGCGAGATCAACTTGTTTTTCTACTGCACTGGTAGCAGGGTTAAATACATCTTGGCTACGAGTGCCGTCAATAACAGATTCGCCGTTAATTAAATGTCCGATTGTGTTCATAATAAACCTCTTAAATAAAGTAAATAAATTCAAATAGCGCTACGGTGTGTATCACCACAGCTGTTTGTACAGTTCAATAATATCTTCTGCGCTAGGAACCCTAGGATTATTACCCGGCGAACCTGAAGCTAATGACTGCTCAGCCATCACTGGCAATAAGTCAAAAAAAGTATCGCGTTCAATACCAAACTCTTCTGGAGTAGGAACTTTAAGCTCGTCGTTCAGTGCTTGTAGTTCATTGAGTAGTTTTTGGTTAGCAACATCGTCACTATCTTCTTGAGTTGCAACGCCCATAACCCTTGCACAATCAGCATAAAGATCTGGCGCGGCAGGTATTGAATAAGCCGTTACCGCAGGTAATAGCATGGCGTTAGATAAACCATGAGGTACATGAAAAAACGCACCAATTGGTCGGCTCATACCATGCACTAAAGCAACTGACGAGTTAGAAAATGCGATGCCGGCTAAAGTAGAGCCTAGCATCAAGGCTTCTCTAGCAGCCTTGTTATTACCATCGTGGTAGGCCAAACGTAAATTTGGCGCAATTAATTTCATTGCATTTAACGCTTGAGATCTGCTGTAAGAGTTTGCTTTTTTACTAACGTAAGACTCCATCGCGTGAGTCAGGGCATCAATCCCGGTATCAGCGGTAATACGTGCAGGAAGGCTCAAGGTTAAGTTGAAATCGACCAAAGCCGCTATCGGCATAAACCCTATACCAACGCATAACATTTTTTCATCATTAGTTTCATCGGTAATAATAGTAACGCGCGTTACTTCCGAACCAGTGCCAGCAGTGGTAGGAATGGCTATAACAGGCAGGCCTAATTCATTCACTATGCGAGGGAACTTATAATCACGCATAACACCACCAAAACGGGCTAATATAGAAATAGCTTTTGCGCTGTCAATTGGACTACCGCCACCCAATGCCACAATACAGTCGTAATCCCCTCCCTTAGCTTTATCAACACCGGCTTGAATTGAGGCTACTGTAGGCTCCGGCAGCGTATTATCAAAAACATCAGAAGCAATATTATGCTTCGAAAGGTTATTTTGTAGTGCTCCAGCATAACCAAGCTGCACCATCATTTTATCGGTAATAATCAATGGTCGTTTACAGCCTAAGCTAACTAAAATACTCGGAAGTTCCTGACTCGCGTTAGCGCCAATTTGCATAATACGAGGAAGAATTATTTGAGATGACATATCAACTCCTACTTTGTGTAATTTATGAGAGTGATCCAACAACTGAATCACGGTTATTTAAAGGTTAATTAACTTAAGGCGTATAAGCTGCTGATGGCAACCAAGTCACTATCGATTCAAAATAAAATACGATTGATAAACCTACCAGTTGAATGATAATAAAAGGTATAACCCCTCTATATATATGTCCTAGATTAATTCCTTTGGGTGCAACACCTTTGAGATAAAATAAAGCAAACCCCACGGGAGGCGTGAGAAAAGACGTTTGTAAACAAACCGCAAACAACACAGTAAACCAAACTAAATCAAAGCCTAGGCTTGCCACAACAGGAGCAACCAATGGTAAAATAATAAGCGTAAGTTCTATCCAATCAAGAAAAAAGCCAAGTAAAAAAGTTACCACTAAAATACAAATAACAATACCTGTTGGACCAAAAGGTAAAGACAGTAAAGCCCCTTCAATCATTTCGTCTCCACCTAATCCCCGTAAAATTAAAGAGAAAGCAGTAGCACCAAGTAAAAGTGCAAAAATGAAGGCCGTTGTTTTACTCGTTTCTCGTCCCACTTCCCTAAGAACATCAACATTCAACCTTCCTTTAGATAGAGCAAGAAGAGTAGCACCAAGTGCGCCAACACCTGAGGCTTCAGTTGGGGTTGCAATACCGAAAAATATTGAACCTAAAACAGATAAAATAAGACCTGCTGTTGGTAATACCGCGACAAATACATTCAGTAGTATTTTTAAAGTAACTTTTTCTGCATCTGCTGGCACAGGTGCAGTATGAGGACGTAAAAAACCCTGTGTTAAAATATAAGCAACATAAAGACCTGCTAGTAATAAGCCAGGAAGTAAAGCGCCCAAAAACAAATCACCGACAGAAATACCAATACGATCACCCATCATTACTAACATAATACTCGGGGGTATAAGAATACCTAAAGTACCGGTGGAACAAACCGTGCCACAAGCTAATTCTTTACTATAGCCCTCACGTAGCATCAAAGGGATGCCTAGCACCGAAAGTAAAACAACAGAGGCGCCAATAATTCCTGTAGATGCCGCTAATAGTAAACCAACAAAGGTAACCGTTACCGCTAAACCACCATGTACACGACCAAACAATCGTGCCAAATTTTTCATTAGATCTTCAGCAACACCAGAGCGATCAAGCATTAATCCCATAAAAACAAACATAGGGAGTGCTACAAGTACCCAGTTGGTCATCACAGCCCACATACGCGGGATAATGATAGAGACGTAATTCCAATCAATGCCAATAAAAGTATCAAATTGTGCATCGATAAAAATCGATATTGCAGCAAAAACTATTGATATACCGCCCAATACCCAAGCGACAGGAAAACCGGTAAACAGTAATAAAATAAAACTAAAAAACATGCACGTAGCAAGTATTTCATTGATTTCCATAAATAAACCTAACCCTTGGACTGCTTAACAGCAGTTCCTTTTTTTGATGAAAATAACAGGGAATATACGCGAGAAAATCGAGATATAGTGGCGACTAACAGTAACGCGAAGCCGACAAACAGAACGCCTTTCATAATCCATCGATAAGGAAGACCTCCTGGCGCGCCTGAAACTTCTCCTAAATCCCAAGAGTAAAGAATAAAAGGAACTGAATACCACAGAACAAGCACAATAAACGGTGCCAATAAAAATATAATACCTAGAAACTCAATCCAGGCTTGTTTTTTTAATGTTAAACGGTCATGAATCAAATCAACACGAACATGGTCATCAGCAACATAACAATAAGAAAGGCCAATTAACCAGCCTGCGGCGTAAAGATGCCATTGCAGCTCTTCAAATTCTATTCGTCCATAACCCAAAACATAACGCATCACTACGTTAATAATGATCACTGCCATCAATAAAACCCAGATCCAAGAAAAAAGGTTACCAATAACTAAAATCACCCGCTCAAATTGTTTAGATATAGCTGTTTCAGGAAGTTTGGTGTGATGGTTTATTTTGTCAATCTCTAGATGAGCACTCGTTGTAATATCTATTTCAGGTTGCATCTTTTACTCCGGATACTAAAAAACAATCTTACTTATAAATTTTCAAAGTAAGAAAACTGGCCTGCGAACAAGCCAGCTAGCAATTAAATATAATCATTCAATAGCATTTATTTAAAAATCACGTGGTAAATAACCTAACTGTTTCCAAATTTTATACTCTTTAGAGAAAGCTTGTTGAGATTCATAGATTTTTTTGAAGTCAGCATCTTTCGCCGAAATCTCTGCCATTAATTCATCAGTAAGTACTTTTAGCTCTTTAAGCATTGGTGTTGGAAGGCTACGTGCAGTCACACCTTTAGCTGGAAAGCCTGCGATAACTTTACCTTGTAGAGATTCTCCACGAGTTAATGCACGGAAAGCACCTGCGGTACAAGCCATATCAATAATCGCTTTTTTGGATTCACTTAAATCATCCCATGTGTTTTTATTAATAACTAAATGAGAAGCGGTGAAAGTTTGATGCCAACCCGGAAAGTAGTTGTTTTTGGCAACTTTATCAAAGCCCATCAATTGATCAACGGCAGGCATAGAGAATTCAGAAGCATCAATAGCGCCTTTTTCAAGTGCAGGGAAAATCTCGCCACCAGGAATAACCGTCACCGATGCGCCTGCTTTTTGCAGAACTTTACCACCTAGACCAGCAAAGCGGATTTTTAAACCTTTAAAGTCTTCCATGCTTTTTATTTCTTTAGTGAACCAACCAGCAGTTTCTGGACCAATAACACTACAAAGAACTGGATGTACACCGTGCTTACCGTATAACTCTTCTGCTAATTGTTTTCCTTCACCTTCATACCACCAAGTAGCATATTCCCATGGTTCCAAGCCAAATGGTACAGCAGCAAATAATGCAGCCGCAGGAATTTTACCTTGGTCATAACCTAACCAAGTGTAGCCAGCATTGAGTTGTTTATTTTTAACGGCTTCTGTAATACCAAAAGGAGGAACAATTTTACCTGGTTCATACACTTTAAATTGAATTTCGCCACCACTCGCTAATTTTATTTGTTCAGAAACCTGTTTTATTGGGTCCCCTAGTGCAGGTAAATGTGTACCAAAAACAGCCTGTACTTTCCAGCGAACTTTCTTTTCATCTGCTGCCATTGCTGAATTTACCGCGGCAGATAGCAATATAGATGCAGCGACCGAAGTAGCCAATACCTTTGTAAATGATTTAGATCTTTTATTCATAACCCCATTCCTTTTTATCTGTTATTTAGGCTATTAACCTTTGATTATTATTTTACTATTTACACTATAACGATACAAAATGTATCACTATAAAAAGAAAACTGCAAATAAACTGAATTTAAAAATTATTTACTCATCGCAATACAGGATAAAATATAAGCATATCGGTGAAGAAGAGTATTTTAGTTATGGGGTTAATAAGGCGACTAATCGCTCAAGATTAATTTTATTTTGATATACCACACGCTGGCTTTACCGTCATTGAATAAGCACAGCAATGAACAAAATAAAGAATATGTGTAGCATGCTGGGAAACTTTCTAAGCTGCCTGCGTGGCAGTGAACTTTAACGTTGTTGCGGATATTGTTGCTGCTGTTTTCTAAGCTGCCTGCGTGGCAGTGAACTTACGGGCACAGGCGTTAAGTGGATGGCAATATTTCTAAGCTGCCTGCGTGGCAGTGAACTGATCACAACCATGGAAGTTGACCAAATTAAATTTCTAAGCTGCCTGCGTGGCAGTGAACATCGATATGGTTCGTGAGTTAAAAGCTACTTGTTTCTAAGCTGCCTGCGTGGCAGTGAACTTTTTTATAACTTTCTTCTATCTCGTCAGTAATTTCTAAGCTGCCTGCGTGGCAGTGAACAGATACACCGAGCGCTGAAACACTTGCAGAATTTTCTAAGCTGCCTGCGTGGCAGTGAACCTAACACTACTTGTGCACCGTCACCATCTACATTTCTAAGCTGCCTGCGTGGCAGTGAACTACCTGACCCTATGCAGCAACTATGAAATAACTTTCTAAGCTGCCTGCGTGGCAGTGAACAGACGGTGAGGATGTCGAAGAAGCTCGGAACATTTTCTAAGCTGCCTGCGTGGCAGTGAACTTGCTAAGCATTTACTAAAGCATATGATTATCTTTCTAAGCTGCCTGCGTGGCAGTGAACAATAGAATATCAGCATAAAAATAAGTTACAACAAGCGATTAGGGTAAAATATGCTTTTTACCCTAATTTTTATCGCTATTTATAACTTATTGTTTTACTTTCGAATTTTTAAAGAACAAAAATAAAGGTTAAAACTGGGGAATACTTACCAGCTTGCCTTTATTGTTATGGTTTGCACTTAAACCATAACAATTAAATACGCCTGACTGTTGTTTGTTAATGCTTATCTTATTGATAAATAACGGAAATTTACTAGCGCCGCCTTCATTCCGTTGTTTGGTTTCTTGGCTTTCTAACCAGATAAAAGGTAAAGAAACATCCGCTTTGGGTTTACTTTTTTCAAGTTCCAACAAACAAATATCCAACGATTGTCCTGATTTTTCAGACCAACGTTTCGCCTTACTCAGCATATCTTTTTCTATTCTTTCTTCACCTTTAACATGCTGCCTAACAAAACATACTTGAGTCACATCCTCAGGTACTGGTTTAATCGACTTAATGTGTACATAATCCTCAAGACGATTTAACCAGCTATTAATATTTAACGCTATTAGTTGTGATTCGTCAGCAGCCAATAACCTTAATTTGTTGCCTAAGGGGAATGCATGTTCACCATAAAGGGGAAAAGCAACAGCAATAGCTGATTCATTCTCTCCTACTTTATTATCAACTAACGCTATGTGTACTTGCTGGTAAACTTTTTGCCAGATAAACCCTAGGGTAATGTCAGCCTCTGGCAATAAGGTAATATCGAGATAATATTTCATTTTTACTCCTAAATTCTGATATTAGAAACGTAAGCCAAACCTTTTTTACCTAAATAAAAACTAGAAACACCCGCATTTTCAATTACCTCTAAAAGACTTTTGGCGGTAGAACGATCAACATTAATATTTATATTCAACGTGCCGCCTGCTTTTGACATTAAAGAGGTTACCTCTCCAATGCCTTTAATCTTTTCTTTACGAATATAGGGGTTACCCCATATTTTCTTTTTGTCACCTGAGGTGTAGCGACTCATAAAGTCCTTTTTTGTAAAACCATTATTAGAGATGCCGCTTAGCCCTCCAGCTTTAGTTTTTGCTGATGAAACAACAAAGTCATCACTCAATCGTTCAAGTTGTAAATATAAAGCAGAGCAATATAAACTAATAGGCAGCACTTCTTCTTTTCGGTTTAAGCCATTAAATTTTTCAAAATTACTTCTTAAATAATTAAAAGCTTCATTTATGTTAGCTTCATTGGGAATAGATTTGAGCTTAAATAATTCATCAAGCCGTGCAATAATTACTAGCGGATTATGTGCAATCGTTTTAAATACCTTTTTATTCTCTAATATAAACTCGCACAGTTCGTTTAAATCCAGTTGTAACACCCCCCACAACTGCTTTGAATAATCTGATGTAAATATAGGGTCATCCACTTGAATCATGCCTGTATAAGAGTTCTGATCTTCACTACCTGATATATTTCGCACATAAGTCATTTCTTGGTTCACATAAATTGGCTTATCTTCAAATGTAACCAATGACTCCAACTCTTTAAAATAATAAATGTCACTTTGTCTTGATTGATATAGCTTTCGTTGATCGCCGATCAAACGATTTAGCAACCCCATCACCGTATTATGACTAATGCTGCGGGGAATATAATTCCCCTCTTTTTTAAGACTTGTCATTGAGCCAATAAACTTTCGTCCAGTTTTAGGTAAAGGTTCATCGTTAGAGCCATCAAGAAATGAGTTTCGCCAACTCGACTCATATTTAATTTCAATTTTCATTATTTTAACCTTCTTTATTTTTGGTAAAAGTAGGTTGCATACTCTTTTTCAGGCTCGGGTGATATGCTATTTTTATCACGCTTTATACGCATCATTTTATTACTGTCGTTATAATCAACAACTACGTCATCTACATACATATATGATTTGGCTTGACGAATAGTCAATTCACTAATGAGTTCTATTGTGTAATCAATAAGCGCTTTTATTGCGTCTTGATCTAATAAAATACCAATCTCACCTTCTTCGAAGATTGTCCCACTGCGAACATAGTTTTCATGGAATGTCGCTGTAGGATTCAAACTAGGATTAAGTGATTGAATGAAGTCTTGTACTGCTTGTGCAACTTCTTCCCCTTGACCTACTTTAATTCCCATCGCTTCACGATCGAATTTTTTATCTAATGAAATGAATTGCAATTGCTCAATACTGATTGAGCCATAAGCAATATATTCAGTGTCACCAAATGTTGTTTTTGAAAAAAAAGAAGAGTTATCTCTTTCACCGGCTTGACCAAATTGTTCAAAATTACCGTTGCCTAATTGATCAACAAAATCTTCTAACAACAATGGACTTGTGCGTTTATTTTGACTTGAAGGCACAACATAACCACGTACAAGGCCTGTAATAGAGGCTAACATTTGTGTTAAATTTTCTACTTTACTTTTATTTGCGTAATGAACATCAAACGCTTGTTCTCTAAATAAATGATGACGAATACAGTTTTGACTGATGTATAAAGGCGTTTTTTTGAAATCTATATCGGTAGGCTCTTTTACATATTTATAGCCTTTTTCACTTACCTCACCTGTAAGATTTGTATACCCTCTTAACTTCGGCATTGTATGGTTATTCTTTCCTAGTTTACTATCATCTTGAACCTTCAAGGAAGTTGGACCATTCCAATTCACAACACCGTGTCCTACTGCTGTAATTTTAAAATCAACGCTTTTAATACCTGTTACTTTTTTCATGTTCAATCCTTTTTACAAGTTAAATTTTTATTTGAAATTGCGCCTATGGCTTGTTTTTCACATACACCATAATAAATTGCTGAGTTATGCCTTGCCGACTCACCGCCAACAGCGAGTAAATCATTTGGGGTATAACTCAAATAAACTGGGAACTCAGGGTCTTTTGCATCATTAAGTAAAATAAAGTCTTTGTATGGCTTTGTTCCTCCCATAATGTTGTGATGCTTCTTCACCATATAAGTCAGTAAGTTATTTGTACTATCGCCATAACCTTGAATAAGTTCTGACGAGGCAGTTAAATTATCAACACTCTCCAGTTCATCAACTGAAACTGTATAAGCGTACTTTTCCATAACAACGGGTGAGTTTTTATGATCTAGATTACAGACTGCCATTTGTACAAACCGGCTGTCACCACGTAATGAATTATTACTAATTTTGGCTCGTTGAGTTTGTTGCTTTTTACGAAAGATCATCGTCTGAGGCTCACTTACTTTAGCTGTAATAAGCATTGCGCTTTTTTTCATAGAGCTAATTGAATCTTGTTCAATTAAATCTACCGCAGAAGGCAATTGATAAAAATCTTTATATAGCTGATATATTTCAGCAATGGTGAGTACTTTATTACCATTGTCGGTATACTCAATTAGAAATTGATACCATGCTTTCGTTGACAATAATGAATTAGAAGTCGAAAGAAATCTTGCAACTGCTCCGGTTCCTTTATTTGAATGAATGCTTTCTGGCACGACAATGGTATAACAATTAACATCATCATTTTGGCCAAATCTATCTAAGCGTCCCATTCTTTGTAGGCAGTTTTCAGCCGTGGTGATTTCTGAGATCATATAATCACAACTAATATTTAGTGATGCTTGAACAATCGGACCACTGCGAAGCTGCGCAAACATACCATTACCATCACGCTTAAAAGATTCAAATACGCTATCAAACAATTGCTGCTTATCGCTCTTTTTGTATTTTGAGTGCAATAGAATTGCATTCTCATCCGTTAAGTTATTGATAAAACTTTTTTGCGCTGTTGTAGCGGTATTACTGATAGTAAAAGTGGTTAATGATTGTGTTTGGTACAGAGGATTACTTTCATCTTCCTTAGTTTCATCATATTGTGAAAAATCAAATTGATATTTTTTATTATTAAAAGATGGCATTTCAACAACATCATAATCAACATCAAGGTTAAGAAGGTTTGTTAAATAAAAATAATTAGGTGTCGCTGATACTAAGAGTATATTACTGCCGTTATTTAACTGGTTTCTTGAGGTAACTAGCTCTGCAAATAATAAATTAAATGCTGGCATATTGATGTATTCATGAAATTCATCAAAAATAATATGTGCACTAAGGTAATTAAGTAACCGGTCTGCTTTTGTGTGGCTAATTATTCCGCTAAGTAACTGGTCAATTGTTGTGATGACGATATCCGCGGTTAATTGTTCATTTTCAGGTGTAGGTGTTTCAAAATTATTAGTGAACTTAAATTCACCCGTAAAAATTTCTACCGTTGCATCTTGCAGATATGGGTTATCTGATGCTTTTAATTCTGTAAACATACCTTGGCATATTTGTACTCGAGGGCACACCCAAATAATTTGTTGAGCATCTCTTAACCCAGCCCATTCCAAGGCTATTTTCGTTTTTCCACACCCTGCCGCACCAGCAAGTACTTTTATATGTTCACTATCTTCTGCAAGTTTAGCTGCAACCAATGACTGTTTTTGACTACGGGAGCTATCAGGAAACCAACTTATACACGACTGAATATGCGATTTTAGATTACTTTCTATTAAAATATTATTGACTAGTTGCGCTTCTACAAACTCGCTCAGTTTATGGTTTTTAATATATGAAGATAAGTCATTAGCCGATAATGATGAAACCCAACGGTCAGCGGTGATCAAACACGCACGTACTTCATTGTTGTGTGCATTAGTTAATATCTTGCTTTGATAATCATTGAGATTTTCTGAAAGTGGATATTCTTTATAAAAAGGCAATGGCGTATATTCATAATTTACTAATACATCATTATCAAACTCTTGACAGTATGATTTAGTAAGAAGACTAATTTCTTCTCCTCGATACTTTTTATCTATTTCACATACAGTATTTAACATATTGATAGATTTCTTAGATAGTAGAGCTTGAGCTTTATCCCCAAGATTCGCTTTTAATTTATTGAAAATTTTGCCGTAGGTATCAAATCCATCTTTTTCTTTTACTCTAAATGGCCTAGCATGATGCCAATAAATAGCGTGCTTAATCGACAGCTTGATTGAGCTTATTCCTTTAGCATTATTTGATAAGCATTGAAAAATCAGAGCTGAAATTTCATTATGCCTAGGGTGCTTTTCAAAACTAAATTTGGTGTCATCAATATGTTGACCATCTTCTGCTTTGTATGTTTTATTTTTTGGTTTAATTACCCAACCTTGGAAGGATGGATCTAATTTTCCAATATCGTGAATACAACCAGCGATAAATGCTGCATTCGCTTGCTTTTTCTTTTCTGGATAAAAGTGCAAATACAATTGTTCCGCAACAAAACCGACTGCGAACAAGTGTTCTTCTAACTTCTGTAAATGGGTATTTGCATAAATCTCCCCCTTTATTGGCTTTAACTGCTTCACATCCATAATAATCTCTTTTGCTGTTGTATTAACAGGCACAATACCCTGTTCATTAAATTTTGATTTTGAACCCACCACCCATAAAAATTGGCTACGTGCGCGGGTTCTGATCCAATGACAGCTCACTGCGGTACTTTTGCTCGCTGTTTGGCGTAGCATTTTTTTAACCGTAATCAAGCCATCTTCGGTGATCAGTGTTTGCCACGTGTTATCACCTATGCGGTTAGCAAAGGCGTCTAGTACTCGGCGAGTTTTCTTTAAGGCGTTTTTTTCGCACTGACTAACAAAGGTAACCATCATAAGTTGTTTTTACCTTTATCGGTTGTTTGCTCTTTTATCGTTTCTTTTGTGGTTTCTTCTGTTGTTTCTTCAACAAGGTCATTAGATAAAGCAATGCTTTTTATGGTGTTAAACATATAATCTAATACTTTATGATCAGTAAAAGATTGTAATACTTGCTGTCTAAATTCTTGTTCAGTGGCATTTTCTTTGGCGCATATAAAAGCCCAAGGCAGTACTATGGCGTCTTTAATGATGTCAGCCACATCAAATACCAATGCTCCTTTGCGGGTTTTGCCATGCATTACCGCAAAACCATGCGGAATGCCAAGTACCCATAAAGCGCTGGCCGCTAAACCATAGGCTAAGTAGTTGCCATGATTTAAAAAATTGTTGGCAAGATCGGTTGATTGGTGTTGTCGAGTAAAGTCTTTAGTTTGGGTATTATTAGCTGCATATTTGTATAGCACTTTAGTAAGCTGTGCTTCGGTTAATAATAAATCAGACTGTTTTTTGGCTTGGTCAGTGCGAGTATAAAAAGTGTCTAAGGCATTTTGTATGGTTTTATCGTCAAAATTAAAGCTTTCGGTTTTTAATTCTTTATCTTTTTGCCAAACTTGTTTTAAAAAGGTAATGCGTGCTTGTTGAAGTTGTTTAGCCGCAGCTAAGCGTTTTTTGTCATCAAACCAAAACTTCATCCAACCTTGAAAGTATTCGGTTGGCCGATATTCACTTTGTGGCGTCATCCATTCGATAGGCTGCTCAACATCATTTGCCATATATAACGGTGTTCCGCCGCCACCACTAAAGCTAACTAGTACGCCAGCTTGGGCTAGCATTCGCATAGCAGCTTGAGTAATTGACGTACCGTTTCCTAGCAGTATTACGGTAGTATTAGCGATAGGAATATTAAAGTATTGGTTTTCGCTATTCTTACCGGTAGATAGCGCTTCAGTGAGATACAAAACCCGCCCATCTTTTTGCATTACTCGACAATATTCGAGGTAATACATATTAGCGCGTTTAGAGTGTAATATACTTTTTAAATCAGACGGTTTTAAGTTTTCCATGCTGTACCTAGTTATTCCTTCAGCTTACTAATTTTAATTATTTGAATAGCCTGTAGACTAATCAATAAAGCGGCTTTGTGAAACACTGTAATTTTTAACACGTAAAGAAACTAACCAGGTTGTGGCAAATAAGGTGCGATGCACTTTCTACTGTTGTAGGTAAGTACTATTTGCTGTTCTTCTGGGGTGTTTTTATAGCTGTCGATGTGCAAACGGCGTAATAAATAGTTCACTAGCGCTGCCCGGGTGGTGATGGTTTTTTGCCCATTTTCCATTTGAAAGTCTTGCTCTATTATCCGTTTTTGCTGTTCGTTAAACCTAGGGTCTGCTTCAATCACTACATCAACTATGGTTTGCCAATTTTCATCTAACGCGGATAAGTGGGTCGCCTTGCCTTCAAACTCAGCTTCACCATTAAAGCGAGATAAGGTGAAGTCTCTAAATTGTTGATTTTTGTTGCAGTATGCCCTTACATGCCAGCGTAACCCGTCAAATATCAGGGCATGTGGTTGAATAATGCGATCAAGATAATCTGGGCTGCTAAGGGAAATGTAGCCAATATCTATAGCAAGTTTTTCACGTATCGCTCGAAGTATTGGCCTAACCTGTATAGGGTTAATGTTTCGAAGTGGCGCTTCAACTTCAAATACACAAACATCAACATTTTGTTTTAGGTTTGCCGTTGATTGATGTGAAATAGAAACCGCAGTTAAATAATCAGAAAAGTCAGTTAATTGTGTATTATTATCAAACTCAACGGTTGCTATAAAAGCTTTATTTGATTGGTTGTAAAGCAGGTTTTTGGGGAACTTGTCTCGGTATTGTTGTAGAACAGTGCTTGCGGCTTGCCGCGATAATTGAAATTTAGTGGCTAAGTGAGTTGCATTTATTTGCCCTTCCCAGCTAACAACACTTTCAATAAAGTTAAATCTTACGTTATTTTCTTTTGACATATCCGTATACCAAATGCTAATTCATGCTTAACAATAATATATATTAAAAACAGAAGAAAACAATTGATTAATATCAATATTGCACCTATGTACGCTGTGCATAATAACCGGTTATTGTTGGGTGAAAATGTTAAAACCTCTAGTACATAACGTGATTTATTATACGTTAATTACTACTTTAAAACGCAATATTCACCCCCTAGAAAAATTTGTCTAGGGGGTGAATATCATTCTTTATTCTATTTTATACATTAAGTATTACGTTTTACGATTATCAATAACCCGTTGCGCTTTACCCTGTGAACGCGGTAGTTCATTAGGTTGTTTTAATTCGATAGCGCATGATATACCAATAAACGTTTTAATTTTATGATTTAACTTTTTGACTAGGTCATCATAATTAGCAGACACCGATTCAGGCGCAAGCTCAACCTGTACTTTAATCGTGTCCATATTACCTTTTTTACCCACTTCAATTTGATAATGAGGCGTTAAGCCTTCAATCGAGCAAATTTGTGTTTCAATTTGTGTTGGAAAAACATTCACACCACGAATAATTAACATGTCATCACTACGACCAGTAATTTTATCCATACGACGCATCGTTCTTGACGTGCCCGGTAACAAACGTGTTAAATCACGGGTTCGATAACGGATCATTGGCATCGCTTCTTTGGTTAAACTGGTAAAAACCAACTCGCCTTCTTCACCGTCAGCAACCACTTCACCTGTTTCTGGGTTAATTATTTCAGGATAAAAATGATCTTCCCAAATGGTTGGTCCGTCCATCGTTTCAATACATTCTTGTGCAACACCTGGTCCCATCATTTCGGATAAACCATAGATGTCTACGGCATCCATTGACATGCGTGATTGTAGATCTTTACGCATACCATCTGTCCAAGGCTCTGCACCAAAAATACCTGTGCGCAGTGCCATTTTTTCAGGATCGATACCTTGACGAATAATTTCATCAGCAATATTAAGCATATAAGAAGGGGTTACCATGATTATATCGGGATCAAAATCTTGTAGAAGCTGTACTTGCTTTTCTGTTTGACCACCGCCCATCGGGATAACCGTACAACCTAAACGTTCTGCACCATAATGGGCACCAAAACCACCGGTAAATAAACCATAGCCATAAGCGATATGCACTTTATCTTTGGGTCTACCACCGGCAGCATAAATAGAGCGAGCCACAACATTAGCCCAAGTATCAATATCATTTTGGCTATAACCCACTACCGTTGGTTTACCCGTAGTACCGCTTGACGCATGCACACGAACTATTTGCTCCATTGGTAAAGCAAACATGCCAAAAGGATAGCTATCACGCATATCTGCCTTAGTAGTAAAAGGAAACTTACTTAAATCTTCCAGACAAGTTAAATCATCAGGATGAACACCATGGTCATCAAATTTCTTTGTATATACCGGCGAATTATTATAAGCATTAGTCAGTGTAGTTTTGAGACGATTAAACTGTAAATCCCGTAATTCATCCACACTTGCTGTTTCGATTGCTTCATAACCAAGCTGTTTAGATGACATTTTATTCTCCTAAAAAAAGTACTTTCGATATTAAGTAATTGCTGATAATATAAAACACTTCTTTGATATAAATCAATAAAAATGTATCACTTTTTAAATTTAGATTTAATAATTATTAAATAAAAGCAATTTTAAAAAACAAAAACCAACAAACGGTTAACGAGGATTAGTCAATGATATCAAAAAGTTATTGTTATGGAATTTGGTTTGAAGGCCAAGGGCAAGGGGTTAAGGTTTACGACGCACTTAATGGCAGTGAAATCTGTGAAGTCAGTAGTAATGGTATAGATTTTAACAAAATGCTAGAGCATGGCCGTAACGTTGGTGGTAAAGCACTACGCGAAATGACTATTCACGAACGCGCTAATGCCATTAAAAATGTCGCTAAGCATTTAATGTCAAAAAAAGAGCAGTTGTATGCGGTATCAGCTAAAACTGGTGCTACTAAAGTTGATAGCTGGGTTGATATTGAAGGTGGTTTAGCCACAATGTTTAGCTATTCAGGCATAGCACGTAGAGAATTTGCTAATGAAAAATTTATTGTTGAAGGACCAGCCGAAGCTCTATCAGCCAAAGGCACCTTTGTCGCTCGTCATATTTTAACATCAAAGCCTGGTGTTGCCGTACATATCAATGCCTTTAATTTTCCTTGTTGGGGAATGTTAGAAAAAATTGCGCCTAGTTTAATTGCGGGTATGCCCGTTATTGTTAAACCAGGCACCGCTTCTGCTTATGTAACCCAAGCCATGGTAGAAGAAATTATTGCTTGTGGCATTTTACCAGAAGGCTCTATTCAATTAATTTGTGGTGGTGTTGGTGATTTACTTGCCCGATTAAATGAACAAGATGTTGTTACTTTTACTGGTTCTGCTTACACAGGCCAAAAATTACGTAGCCATGAAAACATCGTTGCTAAGAGTATTCCATTTACCATGGAAGCTGATTCATTAAACAGCTGTATTTTAGGTGAAAGCGTTAGCGTTGAAGATGAAGAGTTTCAATTATTCATCAAAGAAGTCACTAATGAAATGACCGTGAAAGCAGGACAAAAATGTACTGCTATTCGCCGTATTATTGTGCCACAAAGTAAAGTGTCCGCAGTACAAGAAGCCTTAATTGCTCGCTTGAGTAAAGTGACCTTAGGCGATCCAAGTATTAAAGGTGTTCGCATGGGACCTTTAGTGGGTAAAAGCCAGCGTTTGGATGTTGAAAATAAAGTTGCTCAACTGAGTGATTTTTGTGAAGTAGTTTACGGTGGCGACTTAAGTAAACTTGAACTCACTGGCGATAACCTTAAGACCGATGCTTTTTATCCACCAACGCTACTTTATTGTGCCAAGCCACTAGAAACCGACGCGCCTCATAGCATCGAAGCGTTTGGTCCGGTCAGTACACTGATGCCATATAACTCTATCGATGAAGCCATTGAAATTGCACGTTTGGGCAAAGGTAGCTTAGTTGCTTCACTAGTCACTTATGATAATGAAGAAGCGGCTAAAATAGTGTTATCTGCTGCAGCTTTCCATGGCCGTATGTTAGTACTCAATAGAGATTGTGCGAAAGAATCAACGGGTCATGGTTCACCATTACCAACACTGGTTCACGGTGGACCTGGTCGTGCTGGTGGTGGTGAAGAATTAGGGGGTTCACGTGCGGTTAAGCATTATATGCAACGTACCGCCATTCAAGGCTCACCAACCACGTTAATGGCTATCACCAAAGAATATATAGCGGGTGCCAAAACATCTGGTAACGATAAACATCCTTTTAGAAAATATTTTGAAGAATTACAAGTGGGTGAAAGCTTAACCACCCACAGACGTACCGTTACCGAAGCTGACATAGTTAACTTTGGCGCAATATCTGGCGATCACTTCTATGCTCACTTTGACGAAATAGCCGCAAAAGATTCTATGTTTGGTCAACGTGTAGCCCATGGTTATTTTATTATTTCAGCTGCAGCAGGTATGTTTGTTGATCCCGCACCTGGACCCGTATTAGCCAACTACGGTTTGGAAAATTTACGTTTTGTTGAACCGGTTCCTATTGGCGATACTATTCAAGTAAAAATAACGGTGAAGAAGAAAATCAAAAAAGACAAACGTCCTGAAGAAGAAAGAGCCACAGGCGTTGTGGTATGGGATGTTGAAGTGACTAATCAACACGATGTTATTGTTGCTTTATACGACATTATGACCTTAGTAGAAAGAAAAGAGCCTTAATTAATGATGTATAACATCCTCATTTACTGAGGATGTTTATCTTATTAATTTATTAGCCTTCATGCTTAGGTTTATAAGCACTATCAGTAAAACGTGGTCGATTACTTTGAACTGCTGTTAAGGGTTCAACTTGGTGCAAACTTTTTAGACAACGTTCAGTTAGATGATGATATTGCTTGGTACCACCGGTTTTCCAAGCAACTTCTTTATCACTCAACGCTCGTTTAATGGTGGCAGGGCTGCCTGCTAGTAAACTTCTTGGTGGGCATTCAAAAGCAGATTTAACAAAGGCTGTTGCCGCCACTAAAGATTCAGCGCCAATAATAGCATCGTCCATAATAACCGCGTTCATGCCTACTAAAGCATTTTCGCCAATATGACAACCATGAAGAATAGCGCCATGACCTATATGACCATTTTCTTCAATAATACAGTCTTTTCCAGGAAAGCTATGAATGACGCAAGTGTCTTGTACGTTTGCGCCTTGTTTAACAATAATACGGCCAAAATCGCCACGTAATACTGCGTTAGGACCAATATAGCAGTGTTTATCAATAATAACGTCACCAATTAATACTGCCGTTGGATGAACATAAGCCAGTGGGTCAACAACGGGTACAAGGTTTTCAATAGCATAACTTGGCATAAAAGATTCCTTAAGGAGTTACAGGTAGTTATAGATAGTTATAGAACAAGTAAATAGATACTTAATAGGTTAACTAGTGTTACTGATCTACTACACAGTGTCTACAGCAAATAAGGCTAAGCAGCCATAAAACAAGATCGACATAAATAACAACGACAAAAAAGCGGAGAGTAAAATGAGTTTTTCCACCATCACATATCAACTAGATCAAGGCGTAGCTGTTTTAACCCTAAACCGCCCTGCTTCACTTAATAGTTTTAATAGTCTCATGCATGACGAAGTGCGCGAAGCAATAAAAGATGCTCGCGACAACAGTGCTGTACGTTGCTTAGTTATCACCGGTACAGGTCGTGGTTTTTGTGCCGGACAAGACTTAAGCGATCGCTCAGTAAAAGTGTCTGATGAAGCACCAGATTTAGGTGAGTCAGTTGAAAAAAATTACAACCCACTTATTCGCAATATTATGACCATGGAAAAACCGGTGTTATGTGCAGTTAATGGTGTTGCCGCAGGTGCCGGTGCCAGTATTGCTTTAGCTTGTGATATTGTTTTAGCGGCTAAAAGTGCTAAATTCATTCAGGCATTTTGTAAAATAGGCTTAGTACCAGATTCAGGCGGTACCTTTAATTTAGTACGCGCATTAGGCTTACCAAGAGCCAAAGCCTTAGCATTACTAGGCGATAAACTATCTGCCGAGCAAGCGCAAAATTGGGGCATGATTTGGCAATGTGTTGACGATGAAAAATTAATGGATGAAACCATGACATTAGCGCTTCATTTAGCAACACAGCCAACCAAAGGTTTAGCTAAAATAAAAGAACTGATGAACAATTCATTCTCTACGCCTATGCATCAACAATTAGAGTTAGAAAAATATGCAATGCGTGAACTAGGCCGCACTAGTGATTATCGTGAAGGCGTTAGTGCCTTTATGGAAAAACGTCAACCAACGTTCACCGGAGAATAACTGTGATAGATAGTAGCTTAAACCTCAGTGAAGCCGATCAGCTAGCGCAACGCTGCGCCCATTATATGTATGAAAATGATGCCGCCTCTCAAGCGCTAGGGATTAAATTAATACAAGTACACTGTGGCAGCGCAGTTGCGGTCATGGTGGTAAAAGATTTTATGCTTAATGGCCATAAAACCTGCCATGGCGGGCAAATTTTCACCTTAGCTGACTCTGCTTTTGCTTTTGCCTGTAATTCACAAAATCAAGCGGCTGTAGCGTTAAGCTGCACCATTGATTTTGTCAGTCCTGCCTTTGAAGGCGACACACTAACCGCAACCGCTGAAGAATTACATCAAGGTGGACGTAGCGGTGTTTACCAAATAAAAATTACTAATCAGAACCAACAACTTATTGCACTTTTTAAAGGTAACTCTGCGCGTATAAAGCAAAGTGTTTTACCTAAAGAAAGCGTATTACCTGAAGAAAAGTAGCCAAGGAAATTATTATGAACAATGCTTATATTTGTGACGCAATCAGAACTCCATTTGGCCGCTATGGTGGCGCACTGTCTACCGTAAGGGCTGACGATTTAGGCGCTATTCCTATTAGAGAATTAATCAAACGTAATCCCCAAGTAAACTGGGCGAGTGTTGATGATGTTTTCTACGGTTGTGCTAACCAAGCCGGTGAAGATAACCGTAATGTTGCCCGTATGAGTGGTTTACTTGCCGGACTACCTATTGATGTTCCAGGGTTAACACTAAACCGTTTATGTGGCTCAGGTATCGATGCGATTGGCAGTGGTTCACGTGCCATAGCTAGTGGTGAAACTGATTTGATTATTGCCGGTGGCGTTGAATCAATGTCGAGAGCCCCTTTCGTTATGCCTAAAGCCACGAGTGCTTTTAGCCGTCAAGCTGAAATTTTTGATACCACAATAGGCTGGCGTTTTGTTAATAAATTAATGGCCAAAGAATACGGTGTAGATTCTATGCCTGAAACGGCAGAAAATGTTGCTGAACAATTTAACATAAGCCGTGTAGATCAAGATACTTTCGCCTTTAATAGCCAAACAAAAGCGTTGGCGGCACAACAAGCCGGGCTTTTCAGCCATGAGATTGTGCCCGTTCATATTAAACAGCGTAAAGGTGACGATATCATTGTAGCTGATGACGAACATTTACGTCTCAGCCCACTAGCAACGTTAGCCAAATTAGCCACACCTTTTAAAGAAAATGGCTCAGTTACTGCCGGTAATGCTTCGGGTGTCAATGATGGCGCTTGTGCCTTATTACTTGCCTCAGAACAAGCAATTAAAGCCAATAACTTAACACCAAGAGCACGTATAGTGGCGATGGCAACAGCAGGCTTAGCGCCACGTATTATGGGTTATGGACCCGTAGCTGCCACTAATAAAGTACTGGCTAAAGCAGGTTTAACCCTAGACCAAATGGACGTAATAGAATTAAACGAAGCCTTTGCTGCACAAGGGTTAGCGGTACTACGTGGATTAGGCCTGCCAGATGATGCCGCGCAGGTAAATCCTAATGGTGGCGCTATTGCGTTAGGACATCCTTTAGGTGCCAGTGGCGCTAGATTAGTCATTACTGCCATGCATCAACTTGAACGCACACAAGGTCGTTATGCCTTATGCACCATGTGTATTGGCGTTGGTCAAGGCATTGCTATCATCATTGAAAGAGTTTAGTCACTAAAAATTTCGACAATGGCGCTACATGGATGGTGTTATTAGAGAATGCAGGAGCCTATTATCCTGAATAACCATTCTCTTCAATCAATGTCTTGCCTAACGTTATTTCTAATTCCAGCTGACTTATACATCTTCAAATAGAACGGGTATAGGTAACCAACTGGAAATTATAGTGATTTAAAATAACATGATTAAATGCGATACACAGTGTTGACATATTCGTAAATAATCGTATCATTAAAGTAGTTAACATATTAACGACAGGAAAAGTTATGGCCGAATATAATAAAAGTGAAGCAGAACTAGAAGCTGTTTTCCAACAAAAAATAGATAGCGAGCAAAAAATCGAACCAAAAGATTGGATGCCAGAAGCTTATCGTAAAAATTTAATCCGTCAAATGTCACAACATGCCCATTCAGAAATAATAGGTATGCAGCCTGAAGGAAACTGGATAACACGTGCACCTTCACTGCGTCGTAAAACAGTGTTGCTGTCTAAAGTACAAGATGAAGGCGGTCACGGTTTATATTTGTATAGTGCCACTGAAACCTTAGGTATTGAGCGCAGTGAATTAATTGCGGCCTTACAAAGTGGTCAAGCTAAGTACGCTTCTATTTTCAATTACCCTGCACAAACATGGGGTGACATGGGCGCTATTGGTTGGTTAGTGGATGGCGCTGCTATCGTTAATCAGGTATCGCTACAACGTACCTCTTATGGTCCTTATTCACGTGGCATGATCCGCATTTGTAAGGAAGAAAGTTTTCATCAGCGTCAAGGTTACGTGATCATGATGGAACTTGCTAAAGGGTCGCCAGCACAAAAACAAATGGCACAAGATTCACTCAACCGTTTTTACTGGCCTTCATTAATGATGTTTGGTCCGCATGACTCTGAATCAGCGCATAGTGCTAAGTCAATGAAGTGGAAAATAAAACGCGAAACCAATGATGATTTACGTCAAAAATTCATTGATCAAACGGTACCTCAAATTGCTTATTTAGGTTTAGAGCACCCTGATAAAGATTTGGTTTGGAATGAAGAAAAAGGACAACATGACAGCGGTGAAATCGATTGGGAAGAATTCTACGCGGTAATTAATGGTAACGGCCATAGTAATCGTCAACGAATTCAGCACCATGTAAAAGCCCATGAAGAAGGTGCTTGGGTACGTGATGCAATGTCAGCATACCAACAAAAAAAATTACAACGAAAAATTAACGCGGAAACAGCAGCCTAACAGCAATAACCAGTCAATTTGTTAGTAACGTTGTTAGTACAGTTAGCCTTGAGGAGAAATAAAATGAGTTTAGAAAAATTAGAGTTATTTGAAGTGTTCCTTCGTTCGAAACGTGGATTAGATCATAAACATGCCGGCAGCTTACATGCTGAAGATAAAGAACAAGCCTTAGAATATGCACGCGATGTTTATACTCGCCGTAGTGAAGGTGTGAGCATTTGGGTAGTAAAATCAAATGATATCTGTGCATCACAAGAAGATGACAGTGATAGTTTTTTCGATCCTTCTGATGATAAACCTTATCGTCATGCGACTTACTATGATATTCCCAAAGAAGTTGGCGCAATGTAATCAGGAGTAAAAGATGACTAGTTCTACAAAAATAGCGAGCAAACAAGATACTATTGATTACGCTGCACGTCTGGGTGACGATGCTATTGTTATCGGTCACCGTATTTCAGAATGGGTATCAAGAGCCCCTTTTATTGAAGAGGATGTTGCTTTAGGTAATGTTGCACTCGACTTTCTTGGTCATGCACGCATGTATTACACCTATGCCGCACAACTTAGCAATGAACAAAATGGCACTGATGATATAACCGAAGATAATTTTGCTTATTTACGCGATGAAAGACAGTTTCAAAACCACTTGTTACATGAATTGCACAAAGGTGACTTTGCTTATACCACGGCACGCCAACTATTGATTGATGTTTATAACAAGCACTTTCTTGAGCAATTAAAAAATTCGAACGATGAAACCCTTGCTGCCATTGCAGTTAAAGCAGCAAAAGAAACAAAGTATCATTGTCGTCGTTCAAAAGATTGGACCTTACGTTTAGGCGATGGTACCAGCGAAAGCCACGAAAAAATGCAACTTGCCTTAAATGATATATGGGGTTATAGCCATGAATTATTTGAACTTGATGAGCTAGAACAACGTCTGGTAGATGCTGGCATTGCGGTTGATTGCACACAATTGAAAGCAGCTTGGCTAAAAGAAGTCACCGCTATTATTGAAGAAGCAACATTAATGGTACCTGATCAAGATTGGGTTGTTAGCGGTGGTCGACAAGGTTATCACACTGAACACTTAGGGCATTTATTAACTGAAATGCAGTTTGTTCACCGTTCATTTCCTGGCGCCAAGTGGTAGTTTTATGGAGACTATGATGCAAGTTATCCCGACAAAATCCCCAATACAATTTGAGCGAGAACAATTTCGTCGTAACTCAGAGTTTCCTGAATTATGGCAATGTTTAGATCAGGTTAAAGATCCAGAAATTCCTGCGTTATCTTTGTGGGATATAGGTATTTTGAAAGATATCAAACGTCAGGGTAATCAGGCATCAGTAACCATTACCCCTACTTACTCAGGCTGTCCAGCTATGGATGCTATTGCTGAAGATATAGCAATAGCGTTTAAAGCATATGGCATTGAAAAAACGGTGATCATCACCGAATTATCACCTGCTTGGACAACTGATTGGATGACAGATAAAGGTCGAAATCAGCTTAGAGACTATGGTATTGCTCCGCCTAATGATCTGGTAGGTGATCATGAGCAACCCCTTAATAGTGACAGCCAAGTACTTTGCCCGCAATGTGGCAGTGCTGACACTAAGTTACTCAGCGAATATGGCTCAACGGCATGTAAAGCTCTGTTTCAGTGCAATAGCTGCCATGAACCATTCGATCTTTTTAAACATATTTAATCGCAATAATACCAAGAAGGTGCGACATGACAAAATTTTATTCTCTTACTATCGCCAATATTAGGCCAGAAACCGACTCGGCAATTTGCTTGAGTTTAAATATCCCAGACGAGTTAAAGCAAAAATTTGCCTTTACTCCCGGACAATTTTTAACATTAGAAGTATCTATTGACGGAGAGCTCATTCGTCGTTGTTACTCCATTTGTTCTGGTGTTGATGAAGCACAATTATCAGTGGCGATAAAACGTGTTGATAAAGGTGTATTCTCTAACTTTGCTAATGATAATTTCAGCGTCGGTGATAGCATTGAAGTAATGCCACCTCAAGGTGATTTTACTTTAAATTTAAATGATGATACCGAAGATAAGCAGCAAGGTAAAAACTACATGTTGCTAGCGGCCGGTAGTGGTATTACTCCTATTTTATCGTTAATAAAATCAATTTTAGGCCGTGAGCCAAATTCACAAATCACCTTGGTTTATGGTAACCAAAAAACCCTCACCATGATGTTCAAAGAAGAATTGAGCTTTATTAAAAACCGTTATTTAACGCGTTTTAATTGGGTCAACATCATGAGTCAAGAAGATCAAGGCGCTGATTTACTCAATGGTAGAATTGATAACAAGAAAGGTTATCAATTACAAAAACAAAAACTTATTGATATAAATACGACAGATGAAGCCTTCATTTGTGGCCCTGAGTCAATGATTTCTGAAGTGTCTCGCGGCTTTAGAATTGAAGGTTTAGCAGAAGAGCAAATTCATTATGAGTTATTTGCTAGCTCGTCTGAAGATGCGCAACTGGTATTAGATAAAGCCAAAAGCCGTGTGCACGAATATGGTGAAACCCGTACCAGTAAAGTAACGGTAATTGCCGATGGCCGCAGTAATAATTTTGAACTAGCGACTGTAGGCGCTAACATTTTAGATGCGGGCATGGCCAATGGCGTAGAATTACCTTACTCTTGTAAAGCTGGTGTATGCTCAACCTGTAAAGCTAAGTTGATCACAGGACAAGTTGACATGGATATTAATCATGGCCTTGAGCAACACGAAATTGATGCGGGTTACATTCTTACCTGTCAATCACATCCTATCTCAGATGAAGTTGTTGTCAGTTTTGATGATAGATAAAGCTTTGCGATAACATTACGTTATTAGGTCACTGTCTTGCTAAATATCAGCTTTAGCCTTATTTCCTACTTGCTAGCCGCTTAGTAAATTGACTACAATTTACTAAGCGGTAATACAACGTTAGTATTAATAAAAACAGGAAAAAGCATGACGAAGACCAGTAAACTTAACCTTACTGTTAAGCAACATATAAAACAAAGTAGAATTAGCTGTACTTCAATGGTAGTCACTGTTTTTGGTGACATCGTTTCTCAGCATGGTAGCTGGATTTGGCTGTCGAGTTTAATAAAAGCACTTGAACCTTTGGGCTTTAATGAACGTCAAGTACGAACCTCAGTCTACCGTTTAGTACAAAGCAACTGGTTACAAGGTAATAAAGTTGGCCGGTGTAGTTATTATTGCTTTACCGATTTTGCTATGGCGTATTACGAAAAAGCAGCAAGAAGGATTTATGCTGCCGACCAAGCTGACTGGAATCAAAATTGGATTTTAGTTTTACCTATATCAGTACCAGACAATAAAAAAGAAGAATTTGTAAAAAGTTTACTTTGGCAAGGATTTAATACCTTAGTCTCCGGACTTTATGCGCACCCTTCTTGCGATTCCTCATCATTGAATGAAGCTATTCACGAATTAGGCTTAGCTGACAATGTTATTATACTCAACGGTAGCGTTGCTGATTTAAACTCACAAAGCGTGATAAAAGCACTGATAAAAGATCGTTGGAAATTATCAGAATTAGAAACAAGTTATCGTGATTTTCTTAATTTTCATCGACCGCTTTGCCACCTACTGTTAAACAAACATAATAAGTCTGAGCAACTGAGTACGACAGAATATTTTTTACTTAGGGTGATATTGATTCATGATTATCGCCGGATCTTATTACGCGATCCTGATTTCCCTCAAGCGATGTTAAAACAAGGTTGGGTCGGATATGAGGCACATGATTTAGTAAAGAGAATGTATAAAGTGCTAGGGGAACCTTCTACCGCTTATATAGAAGAAAATATGGAAAATGCTCAGGGAAAACTACCTGAAGCAAGTAATAAATTTTATCAGCGATTTGTATCTTAAACTTTGTCTATTAAACTTAGCGAGAGTATTGCTTGATTAACAAAAAAAGCGCTTCACTTCATTCAGAGAAGTGCGTCATTGTGTAGGTATTTTATACACAGCCTTGTACATTAACCCTAAGATTCTCAGTATATACAGTATGAGGATGATATTAGGTAAATCAATACAATAAAATTAGGAAACGCAACAATATGACAGCTCCTGTACGACTAATACCAACAGCGCCAAATGCTGATAACATTGCTATCATCAATATTGATAACCCACCAGTAAATGCGCTATCACATGCGGTTCGCCAAGGAGTAATCGATGCGATTACTCAAGCAGAGCAAGATGAAAATATCGCGGCTATTGTTATATATTGCCAAGGTAAAACCTTTATTGCAGGGGCTGATATAAAAGAATTTGGTAAAACACCAAAAGAACCTCACTTACCTGAGGTATTACAACGTATCAATCAATGTAGTAAACCCACCATTGCCGCATTGTTTGGCACTGTGCTAGGCGGCGGTTTTGAATTGGCACTTGCCTGTCATTATCGTGTTGCCGTTCGAGGCACCAAGCTGGGCTTGCCAGAAGTTACCCTAGGATTAATACCTGGCGCTGGCGGCACACAGCTATTACCTAGAATTGCCGGCGTTGAATTGGCATTAACAATGATCACATCAGGAAAGCCTCAAAAAGTAGAGCAACTTGATAGCTATGGCATTATTGATTTCCTTATCAACACTGATAGTAGTAACAAAGAGCATTTACTTACTGAAACAATTTTATTTGCCAAGCAATTGCTTGAAAAAAACCACGCTAGCAAAATAATCACTCAACTGCCAATGATACTTGATAGTGAACAAAAAGAAGCTGCACACCTGTTATGTCAGCAGTTTAGAGATAAATTAGCCAAAAAATCACGAGGTCAGCAAGCTCCACAAAGCGCCATCAATTCAATAGAAAATTCATTTACTTTACCTTTAAATGAAGCCATGGTGAAAGAGCGTGAATACTTTGTAGCCTGTAGAGGTTCTACGCAATCTCGTGCAATGCGTCATGCCTTTTTTGCTGAAAAAATGACCGCTAAACTAATGCATTCTGGTGATACCAAACCAACGCCTACCGACATAACGTCAGTTGCCGTTATTGGTGCTGGTACTATGGGCGGCGGTATTGCCATGTGTTTTGCTAATGCAGGCATTAGTGTATCACTGTTAGAAATGAGTCAAAGTAACTTGGCCAAAGGTATTAATGCCATTGCTAAACGTTATCAGCAAGCCGAAGCTCGTGGCATTATGACTAAGCAAAAAGTTAATCAATGTATGGCATTAATTACTGGCACTTGTGACTATCAAGATTTAGCGCAAGTTGATCTAGTAGTAGAAGCTGCCTTTGAAACAATGCCGGTAAAACAGCAAATATTTTCTCAACTCGATAAGGTTTGTAAGCCAGAAGCAATTCTCGCAAGTAATACCTCTTACTTAGATATTGATGAAATAGCCAAAGCAACTACACGACCAGAAAAGGTCGTTGGCATGCATTTCTTTAGTCCTGCCAACATAATGAAGTTATTGGAAGTCGTTGCCACTAAATATACTGATGCCCAAACACTGACTACAGCAATGGCCTTAGGTAAAAAAATGGGCAAAATAAGCGTAGCTGTAAAAGTTTGCTACGGTTTTGTCGGTAATCGCATGTACGCTTGTTATGGCCGTGAAGCCAATATGTTATTACTTGAAGGTGCAACGCCACAACAAGTCGATAATGCTATGGTGCAATGGGGAATGGCCATGGGGCCATTAGCCGTTAATGATATGTCTGGTATAGACATAGGTTATCAAGCACGACAAGCAAACACTGAACGACCCGATGATCCTACCTACTTTGGTGCCGCAGATATGCTAGTAGAAGCAGGCCGATTAGGACAAAAGACTCATGCTGGCTTTTATCAGTATGACGAAAAAACTAACAAACGTAGTCCAGACGATGCGGCCATTAAGCTGATTAACGCTCATGCGACTAAGTTAGGAATTAAACAACGCAATGACATCAGTGATGAAGAGATTCAACAACGACTGATTTTTGCTTTAATCAATGAAGGTGCCTATATACTTGAGCAAAAAATAGCTAGCCGAGCTAGTGATATTGATGCTATTTGGCTTAACGGTTATGGATTTCCACGCCATCTAGGCGGGCCCATGTGCTATGCTGATGAAATTGGCTTGGAAACAGTAGTCGCTACAATTAAAAAGTTTCAACAGCAATCTGGCAATACGTATTGGCAAGTAGCCCCTTTATTAGAACAGTTGCTGGCACAAGGTAAAAAAATATCTGATTAGGGTCTGTTGATCTTTCGATATTTTTTGTCATTATTGATTGGATATTTATACAAGAAAGAACCTGACTTGCGTTAGCCTTACTTTTATTAGCGCCTGTAACAGATTTTGTTATAGGTTTTTTTATGCGGTATAGGGAAAGTTTTTCTCCCTATTTTGTCTCTTAATCGCCTATTTATATTTATTTAATAGCAGACATAAAAAATGCAGCTCTAAGAACTGCATTTTATAACTAGCTTATGTACATCGTGCATCCTGCACTTTTATTTAGTGTTCTCGCTTCATCCTTGAATACTTTCCTTAGTATATCCTTTAAGTAATACCTACTTATTGTCCTTTAGCACTACATCCTTGTACTTCCTTGCTATCATCCTTAATAAATCCTTTAGCAACATCCTATTGCTCGACTTAATCCTTAAGCCTCCTCCAAATACTTTGGTGCTCCATACTCTAGTACTAAATAACCTATTATGGTTAATTAAAGAGCTTCCTGCTCTGTGTCTTCCTGACATGGTTAATATTACACTTAAAACTAACATTTCGAAGGATGTAAAATAAATACATTTTATATGTAAGTTGTCTTTAACAAATCACACAAGATAGTTTTCTTAAGATTCAACAAGTTAAAATAACACTGGTAATAAAACTAACTATTAAAAGCAATATATCTCACACAAATGTAAGACATGTCTTACAAAGGTTAAGGTAGATAACTTCACCGTCGATTTATATTTGGATAACAGCACTTACAACAAACATGAGATTAGACTATAACGTGACATAAAAACTGAAGTAGCTATATAACTTCAACTCAATATTAACTGTTATTTTTGGCGGAAAACCACCCATTTGTAAAAAAAACAGGGGGGGTTCCCATCAAATATAGAAGGACAATATTCATGTAAAACTAAAAAACATCAAAAAAACAAATAAAAAACAACAGATTACAAAAGTGGCAAACTAATTGCTTTTGCTTTATACGGTAAATGTAGAAAATTTAAATTTCTAATCAAAAAATACGCTATAAAGTACTCATAATTTAAACGTTAGCGGATTAGAGAAAGTTAATTCCAACCGAGTTTATCTACAAAATAAGTTTAAAATTTAGGGAGTTATTATGACTGAAGTAAAAATAAAAACGACACCCATTGCAATGTTGCTTTTGGGGCCATTATTGATGGCAATCACATTATTGATTCCCAGCCCTTTTGAAGGAATGAGCGAATCAGCATGGCATACCTTGGGCTTAGCTTTGTGGATGGCAACATGGTGGGTTTCAGAAGCAACTCCGGTAGCAGTAACCGCCTTCTTACCTTTAATTGTGGCACCTATAGTTAATATCGCGCCAATAAAAGTGGCAACATCATCTTATGCCCATCCGCTCATTTTCTTATTTTTAGGCGGCTTCCTTATTTCAATTGCCATGGAGCGTTGGAATTTACATAAACGTATTGCTTTAAAAGCAATGACTTTAGTCGGAAATAAGCCAAGTCATCAAATTGCCGGATTAATGGCTGTCACCGCTTTCTTATCAATGTGGATGTCTAATACCGCTACATCCGTAATGATGCTACCCATTGGTCTTTCGGTGATTGAAATGGTGAATCAACACCAAGATAAACCCAATACAGTGTTTTCAAAAGCCATGCTATTATCAATTGCTTTCTCTGCCAGTATTGGTGGTTTGGCTACCCTAATTGGGACACCTCCTAATGCTTTGATGGCCGCTTACTTATCTGAAAGTTACCAAATTGAAATTGGTTTTGCTCAATGGATGTTAGTTGGTGTGCCATTAAGTATCGTAATGCTGGTGGTTTGCTGGGTTTTACTGACTAAAGTTTGTTTTAAAGTGAACAGTGAAAAAGGCGTTGATACCAGCGAAATGTTTAAACAGAAAATAAAAGAACTGGGCGTAATGAGTAAAGGCGAAAAGATGGTCTTAGCATTTTTTATCATGGCTGCGCTTGGTTGGATTTTCAGACCTTTAATTGCCAAAGCCACAGGTTTGGCAATTAGTGATACCGGTATTGCAATGTTTATTGGTTTGTTGTTGTTTGTTGTACCAGTAGATCGTAAAAAAGATATTCGCGTACTTTCTTGGGACGATACTAAAAAACTTCCTTGGGGCGTGTTGTTACTCTTTGGTGGTGGTTTAGCTTTAGCTAGTTTGATTAAGAAATCAGGTTTAGCTGGATTTATTGGCGCTCAACTTGAGAACACAGCGAACTTCCCGATAATTACCGCTGTAATAATTGTTACTATTACTATTATGTTCTTAACTGAAGTCACCAGTAATACCGCAACAGCCGCAAGCTTCTTACCATTATTGGGGCCAATTGCTGTCACGTTAACGGATGGGCCGATGATATTAGTTATTCCTGCAGCACTAGCGGCCAGTTGTGCCTTTATGATGCCAGTTGCAACACCGCCCAATGCAATTGTTTTTAGCTCTGGAAAACTTAGGATTGTTGATATGGCCAAAGCAGGTTTTTGGCTTAACATTACTGCAATATTTCTAATTACAGGGTTAATGTTAACAATAGTTCCTATGGTATTTGATCTGTAATAACACTGATACCCGCTCCACTTGAAGACGCATGATTCAGCTGGAACGGGTATAATACCAATTGAAGTAATGAATAGATCATTCAGTGAGAGTTAATAGGTGTAGAGGCACAGGTTCATAGTTCCCGACTGAACCTAAATTACCTACATCAGGAAAATGTGCATCCTGCATTTTATTCTAAGTACTTCCTGTACCGTCATGTAAGCAAGGCAAGGCATTGATTGAAGAGAACGGTTACCCCCCAATAGCGCAGCATATATACCTTTTAAACTCGCCCTTGGGAGCTTGTCAGGAAAAAGATAATCTCATAAATTTGTTTGATATAGAAGGTAACTATATACGCAAAAATTTTGCTTATTCTAACTTCCCTAACACAGCTCTGAATTGACTCATTCATTCTTTCCTTTGGTATAAATTGGTAACTATCTACTTTACCTTTTGAGTCGCCCTAGAATTTGCGGGCGATTGTTTTGTGTTAATTTGAAGCAAAGGCGTTGTAAAAAATTTACAACGTAAAGAACGATATTAAAGAGCAGTCAAAGCAAAAGGTGGTAGTTAAAAAAAACTATATCACCGCTTCAATGAGTAGTTTTGGAGCATGTTGGAATACTGCTGCTGTTAAACGACTTTTAGGCAGTTTATCTAATGAATGGTAATAAAGTTTTTGTCATTTAACACGCTGTGGCATGAAAAAGTGTGCTGGAGTTAATTATATAATGTTTAACGATACTACATTTATATCAATTATTTGAGGATGTGTAGTAGTTCCTTGACGTTAATCTAAAAGACAATATATTTTCAACAAATAAAGGTTGGGGATGACATGTTAATCATCTCCTGAATAAAGGGCACAGGCACATGGCCTAATTTACATAATTAAAGCCAAAACATTATTTATTGCGGTAATGCACCATCAAAGCTCCTGATACTTTACCGACGCATACATCTTGCACAAATTCATAATTGGCCTCTTCAAAAAAAGCTCTAAATTTACCTGAGGTAGCATAAACAGCCACACCTTCACTATCGTTATGTTCTTTTAGAACCGTATCAACGGCAGCCATTAAATATTGACCAAAGCCATGATTTTGATGTAAAGGATGAATAGCAATAAAAGATAACATATGGAATTTTTTTAAAGGTACTGCAGCAAGCACTTTTTGCTCTTTTTCTATCATCTGCTTAGTACTGAAATAACCAGCTGTCAGTAACATTTTAAGACGCCAGTGCCAAAACCTCTCACTACCAACACTATCATCAGGGCTATTTAAGCACGCAACTCCCACCATAGAATCACCAAGAAACAAACCAACCATAGGTTGCTTAGCTTGCCAGAAAGCACTTAACTCTTCTCTAATTGACGCCCTTACCCTTTGCTCGTAACCTTCTTTTTTACTATTAAAAATCTCTAAAAAAACGGGATCATCATGATAAGTCTGGAATAGTAAAGAGGCTGCAAGCTTTAATTCTTCGGCGCTCAGGTAAGTTGCCCTAATATCAAGGTTGCTCTCTACTGATACATCATCTGCCATGTGTTTTTCTCCCAAAAATATTTTACTTTTTAAACTAGTGCTGAGTTAATTAATACCTTATTGCCTAGTGAGAAATTGAATCAACTAGACATAAAAGAATACCATAACAGCTTTCTTAAAAAAAAGGGAAAATAGATTTTATTGAGGTAAACCTGATCTAAAACAGTATCAGTAGATTAGTTCGATAAGGGCGCTAGATGAATATAATTTATTAGAGAATGCCGGAGTATATTCTCCTGAACAACCATTCTATTCAATCAATTCATTCCTAAAGGCGTTTTTAATTTCAGCTAAATCCTGCATATTGAGGTAACACAGGTATCGGTATTGCATCTTTATCGCCTCCGACTATCTAATGACGAAAATTAGAATAGCCGGCGGCTTTATATGAGGGGTTACAAAATTAATATTACTTTGCTTTCTCAGTCGTTTTTTTAGCCGCAGGTTTCTTTTTAGCCGGCTTTCTCTTAGGTTTAGGAATATCTTCGACCCACTTGTTATCAATATACTTTGCTATCCAGCCAGTAGCTTTGCCTTCAATTTCAGTCATCACATATTGTTCTTTAGTTTTTCGGCTATAACGAATAACCGTTAAGTTACCCTTATTATCCTGCTCTGGCGCATCCGCTAAGTAATAAAATTTAGCAGATATTCTGTCTCTAAAGCGTTTTAGCTCAGCAACTTTTGGCGCTCTCGTTTCACGTGAGCGAGGAAAAGTATTAGCCGCTAAAAATATACCTGCAGCGCCATCACGCAAAACAAAGTGTGCATCTGATTTTTCACATTCAAGTTCAGGTAATTGCACTGGGTCTTCTTTAGGCGGCGCAGCTTCACCACTAGCAAGTAGCTTACGAGTATTTTTACATTCACTGTTAGTACAATCAAAATATTTGCCAAAACGACCTGATTTCAATTCCATGTCAGCTTCACAGCGATCACACTCTAAAACAGGGCCATCATAGCCTTTAATTTTAAACGTGCCTTGTTCTACTTCAATACCATCACAAACGGGATTATTACCACAAACATGCAACTTACGACTTTCGTCAATTAAGTAGCTGTCCATAGCGGTATTACATTTTTTACAACGGTGCATAGCACGTAATGCTTCAGTTTCTTGATCTTCAGCTAAAACACTTACCGCTTCTTCGCCCGCGGTTAAGTTCATGGTGGTAGTACAACGTTCTTTGGGTGGTAATGCATAGCCTGAACAACCGAGGAACACTCCTGTTGACGCGGTTCTAATGCCCATTTTACGAGCACAAGTAGGACAATCAATATCGGTTAATACTGGTGCATTATTACGCATACCACCATCATCAACATCTTTATTCGCTAGGGCTAACTTTTTACTGAAATTTTTGTAGAAGTCATCTAATACCGTTTTCCAATCTAAGCTGCCGCCAGCAATAGCATCAAGCTCTTGCTCCATATTGGCGGTAAAGTCATAACTCATCAGTTTTTCAAAACTCATTGATAAACTATCAGTGACTATTTCACCCATTTTCTCGGCATAGAAACGTTTTTTATCTAAACGGACATAGCCTCTATCTTGAATAGTAGAAATGATTGACGCATAAGTAGATGGTCGGCCAATGGAGCGTTTTTCTAACTCTTTCACTAAAGACGCTTCACCAAAACGTGCTGGTGGCTTAGTAAAATGCTGAGTTGCGTCTAATTTATCTAAAACTAACACTTCACCAACCGCTAAATCAGGTAAGTGTTTGTCATCACCTTTTGATAGTTGTGGGTGCACTTTAGTCCAGCCATCAAACTGCATAACGCGACCTTTAGCTTTTAAATCAAACTCAGCTGCACTAATCGTTAACGTACTAACGGTGTAACGCGCCGCGGTCATTTGACAAGCAACAAATTGACGCCAAATTAAATCATAAAGTTTTTTAGCATCCACATCGATGCCTTCCATAAAAGCAGATTCAACTTTTACATTAGATGGACGAATAGCTTCATGCGCCTCTTGAGCGCCGGCTTTTGAACCATAGGTTTTTGGCTTTTCAGGTAAGTAGTTTTCACCAAAATTCTTGGCAATATAACCTCGACACATTTCAACAGCATCTTTACTTAAATTAGTTGAATCGGTACGCATATAAGTAATATGACCCGCTTCGTATAAACGTTGAGCTAAGCCCATCGTACGTTTAACACCATAGCCTAATTTAGTGCTTGCCGCTTGTTGTAATGTAGAGGTAATAAAAGGTGCTGACGGTGTACTTTTCGACGGTCTATCTTCACGTTTACTTACCGCATAATCCGCTGAATTTAATACGGCTAATGCTTTATCAGTATCGGCTTTATTCGTTGGTTTAAACGCTTTACCATTGTTATGAGTAACATCAAGTGCTAATGCTGCGCCTTTACTTTCAGGAGACGTTGCATGAGTGTCTGCGCTTATTTCCCAAAACTCTTTCGGATCAAACGCTTTAATTTCTCGTTCTTTTTCAACAACTAGCTTAACCGCAACTGACTGTACGCGTCCTGCGGACAAACCACGGGCTACTTTTTTCCATAACAGCGGGCTAACCATAAAGCCAACTACTCTATCGAGAAAACGGCGTGCTTGTTGAGCATTAACACCAGGCATACTTAATTCACCTGGTGTCGCAAAAGCCTGTTGAATAGAACTTTCAGTTATTTCATTAAAAACGACGCGACGAAATTTATCATCATCGCCACCAATAATTTCTTTTAAATGCCAAGCAATCGCTTCTCCCTCGCGATCCAAATCGGTTGCGAGATAGATAATGTCAGCTTTCTCTGCAAGCTTCTGAAGCTCGCTAACAACTTTTTCTTTGCCGGGAAGAATTTGATAATTAGCAGCCCAGTTTTTCTCTGGGTCTATTCCCATACGATTAACAAGTGTTTGCTTATCGCGCTTTGCTTTATATTTAGCCTTTGCTTCGGGTGCCATTTTTCGCACTTCAGCGGGTGACTTAGTTGGGACTTTTTTACCGGTACTACTGTGGGGTAAATCGCGAACATGACCAACACTAGACTTTACAATGAAGTCTTTACCTAAATATTTGTTAATTGTTTTCGCTTTGGCTGGCGACTCGACAATAACTAGTGATTTTGCCATAAAAATTTATAATCCTGATAATTCGACAATTTATCTAGTTGAAAAGATAAGTTTATTTTTGTCTTTTTATTCATTCAATATTTGCGAGAAAAAGTGCGAGCGTGCTCTTTCATCTCACTCAAATAACGTTAAAGTTGTTTTACTTAAAAAATATAATTGCATACCTATTTATAGATATATCTATAAATAGGTAAATTGACAAGCATTAATTTTTGAACCAATTTGAGATATATAACTACTTAATGTTTTGGCTTCAATGCTCGTCTATAATGATTACTTAAAAAATAAAGTACTATTTTCTGCGCAATCATAATCGACTTTGTCAGAAAAAATAAGAGCTAAATCCTAAAAACATTAAAATTGATGATATCACTTACCGTTATTAACACTGTTTATAGAGAGACTAAATGCCGCAATTAACCGACAAGTTTAAAGAAAAATTACGACAATGCTTATGTCCGCCCGGTAATGGTGTTTTTACCGTTAACACAGCCAAAGAGCGTAAAGAGCAATTACATCAAACAATTTACGGTCAGACTACTGATGTTGATTGTTTATGGAAAAACTCCTTAGATGAGCTGCCAGATACCTCTCGTGCCGTTATTTTAGGTGTGGCATCAGATTGTGGCGGCGGAATTTTACGTGGCGCCAATTGGGGGCCATTATTTATTCGCACAACATTACTTGAACAACACCCTAAATTAAACGTGTTTGATTTAGGCGATATTCGAGTAATACCTCATTTACTATCAGACAAGTATTTAAATGAAACAACTTTAGCAAATTGTCGAAAAGCACTTTATCAAGATGATCAAAGCGACTATTGTGTTAGCCCATTAAGTATCACCGAAGATGTACTTCATGATTTTTATGTTGCATTTCCCGATAAAGGTATTTTCGGCTTAGGTGGCGATCATAGCGTTAGCTACCCTCTTACCAAAGCTTACTTACAGGCGAAAAAGCAACAAGGTAAGCGTACCGCTATTATTCATTTTGATGCGCATACTGACTTACTTATTGAGCGATTAGGTATCGATTTATGCTTTGGCTCTTGGTGTACCCATATTTTAAATGACTTACCCGCGCCAGAACATTTAATTCAAATAGGTATTCGTTCAACAGGAAAGCCTAAGCAACATTGGGAAAGCACCTTTGGGGTAAAACAGCACTGGGCTAAAGAAATTAAAGAATTAGGTGTTGAAAAAGTGATTGAAAATATTTTAGCGCAATTAGCGCTTCTAAACATTGATGAGTTATATGTTAGCTTTGATATTGATGCTATTGATGAGAGCTATGCTAGTGCAACAGGTACACCTGAGCCCGATGGCTTAATGCCAGATGAGACTATGCAAATATTACAAGCTATTGCGGCGAAGTACCCTATTACTGGCGCAGATATAATGGAAATAGCGCCATTTACGGATAGTTCAGGACTTGGCCTTGAAAGTAGAGAAAAAACCTTAAAAGTAGCCGGTGATGTTTCTGCATTTTTGATTGGTGAGATGAATAAGTAATTTTATTTTCTGATAGAAAAAAGCTCCCGAAGGAGCTTTTTTCTATCCAATCAAACTACTTTCAATACTATTTCTATAAAATATTAATGGTGGCAATTGGTATGGAAGTAACGCCACTATCTGTTTCAATTTCAACCGATAATGTACCAGAAGTAGCATCCGCTTCACCCTTAATTGCAACCGAATACTGGCGACCACCGTTATGATTATCATTTGGCCAAGCAAATGAACTAGTACTAACAAAAGAGCCTACGCCTGCTTTAAATACTATTTTAGTATCAAAAGGCATAGGTTGATTATGCAAGTCAGAAATAATAATAGTGGCTACCCCTGTTCCTTCTCCTGTGATATTAATAACAGGAGTCAGCGTATTAACTATTGGATCAGACCCTGACATCACTAACACTAAGTTTGCTCTAACATTTATTGACTGTTGATTTATTGAACAGCCCGCATGTGATGGCTCTGAGCACAACACACCATTATATAAACCATCTCTATATGAACCACTATAAGGAGTAAAAACACCATCATTGTTAAAGTCAGTAAACTCCTCTAATGCTCCACTCTGATTAACGTCACCACCTTCAGTAGGGTTATATAAGCCATCTTCATTATGATCAACAAACGCTTCCTTAAGATCATAGGGGCGACCACTGATATTATTGCCTGTAAAGGCTGTCATTTCAGCCGCATCAAAACGACCATTACCATTTAAATCAGGAAAAGACTCTTCACCAATAGCAGTCGCTAAAATAGTTGCTCTGCCACCAAGTTTTTGTCCCATACTATTCATTGTTTCTGGTAAATGGGCAGGGTTATTAACATCTCCTAAAATATGTCCTTCTGGACGAGGATACTGGCTACGCCATGTAACACTACAAACACCATTACTAGTTATACAAAATGAATCAATGGAACCACCTTCAGTGGTAAAGCTTACTGCCGTACCATCGGGAGCCGGGTTATTAAAAGCATCTGCTAAACGGGCTGTCACTTCTACCTCAGTTCCATCAATATCCCAACCTTCCGGATTGAGAATTGAAGCAGATAAACTAAAACTATCTTGATCGGGTATGCCTGTTGATAAGACTAAAGTGTTAGATTGAGAAGATATTATTGGGTCACTACCAGTAATGGTGGCTTTAACACGAATACTGGTTGAAACTGTGCCTGAATTCACCACAGTTTGTACTTCACCATTAGCATTAGTTGTTGCAGTTAATGGGCTAATATTTATACCACCAAGATCTGTACTTAACTCAAAGGTTACATCTCGATCGTTAATCGGATCACCATTAACATCCAACACTTTAAATATAACAATAGAACTTTCATCACCACCGGTACCCAAAATAGCAATATGTTCTGGAGTTGCCGAAACAAATGCGATACTACCTGCATCTGCTTGTAATACATTAACTAAGCCGGTTGCTGATAAGTTTGTTCCGCCAATCGTAGCATTTACTTGAATGACATCATCGCCAATACACCCCTTCGCTAGATATGTGCTTGTAGCTAAACCATTAGAGGTTGTCACCACAGGAGTTAGGGTTGCCGTTCCATCTACAGTACAGCGAGAAGAAAAATTCAACTCTACCGTTTCAGAATAAAGGTTGCCTTGCTCATCGACTAAACTTACTGACACAACAGTGGTTCCACCTGCAGAAATTTGAGCAAGTGAAACATTAGCAACACCTTCGGTAAAACCAACACCGGTTCCATTACCCAGACGGACTACAACAGAAGAAGACGCTGCTTGTGTTGTAAAGCCTATAGCACTATCTTCGCCTGTAGATAACGTTGCAACCACAACACCTGCACCACTTATACTGCCAGAATTAAGTACAATACTTGCAACACCAGCGCTATTCGTTAATGCAGTACCAGACCCTGGAGTAAAATTACCTAAGGTAGTACTGAATGTAACAACAATACCTTGTTTAGGTGATCCCTCTTCTATAACTGTTGCTGTTATCGTAGCTGGAGATTGCTCTATTACATTTACATTTGATATAGCTAAAGTAACTATTATTGTATCTTCAGTCGTTCCACCGCCGTCATCACCACCGGTTAGATCACCATCTCCACTACCACAAGCCACCAATGTCATTAATGACATAAGTAACAGAGTAAAACTAAAGCGTCGAAGTAACTCCATAAGGGTATCCCTATTCTCTTTTGATTAATCTTTATATGCTTAATTATTCATACTAACTGATAAATAGTAAAAAAGTACAACTTAATACTTAAATTCAAAAAAAAAGCTTAATCATCAAAGACGTTAACTAAAAATATTTAAATATTACGTAAAACGAGCAAAACTGTTTTTTATCGATCAGTTTATTGCTAGTCTTACAAGTATATTTATATTAACAACATCTCTTTTATACCTATGACACCAACAGAAAGTACTTTAACACCCAAAAAGGTTAGTTTGACTACCAGAATTATTATCGGCATGGTTTCAGGTATCGCCTTGGGTACATTTTTACAATGGCTTATGCCTAATGGTCGTGATTTAGTTGTTAATATATTTTTATTTGAACTATCACTACAAAATTTTTTAGTTGATGGTGTGCTTGAAATTATTGGCCAAATATTTATGGCAAGTTTACGAATGCTTGTTGTACCTTTAGTCTTTGTTTCTCTTGTTTGCGGTGTTTGCTCATTACAAGACACCACAAAATTAGGCCGTATTGGTGGTAAAGCGATAGGCTTGTATTTAGTCACGACGGCAATAGCAATAAGTTTTGCTATATTTATAGCGATAATTGTTGGCCCCGGAGAAGGGGTGGGTATGACGGCTAGCACTAGTTTTAGTTCCAGAGAAGCACCATCCTTTGCGCAAGTTATTATTCAAATGTTTCCCACTAATCCTTTTGAAGCTTTTGCACAAGGAAATATGCTACAAATTATTGTCTTTGCTTTACTCTTTGGCATTGCTATCGCTTTATCGGGAAAATCAGGTGAGCGCGTAGCAAGTTTATTTGAAGACCTAAGTGAAGTAATCATGCGCTTAGTCGCTATTTTAATGAATTTAGCACCCTATGGTGTATTTGCTTTACTTGCTACCTTGTTCACCACAGTATCACTTGAAACTTTTGGCAATTTAATCGTCTACTTTTTAGTGGTACTTGCGGTTTTATTTATTCACGCCTTAGTCACTTATCCAATAATATTAAAGTTACTAACGGGCTTAAATCCTGTTATCTTTTTGAAAAAAATGCGTGATGCCGCTATTTTTGCCTTTTCAACCGCTAGCTCAAATGCAACTATTCCAGTTACGTTAGAAACCGCAACAAAAAAAATGGGCGTTGACAATTCAATCGCATCATTTACGGTTCCCTTAGGTGCCACCATAAATATGGATGGCACGGCAATCATGCAAGGTGTTGCTACCGTATTTATCGCCCAAGTTTTCAGTCAAGATTTATCATTAGCTGATTATGTAACCGTTGTACTTACCGCAACACTTGCCTCTATTGGTACTGCTGGTGTGCCCGGTGTTGGGCTAATTATGCTAGCAATGGTATTAGATCAAGTTGGTTTGCCTGTTGAAGGTATTGCCTTAATTATCGGGGTTGATAGATTGCTTGATATGACTCGTACCGCTGTTAATGTGACAGGGGACAGTATGGTAAGCATTGTAATTGCTAAATCTGAACATCAATTTAATAATGATATGTTTTTAGATGAAAGTGCCGGGTGTAAAATTGAAGAAATAGATTTTCATCATTTGAAATGATTAACAAATCGACAACCTATTTAAAAAAATATTATGTTGCTTGGCGATAAAACTGACTCAAAAACTCATCGTGACACTGAGTTTATGCGTTATGCCTATTAGTATCAATTTTCAGCATAATTAGCTATTGTTCTACTAACATTGATAAAAAGAGATATGTTATGCCGATCACTAATATAAATGAAAAAGCGCAATTGATACAACCGCAGCAGTCCAAACAGAGCGATGCTATTTATGATCAGACTCAATCTAAAAAAGAGCTAAATAGCGCAATTATTCGTTCACAAATGGAAGTTAGCTTGAAAATGGGTAATGAGCCGATGGCTTTACTCTATAAAACAGCCTTAGAGGCAATTAATGAAGCGCTTGATCCAACGCTAGAAACTAAACCAATACAAACCGCTTATGACAACCAAATAGATGTATCTCCAGAAGCAACAGCAGCAAGAATTGTCTCTTTAGCCACTGGCTTTTATCACGCTTTTCAACAACAAAATCCAGATATGGCATCTGAGGAATCTTTAGATAAATTCATGACAGTTATTAGTGGCGGTATAGATAAAGGCTTTAAAGATGCCCGTGATATTCTTGAAAGCTTATCAGTACTAGATGGAGAAGTTGCGACCGATATAAATAGCACATATGACCTAGTGCAAGAAGGATTAAAACATTTTATGGATAATTTTTTGAATAAAAAAGAATCAGCTAATGATGAAGAGTAACTTCAGGTAATCATGCAAAAAAAAATCACCCCTTGAATCAACATATTACATTACTTAGGAGGCAATACAGAAGACATTATTCTGAACAACTAGTTATTAAAATAAATGCCTTGTCTTTAGCCGTTTTTCCTACGTATAAAGTAGATCATTTAATTAATGTAACTGTTATTAGCAAAAGGAATAGTCTTAAATAATTTTATTATCATTATCCTCCTGTAAAAATTTTATATACTACGAGTATGATAGACCGATTGCATGAAACAAAATTGACTTGGATCAAAAGCCATAGCTTATAGTAAGTCTATTATTTTAATAAATAAGCATAGGGACATTTAATTTTAAAACTTATATCGAGTCACTCGACACTTCGATAGTAAAATGTTGTCTTCCCCTATTAATCTACTTTTATTATGCTTAAATAAGCAATATAGTGTTAAATAACAAAAAAAATAATAACTAATGGAGATTGTAAATGTCTGACAATAAAAAGTACCGTTTGGTGACTCGTAGTGATTTTGATGGTTTGGTTTGTGCCATTTTACTCAAGCATATTAATTTAGTTGACGACATTCTCTTTGTTCATCCTAAAGATATGCAAGACGGTAAAGTTAAAGTAGGATCGGATGATATTTCGACCAACTTACCGTATGTTGACGGTATTCATATCGCCTTTGATCATCATCATAGCGAAACACTTCGTAATGAAAAACAAGATAATCATATTATCGATCCTGATGCTCCTTCGGCTGCGCGAGTTGTATATGATTACTACGGCGGACTAGATACATTCCCTGCAAGCTGGGCAAGCATGATGAAAGCTGTCGATAAAGGAGATTCTGCACAATTTAACATGGAAGAAATTTTACATGCCAAGCGCTGGGAATTACTTAATTTCATTATGGACTCTCGCACTGGTTTAGGACGTTTTAGAGATTTCCGCATCTCAAATTATGAACTAATGATGGATCTAATTGAGTTTGGTAAAGATCACAGTATTGACCAATTATTAACGCTGCCAGATATTAAAGAGCGAACCGATCTTTATTTTGAACACGAAGAGAAATTTAAAGAACAAATTAAGCGTTGTGCAACGGTTCACAATAACTTAGTTGTATTGGATTTAAGAGAAGAAGAGATTATTTACTCCGGTAATCGTTTTGTTATTTATGCACTATTTCCACAATGTAATATTTCAATTCATGTTATGTGGGGCCTTAAAAAGCAAAACACAGTTTTTGCTACCGGTAAATCTATTTTTGATCGTAGTTCAAAAACAAACGTTGGCGAATTAATGTTGAAATACAATGGTGGTGGGCATAATGCTGCAGGAACTTGCCAAGTGCCGCATGAACAAAATGAAGCTTGTCTTGCTGAATTAGTTTCAGCTATTAACGCTGATGGCTAAACATTTTAGCACCAAATTTCAGAGTAAAACGCCTTTGAGATAAGCCGTTCGGTTTATCTCAAAGGAGTGATTATTTTATTCTGATGTTCGCTCACAACGGTTACACTGAGTGGTAATGATCATTAATATCCATTACCTTTCTCTCTCTTTGCCTGTCTTTAAATTCTTCTATTTCACGCCACTTACGTTTACCTAGTTTTTTGATTTTTTTTTCATGTGGTTCTTCAAATTCGTCAAAGTCAAAATCTTGCCAAGTATTATTTTTCATCATAATTTCTCACATCAATGGTTCACTTCAATATAAATAATCTATATGACAATTTTTTTACTAAAAAATGACAGTATGATGATCGTTAGGATTTTACATTTTGAGTTAGGTGTTGGGAGATAAGCTTTCGGCGCTTGGAGTTTGGCTCACTGTTTGGCGTCGCGGTGGCGACCACACTTAAGAGGCGACGTACCGCCGTGCATCCCCTTGGAACCCCTGCGGCGCCCTACTCAGCAGAACATTCATAACCAACTAGCGCAACCCACGACCCCTGCCGCTTTCTGTTTATAAGAAGTCGTCCATGAACAACGGCAGCCCTCGACATCCATATCTCGGGTCAAGGCTTGCCACTGCTAGTTGGTCATTTCATTGCTGAGATGGGTATAGGGAGTTTTTGGCACTACCTGTATATTTAACACCTGTCATCCTCGTGGTGACTTAATCGAGGATCTGAGCTTTGTTGCACAAGATTCCCGATCAGATACTTCGGGAATGACGTATTAATATACCGGTAGAATCACCTGCCCTATCAACAAGTACTAAGAGCGTGTACAAATGCTGGAATACTACAACTAACGATTAGAACTTGCTTTCCTGTCTGGCGTCGCGGTGGCGACAACACCCAAGGGGCGACGTACCGCCGCGCCTCCCCTTGGAACCCCTGCGGCGCCCTACTCAGTGAAAACATGAATAACCATTTTGAGTTTACCGTCAATACCTGCCGATATTCGTCCATGAAAAGCGGCAGTCTTCGCCATCCATGGCTCAGCTTGACTGACACTTTTCAAAATGGAGATTCATTCACTGAGATGGGAATTGGTATGTTTGGCACTACCTGTATATTTAACACCTGTCATCCTCGTGGTGACTTAATCGAGGATCTTAGTTTAATTGCACTAGATTCCCGATCAGACACTTCGGGAATAACGGCTTCAATTTCCAATTATATAAAAACACAATCCCCTAACCTATCAACACACTCTAAGTCTGCGTGTACAAACGCTGAAATGAACGAAAGTGTTCACGTATTACTGGCATGGATGCCAGTCAAAGCGATGTAGGGCATGGATGCCCGTTCAGCGCTGTTACGTCGAAAACACTTTTATGAATGTAAGGTTACGTTTGGGTCGCAGCGCTGGGGGATTCCAAAGGGGGCTCGGCGTTTAGCCCCTTTTGGGTGTCGTCGCCACCGCGACAATGTTGAAATTATATACTTAACAACTAATTTCCCTCTGACCCTATTTATTTTATAAAAACAACTAATTTACAACAATAGCTATTAGATAAATAAAACAAAATATTACACCTAATAAAATACCAGAAATAAATGGAATATTTTGATAAAAAGATATTGAATTATTAATATTGGTTCTAGAAATAAGCTCATCAATATGATTATTCAGTAACGTAGTTTGTTTTAATATCTCCGAAAAAGCTATATTACAATTATATTTAGAACTCGTTTCTGTTCTTTCAACTAGAGTAAGAGTTCTTCTATAAGATATATAATCGCTATCATTAATAACTATGCCGTAATTCTTTAAAATTTCTATTTTAGTTTTTAATCTATCTAAGGCAGCTAGAACTATAATTTCAAATGTGTAATGATTCTCATGTTTATCATCAAGCCAATATTTTCTAGATATGTCACTTATATCATCAGTGATCTGTTGAATGTCCTTTGCAATTGAGTTTGCTTCAGTACGAGCTGCAAATATTTTTGCATTTTTCCTAATAAACCACCAACCAGCAAATATTAAAATAGGATTAGCTAAGGGAAGATAATTAATAAATTTTTCTATTATCATAAAGCTTTATAATTATTAAGTTCGGGCTGTATTGATGTATTCTTCAATTTCTTCAAGATAAAAATCATGCTCAGTTTCAAAATTTAAAAGCCTTGGAGAAGAAGAAAGAAGCTGATCTTTTGTAAAGTAACCCTTTCTTACAAGCCCACCAAAAGACTCCTCTAAAAAAGAAGATCCCAAACCATAGACATTATCAAGAATGATTGTAACCACATCTTCTTGTTCAATGGCTTCGTTCAACTTTAAAATAAGAATTTCTCTAAATGCTTCTGCGCTGTATGGACTATCAGTTTTATAACGCCCAAAAGGAGTAACTGAAAAGTCTTTTAAATCATAAGTAATCATTGTTTTTCTCTTCATTATAATTTAATACCCACTGAATAAGTGTTCCTTCCATTTTAAACGGTAACTCTTCCGAGTTGACACCATTACAGTCATGTCTATAAAGACCCTTTCCACTCATGACAATTAGGTGCGAATTTGGAAACACGCACGCTGTTTTTATAATATCACTTGAGCCTTTGCCTCTTTCATGGTCTTCCGTCCTAGTAAATCCTGCTTCCATTGCCTTTTCTATCAGTTGGTGATCATAAATATCACTGACATCAACTTTTTTTAGATGATAGAATTTCCTAAGTGAATTGGTTATTCCTTTCCCATCATCATATATAATAAAAATCAACTGATTGGAAGGTTTATCTAACCAACAGCATTGCCACCAACGTCCCTCACCCGTCTCCTTATAAAAATCAGTTGGGATGGAAAAATCATAAGCATGATACTTTACATTAAGGATAGCTTCTTGAATTCCTTTTGTGAATAAAACAGTATTAGGATTAGAGAATTTAACACCTTGAGTCACTAAATTAATTAAAGTAGCTGGTAGGATTTTTCCATAAGACTCTAATATATTCTCACTACCAGATAAATATTGATTATTAGAATCAATTAACCGCCTAATTTTACTTATACCACCTTGTTTGATTCCTCCCCATAGGCCACAGTCTACCATCATTTTATTAACGGCTTTATCAACGGGAAAAACCACTTCCACATGACTTGGGTCTTTTACTGCCATTTGACACTTTGTTACTTTTGCAAATAATAAAAGAGAAGCGGCAGCAGTAAAATTTTTTAACGAAATTAAATCAATAGTTAAGGCCACATTATATTTAATAATATAATCTTGTATTAGGCTAACGAATTGATAAGTTAAATAACTATGATTTTTATCATATATACACAAAGTAGCCGGTGAACTTATAAATACTCGATTATTATCTATATATGCTTTAAAAGCTTTTGGTAAAGGAATATCGTTCATATATCTTTTATATAATAAATTACTATGAAAAAACTATGTATTTGATACTACTTAATAAAAAAACAAAGAACAAGTGCAGTAATAGAATTTATATAGATTAGTTAAATACCCTAAAGTTCCTTCAACCTATAAATTAAAAACAAAAAACCCGCACTCTCTATTAGAAAATGCGGGTTTTTATTAAGAATAACAATTTGCAATCAAAAGCTGACTACCAACCTGTTTTCTCTTTAAGTGCTTTACCAATGTCAGCTAAAGAACGAACAGTTTTAACACCCGCTGCTTCTAATGCTGCAAACTTCTCATCAGCGGTACCTTTACCACCAGCGATAATCGCGCCAGCGTGACCCATACGCTTACCTTCTGGTGCAGTAACACCAGCAATGTAAGATACAACAGGTTTAGTAACGTTAGCTTTGATGTATTCCGCCGCTTCTTCTTCAGCAGTACCACCAATTTCACCAATCATTACAATTGCTTCAGTTTGTGGATCATTTTGGAACATTTCCAATACGTCGATGAAGTTAGTACCTGGAATCGGGTCACCACCAATACCTACACAAGTAGATTGGCCGAAACCGTAATCAGTAGTTTGCTTAACGGCTTCGTACGTTAACGTACCAGAACGTGAAACAATACCAACTTTACCTGGTAAATGGATGTGACCTGGCATGATACCAATTTTAGTCTCGCCCGGAGTGATAACACCTGGACAGTTAGGACCGATCATGCGAACGCCAGATTGAGTAAGCTTAGCTTTAACGTCAACCATATCTAAAGTTGGGATACCTTCAGTAATAGTGATGATAATTTTAATGCCAGCATCAATCGCTTCTAAGATAGCATCTTTACAGAACGGAGCAGGAACGTAGATAACTGTTGCTGTTGCGCCAGTTGCTTCTACTGCGTCACGTACTGTATTGAATACTGGTAAACCAAGGTGCGTTTGACCGCCTTTACCTGGGCTTACGCCACCAACCATTTGTGTACCATAATCAATAGCTTGCTCTGAGTGGAAAGTACCTTGACCACCAGTGAAACCTTGACAGATAACTTTAGTATCTTTATTAATTAAGATAGACATTATTTGCCCTCCGCAGCAGCTACAACTTTMKYYGCWGCATCRGTTAATGAYTCAGCAGCAATRATRTCTAAGCCAGAGTTTTTAAGAACTTCACGACCTAATTCAGCATTWGTACCTTCTAAACGTACAAYRACWGGTACTTTAACGCCKACTTCTTTAACCGCGCCAATAATACCTTCAGCAATCATGTCACAACGAACAATGCCACCAAAGATGTTAACTAAAACCGCTTTAACGTTTTCGTCAGATAAAATGATTTTGAATGCTTCAGAAACACGTTCTTTGTTTGCACCGCCGCCAACATCAAGGAAGTTAGCTGGCTTGCCGCCGTGTAAGTTAACGATATCCATAGTACCCATTGCTAGGCCTGCACCGTTAACCATACAACCAACAGTACCATCAAGAGCTACGTAGTTAAGCTCCCATTGTGCTGCATGTGCTTCACGTTCATCTTCTTGAGATGGATCATGGAAAGCRCGCATTTTWGGYTGACGATATARHGCATTACCRTCRATACCAATTTTACCGTCTAAACARTGAAGGTTACCWKCRTCAGTAATAACTAACGGATTRATTTCTAATAAAGCRAAATCGMAATCTTCAAACATTTTAGCAAGACCCATAAARATCTTAACAAATTGCTTCATTTGHGTHGGGTTTAAACCTAGTTTAAAACCTAGTTCACGTGCTTGRTAWGGTTGAGCGCCAACAAGTGGATCAATTTCAGCTTTGTGAATTAATTCTGGAGTCTCTTCAGCAACAGTCTCAATTTCAACGCCACCTTCAGTTGATGCCATGAAAACGATTCGTTGTGAAGCTCTGTCAACAACAGCACCAAGGTATAACTCATTGGCAATGTCAGTACAGCTTTCAACTAAAATTTTAGATACCGGCTGACCATTTTCATCTGTTTGATAAGTAACTAAGTTCTTACCTAACCAGTGTTGAGCGAAATCTTTGATTTCTTCTTTGGTTTTAACTAGCTTAACGCCGCCAGCTTTACCACGTCCGCCTGCGTGTACTTGAGTTTTAACAACCCACATATCGCCGCCGATTTTATCAGCCGCTTCTGCAGCTTCTTGAGGGGTATCGCAAGCGAAACCTTCAGAAACTGGTAAACCATATTCAGCGAATAATTGTTTCGCTTGATACTCATGCAAATTCATGGTGTATTTCCATTTATCTGTGAATGATGACAAATACTCTAACTACTTAGCGTTATTACACACTAGTACTAAAGTAGGATGCCGATGAAAAGTCGCCTGATTATATTACAAAAGCTCTAATGACGGTAGTCAAAAGAGCTAATACTATAGTCTACTTTTAAAATATTTTAATACGCTTATTAAACATCTAAAAGAAGGCGTGTTGGGTCTTCTAGTAATTCTTTAATGGTCACTAAGAAACCAACGGATTCTTTGCCGTCAATTAAACGGTGATCATAAGACAGTGCTAAATACATCATAGGTAAAATTTCAACTTTACCATCAACAGCCATCGGTCTATCTTGTATTTTGTGCATGCCTAAAATAGCCGCTTGTGGCAAGTTCAAAATTGGTGTTGAAAGTAATGAACCAAATACACCGCCGTTAGTAATAGTAAAGTTACCGCCGGTCATTTCAGCCATTGACAGCTTACCGTCACGACCTTTAATAGCGAGTTCACGAATACCATTTTCAATACCCGCCATGCTTAATTGATCGCTATCACGTAATACTGGTGTTACTAAACCACGCGGGGTAGAAACAGCAATAGAGATATCGAAAAAGTTATGATAAACAATATCATCACCATCAATTGATGCATTAACTGCTGGGTAGCGTTTTAATGCTTCAGTTACCGCTTTCACGTAAAACGACATAAAACCTAAACGGGTATCATGAGTTTTCTCAAATAAGTCTTTATATTGCTTACGAAGATCCATGATTGGCTTCATGTTAACTTCATTAAATGTAGTTAACATTGCCGTTGAGTTTTTCGCTTCTAATAAACGCGTAGCAATTGTTTTACGTAAGCGAGTCATCGGTACACGTTTTTGTGTACGTTCACCTAAGTCTTGAACCACTGGAGCAGCAGCTTTTGCTGGTGCAGATTTTGCTGCACTTTTAGCAGCTAACGCAGCTTCAACGTCTTCTTTAGAAATACGACCGCCTTTACCTGAGCCTTTAACATCACTTGAAGTTAAACCTTTCTCAGTCATTAAACGACGTACTGACGGGCTTGCTAATTCATCAGAGCTTAAGGCTTCTTCAGAGGTTGCTGTAGCGGTAGTATTGGCCGATGCACCGGCATTAAGTTCACCAATTTTTTGTGAGCCTAAAACGGTATCACCTTCAACATGAATAATTTTACCAATCACGCCACTGTCTTGTGCTACGACTTCTAGTACTACTTTATCTGTTTCAATATCAACTAGATTTTGATCAACTGATACACTATCACCCTCAGCTACATGCCAAGAAGAAACCGTTGCATCGGCAACAGACTCAGGTAACACTGGTACGATAATATCGATGACTTTGATTGCAGCGTCACTAGTACTAGCAACAGGAGCCGCAGTTTCTTGAGGTGCATCTGACGCAGCACCACCTTCAGAAAAACGTCCAATTACTTGTGCACCCAGTACAGTAGTGCCTTCAATTTCACTGATGTCTGTTAAAACACCATCACAAGTTGCTGGTACTTCTAAAACTACTTTATCAGTTTCAATATCTACTAATACTTGATCACGAGTGAATTTTTCACCTACTTGTACATGCCAAGTAGCTACAGTTGCATCAGCAACTGATTCTGGTAATACCGGAACTTTGATTTCGGTTGTCATTTTATTTTATTCCTTAAAAACTTTTGCACTTTGCTTCTTATCATTGCCTTGTTATTAAAGCGTAATAAGAAACTGGTGCACTCAATAGTTAATCTAAAGTTAACGCTTGAGTGACAAGCGCTTGTTGTTCTTTTACATGAACTGACATATAACCAACAGCAGGAGCTGCTGAGGCGTTTCGGCCAGCATAAGTCAAATGTGTTCCATCAGGGATAGCATTTCTAAAGTGATGCTGAGAACAATACCAAGCACCTTGGTTTTGCGGCTCTTCCTGACACCAAACAAATTGCTTCACATGTTGATACTGTTTAATGGCATCTTGAAGTTCTTTATCTGGAAATGGGTATAACTGCTCAATACGAATAATGGCAACATTATTAAGTTCATTTTTACGACGTTGATCAAGTAATTCGTAATAAACCTTGCCACTACAAAATACGACACGTTCAACAGCGCTATGATCTAAATCATCAATTTCACCAATTACATTTTTAAACACACCTGTTGACAGTTCTTCTAAAGAAGATACCGCTAATGGATGACGTAATAATGATTTAGGTGACATCACCACTAATGGGCGACGCATAGGGCGTACCACTTGACGACGTAGCATGTTAAATACTTGTGCTGGTGTTGATGGCACACATACTTGCATATTATGATCAGCACAAAGTTGTAAGAAGCGCTCTAAACGTCCTGATGAATGTTCAGGACCTTGCCCTTCATAGCCATGTGGTAACAACATAGTTAGACCACATAAACGACCCCATTTTTGTTCACCAGAACTAATAAATTGATCGAAAACTACTTGCGCACAGTTAGCAAAATCACCAAATTGAGCTTCCCAAATAGTTAAACCTGCCGGCGATGCCGTGGTATAACCATATTCAAAAGCTAATACTGATACTTCTGATAATACCGAATCATGTACATCAAAAGGGCCTTGTCCTTCTGAAATATTTTGCAATGGTAAATAGGTACTACCATCATCTTGATTATGCAATACCGCATGACGATGGAAGAAAGTACCACGACCAGAATCTTGGCCTGTGATACGTACACGATCACCACGGTCAACAATAGTCGCGTAAGCTAAGTTTTCTGCCATACCCCAATCAAGTAATTTTTCACCAGAGGCCATTTTTTGACGGTCATCATAGATTTTCTTAACACGCGCATGTACAGGGTGGTTTTCAGGATAAGTTGATACTTTAACCGCTAATTCTTTTAGCTTATCAATACTTATTTCTTTATCGTAATCATCATCCCATTCTTGATCAAGGTAAGGTGTCCAATCAACAGAATGTGCAGTCATTGGGCGCCACTGGTCTACCGTACACTGACCTTCGTCAAGCAGTTTACGATAATAAGAAGTAAGCTCATCAATAGTCGCTTTATTCAAACTACCTTCTGCAATTAATTTATCTGCATATAATTGACGTGGTGTCGCATGCTTTTTAACTATTTTGTACATTAATGGCTGTGTAGCACTTGGTTCATCAGCTTCATTATGACCATGACGACGATAACAAACTAAATCAATGACAACATCGCGTTTAAATTCATTACGATAATCAAGGGCAATTTGCGTTGCCAAAATAACCGCTTCAGGATCATCACCATTGACATGTAAAATAGGTGCCTGAACCATTTTAGCTATTTCAGTACAGTATTCGCCAGAGCGTGTATCTTCTGCAACTGAGGTGGTGAAACCAACTTGGTTATTAATCACTATGCGTACTGTACCACCTACTTTAAATGCACGCGCTTGTGACATATTAAAGGTTTCTTGTACTACACCCTGTCCAGCAATTGCTGAATCGCCGTGAATAGTAATTGGTAAGACTAAATCACCCTGAGTACAATTACGTCGATCTAAACGCGCTCGTACAGAACCGATAACTACCGGGTTAACAATTTCTAAATGCGATGGGTTAAATGCCAACGCTAAATGAACATTACCGCCAGGTGTAACAAAATCAGAAGAGTAGCCTTGATGGTACTTAACATCACCAGAACTAGAGATTTCATCATGTTTACCCGCAAATTCATCAAATAGTTTCGATGAGTTTTTACCCATAACATTGACTAAAACATTTAAGCGGCCACGATGAGCCATGCCCATAACAACTTCTTTAGTGCCATTAGCACCTGCGCGAGTTATGAGTTCTTTAAGCATAGGAACTAATGCATCACCGCCCTCTAATGAAAAGCGTTTTGCACCAGGAAATTTAGCCCCTAGGTATTTTTCTAAACCATCAGCAGCAATCAAGCCTTTGAGTATTTCAGTTTTTTCATCAACAGATAAACTTAATTGAGACTGAATAGACTCTATGCGATTTTGCAACCAACGTTTTTCATCGGTTGAAGTAATGTGCATATACTCAGCACCAAGAGAACTACAATAAGTTTTCTTCAGTGTTTTATATAACTCACCCAACTTCATCGACTCTTGACCAACTGCCAACGAGCCAACGTTGTATTCTTTGTCGAAATCATTTTCTGATAGGTCATGATGATATAGTTGTAAATCACGAACTTTCTCACGTTGCCATAAACCTAATGGATCTAAATTAGCATTTTGATGGCCACGAACCCTAAAGGCATTGATCAGTTGTAAAACTTTAACTTGCTTGGCATCACCGCCACTCGTAACAACTTGCTTTTTTTGTTCCTTAGCTAAAATTTTAAACTCATCTCTAATAGCGCTATGGCGATATTCCACCTCACTACCTTCAACTTTAGGAAGCTCTGAAAAGATCTCTTGCCATTCTGCAGATACAGAGGCTGAATTATCTAGGTAAGATTCGTACAATTCTTCAATATAAACGATGTTGCCGCCGTTTAAGTGGGAAGACTCTAACCAAGCCTTCATTACACCTTCTGACATTACTTTGTTCCTTTTCTGGTAAAGCAACTAAAATAATATAATCATTTTTTCTGTGTCATATTGCATAACTCCTACGCTAAAAGTATTTATTGACTAACGTCAACTCTGTGCTTTTACCTTGAAGTTAAACAAACTGCCGGTGATAAAATAATTACCCTGTATTTACACTTATTATTAAAAATATCAGCCTATTTAGTAAAATATGCTGATATTTTATGTTGGAAATACCTAAACAGTTAGTCTAGGTATTTCCATTCTACTTTTATTTCAAACAGTTAAACTGCTCGGCTTAATAACATAGATTTAATATGACCAATGGCTTTCGTTGGATTTAATCCTTTTGGACAAACATCAACACAGTTCATTATACCGTGACAACGAAATACACTGTAAGCATCTTGCAAACCATCTAAACGCTCTTCTGTTGCAGTATCACGGCTATCAATTAAGAAACGATAAGCGTGAAGTAAACCTGCAGGTCCGATAAATTTATCAGGGTTCCACCAGAAAGATGGACAAGATGTTGAACAACAAGCACATAAAATACACTCATAAAGACCGTCTAATTTGTCACGCTCTTCAATGGATTGTATGTTTTCACGCGCTGGCTGTTGAGCATCGTTGATCAAGTATGGTTTGATTTTTTCATATTGCTGATAAAATTGAGTCATATCAATAATCAAATCACGTACAACCGGCAAACCAGGTAAAGGACGTAGTACAATCGTACTCGCTTTTAACTCTGATAATGGTGTGATACAAGCCAAACCATTTTTACCATTCATGTTCAAGCCATCACTGCCACATACACCTTCACGACATGAACGACGAAATGATAAGCTTGCATCTTTTTCTTTTAATAGAATAAGTGCATCAAGTACCATTAAATCAGAGCCTTCAGGAACTTCTAGCTCATAATCTTTCATGTAAGGTTTAGCGTCTACATCAGGATTGTAGCGGTAAATCGAAAAATTTTGTTTCATCGTATATCTCCTACAATTAAGTCCTTAGTAAACACGAGCTTTCGGTGGGAAAGCTTCGCGGTGAACAGGTTTCATATTAACGTCACGCTTAGACATTTCTTCAGTTTCTGGCGTGTAGACTGAGTGACATAACCAATTCACATCATCACGTTCAGTGAAATCTTGTCTTGCATGCGCGCCTCGAGATTCAGTACGGAAGTTAGCGGCTTTAGCTGAACAAAATGCAGTTTCCATTAAGTTATCTAATTCTAAACACTCAATGCGCTGAGTATTAAATTCAGATGACTTATCATCTAAACGGGCAACTTTAAGGCGTTCACGAATTTCAGTTAATTCTTTCATGCCTTTTGCCATGGCTTCACCTTCGCGGAATACGCCAAAGTTCATTTGCATACACTGTTGTAAATCTTTACGAATTTGTACCGGATCTTCGCCTTTAGTTGAAGACTCCCAACGATTAGTACGCGCAAGTGATGCTTCTAAATCAGATTCAGAGGCCTCTTTACCGCTTTCTGTCTCGTTTAAATAAGACCCTAAGAAGTTACCTGCTGCACGGCCAAATACCACTAAATCAAGTAATGAGTTACCGCCTAAGCGGTTAGCACCATGTACAGAGACACAAGCAATTTCACCTACTGCGAATAAACCTTCAACAATAGTTTCTTTGCCGTCGACGCCAATGTTAAGTGCTTGACCATTTACATTACAAGGCACACCACCCATTTGGTAGTGACAAGTAGGAATAACAGGAATAGGCTCTTCAGCTGGATCAATATGTGCAAATGTTTTCGATAAATCACAAACACCTGGTAGACGTTTGTATAATGTTTCACGGCCTAAATGATCAAGTTTAAGTTTGATATGAGGACCCCAAGGACCGTCACAACCACGACCTTCACGAATCTCTGTCATCATTGAACGAGCTACCACATCACGACCGGCTAAATCTTTAGCGTTTGGCGCGTAACGTTCCATGAAGCGTTCGCCGTCTTTATTAAGCAAGTAACCGCCTTCACCACGACAACCTTCAGTAACGAGTACACCTGCACCTGCGATACCTGTTGGATGGAATTGCCACATTTCCATGTCTTGCATTTGAATGCCAGCACGAAGCGACATACCAACACCATCACCGGTGTTGATGTGAGCATTAGTAGTTGAAGCGAAGATACGACCAGCACCACCAGTAGCAAGTACTGTTGCACGGGCTTTAAAGTAAACAATTTCGCCTGTTTCGATGCAAATAGCCGTGGTACCTACCACTGCGCCATCACTATTTTTAACTAAATCTAATGCATACCACTCTGAGTAAACGTTAGTTTTATTTTTAACGTTTTGTTGGTAAAGACAATGAAGTAAAGCATGGCCTGTACGGTCAGCAGCTGCTGCTGTACGGGCCGCTTGCTCACCACCAAAGTTTTTAGATTGACCACCAAATGGACGTTGATAAATTTTACCTTCTTCTGTACGAGAAAAAGGTAAACCCATTTTCTCTAATTCTATTACAGATTCAGGCCCTACTTTACACATGTATTCAATAGCGTCTTGATCTCCAATATAATCAGAGCCTTTAACGGTATCGTACATATGTTGTTCCCAATGATCTTCATGGGCATTACCTAAAGCAACGGTAATACCACCTTGAGCAGATACAGTATGAGAACGAGTTGGAAATACTTTAGAAATCAAGGCACAAGATTTGCCTGACTCAGAAATTGCTAATGCAGCGCGCATACCTGCGCCGCCTGCGCCAATAACTATGGCGTCAAATTCACGAATTGGAACGCTCACTTACACACCCCACACAATTGAAAAGCCAAATACTACGTAGGCTAATAACAGAACTGAAAAGAAAAATTGCAACGACCCGCGTAAAAATGCTGGTTTTACGTAATCGGACAATACTTGCCAAACACCAATTTTAGCATGCACAAGTAATGCAAGTAGCGCTAACATGGTGGCAACCTTTATGCTCATACAAGCAAAGAAACCATGCCATATTTCATAGGTAACAGGTGGTGTTACAATAAAAAACCCAGCAAGAATCAAGGTGTATAGCACAAGAATAATTGCACTAGCTCTGAGAAGGATAAAATCATGTACGCCATTACGGCCTACTGATGCGACGACACTTACCATAACCAAACTCCTATTATCACAGATATTGCTAACCAAATATATATAATCACTTTGGCGCTACTATTACCTGAAGCTAACTCTTCAAAATGACCTAAATCCATTAACAAGTGACGAACACCCGCTAATACATGGTAAGTCAGCGCAGAAAGACAGCCGAAAATAATAAACATAAAGAAAAAGCCATCAAGGTAACCTTGAATTTTGGCAAATCCTTCAGCAGAAGAAAGAGAGGTTGAAAGGGTCAATAATAAGATGCCAATAGCAAATACCATAATTACACCAGAAACACGGTGAAGAATTGAAGCATTAGCTGCTGGGTGCATCTTAATCGTAGTTAAATCTATGTTTACAGGACGTTGTTTTTTCACAATTGTTGCCTAAAGAGCTCGAAAGCCTTCAACTTTTATTATTGTTACTCATGAATTACCTTTTTAGAATTTAATATTTATCTAAATTTTATAAATAACAAAAAATAAATAGATACTAAAGAGATTACTAAATAAGTAATTCCCGAAGTGCACGGTAACTGCCTTTTATTAAAAAATAGCGCCTTAGCTATTTCTCAGTTCACCGAAGTCGCATAATAGTAGCGAACTTAGCTTAAGTTAGCTAAGTAATTTTATTAAGACTTTGGTATAAGAGAGTAATTTTCAAGATAAATAATTCTCTTTATAATAAGAAAATCATTGTCTTTTCCCTTATTTATATTACTAAGTAATGAAAAGCAATTACAGGACAGCGAGATTATATAGCTGATGGTAAGTAAATTCAATTTTACATCTCGAAAAATAGTATTGATTGATTTTTTAGCCCAAAAAATGACCCCTATCAAACTTTAGACTAACCGCTATTACATTTTATTTGAAAATTAAGGTAGACTGTCGGCAGTTTGATTTACCCAAGCGACATTTGAAACTGACCTATTTTCATTATTATTTTAAATGAGTACTTATTTATTGATGTATAAGTAAAGTACGAAATTAAAGTACTAAATGAGTCAGTTTGTCTGAAAATAATTGCAAATTAAAATTGATAGGGGATAAAACATATGGCTGATTCTAAAGCCTCTCTAAGCATTAACGGTAAAGAAATTACCGAACTGCCTATTCTAAAGGGTACCGCAGGTACCGATGTAATTGATATTAGAACCTTAGGTAGCCATGGCTACTTCACCTACGACCCAGGCTATTTAGCTACGGCTTCTTGTGAGTCAGCAATCACCTTTATTGATGGTGATAAAGGTATACTACAACATCGTGGCTATGCCATCGCTGATTTAGCAAATAATGCTGATTATTTAGAGGTTTGCTACCTTTTACTTAATGGCGACGCACCGTCAAAAGCTCAATATGAAGAATTTAAAAATATTATAACTAACCATACTATGGTTCATGAGAAGTTAGTTCATTTCTTCCATGGCTTCTTACCTGATGCTCACCCAATGGCAATGCTATGTGGTGTTACAGGGGCATTATCTTCTTTCTATCACAGTGATTTAGACTGTGATGATTCTGCACAACGTAAACGTACAGCTCACCGTTTAATTGCTAAAATGCCAACTATTGCAGCAATGGCATATAAATACAGCGTAGGACAACCTTTTGTTTTTCCTCGCAATGAGCTTTCATATGCTGAAAACTTCTTACATATGATGTTTTCTGTACCGACAGAAGAATATAAAGTTAACCCGATTGTTGCTAGTGCTATGGATAAAATATTCACTCTCCATGCAGATCACGAGCAAAATGCTTCTACCTCAACAGTACGTCTAGCAGGCTCTTCAGGTGCTAATCCTTATGCTTGTATTGCTGCTGGTATTGCTTCTTTATGGGGCCCTGCACATGGCGGTGCTAATGAAGCTTGTTTAACAATGCTTGAAGAAATCGGTACTCTAGACCGTGTTGATGAATTTGTAGCAAGAGCAAAAGATAAAGATGATTCATTCCGTCTAATGGGCTTTGGTCATCGTGTTTATAAGAACTTCGATCCACGTGCCACGGTAATGCGTGAAACCTGTCACGAAGTTCTAAAAGAACTTGGTATTCAAGATCCACTACTTGACGTTGCCATGGCATTAGAAAAAGTAGCTTTAGAAGACCCATACTTTGTAGAGAAGAAACTTTACCCAAATGTAGACTTTTATTCAGGCATTATTCTAAAAGCTATTGGTATTCCAACCAGTATGTTCACCGTAATTTTTGCTCTGTCTAGAACGGTTGGTTGGATTTCTCATTGGGATGAAATGCTAAGTCAACCAGGACAAAAAATTGGTCGTCCTCGTCAAAAATATACTGGCGAAATAAACCGAACATTTGCCCCTTTATCTGAAAGATAAAGACAAAATAACGTTACTAGCACTAAGTTATTAGTAACAAATGAATAAAAAAGGTAGCATTTGCTGCCTTTTTTATTCATTTTTTTTGCATCAGAACAACTATAGAAGTACATTTATCATACGATTGTCGTTTTAAAAGCGTATAAACCACCATATCTTTTATTTATTAAATCAATAATAATTATTCATATAAAAAATGTAAAAACATCGGTTTTATTTATATAAAATCTCAATAAAAATTTTTTATCGATAATATAGAGAGGTTAATCCAGTAAAACATTTAAAAATCGCCTAAAAATAATCCCCCCTAAACCAATGTGACCTGTTAGTTTCTCCAGAGATATTTCATTTTGGTAATATCACTCCAAGTTATATTGGCTCACTAAAACAGCTCATCTTTATCATTATTCTGTACTTTAAAAAACATAAGATAATAGAGTGCCTCACCTGATTCATTCTCTTTACGCACAACAAAATTACCAACTGAATAAAAGCATTCATTAATAGAAATCACTAAATTATTTAGTGATTATATAAAAACTGTTTTAGTAAATGGATAAAGAGTATTTATAGGCTTCATTGAACTAGGTATAATACTGTTGATTTTTATTTAACAATGACTAACATGACAGATTATTCTTTAAGATTCGGCGGTATTTCTCGCCTGTATGGCAGATATGGTGCAATAATATTACAGCAAGCTCATTTCTGTGTTATTGGCATAGGTGGTGTGGGTTCATGGGCAGCAGAGGCATTAGTTAGGAATGGTGTTGGACAGATTACTTTAATCGATTTAGATGATATTTGTATCACTAATATTAATCGTCAAATACATGCGTTGACTAATACCATAGGTGAAAGCAAAGTTGAGATAATGAGTGAGCGTATTAAGCAAATTAACCCTGATTGCCAAGTAAACATTATAGAAGACTTTGTTACCACTGAGAATTTAAATGAACTAATGGCGATGAATTACGATTATGTAATAGATGCTATTGACTCTGTTGATATTAAAACACGTTTAATAGCTCATTGTAGGCGTAACAAAATGCCCATAATTACTATTGGTGGTGCAGGTGGTCAGGTCGATCCGTCAAAAATAACCATTGCTGATTTAAGTAAAACTTATCAAGATCCGCTGTTAGCGAAAGTTAAAAATCAATTAAGACGCGAATTTAACTTTCCTCGCGCTGATATTACTAAAGCAAGCAAAAGAAAATTTTCGATTGATGCGGTATTTTCAACAGAACAATTACGATATCCAAATAATTCGGGCGAAGTCTGTTTAGCTAAACCTGATAACAGTGATGGAAATAATAGTTCTATGCGCTTAGATTGTAGTGGTGGTTTTGGTGCGACGACTCATGTGACAGCTACCTTTGCTTTTTTTGCTGTCGGTAGAGCTATTGATAAACTGTTAAAAAAACGTATTAATAGTAGCGAATAACGACAGGCTCTAAAAAAACTTAATTCACTGAATATAGACCAGCATAATACACTTAATCGCTCACAACTATTGTGCTAATTTTTTTATTTCTTCGACAATAGCCAAAACACCATTTCCTCGCGAAGGGCTTAAATGCTGCATTAGTCCCAAAGTTTTAAAGTAGTTTTCAATATCAAAAGCATTAATTTGCATTGCTGTTTTATTATTAAAAGCCGCAAGTACAATTACCAACAAACCTCGAATAATTTTGGCATCACTATCTGCTTGAAAATGAAAAGTTTTTTGCTTACCCTTTTGAACAACTAGCCAAGCTAAACTTTCACAACCACTGATCAACGTTTGCTCATTGCGAGCACTTTTATCTAAACGGGATAATTGCTTTCCTAGTAACATTATTTGCCGATGACGAGAGTCCCAACTTTTAATGTTAGCAAATTGAGCAATAATTATTGCGCTAGCTTGTTCATTAAGATCATCTTTATTGCCACATACCAGTAAAGCGTCACTTTCTTGAGTTAATATTTTTTTTAAGCAATCTATAAAATAATCTATTTCCTCAAAAGTATTATAAGCAGCTAATGATACTCTTAAGCAACCTGAAATATTCAAATACTCCATTAACGGCATTGCACAATGATGACCACTGCGAATTGCAATACCATAACTATCAAGTGCCGTAGCAATATCATGATTATGATGATCATTTAAGCTAAAACTAATAACCGGAATATCAGGAAGCCCTTGTACAATAAAGTTAACGACATTTTTTAAAGACGCTGACAAGTTTTGCAATGCTTGATAACAATAAATCGTTAGTTGCTTTTCATAATCACATATTTGTTTGGCGTCATATGTACTGATAAATTCAATAGCCTTACTAAAAGCAATAACACCAGCAATGTTAGGTGTACCCGCTTCAAATTTAAATGGTAAAGCGTTAAACGTCGTTGGTTTATTAAAACTAACCTGTTTAATCATCTCACCTCCGCCTTGATAAGGAGGCATGGTTTCTAGTAATGCTTGTTTACCATAAAGCACTCCTACCCCTGTAGGACCATACATTTTATGGGCTGAAAAAACGTAAAAATCACAATCGAGTACTTGTACGTCTATCGGAAAATGTGCCACTGCTTGCGCACCATCAATAATAGTAATCGCACCCACTGATTTTGCTTTCTGAATCAACTCTTTTATCGGGTTGATTTTTGCAATGACATTAGAAAGGTGAGCACAACAGAGTATTTTAGTTTTGTTATTCAGCAGTAATTCAAAAGCAGAAAGATCAACACGTCCCGTAGCATCAAGCTCAACAACTTTTATAATTGCGCCTGTTTGCTCTGCTATTAATTGCCAAGGCACAATATTAGCGTGATGCTCACTAATCGCTAATATTATTTCATCGCCTTGCTTTAATATTTTCCGACCAAGGCTCATCGCAATTAAATTAATACTTTCCGTTGTTCCTTTTGTCCATATTATTTCTTTATTACTTGTAGCATTAATAAACATTCTAATGCTATTCCTAGCCTGCTCAAAAGCTGTAGTGGCTCTCGTGCTTAACGTATGAGATGCGCGATGTACATTAGCATTAGTGGTGTGATAAAAAGAGTGGTAACTGTCAATAACACAATTTGGTTTTTGTGTCGTTGCGCCATTATCGAAATACACTAATGGTAAAGATGATTCAACTTGAGGCATTCTATTAACAGACAATCTGTTGCCTTCATTGTTAACAACTAAAGGAAATTGTTGGCGAAATAGTTTAGGTTTAAAGGTTTTCATTCAGGAATATATTATAAAAACAAAGGCGTAATAATTTGAACATAATTATACCCTATTATACCTAAGTTAATCATAGGTAATTAACCACTCTTGCTTTATAATTGGAGATGTAATTGATTATTAAAGAGGTATTATGGCACTATATTCATGGTTTAGTAAAAACAATAACAAACCTAATAAAAAAAGTATACGGGCTAAGAATAACTTATTAAAAGCATCTGAATCGGCTAAATATATAGAAAATTACACTATGTGGCCAACGGCTAAAATAAAGAAAAATATTGTAGAGGTATTGCCCGAGTCGGATGATATTAAAGAGGAGTTAACTAAAAACTCCGATGAATCAAAGTCGACGTTAGAAGAAAACTCTATTTCATTTAAAACAACACTAATTGTTAATAAATAATGGCTATTTCATTCAGTTCGCATTTTTTTGATAAAGTCATTAAAAATCTATCAATTCACATTCTCTGCATTAATTTTAACACCTGATTCATTAAGTAAAATTTGCATGAGAATGACAACATCCAAAATAAAGTGGCTTCATTCTCTTGTGCTATAGGGAAATTAAATCCTCTCGCCGTATATTTATTTGTTTCAATAACGCGAGTTGAAAATTCAAATAAAAATGAGCTGGTTGAGCAACCTATTAACAGGAAAATCGACAAACTCATCGTGAATGGCTATTTTATAATAATACAAAAAAACTATAGTGGATTTTGTTGTTTCATACTAATCGCTTTTTTGGTTCGCATTAAATCTAGTTCTAACCTAGCGTACCTATGCTCTACAAACTCATAAACATTCGTACTTAATGATAATTTAAAGAAGTTTGCCGCTGCGCCAAAATTTTTCTGGTGTTGATTATATTTAGCTAAATAAAAATAAGCTTCACACAATCTATCGGTTAGCGCTTTATTAGAGTTAATATTCACCGTTAATTCACTAATAAATTTTTCTTGGTTAATATTACCTAAATATAAGTAAATAACTTGTTTAGCCCAAGTACTGTCATCAACAAGCACAGCCCTTTGTTTTAAATTTTGTTTCGCGAACACAGGATCTATTTCGTACTCGGCTAAATAAAGCCATAACAAACGATAAGGGTCATCACTTTGTTTATAATGAAAGTTTATAAAGTCTTGCGCCGCTAATTCGGGACGATCACCGTAATAAAGTGCAATACCTCGATTTAAGTGGGCATACTCATGCTCAGGTGATAATTCTAAAACTGAGTCAAACTTATCATAGGCTTGGGAAAACTCTTTTAGTTGCGTTAAGTGTATACCCAAAAAATTATAGGCATCAGTTAATGTTGGCTGTAGTTGTAAGGCATGGGAAAAGTCAAGACGTGCCAATGAACGCAAACCAACACTGTCATACAATACACCGCGGTCATAATAAAGTTGTGCTTTTTGCTCATCCTTTATTTTTACACGGTTAATCACCTCTGACAAACGCGCTATAGCAATCTCGCTTTTAAAGTTTATAGCCAAAGGTTCAGCAATTACTAATTGGCTTAATTCCACAGAACTAGTATCAGAGTTAGATTTATTCACTGATACACAGCCCTGTGTAAGTAAAGTAATACTAAAAATAATAGCTAGCATTAATGGTTTATAAAGTAATATCACTAAAACGCCTTAAAATATTCATGTAAATTTTCGTACTTTTGATTGTACTTGATTTACAATAAAAAAGGAGCCATAAGGCTCCTTTTTTATTAGACTAAATTGTAACTTATTTAATCTGTATTATAAAAACGATTATTCAGCTGCTGGCGTTGTTACCGCTGGCTTTTCAATTGCTTCTTTAATACTTAAACGTACACGGCCTTGACGGTCAACTTCTAGTACTTTAACTTTCACGTCTTGACCTTCTTTAAGCACGTCACTTACGTTATTAACACGCTCTTCAGAAATTTGTGAAATATGCACTAAGCCATCTTTACCTGGTAATACATTAACAAAAGCACCAAAATCAACGATACGAACAACTTTACCCGTGTAAAGTGTACCTACTTCAATTTCAGCCGTTAATGCTTTAATACGATCAATAGCATCTTGTGCTTGTTCGCCTGAAGTCGCAGCAATTTTCACCGTGCCATCGTCATCAATTTCAATGGTAGTGCCTGTTTCTTCAGTCAATTGACGAATAGTTGCGCCACCTTTACCAATGATGTCACGAATTTTATCTTGGCTAACTTTAATCGTATGAATGCGCGGTGCAAACTCAGAGATTTCTTCTCTGTGACCAGCGATAGCTTCATCCATTACAGATAAAATGTGAGTACGTGCAGCTTTTGCTTGGTTTAATGCAAGTTGCATGATTTCCTGCGTAATACCTTCAATTTTGATATCCATTTGCAGTGCAGTAATACCACCGGTAGTACCCGCAACTTTAAAGTCCATATCACCTAAATGATCTTCATCACCTAAAATATCAGAAAGAACAACGAATTTATCACCTTCTTTAACAAGGCCCATTGCAATACCGGCAACAGAAGCTTTAATTGGTACACCAGCATCCATAAGTGCAAGAGAAGTACCACAAACAGAAGCCATTGAAGATGAACCGTTTGATTCAGTAATTTCAGAAACAACACGTACAGCGTACGGAAATTCTTCAACACTAGGCATAACCGCTAACATACCGCGTTTTGCTAAACGACCATGACCAATTTCACGACGTTTAGGTGAGCCAACAAAACCAGTTTCACCAACACAGTATGGAGGAAAGTTATAATGAAGCATAAAGGCATCAGTTTTCTCACCTAAAATACTATCAATGCGTTGTGCATCACGTTGTGTACCTAAAGTAGCCGTAACTAAGGCTTGTGTTTCACCGCGAGTAAACACAGCAGAGCCATGAGTGCGTGGTAATACGCCTGTCATTACATCTAAAGCACGAATTGATTCAGGATCACGACCATCTATACGAGGATGACCTTGAGTAATACGACCACGAACAACTGTTTTTTCTAGGTCGTGGAATAAATCTTTTGCCTCGCCAACATCAAGCGCTTCATCAGCAGCTAATAATTGCTCAACAACACCGTTGCGAATTTCTTTAATTTTTTCATAACGAACCGCTTTTTCAGTGATTTGATATGCTTCGTTTACTTGTGCTTCTGATAACTCAGCAATTTTAGTAACTAACTCAGCGTTTTTAACTGGTGCAACCCAATCCCAAGAAGGAGTATTTACTTCTGCTTTAAATTCTTTAATCGCCGAAACAGCTACTTGCATTTGCTCATGACCAAACATAACCGCGCCAAGCATTACTTCTTCAGATAAAACGTCAGCTTCAGACTCAACCATTAATACCGCATTATCAGTACCAGAAACCACTAAATCTAATTGACTTGCAGGTAATTCAGATTGTAATGGGTTAAGAATGTATTGACCATCAAGGTAACCAACACGTGCTGCGCCAACTGGACCACTAAATGGAACACCCGCAATAGAAAGTGCAGCAGAAGCACCAATTAATGAAATAATATCAGGGGCAATTTCAGGGTTAACCGAAACAACTGTGATAATTATTTGTACTTCGTTAATAAACCCTTCAGGGAATAACGGACGAAGTGGACGGTCAATTAAACGAGCAATAAGGGTTTCTTCTTCTGAAGGGCGACCTTCACGTTTAAAGAAACTTCCTGGAATTTTACCAGCAGCGTAAGTACGCTCTTGATAGTTAATCGTTAAAGGAAAAAAGTCTTGACCTTGTTTCGCTTCTTTTTTAGCAACAACAGACACGAGTACACAAGTATCGTCCATACTAGCCATAACAGCAGCCGTTGCTTGACGGGCAATGTTACCCGTTTCTAGTGTTACCGTATGTTTACCGAATTGAAATTTTTTAGTTACTGGATTAAACATTTACTATGTTTCCTTAATATTTTACTTAATTATATTAACCAATCTGTACAATTATTTATTCACTTAAACAGCTGTTTTTAATCGTTAAGTGGAACAAAAAATTATACAGTTTGATTGATTATTTATTTACTAGCTAAATACCTCCGTCGCTTTATGACGATAATATTAAGCAGGCATATTATACTGACCTGCACACTATTTGCTAGTTAGAATGGGAGTTACTGTGGTTTTAGTACAAAAAAGATCAATTTATTATTATCGTAATATTTTTAAGCTAAGTAATCTTAATTAATAGCAGTGTGTTTAATATTTAAAAATAAAACATGCAAAAAGAAAAAAGGAGCCATATGGCTCCTTTTTTTAATCATTTGAGTAAACAAATGATTAACGACGTAGACCTAACTTACCAATTAAAGCAGTATAACGTTCAACGTTTTTACCCTTTAAGTAATCTAGTAATTTACGACGCTGTGCAACCATGCGTAGTAAACCACGACGTGAATGATGATCATGGATGTGCTCTTTGAAATGGCCCTGTAAGTGGTTGATTTGTGTAGTTAACAAAGCAACTTGTACTTCTGGTGAACCAGTATCACCTTCTTTTTGAGCATATTCGGCAACGATTGCTGCTTTTTCTGTAGCATTTAAAGACATAATAAATCCTTAGTGTGTGAACTTAACTATATGATTTGACATTAGTTTAAGTTATTAAAATCCTACCTGTGCCAAACACTAATTCAGCGAAGGTAACGAAAGAGCGCATATTCTATCAGGGCGTAGCTAAAATGCAACTAATAACCGATGTACTTCTTATAAAAATAAATGGTGGTAAACTTAAAGCCTAAATAGCCGATTAGGCACTACACAACCACAATGCGCTTAGGCGCTACTTGACCATCGTCATTAATGAAACCAACGCCAATAAACTCAGCATTTTCATCATGTTCGTCTTCACCGATATAAACTTGAATGCTACCTTCATCTGGCGCTTTGTAGGCTCGTACTGGATTACCGTGGCGTAAAAAGTTAGCTGAGACATCATCAACATAAACCACTGGCATACCTTCAACGGCACTCTGCATTGGTAGTAACAAGGGGTCAAGTAATTCTGATGGCGTAATATCTTCTGATATGGCTTGCTCTAATAATGCTTCTAGCTGAGGTAAAGTTACCATTTTATCAACTGGGTAATTGCCTACGGCCAAGCGCCTCAAATTAGCCACATGCGCACCACAACCTAAGAGCTCACCTAAGTCATCCACGATAGTACGAATATAAGTACCTTTAGATACATGTATCTTAAATTCAACTTCATCATACTCAAAACGCAATAACTCTAAAGAAAAAACGGTAATATCACGCGCTTCACGCGGTACCTCAATGCCTTTTCTTGCATATTTATACAGAGGCTGACCTTGATATTTAAGTGCTGAGTACATAGACGGAGTTTGCTTGGTCGTTCCGCGAAAGGTATCTAATGCTGCGGTCAACTGCTCATCTGACACGCTAACTTCTTTCTCACTTACAACTTCACCACCCGCATCACTGGTCGTAGTACGAATACCTAGTTTAGCCGTAACTTGATAGGTTTTGTCTGTATCAAGTAAGTACTGCGAGAATTTGGTCCCTTCACCTAAACAAATTGGCAACATACCCGTTGCAAGCGGATCTAACGCACCAGTATGTCCTGCTTTTTGAGCAAAAAAAATACGTTTTACCGTTTGTAAAGCATGATTCGATGACAATCCATGAGGCTTATCTAGTAACAGCACACCATTAATAGCACGACCTTTTCTACGCTTTGCCATACCTTATTCGTCCTGTTTATCATTGTCATTATCAATCAAATCAGTGCTTTCATTTTTATTACTATCACTCGCAACAGCTTGGTCAACTAAAGCGCTCATGCGTACACCCTCACTCATTGAACTATCATAAATAAAACGCAAATGCGGCATAATACGCGCACGTAAACGTTTCCCTAGTAATGAGCGAATGTAGCCTTCAGCATCAGCTAATACTTCAAGCGATGCTTTAATTTCTTCAGGGTTATCATTAAAGAAAGTAACAAATATTTTTGCATAAGCTAAATCGCGAGTAACTTCTACCGCTGATACTGTGGTCATACTCAAACGAGGATCTTTAATTTCACGCATTAAAATCATCGCTATTTCTTTTTGGATTTGCTGACCTACACGATCAGTTCGGGCATATTCTCTAGCCATAATTATTCTCTTTTAATTTATACCAATTGTACTAATTAAGTAATCATTTTCAAATGGTATGAATATCTATTAACAAAAAAGGGACATCAGTCCCTTTAATATAATTGTAGTAAAATATTCTACTACCTGTTGCTTTAGATTGAAGCTAATGACTTCGAAAGCAAAGAGGAAGCACGGAGTTGACGAACGTCAATAAGTACTTCCAATGCCGAAATCGATAACATTAGCAAAGATATAAAGTTACAGCGTTCGTTTAATTTCTACAGTTTCAAACACTTCGATTTGATCGCCTACACGTACATCGTTATAGTTTTTCACGCCGATACCACATTCAATACCATTACGAACCTCTTGTACATCGTCTTTAAAACGACGTAGTGATTCAAGTTCACCTTCATAAATAACGACGTTTTCACGTAATACACGAATTGGTGCTGAACGCTTGATAATACCTTCAGTAACCATACAACCAGCAATTGCGCCAATTTTAGGTGACTTGAATACATCACGAACTTGGGCAAGACCAATAATCTCTTGCTTGAATTCTGGTGCTAACATACCACTCATCGCTTGTTTTACTTCATCAATCAAAGCGTAGATAACACTGTAGTAACGTAAATCAATGTTTTCTGATTCAATGACTTTACGAGCAGAGGTATCAGCACGAACATTAAAACCAACAATGATGGCATTAGAAGCAGCGGCTAACGTTGCATCTGTTTCAGTAATAGCACCAACACCTGAACCAATGATTTTCACTTTAACTTCATCAGTTGATAATTTAAGTAGTGAATCACTGATTGCTTCAAGTGAACCTTGAACATCAGACTTAATGACAACATTTACTTCTGAAATATCGCCTTCAGCCATACTAGCAAACATATTTTCAAGTTTAGCTTTTTGTTGACGAGCAAGTTTTACATCACGGAACTTACCTTGACGGAATAGAGCAACTTCACGTGCTTTCTTCTCATCTTTTACCACAGTCGCTTCATCACCTGAAATGGGTACACCGCTAAGACCGATGATTTCAACAGGAATAGATGGGCCTGCTGATTGAATAGTATTACCATTTTCATCACGCATTGCTCTAACACGGCCATACTCTAAACCACAAAGAACGATATCGCCTTGTTTCAAGGTACCTTCTTGAATTAGCACTGTCGCTACTGGGCCACGACCTTTATCTAGTTTAGACTCGACAACAACACCATTTGCCATTTTATCGATAACAGCGGTTAGCTCTAAGACTTCTGATTGTAATAAAATTGCATCAAGTAATTCATCAATACCTAAACCAGTTTTGGCTGATACATGACAGAATTGAACATCACCGCCCCACTCTTCTGAAAGCACATCATGCTGTGATAATTCACTTTTAACACGATCTGGATCAGCGCTTTCTTTATCCATTTTGTTAACGGCAATAATAATAGGCGCATCTGATGCTTTCGCATGCTGAATCGCTTCAATTGTTTGTGGCATAACACCGTCATCAGCAGCAACAACAATAATAACAATATCTGTTGCTTTTGCTCCACGTGAACGCATTGCAGTAAAGGCAGCATGACCTGGAGTATCTAAGAACGTGATCATGCCATGACCAGTTTCTACATGATAAGCACCAATATGCTGAGTAATACCACCCGCTTCACCGTCAGCTACTTTTGCTTCACGAATGTGATCAAGTAGTGATGTTTTACCATGATCAACGTGACCCATAATAGTTACTACTGGCGCGCGAGTTACCGCTTCACCCGTATCATCACGATCGGCCAACACCGCTTCTTCTAAAGCATTTTCTTTAACAAGCACTACGTTAAAGCCCATTTCTTCTGAAACTAGTGCTGCCGTTTCTTGGTCGATAATTTGATTAATGGTTGCCATTGCGCCCATTTTAAACATCGCTTTTACAACTTCAGCACCTTTCTTAGCCATTTTATTGGCCAATTCAGCAACGGATATTGTTTCACCAATGCGAATATCGTTTACTTTAGTTTCAACAGGCTTAGTAAATCCATGTTTTAAACTTTGTGGTGCAGATAATGTTTGCTTACGTCCGCCACGGGCATTACGTCCTCCACGGGCATTTTTATCTGTTGCAGATTTTTTCTTCTTACGACGACGGCCTGCGCCTTCATCAGCAGCATCAACTTTATCTTCAGCTTCTTGTGCGTATTTAGAAGAAGTTACATGAACGACTTCTTTTTCTTTCGCTTTACGTTCAGCTTCTTGCTCTTTCCAGCGCCCTTCATTTTCTTCAGCTAATTTTCTAGCAGCTTCCGCCGCTTCTTTAGCTTCTACTTCAATTTTGGCCGCTATTTCTTGTTCTTGTGCTAAACGAAGTCGCTTGGCTTCTTCGGTTTCTTCAACTTTAGCAACCGGTGCTTTCGCTTTATTCGCAGCTATTTGCTTAGCTTTATCCGCCGCTTCTATTTTAGCTGCTGCTTTACGCTCAGCTTCAACTTCGGCTCTTACTACCGCTACCGCTTTAGCATTTTCAGCTTCTTTCGCTGCGGCTTCAGCTTTCACTAATGCTAACGCCTCTGCTTTTTCTGTCGCTTCGGCTTCAGCTCGTTCTGCTGCTTCTGCTATTTTCTGTTCTTCTAGTTCACTACGTTTCACGTAAGTACGTTTTTTACGTACTTCAACATTAACCGATTTACTTTTGCTACCGTGTCCCATCGTCAACGTTGACTTAGTTTTACGATTTAGCGTTAATTTACTCGGTTTGGCGGCTGAGTTATCGCCATGTTGTTTTTTTAGGTATCCTAACAACACTTCTTTTTCGTCTTGCGAAATAGCATCGGTTGCCGATTTTTTCACGCCTGAGTCAGCCAATTGGCTCACTAAACGCTCCACCGGTGTACCAATTTCGTTGGCAAGCTCTGCTACAGTTATATCTGCCATTTCCACTCTTCTCCCGGTGTTAATTATTCTTCGTTAAACCAACAAATGTTACGTGCAGCCATAATTAGCTCACCCGCTTTGGTTTCAGTTAATTCTTCAATATCGCTAATTTCATCAATGCCTTGTTCAGCTAAGTTCTCTAGTGTTCTCACACCTCGACTTGCTAACACGAATGCCAAATGACGATCTAAACCGTCAAGCGCTAATAAATCTTCAGCTGGCTCTGCACCTTCAAGCGTTTCTTCACTCGCAAGTGCTTGTGTTGTTAATGCTTCTTTGGCTCGTTCTCTTAGCTCTTCAACAATTTCTTCAGTCAAGCCATCAATTTCAAGCATTTCCTCTGCGGGAACATAGGCTATTTCCTCTAAAGAAGTAAAACCTTCATCAGATAGCAATGTAGCGAAGTCTTCATCAAGGTCTAGTTTGTCGATAAATAAACTTAATACTTTATCATTTTCAGCTTGATGCTTTTCTTTCATGTCTTCAACAGTCATTACGTTTAGTTCCCAGCCAGTTAACTGGCTTGCTAAACGAATATTTTGACCACTACGACCGATGGCCATAGCTAAGTTACCTTCTTCAACGGCAATATCCATTGTGCCTTTGTCTTCATCGACAATAATTGAAGCAACTTCTGCTGGAGACATAGCATTAATTACATATTGAGCAACATTATCGTCATATAACACAATATCAACACGCTCGCCGCCTAACTCACCAGAAACTGCTTGTACGCGTGAACCACGCATTCCTACACAAGCGCCCACGGGGTCAATGCGCTTGTCGTTGCTTTTAACCGCAATTTTAGCTCGTGAACCAGGATCGCGTGCTGCACCTTTTATCTCTAGCATTTCTTCGCCAATTTCTGGCACTTCAACACGAAATAGTTCAATTAACATTTCAGGTTTAGTACGGCTCACCAATAATTGTGCGCCACGGGCTTCAGGTTTAATATCATATAATAAACCACGTACTCTATCACCAGGGCGAAATGTTTCGCGTGGTAACATGTCATCACGATAAATAATTGCTTCAGCATTATTACCTAAATCTAAAATAACGCTTTCACGACTAGATTTTTTTACTACACCGGTAACTAACTCTCCGACTTGGTCTTGATATGCTTCAACGACTAAGGCACGTTCAGCTTCACGAATTTTCTGTACAATAACTTGCTTCGCCGTTTGCGTGGTAACGCGATCAAAAGTAACTGATTCAATTTGATCTTCTACGTAATCACCAACATTTAATTCTGGTTCATCATATTGAGCCGCCGCTAAACTAATTTCAGCGTAAGGATTTTCCATAGGCTCATCGCTCTCTGCAACGATTAACCAACGACGATAAGTGTCAAATTCACCGGTAATACGGTCAATACAAACACGAACGATAATATCGCCATCATATTTTTTCTTGGTCGCTGTTTCTAAAGCAGTTTCCATTGCTTCAAAAATACTTTCACGTGGTAATGCCTTTTCATTTGATACAGCATCAACAACCAGTAATATCTCTTTACTCATGTTTTTTTAGCCTTAATTTTTAGGTAGTTATTTATCTTGTTGTTCTATAAGCCAACTTATTTTTTCAAAGTTACATTTCAACTAAAGTCAAGCCTGTAATTTTCTCTAAATTGAACTATACAACTAGGAGCTAAATAGCTACTGCTATTAAACTTAAATATATATTTTTTACTTAATTTTTTCTAAAGTTTCGCGACAAGGTTTGCTTTGTCTACATTATTGATAACAAGTTCGTAATCTATGCCATCGACAGTTACTATTAATGTGTCATTTTCTATAGCAACTAAAGTGCCTTTAAATTTTCGACGACCATTTAATGGCATCGATAATTTAACATTGACCGTTTCACCAACCACAGTTTGAAAATGCGCTAATTCAAATAACGGTCTATCTACGCCTGGGGATGAAACTTCTAAACTATATTCACTACTTATTGGATCTTCTACATCTAAAATAGCGCCAACTTGACGACTTACTTCTGCGCAATCATCAACATTGATGCCATTTTCATGGTCAATAAACAAACGTAAAACTGAATTATTACCCGCACTAATATACTCAACACCGAGTAATTCTTTACCTGTTTCGGCCACAGCGGGGCGAAGCATGTCAGTTAATTTTTGTTCAAATTTAGCCAATCGTTTTCTCCTGTTAGTGTTAGGATGAAGAAAGAGCTAAAAATTAGTTAACTATTTCTTTTAAAATAAAATTTTAGATACAAAAAAAGGGCTTATTAGCCCAGCGTTTTTGCTGTATATAATACTTATAGTGGGTTTAAACTTAACACCATAAACAAAAAAGCCCCATAACTGGGGCCTATATCACTGACCCCATACTAGCAGTATCACCCGATAAAGTGACTACCAGTACTTGTAACAAGAATAGAGTTACCCATTTATATTTAAATAGATAATTCCTCAGTGACATCTTGCTACATACTCAATTTGCCTACAGGCATAAATTTAGCACCGCGAATTATATAGCGATAAAGGCATAAGCGCAAGCTTGAATAAACAATATAATTAAAGAATAAGTAAATTGTGCGTTCTAAAACTGAGAATTAATGGAAAAAATTAATTTATGCTTTACAATCAGTTACTATAGGTCTAAAAATGACATTATAAATACTTCATCTGTGCATGCATTAATTCAATTAGTGCGGTTAATTTCTTGCGGAGCAATTTAACTCGATATGTATACATTTCCTCAATTATTATTAAGAAACACGCTACTATCATTGATTTTCATTCTATCTGTCAGTGCCATTTCTTTATCACTGCTTTCTTCATTACTTGAAGGTAAAGCGACGCAACACAGCCAAGTGATTAGTTTATTGACTAAGCCGTCTGTAACAACAAATAAGGAAATAGACACGATTAAAAGGCTTGCGGAAGCACTTCAGCAAACCACAACTTACAACGTTTTAATAATAACTAATCAAGCTGGTGAGGAGTTATTTAATTATAAAAATACGGATATAGGTTTAACTTTGCCTTTGACTTCACCAAAGCCCAAAAAATATATAGCCAAGCAACTAAGTGTAAGTATCGAATATCAACTTAATTTTTCAGGTGAACAGACTTTAGTTATTAACTTTATTTTATCTTCTCTTGTTCTCTCATTTTCTTTAGTCTTTTTTGCTGCAACGATGAGTATAAAAAGGCATAAAACAGTATTTAAAATAATTAACCAGCAAATAAAAAGTGATCTTGCTTTAGTTAATCACACCAATACATCCGACATTGAACAATCAGGCGCTAATAATGACATATTAGAAATACCTGAGCTTAAGCAGGGTATTAGTGATATTAAAGAATTGATGGCAAAACAATTAGAAAACACCCTTAATTTAGAAAAAGAAGCTTACATTGATCATTTAACCAAACTTGATAACCGTAACCGCTTTGTGCAGTTTTATGAAAACAAAATTGTTCAAGAAAGCCCTGTACAGTTTGGTGTGTTAATTATAACCCGCTGCTCAGAGTTACAAACCATAAATCAAATTCATGGTTATAAAGAGGGTGATAATTATATATCTCATGTTGCTAAACTTATTACAAAAACGCTCTCAGCATACTCAGATGGAAATGTATTTAGATTAAACAGTTCAGACTTCGCCTGCATTTTACCTAATATTGAGTTAAAAGAGGCAGAAAAATTTACCAAAGAATTAACGATTCAATTTAATGAGTATCAGCAAGCATCTGATCTGGATTCTGTCGCCTATTCTGGCCTAGTACACTTTGATAAATCTAAACCTTTAGGTGAATTACTCGCTTTAGCTGATACAGGGGTGAGTGTTGCCCAAACTCAAAGCTCAAATGCTTGGTATTCACAAAGAGATACTGATATTTTACAAAAAAATAGCGCTAATTATGGCAACCAAAATTGGCGTCAAGAAATAGATAGTGTATTAGAGAACCAACGAGTTACTTTATTACTACAACCTATTCAGCCTAGCGGTAGAAATAGTAAAGTTTATGGTGAAATATTAGCACGTTTTCTTAATTCAAATAATGAAATGTTGCCTACTGCCTCTTTTATCGCTATGGCTGAAAAACTAGATAAAATTATTGCTGTAGATAAGCTTATTATTGAAACAACCATTAAAGAAATTATTAGCAAAAATATGTTTAATCATAGTTTTGGTATAAACATTAGCGCGCGAAGTATTAGTGATGAGCACTTTATGATTTGGCTAGAACGTAAACTATTGCGTGAGCCCCAAGTTGCACCGAGATTAATTTTTGAAATAACTGAGTACGGTTTACAACAAAATATTAAAACCAGTAAACGTCTAATTAATATGCTGCACCGTGTTGGCTCACGAATTACCGTTGAGCGCTTTGGCGTCGGTTTAACCTCATTTAAATTTTTTAGAGATTTAACGCCTGATTATATAAAAATGGATAGCTCTTACACCCGAGATATTGACGATGATAAAAATAATCAATACTTCTTACGTCTAATGGTCGATTTAGCTCATAGATTAAGTATCAACGTACTGGCTGAGAGTGTTGAAAGCCAAGAAGAAAAGCATACTTTAGACAAACTGTTTATTGATGGTTGCCAAGGGTTTTATATTGGTAAACCAGCACCATTATAGCCAGCTAACAAATACTATTCATTTTCAAATTCAAACAATGTTAAATACTCGCTTTGTTTAAGTAAAGTAGATGAAAATAATATCCCTATTCATACTAGTGTTGTTATATGTAAGAAAAAAAAGGATAATACTCATAGCTTTTAAATAATTAACATCTTGACATATAACACAAATGACTGATTACGCCCTACTGCTTATTGGCACTGTACTGGTGAACAACTTTGTACTAGTGCAATTTCTTGGCTTATGCCCTTTTATGGGGGTATCTTCACGTACTGAAACAGCCATAGGTATGTCATTTGCAACTACCTTTGTAATGACCTTAGCCTCTTTGCTCAGTTACCTAGTTACCACCTACATCTTAGTACCTTTAGATCTTGAATATTTAACCACAATGAGTTTCATTTTAGTGATAGCTGTCGTGGTACAATTTACTGAAATGGTGGTGCATAAAACAAGTAATAGCCTTTATCGTTTATTAGGCATTTTTCTTCCATTAATCACCACCAATTGTGCTGTACTTGGTGTTGCTTTATTAAATCTTAGATTACAACATAATTTTTTTGAATCAATTATTTATGGGTTTGGTGCTGCTGTTGGCTTTTCTTTGGTGCTTATTATGTTTTCAGCCATGAGAGAAAAATTGGCTAATGCTGACGTACCGACACCTTTTAAAGGAGCAGCTATTGCAATGATCACTGCTGGCTTAATGTCTTTAGCCTTTATGGGCTTTGCAGGTTTAGTTAAAATTTAGGGCAGAAAAGACACTCATGAATATTTTAATTGCCATACTCGTTTTAGGCGCTATTGCCGCATTATTTGGTGCTTTACTTGGTTACGCTTCAATACGCTTTCATGTTGACGGTGATCCTATTGTTGAACAGCTTGATGCATTACTGCCACAAACACAATGTGGTCAATGTGGTTATCCTGGTTGTAAACCTTATGCTGAAGCAGTTGCCAATGGTGAGGCCATTAATAAATGTGCCCCCGGCGGAGAAGATACCATTAAAAAAATTGCTGACTTGCTTGGTGTCGATGTTCAGCCTGTAGATGAAAATCATGAACAAGATGATTCCTCACAAAGTAATAGACCCAAAGTAGCCTTTATCATTGAAGAAGATTGTATTGGCTGTACTAAATGCATCCAAGCTTGTCCTGTTGATGCAATATTAGGTGCGGCTAAACAGATGCACACCATAATTATCGATGAATGTACGGGCTGTGACTTATGTGTGGCTCCTTGTCCTGTTGATTGTATTGAAATGCGCCCAACTCCTGAAACCATTCAGAATTGGCAGTGGGATTTGAATAAAATTGCTGTGAAGCAAATAGATTAGGAAAATATAACCCTATGGATTCTATTATTGAGCGTATCAACCAAGGTAAATTCTGGCATTTTCATGGCGGTATTCATCCACCAGAGCAAAAGGCAATAACCTCTGCTAAACCCATTAAACAATTAGCATTACCAAAACAATTAATTTTACCCTTACAACAACATATTGGTCGTCAAGGTGACTTACTTGTTAAGGTTGGCGACAAAGTACTTAAAGGTCAGGCACTCACTCAAAGTGCTAACCCTATGGCGGTTCCTGTGCATGCACCAACGAGTGGAACAATTACGGCAATTAAAAAATCTGTTATTGCTCACCCTTCAGGTTTGAGTGAATTATGCTTATTTATTGATGTAGATGGTGAAGACACTTGGAAAAAACGTGAAATTTGTCAAGATTTCTCCAAGTTAAATAATCAAGAAATTATTAAAAAAATTGCCGAGGCTGGTATTGCAGGTATGGGTGGAGCTGGTTTTCCTACGCACATTAAAGTGAATACAAAACCAGGTATCGACTTTCTAATAATCAATGCGGCTGAATGTGAACCCTACATTACTGCCGATGACTTATTAATGCGTGAACAAAGTGAAGCCATTGTGGATGGTATAAAAATACTCGATCAATTACTTACCCCCACTTTTATTTTGATCGGTATTGAAGATAATAAACCACAAGCAATAAAAGCGTTACAGCAAGCGACTAAACACAATGCAAAAATAAAAGTCTGTGTTTTACCCACTAAATATCCCACGGGTGGTGAAAAACAGTTAATAAAGATTTTAACAGGCAAAGAAGTTAACAGCGGCACATTACCTATTAACTCGGGTATTGTAGTACAAAATGTTGCAACCTGTTTTGCTATTAGCGATGCGGTCATCAATGACATTCCACTTATTCGCCGTGTAGTAACCTTAACAGGTAACGCTTTATCAAAGCCTCAAAATTTTTGGGTTTTATTAGGAACACAGGTTAGCTATTTACTTTATCAAGCAGGTTTTGTCAGTGAGGTTAGCGAGAAAAAATCTACTCCTAATTCGGCACAGCCCCCAGTGATTATGGGTGGGCCATTAATGGGTTTTAGCATTTTAAATGAGCAAGTGCCTATTATAAAAACCAGCAACTGCATTTTAGCGCCAAGTAAAGTGGAAATGCCTAGTGCTTTTGACCATAACTCTAATGAGGTTGAGTGTATTCGCTGTGGTCAATGTGCTGATGTATGCCCAAGTCAGTTGTTACCTCAAGAGTTACAATGGAGTGCGAAAGCAAAAGATCACCAACAGTTAGCTCAACTTAATTTATTTGATTGTATTGACTGTGGTGCTTGTGCCTATGTATGCCCTAGTCAAATTCCTTTAGTACAGTATTATCGCGTTGCCAAGGCTGAAATACGCCAACAACAGCAACTTGACATCAAAGCAGAAAAAGCAAAAGCACGTTTTGAAGCAAGAAAATTTCGCTTAGAGCAAGAAAAAATAGCGCGACAAGTAAAACATGAAAAAGCCGCTGCCGCACGCAAAGCAACAATGAATAAAAAATCAGCTGATGGTGGAACAGCAAGTTCTGCAGTAGCTGCAGCGCTGGCCCGAGTAAAAGCAAAAAAAGCGGCTAAAAACAAAAATACTGAGTTCCCCGTAATCGGCAGTGAAAAACAGAATGACAATGATCAAGCTGAAATATCACCAGTTAAGGCTGCTATTGCAAGAGCAAAAGCCAAAAGGCTCGCTAGAGAGACGAATGCTGAATCATCTGTAACAACTAAAAAAGAAGTAATTCAAAAACAATCAGTTACCAATGACAGTACTCAAAATAATATTATTGATGATAAGAAGGCTCGAATAGCAATAGCTATTGCGAAGGCAAAGGCGAAAAAAGTTCAAGCAAATAAGTCCTCTACAGAAAAAAGTGAATTTTCAACAGAAATAAAACAAGAAAAAACAGGTGAAAAAGTACAAAATACAACAACTGCAGCCGAAGAAAAAAAGGCTCGAATAGCAGCAGCCGTGGCAAAGGCTAAACTTAAAAGAATAGATAAAGCTCAACAAGCATCTACAACTAATAGTAAAGAATCGACATAATTATGGCATTTTGGATAGCAAGCTCACCTCATAATCACAGCAAAGCAGAAACATCCGCTTTGATGCGTTTGGTTATATATGCGGTATTACCTGGCATTCTTGCTCAGTGGTACTTCTTTGGCTGGGGGAATATTATTCATATTCTACTCGGTGTTACCACCGCATTATTTTGTGAGTTTATTGTATTATCATTACGAAATAAAAAAAACATCCGCAAACAACTTTTTGATGGCAGTGCCATACTAACGGCAATATTACTTGGGATTTGTTTACCCGCTATCGCTCCGTGGTGGATTTCAATCATTGGTGCTGCATTTGCTGTCGTGGTGGTTAAGCAACTTTATGGTGGCTTAGGAAATAACCCATTCAATCCGGCCATGGCTGCCTATGTAATGCTTTTGATTTCATTTCCTTTACAAATGACTTCATGGCAACCGCCGCTAGCGTTAATGACGATAGACTTAGACTTAGCTAATACTTTAAGTGTTATTTTTACTGACTTTACTAAAGAAGGTTATTCAGTAGAACAATTACGCACCAGTATTGACGGTTTTACTATGGCCACACCATTAGATACGTTGAAAACAGATACTGGTTTAGGCCTTACAGTATTTGAAAGTATGGAAAAGAGTATTTTTGGAGAACATTTCGCTTTAGGTTGGGAATGGGTTAATTTCGCTTTTATCATTGGTGGTTTAGTATTAATTGCTAAAAACGCCATTGCATGGCAAACACCCTTGAGCTTTTTATTAAGCTTATTTATTTGCTCATTTATCGCTTATAGCATTAGCCCTGATAGTAGTGCATCCACAATGTTTCATTGGTTAACTGGCGGTTGCATGTTAGGTGCTTTCTTTATTTTAACCGACCCGGTAACCGGTGCTACCAGTACTAAAGGTAGATTGGTCATTGGTGCTTTAGCAGGCTTGCTAGTTTATTTAATCAGAACCTTTGGTGGCTACCCTGATGGTATCGCTTTTGCCGTTTTATTATGCAATATGGCAGCACCATTAATTGACCAATACACTCGGCCCCGTACTTATGGTCATCAAGCAAATACCAAACAAGGGGAAGTTAAATAATGGCCACAAAATCCCCGCAAGATAGTGCTAGCTTTCGCTTACCTATGCAAAAAAATAGTCAAATACTTGCTATATTCGCAATTATTTGTACCGCTATTGTTGGCTTAGTTCATGAACTGACAAAAGATGAAATTAAAGCCCAAGAACAATTACAACTATTAACTACCTTACACAGTATAATTAAACCTAGCCGTTATAATAATGATATTACTCAAGATTGTGTCAGTCTGAGTTCTCCGCTACTGGGCAACTCAACAAACGACAAGAAAATACAAACAGCTTACATTGCTCGACAAGATAACCAAGCAATAGCAATTGCTATGACTAGCACCGCACCTGATGGTTATAATGGTAATATAGAACTAATTATTGCCATAAATATGGATGATAGTGTCAGTGGCGTACGCGTATTAAAACATCAAGAAACACCAGGTTTAGGTGACAAAGTTGAATTAAGAAAAAGTAATTGGATCACTACCTTTACTGATAAAAAACTATTATCTGAAAACGATAATCGTTGGGCTGTAATAAAAGATAATGGCATATTTGATCAATTTACTGGCGCCACTATTACGCCACGTGCGGTTGTTAAAGCCGTGAAAAAAACATTACTTTACTTTAAAGATAACAAACATTCTCTGTTAACGCGCCCTAATGTTTGTCTTAAAGAAAATGAAAGAGATCAAACGGTAAGTGAGGCAAATAATGAGCACTAACACAGAGCCAACAATCAATGATAATCCTGAGTTAACTGACACAGTAGCGCATGATGAAGCCGCTATTGCCTTAATTAAACAAGCCAGTAGAGAAGAATATAAAGAACTGGCGAAACAAGGATTATGGAAAAACAATCCTGGATTAGTACAATTATTAGGACTTTGCCCGTTATTAGCGGTAACAGCTACTGTGACTAATGCTTTAGGCTTAGGGCTTGCTACCCTATTGGTACTTGTGTGTTCAAATGCCACAGTATCGGCTATTCGTCACTGGGTCCCTAAAGAAATTCGTATCCCAATTTTTGTTTTGATCATCGCCGCTTTCGTGACTTGTGTGCAATTATTAATGAATGCTTATACTTATGGCATCTACCAATCACTAGGAATATTCTTACCTTTAATCGTTACCAACTGCGCGATTATCGGTCGTGCTGAAGCCTATGCTTCTAAGAACCCAATAAAACAAGCAAGTTTTGATGGCTTGATGATGGGGTTAGGTTTCGCTTTAGTACTTATAGTACTCGGTGCCATACGCGAAATTTTAGGGCAAGGAACACTTTTTGACGGCGCAAATTTATTGCTAGGTGATTGGGCAACCGTTTTACGCATTGAAGTTATGCACTTAGACAGTCAATTTTTACTGGCTATTTTGCCACCTGGTGCCTTTATTGCTATGGGCTTTATCATTGCTCTTAAAAATACCATTGACACCTATATTAAACAGCGCCAGCCTAAAGAAGCAGACAAAGCCATCGAGCGTGTAAGAGTAAACTTTGATTCATAGCAACTCAGTTGTGATAGATTAGTTTCGAGTTACAAGAAGCTAAAAGACGAGTTACGAAGAGCTAAAGACTAGTGGCGAAAACAAAATAGTGAAAAATAAAAATGAACAAAGAAAAACGTTTAGAAATATTAACCAGACTTCGTGACAATGACCCTGAGCCCACCACAGAATTAAACTTTAGCTCACCATTTGAATTACTGATTGCCGTATTACTTTCAGCTCAAGCGACCGATGTTAGCGTTAATAAAGCAACCGATAAGCTATACCCTGTAGCCAATACCCCACAAACAATATTAGACTTAGGTTTAGAAGGCTTGAAATCTTATATAAAAACCATCGGCTTATTTAATACTAAAGCCGCAAATACTATTAAAACATGCCAAATGTTAGTGGATTTACATGGTGGTGAAGTACCCGAAAACAGAGCAGCATTAGAAGCGTTACCTGGCGTTGGCAGAAAAACTGCCAACGTAGTGTTAAATACAGCCTTTGGCTGGCTAAAAGATAATGAAGGTAGATATTTTTTAGCAGTTGATACTCATATCCAGCGCCTTGCCAACCGTACAGGATACGCCAAAGGTAAAACAGTTGAACAAACAGAACAAGCCATAATAAAAAACACACCAAATAAAAAAGAGTTTATGTTCAATTTACACCATTGGTTTATCTTACATGGCCGTTATACCTGTACTGCACGTAAACCTAAATGTGGCTCATGTATAATTGAGGATTTATGTGATTTTAAAGATAAAACAGAATAGGATATACAGCTATAACTCCGAGCATGATTACATTCATAAGACTTAAAAAATCAACTAAAGCATAATCTATGTCCTAGACAATAGCACCATAACGATAAGTGAGTTAACTTTGTGGTTAATAGTTAATAGTTGTAGACAATGAGTGTAAATTATAAAATTGGTTATTACTTGGGGTTAAGTTGATATTATTTAAATTTTTAATATCAATGTTGATATTATTGATAGTTTGTAGTGTTTGATTGTCGAGATCATTTTGGATAATTGACTGAAATAAGGTATTAGATAATCCTGGTATATTTAATTTTCCATTTTTAACTAAGCTCAAGTTATTTGGTGTTTGAAAATAAGAGCTAGAGATTTCTTCACCATTTCGAAATATACGTTTTTCAAAACTGATATCAACAATTACACCATTAGGTAATACAAACCCTCCTCGTGAATAAGCTAACCTTGTATCCGATACCTTAAGCCATTTTTCTATAGCTAAAGATTGTTCAAAAGTTATATTTTCTCCGTTTCTAGCTAAAACTAAACCTGATCCCATAATTATTATAAATACCACCATTATGCATAGATTTTTTAAAAGCATGACTGCGTTTATATTCATGTAAATGTCCTAAAATTTAAATCAAAAATCAATTGCTGAAGGTTGGAGCATATTAAATAATGCTAAACTAGAATGATCAACGGCGAGTCCTAAATGGGCCTTCACTCGTAACTTCCATTCTGTCTGAGTTTGGTAATGATTAGATGCTATATCCTTTTTGTCTTGAATAACAAAAAAAATCTGTTTGTTCCACATTTTTTCAAATTCAGCTCTGCTATAAACTTTAATGCCTATGGCAGGATCACCAACTAATACTTCCTTTTCATCACTGCCTTTAATAATAACAAAGTGCATATAACCTTTATTATTAATAATAGTTATGGCCGGAATTTCAGCTTTTGCAAGCTCTTTCAAACCAATTTTAAAGCCATTAGATCTATAACCTCGACGTGATAAATAGAGTTTCATATCTAATAATGAGAAGCCTTTTTGTTGTATTTTCTGTTGATTTCCATAGCGATACATATCTTTAAAAACCATTAATTCATCTACTACATCGTCATAATGAAAAGACAATAAACTGGCCAAAGTGGCAGAGCCACAACTAAAGTCATATTGTTGTTTATAGATAGTTTTGAAACGCTGCTCTATGATACTTGAAACCTTTATTGAAAAATCACCTCCACTGAAACCTCCGCCTAAAGTAACTGTGCCAGCATGTGCAGGAAGCATTAGTAGTATTAGCGGTAAAAATATCGTAAATATTTTACTCATAATGTTTACCTTTAATTAGGAGATATTGTAATAGTAATAATAGTCGAGTCTTGAATAATGACGTTATTACCAGTATTTTGAATAATTGAAAATACACCACTTGCGTCATTAAATGAGCTTTGATCTATGATGTTATATCCAGTCACACTATCGCTAGCATTATTATTGGTAAGCACGGCTTCTAAATTCGCATGGTTAGTAACATCAACGACTCCACCAAGGCCTCGTACTTGATCTAAATCTTCGAATATTACAGGCGCAATATCAATTATAGCAATATCTACAACAACATTTTCGGCAGAAATTTTGTTACTTATTATAATGAACAAGGTAAATAATATTAATAAACGAATACTTTGATATAGCTTTTTCATAGCCCTTATCCTTATAGGAAGTTGCTGACAATAATATCAGCAACTTTTTAACGTTATTTCATATAAACCTTAAATGATGTGCTCACCATTATTGGTTTACATTAACATTCCCTTGAAATGACACTTGTTGTTGTGTTAAAGCATTATTGCCAATATTTTGCACATTCTGGTTAATGCCAGCAGTACCATTAAAAGTATCTGTCATATTGTTACTAGTTGCTATTGTAGATCCACCGTTGAAATTGTAGGCCACACTATTAGCAGTTACAGTACCCGTTAATACAGATTCATTAACACTATAGGTTGTAGTAGCTGTGCCGCCATTATTTGCTGAAGATGTTCCCCACCCATCAGCCCAAGCACCACTGTTATCGCTATTATCACTATTGTTACTGTTATCTGAGTTATCAACGGTCGCTACTCCACCATTGTTGGCAGCTGCAGACCCCATGGCACTTGCCTTAGCCATGCTACTATCAGAGTTATCCGAATTATTACTGTTATCAGAATGATCTGAATTGTCATTACCACTATCTGAAACAGCTAGGTCAAAATCAGTACTATTATCAGAACTGTCTGAATTATCAGAATTATCACTGTTGTCTGAGTAGTCATTACCGCTATCTGAAATAGTAAGGTCTAAATCAGCGCTATTATCAGAGCTATCCGAGTTATCACTATTGTCGGAGTTATTTGACATATCATTACCGTTATCTGAAATAGCTAAGTCTACATCAGTACTGTTATCAGAGTTGTCCGAGTTATCGCTATTATCGGAGCTATTGGACATATCATTACCATTATCTGAAATCACAACATCTAAATCATTACTGTTATCACTGTTGTCAGAATTATTAGAGCTATCACTATTATCAGAATTATTAGTATTATCGGAGTTATTATTACCGTTATCTGAAATGGCAACGTCTAAATCATTACTGTTATCACTGTTATCAGAATTATTAGAACTATCACTGTTATCTGAATTATTTGTATTGTCAGACATATCATTACCATTGTCTGAAATGGCTAGGTCATTACTGTTATCACTGTTATCCGAATTATTAGAACTATCACTGTTATCTGAATTGTTTGTGTTGTCAGACATATCATTACCATTGTCTGAAATAGCTAGATCATTACTGTTATCACTGTTATCAGAATTATTAGAGTTATCACTGTTATCTGAATTGTTTGTGTTGTCAGACATATCATTACCATTGTCTGAAATGGCAACATCTAAATCATTACTGTTATCACTGTTATCAGAATTATTAGAACTATCACTATTATCTGAGTTGTTTGTGTTGTCAGACATATCATTACCATTGTCTGAAATAGCTAGATCATTACTGTTATCACTGTTATCGCTATTATCAGAGCTGTTATTGCCTGAGTCTGCTATACCACCAACATCTAAATCATTACTATTATCTGAATTGTCAGTAGTTGCAGTTGAGCTTTCATTTGCTGCGGATGAGCCATTGTCCGCTTCATTTGCCAATGCTAAACTGGCTGCAGAACTAAGTATTAGAGCAATACTTACTGCAAGTATTTTTTTGTTAAAAAATTTCATATTTTATACTCCACTAAATTTATTTAGTAACTATTAATCTAATTGAAACATCTAACACTATAAGAAAAATAGTGACACTTTAAACATCCATATAAAGCGTGTATACCTAGATAAAAAACGTTAACCTATATCTGCGTTAACATATATCTGAATGCAGCGGCTTTGTATTCACTGTGAATAGTAGTTCACGGCTAACTTAAAATTCCATTAAAGGTACATCAAAAAACACTTAAAAAAGTAATCTAAATTACTTAATTAAGAAATGATGATTTTATTAAATTTATAAACACTAACGATAAGGTATTACTGAATTTTTCACTATAAAATATAATTGAGGTAAGTTGGATTTAAGCTTAGTTTTGTTGTCAGCATTTTTTACACTTAATACTGTTTCGCCATCAGTATTATAAAATAAATCAATTAAGCGATTGTATTAATAATATAAATTATTTTAGGCGTAAATATTGCTTGATTTTCAAACGCTATGATAAACATGATTTTTTAACAATGAATTAACGTTTCCTGTGGACTTTCTATGCAGGCGCTCAATATTATTCCCTAGTAAGATAAATCATCAGGTTGTTTTTGTCATTTAAAATTAAAAAAGGACTTAAATATGCCGTGTTTTCAGCATGAGAATAGTATGCTAATAATTTCAAATGATAGCTTTATTATTGGCTTATTAACGGGATATTGTGTTGCTAATCATTTCACTCTTAAATGCATATCGCGCTCTAAGCCACTATACAGTAATACTAATCACCCTAAATTTAAATTAATTATTATTGATTTACGTGAACTAACGCCCTCTTTGATTGAAGATCATTTAGAATCGTTAAACAATATTCACCACCAGTATTCCATTCCTATTTGTGCCATACATAACAGAAATAGAATACCACTTCACCTACTGCTACCTTGGCTCAATTATTATAAAGACGAAACATTTATTGAAAAACTTGATGATTATATTAATAAATATATTATCGATTTCACCCATATTTTTGATGAACGAAGAAATTACAATCGTAGATTAGGCACTGACCGACGTATATTATTAGACACAATTAACTCTTTTTCATCCAAGCAACTTAATGGTGCCGCTAGGTTACTTAATCCAGATGTGGATCTCGAATTATTAGGTTTTTTTAAAATAGACAAAAATTGTCAAAATGTTTATTTAAAAGGAAGAAACTTAGAGCTTACTACTACGGAATTTAAGCTTTTTAAGTTCTTAGCTGAAGATCCTGAACGTGTGTGTTCTACCAAAAAATTGATCACTCACTTATGGCCGAATAGAGGACGTGCAAATAAATCAGACCTTTATCAATACATGCATTTATTAAGAAAAAAAGTCGAACTTGATCCAAATAACCCCCATTGGATCATAACAATTAAAGGCGTTGGTTATAAATTACATATCTAAATATTTTTCTCATAACGTATTTCACTAATAAAGACCTACTTCTAGTCTCTTTAATTATTAAGCAAGGAGGTTGACTTGATACATATTGAATTTTATGACTTTCACTTTATTGCTTCTTTTACATTACCAATCATTTCAACAAAATAACTTTGGGTCCATAACGTTCCACCAAAAAATACTTTTTCTTAATATCAGGATAAATCCTGAAAAATTCGCAAGCTATAATACTTTTTATTACTTGCATCAGATTACTTGGTGATTGCCTTGGTGTGCTTATAATAACCATTAGCATATGATTCCCTAGTATTTCAAGCTCTACTATATCAATATCATAATCATATCCAATTTTCTGAATTACTGCCTTTATCGTTTCACAAAAAGGGACTGTACTAGCACTCCAAGAACCACGTTAAGCATGGAGAATTATAGCTCTTGGTAGTGCTTATTTAAGCATCAATATTTTAACAGTAAAAGTGTTTATTGAGCCAACGCCTCTTTAAGCGCAGCTAAACATAAAAGTACATTTTCATTACGAGCCGCGTAGCCCATTAATCCAATACGCCAAGCATTACCAGCAAACTGCCCTAAGCCCGCACCTATTTCCAAGTTATATTCATTTAATAAGAATTGACGTACTTTTGCATCATCAACACCTTCAGGAATATGAACCGTATTTAACTGTGGCAACCTTTCATTTTCAGGCACAACAAAACTTATTCCTAATGCCTCTAAACCAGAAGCCAATTTTTCATGTTGTGCTTTATGGCGAGCCCAGCTATTTTCTAATCCTTCATTTTGCAACATTAATAATGACTCATGTAGCGCATATAAAGAATTTACTGGCGCGGTATGGTGATAACTACGCTTACCTTCACCAGCCCAATACCCCATCACAAGTGATTGATCTAAAAACCAACTCTGCACCGGTATTTCTCTATTTTTAATTACCGCTGCTGCTTGTTCGCTAAAACTCACCGGTGATAAACCTGGTACGCAAGATAAACACTTTTGACTGCCAGAATACACTGCGTCGATACCCCACTCATCAACTCTTAATTCAACCCCGCCAAGTGACGTAACAGCATCAACAATAGTTAAACAGTTATGCTTACGCGCAATTTCGCATAGCGTTTTGGCATCAGACAATGCACCGGTTGATGTTTCAGCATGAACAAAAGCGACAAAAGTTGCTTGAGGTGTCTGTTTTAAAGTATCTTCTAATGCTTGTGGGTCAACCGCTCTGCCCCATGTGCCTTCTACAATCACTACATTAGCACCGATACGCTGTACATTTTCAATCATACGCGCACCAAAAACGCCATTACGGCACACAACTACTGTATCATTTGGTGTAATTAAATTAACAAAACATGCTTCCATACCGGCAGAGCCCGGGGCAGAAATAGCCATGGTATAAGTATTTTTAGTTTGAAATGCATATTGTAGTAATGACTTAACTTCATCCATCATACCAATGAAAGTAGGATCTAAATGGCCCACTGTTGGTCTTGCTAAAGCTGATAATACACGAGGGCTAACATCAGAAGGACCGGGGCCCATTAATGTACGTTGTGGTGGGATAAAAGATTGAATTGGCATAATAAGCTCACATATTAAGATGGTTTGGCTAAGGATACGGATACCATATCATTAATTAAACTATTTACTTAATTAATAGTTGTTATCCTAGTTATTCATTTCATAAATGTAGTGGCAAGCACGCTACTTATTGTTATCATTCTTTTTATTAAATTTACTGATAGCAAATAGCTAAGGTGAAACACGACTTATGGCACTAAAAGCAACAATTTATAAAGTAAATATTGAGCTAGCAAATATGGATCGTAATTATTATGATTCATTACAGCTTACACTAGCCCAACACCCGTCAGAAACAGCTCAACGGCTTATGGTGCGTTTGATCTGTTATATATTAAATGCTCATCCAGACTTACAGTTTGGTAAAGGGGTTAGTGATGAAGATCAAGCCGCTATTTGGCAAATAAATTATAGCGATGAAATTTCGCTCTGGATTGAGTTAGGTCAATTAGATGAAAAGCGTATAAAAAAAGCGTGTAATAAAGCAGCAAAAGTAAAACTGTATTGCTATGGCTCAAGCGTGAAGACTTGGTGGTCACAAGCACAAAACACATTACAAAAGTTTCCTAAACTTAGCATTGAACAGTTTGATACAACAACAATCAATGCGTTAGTAAAATTACTAAGTAGAAACATGGAGTTTCAATGTAGTATTCAAGACGATCAACTATGGCTAAGCTGTGGTGATGAAACATTATTGATAGAAACAAACACCTTAAAGTCATAAAAATCAACACCCTCATCAAAGAACTAATCATATTCAACGAGAATAATATGACTAACAGTCGTTCTACTTTGTTAATAAAATTTTGTGTACTGATAACAAGCTTAACCATAGTAAGCTTTGCTTGGGCAGGAACCAATAAAATATCTTTAATGCAAGTCACTAAAGATATTTCTTATCTAGCAAGTGACGAATTAAAAGGTCGTGATAACTATTCACCAGAAATTCGTTTAGCTGCTGACTATATTGCTAAACGCTTTCAAGAAAATGGCTTAGTCGCTGTAGATGCTATATCTGGAGCAGATTTTCTTCAAAAGTATCAAGTAACTAAAACTACTCCCAAAACACTCAATTTAACGATTAATGGACAGAATATTCCTTCAGAAAGTTTAGCAATGGCTAGCACGATAACTAATTTTTCATGGGCAATTGACAACCAAACTAAAAATACCGAGTTTACGATACATAATGTTGGTAAAAGCGATGATATGCAAGCCATCCTTAGTACACTAAATGCTAGAGGAGGAAAGCATCTTGTTTTGTTGAACCCTGTTCATAAGGTATTATTTGAACGTTATCAACATTATTTTGAACAGGGCACCACAAGACTAACGCAAGAAAATATCAGTAAATCTTTAGATGGCGTTATCGTTATTGCATTATCAACCATAATAGCTGAAAAAATAAAAACCTTGAGCGTTTCAGGCATGAGCACTAAACGTAAAAATGAACTAATGAACGTAGTAGCGATAATACCCGGAAAAACGAAACCAGAGGAAATTGTACTTTATTCTGCTCATTACGATCACTTAGGCGTAAAAGCAGGTGAAGAAAATGTTATTTATAATGGTGCTGACGATAATGCTTCAGGCACAACCGCCATTATTAACTTAGCCCAATATTTTGCCAAACAAGGAAATAATGCGCGTACACTTATGTTTGCTGCCTTTAGCGCAGAGGAAATTGGCGGCTTTGGTTCTCGTTATTTTTCGAAACAACTTGAGCCACAAACAATCACAGCAATGATAAATATTGAAATGATTGGTAAACCGTCAAAATTTGGTACTGGCACTATATGGATGACGGGTATGGACCGTTCTGATTTAGGTGAACAATTAAATACAGTGTTAGCCAAGTCAGGTAAAAAAATATATAAAGACCCTTATCCTGAGCAAGGTTTATTCTATCGCTCAGATAATGCAACGTTGGCAAGGTTAGGAGTACCCGCTCATAGCTTTAGCAGTACCCAACTTGATAAAGATCAGCACTACCATCAAGCTAGCGACGATCTATCGTCATTAAATTTAACATCACTTCATCAGGTTATTAAAATGCTTGCGACGGCAACTCAGCCTTTAGTGGATGGCAGTATTACTCCGTCACGCATTAATAAAAATTTACTAAAAGGGCAAGGACTTATATTCTAATGAAACCTGTACCACTTAAAGATACAGGGTCAGATGGAATGGGATGATTAGAAAGAACTTAGGCCGCAATGACTTCAAGTGGACAACGCATTTGGAACTCTAGTTTGTTTTTTCCTTCAATCTGAAAACCATGGCGCAAATAAAGCCCTCTAGCAGGGTTTCTCAATAAAACATTAAGGGTTATTGGTAATTGAAGTTGCAATGCTCTTTTTTTTACAACCATTAAAATTTTACTACCAATTCCCATCCCTTGAAATTCTGGTAATATTTGCAATTGTCGAATATGGAGACTTTTTTTTGGACCATTTACCGCAATCACCCCCATTTTTAACACGCCAATAGGTTTACGATCTCGTAAGATAATATGCGAATCATAGTAATGCGCTTTAATTCGATCAAGATGCTGCTCATTAGTTAATTTTATGTTAGCTTTAGCTAAATGTGAAGACATTGATTTTTTTCGCAGACTGAGTAAAAAATCAATGTCTTCATGCTTTACGTTTCTAAAACCAATTGTAAATCTCATTTTTACTGCCAAGTGAATTTTCTTGATTAAAATTCTAATATTTAAAATCAGTTAAATAGCTAACTAAACTCTCGCTAGCTAAAGGCTTAGAAAAATAATAACCTTGAATAAGATCACAACCTAATTCAGTCAGTTGTTGTAATTGTTCTTTCGTTTCAACACCTTCAGCAACAACTTTTTTCCCTAACGATTTAGACATAGCAATGATAGTAGAAACTAAAATATTATCATCTTTATTTGTGCTCATTTCCCTAATAAATGATTGGTCAATTTTTATGTAATCAACAGGGATACGACGCAAATAGCTTAACGATGAATAACCAGTCCCGAAATCATCCAGTGCAATAGTACAACCTGCTATTCTTAGCTGATTAAAAAGACCTTCGTTATTTCGTTTATCCGGTGCTAACGCACTTTCTGTTAATTCAAAACAAATATCGCTAGGCTTAAGTCCATGCTGCTTAATTACCATCAGCCATTGATCATTTTCACTTTTATTTAAGGGGATCTCATACACAGAACGATTTACATTAAAAACAATATCATTATAACCTTGAGACTTTAATATTTTTAGTTGGCGACAGGCTTCATCTAAAACGAACTCACCTAATGGTTTAATCAATGAAAACTCTTCTGCAATAGGAATAAATTCTTCCGGCGAGATCCATTGGCCTTCATTTTTCCAGCGTACTAACGCTTCAAATTTATTGATTTTTTGCTCTTTAATTGCCACTATCGGCTGAAAGACCACACTAAGTGAGTTACTGGTTAATGCTGCAGATAACGCCTTTTTCAAAAATAGTTGCCGATGCACTTTATTTTGCATATTTTGAGTAAAGTAACTAAATGAATTTCTCCCATTATCTTTCGCATGACACATTGCATGTTCAGCTTTTTTAATTAACGTACTGGCATCATCGCTATCATCGCTAAAAGATATTACGCCCATACTAAGCGTACACCGAATAGAAGTATCATGTATGACAAAAGGTTCACGAAAACCGGCAAACACCCTAGCAATTATATTATCGATTATTTCATTACTAACAACATTATTTAATAAGATAGCAAAACCATCACCACTAACACGCGCAACAATATCTGTACTCTTAATTAATGCCTGTAAGCGACATGATGCCTTTATTAATAGCTCATCACCAAAATTATGCCCATGAACATCATTAATTTCTTTAAATAAATCAAGATCCATAAACAATAATGCCGATTTTTCATTATCATTAAGTGTATGAACAGCTAGCGACAGTTTATCCATAAAAAAAGAACGATTAGCAATACCCGTCAATAAATCAAAATGCGCTTGTCGATATATTTTTTCTTCCGCTTGTTTTTGTTTTGTTATGTCAATAAAAAAAGCAACGTAATGAGCAACATTATTATGTTCATCAAAAATAACATTAATCGATAAATACTCAGGGAAAATTTCACCGTTTTTCTTTTTATTCCATATTTCACCTGACCAAGCACCATTCTGAATAATGTCCTCCCACATTTGTTTAAAGAAGTATTTATCATTTAAGCCTGCGCCCAAAACATTTGGATTTTTCCCTTCAACCTCTCTAAAGCTATAGCCTGTAATCCGGCTAAAAGCCTTATTGACACTTGTTATCTTGTAGTTCTTATCACAAACAATGATGGCATCACTACTTTCTTCTATAATTTTGTTTCTTGTGCGTAATTCATCAATCAGTTCCTGTTTTTCTATTTCTTTTATAATCATGCCACTAAACAGCATAAACAGAGAGACGACCTCAACTTCACTTTCAATAGGAAGGCGATACAGAGCAACTAAAATAGCATCAGTTTCCTTTTTACTATTTTTTAGAGGAACACCAACATAACCCACTATATTCATATCAATTAAGAGTTGATCGTCAGGGTATGCTTGTTGCGCATGAGAAGTATGACAGCACACATTCCCTTCGCTAATATCCTGACATGGCGTCGCTTGTAAATCATAAGAGAAATTGTCATTGATAACACCATCAATAGTTAATGATATAGTCGTTGCAACCGTGTGTTCAGAATTTAATTTTGCAATAAAAACGTAGTCAGCCTTTATTGCTTTGGCTAAAGATAAGCAAATAGTATCGGTAAAATTATCCGATGCTGAATTGGATAAACTGTCAATTATAGATTTAACTTTTTCTTCAACCACTGTTTTTAATTTCCTTAGGAAAACGCTACCTAATCACACGTATAATTATACACATAGTGAAACTCTCGCAATTTTGCTATTGTATCCTATTTACACCCTTAGAATTATTATAGCGTGTATTACTCTTTTAGCCTTTATTGACACAGATCAAAGTATGACGACATCTAAAAAAAATAATATAGCCACTAAGCTTATCCTGCGCCACCCAAAGTTGATTCATACAGAAAATATCAAGGTAATATCTCATGTACAACGCGAATCTGATGATTGGCAACTTAATACATTAATGCTTGACGGCGTTGATGTACCTTTTAAATATAAACGAAAAAAACGCTACAAAAACCTTAAAGATTACAGGGTTAATATTACTTACTATCCAGATAGTGAAAAAGTTGCAGGTTTTGATATTGAAATTATGAAAATAGTACGAATAAAAGTGGCTTAACTCTGATATAAAGTATCAGAGCTAAAGACCAATAATTATTATTTTTATACTAATAAATTATAACAAGTATTTTATTAGTTTATTTTGAATATAAAAACAACTTATTTTCATGTTTTTACCCTTGTTTTTCAAACAAATCTTGACGAATGCTCAGCTATCTCCCATAAATAAGGTATCGGTATAAAATAATTATTACTACCGAACGTTTATTTAGCGAACAATAATAACGAAACTAAATAATTTATTGGGGATTGTAAGAGGAAGTTATTATGATATTAAATCATATTTGGGGATTATACGCTCATCCAAAAGATGAATGGCAAACAATTGAAAAACGTCATGAAAGTTTAATGTACAGCCTTATGCATATTTTAGTGGTAGCATTAATTCCCGCAATATGTAGCTATTATGCTGCAGCGCATATCGGTTGGACTATCGGCGTTGGCGACCCAATAAAAATAAGCCAGTCAAGTGCACAAATGATGGCGATTTCTCTGTATATAGCCTTAGTTGTAGGCGTATTTGCACTGGCTTATTTAATTCAATGGATGGCAAAAACCTTTGATTCAAAACCTAGCTTTATTCAATCACTGGAGTTGGCAGCTTATACGGCAACACCTATGTTAATGGTTGGTATAACGGCGCTTTTCCCTGTGCTTTGGTTTGTTACTCTAGCCGGATTAGTCGCAGTGAGTTATTCAGTCTATCTATTATATTCTGGTGTACCTATTATGATGAATATTCCAGAAGAGAAAGGCTTTATCTATTCAAGTTCAGTAGTAACTTGTGGTTTAGTGCTACTGGTTGCTATTATGGCATTAAGTGCAATATTCTGGACCATGGGTTTTGGCCCTGAATACGTATCTTAACTAATATATATATAATTAATTAATTAATTTTAAAATAGCGAGTAAGAAAATAACTCGCTAGTTTTATCTAAAATAAAACAACCATTGTTAACGCATCACTAAATCGCGTTATTCTGCCCCTTCGTTGTACATATCAATAACAGAATCAGCGTCTTTATCTGATGCTTCCTTAGTACTATTATTTCGCATAGCATCCAGTTTTTCTAAATAAGCACTATCAATATCATTGGTAATATAGTGGCCATTAAATACCGAGGTATCAAAACATTTTATATCTGGATTTCCTGAACCAACGGCAATAACCAAGTCATCAAGGGATTGAAAAATAAGTTTATCCGCACCAATTAAACTACATATGTCATCAACATCACGCCCATGAGCAATTAATTCATTAGCGCTTGGCATGTCTATACCATAAACATTAGGAAAGCGCACTTCAGGGGCTGCTGAGGCAAAATAAACTTTTTTAGCGCCAGCAGTACGTGCCATTTCAATAATCTGTTCTGATGTTGTCCCGCGTACTACAGAGTCATCAACAAGTAGTACATTTTTACCTTTGAACTCTGTTCCAATAGCATTAAGTTTTTGGCGTACAGATTTTTTACGTTGCTCTTGGCCTGGCATAATAAAAGTACGACCAATATAACGGTTTTTCACAAAGCCTTGTCTGTAAGGTAGTTTTAATTGATGTGCTATTTGTAAAGCGATATCGCATGATGTTTCAGGGATAGGAATAACCACATCAATATCCACATCACTCCATTCTTGAGAAATTTTTTCTCCCAGTTTAGTACCCATTTCAACACGAGAGGCATAAACCGACATTTTATCAATCGTTGAATCGGGGCGAGCAAAATAAACAAATTCAAAAATACAAGGGCTATAGACAGGGTTTTCTGAACACTGTCGGCTATGAATCTGACCATCTTCAGTGAAAAATATCGCCTCACCTGGAGCAACATCACGCACAAATTCAAATGAACAAGCATCAAGGGCGACTGACTCTGAAGCAATCATGTATTCAATACCACTTTTAGTTTCACGCTTACCAAAAACCAATGGACGAATACCGTTTGGATCACGAAAAGCGACCATGCCATAGCCAATAATTAATGCTACTGTAGCGTAAGCACCTCTCACACGTTTATGCACATTAGCAATGGCAGTAAAAACATCATCTGGCGATAATGTTACTTGGGTGCTTTGTTGTAGCTCATGACCCAAAATATTTAATAATATCTCAGAATCAGATGTTGTATTTACATGACGGCGAGCTTTAGTATTCAACCAAACTTTTAATTCGTCTGCATTCGTTAAGTTGCCATTATGAGCTAAAGATATTCCGTAAGGTGAGTTAGCATAGAAAGGCTGTGCCTCAGATGAGCTTGACGTACCCGCTGTTGGGTAGCGTACATGACCAATACCAACATTCCCCTGTAAACGCAACATATGGCGCGTATGAAAAACATCTTTGACTAAACCATTACCCTTTCTAAGACGAAACGTATTGTTATGAATAGTTACAATACCGGCAGCATCTTGTCCTCGATGCTGTAACACTGTTAATCCGTCATACAAATATTGATTAACCGGGGTCTTACCGACAATACCAACAATACCACACATGAATTTTTCTCCGTTTGAAACTTAGTTAAGTTTAATCAAATAAATAGACTAAGCTAGAAAACTTGATGATTGTTTAAGATACTCAAAAAACCACTCAACAACTAACCTAAATTCAGGTATTAATTGTGAACTTTTCCACCAACCACTTGTTGCAGCTCCCGTAAATGCATCCATAAAGAATAGCACAGCGCTGATAATTAATACGCCACGTAAAGCTCCAAAAACTAGCCCTAGCATACGATCTGTACCTGACAAACCAGTTTTACTGACTAATTGACCTATAAGGTAATTAACCAGTGCACCCAGTATTAAGGTTGTAATAAACAAGATCGCAATGGCAGCAGCATTTCGCACAAATTGATCGGTAAAAGTGGTAAGAAGGTTAGCTAGATTGGCATAAAAAGTACTGGCAATAAAAAAAGCACTGATCCAAATAACTAGTGATACAGCTTCTTTAACAAAGCCGCGTACCAAACTAATTAACGTTGATATACCTATAACAGCCAAAATGGCGTAATCTATCCAGACCATGTTTTGAGTTTCTCATTGATTAGAGGCGCGCATTCTACCAGAATAAAAATAAAAATACTTACCTTTTTTAACATAAATAAATTATTTTGTCGGGGAAAAACGCGCTATTTTTCCTTGTACATTAGTTAATTTTTTCAGCGCGGCTATTTTTTTCATTAATGACACTTTAATCAATTCTGGTCCAACAAATACCTTAGTCAAAGTACCTTGTTTTGTTTTAATTGGCTTGGTAAATGCGGTATAACCATTACGTTTCAATTTACTCATTAGTTCAGCCACATTACTTTTGTGCCTAAAACTACCAAGTTGAATCACCCATGCTTCTTTATTAACTGATTTCGGTGGCTGTTTACCTAGCACAGGCTTAGTGATTACTGGTTTAGGCTTTAATGGTGTGTTAGCAACAATTTTTTTAACTTTGATCGCTGGAGTAACTTTTATTTTTTCAACATTCGCTTTTGTCACCTGGTCTTTCACTGCTTTAGTTTTACTGTTACTTTGTTTATCACTCTGAGTGATAGTGTTTATTTGCAATAGATCATCTTGCGCTTGTTCATTCAAAACTGTTGTCTTATCTTTTCTTACTAGTTTTTGCTCTGGAAAAGGTTTTTTAATCATTTCTCCCGTAAAAGTGGGAGTTTGAGGGATTTTCTCAAAATCTGTTTGATTCGATTTCTTTTTGCCATCAAGTAAGTTAGGTAAAAAAATGATGACAGCAGCAGCAACGATGACAGTCCCAACAATACGGTTTTGAAACGGTGTAGACAAGTGATACTCCAGAGAAATAAGGGTTGTGCTAAAGTTAACTTAAACCAATAATCGCCTAATTTCAGCAACAGTATAAAAAGAACCAAAAACAAGGATCAAGTCAGTTAACTGCGCTTCTTTATTCGCTATTTTAAATGCTTGAGTAATATTGTCAAAGCAATTGACTGAATTAGTAAAGTTAGCTAGTTCTGCAGACATCACCTTAATTGATGCAGCTCTTGGTGCATTTAACTGCGCTATATACCAATCATCAATCACGTCATGAAAAGGCTGTAAGGTATTACTGATATCTTTATCTGATAACATAGCTACAACAGCAGTTATACGTTGATATTTATTCTGCTGCTTTAACTGAGCTAATTTTTTTGCTAAATACCGTCCTGCATGGGGGTTATGGCCAACATCAAGCATAACATCACAATCATCTATTTTATTACCGATAAATAATTCAGTTCGGCCAGCAACTTTAGTTTTTGCTATTAACGCATTAATTTTATCTGTTGTTAACGTCACACCAAGTTGTTTTAACACCATAAGTGCTGTGGCAACATTATCTCGAGGAACATGCGTATTAACCAAGTTTTTCAAACAAATAGTTTCATCATTATGATTTGTGTACTGCCATTGCCATAAACCTTGATTTTTGCCAATCCCTTGTTCAATCAGTGTAAAGTCTTTTTCGCGTATTTTTATTCTGCTTCTTACTTCTTTAGTCAGTATATTAGTAACAGAATGATTTACCTCTTCAGCATAATTAATGACAGAATTAGGCGCATCAGTATCACCAATAATAATATGTTGGTTAGCTCGAAAAACACCCGCTTTTTCAAAGCCAATAGTTTCTCTGTCATTTCCTAAAAAGGCTTGGTGGTCCAGATCAATAGTGGTAACCACCGCAACATCAGCATCAATAATATTAGTTGCATCAAGACGGCCGCCAAGCCCTACTTCGAGAATAATAATATTTGGCTTCAACACCATCAAGATAAGAAAAGCAGCTAAAGTAGTAAATTCATAATAGCTTAGTGATATATCAGCCCTTGCTAGTTCTATCTGCTCAAAAGCAGTGATAAAAGCTTGATCATCAACATCGATTTTATTTACTCGCAGCCTTTCATTAAAATATTCAATATGAGGTGAAGAATACACAGCAACAGTTAATCGTTGTTCATTAAGATTTTCTTCAAGTAAAGCATTTTCTAAAAAAGCACAGGTAGTTCCTTTGCCATTAGTACCCGCCACAGTAATAACACGAGCGAAACTAAAGTTAATATTTAACCGTTTAGCAACTTTTCCGATGCGAGATAAACCCAAGTCAATTTCGGTATTATGAAGTGTCTCTAAATAACAAAGCCACTCGTTAAGGTTTTTACAACCTTTAGAGTGGCTTGAAGTGTTTTTTGGCATTTATTGCTCTATTTTTTGTGTTTTATTTAACATAGCAATATACGAAACATAGCTATGTTATTCACTTAGCTTTCCGAAAATGGGCTTGTTTGTCCCATAAACTTCCCTAACATGCGTGCTAAAGTTTCACGCATGTTACGGCGATCAACAATCATATCAATCGCACCTTTTTCGAGTAAAAACTCACTACGTTGAAACCCTTCAGGTAACTTTTCACGTACTGTTTGCTCTATTACACGAGGTCCAGCAAAACCAATTAACGCTTTAGGCTCAGCAACGTTAATATCACCTAGCATAGCTAAACTTGCCGAAACGCCACCCATAGTAGGATCGGTCAACACAGACACGTAAGGTAAACCTTTTTCGCTCATTTTAGCTAACGCAGCACTCGTTTTAGCCATTTGCATTAGCGAAAATAGAGCTTCTTGCATACGCGCGCCACCACTGGCCGAGAAGCAAATAAAAGGTATATTATGCTCTAGACAGTATTCAACACCTTTGACAAAACGTGCACCAACAACAGAAGCCATTGAGCCGCCTAAAAATGAGAATTCAAAAGCAGCAACTACCACAGGCATACCATGAAGTTCACCTTTCATTACGACTAATGCATCTTTTTCACCCGTATTTTTACGAGCGGTATTTAATCTATCTTTATAACGCTTTGAATCTTTAAATTTTAAAATATCTTGTGCTTCAAACTCTTCACCAAGTTCTTGTCTGTTGTCTTGATCAAGGAAGCTATCAATGCGCTTACGAGCACTAATACGCATATGATGATCACACTTTGGACAAACAGAGATTTGGCGCTCTAGTTCAACTTTATATAATACTGCATTACATGCAGAGCATTTACTCCAAACGCCTTCAGGAATATTGCGTTTTTGAGTAGATTTTGCTTTTGGGAGAATTTTTTCTATCCAGCTCATAATTTTATTTTTGCCTATTGCAACGAATACAAATCAACTTTTTAGTGAAAATAATCACTTCAATAGTCAATTTAAAAAAGAATGCTAATTTAACAGTTAATTAGAACACACTTTAACCTATGTTTTATATAAAAAACTGGTCTGGCTTGTGATTTAAATACCTGAAAGTTTAAATTAACTTAAAAAGAGTGGCCCAAAAGGCCTTTTAGGTAAGTTAAATTGTTGCGGATAATCAACCTCCACAAAATACAACCCCTCAGGAGGTGCTGTTACACCAGCTAAACAACGGTTTTTAAGTTCAAGTACTTCTCTCATCCAAGCAGGGTTTTCTTGCGCTTGCCCTACTTTCATCAAACTTCCAACGATATTTCGTACCATATGGTGTAAAAAAGCATTCGCCTTAATATCAACGATAATATAATTGCCTTGACGAGTTACGTCACAATGAATAATGGTACGTATTGGTGAATGAGATTGGCAATGAACCGTACGAAATGAGGTAAAGTCATTTTTCCCAATAAGATATTGTGCCCCTTGATACATTAATTTCTCATCGAGCGGAAAATGGTGATGGCTAATACCGTAACTTAAAATAGCAGGACGTAATTTATGATTATAAATAATATAACGATAACGCCTGGCTGTAGCGCTAAAGCGTGCATGAAATTCTTCATTAACAACTTTAACCCAAGTGACTGCAATATCACTGGGTAGATGAGTATTTACGCCTAGCGTCCACGCGGTATCTTTACGAACTTTACTGGTATCAAAATGAACAACCTGGTTGGTAGCATTTACACCGGTATCTGTACGGCCAGCACAAATAACTTCGATAGATTCATTCGCAATTTTTGAGAGCGCTTGCTCAACCTTTTGCTGAACACCAATAACATTTTTTTGCCGCTGCCAGCCACAGTAATTTCGACCATCATATTCAATACCTAACGCATAACGCATGTAAACCTCTTCAAATGCAGCTCTGATGGATTTACATCCAATCTATATATTAGGTGGCGCATTATCTATTATTTTACTACGCTATGCCAACGCTTGTTGAGTTTACTCTAATTGAATTAATCAACTCCCACTTTATGATTGATTATTTCAATTAGAGTCGATTGATCGTCCGAGATGACTTTTACCACTATTTGCTTGGGTAGTTGCACAAGGCAAAACCTTTGTCATGTGTCTGTTCGACATAAAAAGGCAATAACGCTGTCAGAATGATTCTGCTAAAAATATATTCACAGGTCTAAATTCACTCTAACACCATGAAATTTAATTTTTAAATAATTTTAAATATAACTATAAGTTATCTAACAATTCTTGTGCTACAACTTGTTGTTGAGTATCTCCTTGCTTGACAACCTCTTGTAAGATCACTTGAGCATTATCTTGATCACCAATCTCAATATAAACTTTAGCTAAATCAAGTTTTGCCGCCATACCATTTTCATCAATATCTACATCAACCTTATTAACCCCATCGGTAAATTCTGGAAATTCATTTAAACCAACATCAATATTAGCTTTATCATAAGGTTCATGATGATTTATTTCATCTTGACTTTCCGACAGTAAAGAATTTACAGAGACAAAGCTTTGCTCATTTTCAGTATTCTGCTTGTTATCATTCGGAGAAATACTTGAGGTAATATTGTCAAAATCTGCAAGAGAAACATCATCACCAACATCTAAAGGGTCATTGAAGTCAACTGACTGGCTAGCAATAGTAGACTCATCTTCAATATTGGCTAAGAGTTCATCAAAGTCTAAATTGTCTAACTCTTGTATATCATTTATTTCACTTGCTTCTGATACTTGACTATTATCATTGCTTGCATCGTTATCATTAAGTAAATCTGCGAGCACATTCTGATCAGAAAAGTCAGGTGTTAATTCAATATCATGCTCTGTCGCTTGATCACTTAATAACTTAGCAAGCGTTGCTTCATCAAATGCACCCTCAGCCAAATCATCGCCAATATCAAATTCAGTTTCTTTTGTCGTGTTTTTCTCGGTGGTATCATTTTCAACATCCGCAAGAAGAGCATCAATATCAAAATCATCAGCTAAATATTCTTGTGATATATCAGCTTCAATGAGATCTGTCTCTTTCGGTTTTATTAAGATGTCACTAAAATCAGCGGCTAAAAGAGGTGCAACATATTCTTCAGTTAAACTTTCAATTTTAGCCTTATTTGAGTTTTCCTCTTGTTGTACCTTTTCTTTATCAGCAGCTTTCTCTTCAGTATTATCATCATGATCCAAGCCATCAATATCCATCGAAGCTAGTAGAGCATCGATATCATCGGGATCAGATATTTCTGTTTGAGCATTATCATCAGTTAACGGCTTATCTTCTCCTATAGGCTCTTCATCTAGCGTCATTGAATCAAGCAAGGCATCGATATCATCAGGATCAGATATTTCTGTTTGAGCATTATCATCAGTTAACGGTTTGTCTTCGACTACAGGCGTTTCATCTATCGCCATTGAATCAAGTAAGGCATCGATATCATCAGGATCAGATATTTCTGTTTGAGCATTATCATCAGTTAACGGCTTATCTTCTCCTATAGGCTCTTCATTTAGCGTCATTGAATCAAGCAAGGCATCGATATCATCGGGATCAGACATTTCTGTTTGAGCATCATCATCAGTTAACGGCTTATCTTCTCCTATAGGCTCTTCATCTATCGCCATTGAGTCAAGTAAGGCATCGATATCATCAGGATCAGATATTTCTGCTTGAGTATTATCATCAGTTAACGGCTTATTTTCTCCTATTGGCGTTTCATCTATCGCCATCGAATCAAGTAAGGCATCGATATCATCGGGATCAGACATTTCTGCTGGAGCATTATCATCAGTTAACGGTTTGTCTTCGACTATAGGCTCTTCATCTAGCATCATCGAGTCAAGCAAGGCATCAATATCATCAGGATCAGACATTTCTGCTTGAGCACTATCATCAGTTAACGGCTTATTTTCTCCTATTGGCTCTTCATCTATCGCCATCGAGTCAAGCAAGGCATCGATATCATCAGGATCAGATATTTCTGTTTGAGCACTATCATCGATTAATGGTTCGTCTTCTAAATCAACAGCCATCAATACATCATCAATATCCACTTCCTCTATGCTTGAAAGTTCTTCATCTTCAACAATTAATTCATCACCACCAAGTAAATCATCAAGATCACTTTGATCAAGTTGAGCATCAACTAATGCTTCATTTTTTTCATCTTCTTGCTTTTCTATTACCGATGGTTTTTCAATAGCATCATCTTCCATTAGCAAAGAATCAAGTACATCTTGTCCTAATTCCCCTCCTTCAAGTTCATCATTATCATCATCTAATAAAATATCCTCTAAATCATCAAGGTTGTCGTCATCGTCGTCATCAAGATGAATAACATCATCATCTTCCTCAAGTAAATCAATTGATAAGTCATCCTCAAGAGAAAGTTCACTGTCAAGATCATCATCTAAAGATAATTCATCATCAAGGGTCAGTTCATCTATTTCGTCTATATCAGCTTTCAGCTCTTTTGATACGTCTTCAGATTTTGCCTTAGATTTTTTCTCAGGCTTACTTTCAGCTGTAATTGTCTCGGTTTTACGTCGTTTGAAAATAAGCGCAACCACTAATAATATTAAAATAGCAGGTAATGTTGCCATTAAAACAATAAACCATAAGCTTGAAAAAACATTATCTTTTTCTAATGCAGCTTGCTGCTTTTCTAACAATAACTCTTGTTCTCTCGCTTGTGCTTTTTCTAATAATGCTTGTTGTAGCCTAATCATGTCATCCATTTTTAGCTTGATTTCTTTCCCTTTAGCAACCTCTTTTTGCATAGTATTCAATTGGTTGTTAAATGATGTTAGCCTTTGACGTAATGCTTCGTTTTCTTTTAAAATAGCTTGTAAACCATCAATAGAATCTAAAACATCATTTTGAATGTTTGCTAAACGTTTTTGTTGTTCATGATCTATTTTTTGAAGTTGGTCATTTATTTCAACTTTTATCGTATCTAAGTCTTTTTTATTAACGCTAGGTTCTTGCGGTATTATAACTTTTTCAACTATCTTTTTAGGTTGTTTTTTCTGCCAATCTTTATCATTTTGTCGAGACTTCTGTTTTGCAACAGTACTATTCACAGACATCATTAGATCAAATGATGGGATTTTTAAGTATCGTCCTTCAATCAAGTGGTTAAAATTACTATTAACAAATGAATTGGGGTTGGCTTGATACAAGGCTTCCATTACTTGATAAATACTTAAACGGCTATCAGGACGAACTGTCAATGCTATTTTCCATAGTGTATCTCTTTGAGTTATAGGTCCATACCTATCATAGGGGAATACATCTGTACTTTTAGGCCCGCGCATACGAATGCCACGTTCTTGTGCCTGTACTTCTTGTGAAAAAGCCGGTCCGCTTGTATAAAGCATACTAATAGAGAAGAGACTAACAGTGAATATACCAAGAACAACCTGCCATAGGCACAGGCTAAATAATTTTTGCATTGACGTTTTCCCAGTTATTATATTTTTCACAAAATTAGCTATTTGTCAGTTATTTGACAATATTAAGGCGATAGATAACTTTACAAATTTAAGCAAAATTCATTCCATCTTAGATAATACCAATTTCATTAAATTATGACCCATTTATACTGATTAAAGACGCCAAAGCAGCATTACCCTTAATTTCAATGGCCAGTTTATTGTTCAATTGAGTGCCTTGCCCTAATTTACGTTCTCTATACACAACAAGAGCACAAACTTAATGAAAGTGGGACTTCTAAAATTAGCGAATAAATAATAATACCAAATTCAAAAGAGATTACTCATTTTTTTGAGAAATAAAACAAAAAAACTCGCCATTAACATGTTTACTTATGCTAACGGCGAGTTTTAAAACTGATTAAACTTTATTAATTAATTGATTTAGCTAGTTAGCTTAAGTGATCTTTAATTAATAACTCAGCAATTTGAACACTATTTGTTGCCGCACCTTTACGCACGTTATCGGCCACTATCCACATATTTATGCCACAATTATGACTAATATCTTCACGTATACGGCCAACAAAAGTTTCATCTTTACCACTGGCGTCACTAATTTGTGTCGGGAAGTCTTCGTCTTTATGACAAACAACTAAACCCGGGGCCTGTGCTAATAACTCTTTAACTTCTTCAGCAGAAATAGGTGAATTAGTTTCAATATGTAGCGCTTCACCATGACCAAAAAACACTGGCACACGAACCGCTGTAGGGTTTACCAAAACATTATCATCGCATAATATTTTCTTCGTTTCCCATACCATTTTCATTTCTTCTTTGGTGTAACCATTATCAAGAAATACATCAATTTGTGGGATAACGTTAAAAGCTATTTGACGTGAAAAGTTTTTTGCTTCAACTGGCTTGCCACTTAACAAATCAGCAGTTTGCTTGGCTAACTCATCCATTGCGGCTTTACCACCACCAGAAACTGACTGATAAGTACACACATTTACACGGTTAATACCTACCGCATCATAAATAGGCTTTAATGCCACCATCATTTGAATGGTAGAACAATTAGGGTTAGCAATAATATTGCGATTACGGTATTCACCTAATGCTTGTGGATTTACTTCCGGTACCACTAATGGAATATCGTCGTCATAACGAAACTCTGAGGTATTATCAATAACAATACAACCAGCTTCACCAGCAATAGGAGCATATTTTGCGGAGGTAGCGCCACCAGCAGAGAAGAAACCAATTTGTGCTTGGCTCCAATCAAAATGATCTGCATCCAGTACTTCAATGCTTTCGCCATTAAATTCAATAAATTCACCAGCAGAGCGAGCACTTGCTAATGGGTATAGTTTATTAATTGGAAAATCTCTTTCTGCTAAGATTTCCATAATGGTTTTGCCAACTAGCCCTGTTGCGCCAAGTATGCATACATCAAATTTTTGTGCCATGATCCTCTCTCTTTATTCTTGTTTAAATTAAATGGCTTTTCATTAAAATCTAAGCCTTACTGAAGCCTAAGCGGTGTGGCACATCGCTACAGGCGTTAAATGACAAAGTAACTTGTACTGCTGAAAATTCCCTGCGAATTGGGTAGCTTTTTCTCAGAGCATCGAAACCTTGACTTGATAATTGTTGACGAAAAATTGCATCATCACGCCTGACATCGTAAACCATTTTTACTAACTGGTTTAGCACTATTTCATTAAATTCTTGATTTAATTCTACAGATGAAATGCTAGCTGCAGGTAAAAGTGTTTTTAACTGACATGTAGGCTCAATATTAATATGTTGGCATAATGCCTGATATAACATTTCTGTACCACGAGCTTTTCCTTCTAAGCTATAACCTGCTATATGAGCTGTCGCTATTTCAGTATAGTTTATTAACGATGTTAAAACCTCAGGCTCACCTTCCCAAACATCTAATACTAACTTCAGTCCATGGCCTGATTTTTTTAGTTCAAGTAAAGCTTGATTGTCTATGACTTCACCACGACAAGCACTGATCAATATTTGGCTTTCTTTTAAGTTATTTAATCGAGCCTTATCAAGCAAATGATAAGTAGGGTATTCACCATCAATAATTTTAGGAACATGTAATGAAATAACATCACATTGAAGTACTTCTTCTAATGAGAAAAACTCCCTGTTGTCACTTGTATCATCTGCCAGCAATGGATCACAGATTTTGTATTGAATACCTAATGCCGATAATTTTTCACTTAAACGAGTACCGGTATTACCGCCACCAACAATACCAACACTAAGTTTAGTTAAATCAAATAAATACCGCTCGGCTAAAATAACTAAAGCACTAAGAACATATTCAGCAACTGAAACTGCATTACAACCTGGAGCTGAATGAAAAGTAATATCACGTTTGGCAAGATACTCCTGATCTATGTGATCTGTGCCTATCGTAGCAGTACCAACAAAACTAAGTTTTTGGTTTTGACTTAATAGTGTTTCATCAACCTGAGTAATTGAGCGTACCAATAACACATCAGCATCTAAGGCTTGCTCAGGAGATAAATCTCGACCCGCAAAAGATATTAACTCGGTATCTCTGCCGACAAGTCCACTAAAGAATTCTTTAGCGTAAGGCATATTTTCATCGAAAAGTATTTTCATTGATACTTGAATATATTAGATGATTGAAAAATTTCACGTATTATACTCAGTTTACTTATTATAAAAAAGCCATGTGGATCAATTTATCTCACATGGCTTAATTTGAAACCTTAACTTGAAATTTAGTGTACTTAAATTAACGTTCAAAATTCAACGCTAACAAAATATTACTAAGCTTTATACTTCTGCATTACTAACGTCGCGTTAGTGCCACCAAAACCAAAACTATTAGACATAACTAAATTAAGTTCAACATCACGTTTTTCAGTCACAATATCTAAACCTTTGGCTTGCTCATCTAAGTTTTCAATATTAATTGACGGGGCAACAAAATTGTTTTCCATCATTAAAATTGAATAAATAGCTTCATGAACACCCGCAGCACCTAATGCATGACCAGTCATAGCCTTCGTTGCACTAATAGCAGGTGATTTTTCACCAAACAGTTCTTGAATAGCGCCAAGTTCTTTAACATCACCTACCGGAGTAGAAGTACCATGAGTATTTAGATAATCGATTTCGCCCGTGACACCTTGCATCGCTTGTTGCATACAACGTACTGCGCCTTCACCACTTGGTGCTACCATGTCGTAACCATCAGAGGTTGCGCCATAACCAACAATTTCGGCATAAATGTGTGCACCACGAGCAAGTGCGTGTTCTAGCTCTTCAACAACAACCATACCGCCGCCGCCAGAAATAACAAAACCGTCTCTGTCAGCATCATAAGTACGTGAAGCTAGTTCTGGGGTATCATTACGACCCGCAGATAATGCACCCATACCATCAAACATCATCGCTAATGACCAATCAACTTCTTCACCACCACCAGCAAAAACAATATCTTGTTTACCTAGTTGAATAAGCTCCATGGCATTACCAATACAATGAGCACTAGTGGCACACGCTGAACTGATAGAGTAATTAACACCTTTAATTTTAAACGGTGTTGCTAGACATGCCGACACTGTACTACTCATGGTTTTAGGAACAGCATAAGGGCCTACACGACGAATACCACGGCTACGAAGAGTATCAGTTGATGCAACAATATTCGCTGAAGAGGCGCCACCAGAGCCAGCAACAATACCTGTACGAAAATCAGATACTTGTTCATCGGTTAACTTTGCATCACTGATAGCTTGTGCCATAGAGATATAAGCATAACCGGCTGCATCACCCATAAAACGTAATGCTTTACGGTCAATGTGATCTTTAATATTAATATCAGGCTTGCCCCATACATTACTTTTCAAACCTTGCTCAGCAAAGTTTTCCGAATAAGTTATACCTGATTTACCTGATTTTAATGAAGCTAAAACTTCTTCTGCATTATTACCAATACTTGAGACTATACCGATACCGGTGATCACTACACGTTTCATTTAAATAACCATTATTATAATAAGAAAATTTCAAAAATCGGGCATATTATTAGACTTAACTTAGCCCCCAAACTGATTTACTAGTTAGCTAACCTAATGAATCAGCGTACACATGTACGCTATACTATATTTTTAATAAAAAAATATCTACGCACTTTAACTAAAAAAGAAGTGAATATCACTGACCTCAGTCAACAATTATCGTAAAATATCTTGATAAAAGCTAAAAAGAACGAACTAAACACATGAATAACAAACGAAAATCAAGTTTCAAACCTGATGACACAACCTATTCAGAACAATTTAATGATATTAATTTAGGTAGTGAATCAGGCTATAAATTAAGGCCAAAAATAGTAAAACCGCAGCACGTCAGTATTATTGGTGGTGGCATTGCTTCTGCTTGTGCTGCTTATGCATTAACTAAACAAGGCATAAAAGTCACTTTATACTGTAAAGATAGCTCGTTAGCCCAAGGTGCATCAAGCAATGCTATCGGTGCTTTATATCCTTTATTACACCAGCAAGAGGATGACATTAGTTTATTTTATCAACAAGCTTTTTGGCGAGCTAAAGCGCTTTATACTGAAGTGTCTCAGCAAGGATTCGATTTCCCCCATAGTTGGTGTGGTTTACTAGAAATAGCCTATAAAGAATCATTAGAAAAACGCCAAGAAAAGTTTGCAAAACTTGCCACTTGGCCAGCTACACTTATTCATAAAATCAATGCAAAACAGGCCAGTAAAATTGCCAATATCACATTAAATAATGGCGGCCTTTTTATGCCAAATGCGGGTTGGATATCCCCTCCTTTACTTGTAAAGCAAATGATTAATGCTGCTAAAGCTACGGGTAAGTTAACCGTTAAGACGAATGTTTTGGTGAATAAAATAGAACAGGTACAAGCCATTAAAGAGCAAACTTCAAACGATATAACTAAAAAAGAAAAAAATCACTGGCGATTACTCACTAACAAAGGTGATTTTTATGCCCGTGTTTTAGTGGTGTGTGGTGGTGCAGAAGTGATTAATATCGACTTTATTAAGCAGCTACCCTTTACCTCAGTACAAGGGCAAATAACCTCAATGAAAACTAACAGTAAAATTAACGCATTATCTACGGTTATTTGTCATAAAGGTTATTTAACCCCTAGTAGTAGCACTTCTCAACACCAAGGTATTCATTGTATAGGCGCAACGTTTAAAAAAAATAACACTAGCACTATCGCGACAAAAGCAGATGATGAGTTCAATTTAAACATGCTATCTAGCTGCTTACCTGAGCTAGCTAAGAAAATAAATTGGACAGAGCAAGATATATCAGCCAGTAAAGCAAGGCTACGTTGCATGACGCCTGATCATATACCGATGGTAGGCGCAATGCCTGATATCCAAAAACATATAAAGACATACCCTCATTTAGCAAAAGATAAAAACTGGAAATACAATCAAGCGGCGCCTGTGATCAATAACCTTTATGTCATGATGGGGTTTGGTGCGCGTGGTTTATGTTCTGCACCACTAGCAGCAGATATTTTAACGGCTGATTTATGTGGCACACCCTACCCCGTAAATAAAGAAATGTTATTTAACTTAAGTCCTAATCGTTTTGTTATTCGCGATATCATTAGACGAAAATATAACAAATAAAATGGATGAAATATAAAAACTTAATAACGGTCTTATTATTAATATATAAGTTAATAAAAAAGATGACTCTATGAAAAAACTCGAATACAAAATACTCCCCTGCGTTTTTTGTACCATTGGCCTTAATTGTTATGTGGCTGGTCACAACCTAGTTCATGCGAGTGTTCGTAAACTCACTAATCATAAAAATAAAGGTGTTGCGAGTAACAATAAAAATTATATACTGACGAAAAAATAACCAAATAAAAAGTAACATGTTGATAGCTATTGAACCGCTTTTAGTCAGTAAATAATATGATTTAATCACTTCAATTACTACATAATCTTACTGATTAAACACTATCCCCTTGATTAACAGCCCACTACGGTAACAATCAATAATGAGCTACCTCTCAACAAAAAGAAAAAATGTAACCTTTACTTACTTAATATCATCCAAGTGTTATAGATTGTATTAAACCTCAATGCTAACTTAATGTAATAGGGAAAATAATATGAGTAATAGCCAAATTGAAAATACATCACGTTCAATAGCATCTAGCACCGAAAATAAACCTTTATCACACATCAGCCTTGCTGCTTTTTCACCTAACACTACCCTAGGTAAAGTATTAAATTTTTTCGCGCCAGTATTAGATAGTTTACTCGGCATAAAAAAGCTTAACCGCCTTTATTTAGAACAAAAATTTTCAGGCTTAGACAAACAAGACTTTTCAGAAAAGTTATTAGCTGCGCTAGGAGTAAGTATTTTATCTACCGATAAAGTACTTACAAAAATCCCTAAAACGGGTAAGTGTATTGTCATTTGTAATCACCCTTATGGCATGGTCGAAGGAGTGATTATTGCTAAGATTTTAACCGATTACCGAAATGACACCAAAGTGATGGCAAACATTGCTTTGCAAGTATTTACAGAAATAAACAATTATTTTATCTTTGCCAATCCACTAAAACCTCAAGCAGCAATTAATAGTACTGCCATAAAGCAATGTTATCGGCATGTAGAAAATGATGGTTTGTTGGTGATATTTCCAGCCGGACGAGTATCATTTTATCAAAGTGAACACAAAATAATTACCGATGGAAATTGGAATCGTTTAGCCGTAAATATAGCAGAGAAAACTCAAGCTCCTATTTTACCCATTTTTATTTCTGGGACAAATTCAACACTCTTTCATCGTTTAGGACGAATTTATTATCGTTTTCGCTTATTGATGCTAGCGCGAGAAATGTTTAAATTACAAAATCATAAAATAACGCTTAGTGCCAACAACTTGATTACACCAAAGCAATTAAGAGTATTTAACAACAGTGAAATGAAAAATAACTTATTACGGCTACAGTGTTACTTAAATGATCAGCAGTATTTTCAACCTTGGCCTCAAGACGAAATTAAAACATCGTTCAGCCCTGTAGCTGAAAAAACAGAGTATAATTTGATAGAGGCTGAGCTAGATAAACTGCCCAAAAAACAACATTTATTAACTTTTAAATATTATGTTGTTTACTACGGTTATCAAACTCAAATACCAAACTGTGTAAAAGAAATAGCCCGTTTACGTGAGTTAACTTTCCGTGATTTAGATGAAGGTAGCGGAGAACCATACGACACCGATACGTTTGATGCCACTTATATGCATCTATTTATTTATGATAATAATAACAAACAAATCACAGGGGCTTACCGTATTGGTCAAACCGATAGACTACAAAAGCAAAATGGTTTAGCGCAATTGTACCTATCACAAATGTTTAACTTCAATAAGGACTTTATCAGTCAGCAAGAGCCTTGTTTAGAAATGGGACGCTCGTTTATTATTACCCGTGAACAAAAAAGTTATCACAGCCTATTATTACTTTGGAAGGGTATCGGCGCCTATGTATGTCAAAACCCAAGGTACCGAACTTTTTACGGAACTGTTTCATTAAGCAAACAATATGACCCTCGCTCAGTTGCCATAATAGAAAAAATGATGGTGAAGGCATCCGCAGGGGTAACAGCAAAAACAGCCTTTACGGGACAACTACATCCTGAAGTAACTCAGTTTATAGAAAACAATACCGTGGAACTAGATGAGCTATCAGTCATCATTAGCGCGATAGAGAAAGATGGTAAAGGTATTCCCGTATTATTAAAACAATATCATAAACTTGGTGCTAATTTTCATTGTATGGCAATAGACACTAACTTTAATCAAACTCCCGGTTTACTGCTAAGTGTTCATTTCCCGAGCGCCCCTCAGAAATTATTAAAACTCTATTTAGGCGATAACAAGACTGAGTATCTAGCGTACAAAGAATAACTTAACTACAAGTATTTTATGCTTTTCGAAGATAAGTTGCCGTAGCAGGGGCAATACCAAAACTACTAGGTAACGCCATTTTTTGTTGCTGAGCCATTTGCGCAATCATTGCATAATGGTGCACAGCATGACTACCCGAAAAAACCAACTCTCGTGCTAACGATGTTGGCACTGACTGTACTTTTTTTTCAGTCACTGAAACCTCGGTGTATAGTATTAACACTCGCGTTAAATCAGTCCCTGTTAAAGATTTAAGCCAATTTGAGATTTGTACTAATTTATCCAAGGCTAACTGAGGCTCTTGCTCTACTTTAGAGTTGCGGTGCCTAACATCATAATCAACCTTGCCTGATTGTAGACTGGCAATAAGTGCTAAGTAATGATCAATGATATGGCGCATATGAGCTCCTGCAGAGCTAATAAATAACGGTGAGAGTACGTTACGGTAAGTAGAATCATTGTTGTTATAAATTAGAATATTAAGATAATCTTGCCCTTGCTTAATAATTTCTAACTGGCTAGTTAACATGCCTTAATCCTTGTCTTAATAATTTCTACAAACAAAGACCGTATACCATGAAATATCTTTCACTTATTTAGCTATTTTAATTTAACATCCCATGCTGTAAAGCCAACCAAAAGTTTTGCACTATGGCATTATCTTGTGGGCTAAGTTCAGTTTTTGCTTTGGTTAATTTATCACTTACCTCTTGGATCATCGCTGTCGATATTTCTTGTTTTTCATCTGCAAATTGTGAAACTGCTGACGAAAACAAACCACGTAAATAACCACTAGCAAATAAGGTATCACTATCAATATCTTGATCGAATAAATTATCTAAGTGCTGATAGACATCAGCTATTGTGTGCAAATTTTTTATCATGAAATTCTCTGTGAGCTATTAAAGTTTTATTTAATTTGATTAAGTGATTATTTAACGCATAAATTGAGCAATAGCGTTTAAACGTTAATTAATCTACATAGGGCTAGCAATCGGATATAACACTTGATCTCTATAACCTGTAGTAACAGGCATAAAGCCAGAAAAGCGTTGATCTAACGTAACATCACCAGTATCACTAATTAATGGCCTATTGCCAAGTGCGGTTAATTTAGCTTTAGTGGCGATAATAGTAATATTTTCTTTACCCCCCTTTTGCTCAATAATAGTACGAATGATACGCGGACTTAATTGTTGATTACCACGCCCAAACAGATGACCTTGACCGCCAATTAAAGTAATGATTAAATGTATTTTTTGCTTGTTTTTTTGCGTTTGTATCAGCTGTTTCCATAACTGTTCTTCGGTAACATCATTGGCAATTAATACATTGTTTTGTACCAAATCTACACCAAGTAAAGTGTTTTTAAGATTAAGCTCCGTCATTAAAAAAGCAGTTGTTGAGCCTGAGCCAATGATAAATAAGCTATCATCTGCTTCACTCATTTTATCAATAACGTCTTCGCTAATATCGTGCAACACCAGTTCATCAGACTCTATACCACCTGATTTCACCGCTTGTACATATCGTAATTCACTAGGAATTTGCACTTCACCAAATCGTTTTGCTTTAACAACACCTTGGCGAAATAAGGACTCATCAATATCCATAATATCACCTGTCGTTAAAGTGACTAACTGCTTAGTAACCATTAACTCTACTACACGTCCAGCAGCTATCGGGGTAATGGCATAAACGCCAGAGTGAATTTTACAACCCGCGGGAATACCCAAAACAGGTATTTGCGCTTGTTTTCCTTGGGTAGCATGTTCTGTCACTATTTTAGCAATATTACGGGCAGTTCCGTCACCACCAGCAAAAAGAATAATATCTACTTGTTCTGCAAGTAAGGCTGTAACCGCTTGCTCTGTGTCGTCTGCTTGCGTATTTTCATCTTTGGTTTTATAAACCAAATTAACCTGAAAACCTAACGCTTTGGCCGCTTGTTCACCCATTAAATTATTCACGGTATAAACCGTGATTTCATTTTGATAAGGTTGCAAGACTTGTAATGCAGTTTCTGCGCGAGCATTAGCTTTTGGCTCAGCACCTAAAGCTAATGCATGCATCGTCATACCATCACTGCCTTTTAAAGCAACACTGCCACCAACGCCAGCAATAGGGTTAATAATTAAACCTAACTTAAACATACGTTCTCTTCTTTAATTTTAGAAAAATTTTCAATCGTTAATGGTAATGGCGTATTATAAAATTGAGCCAACACAGTAATAAACTGATTTGCTCTAACAGGAAAGCCATCCGCTAAAAACACTTGTACTTGTTGAAGTACTTTCTTTTGAAAACTGTGTGCATCGGCTTCAAAACCACTTAGATTATCAGAAGATACATGAAATTTTCTTTGTGCAGCGACATTAAACGCCCACTCTATTGCTTGTGGAATAATTTCAACTTGTTCAAATTTTTTCTGTTGCAGTTCATTTCTTCCATCAGGTATATACCAATAGCCAAAATCCTCTAATAGCCGCCTGGCTTTACCCGCTTGGCACCAATGAGATATCTCATGAAAAGCACTCGCATAATAACCACGGGCAAATATTACTTGATGATATTCACAAAACTCATTCACTAAGGCTGTGGTTTCAAGTAAGTTGCTGGTCGGTAAACTGTTTGCCAGTAAACTCTTCGCTGGTAAATAAAGCGGCTCATCACCACCTTTAATCAAGCGAGTGTTAAACGTTTCAAAAAAAGTGTCATTAAACAGTTGAATAAGATCTTGATACTTATAGTGCATATTTAACCTGTACTCTGTTTAATACATAAGAGCTAAGAAAATTTCGCCATTGTAACGAAAAATGGCGTCTATTTCACCCAGCTATCGCCAGAAAATAAGACACCATTTTTTTAATCATATTTCTGTTAAATTAATTGGACTTTTTAACAGAGTAATTAATAACTAAATAGCCTAAAACACCTGATATCAATGAACCAATAACAATACCTAACCTGTCTTTATATAAAGGTATATCAGTGACTTGTTCAAACGCTAAAGAACCAATAAATAAGCTCATGGTAAAACCGACACCACAGAGTAATGCCACACCATACAACAATGACCAATTAACATTGTCTGGCAATTTAGCAAAACCAAGCTTTATCGCGATAAAACAAAAACCAAAAACGCCTAATTGTTTACCAACTAATAAACCTAAAATAATACCTAACGGCACAGGTGACATCACTTGTGCCACACCAACATCGATAAAGCTAATACCGGCATTAGCAAAAGCAAAAATAGGTAAAACAATAAAGGCAACGGTAGAATGTAAGTTATCCTCTAACGATTTCAATGGCGAGGGTTCATCACCTTTACCTTTTATCGGAATAAAAAAGGCTAAAATAACACCTGCTAAAGTTGCATGTACCCCTGACTTTAATACCGCAGTCCATAAGACTATACCAATAAATATATATGGGGACGTACTCGTCACATTTTTTCGGTTAAGAATAAATAAAATAGTTATCATACTTGCAGCAACCACAAGCGATAGCATAGATAACTGCTCGGTGTAAAATAGGGCAATAATAATAATGGCACCTAAATCATCAAAAATAGCCAATGAGGTTAAAAACACTTTCAACTGTAAAGGTACTTTAGAGCCAATAATAGCTAAAATACCTAAAGCAAAAGCGATATCAGTTGCGGTAGGAATAGCCCAGCCATTAAGTGCGCTAGGGTTGTCATAGTTAAAAGCAACATAAATCATGGCAGGCATCGCCATGCCACCAATCGCACCAATCGCAGGTAAAGTCACCTGCCCCGGCCTTGATAAATCACCCTCTAAAAATTCACGCTTCAGCTCTAGCCCAACCAAAAAGAAAAACAACGCCATCAAACCATCATTTATCCATAGCAATAATGGTTTAGCAATTTCAAAGCTACCAATAGCTACAACCACTGGTACATCAAGCAATAAATTGTACCAACTAACCCAAGGAGAGTTAGCAATAATCATTGCGAAGACAGCAGCAAACATCAAAATAATGCCACTGGCCGACTCTTTCTTTAAGAATGTCTCTATCGTTGTTATAGCCATGTTTTTCCTTTTGTTTATCTTTGTTAAGACAAACAGTCAAATTAAATAAATACTATGATATTAGACATAATATGTCATATGCAATAATCAAGGCAACTGTTAAATTGAAAATAGGTATAATTCAGTAAAAATTCGGATAAGTACAATATAAACGAAGTAAATACAAAAAAATTACTTTATAATTAGTCTAATTAGGTTAAGAAAGTGTAGTATTCAAATAATTTTAGTAGTAATTTTTATAGGTAAGTAATGAAAAAACTCGATAATATAGACCTTCGCATTTTAACACTTTTGTATAATGATGCGGATATCACTAATAAAGAATTAGCCGCTAAAATAGGAATTGCCCCATCAACCTGTTTAGAGCGAGTAAAACGCCTTAAACAAAATGGGGTGATAAAAGGTGCCTTTATTGATGTTAACCTAAAAACCATTGGTGGTAATATTGAAGCTATTGCGGCTATTCGTTTGAAACCTTATTCTGAAAAAATTGTGAATAAATTTAGAGATGATTTATTAAAATACCCTGAGATATTAAACCTTTATCATATGGGTGGCAGTTATGATTATTTCATTCACATGTCAGTTCAAGACAGTGAACATTTACGCCAGTTTGTTTTTAAAAAGATCACATCGCGAGATGAAGTTACCACGGTGGAAACTTCATTAGTATTTGAACATAGCCGCAGTGGTGTATTACCTGACTTTCAACAAGACTAATACCCCATTATTTATTTTATCTCTTCGAGCTGTTCGAGTAATGCCTTTTAGTTGACGCGCTTTTATGGCTTACAGATCTATTAGATTTATTAGCTCTATGCGGATGTTGTTTTCTCATTGATAAAGTATCACGCTTACTTAAATGTGTTTTTAATTTTCTCGAATGCTCATTTACTCTACGACTTTGCTTGTAATGATGAGTACTTGTATTGCGAGGCTTATGATGTGAAGCAAACTGTTTAGTGGCAGAGTTAGCCTGCACTTTATCGTGCTTTACCTTATGCTTAACATCCCCTTTTGCTTTATGTGATAAATGATTATAACGATGTAAATTTTTCTTAAAGTTATGATGACTCTTGTTTGATTGATTATGAATACGATGAACACCTACACGCTTACTATAATACTTTTCACTGGTTTTTTTAGTTCGATAAGCTACACCTTTTCGATGAGAAGATTGGTGAGACCAGCGTTTAGCGTAACCTCCATGAGCAATTAAACGACGTGGACGCTGAGAGTAGTTACGGTAATGAACGCGATGTGGAGCAACAACAACCACATGACGATTATGCCAATGAAAAGCACTAAAGAAATAATTAAACGTAATATGAACACCTGTATGCCAATAAAAAGGACGATGGCGGCTTACATATTCACGGTGGTAAGAATGCCAATAAACCGGTGGGTATGCGGCCCAAAACCATGAACCATAGACTACGCGTGAATCATAGTAAGGCACATAAACCACCTCTTTTTCTCTCGGCAAAATAAGTATATTACTATCTTCGTAACGAATATCCATATTGTCCATTTTTTTCAGACTACCCGCTTGCTTCGCTTGTTTTCTCAACGTTTGAATACTCAGCAACACCCCTGATTCATCTTGCAAAAAAGCATCACCGAGTGCTTGTGTCCAACTTAAGTCTTCACTTAATCGACTAAGTACCCGTTCAAATGGAATTAACGCTTTCACACTAGCATCCCAATCAAAAACCTCTAATAACTGAGTTTTTTGCTCAGTATCTAGGTTGTCATTTTTTTTCAACCAACGATGAGCCTCTATAATTTCGATAGGGTATGTTGAAGCAATTAAAATATGTGTTAATAAACTGTCGGGGTATAACGCAATAGGTGCTAGCATTTGCGCCAGCTCCGCATCGCTAAATGTTTGCGCTTCTTGCTCAGCTGTCGTGGTAAAACTCACCAACGTACTAACAAGTAGGCCTAGATAAAATATAATGTTTTTCATTATGACGATCCTTATAATCATTAACTGGTTATAAGGATACCAACAAGAAACTGAACGCAAGCTGAACAGTCAGTATTGAGAATTAGTATTGAAAAGTTAGTAGAAAAGCAGCACCACCAAGTGATGTAGAAGTAGTAATCAATAATTGCCCTTGATAACTACTAACTAAATCTCGCACAATGGCTAAGCCAATACCATGGCCTGCATGATAGGTGTCAGCTCTTGTTCCACGCGCTAGAATAGCTTGTTGTTGTGATGGTTCAATACCTACACCATCGTCTTCAATTTTTATGGTTAATTGTGTATGGTTTGCTTTTACCGTAACCGTCACTGCGGATTTTGCCGCTTTACAGGCATTGTCTACAACATTCCCTAGTATTTCCATCAAATCAGCTTCATCGCCCTTAAATAAAACATTATTATCAACCTCAACAGTAAACCGTAATTGCTTTTCTTGATAAATTTTCATCAAGCTGGAAATAAGTTTATCTAATAACGGTTTCACCGCTACCCCTAAATGCCATGAAGACTCACCTGCACTTTGCGCTCGCTTTAGCTGATGTTCGATAATATTATTAATCAAACTAATTTGCTGATGTGCGTCTGTTGATAAACCCGGTTGGCTCTGCATAACGGCCAGTGGATTTTTTAAACTGTGCGCCAAATCAGATAAAGCATTACGATAGCGTTTACGTTGATTTTGTTCAGTTAATAACAAGGTATTTAGCTGTGAAGTAACTTGTTGTAACTCAAGTGGATAATGTGCCTCTAATGCATTTTTACTACCTTGCTCGATATGCGTTAGTTCATGCGCTAACACTTTTAACGGCTTCAATGTCCATAATAGCCAAGCGGCTTGAATGACGATAAACACTAGCATTAAAATAATAAGCCAACTCCATAATTGCTGTTTGAAATCGTTTAGCGCAAGCAAAAATTCTTTTTGATCTTTAAGTAAATGTAAAGTGATAGAGAATGGCTGAGCATTATCAGAAAAGCTAACACTAAAGCTATAAAGTAAATGCTTTCTTCCTTCAATTGTAACCGAAGAGAATTCACTTTCGCCTATATTTGGTGACGGAATAAATTCAGCGGATAACGCCTGTAATGGTAACGTTAACAATGACTGTGATTGCCATAACTTTTCAGTTAAAAAATGTTGTTTAGAGTGCGAATTTATCAGTGCATACAAGCCAGATCGACTGATATTAAATTGATTTTCTAGCAAGTATTCAGGCATTAACAACTGACGCTCATCAACTTCTGCAACAGTTAAAATGGAATAACTATAGGCGATAAGTTCATTTTTCATTGCAACCGTTAATTGTCGTTCAAAAGCATTAGTTAACGTCAGACCAATAACAGGCAACATAACAATAGTCATCACTAGAGTACTTAACAATACCCTAACCTTTAATGAGTTTATTTGCCAAAAAGGAGTAGTAATCACTTTTGTTTTTATTATTGCTTTCATCGTTAAGAGTAGCGCTTTAATTTATAACCGTGCCCGCGCAGCGTTTCGATAAAACCATGGTCATTGTTAGGATCTAGCTTCTTACGTAGCCGACGAATAAACACTTCAATGACGTTAGAGTCTAAATCAAAGTCCTGATCATAAATATGTTCAGTTAATACCGCTTTCGAGGTAACTTCATCAAGGTGCAGCATCATATATTCAAGCAATTTATATTCCGAACCGCTTAGTTTTACTACTTGGTGATTCACTTCAACCTGTAGACTTTTAGTATTAATAGATAACGGGCCATTTTTTATTAGTGGACTTGCTTGTCCTGCCGAACGACGAATAAGCGCATTTAAGCGTGCAAGTAACTCCTCTCCATGGAAAGGTTTCGTCAGGTAATCATCTGCACCGGCATCTAAACCAGCGACTTTATCTTGCCAGCTGTTACGTGCTGTAAGCACCAAAATGGGAAAGATTTTATTTTTTTCTCGTAACGTTTTAATAACACTAATGCCATCAATAATGGGTAAACCAATATCAATTACCGCGGCGTCATAAGGGTACTCTAACCCCTGAAATAATCCAGTTTCGCCATCACTGGCTACATCAACCAAATAGTTTGCCGCTAATAAATGCTGTTTTAAATTTGTCTGCAGCACAATATCATCTTCTATCAGTAATAAACGCATAATCTATACCCATGTTACTTCAATATGCAGGATTCAGCTGGAATTAGAAACGTCTTTAGGCAAAGATTGATTGAAGAGAATGGTTGCTCCCTTGTCGAAATCAATAATGTAGCATAAAGCGTTTCTAAACCAGCCCCGTGGGGATGCCTGAGCAAATCATGCATTTCGTTGCATCTATTTTTAAGGGAATAGCCATTAATAAAAAGATGCGCCTTATTCATGAGTCGCTCAGACATCCTGAAACTCGCATCTTGAAGTGTCATGGGTATCTTACCGCCCACTAATTCGGCCAGAGTTGGCATCAACAAAAACAGCAATAATATGACCATTTTTCTTAATCAGCTTAACTCTATAGCCGGATTTTTGTGCTTGTACTTTAAGCACTTTACCACCAAAGCGGCTCTGAGCCAGTTGAGCAGCCTGTTTAGCGTTTTTAACCCGTACTTGCTGCTTACTACTTTGCTGATTAACTTTCATTGTACTTATTGCTGCCGCGAAGCTTCCTTGAGCAACAGCCGGCACAGAAAAGGTATTCATAAAAGTAATGAGTAAAATAATAATTAAAGATAAAACAAGTTTCATTATTTTTCCGAATGCTGTCATTAATGGCTATAGCTTATTTAAAATAATACGTCTTCGCAACTGAACATTAGCTGAATAATAACGATTCATTAAAATGTTCAGCTTACATTCAGCTTCATTACGCTTTAATAGCCTTAACAACAAGTAAACCTTACATAGGATTATATGATGACTAAGGTGATGATCAAAAAATTTATTAACAAGAGTGTTGTAGGCATATTACTACTAGCAAGCTCAATTGTTAGTAACTACGCAATTGCCGAAGAGCGCACCAGTATTTCATTCGGGCAATTATCTAAAAACATTACAACTGATAGTAGACTCGCTATTGCCAAAGAAAATACAGCGACGTCTATTGTTGACCAAGATATTGGCAAAGCGACAGGTAAAACCAGAGCTGAAATACTAAAAAGTAAAACCAATAAACCATCAAAAATAACACCGTTAGTGCGTAGTAAAAGCTACAGCAACTATGCACACTATCCCGATTTTACTATTTATGGTGCAACAACGCTATTGCAAGATGATTATGACGGTGATGGCTTTTATCAAACATTTAGTGTTAGTTTTGATGCTGACATAATCAGTTATACCGAGAGTCAATGGGCTGAAGTGTATGCTTTATTATATATCAGCAAAAATGGTGGCCCTTGGACACACTATTACACCACTGATAGCTTTATTATAGAAGGCGATACTGACTTGGATGAGTATGAAGTAATTACTACCTTTTTATCCGGTTACTCTACTGATCACTACGATATATTAATTGATTTATACCAAGTAGGTTATAACGACACTGTGGCAAGTTTTAGTTCAGACGACAGTAATGCATTGTACGCTTTATCACTGGAAAGTGCCGATTATGATGAACCATACAATGAACCCTATATTGAGGTTATTGAAATAAGTCACGGCGGAAGTTTTTCAATTGTCGTACTATTACTTTTTCTCTCCATTTATGTGGTTCGTACAATAAATAGAAAGGTTGGTTTTTAAATAAAAAATAGCCACAAGAAGAGTGATCTTTTTGTGGCTATTGGGATGTATTATTAACTAAAAATTAATTATTAACTTTTTAGATCATCAAAAAACTTTTTTACGCCATCAAAGAAACCGGTTTCTTTCGGGCTATGCTTTTTGCTACTTTTACTCATTTTTTCTTCTAACTGACGTAATAAGTCAGCTTGGTCACCAGATAAATTAATTGGCGTTTCAAGTACTACTTTACACATCAAATCACCAGTAGTAGAACTACGTACTGATTTAACACCTTTACCACGTAAACGGAACATTTTGCCCGTTTGTGTTTCTTTTGGTACTTTAAGTTTAACTTTACCGCCTAATGTCGGCACCTCAATTTCACCACCTAACGCAGCAGTAACAAAACTAATAGGCACTTCACAATATAAATGGTTTTCATCACGTACAAAAATTTCATGATCACGTACATTGACTTGTACGTACAAATCACCCGATGCAGCGCCATATTCACCCGCTTCACCTTCACCAGATAAGCGAATTCTGTCACCCGTATCTACACCTGCTGGAATTTTAACTGACAAGGTTTTAGTTTTTTCAACTCGGCCTTGACCACGACATGAGGGACAAGGACTAGCAATAACTTTTCCTTTACCACTACAAGTTGGACAGGTTTGCTGAACAGCGAATAGTCCTTGACGCATTTGTACTTGCCCGTGACCATGACAAGTACTACAAGTTTTAGCGCTCGTTCCTTTTTTAGCTCCTGAGCCATCACACGGTTCACAACTAACAAAAGTAGGTACTTTAATTTCTAAGCTTTTACCTTTAACAGCATCTTCTAAGCTTAACTCTACGTTATAGCGTAAATCAGAGCCTCGCTGTGCACGTGATTGACGACCACCTCGGCTACGACCACCACCAAAAATATCACCAAAAATATCACCAAATGCATCACCAAAATCGCCATGACCACCATGACCGCCACCACCATGACCGCCCTGTTCAAAAGCAGCATGACCATATTGATCATAAGCAGCGCGTTTTTGATCGTCTTTTAAAATTTCATATGCTTCTTGAATTTCTTTAAAGGTTTCTTCTTTTGCTTTATCACCCTGGGTACGATCAGGATGAAACTTCATCGCTAATTTTTTATAGGCTTTTTTTATTTCTTTTTCTTCAGCGCTTTTTGAAACTCCAAGCGTTTCATAATAATCACGTTTTGACATAAATGACTTCTTTTATTTGACCACTTAACTTAACGAAAGCTATAACGTAAGAAGCGCCGATAATAATCAGCGCTTTTATTTTACTTAACTAACAAGCAATATTTTAATCACTCAGGTTAAACTATGTTGCTTGAGTACAAGGCAAAGGTACGAAACGTAGACTATACGTGAGTATCTTAACCATGAAATTAAGCGATAGCATAACAACTGCGTGAATGAAAAATTATTTGTCGTCTTTAACCTCTTCAAACTCAGCATCTACTACATCATCCGCAGATGCAGCGTCAGATGCTGAACCTTCAGGTGCTTCTTGAGCTTGTTGCTTAGCTTGAGCAATTTCCATTAACTTAGCTGATGCTTCCATTAACGCTTGAGTTTTTGCATCAATCGCTTCTTTATCATCACCTTTAACCGCATCTTCAAGTTCAGTTATTGCAGCTTCAATTTTTTCTTTATCGTCGCTTGGTAAATCATCACCAGCTTCTTCAACTTGCTTACGAGTAGAATGAATCATGCCATCAGCTTGATTACGTGCAGTTACTAACTCTTCAAATTTAGCATCGGCATCGGCATTAGCTTCTGCGTCATTTACCATTTGCTCTACTTCTTCATCAGATAAACCTGAAGACGCTTTAATGGTAATTTTTTGCTCTTTACCGGTATTTTTATCTTTAGCAGTTACATGTAAGATACCATCAGCATCTATATCGAAAGTTACTTCGATTTGCGGCGTACCGCGTGGTGCTGCATCGATACCTTCAAGGTTAAATTGACCTAAAGATTTGTTGGCCGAAGCTTGCTTACGCTCACCTTGACAAACATGTACAGTAACAGCCGCTTGGTTATCATCAGCCGTTGAGAACGTTTGAGATTGTTTCGTTGGGATAGTCGTGTTTTTGTCGATAACTTTAGTCATCACACCACCCATTGTTTCAATACCAAGTGATAATGGCGTTACATCTAAAAGAAGTACGTCAGTTACATCACCTGAAAGAACACCTGCTTGAATCGCTGCGCCTGCAGCTACTGCTTCATCAGGGTTAACGTCTTTACGTGGCTCTTTACCAAAAAAGTCTGTTACCGCTTTTTGTACTAATGGCATACGTGATTGACCACCGACTAAGATAACATCATCAATGTCACTTACTTTTAGGTCAGCATCTTTAAGCGCAGTTTTTAATGGCTCTAACGTTGCCTTAACCATGTCTTCAACTAACGACTCTAATTTAGCACGCGTTACTTTAATGTTCATGTGCTTAGGGCCTGAAGCATCCGCAGTAATGTATGGTAAGTTAACATCAGTTTGTTGCGCTGAAGAAAGCTCACATTTGGCTTTTTCTGCGGCTTCTTTCAAACGTTGCATTGCTAATGGATCAGACGTTAAGTCCATACCTTGATCTTTTTTGAATTCAGCAACAAGGTAGTTGATTAAACGGTTATCGAAATCTTCACCACCTAAATGCGTATCACCATTAGTCGCTAATACTTCAAACGTATGCTCGCCATCCATTTCATCAATTTCAATAATTGAAATATCAAATGTACCACCGCCTAAATCGTAAACAGCAATAACTTTATCGCCTTCTTGCTTGTCCATACCGTAAGCAAGTGCCGCAGCCGTTGGTTCATTAATAATACGTTTAACATCAAGGCCCGCAATACGACCCGCATCTTTAGTTGCTTGACGTTGTGAATCATTAAAGTAAGCAGGAACAGTAATTACCGCTTCAGTTACTGCTTCACCTAAATAATCTTCGGCTGTTTTTTTCATTTTTGCTAAAACTTCAGCAGAAACTTGTGGTGGAGCAACGTTTTTATCACGCGCTGTAACCCAAGCATCACCGTTATCGGCTTTAACAATACCAAATGGCATTATTTTAATATCACGTTGCACTTCTTCGTCTTCAAAACGACGACCGATTAAACGCTTAATCGCGTATAATGTATTTGTAGGGTTAGTGACAGATTGACGTTTAGCTGGCTGTCCAACTAACGTTTCACCTTCAGCAGTGTAAGCAATAATTGAAGGGGTTGTACGATCACCTTCAGCATTTTCTATTACACGTGCTTTGCCGCCATCTAAAACAGCTACACATGAGTTAGTTGTTCCTAGGTCAATACCGATTATTTTACCCATCTTGGGAGCTCCTATTCATTGTTTTATTACTGCGCCGTTTGTCCGGCTCAAGTAAAAAGTTAAATCTAATTTGTTGTTGAAATAGTAAGTGGGGTCAGCAAATTACTTTTCAATAGAAAAATGTAAATAAAAGTGTTTTTATTCTAAATTCAACACATTAAAAACAAAAAAAAATTCACTAATTTTCATTAATGAATTTAATTATTAATTTTTTTCATTACCTGTCACATATTGAATGAGTCGTCATTGCATTTACCCAACTAAAATCGGGTAATCACGGCATAAATTACTTTATAGTAAACTTCAGGTGTCAGTCCTAAAATATTTAATAAAGCATCATAAAGATCACCAATGCGCTGTTTCAACTGTCATAAAAAATAGCTTAGGTAAACTATTATGCCGTTGTATCAACCGCAGGTGCAGCTTTAGAAACCATAACCATGGCAGGACGAATCAATCGGCCATTTAATTCATAACCTTTTTGCATCACCGCTATCACAGTGTTTGGCGCAACATCAGGTACTTCTTGCATTGACATCGCTTGATGCAATTCAGGGTTAAACGGTTGATCTTGTGGATCGACCGCTTTAACACCAAATTTATCTAATGAAGCAATTAAACCTTGTAGCGTTAATTCAAGTCCCTCAATAACACTTTTTTTACTTTCATCTTCGGTATCAATACTTTGCAAAGCACGTTCTAAGTTATCAACCGTCGTTAACATTTCAGCCGCAAATTTTTCCAACGCAAACTTACGCGCTTTTTCCACATCTAGTGCTGCACGGCGACGCATATTGTCAACTTCAGCTTTAGCACGAATTACTGAATCTTTTTGGTCACTAACGGTAGATTGTGCCGTGGCAACAGCTAACTCTAATTCATTAATGCGCTCTTGCTCTTCACTAATCACTTCATGTGCTTGCTCATGTTGTTCTTCTACTTGCTCTTCAGCTTGTTGTACTATCTCATCAACTAATTGCTCTGGTGAGATCTCTTGGTCTGCATTATTGGCTTTTGACTCTGTTGTCATGAAAAACTCCGATTCAATCTAGGTAAACTTTAACATTGTTGCTAATTATGGGGTCTAGCTTGTTTGATTCAAGCTGAATTTAAAACTAAATTAAAACATTTTATCAAAAGTGAACTTTACAAGCCATTCAAATAGGGGGAAACTTCCCTATATAAAGATTAAAACTACGAAATATTTGTTATGGCTCAACACTATAAAACAATTGGTCTTATCGGTAAGCCCAATCATCAAGGCGCTAGCGCTACAATAACCACATTACACCAGTACTTAATTGATAATAACTATCAAGTCTTAGTCGAAAATTCAGTCGCTAGTTCAATTGCAATTAAAAATATGACCTTTTGCTCATTAACTGAAATTGGCGAACAAGCTGACTTAGCTATTGTAGTAGGTGGTGATGGCTATATGTTAGGTGCAGCAAGAGTTCTCGCTTGTTTTAATATAGGAGTTATTGGCGTTAATCGTGGCAATTTAGGTTTTTTAACCGATCTTTCACCTGATGACATCATTGAACCGTTAGCGAAAATTTTAGCGGGTAAATCACGCTCAGAACAACGTTTTATTATTGAAGCTGAAGTCTATCGACATGGTAAACTAAAAAGCTCGAATAGTGCAGTTAATGAAGCGGTACTACATGCTGGCAAGGTGGCTAGCATGATAGAGTTTGAAGTCTATATTGATGACTGTTTTATGTTTAGCCAACGTTCAGATGGTTTAATTATTGCAACCCCTACTGGCTCAACGGCTTATTCAATGTCAGCTGGCGGCCCTATTTTAACACCCAATTTAAATGCGCTATCCTTGGTTCCCATGTTTCCACATACGTTAACTAGTCGCCCTATTGTTGTTGATGGCGATAGTGAAATTAAGTTGATATTAGCCAATGAAAACCAAGAAAGTTTACAAGTAAGCTGTGATGGCCATGTAATTTTAGCCGTTATGCCTGGGGATGAAGTTATCATCAAAAAAAGTGAATGCACAATTGGTTTGGTGCATCCCCTTGATCATAATTATTTTACCGTATTACGTAACAAACTTAGTTGGGGTAACAAACTTTATTAATGAGAATAACAATAAAACGCCCGGCACTTTATTGTTATTCTCATTACTAAGATTAAAAAGAAGTTAAGCCATTAATTAAATTGGTATTACCGACAAGTTAATCAGTATAAATAGCTCATGAACAAATAATCAACCTAGACTATTTTTTAATAAAACCTTGCAAAAAACCAAATTACTGTATAAATTAACAGCTAGTTGTTTATACAGTAATTTGGTGCCGCATTATGCTTTTACAATTAAATATTCAAAACTTTGCCATTGTGCGTTCACTAGATATTGATTGGCAATCGGGCATGACCACTATCACTGGCGAAACTGGCGCTGGTAAATCAATAGCAATAGATGCCCTAGGCCTTTGCTTAGGTGAACGCGCAACGACTAATGTAGTTCGCCCTAACAGTAAAAAAGCAGAGCTAGCCGCTACCTTTGAAACACAAAAAAACACTTGTGCACAACAATGGTTATCTCAACATGATTTATTACTAGAATCGAGTAGTGAATGTATATTACGACGAGTAATTTCAGCTGAGGGGCGCTCTAAAGCCTATATCAATGGTAGTCAGGTTCCTTTGGTACAACTTAAAGAAATAGGCCAGTTACTCATTAATATTCATGGACAGCATGATCACCAACTGATAGTAAAATCAAGTCAGCAATGTAAACTTGTCGATGAATACGCCAACCACAAACCACTTATTGATGAAGTAAAACACTATTACCAACAATGGCATAAGCTAAACAAAGAACTAACCTTATTACAGCAAAACAAACAACAACGTGAAGCGCAACGACAACTACTTCAATATCAAGTAATAGAGTTAGATGAATTTTCCTTACAAGAAAATGAATTTCAAGAACTTGAGAGTGATTATAAACGTCATGCCAATGCCCAAGACTTACTTGATACCACGTTAGAGTCATTACAAACATTGGCTGAAAATGAGCGTTATAACGTATTAGACTTGCTAAGACAATGTAGCGAAAATATCAACTCTTTAGCCAAAGTTGATACTAGACTAAGCGATGTAGCATCTATCCTTAATGATTCTCAACTACAGCTTGAAGAAGCAAGTGTAGATCTTAAGCATTATTATCAAGAACTTGAGCTAGATCCACAAGCTTACTCCCTGATTGAAGAACGCTATTCTACTGCTTTACAACTTGCCAAAAAGCACAGTTTACCTCCTGAAAACCTCGTTTCTTTTCATCAAGAGTTAACACAAAAATTAACCGCAATATCTGATGATGACTCTAGAATAAACTCAATAATAGATGAAATTTCAAAAACTCAACAATATTATCACGATGCAGCAATTTCTTTATCATCATCAAGAACTAAAGCCGCCAGCGCCTTAAGTAAACTCATAACGCTAAGTATGCAAGAACTCAATATGCCCCATGGACAATTTAATATTGTCATTGAACAAAAAAATAATGATGTTGATAACAATTCAGATAATGCATTAATGAATATTTCCGCAAATGGTTTTGACAAAATTGATTTTCAAGTCAGTATAAATCCAGGACAAGCGTTAGAAGCAATGAATAAAGTCGCTTCTGGTGGTGAATTATCTCGAATAAGCTTAGCCATGCAAGTTATTTTAGCTGACAAAGTTGTTACCCCAACCCTCATCTTTGATGAAGTAGACGTAGGTATAAGTGGTCCGACTGCTGCAATGGTCGGCAAAAAATTACAACAATTGGCAAAAAGTACTCAGGTAATTTGTGTTACTCATTTACCGCAGGTTGCTTGTAAAGGACATCAACAACTATTTGTTAGTAAATTAACCGATGGAGAGCACACTGAAACAAAAGTAACGGAACTAAGTGAACAAAATCGCATCCAAGAAATAGCTCGCTTACTCGCAGGTGATAAAATATCAGAACATAGCTTAGCTAATGCCCAAGAATTATTAGCAAGCTAAAATAAGTAATATCAAAATTATGAAAAATAGCTTTGTATCTATAGCCATGCTTAGTTATTATCCCTGCTCACACTTTAAGTGCTATTACTTTAAGTGTTAATTTTAAAGCTGTATTAACTTGTATTAAAGGAAAGTAAAATTTCATGTTGCTCCGTACCACTATTATTACTATTGCTCTATCGCTTTCTGCTTGTTCAAGTTGGGTTTACCGTATTGATATCCCGCAAGGCAATTATCTTGAACAAAAGAGTATAGATAAAATACAAATAGGTATGACGAAAGAACAAGTTAAATTTATTCTAGGGAGTCCGGTTGTCGTTGATACTTTTGATAACAACACTTGGAATTATATTTATCGTTTAAAATCTGGTCTTAGTAAAAAATTAGATGTGCAAAAAAGTTTCACGATAAAATTTGAAGAGAATAAATTGATTTCGGCTGACGGTGATTTTGAACTATCAGAAAACTTTAATACACCATTTAATGCCCCTATTGATAAAAGCAGTAACAAAAACCCATCAATAGAGAACAGTGCCAAGTAATTGCAGCACTAAAATTATTCAACTAATAAAAAACGGCAATTAAGCCGTTTTTTATTAGCTGTACCAAAATACATTCAAACTACTCTATTCACCGTGATATTAATTCCTCTTAGCTAAAGGGTTTACTCTACCACCTGTTGTTTTATCGGCGCGGCCTTCAATTTTTGCCTTTTCAGCTCTACGCTTTCTGACTTCTTTGGGATCAGCAATTAATGGACGATAAATTTCAATTCTATCTAAATCTTGTACAAGCTGTGATAACTTTACCGCTTTATTCCAAATACCAACTTTATTTTCGGTTAGATCAATTTCAGAAAAAAGCGTTAAAATTCCTGATTCAATAATAGCTTGCTCAACCGTTATTCCTATATTAACGGGCAAAGATAATAGTTTTTGTTTATGTGCTAAACCATAAACTACTTCAATTTGAATTTTAGCGTTATTTGTTAGTGTGCTATCCATTTTAGCTATGCACTCCATATACTTGTTTAGCGCGTTGAGTAAATGCCTGAACCATATTATTCGTCATATTATTAAAAATACGACCAAAGGCAAGATCAAACATTCTATTAGAAAACTCATACTCAAGCTCTAAACTAACTTTACATGCTTCTGATGATAGGGGCGTTAGTAACCAATGTCCTTGCAGTTTATTAAAAGGTCCATCAACTAGCTCTAAAGTTATTTGCTGATTAGACACTAGAGTGTTTTTCGTGGTGAACCATTTTTTCAAGCCTGCTTTAGACACCAATAGTGATGCGGTTACAGAGCTTTCATCTTGAGAGATTATTTTACTATTACTACAGTCAGGTAAAAATTGAGGGTAAGCAGGAACATCATTTATTAATTGATACATTTGCTCAACACTGTACATAACCAGTGCACTACGACTTATGGATGGCATTCTACTTTTTATCCCAGTAATAAATTGGCGATATCATACCAAAACATGCCTCCAAACGCATTAATCTAGTAATTTTTCTGTTAATGGTAAAATTCTCATATAAATGCGTAGCATTCTACGTATAATAACTGCCGTTTACTGTGTCACTTTTACAATGAAAGATGACAAAGAAAAAACAAAACCTCTTATTTATAGAGATACTTGGAAAAAAAATGGCTAAGAAAAAATCAAAAAGCTCCAACAGTAATACTATCGCTTTAAATAAAAAAGCGAGGCATAACTATAGCTTAACGGACAAGTTTGAAGGCGGAATGAGCTTACAAGGTTGGGAAATTAAAAGTATCAGAAGCGGTAAAGTAAATATTTCTGATTGTTATGTACATATTAAAGATCAAGAAGCTTATTTATTAGGTGCTGAAATAATGCCACTTAATGCTGCCTCTAGTCATGTTGTATGTGATCCTAACCGTGATAGAAAATTACTACTTAATCGTAGAGAGCTAGAAAAAATCATTGCTGCTGTTGAACGTGACGGTTACTCTTTGATTGCAACTGCTATGTATTGGAAGCAATGTTGGGTGAAACTCGAGTTTTATCTGGGTAAAGGTAAAAAAGATCATGACAAACGTTCAGATATAAAAGACAGAGAATGGGCTGTTGATAAAGGGCGTATAATGAAAAATAAGAACTTGGATCGTTAATTTGTTAGATAAGTGGTTAAAAATTACCACGTTGTCTATTCTAGTTAAGCGTTGTATAATGCGTTCTATAGGCATATTTAGTCTATAGTATAAAAGTAAAACTTTGGGGCGGATCTAGGATTCGACAAGATTCACGAAACCCAAGGTGCATGCCCAGGGGCGGTTTGCCTGGTAAAAAGCCGTAAAACAATAATTGCTAACGACGATACGTTCGCACTAGCCGCTTAGGCTAGCCATCACCTTGAAATCTCACCTATTGGTTAGAGGATTGATGGTCACCCCAAATAGGTTAGCGAGGGAAGCATGCTTGAGGCTGAACCGCGAAATAGTATCAAGCTCACCATGACGAAGCCTGTCGCTTGGCGTCTAATTGGTTAAATAAATGAGCGACTAAGCATGTAGTACCGAGGATGTAGGCTTTTTGGACGGGGGTTCGATTCCCCCCCGCTCCACCAAATAAAGCCCTTAGTAATCAACAGGTTACTAAGGGTTTTTTCATTAACGTCCCATTAACGTCCCATTAACGTCCCATTAACGTCCCATCAAAAATCATATAACACGCTTGGATTGGATAAGATTCGACAAAAAACATTCTAAATCACGACCGTGATATAAAAGACCTTAGTGCATTCGCTCATAAAAGCGGAAGTGAAGAAGAGCACTCGCTACGCTCGCAAGTGCATATTGCTTTTCTTAACGCTACGCTAAAAAACAAAACTAAAACTGACAAATCGCTGTAGGCACTGGTATATAACGCTGACAGAAGCAATCCGGAAAAACTTTACCCCCGTATTACTAAACGGGGCCACTTCGCTGTTCCTTTACGATTCTAATATTTTTTAGTCAAAAAATCAGATCGTGGGTAGGCTATTAGTTCCTTTATTTTAATTAAGCCAAGCTAAGCTAATAATACATCGAGTAGGGTGAGGCTCATGCCTCATCCCTCTCACAGAACCGTACGTACGGACCTCGTATACGGCTCATGCAATTTACTATTTTTTATTACTTTTATCAGTAATAAGAAGCAAGAACACCTGTTTTCACTTTATCTATCTGATATAAACCAATATCTTGGAACCATCTATTCGGCATGGCATAGTGTGCTAATGGACTTCCACTATTGCACCATGATTTCATTTTCATGAACTTAAAAGGCGGTCTGTACTTTAATTGCTTTAGCCGTCGGTGTAGTTTAACCGGCGTTTTCCACAACTTCAGCTGCACTCCTCTTAACCTGCGCCTGAGCCAACTTGCTAGTCCTTTCAATTTTGAGCTTATATTCGCTATCTTGAAGTAGTTTACAAATCCCCTTAGTACTGGGTTGAGTTTCTTCAGCACCATCGCTAAATTGCCTCCACCGTTACGTTTGGTCATTTGCTTCACTTTGACTTTAAATGCGTTGAGTTTCTTTTCTTGGATGCGTGTGTAATTGCTACCAATTACCACGCCTAAGAATTTTATCCCCGTATCGCTATGTGCTATATGGGTTTTTCGCTCATTTACTTTAAGTTTTAATGTTACCTCTAAAATATGACTCGCTACTTTTAATGCATTGTCTGCCCCTGATTTAGAGGTGCAAAAGATCAAGATGTCATCCGCATAACGTACTATTCTGTGCTTACGCTTCATCATTTCTTGGTCAAACTCATCTAAGTAGATGTTGGCAAGTAGTGGACTGATCACGCCGCCTTGCGGGCTTCCCAATTCACTATTCTGCCACGTTGAGCCTACCATGACTCCACTTTTGAGAAACATCTCAATCAAGTTCAAGATACTGCCGTCTGTGATCCGCTTTTTCACAAACTTGATAATCAAGTCATGATTGAGCATATCAAAACATTTAGACAGATCCATATCAACAACGTGTCGCTTGTTATGCCTGCGTACAAATAGCGTCGCTTTGCTGATAGCTTGATGACAGCTTCGCCCAACCCGGTACCCATAACTGGATGGATGGAATTGAGGGTCAAAAATAGGTGTCATGATATTCGATAGACATTGTTGAACAATTCGGTCTCGAACCGTTGGAATACCCAGTAATCGTTTGCCTCCATCGTCTTTGTCGATTTCAACACGCTTTACTGGTTGCGCTTGATAGCGCTTTTCTTTTAGTTCAAGCAATAATTGATTAAGTTCTTTTTCCAAATTTTGTGTAAAGTCATCTATGCTCTGCCCGTCAATGCCCGCAGCGCCTCGATTATTTTTCACTTGTTTGTAGGCCACATAAAGCGCTTGCAGTGATAACATGCGCCCATAAAGGCTAAAGTGCACTCTCAAATAATTGTCTCACATCACTTAGGTTTAGCTTCCTTTACATCGGTTAGGTTTGTTTCATTATCGTGGTAAGCCTTCTAGCGAGGGAATTTTCTCCCTATATTGCAATGTACTTAACCACCTTTATTTTGCCTCTAGTAAAGAAGAATAATTACTCCCCGTGCCCAGTTCCATTATCAGCCTTGGTTTCACCCTTAGCCAATCAAGGAGACCTTGCCTTATTAGGCAACTCGTAGACCCGATATAAATCCCGCTACTTTTTAATGATTTATAAATCACTTCCCCCCTTCGCAATCAATGAAAGCTTTTGACTAAAATTGACCCCATCAAACGCAATGTTGATAGTCGGCTTGGTTTTCCCCTCCACACCATTACTGGCTTTCATCGGCCTAGCCTTACTCACTAATACGGGTTCATCTGCCACCTCACACTCGCAATACTCTTGAGTCGCCTCTTGAATAATACGTCCAACCATTTCTGAACAAGTCATTTTGATTGGATACAATGCCAGGCTTCCCCAGTTACTGCACTAGCTCCCTGTTAGAAATTCCACCCTCAAACACAGTCTTGGCCTGACTAAGTATAGGGCGTCGCGCTATTTTGGACGCTTACCCACCAATACCGCCGAAACAGGTTACGGTTAGTTGTGTACCTCTAACTTCTTATGACTTCCTTCAGACCCCACCGTTAGCCAGTGACGCCCTTGCCATTCAGATTATCTTCCCCTTAGTCAGGGTGACTCCACTATCTTTCAAGTGGACGGGTTTGCCAGCTTCGCTGGGCAAACAAAAAAAGGCGAATCATCTCTGATTCGCCTTTCTAAATTATTTTATGGGGAAGTTAACCAACTTAATTAACAATCCTCATCAACTAGTGATCGCAACACCTAGAGTTGGAAACAATCAACTCATTTACCACCTATAAATTCAATAACTTACAAAAAACGTAAAAACAATTAAAGTTGGAAATTTTGACCATTTAAAGCATAGTAAACATGCAAATATAAGGCTCTGTTGTAGCTAATTGTTGTCTATACTTGTAAATAAGACCTAACTGATTGAAGGTACTAGCAATGAAGACTAAATCATTTGTAAGTAAGCTTA
>NVWU01000004.1 GCA_002733765.1 Colwellia sp. | reverse complement strand
GCTTTACGTAACTTTGCTTCCTTGCGTGTTAACTCTTCTATCGTACCGCTCCACTCTTTACTGGCATTCGATTTAATCTTGCAACCATCAATGGCAAACATGTGTCGGCCAATCAAATCTTCCTTGTCACAAATCATCAGTACTTGGGTAAATAGTGGTTCAATCTAGTCTTTCATCCGAGCCACAAATGAGGCAATGGAGGTGTAATGAGGCTGCGCATCACCTGATAAACTCATGAAGGTAATATTGGTTTCGCAGGCATTGGCAATACGACGGCTAGTAATAAATCCCCTGGAGTAACCAAACAAAATAATATTTAACATCACCGACGGTGAATAGGCGGCTGCGCCGCCTTTATCATTGTTAAACCAATGGTCGAACGCTGATAAATCAAGGTGATTATCAACGATATGAGACAACGCATATTCAAACGTGCCGGGAATAATTTGGGCTGAGAAATCAATGGGAATGAATTTACTTTGACAGGATAAATCGGGTTTGTAGTTCGCCATAACATTTTACTGTTGGTGAATAATATCTATTAGATCACAAACAAGATCACGGCACAAGGTTAAAAAACGAACAGTTTAAAATAATAAAAGGAACATTGGAAATGTTCCTTTTGGGAGAAATTCTACAGCCTCAACGCCCAATTAACGGGCTAAAAATTGTGGGCTAAACTTGAGCGAAGCGAATAGCCCACTGTTTTTAGTCCTGTTAAATTGCTTATTATGTGCCTTTACGCTACCATGTACAAATTAACGTACATGAACACATTGGAGTTCACATGGATGCAATAAGCTACACCTCAGCTAGAGCAAACTTAGCAAGCACTATGGCACATGTTTGTAATGATCATGCGCCAATTATTATTACTCGTAAAAGTGAAGCACCTGTTGTGATGATGTCTTTAGAAGACTACAACGCAATGGAGGAGACAACATATTTACTTAGATCACCAGCCAACGCAAGAAATTTACTTGATTCTATTGCTGAACTTGAGGCTGGCAAAGGAACAGTAAAAGAGTTACTTGAATGAAATTAACATTTTCAACTAAAGCTTGGGAACAATATTTATATTGGCAAAAAACCGACAAGAAAATATTAAAACGCATCAATTTATTAATTAAAGATATTCAAAGAACACCTAACCAAGGAATTGGTAAACCAGAACCTCTAAAGCACGGTTTGTCCGGGTATTGGTCTCGTAGAATAAATGATGAACATCGAGTTGTTTACAAGCAACAAGATGACACTATTCTGATTGCTCAACTCCGATATCACTATGGCACATAGACGCCCTGTTAACAGGCAATAATATAGTTGGCTAAAATAAGTGAACGGAGTGAACAAAAAGCCAACTGTTTTTTCTCCTTGTTGAACGGCTTAGTCTTCAACTACTTTTTCTGACTTAGAAACTAAATTCGCTTTCAAATTACAATGCTTTCCTTTATGGACAAGCTCCACAAAATTTCTTAAGTCATTAAGCTGAGGATCTCCTAGCGGGATGCTAGTTAACAGCTTAGTTATAAATTTAGGGCCATGAGATCCAATTTGAGGACAAAAATTTTCTATTTCCCCTACAGGCACTAAATAAATACCAATATCTTCCAATGAATCCTTTAGCAATTTATAGTCAGTTTGTGCTTCACCATGGGGGATGCCTCTAAAACCAAACTTCTTAACCATACTCCAAGGTTTACCTTGCTTCATAGCTTCAATAATATCCCCTTTTGGCAGCTCATCATCGCCTGATTTATTTATTATTTTTATAACATTTTTTTTCATTTCAGATTTTGATTTCGGCTTATTTCCCCCTCTAACTGCTGCGTCAACACGTCTCCACAAGGGCTCTATTTTAGTCCAACAACCACCAAAAGCATCGACCGTTGTTTTAACCAAGGTAGATTCAGATAAAAAATCAATATCAAATACCGCTTTCACAGGAACACCAACTTCCCGAAGTGTCTTCGCTATTTTTGGCACTCCATGTTTTCCTCCTGTTGGAATATATGCAGTGTCTAGCCATTGCTCATCGGAATTCAACTCTAAATGGTCACTTATCGAATTAATTAATCGACAATCACTATCATCCTCACAAATAATAGTTTGCTCATGAAAAATACCTTCAAGCGCATTTGAATAACGTAATTCAGGCTTGTCCCATAAACTTTTAATCGTCTCATTTGATGCTTCAGAAACGACATTTTTATCACCTTCTCTTTGAACACGAAGAATTCTAACATTCCCACGTGTTCCCTCAAGGAAACCACGAAGAATATCACTGCTATGAGTAGCAACAACCAACTGCCCCCGTACTTCTGAAGAAAGGGTTTCTCCAAGTCTGCGCATTTGCGGTGGATGTAGAAACGCTTCAGGTTCATCAATAAGAGTTATGTCTAGATCTGTTACGATAGCTTCAAACAGAATACCAGCATAACTTTTCATTCCATCACCTTGTTTATCTAAGAGAGGATTACTTCGAACAGATTGAACATAAGTATCGCCAACTCTATCGACTACACCATCAACCATAGGGTTATCACCTACATGAATAGGCAGACTGCTTCCCCCTCTATAATCAAACATAATATCTTTACCAAACGCACGTTTAAAAAGCAGACTAATTTTATTCATCAATGCTTCATCATCATAAAGAATGTGCTGTGGTTTGGTTTTTTGATCGCCAGGTGAAATGCTGTTTTGTTGATTGCAAATAGTCAACCTGTCATTGGCTGCAATATTTTTTATGTATCCAGCCGCTATTCCATGCATTAGATAATTATTAGCCCAGAATTGAGTATGGGATTCATGAATTTGCCAATTGTTAAAACGGTACTCTGAGTTTACAAATTCCGCATTATCTTCCAAGAACTGTTTAAGCTGCTCTAAACTACCATTTTTCTTGATTTCAAGCTCAGTAACCACAACTGTTCGTTCTCCCTCCCCATTCTGAGCAATAGCCATAATTTCACGTAAAGTTTGAGATTTTCCACTATTATTTGGCCCTACAATAATAATTTTTTCATTTGGGTTTAATTGGAAACTGTTTCCACCTGAAAAACTAATCTTTGAAATTGTTGCTGTGGGTTTTTGGGACAATGCACTACTTCCTTATAATAAAAATTAATATTGATACTTGACTAGCGGTGTACGCTTAGAAGCCTAACAATTAAGCATTTATCTCTTGTCGAAGCATGAGATATAAATGCCCTGTTGGACTGAGCCGCTAGGCTCAGTCTATATGGTTTTTGTTTTTTTAGTCATTACAGCAGTAGGAAGGTGATTATCCATAAATTGAATTTTCAATAGCTTCCTTACTCTATTTTGCTCAACGTTATCAATCCAGTTTACCTTATCAGGGGCTTTATTCAAGACAAACGAAGCCTCCACTATCGCTTTTTTCAGCGCATAATTAACCGTTAATACCACTCAACTAGATCGTTCGAAACCGCACTAACTGTTTGTTGGGTAATAGAATGCCTATCAAGACCATCCCAGCATGATGGCAACTGGGGCATTCAGGCCCTATTTCTTCCTTTACCTCGACTGTGATAACTTCTTCAACCCGCTCAATGCCTTTATCTAAGCTTTTTCTAATCAGGGTTAACGATTTACGTCTTATTGAATTAGCCATGAATCCGTAATAACGCAGCCTCATAAAACCTTTGGGTAGAACATGTAATAAAAATCGCCTTATCAATTCTGCCGCAGACAAGTCCATATGCGTTGTCTCATTGGTACGATAGTCCTTGTAACGCATTAATACCTTATTTTCACTCCTTAAAGATAAACGACTTTCGCTAATGCCGACTCGATTGCAGTAACGTGCTAAATAGTTAACCACTGCATCGGTATGACCAATGGTGGGTTTGCTATAAACATTCCATTTCAACCGAGCCACTTCATTCAAAGCCTGTGTAATGATTTCTGGCGCTAATCTATGTAGTTTATCTGCCTTAGCTTCTTGAGCTAAACCATTAAGCATTTTCCCTCTGAACTTCACCGATAACGCTCTAACAGGAAATAAATAGTGCGCTTTACGACTGCCACACCATTGCTTGTCTTGGGTTAACACGCCACTTGGAATGAGGCAATGTAAATGAATGTGCCTACACAAGGTTTGACCCCAAGTGTGTAATACCGCCAACATACCCAATTGACCCTCCATGTGATGTCGGGCAGTAGCGAATTCACTTAATGTTTGCCAGACAGCCTTGAAGAGAACTTTATAAAGCACTTTAGGGTGTAATGTTGCCCAACCATTAAACTGATGCGGTAAAGTGAATACCACATGATGATAAGCGACAGGCAATACATCGGCTTGACGTTTGACTAACCATTGTTCACGCGATTTACCTTGGCACACTGGACAATGTCGGTCACGACAAGAACAATACCATTGGGTATCTTGCTCACAGTGATTGCAGTGCCATTGATAACTTCCCATTACTTGAGTTCGACAATCCTGGAGGTGATGCAACACTTGCCATTGTCTTGGTGTGATGGTTTTCTTCTCAAGATATGGCAGCCCTTGTGCGATAATTTGCTGAAGCAATGAGCCGTTCATGAGTGTTGCTCCAGTTGTTTGAGTAAATCAAACTGTGCTCCTTGCACAGCTTGGTAATGGGTATAGCGCACGGTGGTTCGAATACACGGCTAGCGCATTTTAATGCCTGATTCTAACAGGGTTGAGCGATAATCATCGTCTAGCCCTGCCATTTTATTTTTTCTCGCCATGCTTGCTGATTTAGTTGTATCTCGCTTAAATAATGCCATCGCTATTTTTCTCATCACGTTAAACACTAGCGGTCCTTGCTTCTTACGTATTCTTGATTCATCTTCCCTAAAGTTCATATCTAGCATCCAGTGCATACTTTCAACCTGCCAATGGCTACGTACCGCATTGAGTGCTTGCTCCGCATTTAGGTCTAGAGAGCTGATATACCAACGTGTTTCTATCGTGTCTGTACCTGCCGATTTATCATGAACCTCTGCAGTAACTTGGATGATGCTTTTTAAGCCTGACCACCGGTAAACTTTGGCTAACCAGCTTTTATCAATCAGTAATTGCTGACAAGTTCTTGTTTCAATACGCCCATGCCCTGAGCTGACTTCGGCATGTTTAGCATAGTTGCTCTTGGTTAATCCTTCGCGCTCATTCTTGTGCCACCAAGCTTTTAATTCACTCTGTATACCTGAGTGATTACCTTTAAGCGCTAGAATATAATCCGCTTTTTGTTTAATTATTTGCTTTGCGATTTCTTGTTGGCAGCCCATGGCATCAAGCGTGATAATGCTATTTTCAATATCTAACAGGGTAAGTAATTCAGGAATGGCAGTGATTTCATTGGTTTTGCTATCAACCGCTGTTTGTCCTAATACTAACTGATGTTGGCAGCTCCATGCACTGACGGTATGCAAGGCACTTTTTCTATCTTTTGTTGTAAATGAACGGCGTGCAGTTTTTCCATCAATRGCAATGATATCAGCACCTGTRGTTTCAATAAGTGATGATATCCACGATTGAAAGGCACGCTCTATYTCATCTGCTTTTAAYCGACAAATRACKCGAGCRATRGTGTCATGYYTTGGAATACCTGCGTTGAAAGCRCCGTATTTTTTTAACCAATCAAGTTTTAGGTGCCCAAAGTCTTCAATATCYTCCCATCCTTCTGCRCCAGARAGTACWGCACTAATGGCCAATAAAAGAATATCGATAAGCTCATGCTTTTTACAGCGTTCAATGCGAGGGTCTGTAATTGAATTAAAATGTTTCAGAAAAGTAGCACTCATATTAAGTGACCAAGGTGATTATTATGTCTTGATCTGATCGCTACTTGTTCTAGAAGTTCAATTTATAATGATCTTGCCGTGCAGGTATAACAAGCAGCACGTTGTTGATATGGATCTGTCGAAATATTTTGATATGCTCAAGCGTATTGTTCTTGAAAATTTACCCTCATTAAAATTTGAGCCATTAATTAATCTGATTAGTATTATTCCGTCAAAATATTAACATCACTCGCAAGAACAAACCCAAGCTGGCAATACGCTGGCTAAATACGGGGAGTTTTTGACGTCCACGGGGGTCAGTCGCACGCGGTAAAATTTTATGAAGAACTAAAATATCGTGTGAGAAATGTGGCCTCGCACCAGTGATGGTTGCGAGGCTCTGTTTTGTTTAGCAGCCTGAACATGGTTGCGCTAGAAAAATAGACCTAAAGCTTTCGTCGCATGTTCGCCAAAACACCCAGACCCAAACCAGAGAACAGTAAAAATAAGGTAGATGGCTCAGGAACTGAGGTGGGCGGGTTATTGCCAGTAACGGTTATAGTCGCTTTAAAAATATCGGCATTCAACCCAAAAGCAAACGCGTCTGACAAAACCACATGACTTAAATTTATGATGCTGCTACCAATGCTGCTAGCACTAAAATTAAATGTGGCAATTTGAAAAGCATCAGCCTGGCCCAATAAATCAAATGCAAAAGAAACGCCATCCAAATTTACTAGATTTGTACTGTCATTAAGTGTTAATAAATCAAACTCGGACAACCCCAAATCGAAATCAGCACTTAGTAAACCTGTCACGCTACCGTCAAATTCAACATCAAGATTAAACCCGGCAAGATCATCAGTTTCTAGTCCAGATATCCATAAATCTACGTGAAACGAGTCTCCCACATTATATGTTTGTGAAATATCTGCACCACTATTGTTGAATGAGAGCATTGGTGTAGCCAGTGCGCTACTCGCTATAAAACTACTAGCTAGCAAACAACCAGCGGCTATTTTTGTTAAAAACTTCATAATCCCTTCCTTTTTTATTAAATTGTGGTGCGAGAACATGCCCCGCACCAAATACCAATGCTAATGCTAATTAGCTAGAAAACTTACATTAATATTCATAGTAAATCGTTATTTGTTACAGCACAACGTGCGGCAGAGCACTGCAGGATGCAGCCTCTGGCATCGAGCACATTAATAACGCCATCACTATTCCAGTCAGCAGGATCATTCACTCCACTGGCTGGTATGTTACGGCTGGCAAAAATTAAGCGGATATCTCTTATATCAATAAACTGATCATTATTGATATCACATACCTGCTGCACAACTACAGTTTCTGTCACCGTTATTAGCGCAGTATCAACGTCAGTTGTTACACCATCAGATACAGATAACTGTAGTTGATAGTCGCCCACTAGATCCGGTATAAAAGATGCTGTAGCGTTATCAGCATTACCCACGGCTGCTGTGCTGCCTATGGGTGCAGAAATAACCGACCATTGATAGGCTAGAGGAGCTGGGCCACTATCGGGATCAAAGCTATCGGTTCCATTCAGGTTTACTAACCCCCCCAGATCGACAAGCTGGTCACCTCCCGCATTTGCCACTGGCATTTGATTTTCAGTGACGGTAATCATCAACGTGTCGATGTTGGTTAGTCCACCCACTGTAACCCTGAGTTGGGCAACATAAGTTCCAGCAATATCAGGTAAAAATCTCGCGCTTAGCGAAGTGTTGCTATCGATACTAGTGGGAAGTAAGTCACTACCTGTTGCAACACTGATGAGACTCCAACGGTACTCGATGGTTGTACAATCAATGATCGATGTACTGCCAGCGCCGTCCAAGTCAGCCAACTGCCCTAGTTCAATAATTTGATCGCTACCAGCACTTGCCAAGGGCGAAAGACATGGATTGTCACTAACAGTAATTGTCCGCTGGTCGGAATCTGAAAGTTCACCATCCGATACAGTGAGAAACACGCTATAGTCACCCACAACATCAGGTGTAAATCCAGCTAACGAGGTATCTGCAATAGAAGTCACACTAATACCGCTCAATGGTGGAACTGACTGAAATATCCAGTTAAACGTCAGCGCTTGCGGGCCGTTGTCTGGATCATTACTTTGCGTACCATCCAGGACAATTGGTTCGCCGGCCTTAAGCGTTCCGCTAAAATCAGCGATTGCATTGGGGGCAACATTTTCAGCCATAACAACAATGCTGAGTGTATCTTGTGAGCTGTCGTCTTCTCTATCGCTAGCAATCAACCCAATTAAATAATTACCTGCAAGATCAGGAGTGAAGGTCGGATTGACAGTATCGTCAGCCAGCAATACAGCTACGCTACCCACTGGTGCATCAATAATGACCCACCGATAAGTCAGACTGTCGCCGTCGGCATCTGTAGAGGCAGAGCCGTCAAGTAAAACCACATCACCGGGCACGGCGTTTTGATCCAGACCCGCCAGTGCTATCGGCGGATGATTTCTAACAATAACCAGCACTTCGGTAATATCTGAAAGTAAGCCATCGAATACGTCCAATGCCAATCGGTATTCGCCACTGACATCTGGTACTAGGCTGGCCAACGCTTGGTTGCCTCCCGTGATATTCATCTGCGTAATACTACTACCAACAGGTACACTCACCAGTGTCCAATTAAAACTCAGCGGATCTGGCGAATTATCTGGGTCAAAGGACCCCGAGCCATCAAGATTAATGGTCTCGCCACGAAAAACCTCTGCAGGCGTCGACGCAACCGCCACAGGTCGCTGAGGATCGGGAGGAACATCAGGCAGATTGTAATTAATGATATAGGGACCAACCTGATCACCGAGGCCAGTGCCATCCTCAATCACCACCGTGTACAAACCCGAATCAGGTAAACCTAATTCCGCCCATCCTGCCTCGGTAAGACCTGTAGAAGAGATAAAGAGACTGCCATCAGGTTTGTATAGCGTGACAAACGGACGAAATAAAGTGTTATTAACATCGGTAATTGTCAGTTGAATCTGGTCACCTGTATCACCAAAAAACGTATAACTATCGAGGTCGCCCACAGTAATCTGCTGTGAAAAAGTTCCAACGCCTTCAAGAAGCCCGTGTTCATTCGCGCCGGTAGATTTGGCCAGGTGTATTTCGTAATCTCCCAACTGATCATCGAGACCCGTACCATCTTCCACCACAAGCGTATAGGTACCCGTTTGTAGCGCAATACGACTGTAAATTTCCGCTACAGTGTTATTAGCGGCAACGATAACGAGACTCCCGTCGGGCGCGTACAAGATCATAAATGGACGCAGTCCCGTGCTATTCACATCAACCATGGTGAGGGTAATCCGCTCACCTGCCACTGCATTAAGTGTCCAACTGTCCAGGTCGCCCAGGCCAATGGTTTCGCTTACCGAGCCGCCATTAATCAACTGTCCGTGTTCATTCGCGCCGGTAGATTTGGCCAGATGAATTTCGTAATCTCCCAACTGATCAGCGAGACCCGTACCATCTTCCACCACAAGCGTATAGGTACCCGTTTGTGTCGCAACACGGCTGCGAATCTCCGCTACAGTGTTATTAGCGGCAGCGATAACGAGACTCCCGTCGGGCGCGTACAAGCTCATAAACGGACGCAGTCCCGTGCTATTCACATCAACCATGGTGAGAGTGATTCGTTCATTCGCTACCGCATTAAACGTCCAGCTATCTTCTTCACCAGCAAATAAAATACTCCCGCTGACTGAACCCCCATTTATCAGGCCATCTGCATTAACCTGAGAAAATACAGCCGTGGATAACAAAAGAAGTACAGCAGCCATATAATGGCTGAAAGGAGTAGATTTTAATTCTGGTGCTGAAGTCGATAATCGACTAAGCCATAACATTAAACATGGTAAGTTCTTCAGCACTTTGTGGTTTAGTTTCATTTGCATAACATTTCCTTATTTTGCAATTATTTATAGGGATTTCGCTAATGGTTAACAACACAGCTTTTAGAACAAACAAAATAGGCGCGGTGATAGGAACAATCTATACGAGCTTATAGAATCTAAAAATCTACAAGCAACAAGCAAGTTTTACTCCAAACACTAAAACCTATTGTATTATAAAGAAAAAATTAGTATCAAGAAATAACTGCCGTCTATGACGTCGCCAAACTGTAAATAATCCTGACAACTAGCAGTGCACACTGTAAACCTTTTTTACACTCAGAAAGTCGATAGGGTTGATCTAATAGCGCCTATTTTATTGAAACCTAATCAGGAGTAGGCGGATTCTAGTGACTAGCATTTCTGTATGTTAGAAGCTTACTTTGCTGTCAGATATAACTGTTCGAGCAGCTAATATACCTGCCAGACATTATCAGAGCTGTTGTTCTGCTGATAAAGTAAAATAATATCGAGTTCGGCGCAGCCTAATTCCTAAAATGAATATTACTTTCGCTGAAAATAAACTGGTTGTTCTAAAGTTTACCTTTCAAAAGTTGTATCAAGAACAATTGATGAAGATGTAATCACATCACGCTAAGTGATTGAAAAACTTTAAATTACAATGTTTTTTATTAATGTACCACAGGGTAGACTTCGTATAATTTTTTTTATGTTGATACCAAAGCAATAATAAATATTTAAAAGAGTGCAATTTTATCATTTGCACTCTTTTTTTATACTCATTTTAACTAATATAGCGTTAAAGCAACTGTACACCCTTGATAGAACCCCTTATCATCCCAATCATTAAGCTATATCTATTTATCAATACTATTTATTATCAATAATTAGTTGTTAAAACAAACTCCGGAGAACTCATTTATGAGCGACGTTAGACATTGTCCCCTACTTATTCTAGGCTCAGGCCCTGCTGGTTATACTGCCGCAGTCTATGCAGCCCGTGCTAACCTAAAACCAGTAATGATTACAGGTATGCAACAAGGTGGTCAGTTAACCACCACAACAGAAGTAGAAAACTGGCCAGGTGATGCTGACGATTTAACCGGTCCAGCATTAATGGAGCGCATGCAAAAACATGCTGAAAAATTTGATACTGAAATCATTTTTGATCACATCAATAAAGTCGACTTCTCTAAACGCCCTTATACCTTAACAGGCGACAACGGCACGTTTACTTGTGACGCGTTAATTATTTGTACTGGCGCATCGGCACAATATTTAGGTTTACCTTCTGAAGAAGCGTTCATGGGCCGTGGTGTGTCAGCTTGTGCAACCTGTGATGGTTTCTTTTATAAAAACCAGAAAGTTGCCGTGGTTGGTGGTGGTAATACAGCAGTTGAAGAAGCACTGTATTTATCTAACATTGCTAGCGAAGTACATTTAATTCATCGTCGTGATACTTTCCGCTCTGAAAAAATATTAATTGACCGTTTAAATGAGAAAGTTAAAAACGGTAATATTATTCTACATACTGATCGCACTTTAGATGAAGTATTAGGCGATAAAATGGGTGTGACTGGCTTACGTTTAAAAGACACTAAATCAGACGCCACTGAAGAACTTGGTGTTGCTGGGGTATTTATTGCGATTGGTCACAAACCTAATACCGATATTTTCAATGAGCAGCTCGCCATGAAAAATGGTTATTTAACGATTAAAAGTGGTACGCAAGGTAATGCGACTCAAACCAGTATTGAAGGTATCTTTGCTGCCGGTGATGTTGCCGATCACATTTATCGTCAAGCAATTACATCAGCTGGTGCTGGTTGTATGGCAGCGTTAGACGCTGAACGCTTCCTCGACGCACAATAACAAGTTAATAAGGCTTATATGCAGTGTTATTGATAATAAAGAGCACTATTTTTTATTCTCCAATGCATTGTCTGCATGACGGCACAAAAAGTACCTTATTAGCGAATGCAATATTCACATTCTCCTGATATAGGTACTTAGTTCAGTCTAAAACTATGAACCTGTGCCTCTAAGCCTTTTAATCTCGCTAACATGAATCTTTCTACATAATATGAGCCTATATCAACTCAGCGATAATAATTTGGCTTTTCCTCCCGTAGAGCACGCACTGACTGAGCCAAATGGTTTGTTAGCTGTAGGGGGCGATTTACATCCACAGCGGTTAATTAACGCTTACAGCCAGGGTATATTTCCATGGTTTAGTGAAAGCGACCCACTAATGTGGTGGTCGCCAAATCCCAGAGCGATTATTAAACTTAGTGATTTACGTATTAATCGTACCTTAAGAAAAGCATTGAAAAAATCCCCTTATAAAATCACCTTAAATACGGCTTTTGAGGAAGTGATCGCAAGGTGTGCCAATGCCCCCTTTCGCGATGATGGCACATGGATTTTACCTGAAATGCAAAGCGCTTATGTTAATTTGCATCAATTGGGCTTTGCACACTCCATCGAAGTTTGGCAAAAGAACTCGGTTGATGTACCTGAGTTAGTTGGTGGCTTATACGGTGTTGCTATTAATGGTTTCTTCTCTGGTGAGTCAATGTTTTATACCTCGCCTAATGCCTCTAAATTTGCCTTGGTTGCGTTAGCTGAATTACTTAGGTCAAGCGAGGTTGATTTTATTGACTGCCAATTACTTAATGATTTTTTAGCTGATATGGGCGCAACCGAAATATCACGAGAAAACTTTCTAGCATTGAAACAAACTGCTATAAATAAGAGTGTGGCAGCAACTTTTTGGCAACCACGTGAGTTATCCGTTAATAAGCCATCAGCTTGATAGAAGTAGCAGTATGAATGACAGCAGTTTTAAAGTAGGTATAACCAAAACTTTTCCTTGTAGTTACTTACCTGATGAAGAAGAACGTTTATTAATTGCCGTCGATGAACGTCTGCAAAACAAACACAGCTATAGCGTATTAATGACCGAAGGTTTTCGTCGTAGTGGTGAACAATCTTATCGGCCTTACTGTCCAAACTGCGATGCTTGCCAATCTATTCGTGTATTAGTGAATGATTTTAATCCGTCTAAAAGCCAAAAACGTTCATTAAAACGTAATGCTAACTTCACCATAAAACACTCAGAACAAATTAGAGAATATTATTACCCTCTCTATGAGAATTATATTAATACCTTTCATCGAGATGGCAGTATGTATCCAGCAAACGTTGAGCAATTTGAAAGCTTTCTCTGTAGTAAATTAACCACACAATTATTTATCGAAACCTGGTGCGAAGTTGATGGTGTTAAACAACTGATATGCGTTGCAGTAACCGATGTACTCACTAATGGTTTATCCGCGGTTTATACTTTTTACCATCCCGACTTTAAACGCCATGGCTTAGGACGTTTTTCAATCCTGACTCAAATTGAGTTATGCCAAAAATTGGGTTTACCGTATTTATATTTAGGGTACCAAATTGATGACTGTCAAAAGATGAATTATAAAAATAGTTACTATCCACACGAACGATTTATTAGCCTTAAATGGTTGTTAGTTGAAAGAAAGCCTCCAAGCGGCTAAAAAAACAACAGTTATGGTAAATAAACAGCTACAAAGCTTTACTTTAGTCATGCAATTAGGCATCATTCGCGCAGCTTTTTTTATCAGTCAAACGTTCTAACTATTTGAATAGAAAATTTGACTTTTTTGCACAACATATAGAGGTTTAGCGCCCCATGGCGAAAGAAGAAAATATTGAAATGCAAGGTACGGTTATCGATACTCTACCTAACACTATGTTCCGAGTTGAATTAGAGAATGGCCACGTGGTAACTGCTCATATTTCTGGTAAAATGCGTAAAAACTACATTCGTATTTTAACTGGCGATAAAGTAACAGTTGAACTAACACCCTATGATTTATCTAAAGGTCGCATTACTTTCCGTGCAAGATAACTTTCTATACTTAGACTAGATAAAAATTTATTTAGTTGATGATAAAAACATATAAACCAATACTTTAACAAGTATTGGTTTTTTTATGCTTTTGTCTAAAGGTTATCAGTTGGGCATCTCCATATGAAAAATATTAAGTTTATTGCCCTCTAAATCACGAAAATATATCGCATAAGAACCATCTATTTTACCAGATAAACTGGGGCTCCTTCACAAGTGCCACCTAATATCAATTGTACTAATTTGTCCCATATTCAAATGGTATAAATCTACAATTTCTGCGTTGCGCTCAATTCCAATAGCCTGTTATTGCTCAATCACCTGCCTTGAATTTGAAAATTTATCCTCATTAATATTTGATCACTAACTTACTAGTATTGGTATAACTCAAGTACTTTTTAATAAAAGGAGATATTTTAGAAGCACCAGTCAATATAGCAATTTTTTATAAACCCAGTAAAAAACCCGTATTAGCGTAAACTAGCATGAAAGATAGGAGGCATTTCAGTGTCGTTTGCGCTATTCAAAACCTGTGGTTAATAGCGAGGACATAAATATTGCTATTGATTGGCTTAGGTGTTGTTGAATCGCAGCAAATGAAGCAATAGGTGAGTGCCAGCGAAGATGTCAAACTAATTGGCTATTTGTATCTCGACCTATGTTAAAAAATTTTTAGACGAGCTAGAACTAAAATAAAAATGCTGGGCGGAGCAAAAAAATAATCAAGATATGGTGTTCTTCGATAGTTTCCTCGGATAAATTTTATTAAATTTAAACATTACAATAGCAGCCTTTAACATCGCTGATGATTAAATCTGAATTAAAACCTTGGGCATAATTTTGTAGTACCGTTTCAACGTAGCCATTTGACTGTGAACAAGATAGCCCTACCGAATAGGGGCCAAAATACAATAAATTTTCTATGGCACTGACAATTAATATTGATGGCGTTGAGGGAATAATAGTTAACAAGTCGGCAGGTAAATGAATGTTTAGTACATTAAAGTCATCTAACTGTGCTTTTTTATTGATAGAGGCTTTGTGATCTTTACTATATTTTGTACATGAACAATTAGTACTAGTGAAATGGATAATAGTGTTACTTAAATCTACATTTTTTAGTTCTTCTATTTCTCTTATTCTTTTAATCAGTGAGCTACTTTCTTTCCCTGCTAATTGCATATTAGGATCGAATGAAGTTAAACGACTGGTAATAAAATATATGGCCGCAATAAGCGTTAACAAAAGCCAAAGAAAAAACACGATATAATGATATCGTGTTATGTTTTTATTTAAAGCAGGCAATGCTGGTCTCTAATGAAGCGACAGCTTTAGATATTTGCTCTGCTTCTTGAGCGACCATATCTACTTTTATTGCATCATCTTTTCCTAATAAGCTCATTTTTTCAGTGCTTTTAGATATCTCATTAGTTGTTGTTGCTTGCTCTTCTACAGCAGCCGCGACAGAGTTTGCTATATCACTTGATAGTGCTACTAATTCTGAAGCGTGGGTAACTTCCTTATTTGCTTTTTCGGTCACTCCAATAACAATATCAACCGCTTTAATACAGCTTTCCATTGATTCCGTGGAAGATTTTGAGTAACTAACCAGCTTCGTTAATGTGTCACCAATTTTATCTGTACTTTCCTTTGTTCTATTTGCTAATGCTCTTACTTCATCGGCAACTACAGCAAAACCACGACCTTGCTCTCCTGCTCTGGCAGCTTCAATTGCCGCATTTAATGCTAATAAATTGGTTTGATCGGCAATACTTGTTATTTCTGATAAAACATTAGTGATAACATCACTTGAACTAGCTAAAGCCGCTATTTCATCATTTGTTTTATTTAAAGCACTGCTAAGCTCACTGTGTTTACTATTTATTTCTTCAATGTGTTGATTTGTTGCCTGCGTTGAAGTGCTTGCTTCTTGCATTTGGTCATTTAAGTTAGCCGTATCTTGTGCGATTGAGGCTACCGTTACTACCATTTCTTCAACTGAAGATGCAATTATTTCAGTCTCTTGTTGCCTATTACTCGCTGATGTTTCAAGTTCAGTTTTTGCTGATATCAAGTTATTTGAATTGACTATAAAGTCATTAGTTTGATTTTTTACACCCGTAACTACGTTATCGAGTACTGATAAAAGGTGATTAAACCCTTCTAGTATTGCATTGCCGTTTGCATTGGTTCTTATCTTTAAGTCGAGTGAATTTTCATTAGCTGTTAATTTATACGTTACTTCGGCTAATTCTTTGCCTACTTGACTGTCGTCATATAATGTTTTTGCGATAAACCCTGCTATCGCCGCCTCTACAATAGCATATACAGCATGAATAATAACGGTTGAAAATAATAGTCGATCTTGATCAAACACATAGACACCCATACCATTTACTTGCATAAAATAAAAAGAGATATGATGTACTGCAATTAAGCCGACAGCAGTAATAAATACTTTCCAATCACTAAAAACGATTAAACTAGCCATTAGAATAAAAATTTCAAAATGAACTTCTATCAGGCCATTCATCTGATGGATATGTAGGCAAGCAAATATCATCGCTGCCAGTGCTGATGCATGCTTAGTTAATGTTGCATTAGGCGCTGTTTTCATCATCCATAATGGTACAAGCATGGCTGGCAATCCGATAAGAAATGCTTCCATATAGGTGTCATATACAAATGCTAAAGCAATTGATTCAACAAAAAGTAATATAAGAACACTTGAAAAAACTTTATTAATTTTATCCATTATTTCCCTACCAATCATTTAACCAATTAGATAATTTATACATATAATTAATGTAGTGCAATTAACAAAATACTGGTTAAATGTAATTCTGGCTATTCATATTGATAAGCGGTACTACTTAAATTAATAAGTAACACAACTCGTTTTGACTATACACTGTTGGCATTATACCGTTAAAAGTTTAACCGTTATTTTACCGTGAAAACTTCGCTTATTTTATACCGAGCTTTCCTCTAAGTATATATTAATATGAATGTTTTTAGTTTCGTTATTTTTACATTTTATAAATAAATAGCGGTTCGGTAAGCGATCAAAGTTTTATTATTAAAGGTATTCAAACCAATTTAAACGCTCAATTTATCACGCGAAAAAAATTAGTTTGTCAGAGCAGTGACTAGTGTTACATAGCCAATCATCTTTAATTCCTTCTTATTTCTAATATGTTCATTCTACTTAAAGATAGATGATTTAAGTAGAATGGATATAGCGACAGACTAAATATCATAACTAAGCATAAGAAGTGATTAGTTTTTTATCAAATTGTTCCGCATTAATAGTTAAGTTGTTCGCTGTAATTATTTCTTGTAAATCTGATAAGTCTTTGTTTACCTTGGCAATAGTCAACGTATTATCATCAAGTTCATATACTTGCTGTTGGCTTTGGTAGTAAAAAGTCAAAATAATCAACGCATCTTGTTCTAAATTCTTAGCGGCTTTTTTTACTTTTTTTACTTTACGATAAATTAAATTTTGTATTTGCTTTATTTGCCAAACATAGTAAATCTCTTTGAAAAAATCTGACTTTTTTAAGGTGTGAAGAGCAGCCATACACGCTAGTAAAGACAATGCTACCCCTAATAGGTTGTATCTAAAGTTATTGACCTCTTCTTGACCAAAACTGAGAATTAATAGTTGTCCAAAAGTTAACGCTAATACTAATAAAGTGGCAATAAAGCCAACGATTACGATGTTTAAGTGTTTTCTATAACGCACTTTGTCTATATTCATTAATTGCATTTACGTTTTATTTCCTAAAAATTATTTATAAATCTGGGTAGTTAAGTACATGTGTTTAACACTGTATACGCAAGTATATCAATATTGTTAATCTTGAGCTTCATTTACTCTACAATCTTTAAGCCTGAATAACGTTTTACTACATTAATAACGCTTTGCTGCCAAGTTTGCTTGTTACTGGCAATAGTCAATTGTGTTTTTGCCCTAGTAATACCGGTATAAAGTAATTCACGCGATAAAAGTAAATTATTACTATTTTTCGGTAATAACATGGCAACATGGGCAAACTCACTGCCCTGTGTTTTATGAATGGTCATTGCATATACACTGTCATATTTTGGTAATCTTGACGGCAACAGTGTTTTATAGCGTGTTTCCTCGTCCTCGCTTTTAGGCTGCTCAAAAAATGCCATTAGCTGATCATGCTTGTCACTAGCGCACCAAAGCAAACCAATGTCACCGTTAAAAAGTCCAAGGCGATAATCATTTTCACTGATCATGATAGGCATACCATGATAGTTTTGTTGAGATTGCCCCCAAGGTTGAGAGGCGTGAACTGCCAATTGCTCTTTTACCCATTGATTAATCGCATCAACACCAAATTCACCTTGGCGAGTAACACAGAGAATACGAAATTTTGCCAATAAAGCAAAAGCGTCATCAATAGTACTACAGCTGCTAATACCTTGATAATATTCTTTTATTAATGGTGATAGCCAAGTATATAAATTACCCTCAACTAACGTTAATTGATTTTTTTCACTTTGATTAGCCGCCTGTAACAACTGCCAGCTTTGCGTACTTTCGCCCTTGATCACATGGGCAGCTAACCGGCCAATTCCCCCTTCGCCATCAAAACGACGGCTAGTGATTAAGAAGCTAAGATGATCACTATAACTTGCTGTTTGCTTAACTGCATGATTCAGCAGTTGCACGTCTAATTGACAAACTTGGGCTAAATAATTGGCATTATCAACGCTATAACCTGAATGTGGTCTCGGGGCAATATCAGCTAAAACACTACCAACAGCAACAGACGGTAATTGATCGGCATCACCGAGTAAGATAATTTTAGCATTCTGTTTTAAGGCCCTAAATATTCGTGACATCATAGGTAAATCAACCATAGAGACTTCATCTATTAATAAAATATCGCAGCTAAGTAGATTGTTTTGATCATGCCTAAAGTTAGGGCTGTTAGGAATAACACCGAGTAAACGGTGAATCGTTTTCGCTTGGCTTGGTATTGCCGCGAGAACATCCTTATTAATTAGTGCTTTAAAGCCAGTAATGGCACTAATAATTGACTCAGATAAACGCTGCGCCGCTTTACCTGTGGGTGCCACCAATGCTATTTCAAGCGCTTGGTTATTACTTTGTTCGTTAACCTTAGCGCGAGAAATATCATGCAACATAACTAAAGCGGCCAATAACTTGGTGACGGTATACGTCTTCCCTGTGCCAGGACCACCAGCAATAACGGTAAAGTTTTTATTCATCGCATTAGCAACGGCAATCTGCTGCCAATCAACCCCTAGTACTTGCTGGTTGTTTATTGGTGGGAAAAGCTGTTGAAGTACATTAATTATATCTTCTGGTGAGGTAGCTAATCGCTGGGTTAACCGTACTTTTATCGCTTGAACAAGTGTTTGTTCAAATTGATAGTAACGACGCATATATACACAGTTATTTTCAAATACGATTGGTTGCTGTGCATTCGCGCTAAGATCAAGTGCGGTTAGCACATTAAACAAACTGTCTTTATCAGGGAAAATAAAACCTTGATGACTACATTGACCTTGATCGTCAAAAGCTTCTCCCCAATGCTGCTGTGCAAGTTCAGTTAACGGCAAACACGTATGGCCTGAGCGTAAACTCACACTGAGTGCAAAAAACACATGGCTAAGGATTTGCTCTTGCTCGGCTGAAAGTTCAGTCGACTTACTTAATGCGGTTAGCATTTCTTTTGCAAAGAAATAATCAATCGCTTCAACATCGGCTAGCTGCTGTTGTGCTTGAAAAAAACTTTTATAAATAGGCACGATTATATTTCCTCTTTAGATGTTGCAGTAACATCTTTTCCTAAGGATTCTTTATCCAGAGATTCTTTGCTTAGCTCTTTACCGAGGAAGAGGCGATCTAACGCGGTTAACTCATCAAGCAGTATTTTTCGAAAATAAACCCCTGCACCACGGTATTGCTCATCATTGATCATACCGCGTAAATAAAGATAATAGATGCCACCAAAATGCTGTTCTGCATTATAGTCAGGCACATTTTGCTGTAAATAGCGATGTAAGGCTAAGCTATAGATAAGATATTGTAAGTCATAATAATTATTTTCAATGTTATGCCGTAAAGCCTGATGATTATAATCGGTAAAATCGTCACCCAAATGGCTAGACTTATAATCACACACATAATATTTACCATTTTGTTCAAACACTAAATCAATAAAACCATGCATCATACCTTTTAGTGATTGATAACTGGGTAGTCTAACGTGATTAATACCGTAAACATCATTTGGGTCAAGCAACGCAGAGTTTCGATGATCGGTTAGCAATTTAGCCAGCGTACTAATATTTGCTTCTTCCATAGGAAAATAAAACTCACTTTCCCGTAGCGTTTGATGCATGGAAATATCGGCCAAACAAAAATGGTCACTAGAAGAACTACTTTTTTCAACGAGCGGTGTTGCGACTATTTCATCAAGCCAAGTAATAAGATCATCTTCAGTAAAGCCCGCAGTTAGCTCGCCATATTTAACTAATGGCCACTTGATGCTTTCTTGCCAATGACTGTCTGATTCAAACGTAGTAACAAAATCACTGTGCTCTAAAATATCATGTAATAAATTACCACTGTGCGCGCCTTTCGCCAGTTGAAAGCGTAAAAGCAACCTTGTTTGGTTAGTGGCTGTTATACCAAGGTTACCTACTAGCTCAGTGTCTCTATCTGGTGTTGATACCCCGCCATGGCGTAAGTTTCTACTTAACGCTGAAAATGAACTAAGCCACCAATCACGCTCTATTTTGCCATAAAACTTACTGACCTCAGCGACTAATGTTGCTTGTAAATCAAGGTTATTCTGCTGGTATATATCAGCGTCAATCGTATCAAATGAAATTTGTTTTACTGCTATTACTTCAGGTGATTTCGCCATTAACTGTTGTAAAATTTCAACTATATCTTGCTCTGCTTGCCACTGTAAAGCTTTGCCAAGTGGCGATAATACATATTTATCAAAGGCTGTAGTTAAAACATAACAACGACTTTCTGCACGTGTTATGGCAACATACAATAAACGAATAGTTTCTGCATACGCTTCATTAGCCATGGCCGCTTTAGATTGTTCATCACCATCTAAACTCAAACACAGTTGACCTTGCTCATTGTGATATTCGATATAGCTTACCGATTTATTACCAAATTTAAGTGGGTCCTTATGACGCGTAGCAAATGGAATAAAGACTATTGGATACTCTAACCCTTTCGCGCCATGTTGCGTTACTATGCGAATCAAGTCACCATCACTCTCAAGACGCTGCTCGGCTTCTGCGTCACTATTAGCGCCGCTATTGTCTACACTACATTGTTGTTCAAACCAATAGAGTAATTCTTGTGGTTGGAGAAACTTTTGGCTAGCTGATTGCAAAATTTCAAATAAATGCAACAGATTAGTTAACGCTCTATCTTTATTATCGATTGGGATTTTAAAATGCTGATGCATTAAGTTTATCGCCATCGCAATAAAACCTTGGCGTTGCCATTGAGTTCTATAATCGAAAAAGCTGAATTTTAGCGTTTGATAAGCCATTTCATCTTGCTGAAGTTTATATAACGTTGGCGCATCAAAACCCAATAAACCACTGGCTAATGCCTTTAAATAATAGCGTTCATCTTCAGGCGCTAATATACCTTTCAATACACTGATAAGTTGTTTGGCTTGTTCACTGTGAAATAAATTTGCCCGATCAGATAAGAACACACTGGCCAAGTTAGCCGCTAACAAAGCCTGTTTGATATCAGCCGCCTCGCGCCCATCACGCACTAAAATAGCAATATCCTGCGGTTTAGCCTCGTTACTCGTTAATAACTGACCAATTTCATTCGCACACCAAGTTGCCATTAAAGGTCTATCTGACTGTTTGGTAACATGCTCTTCGCTAGAAAAATGAATAAATTGTAGAGCTTTATCTTGGTTACTTAACTGATCGCTTGATTGGTCACTCAACTGCTTGTCAGTTTTGCCCGCATGAACAGCTTGATAAGGAATACCGTAACCAAACACCGTATTGCTACCGTCACCCAAAAACACTTGATTATAAGCATGAACCATATCAGGACTTGAACGCCAGTTAGTATCCATAAGCCAGTGATAATCACAGTCATTACGTGCGCTCAAATAAGCAAAAATATCTCCACCACGAAAACCATAAATAGCTTGTTTAGGATCGCCAATAAGATAAAGAGCAGCATTCACCTGTTTAGCATTAGCTGATTGAACTGTCGCCGATTGATTATGAGCCTGATAGTAAATGCCCTGTAAAATAGCAAACTGTTGTGGATCCGTATCTTGAAATTCATCAACTAGGGCGACTGGATATTGCGCTAGTAACGTTTGCGCTAATTGACTATCCTCTTCATTTTTTAAACAATCCGCTAAGGTATTTATTAAATCATCAAAGTCGAGTAAATTATGTTGTTCTTTTGCTTGTTGAACTTGCTGACGAATTTGATAAATAGCAGTACGGACTATTTGATAAGCTTTGGCTTTATTAATATTTTTAGCTAAATTTTTAACGTCATCTTTAATTTGTTTACTACTTTCTAATACTTGCGCTAACGCGGCTTTAAATGCCTTAGGATGTCGATTACCGTTCAGTAAATAGTCTGGCATCGGCTGTTGTATTACAGCAAGTAAGGCTTGTTCATTCTCGCACTCACTTAATTGCGCTAACCAAGCTTGTAACTTAACTAACTCAACCGCCCTCTTTTCTTGTTCGTCAGCTTTTTTATGAGCAACTAAGCCTTCGTTAAGTAAGCCTAAATCAGCGGTAATCGCATGACTTGCTTGCGCCGCTAATTGAGTGATTTTATCAACCAAACTTTGCACGTCAAGGACAGACAGCTCAGTTTTATGTGAAATAGCCTTAGCAAAGCTGCTAACAAAAGCCGTGGGCGTCCCCCAAAATTGAGCGACTAACGCAAAATCGTCACTGTGTTGTTTAGCCAGTTGTCGATACCAATCTTGGCAAGCTTCTAAAATCAAATCATTGCTATTGGTCGACATATTGGCGTTAAACGGTAAACCACTGGCAAAAGCATGTTGTGTTAATGCCCGCTGACAAAAACCGTGAATGGTAAAAATGGCGGCTTCATCTAAAAATAATAATGCGCGTTTTAGCAGAAATTGAATTTTATCGTCACTTTCTTTTTTATTACTGTTGGTATTATTACTGACATTTTGGGTGATTTTTGCAAAGTAGCTATCCGTTTCACATAGTGTTTGCCAGTTAGTTAAGGCTTCACGAATAAAGGCGTCTATTCTGCCACGAAGTTCTTGTGTCGCATCTTTGGTAAAAGTCATCAGTAAAATTTCTTCTACTTTTAGCTCTCTCTCCAGTAATAATCGCAAATAAATACGGGTGATATTATAAGTTTTGCCGGTACCTGCGCTGGCTTCAATTAAATGTCTTCCTGTTAAAGGAATAGTCGCCGCCTCTAAGTTTTTCAAATGCATTTCTGTAGACATTAGCGACTAGCTCCTTTCGTGGTTTTCACCGTACTTTGGCTCGCTTTAGCAGCACTCACTTTCACCTTTACCGCCTTTTCTTTTAAAACACGGTTGTACAAACCTTGATAAACGGCTTCAATTTCTGGTAATAAAGTATCGATATCTGGGCATTGTGGCCAAAAGTAATGAATATAAGCATCGCTGCCAAAACCGGGTACAGCACCTGTTGGCATGGCAGAGCCTTGCCAGAATTGATCGAAACGTTCTTGCGTCAATTCAACTCGTTTACCTCGTGATTCTTTAAAAACTTGGTCGGCTAATTCACCATTAAACATTAACGCTTGTTTTTGCCCTTGGGTATAAACACTCAGTAACATAATTAGCTCGGCTTCAGCCTCTTGTGCCCCTTCACTACTGAGACAATATTGCTCAACTTTTTGCGCCTTAGTATTAAAGTAAAATCCGCGCGTTTGTTTTACTTGAGCCAGTAGCTTATGTGGGCTAGTACTATCAAGCGTTATTGCACTATTTTGTTGTTGCCACACTTGCATAATCAAGTGATGTAAATACAAGGTGAATAAATCTTTCGGTTTCGCCGTTGAACTACGGTAAAAAACCAGTTGTACGCCGGTATTAGTCACTTTAACGGGTAACTGCGCTATAAGCGTTATGCTTTGCCTCAACAAGTTACCATCGATAGTATCGTTATTAGTATTAAGCACTATTTGGCAATCAATTAGTTCGGGATTATCGCAACCTTGCTCGATAATTTCTTGGGCAAGTTGACTACTTGCATCAAGCGCATCATCAAAATGTAATTGGGTACTCGGTAAATCAGGAAATTTACCCGACAAAGTCGCTGACTCAATGACTTGTGCAATTGTCGCACTATTTTTTGCCACTAGGTTGGCAGCAAGTAAGTCTTGTTTTAATAAATAGTTTTCTAAATGATTGGCGCTAAAAGGTTCAACATCATCAAGGCTTACCTCACTACTATCTAAATATAAATTAAGCACTTGTTGCGCAAAGACTTTACTTGGATGCTGAAAAAAACGAATGAGTTCAGTCGCACTTAAGGTGTTAATTTTGTCAGCTATATCACAGGCATCAACCAATAAAACCTTTTGTTTTTCGCCCGTATGCTCACTTTGACCTAACGTTAACCAATTAGCATCGAAGCTGGGCTTAAAACCTGACTTAGTATCACGTACTATATAGTTATCCTCGCTGTAAGGCTGCATTGGCATTTGATAAATGTCAGAACTTTCTTGCTCAAACTGCCAACCATAACCTTGCACCAAATAGTCCATTAACTCTTTTAGCACTAGCGAAGGTTGTTTTTCATTGTTATTTCGTATATTTCGTCCCTGATAACTTAAATATAAGGCTTTCCTCGCAGAAATAAGCGCTTCTAAAAATAAATATCGATCATCTCCTCGACGCGATCTATCGCCTAATATCGCTTTATTTTGTGCGATTAAGTCAAAGCCTAATGCTGGGCGCTGTCTTGGAAATTCGCCATCATTTAACCCTAAGACTGCGATCACTTTAAATGGGATACTGCGCATCGGCAACATAGAGCAAAAGGTGACTTGCCCTACCATAAATTGTTTACTGGCATCACTTTGGCTAAAATGATTATTAAGAAAATCAACAATAATAGGTAGTTCAATTTTTTCATCAAAGTGGGCATGTTCACAATACTCAACTAATGATGAGATTGCTTGCTCAATGATAGCAATACTGTTATCAATTTGAGTGTTAGTTTGGTGAATAGTTTGTTCAGTCGTATTGGTTGAAAAAACAACTTGTGTTGAAAAAAGTTGTTCAAGCTGGCTAAGTAAAAAACGCTGCCATGCTTTAGCCGTTCTAGCGCTATTAAGCTGATGAGAAAAATGCTGCAATTGTTCGATAAACAACATTAATTGGCCTAATAAAATAGCGTCATCACCTTCAACTACACCAAGTAACAACTGATCTTGATAAATGCTATCAGTATCAGAATAAGCAAAACCTTGTAGCAAACGAGATAAGCCCTGCTGCCAAGTAAAGCTGTTACTGGCTTTTTCTCCCAATAACGCTGCTTTATGTGCTTGATCCAAACCCCAATGAATAGTAGCTTGTTGCAACCAAAGACTAATTTTTTCACTGTCTTCAGCATTGATAGCAAATTTATTCGCAACCGCAGGCAAACGAATAAAACTGAGTAATTGAGAGACTTGAAAACGAGAGTCAGGCAGTGCTAACAGTTCACTAAAAGCGGCAATTAATGGATCACTGTCTTTAGCGCTGCGATCAGCAATAGAGCACGGTAGTGGTGGTACTTCGTCGGTTAGATCTTGCCAACCACGGGTAAAAACCGCATTAACATAAGGCGCATATTGCTCTATTTGTGGACACATCACCAACACATCTTTTGGCGTTAACTTGTCTTGATTATCTGCGGTGTCATTAAACTGATGAAGCAAGTAGTCATGTAACGCTTGTACTTCACGTAGCGCACTATGACAACTAACAATGGTGATTGAATCGTCAACTAACGGTGCGAGCTGCTCTGTTACATCACCTTTTTCTGTTGCATCGACTAACGCCAAAATATCATTTTGCAATTGATGTAAAATGCATGCTGATGGCATTGAGTTTTCATGGTCACCCTCATCACTATTGTCGTTACTGGCTTTAACAAACAACTCTACATTAACGGTACTGTAGTCTTGTAATAATGCTAAGAACTCTCGCCCTTGTTGACCAAAATTGGCTAATAACGGATTGCCAACAAATAAATGTTCATCGTTATTAGCCCCACTTGACCAGTGAGATAGTTTTTTGAACGCTTGTTTTTCATTGATAATATCGCCCCAATAAGAAAAACAGGGGTTTAAATGAAAAAAGTCGACTTCAATATATTCGCTTAACGCATTAATAAAATTTAACCACATTGGTGCCATGGTATTAATGCCAAAAAAGCTCATGCGTTTAGGCAAAACATTTGGATCACTACTCAATTTATCGGCCATATTGGCAATCGCATCAGTAAGTAATTCAACCGGATTATAAGGAAGTTCACTAATAAGTAACTGCCACAATTTGGCTTGCCATTTATTCTCAGCGCTAAGGGCAATAACTTCTTCGCCCCGTTGCCATGCATCAAGCCACTGTGGACGAAAAATCAAATACTGTTCGTATAAATCAGCCATTTGACCTGCCAACTGATACCGTTTTAAATCAACTTTACTTGAGGTTTTAAATATCAAATCTGCGGTAGAATTTGATGTTTCTTTTGATATATTCTGCTCAAGCCAATAACGAGTTACTGGGGTAAAAGCATCATCATTTAACACCGTGTCGGTTGCCAGCAAGGCATAAATCCGCCAAGTAAGCACCTCTCTTGAATAAGGTGATTGTTCAGGCACCTTATCGTCACTAGCCAGTGTTCTTATTAACTTCCACAAATATTGCGCGGGTAACGCGTAACGCATATTCATGCTAATTCCACGCTCACGAGCGATAGCTAGGTTAAGCCAGTGTTGCATACCCGCATTTTGTACAATAATGACTTCTTGGTTGAAAACACCGACGGGAGATAATTGGGAAATTTTATTGAGTAGCGCTAACAAGTTTTCCATTTTGTTAGCGGGATAAAGGTTAATCAATATTGAACCTGTTTACTAAAATTTAATAAATAAATTTAACCATAAGCATCAAGTGAACACCATTTATTTAGGTAAATAATTACCCTAATGACTATTTATCTTTTAACCTTGGTTTATTTTTAAGCGTTTTAATGCCCATGTTATACAAGGTAAAAGCAAAAATATCGGCATATTGGCTAATCGTTTTACTTGCTGGTGTACCTGCGCCGTGACCGCTGTTTATTTCAATACGAATCAGTATGGGTAACGCTGATGTTTGAGTTTGCTTTGCTTGTAACTGTGCCGCAAATTTAAAAGAGTGCGCCGGTACAACCCTGTCGTCATGATCGCCCGTAGTGATCATTGTGGCCGGATATTGAACACCTGATCTCACATTATGTACGGGTGAATAAGCACGAATATAGTCAAACATCTCTTTACTTTGCTCAGAGGTGCCGTAATCATAAGCCCAACCAGCGCCAGCAGTAAAAGTGTGATAACGCAACATATCTAAAACACCCACCGCAGGTAAAGCTACTTTAAATAATTCAGGACGTTGTAACATAACCGCAGCAACTAATAAGCCACCATTTGACCCCCCTTGAATAGCAAGGTAATTACTTGAAGTATAGTTTTGTCCACTTAAGTATTCGGCGGCAGCAATAAAATCATCAAAAACATTTTGTTTTTGCATTTTTGTACCCGCATCATGCCACTTACGGCCATATTCACCACCACCGCGTAAATTAGCAACCGCATAAATTCCGCCCTGCTCCATCCATATTGCTCGCGTGAGGCTAAACGAAGGAGTTAAGCTAATATTAAAACCACCGTAACCATATAAAATGGTGGGGTTTTTACCATCAAGTTTTAAGCCTTTTTTATGGCTAATAATCATAGGGATTTGGGTACCATCTTTTGACGTATAAAATACTTGCTTAGACACATAATTGTCGCTGTCAAACTTCACTTTTGATTGATTAAACGTTGTTGTTATCCCTGTTTTTACATCAAAAGCTAACGTGACCGACGGCGTTGTACTGTCAGTAAAGGTAAAATAAAGTGTCTCAGCCTCAGCTTTACCACTAAGCGAAGAAGCAGAGCCTGCACCAGGTAACTCTATTTCACGTATTTTATTGCCTTGGTAGTCATATTGATAAACCTTAGTAATGGCATCAACCATATAGCTAGTAAATAAAGATCCACCGCCCGTTGATGCGCTCAGTACATTGTCGGTTTCTGGAATTAAGTCAACCCAATGCTCCGCGGTTGGCTTTGCTACATCAACACTCACTATTTTTTTATTATCAGCACCAAGGTTAGTCACTAAAAATAATTGACTACCTTGATTATCGAGAATATGCGTATCTGAGTTAGTGTGAGCCAAAATAGTGACTAATTCACTGTTCGGTTTAGCTAAATCTTTCAGGTATAAATCATTGCCCGAGGTTGATACCGCCCCCGATATTAATAAATAACGATTATCATCAGTGACGATACCACCGACATAACGACGCTTTTGTTCAGGCGTTGCACCAAAAACTATTTTATCGTTTTGCTGCGCGGTTCCTAGTTTGTGATAATAAAGCTTATGTTGATCTGTTTTTGCTGACAGTTCACTGCCTAGTGGTTTATCGTAACTTGAATAATAAAAGCCTTCATTTTTATACCAAGCAATATCAGAAAACTTCACATCAATTAATCTAGGCTCTAAGCTCTGTTTCGTTGTCGTGTCGATAATGATTATTTTTCGCCAATCACTGCCGCCTTCAGAGATGGTATAAGCGGCTATTGAACCGTCACGAGAAAAACTTAACTGACCTAAAGAAGTAGTTCCATCATCACTAAAGCTATTAGGGTCTAAAAATACCTCAGCACTGGACTGCGCTTGCCCTGTTTTATAGCGATAAACAACGTATTGATCTTGTAAACCATCATTTTTATAAAAATAAGTATAAGCACCTTCAATAAATGGTGCACTTACCTTTTCATAATCCCAAATATCGGTTAAACGCTGCGTTAACGTATCACGATAAGAGATTTGGTCTAAATAATTAAAAGTCACCTTGTTTTGCGCATTAACCCAAGCTGCAGTGTCGTCACTACGGTCATCTTCTAACCAACGATATGGATCAGTAATATCAACGCCAAAATAGGAATCTACAACATTACCTTTTTTGGTTATTGGATAATCAAACTTTATTTTAGTGGTTGTCATTTGGTTTTCATCCATTACTTTTACATCACTATTATTTACATTAGATTGCCCAGAACAAGCAATAATACCATTACTTAAAATGACAACTAGTAGAAGTGGAAAATATTTTTTCATACGCTTATTTAGTTAATGTATTGTTAACTACACTCTACTTTTTTTTATCCTATTATTAAAGTCTAGTTATCGATAACACCTAATATTCTCATCAACAGTGTAGTGCAATAAATGTCACAATAGTTATAAAAAACAACAATTTAGAAAAGGCCATTGTTATTTAGTACCTTTTTTTTTATCTTGAATCAAAAAATATGACAAAAAACTCAATCCTTTTTAAAATTCATTTATACTCGCCGACAGTAAAAATTCATTCGCATTCATAGCTCTATGAATCATGATTTAATAAGGTTAACAACATGTTTGAAAATTTAAAATTTAAAATTTAAAACTAAATTACTCGCTGGCTATGGGGTGATTTTATTTTTAATGTCCATCATTTCTATGGTGGTATTTTTTAGTGTGAAATCACTGACAAGTAATTTTGGTTGGGTTGATCATACCTATAAGGTTATAAGCAAAGTCGGCCCAAATTGAAGCGGCTGCGGTAGATATGGAAACAGGCATGCGCGGCTTTCTTCTTGCTGGACGAGACGAGTTCCTACAACCCTATACCCAAGGTAAAGCAACTTTTTATCAGTTAATTGCAGAGTTATCTCATACCGTATCAGATAATCCAGCACAGGTTGCACTACTGTCAGCAAGTAAAAAAACCATTGATGACTGGATAAAATTGGTGGTTGTTAATCAAATTGACTTACGCCACGAAATTGGTGATTCAAAAACCATGGATGATATGGCTGATTTAGTTGGTGAAGCAAAAGGAAAAGTCTATTTTGATAAATTTAGGGCGCAAATAAAAACCTTCAAGGAGAGAGAAAGCAGCTTAATGAAGGTAAGAAATGATGAACTAGTCAGTACAGAAGTTACCGTTATTAATATTACCGTTGTAGGTACGCTTATTGCGATTTCTTTAGGTGTTTTTGTCGCATTTTGGTTAACACGTCATGTAATGAACTTATTAGGGGGTGAGCCTCATTATATTGCCCAAATGGCAGAGCAAGTAGCCTTAGGTAATTTATCGATTGATTTTAAAAAAGGCGAAGCAGAACAAGGGATATATGCTGCAATGAAAAGCATGGTTTCAACCCTACAAGACAAAACCCACTTAGCGCAGCAAATTGCTTCCGGTAATCTTGCGCTTGAAGTAACGTTAAGCTCTCAAGAAGACTCTTTAGGTCTCGCTTTTCAAGAGATGATCACCAATTTAAATGATGTGTTAGGACAAACACAACAAGCGAGTATAGAAATAGCTGACGCCAGTGGTAGTGTTTCATCAAGCAGTAACGCATTATCTGATGGTGCCTCAAGTCAAGCCAGTAGTCTTGACAATATATCCTCCTCTTTAAATCAATTATCGACCCAAATAAATCTCAATGCCGAAAATGCCACTCAAGCGAAAGATCTCACTTTAAAGGCACAAGAAGAAACCAAGATAGGCAGTGATAAGATGGAAGAAATGATTATTGCTATGGCTGATATTTCTGCTTCTAGTCAAAGTATTTCACAATTTATTACTACCATTGATGAAATTGCCGCACAAACTAATTTACTTGCCTTAAATGCCGCCATTGAAGCTGCCAGAGCCGGTGAACAAGGACGTGGGTTTGCCGTTGTCGCTGATGAAGTGCGTGGCTTAGCCGCTAGAAGTACTGAAGCCGCGGCTGAAACAGCGCAGTTAATATCTGGTGCAGTTGAAAAAACCAAAATTGGTAGTACCATAGCCTCTCAAACAGCAGAAAGCTTAAAAAATGTTTCTGAAAGTATTAGTCAGGCATCTGAATTAGTTGAATTAATTGCTGAAGCAAGTAGCGAGCAAGCAATTGGCGCAAATGTGATAAATGAGGGAGTAGCGGAAATTGATACCGTTACTCAACAAAACAATGATGCTGCGCAAGGTAGTGCCGCCGCCGCTGAAGAGTTGTCTCATCAAGCAATTCAATTGCAAGAAATGCTTACACGATTTAAATTACAGGGATAATTACTTTTCATAAAATACTTTCAGCATTGACGTTTATTTTCAACACTAAAATAAAATTAACGCCAATTTAAGTATCAACAATAAAGGGTATGGAGATAAAGTTATCCCTTTATTAGGTGATGTCCCTTCTGCCCTGTCGATTGGAATTATTTACCATTTTGGCTATAAAATCTTATAGTTTACACTGCGGTCTATTCTTGATAATCCCATTTTCATAGTCAGAGTGGGATTTATAGCGTAATATTTACAATTACATAAATGATAAAATTTTCAGGTGTGTTGTCTCATTAATGGTTTTGATAACGTCAGGCTACTTTAATATTTCTATGGTATTTATTTATAAACAAATCAAAGTATTAGCGGTTATTTTGATTTGTTTATTCAGTCATGTCACTAATGCAAATAACTTAACTGTTAAATTAGAGGGTAAATTACCCAAAGCTGTCCACAGAAATATTCTCTCCTATTTAGGTGAACTGCCAACATCTGAATTAGAAAGATCAGCATTTATCTATTCTGCCAAAGGCAATATTGACAAAGCATTACAATCATTAGGCTATTATAAAGCTAACATTATGGTTGTTGTTGAAAAAGCCCCTTGGCAACTCATTATTACCATCATATTACATGAGCCAACCTTGATAAGTAATATCGATGTTAGCATTACAGGGGAAGCAAGAGATGATCCGGCTTTTATTGCCCTGATGAATAATAAAGACATTCAACAAGGCGACAAACTTCACCATGGTAAATATGAATCCCTTAAATCTAATTTACTCTCATTGGCACTGCAGCGAGGTTATTTTAACGGTACGTTAATTGACAGTAGCATAACCATTAAAGCAGGTTATGATTATGCAGATATCAAAATAAGCTATGAAAGCGGCCCTAGATATCAGTTTGGTGAGGTTAGTTTTAATAATTTTAATCTTGATAGTGACTTATTATCAAGCTTAACGCCCTTCAAACAAGGCGCATTTTATAACGCTAATGATTTTCATCAATTACAGCATCAGCTGCAATCGACACAATATTTTAGTAGTGTTCATGTCGCCCATGCTCAAGAAATACAAGATAAAAAAAATCATCAGTATTCAATTCCTATTGATGTTTCATTAACCGCCGCTAAAAGTCATCAATTAGATTTAGGCATAGGTTACGCCACTGATACTCAGTTTCGTCTTTCAGCTGGTTGGCGCACTCCCCTGATCAATAAATATGGGCATTTTCAAGAAACTAAAATTGAATACTCAGCGTTAAATCCCACAGGAAAATTTATTTACAGTATTCCGTTAAGTCATCCAACGAATGATATTTTGCAATTTAAAATAACCGTTGAAAATGATGATTTTGCCGATTTAACAACAAAGTTTTATTCCGTTCAAATGGGTCGAGTAGTCAGTAACAATAATTGGAATAGACAAATTTATGCTCGGCTCCATCAGGAAGCGTGGGAATATGATCTAGATGAAGCCAACCCTAATGTTATTTGGTCTGAAAAAGACAATGTGCAGTACCTTATCCCTGGCGTAACCTGGTCTAGAACCATACGTTCAGGCTCTATTTTAGATCCAAGCGCTGGTTTTCGACAAACCTATAATATAGAAGGGGCGCATTTAAAGGCGGGTTCTGACAATAGCTTTTTTAGAGTACATGGACGGTGGAATTACATTACTACATTAAAAACAAACCATCGTTTAGTAACCCGCGCTGAATTAGGCGCTATATATATTGATAGAGATGCTGAGTTAGCGCCCTCTTTACGCTTTTATGCCGGGGGAGACCAAAGTATTCGTGGGTTTGCTTATCAATCTATTGGCTCTACTATTCCTTCTTCATCAGATCCTAATAAAGCAGTACCGGTTGTCGTTGGCGGTACTCGTTTGATAGTGGCAAGTATTGAATATCAATATTACCTAAATGATAAATGGCGCTTGGCATTATTTTCTGATGGCGGCAGTGTGGCGAATAAAGGCGAGTTTGAACCCGTATATTCGATTGGCTCTGGCTTACATTACCTATCACCTGTTGGCGCAGTAAAATTTGATTTTGCGTATGGAATTGATGGAGACAAAAAAGGTTGGCGTATTCATATTAATTTAGGCGCTGAGTTATGACGTTACGTAAAATAAGCTTACTTGTTTCCAAGTACATGGCAATTTTACTTTGCCTTATCACCCTATTACTCACCACGCCTTGGGGCTCACAAGTCACATTATTATTATTGAATAATATTAACGGTGTCGATTTTGACTATCATAGCGGCTCATTGGTTCGAGATGTTAAGTTAAATTCTTTTCATTTGCAGTTAGATACGCTTGATATCACCATAGAGGGGTTAGCAACAGCGTTAGATTTTTCATGTGTATTGAAAAAAAAGTTATGCCTCAAATCAGTAAAAGCTGACTATTTTTCTTTACGCTATTTGGCTGATAACAAAGGCGAACCTCAAGTTTCAATAGAAAAAATCGCGACAAAAGAAAATACGACAAAAGACGATTTATTACAAAAAAAATTAAATAACCCACTCTTTATTATGCCATTTTTAATTGAAGCCGATTTAATTGAGATAAAGAAAAGTTACCTTATTATTAATAACAATGAAATATCAATCGACCAATTTATCACTCAGTTATCAATTAACAAAAGTGAATTTAACCTCTTTCAACCGACAGCAAAACAATTAACGTTGATACTTGAAAAAGACAAAACCAAAGCGTCAGCAAAAAATCAGCAAGCAAGCTCTTCAGCCAATAATATTATTGTCCAACTGCCTAAAATAAATTTACCTATCGCATTAATTATTAAGCAACTTCAACTTGATGAGATAGTTATAGCGACCAAAAGCGATCCTAACGATAACTGCCAAAAAAACTGTCAACAATGGCAATCATCAAACAATAGATTAAGCGGAACTTGGGCTAATACTGATGTTGTTATTAGTCAATTTCAAACCGCAACCCCCTTTTTCTCCATTAGCCAATTGACTACCGAAGCCAAGTTAACACCGCCCTATCAGATAAATTCTCAGCTAGTTAGCCAATTTAATGATGTGCCGTGGTGGCCAGAAGTCGCCAATACTACTCAGAAAATATCATTACAAGGTTCATTTGAGGCCTTAATCTTTGAGCTAATCAGCCAAGGAAATTTAGCACTGACTAGCCAAGGAAAAATCAACTTAGTGCATGAAGACATGCCATTTAACTTCACCGTGAATGCTAAGAAAATTCCAACGCCCTTGTCTTTATCTCTTTATGGCGCTTATTCTTCACTGGTTTTAAAACTTTCAGGTGATATAAAAAAACAAACCATTGAATTATCAAGTCAGGTCAAAGGTTATGGCTATAACAATGCACAAGTAAAAATAATGGCGACACATCAACAAAATGCTTTCAGTATTAATAAATTTCAATTGAGTGATACTGATTCGCTAAGTCAATTAGACATACAAGGTGATGTAACCCTATTACCCCGCGATATTTCATGGCAGTTATCCGCTAAATCTACTGGGTTCTCTTTACCTAAAATAAACGTGAATAACTTGGCTGAGTTAATAAAAAATAAAGCACAACGTGATTGGTTACTAACAAACCTACCTGATTCAATTACCGGCAGATTACAAGGCAACATAGACTCAACAGGCTCATGGTCAGACAAAGAAGGGTCAAACAAAAAATGGTCTGTCACGCTTAATGATACTCATATTTCAGGTAAGTTAAATAATATCGATTTAACGCTTAAAGCTGACATTGGCGTAAATCAATCAGGCCAACTACAACAAGGTAATCTGTTGGTCGACTTCAATCATAGTAAGTTAACTCTACAAACAGCCACCAGTGCTTTTTGGGATATTAACGGTCAATTAACAGTAAACAATATTAATCATTGGCATCATGGTGTAAATGGCGCCCTGACCAGTAATTTTTCAGTTACCGGAAAGAAAAGTAACCCTATTATTCACCTAAATAGCCAATTAACTGAGCTAAATTGGCAACATTTATCTAGTCGCTTATTACAAGTTGAGGCTAGCTATCAGCCATTCAATGATCACAAAATTCAATTAACCGTCAATAATGAACAATCAAAATGGATTAAAGACAGTAAAGACTTTACTGTTGATGATTTAAGCTTACGAGTAACAGGCAATGCAAACCAGCACCAAATAAAAGTAAACTGGTTAGGCGATTCTACCGGGCAACTTGCCCTAACAGGTCATTGGAATGACACATTTACCTATTGGAAAAGCTCAATAGAGCAAAGTACCTTTACTTACCTAAATGCTGCGCTACAAAATGACAACGCCTTTAGTATTGAGTTTGATTTAGCCAAACAAGAAAGCTTGATTGATAGTCATTGTTGGCATGGTAAAGGGTTGAATATTTGCTTACCTAATCAAGCAATTATTGGTGGTTCTGGTGAGGTAGCGGTTAAATTAAACATTGATCTATCTGTTATTGATGCCTTGTTTTTACCAAAAGACATTGAATTAATCAGTCAAGTTGATGGTGATATCAAGGTAAAATGGTCAACACAACACCCCATCAAAGCACAGGCACATTTTGCCTTGTCATCAGGCTATTTGAAAGTCAGCGATGATTTCAATGAGCACCAACTATCACAATGGTCACAAGGCGAATTTGCTTTGACTATTGATGAGCAAAAATTAACAAACAAATTATGGTTAACTGGCACTAACAACACCCCCTTACTGAATATTAGTTCAACCGTTGATTTACTAGATGGCTCCCCTACTGGTGACTCGCCTATTAATGGGCAAGTTATGCTTAATCAATTCAACTTACAACCATTTCAAGCCATTTTAACTGACGTTGTGAGTTTGCAAGGTAAACTCTCAACCGATATATCAATCAATGGCACACTTAACGACCCCGCTATTAATGGTGATATAAGGGTAGATAATGGTAAGTTGAAACTGCGGCAGAATGCCAATACCTTTGACAATATTTCGACGATAATCACCATTAAAAATAATCAAGCAACACTGGATGGAAAATTTTTTATCGAAGACAAAGCAGCCAACTTACAGGGTGTTATGTCATGGCAAGATAACTTAATCATCAATATAGACTTAACTGCGGATGCGCTGCCGTTAATTTTTCCGCCGCAATTAGTGATGAGTATTTCCCCACGTTTGAATTTTTCCCTTATAGAAAAATCGTTAACGATTAGTGGCGATATAGAGGTTTTAGATGGAAAATATAATATTCAAAAACTCTCCCAGAGCAGTGTTTCATTTAGTGATGATGTGATTATTGTTGATCAAGATGGTCAGGCCGTCGTTAAAAAATCATCCAGTTTTGACATCATAACCAACATTAACGTTAATATTGGCAAGGCATTTGAAGTGGAAGGCCAAGGGTTACAAAGCCACTTGTTTGGGCAATTACACATCAGCCAAAAAGAAAACACCCCCTTTCAGTTGTTTGGCAAAATCCAATCAACGAAAGGAATTTTTCAAGCTTACGGACAGAAACTAAAAATAGAAAAAGGAGAATTTACCTTCAATGGCCCTATTGATAACCCATACTTTAATTTACGTGCCAGCAGGAAAATTAAAGCTGAAGACATTGATGTGGGTATTCAAATCACTGGTTTAGCCGACACATTAGATATGCAGCTTTTCTCATCACCGACGATGGAAAAACCTGAAATTTTATCTTACTTGGTAAGAGGTCGAAGCTTGGATGCTGGCACTGGAAATAGCTCTGCTGCGGCTAGTCTTTTAGTTGGTTTTGGCGTAACCAACAGTTTTGGCTTATTTGATCAAATTGAAAAAATACCGCTCATTAGTAATATTGCTGTTGATACCGAAGGCGCTGGTGATAAAACCCAAGCAACCGTTAGCGGTTATGTTGGCAACAGAATTTATTTAAAATACGGTATTGGCGTTTATGAACCGATTAATGAACTCACCGTGAGAATGTTTATCTTTAATCGGTTTTGGTTAGAAATTGTCAGCGGTATTGAACAATCTACTGATCTGTATTACTCATTTGATATTGATTAGTCTTCACCTTGAGTTATACCAATACGAATAAATATGTGATCACTAACTTACTAGTATTGGTATTATTTTCTTGATAAAAATCACTAATTTTTAGCTAATACTCTGTTTAACAAGTAGCATTGCGGTTTCATGACGCGCATGAACAAATGACTTAATATTAAGCCCTGCTAATGCTCTTTTTTCTTCAAACGTGTTAACTTTTACAATCAAATTAGCATTTGGGGAATAATTTAATACCGCTTCACAAATTATTTGTTTATTTTTTAAAGTGTTAACTGTAATTATAATGGATTTTGATTGCTCAACCTTCAGTGAAGTTAATACGGGAAGCCTATCTAAATGTCCAAAATAAGCATTGAATCCACGCTTCCTTGCCAATAAAACGTGTTGTAAATTATCAGAAATAATAAAGAAGTTAACGCCTTTTTTTTCTAATTCTTTTGCCACAATTCGGCCTAAAATATCATAGCCACAAACGATAGTATGATCCTTTGATTTTACCGGGGTAATTTTATCTGATTCAAAAAACTCAACCACAAATAAAGCGGCGATTTTATAGATATTGTTGATCATAAATGGCGTTATTATCATCGAAAGCACGGTGATTAAAATGAGCGTATTGCCTAGTTCATCTGGGATCAGGTTTTGCTTGCTTGCCAGCGTAAAAATAACAAAAGAAAACTCACCTATCTGACAAAGGGCAATGGCTGATTTTATTGAATCACTTCTATTTGATTGCCGTTTTATCACAAAGTAGATCATCAGTGCTTTTATCGACATCAGCAATACTAACACTAGCAACACTATATAGAAGTGACTCATAAAATACGCGACATCAATTTTTGCACCAATAGAAAAGAAAAAAGCGCCTAATAACAAATCTTTATATGACGAGATGTCAGACTCAACTTTAATGTGAAACTTGGTTTCAGCAATAATCATACCTGCAATAAAGGCTCCTAAAGAATAGGTAAAACCCAGTTCATGAGCGATCAACGAGGCACCAATAACAATGGTGAATACAGAGCCTAAAAATAATTCTTCCATTTTAGCGTCGGATGAAAAGTGTAGTAACCACCCAATTATTTTTTTGCCTAAAGTAAACATAAATACAATGATAAGTGCGCCGTACATCGCCGTTTTAAATAAAATTTCACTCAGAGGTAGCTCATTATCTGATAAGAAATTCATCAGTAATAAAATAGGGATCACCGCTAAGTCTTGAAAAACTAAAATAGCGACTGACTTTTCTCCATAAGGGGTAACAATGTCTTTTGATCTTTTTAAATAAGGTAATACAATAGCGGTTGAAGAGAGGCTAAATGCTAAAGCAATTATCAACGATGAGGTGGCCTCAATTGAAAAGGCATAAAATGAAAGTAAAAAAATACAAAGTGAGCATAGTCCTACTTGCATAAAACCATTAATGAATATTAACTCTTTCATTCTCTTTAGTTTAGAAAAGGACATTTCTAAGCCAATAGTAAACATCAGAAATACAATGCCAAATTCACCAATAAGATCTAATGAGTTTGAGTTTGAATTACCGTTAAAATTAAACATATTACTGATAATGGTACCGGTAATGATGTAACCAATAATATGTGAAATTGAAAACTTTGTTAGCACAATATTTAAGACACTCGCGAGTGTCAATGAGATAACAAGAATAACGAGAATGGAGTCCATTAGTAGCCCTTAATGTAGCGTTTGGTTCATCATAAAGAAACGCGGATAAAAATTGATAGCGTTATTGAAAATAGCCATAAAACAGATTACTAACTTCATATACTGCCAATATATTAATTAAACCTAGCATAATACGTACCACAAAACAGCCTGTTCAACTATGAATAAAGTTATTGTTTTTTATATGGTTACCACTTTATTTAAGTGAGTGTTGTTAAAGGTGGCGTATTTTAAGTCTATTATTGGGCGAGCGCACCACGACCATGCAAAACCAAAAATAAAATTTTTAGCTTGAGCTAACACTAAATAACTCATTATCAATATAACGACATAATGAATCTAGCTAGCCATTAGCTCATATGTTGTTGTTGGCGCTTTAATGCTTTATTTTTACTTAACGTTTCTACCTGAGGAACGGCATAAAGATTGAGCCCACTAAACAAACTTTTCAATTTCGCTGCGTTGTAGTCAACTTCAATTTTTTCAATCACACGTTGATGTTTTTCAGGAAATAACGCTTCTACTGCTTGCGAAATTAACTCAAATAATTTTTTCAGGTTAAATTTATGTATTTGGCCCGTCTTATTAAAAATCCACTCGGTAATCGCCATAAAATCATCAAATGGTTCATCAGACAGAATATGGGGTAATGAATATTTAAATCGCCCTGAATTACCAATCATGTCCCAATAGCGGGCAAAGCGGTTAATACGTTGCATGGTGGTAAAACTAACCCTGTCGGTACTTAATATATTAAATGGCGGCAAGGGATTAAAACGTAAATCGAATGCTTCTGTATGCCTTATTATTGGACTACCTTTTAAGCGTTTCAAAATACCCATTTGAATTTCATGAGGGCGACAATGATAAAGTTGATTGAAACTGTCTTTAAAAGTGTCGAAGGTTTCACCGGGTAAACCAAAAATGAGATCAGCATGAATATGAGCAGAAGTGTTATCTCTTAACCAGAGTAAATTCTCTTTTGATTTGGCGTTATTTTGCTTACGGCTAATATTCTTTTGTACTTCCACGTTAAAGGTTTGAATGCCTATTTCAAACTGTAAACTGCCTTCAGGAAACTGCGCCAACAACGCTTTTAATTTTCTCGGTAGATGATCGGGTACCACTTCAAAATGCAGATAGAGATCGTCAGTCATTCTGTCTAAGAAAAACTGCATAATTTGCATGGTGGTTGTAATGTTTAAATTAAAAGTTCTATCGATAAACTTAAAGTTTCTGGCACCACGTTGATAGAGAATTTCCATTTGTTCAAGAAATAATGTTAACTCAAATGGCGTGGATGTTTTGTCTAAAGACGATAAACAAAATTCACATTTAAAGGGGCAGCCACGCGACGCTTCCACATAAAGTAAGCGGTGCTTTAAATCTTCGTCGGTATAATACTGATAAGGCAAGGCAATGTCTGCTAACGCGACTGGTTTTGAACTTAGAATTTTCTTATCCGGTGGCGTGTTATTGATAAGATCTTTACACAGTTGATAAAAACTTACCTCTGCTGGGCCAGTCAATACATAATCAGCACAAGCGACTATTCCTTGCTGCTCAGTTTCATAACTGACTTCTGGCCCGCCTAGAATAACTTTAATTTCTGGTGCTATCACTTTCAATAAGTTAACAACTGCCGTTGTTTCAACAATGTTCCAGATATAGACACCGAAACCAACAATGTCGGGCTTTGATGCTAATATTTGTTCAACAATATCCATGTCGCGGGTTTGAATAATAAACTCTTTTATTTCACAATATTGCTGTAACTCTTTTAAATTAGCGTAAAGATAGCGTAAACCAAAACTGGTGTGAAAAAATCTGGCGTTAAGCGTAGCAAGTACAATTTTAGGCGAGACTTTATCTATTTCGTGACTAGGCGGTGTAGCCTTGTTTATTGGCTCTGCTTTTATTAAATCTGGTTTTACTAAATCAAGCGTATTGTATTCTTTGAAAGGGATCTGCGTAACGGTTAGATCAGAATGTTTTTTTTGCTCTGCCATACTGGGTGTTAACTACCTTTGATTGATGCCTTTCATAATATTGTCGCAATTATACTGTGATTACTGAGGTTATTCAGGAATATTATTTGTGTTTGTTACGTTTTAGCCATTAAATTGCTCGAATTTTATTGATAATTCTGCTGCCATTTTATTTTGCCCTTTAAGCCTTAAAACTTCAATTATACATTCGATAGTACATAGACCACCTTTGGGTTGATTGGCTCTTAGTTTGTATAAAGAATCGTTTACCGTTTTAAGCGTGAATTGTGGGACACTTTTTAAATAATCGCTGTGGTTGAAGATTTTTTTGGCTTCCTGCCATGTACTATCAATAATAATGATATTTTCATATTCTTCAACGAGTACCGTCGAAGGTGTGGATGTTACTTCCAATGATGATTCCCTCTTCGAATATAATAATACCGCCTCATTATTTTCTATAAGCCTAATAAGATCTTTATTAGGGGTTACTCTTTGCCAAAGTATACGTTCAACAATTTCATTAGAATCTTCTAAAGCAAGCGCGCCAGTATTGGTTGCTCTATGTAATTCACGCTCATGGGTAAGTAAAAATATTTTCATTTATATGTGCTATTCCGCTTTAGATTACATGCCTATGTACATGGTTCAAGATCGTCATCCCCGTGGTGTATTTATCGGGGATCCAGTTTCTAAAAAGCAATGGTTCTTCGATCAGAGACTTAGAAGATGACGTTAACTACATAGCCATACTGGTATTCAATGGGTAATAAACTATGTGGCGAGAATATGTGGCTAAAATACACGGCGAAGGATAAAAAGCCAAAACCCGCTAATCTCTCGATTAGCAGATTTTATTCATAATGATATATTTCCCCTACGGGGTAGGTTTGAGGCATATGTTGACTATGTAGCTGCCCACTCAATGGGCTATTCCAGCTTACAGACCTACCTTAAACAACACTTCTTATATTTCTTGCCACTGCCACACGGACAAGGATCGTTGCGGCCAGCCGTAGGTAACGAACTAACGGGCACACTGTTCTCTAAAATTGTCTTTTCGTCGTAAAGCATATTAGCCAATAAACCGCCTTCCCCCATTAACGAATCAAAGTCATCAAAATCTTCATTTACAAGACTATCGAGTTCTTCATCTTCTGAGTCATCATCAGCCCAAGCACTTAAGGTATCAACAACATTAAAGTCTGTTTGAATCATGCCAGACTCAATCAAGGTACGTGCATCAACCCTATGCCATGCTTTTACTTCATCATATTTAAAGCGGTCTTCATCAAATACATTTTTATCACCTAATGCAACAAACTGAGATTTAAAATTATCAAGTTGATATTCAATGCAAGAATCGGCTAATGCGCTAATTAAAAAGCTATTGGTTGAACTCGGTAAAGCCGAAAATACAGCTATCCATCGAGTTACATGTGCACTTAATACAAATTCATCAATAATACCCGCTTCGTACTGAGCAAATACCGCTTCAATAGCCGATGCTTTGCAATACATCGCTTGATGACCATCAACAATATAATTACACAATGCTTGTGTATTACCATCGACCACATTATAAAATAAGGTTGGCGTTAATTCAGTAAGCGCATCGCCAAAAATCCCTTCAAGAGGTGTTAAAAACGTATCGTTACGTGCAAATAACTGCAAACACTTTTCTAACGCTGGAGAATATTTTAGTTCCGCTAATAATAACGTACCAAAAAATAAAATGGCCTGCTGATCGTCGGTTAACGAGGTATCATCTGCGATAAATTGATCTATCAGCCGTTCTAATTCAGGATAAAATTCCGACCAATTTGCTTTAACCACTTCGAGACCTGCAATAGGTAATTCGTTGTCTTGTGCATTACCTATATCCAATAAAGCTTGTTCTAAATTCATGTGAATTCCGCGTTAAATAATCAATGATGAGTGCATATGGCGAATATTATATACCCGTTCCACTTCAAGATGCATGATTCAGTGGGAATTTAAAAGACTTTAGGCAAGGCATTCATTGTAAAGAATGGTTATTCCCTTCTTAAAATGAATAACGCGGCATAAAGTCTTATAAAACCCACCCAAAGGGGAGCAAAGAGCAACATCACTTTGTTGTTGCACCAATTTGTAAGGGAATGCCATGACTTCATTGGTGCGCCTAAAAGTGAAATAGCTCTGTATTCCTGAACAAGCATCTTGAAGTGGAATGGGTATATATCAATACTTCTATTTCCCGTTACCATTGAAAGCCTCAAATTCAAAACGAAAAAAAACCGCGACTCGTTAAAGTTGCGCTTTCTTAGAATGTAGCGGGAGGAATGGGACGAGTATGGGCACTGGTTTTATTCAATAAAATTGCCGTTGGAGTAAGTCCCTTTAGTTTTCCTTGTTGTTAATAACTCTAATTAAGCATTAACTTTACAAGCAATTGGACCACTAAAAGCGAATCCCAAATTAAATGAAACCCTATCTCCTTCTTCCATAGCTTCCCACATTTCATTTTCTACAGAGTGTGATAGAAAAAACACTTCGAAACCTGCACCGTCAACCTTTATGAATCCAAAGCTTTGTCTTTTTCTTTGAATAACACCATAGTACTTAATTGAATGTTCAAAACCACCATCAATATCTCGGATCTTATTTTTATTTGAGTGTGATAGACGAGCTTTTCTTAACGTTGAAAATATATCCAATGCTTGCTGATGGTTTCCATTTTCAGATACACCATAAGCATACCTTGCAAACCAAAATTGTGCATGATAATTTCTATCATTAGGTGTAAAACCTCTACGATAATAATACCTTAACGTATCAGAATCGCTTGATTTATTACCTCTAAGTAGCTCCGCGTAATGAAAATTAAGCTTATGATCTGATCTTCTGCGCTCCAGTGCTAGTGTTAATATCTTTTCCGCATTATCAGTATCATTTTTCTCAATGTAACTATTTGAAAGCCTAATGGCTAAATATGGCTCTCTATCATTTTCCTCAAATGACTTTTCTAGTGCTTTTAACGCACCAACATGATCATCTATCAATTTAGCAAACTCTGCCTCTAAAGATGAAAGGTGGCCATCCGCAGGGTATTTCTGTTTATTTTCTGTTATTTCTAATTGGACCTTTCTTATTGAGTCTTTTATTGTCGACTGAGTTGAATATTCATCACTAAGCAAGTCCCTTAATGTATCTATAGAAAGCTCTATTTGTGACGATGATATATAGCTAGACATTCCCCATTTTGATACAATTAAATCTAAATATGCTCTTGCTTCTGCTCGACATTTTCTTTTTACATGTAAATCTTCCGTTCCCGAAGCCTTGTCTCTCCACACAACGTTTAAACTATGTAATATACTTGAGTCGTATGGAGCTTCATCTTTTGCTTGCTGCAAAAGAGATATAGCTTTATCTAAACTGCCGTTTGGCCTTATTCTTTCATAGTTTGCCATTTGCTGGAGTAAATAAGGGTCATCACCAATTAAGCTATATGCATGTTTATAAATAGCTTCTACATCTTCGTATTTGGGGAAAAGCTCATTAAGTGACTTTGCGCGAATCAAAGTTCTAAAAGATGACCTGTCAGAGCTGAAAGAAATATTAAGTTTATTAATAATACTTATATATTCTTGATACCGGTCTTCAACATTTGATAGTGCTCGTTTAAATACAATTTCAGCAATTTCAGAATGTCTAGCCGAGTAGTGAATATCCTGGTCTGTAAACCCTTTGCTAATAACAACTTTTTCTAAAGGTTTGTGAAAAGATTCTTTAAAAGTACTAAACGATATTTCATGAATTCTTGAAATTAAACCAGCTCGAACAGGTACTTTTAGTCGATTTAATGTACAAACTGTTAAGTAAATTTTTTGAGCGTTTTGAGGTGTTAGGTTAAGATACTCGTTATAAACGATATCCTCAAACGGTTCTCCCATGGTTGCTTCGTGTAAAGCTACCAGTAACTGCCTTCCATGGATATCTTTAAGCTCTTTACAACGCTCTTCATGTGATTTATTAATTAAATTAGGCCCAAGGGACTCGTATGTTTCTAATTGTGTGATTAACGCTTCAATCTCTGATTCTGATAAATACCTTAGAGAATATTCACTTGAAACTAATTCATCTATCTCTTCACATCGAACATTCCACTCGTTATAGCGCTCAGCAGTAATGACTGTAACTCTTGCGTCTTTACGCTGGGATTTTTGAAGAAATCTATTGATTTCAATAGCATTAATAGCTGCATTATCCCAAAATAAAAACACTCTTTCATTTGACTTTAAAATTAATTCTTCAACTAGGTCAAAGTCAACTGTGCATCCCTCTTTTACCCATAAAACGATTCCTACGGAAGAATCTTTGGCTTCCCATGCCACCTGTCGAAGAAACACAGTTTTTCCTGCTCCCGCTTCACCCTTAATAACATAAAAGTCGGTGTTGCCATTTCGTTCGGCATCAGGTCTTTCAATGACAGCTTCAACTATGTCTTTTTGCAGATTTCTTCTAATAGCAATACTTTCGCCTACAGAGTACCAACCTTGGTCCATACCTTTAAAGAAATCTTTAGGATCGTATCCTGTCATTGGTAAATTGGGTGTAACTAGTTCTACCCTATTAGTTAACAAATCAATAAGTTCTTTTGAAGGAGATACATGACTATTAAAAAAACTTTGGATGGGGTGTTCCATCGATGGTCTAGATAAGGACAACATTCTTTCTTGAGGAGTTATTTGATCGCTAATTGCATCTAAAAAGTCCTCAAATGTATTATTTATAGCTGAAATTTTCTTCTCAGCCCAAAAGGATTTTTCTATTTCATCTAAACCTGGCTTTAGTAAATAATGCCGTTGGCCATGAGGAACTTCTTTTTCAAGATCAAGAAGAACTGAACGTATATTAAAATCTTGTAAACTATGACCTACAAATACAATCGTGTTTTCATAAGCTAATTCATATAAATGACTAAAAAGCCTGCTACGTTTTGAATAGCAATCGTTATATTGGTCGGTTGTTAAAATTAAAGGTAATGAAGAATCACGAGTTCTTGTTACACAGCCATGAAGTTTTAAGTAAGGGACTTTTTCTGTTGTAATACGTGTTTCATCTATACTATCCTCATTACTTAATATTTTATTGACGTCCTGTAACTTTTCCTTTTCTTGACTATAAACAGTTTCTATTAGTAGATCATAGTTTGTCGTGAATAATGCTCTCCATTTAAATAATGGTAGTTTTTTATGGAAACTTGCAGGGACTAATCCACTGAAATATTCTTTTATGAAATCTTGAACACGGTATAAGCTAGATTGAGATATGGCCATTGCAGCAACATGGGCCAAATTTTCATTTTTAAAATTATCATTAAGAAATTCATCACACAAAATATCTCTCAGATCATTTCCCAATGGAATTTTTTTTCCTGGCAACGTCGCACCGTACAGTGCTCCCGAACCTAAAAAGAGTACCACACGTCCTTTTTTTACTTCTTCTATTAACTGATCTGAAATAGCCATAACTATCCTTATTTAAGTCACTATTTTTTATATGTTTTTATTCTATTCACTATAAAAAATAGTGACTTAAAATACTAGAGAAAAACATTTATATATTATTGATAAGTTTTAGTGTCACTTTAAATTGACTACAAACTTACATTTAGGAAACGCACTACATCCCCAAAACTCATTACCTGCATTTTTACCTTTACTCGCTTTTCGCAAGACCATCCCAGCTCCACACTTAGAGCATGCTTTAGTTTTTGATTTTTCCTTTACTATTTCTTTAACATGTTTAACGTGTTGGCGATTAGTTTTAAAGCTGCGCTCTAACCTGCCACTTTCAATTTGTTCAATAATACTAATCACTTCTTTGATATTAAAAACAAGGTCAGTTTTACTTTTAATATATTCAATGCCACCACACGCAAACGTAACATTCTCTGGCATTTTAGTTTTAAAGGTACTATCACCAATAAAGATAATGACTGAAAAAACACAATTACTCTTTGTGTTGCTTTCTATTGGTAATAGAGCTTCTAACGTTTTGACATGTTTGTAGTTCTGGTGCAACGGATTTTGAAATTTTGATTTGTGCTTAAATATTTGTTGCGTCCATTGCTTTTGATTAGCACTGCCAAAAATCCAGCCTTTCATATTCTTGGTTTCAACGACGAAAATGCCGTATTTTGATACGATAATGTGATCGATCTGGGTGGTTCCATCATCAGTCGGCAGTGTGACGTTTTTAATGAGGTGATAATCATTTTTTTCTAAGAAAAACTTGATCAGTAAGTTAACTTGCCACTCTCCAAGAAGCCCTTTAAACCATGCTGATTTTATGATGGCAGCAAATATGAAGATCGGTATTAAATACCACGTGGCGTTGATAATCATGCTGAGATAAATATCTAAATTCATAATGACGTCCTGTCTTTAACTAGTAATAGCTTGTTTTGCTCTTTTTTTATCTTGGATCCAAAACACAGAGCCAATTTTCTTAATCTCAAATAAATCTATCGCGGCAAATAGATCACTTAATTTTTCAAAGCCATAATTTCTTTGGTCAAATGAAGCATGATTAGATATGTGTGAGCCTATAGTGCCAAGTTGTGCCCAACCATCATCAATTTCACTTGCTTCAACGGCTTGTCGAAGCATATTCATAAGTTTGGTATCACATTTAATATGAGCCTCTGACTTTTCAACATCTTTGTTCGAGTTCTTAATTTCATCTAAATATAAAAATTTTGAACAACTGTTAGTAAATGCTTTTGGTGCTTTTCGTTCACCAAAGCCTATAACAAACTTACCGTCTGCTAATGCGCGAGTAACAAGTGGAGTAAAATCACAATCAGATGAAACAAGGCAAATAGTATCAACGTCTTTGGTATAGAGAATATCCATAGCATCAATAACTAATGCAATGTCAGTAGCATTTTTACCTTTAGTGAGATCGAATTGTTGAATTGGTTGAATGGCGTATTCATGAAGTACGTCTTCCCATGGTTTAATACACGGGCTTTTCCAGTTGCCGTAAGCTTTGCGGATGTTAACAACACCATAGCGTGCAAGCTCTGAAAGTATGATATCTATTTTAGCTGCTGGGGCATTATCAGCATCGATAAACAATGCGATTTTTTCCTTATCTCTCATACACAATCCCTGTTACATAACGTAGTTATTACAATAAATTAACTATAAATATATTTCGCTTAAGTTTAAAGCTACATTTACTATTAAGTTGATACAAAACATCGTTACGATTATGAAATAGGCGGTTAAAAGGTTAATTAAATAAAAGAGCGTCTAGTTTGATAATGGTTCATTCTTATTATCAAGTAGACGCTCTTTATTTTAGTTTTTCTCTGCTATCGGTTTGGCAAACTTTGATAAACTTTCTTGGGTACCACTTTAGGGCGGTAGAAATGTGTTTCATTGTCTGTTTCTGTTAGCCAGCTGCTCATATCCTTTATAATTTTCAACTGGTTAGGGTAATCATCAAATCGTTGAGGTGACTGCCAATGACCAGAATTTTTAACAAATAGGTCAAATAGATTCATTTGCACTAAATATTTATCATGTAGTAAAGAATCCTGATGAGCAACCGATGAGACATCGTCGCTCCCTGCTGGGGTTTGCTTACCGCCAAATTTATTTTTTACACAAATGGAAGTGCTATGCGTTATATTATTTTCTAAAAAGTCAATCTGACAACATAAAGTATCTAAGTTCATGATTATACTTCCATTAGTAAATGATACTTTGATAAACCTAGTCTTATTTTCGATATATTTTCCTGTACGAATATCAATATTAACACCTGAAATTTTTCCTTTGATTTCAACGTAACTAGCCCCTAAATCAGCTTGTTCAACATTAAGTTGTTCAGCTATTGATTCGTCCAAAAACCAAGAAAAATTCAACGCGGAATGATCAATTTTTGTCGGTAAAATATTGTGTAAAAGTGTTATCGGGTGAATGAGGGTTTCAAAATAAAAGCCACCGTTTTCTTTCATTAATGACCAAGCGCGTTTATCTATACCTTCTAATAGTTTTATTGAGATGCCCTGCATCGTACCGAGTTGATTTTTTATATAGGCAAGATTACTGGCTGTAACATTTTTTTTATTGTCAAAACTAATATCTAAAAATTCTCTGTAGTGAGAATTAAGTGTAAAAAAATAATTAAGTGGTAACGCCTTTTCCAACCAGTAGTAACTTAAAAGGAATCCATTTTTCATCATATTGTCGCCACTTAAGGTTAATGCATCTAACTCTGCTTGTGTTGCGACAATCGGCTTTTCAACACCAAACGAAATATTAAGTTCAGTGAGTGCTTTCATATACGGAAAATGTTCATCCGCAGGCGTTGCGATAAGTACATATGAAGAACGAGTTTTAATAAAATTGATAATACTTTTTAGAGTATTATTTGGGTCGGTAGTTATTTCGCTATCCGGCTCTGTATTTCCATGTGATGTATTAGTGGAGGGAATTTTTTTATAAACTTCATGATATGCTATTTTTTTCTTATCCAATTCCTTTTTAAAGTCACTATCAATGATGTCACTAGCGATAGCTATTTGATTTTCTTTATATAAGCCATTTGCTAATAAGGCGGGCAATAATCGTTTTTGGACAACATCACCTGCGCCAATTATGGTTACATTTGCTTTCCTTTGTACAGGAACTGGCGGGATCAAATTAATGACATTGGCGATTATCAATACCGTATAAGTGTAACCTAATGCGCCAATTAGAAGTTTTGTCTTATTATCTGCTAGGCCATTCTCGTATGAAATATTTATTAAAAGCGAAAAAACCTCAGTCATGTCAATGTTAAGGTGACTAGCTAAAAGAAAACATTGGGTTAACAGCACAAAGGGTAAAACAATAAAGTACTCTGCTTCATTGTAGATACTTAGATGCTTTTCAATTAATACCCTCAAAAGCATGTAATAAAACATCCACATAATTGATTCAATGATCAACAATAAAAATAGTGTTTTTGAGATAAAGGCTAAAGCAATACTTAGCCCATAAGGTAAAGAGGAAAATATTTCCTCTGCTGTCACTGGTAAATAATAAATACCTACCGACAATGCGAATATAAGTAGTAAGTAGTATTCACTATGGCGTGCATGAATATCTGATCGTGCTTTGTTATCATTTGCAATAGTGTGTTTTTGATTATGCTTTCCTCGTTCTCGCATCATAAATTTTCCCCACTGAAGCGGTGAAAAAAGTCTAATAAAGAAAACTAGTCGATAGGCAATCGAAGAAAATAGGCTTTGGTGTGTGCCCCAGTTATATGATTCGTAGTGTGGTTTAGTACTAATTTTTGAAAGAAAACCCATGTAAGCTCTTTTCTGAGTTGTATTTTAACTAATATAGTCAGTAGGTTAATTTTTTTCTTTATTGAATGCAACCAAGTGTCCATTAAAGAAGGCGAGAAATGCCTGACTGATAGTTTGGCTTACATTTTGAACGACCATTTGTAATACCCTAAACGAAAAAACCCGTTAACTCTTTCGAATTAACGGGTTCATCTTAATGTGGCGGTGAGATAAAGATTTGAACTCTACAAAAGGTTTAGTGCTACAAACCCTCAGACTTTTTAATAGCCTTAACGAAAAAACCCGTTAACTCTTTCGAATTAACGGGTTCATCTTAATGTGGCGGTGAGATAGAGATTTGAACTCTACAAAAGGTTTAGTGCTACAAACCCTCAGACTTTTTAATAGCCTTAACGAAAAAACCCGTTAACTTTTTCGAATTAACGGGTTCATCTTAATGTGGCGGTGAGATAGAGATTTGAACTCTACAAAAGGTTTAGTGCTACAAACCCTTGAACTTTTAATACTCTAAACGAAAAAACCCGTTAACTCTTTCGAATTAACGGGCTCATCTTAATGTGGCGGTGAGATAGAGATTTGAACTCTAGAAGGGCTACAAACCCTTGCCGGTTTTCAAGACCGGTGCTTTCGACCACTCAGCCATCTCACCTGAAGTTAACAAATAAGCCTGTAAAACAATGCTTGCTTGAGAACGAGGCGAATATTAAAGTGTCGGCATAAACTTGTAAAGCTATTATTAACGAAAAATGCATTAATTATTGTCGACTGCTAGAAAAACAGCCAGTTTGAGGGTAATTCAATCGACAAAGACAAAATAACTGAAGAAGGAATTAATTTTGAGTAAAAAAAACACAAGTAATATTCCTGATAATAAATGCCGTTGTCCTTGGCTTGATAACAGTAAGCCGGATTACGTTGCGTATCATGATCACGAGTGGGGAGTACCCGTTTATGATGATCAAAAGATTTTTGAGTTTTTAATACTAGAATCTGCCCAAGCAGGTTTAAGTTGGTATACAATTTTAAAGCGTCGACAAGGTTATCAAGCCGCTTTTGCCAATTTTGATGTGCACAAAGTTGCTCAATATAATCAAGACAAGGTTGAAACATTGATGTTGAATTCAGCCATTATTAGAAACCGCGGTAAAATTAATGCGGCAATTAATAATGCCAAGCTGTTTATTGACATTCAGCAAGCGTTCGGCAGCTTTAGTGACTATATGTGGGGTTTTGTTAATCATAAAACGATTGTTAATGAATATTCCGATTTAAGTGACTACCCTGCGACAAGTATTGAATCTGATGCATGGAGTAAAGATTTGAAAAAACGAGGTTTTAAATTTGTTGGCTCAACTATTTGTTATGCTCATATGCAGGCATGTGGCATGATAAACGACCACAGTTTGACCTGTTACAAAAGGAAACAAATAATAGATGAGTATCAACAGCTATAGTCTAGCTATTTAAAAAACGTCATGTCATAATATGTCACAAGGTCATCAAACAACTTTATAGTTTAAATAACTTGAACTTAACAAAAATGCCCTTATCTTACCTATAACAAGTAAGAAGTAATTAGAATTAAATTTTTAAGGAAGTTTTATGCAATCTAATATGAATTTTCAAACAGCGAGCCAAAGCTCAGCGATTGAAATCAACAAAGTATTGAAAAATACTTACATGCTATTATCAATGACTCTAGCTTTTAGTGCGGTAACAGCTGGCGTTTCAATGGCAATGAACTTATCACACATGGCTGCGTTAGTAATGATGTTAGTTGCTTTTGGTTTAATGTTTGTTGTTAATAAAAAAGCAGAATCTGCTAGTGGTATTTTCTGGATATTCGGCTTTACCGGCTTAATGGGTGCATCTTTAGGGCCAATGCTAAATGCCTATGCTGCCATGCCTGGTGGTCCAGCTATTATTATGCAAGCACTTGGTGGCACGGCATTAATCTTTTTCACTTTGTCAGGTTACGCCTTAACCAGTAAGAAAGACTTCTCATTTATGGGTGGCTTTTTAATGACTGGCTTGATTGTGGTAGTAGTCGCAAGTTTAGCTAATATTTTCTTTCAAATTCCAGCGTTATCATTAGCAATAAGTGCTGCGGTTATTATGGTTATGTCGGGCTTAATCTTATTTGATACTAGCCGTATTATTAACGGTGGTGAACGTAACTATATTAGAGCAACCGTGTCGTTGTACTTGAGTGTTTATAATATTTTCGTTCATTTACTTAGCCTTTTAGGCGTACTTGGTAACGATGATTAAGCTTCAAATGAATTAGCTTTTAGTCTTGATAAAAAGCTTTATAATAAAAAGCCTCGCAATTGCGGGGCTTTTTAATGTCTAATCCCATTTAAATAGTGAATCACTCAACTTACCAGAGAACTTATTTTGTGAAAAAACTCGCTGTGGTAGTCACTACCCCTCCTTATAGTAACTTAAGCGTAACAGCCCTAGATTATGTCGAAACAGCGCTTAAATCGGGTGTTGAACTAGTCGGTGTATTCTTTTATCAAGATGGTGTTATACATGCCAATCAACAAGTAGACATTGCTAGTGATGAGTTTCAATGTATAAAGCACTGGCAAGCACTACAACAAACATTCAAGCTACCATTACACTTATGCATTACCGCAGCAGAAAAGCGCGGGCTTAGTGATGAACAGCCCAATAATATTCATTCTATCTTTACCGTTTCTGGATTAGGTGAGTTAGTTGAGTTAGTCAATAAAGCAGATCGATTGGTGCAATTCTAATGACTCAACCGTTACCTAAACTAACCGCAATACTTAATTCGAAAGCGCCCTACTCAAGTACTGCGGGTAAAGACGCGCTAGATATCGCATTAATATTTGGCTCGTTTGAACAGCCTACCTCATTATTTTTTCAAGGTGATGGCGTTTGGCAACTTAGCCAAGGACAAGACGGCACCATTATTTCAGTTAAAGATTACTTAAAAACCTTTGCTGCTTTTGAGTTTTACGACCTTGAAAATATTTATGTTTGCCAACAGTCACTTATTCAGCGTGGCTTAACTGCTGACTTTCATATTGAACAAGTACAAGTATTAGCCCAAAAAGAATTTGCTGAAAAATTAGCAATACATCACACTGTTCTACGATTTTAACTGAGAAACAATACTAATGACTACCTTACATATTGTTCGTCAAAGTGCTTTTACCAGCGATGACTTTGCTCAATGCTTGCAAGTATTACGTAATAATGATGTTATCGTTTTTATTGATGATGGCTGTTATAACTTACATCATTCGTTAATTAACACCATTGATAGCGCAGCTGAGATTCAATTAAAAGTGATAGAAAAACACGCTAAAGCGCGTGCGGTAACAATAGATGAAACGCAATATAGCGTTATTAATATGAGCAATTTAGTCGAACTGACTTTGACAACCAATAGAGTAATTACATGGCAATAAGTTTAGCGTTTAATGGTGAGAAAATAGCCACTGACAACCAAGGTTATCTACTCGATCATACCCTTTGGCAAGAAGCATTAGGCATCGCTATGGCGAAAAATGATGACTTTGAATTAACCGATGCTCACTGGGAAGTGATTAAATTTGTCCGTCAATTTTATTTAACCTATAACACTTCTCCAGCTATTCGTGCATTAACGAAGGCAATGAAGGCTGAATTTGGTGAAAAAAAAGCGAGTAGTCGTTATCTTTTTAAACTTTTTCCTGATGGTCCTGCCAAACAAGCAACCAAATATGCCGGTTTACCTAAACCAAAGCGCTGTTTGTAAGTTTTATTGTAAAAGTAGATAAATAAAAAGGCGCTAACCGGTGAAGGTTAGCGCCTTTTTTGTATTAGAAGCTATTTATTATTTAACTGGTAATGTTGGTACTGTGATACCTGCCATTTCTGACATAACACGAACAACCTGACAGCTATAACCAAACTCATTATCATACCATACGTATAATACAGCGCGGTCACCGTCAACAATAGTGGCTTGTGAATCAACAACACCTGCATAGCGAGAACCAACAAGATCGGTAGAAACAATTTCACTTGACGCAGTGTAATCTACTTGATTTTGTAAGTCTGATTTTAATGAAATGTTTCTTAAATAATCATTAAGCGCATCTTTATCAGTGGCTTTTTTCAAGTTTAAGTTCATGATAGCCATTGAAACATTTGGTGTAGGTACACGTATCGCATTACCCGTTAACAAACCTTTTAACTCAGGTAGTGCTTTTGCTACTGCTTTAGCAGCACCCGTAGTACTAATAACCATGTTTAATGGTGCGCTACGACCACGGCGAGGTGCTGGGTGGTAGTTATCAATTAAGTTTTGATCATTTGTATAAGAGTGAATAGTTTCTACATGGCCATTACGAATGCCGTATTCATCATTAAGTGCTTTTAATACTGGCGTAATAGCATTGGTAGTACAACTGGCTGCAGAAATAATTTTATCGTCGGCTAATATCATGTCATGGTTAACACCATAAACGATATTTTTAATGTCACCTTTAGCAGGTGCTGTTAATAATACTTTAGCAACACCTTTAGATTGTAAATGTTGACCTAAACCTTCTTCATCACTCCAAATACCAGTGTTGTCAACAACCAACGCATTATTGATACCGTATAAAGTGTAATCAACTTCTGATGGTGACTTAGCATAAATAACTTTGATAAAAGCGCCATTGGCTTTGATAACATTATTTTCTTTATCAATAGTGATGCTACCGTTAAAGGCACCATGTACAGAGTCACGACGTAATAAACTAGCACGCTTCTCTAAATCATCGCCACCTTTAGCTGGACGTAAAACAATAGCACGTAAGTTCAATTGAGCTGTTGGACCCGTTTGCTCTATGAGTAAACGCGCCAGTAAACGACCAATTCGACCGAAACCATATAACACTACATCTTGGCTTTGAGGCGGATTATTTTTATTTGCTATTGATGATAATTCTTTTTCTAAATATTGTTCAATTGATAAATCATTTGATAGGCCTTGGAATAAATAACGATAGGCTAATTTACCCACATCAATACGTGCTGGCGCTAATGTCATTTTGCTTAACGCTTCAACAAAAGGAAAACTTTCACGTAAACGTAATTTGCTTTCTTCATGTAAAGCAACCGTTTTATGTGCTTTGATGATATCAATAGGAGAAGCATTTAATAAAGGGCGACCATAAATTGATATTTCAATACCTTGGTTTCTAAATAGCTGACCAATAATCGGTTGCATATTTTCAGCGAAAGTCTGGCGTTCTTGCCAACTTGTTTGATATTTTTCCTCTAGATGAGATGTCATTAGTTAAACCTTTTATTTCAATCAATTGAACGAGCATTTACTATAATCATATTAACTTAGTTTCTAACAGATCAGAACTAGACTATAGTGGGAAATTATTTTGCGCATATTGTAATGCAAGATGTAATATTTCGCCATAGGTTACGTGATTATTTCATCATAAACTAACATCCATTAGAAATAAAAAAGTGACATTAAATGAAATTTCTTACCTTGTTTTTTCTACTATTACTATTATCAAGTTGTGATAGCAGCCAAAGTTTAACTGAGTTGTGCAAAGAAAATTCACAAATTTGTCAGGAATTTGGTCAAGACAATTGGTGTAAAAGTGAGCGGATCAATGTTGCGTTAGCGCGAATAGAGTTAAAAGCTATCAATAAAGATTCACTCAAATATAATCTGTTAATTGCTTATGAAAATTATGTTGGCTGCATGGGGCTGGCATCACAGATACAACATATCAAGTTAAAAGAAAAAACAACCATAAGAAAAAACAACCTGATTAAAGCCAAAACCAAATTAGTTGCATTATCAGATCAAACGCTTAATTCTACACACCCTCACCTACTTTATTATCATTGGTCAAGAAAACTAAATAAAAATGCTTTAACACAATTTTTAATGTTAGAAGGTAGTGCAGCCTTAGAAAATTCTATCTCTCAATTTCAGTTAGCAACTTACTATGTAAAAAAAGACAAGAATAAAACATTACACTTATTATTTCGTTCACTTGAATTACATCAACCCAATGAAAAAATAATACCAGAAGTTTTTGAAACATTAGTTACAATTTTTAGCAATAAAGGCAAACCTAAACAAGCCTATATTTGGCTGAAAATTTATCATTTAGTGACAACAAAACAAAATGAGCAAGTGAAACAGCAATTAGTGCAATACCAAAGTGCTTATTCATTAGATGGGGAGTTTTTAGATAAAGTGGCCCACAATACTTTAGCGAAGATTAAAGCGGGTAAATTTAAGACGCCTAAATATTAGGTGCCTTTTATTTTTGCTGACTATTTACTCGCTATTTCGTTTGAAAAGTTAAACTTAACGAGTTAACGCAATACCTTTTTCCGGTAGGTTTAGGGCCATCATCAAACACATGACCAAGGTGAGATTGACATTGCTGACATTGAATTTCAACACGCACCATACCGTGAGTTAAATCTTCAATATAAGTTATATTGTTGACTATGCCATCAAAAAAACTCGGCCAACCGCAACCTGAATCGAATTTACTTTCACTGGTAAAAAGCGTTGTATCACAACAGGCGCATAAATAGGTACCTGCTTGGAAATGATCATTATACTTCCCAGTAAAAGGCTGTTCTGTTGCCGCTAAACGGCATACTTTAAATGCCGCGTCACTGAGTTTGTCTTTGTAATTATTATCTGCCATCAATATTTACCTTTATTATATTACAATAATTCTACGCTTAATTTAGTAATCACTATATATAATATGGTTTACCGCCAGCTTTATCAACGCGTTCAAAAAGTATGTGCACCAAAGAATCACATAAACTTTATACCAATTTCACCAAATACCTGTTCATTGCTACTATGTATAAAGTAGATCACCTAATGAATGAAATTGGTATTGTTTTATTTGCTCAAGTGATCGGCATGAAAACGTAAATGCTCTTCAATAAAGCTCGCAATAAAATAGTAACTATGATCATAACCTTCATGAAGCCCTAACGCCAAAGGATAGTTATTTGTTTTGGCTGCTGCGGTTAACATTTCTGGCTTTAATTGTTCACGCAAAAAATCATCCGCAAGGCCCTGATCAACTTTACCCGGCACAAACTGTGTTGCCTGTTTTATTAACTCACTTGTATCATGCTTACGCCAATTGGCTTTATCTTTCCCTAAATAAGCCGTAAACGCTTTTTGTCCCCAAGGACAATTCATTGGGTTGCTAATAGGACTAAATGCTGACATTGAGCTATAACGTTCAGGGTTTAGCATGGCAATCGTTAATGCGCCATGTCCTCCCATAGAATGCCCTGCAATGGAACGTTTATCTGAAACGGGGAAAGTCGCTTCAATAAGATCAGGTAACTCGTTAACCACATAATCATACATTTGGTAATGACGATTCCAAGGCGCTTGCGTGGCATTGACGTAAAAACCTGCACCTTGCCCCAAATCATAGCCTTCATCATCAGCAACATCAGCCCCACGAGGGCTAGTGTCTGGTGCAACAATAGCAATACCTAATTTAGCGGCAACACGTAGTGCACCTGCTTTTTGCATAAAATTTTCATCGGTACATGTTAGGCCAGACAGCCAATATACAACGGGCACTTTATTATTACTTGATGCTTGTGGTGGCAAGTAGATAGCAAAACGCATGTCGCAGTTTACTGTTTTAGCGTAATGGCTGTATTGTTTGTGCCAACCACCAAAAACTTTATTTATACTTAAATTTTCAATTGTCATATTAAAACCCCAAGATGCTGCCCCACTCTTTGCTATTGTGGGACAACAGAATTAATGATTACTTATCAAAATGAATGACGCTGCGGATACTTTTTCCTGCATGCATTAATTCAAATGCTTCATTAATATCTTCTAGTCCCATGGTGTGAGTAATAAAGTCACTTAAATTAAATTCACCTTGTAAATAACGCTCGACATAATCAGGTAACTCAGTACGACCTTTAACGCCACCAAATGCAGAGCCACGCCATACACGACCGGTAACTAATTGAAATGGACGTGTTGATATTTCTTGCCCTGCACCCGCAACACCTATCACAACAGATTCGCCCCAACCTTTATGACAGCATTCTAATGCTGAGCGCATTAGATTTACGTTACCAATACATTCAAATGAGTAATCAACGCCGCCATCAGTCATTTCAACAATTACGTCTTGAATAGGCTTGTCGTGATCTTTTGGATTAATAAAGTCAGTGGCTCCTAATTTTTTTGCTAACTCAAATTTGCTTTCGTTAATATCGATAGCAATAATGCGACTTGCCTTTGCCATAGTCGCGCCAATAACTGCTGATAGGCCAATGCCACCTAAGCCAAAAATAGCAACGGTGGCACCCTCTTCAACTTTTGCCGTGTTCATTACCGCGCCAATACCCGTAGTAACACCACAACCTAGTAAACAAACTTCTTCTAATGGCGCTGTTTTATTAACTTTTGCTAACGAAATTTCAGGTAATACTGTGTATTCTGAGAAGGTTGAGCAACCCATATAATGGAAGATAGGTTGACCATCTTTATAAAAACGCGTGGTGCCATCTGGCATTAAGCCTTTACCTTGAGTTTCACGAATTTTTTGACAAAGGTTAGTTTTGCCTGATAAACAAAACTTACATTCGCCACATTCTGGCGTATATAAAGGAATAACATGATCACCAACTTGTACACTGGTAACACCTTCGCCTATTTGCTCAACAATACCGCCACCTTCGTGACCCAAAATTACAGGAAATATTCCCTCTGGATCTTCACCCGATAAAGTAAAGGCATCAGTATGACAAACGCCCGATGCAACAACTTTTATCAATACTTCACCTTTACGCGGAAGCATGACATCAACCTCTTCAATAGATAATGGCTGTTTCGGCCCCCAAGCAATTGCGGCTTTTGACTTAATAAATTGATCGGTCATATTATTCTCACTTTTATATTAATAAACGTTAATTAATGATTGGTCTAAAAATGTTCTCAAATCCAAAGATGGCTTTACTTTACTTTGCCACATCGTATTTGTCTTTATAAGGAGCATTATATCTGTTTCCAAAATAATGATAATATAGTGTTTTGGTAAATAACTTTTACATATAGGTAACAATCATGCAGTGGGAAGGGATTAGTGAGTTTGTCAATGTTGCCGAAACGGAGAGCTTTACTCACGCATCAAAAAAATTGGCTATCTCAACGGCTCAAGTAAGTCGTCAAGTTAATGCGTTAGAACAACGCCTTAATATTAAGCTGTTCTATCGAACAACTCGCAAAGTATCTTTGACTGAAGAGGGGCGTATTTTTTATCAACACTGCCGTGGTGTACTTGATGGACTAGATGCCGCTGAAAGAGCCGTTACTAATTTACAATCAAAACCCCAAGGAAAAATAAAGTTAACAGCCCCTATTACCTATGGTGAACAACATATATTGCCTCTAATCAATGATTTTATGATGCAATATACCGATATTGAAGTTACTGCCTATTTAAGTAATCAACAGCTCGATTTAGTTGATGAAGGCTTTGATTTAGCTATTCGTTTAGGTAAATTGAGTGACTCTTCGATGATGGCAAAAAAATTAGCAGAGCGAACAAACCATGTTTGCGCATCGCCGGCATATTTAGATAAATATGGTATTCCTCACTCGTTGTCTGAACTTAATAAACACAGTTGTCTGTTAGGTACACGAGATTATTGGCACTTTAGCGATGGAGGCAAGGAAAAGAATCTTCGTGTGGCGGGAAAGTTACGCTACAACAGTGGCTTTGGCTTAGTTGACGCGGCATTAAAAGGCTTGGGAATAGTTCAATTGCCTGATTACTACCTTAAAGAACACCTAGAAAAGGGCAGTTTAATTACATTGTTAGATAATTATAAAGTACCTGATGAAGGTATTTGGGCCATTTATCCACAAAATCGTCATCTTTCGTCCAAAATTAGATTATTGGTAGATTACCTATTGGCCCATTTATCATAAGAGCTTTTATTGTTACTTACTAAGGTGAATTAAACGCTCTTAATAAAGTGACGTTATCTTGGTAGGTAAGCCATCATAATGACACAAAATAAGACTATTCCCCAAAACACTTTGACAAACAAACTAATGGTAGTTTGTTTGTCATTAGGGTGTTTAGTCGGTAGTGCCATACCACAATGACTGCAATTTTCATTGTTACTGTCATTTTCAACTTCACAATAAAGACACTTTTTACTGTTCTGATTCATTATTAAAGTCTCTATTGAGTAGTTAGTTGATGATATAATTGTGGTAAACGCATCGGCAGTTGTTCAGGCCTAAGAATTACGGTAAAGCCATCACTACCAAATAAATAAGGTAAGTAGTCTTGCGCATCAGTATCAATGGTTATACAAAAAGGTTTTATCCCTAATTTTTTAGCTTCATTTATTGCCTGATGAGTATCTTCTATACCAAAGCGTCCTTCGTAATGATCAATATCATTAGGCTTACCATCAGTAATAATAAGCAATAATTTTTCACTACTTTTTTGTTCGTTAATCACCTTAGTTGCTTGACGAATAGCCGCGCCCATACGTGTATAAAATCCAGGTTTAATGGCTTGAATACGACCTCGTATTTGATCATCATAACGTTCATTAAAGTTTTTCAACATAGTAAAACGGACATGATGGCGTTTTACTGATGAAAAACCATACATAGCAAAACTATCACCTACCGATTGTAGCGCTTCACCAAAAAGTAGCATGCTATCTTGCACAACGTCTATCACTCTAACGTTATCGTTCAGATGTGCATCGGTAGACATAGACAAATCAGCTAGCAGTAAACAAGATAAATCGCGATTATTGCCTCTAAATGATTTATATAATCCCCGTTGAGGTGTTGGCGAAATTTGGCTTTCAATATGAAAGTCTAACCATGCGCTTAAATCTAACTCTTCACCTTGCGGCTCTGCCTTTAACCAATATCGAACACTGCGTAATTGTTCAAATTGTGCTTGAATTGTTTTCGCCAATTTCTGTAGCTTTATCGGTAGTTTTTTTGCAGTTGCCCCTTTGGGTAACATAGGTTGCAATAAACAGCGATCAGCTACTAAGGTGTGTTTTTTATAATCCCATTCAGGTAGTTTGAGCCCTTCGCCTAGTGGAATGTCATCTTCTGAAGCAGAGGGTAAATCAAGGTCTATTTTTATTTGAGCACTTTTTTGCTGTTCCTGCTCTTTGGCTAGGGTGATTTTATCAAGATCATCCACTGTTTTAGAGATATCATCATCGTCATCGCTATCATCACAACCACGATCTAACTTAGAAAATTCACTCCAAGAAAATAAGCTCTCCAATCGAAAAATCATCATACCTTGCTTTTCATCTGGTGCATCAGTACGTTCAGCTTTTTTACGACTTGTTTCTGCTTTTTTAATTGATTTATTTTCTTGATTTTCTGTCTCTTTGCCCTTATTAGCCTCTTGATATTCTGGCATGATTAACTCATCCGCACTCGACGATGGGTATAACCATAAGTACACAGGTTTAGGTGCAAAGTTTACCAGTGGAAATTCAATCACCGAGCCGGGCTTTAAAATGGCATTAACAATCGCTTGTTCCATTTCTTTTTCTTCTTTAGGCAAACTTTCTATCGTAGGCCTACTGGCAACAAAAGCCTTCGCTAATCGTTGATAACGGTTACGCAACGCGGGAAATTTTTCTAAAACATTAACCACCAAGGTTTGATTGTTTTGTGCCCAATGGCTAAAGCTACCACCATGATGAGCAGCTAATACTGCTAACCAAATATAGAGGTCATAATTGAGTGATTTATCGGCAAAAATGGCGAGTGATTCAGGCAAACGTAAACTTTCTTCATCTTGCCAAGCCAAACTAACGAGTTGAGTGTCACCTGAAATTTTTTGTAATAAGCTTTTACGACTTAAATACTCTCGCCCTGTCGCGGCTTCAACACGTTTAATAGCATCGCCACCTAACGCTCTAAAAATCATACCAACCGATTTATGAACATCATCAAAAACTACACGAGCATCATCATACTCAGGGTTAGCCTTGCGCGTAATATATTTATGCCACAGGCCACCAACCCACTCTTCCATAACCAAACCATTTCACTAATAAATAATATCAATAGTGTATCAAATACAAGGCATGGTTATGTGATTTGGGTCAACATCACTATAATAATTAACAAATGAGTGGAGAAAATTTAAAATAGGAACCTTTTCAACTAACTCAGATTAAAGTAGTGGCAGCTTTTTTGACATGGCTCGGGCTAAGTTAAGCATTCCTATTAAGATAAAACCGGTATGTAATGTGACAAAATAAAAAATACTAATCATAACTGACGAACTAAATTCATCAGAATAAAAAATATAAAAAATGGGTGCTATCCCTAGCATTAATCCAGCTAACGCTGAAATTTGAAGACACCTAATTAAATGAATTCGGTTGAAGTTAGACTGAGTCTTAGCGTGATATAGATAATAAACAAGCACCATAAAACTAAGAGCGGGTACTAACAATAAATTGGCAAGGTAAAGTGATTGATAAATAATAGCGGGGTTATTTTGTTGATTAGATTTCATGCTCATTTACCTACTATTATTAAGAGGTAATTAAAGTATATAAATAAAGCCAATGATGATGGGAAGTACCGTAACATAGCCTAAGAATAGTCGTCGCCAAAATTTAGGCGCTTGGGCAAGCTCCATAAAAACATCAATAATTTGCTGTCCCTTTAAAAACACAATAAATAAAACAGTACCAATAAACAAAGTTTTATTATTAAGGACCAAACCAATAAATGTAGAAATAACCGTTAAAATCATTAACCATAACCAGCTTAAGGTGTTTTTCTTATTTGAATAAAGTGTTTTCATAGGGGTTAAATCACATAAATAAGTGGGAAGAGTATTATCCAAAGCATATCGACCATATGCCAATAACTAGCACCTGATTCAAAGCCCGTTATGTTGCTAGCGTTATATTCATTTTTATTCGCTTTCACGGCAATAAAAGTAAGAATAACCATGCCTAACAATATATGCATTAAGTGAAAAAAGGTGATCATAAAATACAGCGTAAAAAAAGTATTCGTTTCAATATCAATATTTTGGTCAAATAATGATAGGTACTCCCATAGCTTTACCGCGATATAAACACTCGCCACAAGTTTAGCCACAACCAGTAATTTTGCTGATTTTTTACCATCACCTGCGTGCATTGCATTGAGTGCTAACGCAACAAAAAAACTACTGGTGATCAATGTTAAGGTATTCATTAAGCCAGCTACTTGATGTAGTTTAGCTTTACCTTCAATGAACATCTCTGCGTTTAATTGCTCAGCTACCGCAAAGCCAATAAATAAAATGGCAAATACGGTTAGCTCAGCTAAAATAAAAAACCACATCGCTAAATCACCAGGTAATCGATGTTCTGCTAGTATTTGTTCATTATTTATTATTACCAAAGCAGGCTCTAACTCACTATCCATTGAATGATTCAATTGTTTACTCATCAAAATAAATTTTAGCTACATCCATTAATGCGTTAACCGTTTGTGGATCATCAGACAATGGCTCTGCTAAACAACAACGACATACATCTAATACATTCATACCTGAGCTAATCATGCGGGCCGCATAAATAAGTAATCGCGTTGAAGCAACTTCGTCTAAATCATTTTGTTCCAGCTTACGTAACGCTCCTGCTAGCTCAACCAATTTAAATGCTAGATGCGGATCTGCACCCGCTTCTTTAATTAATATTTGTTGTTCAACCTCTGCATTTGGGTAGTCAAAACGTAAAGCAACAAAGCGTTGTCGAGTACTTGGTTTCATACCCTTTAATAAGTTTTGATAACCTGGGTTATAAGAAACGACCAACATAAAACCAGGCGCTGCTTCAAGTAATTCACCTGTGCGCTCTAAAGGCAGTACACGCCTGTCATCAGCAAGTGGATGCAAAACAACGGTAGTATCTTTACGCGCTTCAACAACTTCATCTAGATAACAAATCCCCCCTTCCCTTACGGCTTTAGTTAATGGGCCATCTTGCCAATAAGTACCTTGTGGACCAATTAAGTGACGACCCACTAAGTCCGCTGCGGTTAAATCATCATGACAGGCAACGGTATATAAAGGTTTGTTTAATTTTTGAGCCATATGGGCAATAAAACGTGTTTTACCACACCCCGTTGGACCTTTAATTAAAACAGGTAATTGATGCTCAAAAGCATAATTGAACAAGGATACTTCATTGTTTTGTTCTTGATAAAAAATCTCATTTGTTGACATGTTAATTAACTTAAATCCTAGTAATTTACTTGCAGGTAAAATACCTTGTCTTGAAGAAGAGTACAAACGACAACAACCCTTTATTTGATAAAGATCATTGAAAAGTTCCAGTAATTTTCATGTTACAAATTATTACTTAGCTTTTTACTATTAAAGTACTGTAAGTTTCGTTAAAATTGGTTTCATTAAAACTGGGCTATACCCAATACGAGTTATTTTCAGCTCTAGCAATTAAGGTTAAATATGCACGCTGTTTTAGAATACATTCCATTAGTTATTTTTTTTGTAGTAAATAAATTTGCTGACATATATTGGGCTACCGGCTCTTTAATAGCGACTTCAGCTTTACAAATTTTGTATTACGTTATCAAAAAAGAAAAAGTACCTACCCGAAACTGGATATTTTTCGGTTTAATTGCCGTATTTGGTGGTCTTACCATATTCTTACATAATGATCTTTTCCTCAAATGGAAAGTAACCATTATTAATGAGATCTTTGCACTAGCACTCATCGTGAGTTATTACGGTTTTAAGAAAAATTTAATTAAGCAGTTTTTATCTGAATCTTTAACTTTACCTGAGCCTATTTGGGTTAGGTTAAACCTTGCTTGGGCAGCTCTTTTTGCACTATTAGGCGCGCTTAATTTATATGTTGCCTTTAATTATGATTTAGAAACCTGGGTTAACTTTAAAGTATTTGGTTTAACTGGCTTAACACTCGCTTTTGCTGTTGGCTCTATTTTCTCCTTATACAAATATCTTCCACAAGAAACTGACGAAGTAGCAGAAGTACTTGAAGACAGCATTGAAATTACCTCAAGTGTGATGAGTGAATCACCGGGTGATAAAAAATAACCCCAAGCAATACCGTTAGTAATAATAATTGAAATAGGAAAATTTATGTACTACCTAGTTTATAGTGAAGATGTTGATAACAGCTTAGAAAAACGTTTAGCCGCACGCGAGCAACATTTAGCCCGTTTAACAGACTTACAAGATCAAGGTCGTTTATTAGTTGCCGGCCCATGTCCTGCCATAGACAGTAATGACCCTGGAGCCGCAGGATTTACAGGCTCGTTAATTATTGCTGAATTCGATAGTTTAATTCAAGCACAAGCATGGGCTGATGTTGATCCCTATATTGCCGCGGGTGTTTATAAAAAAATAACAGTTAAACCCTACAAAAAAGTACTACCTGCATAGTTATTTTAACCAGTAGGAATGTTCACAAAGTTAATGAGATTGGTATAATACCAATTGAAATAATGAATCAACCAACTTAGCGTTACGTAGTGAGCTTAGAACAAACAAAATGAGTTAAACATAGTTATGCTATATTCCATTCATTTTGTGATGTTATCAGTTTGCTACGAAACGCCCGAAGGACGAGTTTAAAAGGCCTACATGCGGCGTTATTGATTTTGATAAGGGAATAACCATTCTCTTCAATCAATGCCTTGCCTCTAAGCCTTTTAATTCTCGCTAAGTGGTACATTCATTAATTCAATTGGTATAAACTATTAATTCTCTAAAATAAAGTTACTCGTCACGTTAGAATATAAACACTATGATAAAAAAATCACTCGCCTTAACTGTATTCATTTTTAGTCAATTTTTCCTTTCAGCACCGTCTTACGCACTAAAGGCATTAGATGAATGTGAAAAAAATGAACAAACAATCGAAGAGCTTTCACGCTGTTTAGATGGCGTAAAAGAAGTTATCGATAGAGAACTTCAAACCTGGGTTAATAATCATATATTAAATTTTGAGGAAAAAGCCCTTATTACCGGGCATTATGCCGTATTAAAAATGTTTAAACGTTCACAAAATAACTTTATTACTTTTCGTGATAATGATTGTCGTTGGCAACATCTTGTTATCTTTCCTAAAGACGACGCAGGTAACACCTATAAGAAGTGTTATATTTTATTGAGTAAATCTCGTATAAAAGAACTGAGCCAAGTACAGTAAGCCTAAGCTGACTGTACTTGCTCTGCTTCTTGCACAACACTTTCTTCATCACTTAATAATACTGCTAACCAACGTCCCTCAGGTGAGTTTTCAAAACCAATTTTTAAAATCATTGTTAAAGGTACACTTAATAACATACCAACGGTACCTAACAACCATCCCCAAAAGATCAAGGATAAAAACACCACCAAGGTTGATAGGCCTAGACCTTTACCTAAGTATCTAGGTTCAATCATATTACCCATGATCATATTAATGGCGACATAACCTAAGCCAATAAAACCTGCTTCACCTATACCTAACTGTAACGCTGCCAACGTCACTGCGGGAATAGCGGCAATAATAGAGCCAATATTAGGAATATAATTGAGTAAAAAAGCAAAAACGCCCCATAAAAGAAAAAAATCTAAACCAAAAGCCCACAACATTACCGACACCACAATACCAGTAGCAATACTAACCATCGTTTTAATGGCAATATAGTGATTAACAGACGCTAAAAATCGTTCAATTTGTTTCAAACGCATTTCAGGATCATCTAACGCAAAATGAATTTTCAAAGGAAAAGATGAAGCCTCAAATAGCATAAAAACGACCGTCAATATGATCAAAAATAAATTAGCCATTACGGAGCCAAAACCACTAAGCATATTTGCTGCCATGCCCATTGCTACAGCAGGATCAAAGTATTCTAATAAAAGGGCTGAAGAAATTTGAATGTTATAACGGGATAAAAAGGCGGTTACCCAAGTAAGCTGTTCTTGTAATTGTAATCGATATTGTGGAATTAATTGAGACAGTTCATTTAACGAATTACCCACTAACCCTGCTAAAGATAACGCTATTGTGACAAAAATACCGATAACTAAAATAACAGAGATAACCTTAGGAACTTTAAACTCACTCGCTTTGGCAACCAACGGGTTACAAATAATGGCGATAAATAAAGATAATAAAAAAGGTACAAGTAAATTTGCTGCCGTTTTGATACCGGCAAAAATAATAAAAATAGCGGCGATAGTCACAAATACTTTGACCATACTTGTTGTGTTAGCAGAAACGCCCATAAAAAAGCTCCATAATCGAGTAATATCAATACTAGTGAGTGAGTTAGTGAGCAAATATTAATGAGAATAAATTTTCAAGAACAAGGCGCTTAATTGAGTAATAGCTGGCTATTAGGATTGAAAGCAACGACGTTATTGGAATATTTAGTCCATTTAGAATGATCACATATTTATTCGTATTGGTATAAAAGTTAATTTTCCAAGATTCCCGCTGAAAACACAACAGGAATAATTGTTTTAGACTACATTACATCGTGCGACGTATTAAGGTAACACTCGACATATTTAATAAACGCCAACAACTAAGCAAGCCCACTACCCCGACAAAGCTTGCGCCAGCAACAATACCTAATAACCAATACTCAAAATGAAAACTTGTTTGCATCTTAAATAAGTAGTTTTGTAGCAAGTAAACGGTCAACTCCATCGCAACACTAGCCATAAAACCCGCAATAGCGCCTAAAGCAACAAACTCAAGTAAAATACTATTACGTAGCAAAGCGCCTTTAGCACCAATCGTTCTTAATATTGCTATTTCTCGCTCGCGCTCTTCCATACTCGCTTGTACTTGGGCAACCAATACTAAACAACCGGCAAAAACGACAAGTACTAAAATAAATTCTACCGCTTTAGATACTTGCTCAATAACCTTACGCAATTGCGCAATCATCACATCGACATCAATAACACTGATGGTTGGATAAGTACTGAGAAAAGCCTGTAAGCGAACTTTTTTGTCTACCGGCACATATAAAGAGGAAATATAACTGGCGGGGTAATCAGCCAATACTTGTGGATTAAAAATCATATAGAAATTAGGCTGCATTGATTGCCAATTAACTTCTCTAATACTGGTTACAGGAACGCTAATAACTTCACTACCTAATTGAAAGGTTAAGCTATCACCTAATTGTATACCTAAACGCTTAGCCAACGTTTGTTCAATAGAGACTTGTGGTTTATTGACATTTGTAGCGTCATTTTGCCACCACTGACCTTCTACAACGGTATTTTCTTTAGGAAGGTGTTCTCGCCACGTTAAGTTCAACTCTCTCCCAACACCTTTACGGCCATTATCACTACCGTCAATTTGCTCTTTAGAAACTTGCTTCGCTATTTTATCACTGTTAATAGCAGTTAATCGGCCGCGAATAACCGCATAGAGATCACTCGCGGTAATATTTTGCTGCTCAATAAATTGCTCAACATTGTTAACTTGATTTTGGGCAATATTGACTAAAAACAAGTTTGGTGCTTGCTCAGGCAATTGCGCTTGCCATTCACTCAACAAAGCGCTTCGAATAACAATGATCATTAACAGTAACTTTATCGCAATAGTAAAACTAACTAACTGTACGCTATTCACTTGTGCCCTGCGTTGCAGATTTGCCAAGGCCAAATGCCATGATGCTCCTGCTTTAGAACCGATATTACGACTAAGCTTCATCAATAAACGACCAAAAACTAATAATAAAGCCGATACGATAATGCCGCCAATGAGTAAACTAAGGCTTAACACTAAATCGCTACTAAAAACGAATAACAATAAAAAAAGTGCTAATAATGGCGGTAAAAATTGACCAACACGCACCCTAAAGGTTTCATTACTTGGTTTTAGATCTACTCCTCTAATAACTACTAACGGAGATGTAGCTATCAGCTCTTTTAATGGCGTTATAGCAAATGCTAACGCACACAGTAAACCGGTAAAAACAGCAACGATTAACGGATAAAAACCTAAAGAAACTAATCCTGAAAAATGAGCGTCATTTACTGAAGCTATCGATAGTTGCATCGGTAAATAATCTTGAACGGCATAAAACCCCAATTGTGCAAGCACATAACCAACAAGTAAACCAAGCACAATGCTAAATATACTTAACAGTGACCAATGTAAATAATACAGTTTTCGAATATGACTTAAAGAGGCTCCCATTGCTTTATAAATTCCAACACTGCTTTGATGACGTTCGGCATAACGCCTACTCGCAACAGAAACCGCAACAGCAGCCAAAATTATCCCTAACAAACTGGCCAGAGATAGATATTTTTCAGCTTTATTTAATGCATTAGCTAATGGCGATTGCTTAGATTGAATATCATACCAACGCTGGCTATCATTAAGTTTTGGTTTAAGCCACGCATCAAACGACTTAATGGCATCAACATCACCAGAGAATAAGTACTTGTAGGTAAGCCTACTACCCGGCTGAACTAACTGGGTTTTATCCAGATCGTCAAGATTAATAATCACTTTAACGCCAGAGGTAAAAACACTAAAAGAAGCGTCAGGGATTTGTTTGGCTATCGCGTTAATAACGAAACTACTTTCACCAATATCAATAACATCGCCAATGGTTACTTTAAGTAATGATAATAACTTTTCTTCAATAAAAACGGTGCCTAATTCTGGCGCATTTACCGAGTTTAATTTGTTTATTTTGGTGGAATAACTTACCAATAACTCCCCTCTTAACGGGTAGGAGGTCGAAACCGCTTGAATTTCAACTAACGCCATCACATCACCAGCAAACACCATAGATGACATTAAAACTTGTTGAGCTTGCTTAATCTTAAGTTGTTGGCTTTTATTTGTTATTTCATCACGCGATAAAGCTGTAGCTTGTGTTATTTTATTTTGCTGAGCTAGCTTTCTACTTGACTGTAAAATTCGATCAGCCGCAATAAAACTCGTGCTCTCATTGAGCAAGGCTTGTTTAATTTGCCCTGAAAATCCCGCTAAAGAAAAAACACTGGCAACGCCAAGTACTATTGCTAATACGACAATAGTTAGTTCACCACGCTTAAGCTCATGTTTTAATAAGCGTATTGACTGTTTTGCCCAATTAGCCATAGTAAAATTCATATTATTTCTGCTTGAATTTTTTTAGTGTTAGCAATTAATTGTTCCGTATGAGTATCACATAAATGTAGATCATTGATTAAACGACCACCTTGCATTTCAACACGGCGTTGACAACGTTGTGCTAACGTTAAATCATGGGTAACTAGCACTAAGGTTGTGCCATATTGCCTATTTAAATCGAATAATAAATCAGCGATATGCCCTGAGGTTTGTTTATCTAAATTTCCTGTCGGTTCATCAGCAAATAAAACATCCGGTTTAGTGATAAAAGCGCGAGCAATAGCGACCCTTTGTTGTTCACCGCCAGAGAGTTGTGCCGGAAAATGATTAGCGCGCTCACTCAAGCCTACTTGCGCTAATAAGTCTGTTGCTAATTGTTTAGCATTGTCATCATTTGCTAGCTCTGCGGGTAACATCACATTTTCTAAGGCGGTTAAACTACTGATCAAAAGAAACTGTTGAAAAATAAAACCCACATGATCTGCCCTAACTTGACTACGCTGTTCTTCATTTAATTGGTGCAATGCTTTGTTTTTCAGATAAACTTCCCCCTCAGAGGGTAAATCTAAACCTGCTAAGATAGATAACAAAGTAGTTTTACCTGAGCCAGATGAGCCCACTATCGCAATGGTTTGCCCTTTAGATACTGCTAAATTTATGTCTTGTAATAAAGTTAACTGCTTATCTTCAAGCATAACAAATTTTGCAAGTGATTGGGTTTTAAGAATAATTTCGGAATTTAATGTCATGATAAAAAAGTCGTTCTTTCGTTTATCGATACTGGTTATAACTAGCATTGGGTTGTTTTTTACTTATTCAAGCCAAGCAAGGGACAATCAGATCAGTGAGCCTCTCTCTATTTTAATACTAGGTGATAGCCTAAGTGCAAGCTTTGGCATGAAAGAAAATCAAGGTTGGGTATACCAACTGAATCAACAATTACAACAACAAAAAGCACCTTATATCTTGATCAATGCCAGTATCAGTGGTGAGACTACAGCCGGTGGTTTAACTCGCTTACCAAGAATTTTAGCTAAAAATAACATTGATTATTTATTAGTAGAATTAGGTGGAAATGATGGCTTAAGAGGCTTCCCTCCAACACTTATTGAAAACAACTTGTTACAAATAATTCAATTAGCTCAGCAAAAAGGTATCAAGGTCTTATTAATGGATATAAAAATTCCTCCTAATTATGGTACGCGTTATAATAAGCTTTTTAATCAGACCTTTACTAAAGTAGCCAACATAAGCAATATTCGCTTATTACCCTTTTTTATGGAGTCTATTGCAATAAAAGCTGAGTTGATGCAAGTAGATGGTATCCACCCGACTATCAAAGCACAACCACTTATCGTTACCTTTATGAAACAACAATTAGATTCATTAATCATTACGGTTGAATAAATAACACCTATCTTTTAGTTAAAGGAAAATTAATACTATTATGGAATTTACTTGGATTTTTTTCGCTTTTATTTGTGGCCTTGGCGCCAAAACCATTAAACTTCCCCCTTCTATTGGATTCTTAATCGCAGGATTTGCCTTAAATTTTTTAGGTTATGAAGCTGATGACAGCTTAGTTACCCTCAGTAATTTAGGCATTACGCTAATGTTATTCACCATTGGCTTGAAACTAAATGTAAAAAGCTTATTTAAAAATGAAATATGGTTGACCAGTTCATTACATACAATTATTTGGTTAGTGGTTACGGTTGCTATTACTAAACTGTTTGCCATACTCGCCATTAGCTATTTCACTGAGCTAGACTTAATAACGGCAACCCTTATTGCCTTTGCCTTAAGCTTTAGTAGCACAGTATGTGTAATAAAATTACTAGAAGAAAATGGCGAAATGCGAACCCGTCATGGCAAAGTAGCAGTGGGTATATTGGTAATACAAGATATAGTTGCCGTAGCCTTTTTGGTTTTTGCTACCGGTAAAGTACCATCAGTTTGGGCGTTTGCCTTACTTGCCGTACTTTTTGTAAAACCATTAATTAACAAAATTATTGAGTCTGTAGGACATGGTGAGTTAATCCCTCTTATGGGGTTTTTTATCGCACTTGGCAGCTATGAGTTATTTGAATTAGTGAATATTAAAGGTGATTTAGGCGCCTTGTTAATAGGTATGCTTTTATCCTCTAGCCCTAAAGCTTCCGAAATAAATAAATCATTAATGAGCTTTAAGGACTTATTTTTAATCGGTTTCTTTTTATCCATTGGCTTTAGCGCTATTCCAACGTTAGAAATGTTAGGGCTAGCGATTTTATTAGTCCTTATTATACCGTTCAAGTTTGTTTTATTTTATGGCTTATTGAGCTTATTAAAAATTCGCTGCAGAACTGCTTATTTAAGCGCCCTAGCATTGAGCAATTTTAGTGAATTTGGTTTGATCGTTGCTGCTATTAGTGTTGCTAATGGCTGGTTAAGTAATGAATGGTTAGTAATTTTAGCACTAGCTGTTGCTATTTCTTTCGTTATCACTAACGTACTGTATCGCTTTGCTCATAACTATTTTGCTAAAAATAAAGACATGTTTCATCGTTTTGAGCGCAAAGAAGTTTTAGCTGAAGATACTTTCTGTCAACCAAGTCAATCCCCTATCGTTATTATAGGTATGGGACGTGTTGGTATGGGAGCATATAGAGCTATAAACGAACATGGTAATAAGCTTGTTTGGGGATTGGATGCTGAGCCTGAAAAAGTTGCTTGGTTAAGCGAACAAGGCGTACAGGCCTACTGTGGTGATGCCGAAGATGCCTTTTTTTGGGAACGAATAGACATGTCTAAATTAGAACTGGTGTTACTATCCTTACCTAACGTTATCGACAGTATGAGTATTACCGAGCAACTAAGAAGCGCTGGTTATCAAGGAAAAATAGCCGCAATAGCTCGCTATGATGATGAACGAACCCAGTTAGAAAAACTAGGAGTTGATAAAGTATTCAACTTTTACAATGAAGCTGGTGTTGGTTTTGCTGATGAAAGTATGGCCCTAATCGCAACGAAAAATATATCATAACAAAAATGGTAGATAGCTTGTTATCAAGTAATTGAAATCTGTTATTAATTTTCTGTAAAACAGAATCGTAGTTAGTACATAACTAGCCGGTAATTGGTGTTGACTTAGCCAACACCAATTTATAGCCATTAGCGATGATCAAACTCCCATTGATCTCTGCAAACCTGATACTTACCGTATTCTTTTGAACTGGCTTTAAATATTTCTCGTTGTTTAGTAATTAATTGATCGCCAAGCCTTTTCATTACCAGAAAGTCACCCTTCATCATTTTGCCTAAAGCATCAATTGCTAAGAACATTTCGTTATTACGACTTCCTCCCTGGTTTTGTTTAAAAGTAGCTACCCATTTGTCAAAATACCCTCGGCATTGATGGGATATCCCACCATCAACAATTGAAAACCCTTGAGTACCCGTTGCGCCTTCAGTGACAACAGCCATTCGTCGTTTCATATCATTTGTAACGGAACCACTTCTTCCAGAAATTTCAAGAAAGTAAAGATCCTTTTCTACTAATGCTTTAGAAAATGCGATTCTTTTTTTATGAATTGAACTACAGTCTGGATAGCATTCAAAAAATTGCTTTCTTGCTTTTATTATTTTCATTTCAAGCAATTTTATTTGTCCCGCATAAGAGATAAATGATGCAGCAGCCTTACCAGCTTGTTCTCCTAAGCCTTCAAACATAACCTCTGTTGGTGTCATTAATCGACCATAGTGTCTTCGAGGCCTTGAATAGGTTACATTGTTAGTTGTTGAGCCGTCCCACCAAGAATCCGGTATTTTAGTATCTCCGTCTGCAATTGTGTTTTTATCCGATTTCAAAAACCATTGATATTGCCGATCGAACATGGAGTCTGAGATCTTCTGATAAAGTAAATTATCTAAAACCATTGAGCCAACGGTTCCACCACCTTTGTAAGTTAACCCATAAGCCTTGACCACTTTATCTTGAGTTGATACGTAGAATCCAAATTCAAATAAGATTTGCCACTTTTCTAGAAGTAATCGTATCGGTTTTGCCGATTGTTCATTCCAAACTCTAAGTCCCTCAGAATCCTTAATACTAATTTTCTCCAAATTAATTATGGCTGAATCTGCCAACCTTCTAAGAACGAGAGATGCTTTACTTCTGGCGTATTGAGCGATTTCTGAGCGTAGACTAAATTGTGCATCTTTAGAAAGATGGGCAATGCTTTTAATCTGTTGAAGGTAATCATTAGCATTTTTGTCTAGAATAGAAAAATATCGTTGCTCCCTTTCAGCAGTAAAGGTATTACTGTTTACCTCAGATTGATATAAAGCCATAATTTTTGATAAGCAATCATCTTGGATACATCGCTGATTACTTTCTGGAGGTGTACCACTAATTTTAAATAATCCATTCATAAAAATTCTTTCACCTGATGGTTCCAAAACAAAATTGAAAATATCAATGTTCAGATCTGGCCCTTCATTATTGATTTTTTCTGCAAGAATATTATCCACCACTTGCAAATATTGAATACGCCAAGTATCTCTCAACAATGCGGTTTGAAAAGAAATATTTAAGACACACCTTCCGCTAGCATCATCTCCACCCACCATATCTTTCGGTGTGCTTGCAAAGTCATCACAAATTTTGGAAGAAACCCATGCATTTCCACTGCCAGTATCTTTGAATATATGGAACCAAGGACGGTGATAGTCAGTTTCACCTAAAGACAACCATTTATATATTTGTTGCGCTTGTTTGAATCCTGCTTCTGTTCTAGGGATCAATGAAAGCATTTCGATGGTTTTTGATTGAATATCAACAACGCCTGGATAATATATTGTTTTAGCGTAAGCGCGTTGCTGAGCAATTGAAATATCAAGCCCATTATGCTTTTCACTAGGAGATCTTTTTATGATTTTCTCCCCTTGTTGTTTCAGCTTCTCCGTCAATAGCATCAGTTCCTGTTGTGTTTTTGACGCGAGAACGACGGACGAAGAGCCCTTTAGTGGGAATGGGTATTTGTTAATTAATTGTCGAACTAAAGGTTGTCTCGATAAAATGGAGGACAATTTTTTTGCTTCAAAACTATATTGAAGAGGAAGTTTTTCAATGTCGCTTAATGTTTTATCAAGCCCCTTAAACAAAGTGCTTTTTTCAAAAATTTCAGAGGATGTAGAGGCAATAATTTTTTTCTGATATTTATGAAGTAATGTTGTGTTGCCATTTAACTTGGCAATTCTCATTTTACGAGTATCTTCATCTAGAGATTCAAAGGAGTCAAACCATGTACCGAGTGAGATAATATTTAAAATCCCCATCGATTTTCTTAATGTGATATGCCGAGTTTGAGTTTTCATTTTAAATTGATAACTGATGCTTAATTCATCATAATAGGTGTTTTCTTTTTGCATTCTCGTTGTAAAATCTTGTTTTATATATGCTAACAACTTATCTTTATATAAAAACAGAAGTCCTGCATCTTGAATTTCAGCAATAAAACTATAGTTTTTACTTGTTGACTGATAACGCTTATGAAAACCTACTTTTCTTGTACTTGTTGAGTGACCATTTGCCTTAAATAAAATTTCAGTAGGCATCTCAGCAGTTTCATCGCTAACAAAAAAACCCAGCCTGAAGATATCCTGATAATTTTTAGCGCTTTTTTGAGGTGACGTTAAATCTAACGCCTGATTGATAATTGATAAAGTATTATTAGTTGAGTTGACAGTATGGCTGGATTTTTTGATAGTCCAGCCATTGACTCGATGATAGTCTATATCAACCCATTCAAAAATTTTTCCCTCCGCAAAAACGGTATATCGTGAACCTAAAAATAATTTATTGATACCTCCATAAGACTGGCTTCTTTGCGTAAGATCCTCTTTCAAGATTTCATCTAATTCATTGGCATGTTCAACAAGTTCTTTAAATGTTCTAAAATAAATATGAACACTAAAGGAAACATGTCTGGATTTTGGTAGCGGCCCTACTAATTCAAAGCGGTAGGGTTGATCGCCTGACTCAAAATTATTAGTTTTTTGATCGCGAGCAGCTTTTTGCTCTGCAACTTTTTGGGCAAGAGCTTGCTTGGCTTTGTTTTGATGAAATAACGCCTCATTTTTAGCAAACTCCTGTTTTTTTAGATCTTTGTCAATCATATCAAGTTGCTGTCTAGCACTTGTCACTAAACGCGATTGAGGATATTGTTTAATGAACTGATTAAATAACGGTATTGCCTGATCATAGTCTCGCCTTGCTCTAGCTTGTTGAGCTTTTTGAAATATATCTAAGCCTGCTCTGGGGTTACTAGATACTATTGGTGAGTTACTTAAATTTAAGGTAGGCAGTACTTTTTTTGCCTGTTCAGCCATTTCACTGTTTGGAAAATCATTAATAATTGTCATTAAAAAGCCATAGGCTTTATTGTTATTTTGAATTGCCATTTCCTGACTTGCTCGTATAAGATTCGCATGGGCAGCAAATTCGCCATTGGGATATTTTTGTAAATATTGTTCAAGTAGTATTTTACTTTTTTCCATCTGCCTTGCGTCAGCAGCCATTACAGCTTGTTGGAATAATGCACTATCAGATGTTAGGTTATTTTTCGCTGAAATATTTTTATTTGAGAGCAGATCTGTGGACGTTGAATCATCTAAAGAAACCTCAAATCCTCTACAGCCTCTATAAACTAAGTTTCCCTTATAGCGTCTGCCATCATCTGAAATCTGGCCTGTCAGTTTTACCATGACATAGCCACGAACACTAGGCTCGGCAATCCATTTTATTGGACTAAAATCGGCCTGTTTTTTTATAGGATCATATTTACCCACCATACTAAATGCACCAGTTATTCCCCTCAATGTTTTGAATTCAAAATTGGCATGAATATCTGCATTTACTTTGCTGACCTCAACTGATGGTGCAGATACTTTTAGATAAAGAGTGGTATTACCTTCGCCACAATTGTAAGTGCCTTTCCATATTTGCCCTTGAGAGAAAGGCATAGTCATTTGTTTTTCTTGTAAATTTTCAGCATAAGCTATGCTCGATAGAAAAAAGGTGAAGAGTATTGAGAAAGCAACGTTCATAGTATCAACCCTGTTTTTATTTTTTATTCTGAGTATTTACAGTTGTGTCGGGAATAACAGAAGTAAGCCTAAATACGCCAACACGGTGTTTTGGGTTGATTTTTTTGAAGAGTATTAGACTTAGAGCAACCAATTCACCATCCTAGAGTACTTACACAACGATTGATTAAATTATTCAGCTACTTTTACATATTATCATTCTTAGGATACGCTTGCCCATGATTTTTTAATTGATGTGCTGATGGTAAAATGTTCACATTTGAGCCATCCAATTTCATTTTTTCGTCAAAGAAAGAGGGAGATAACCATGATTGAATTAACATACCTCAAACTGAAATGGATAAAGTACTCTGAATCGAAAATGTTGAATGTAATATAGATATAAATAAGGGGTAAAAAATTAAACTGACAAAAATATAAGCGTGAATAGTTAGCATTTATGAAAACTTACACTAGACTTAACAAAGACTAGTAACAAAGAAAATGCTCGTAATAATGTAATTTAATAGGTTAAACAGCGTACGGCTCAAACCCCTTTGAGCCTCCCTTAAGCCCAAGCTCAATGTTTGGGCTTTTTTTATCGTCTTTTTACAGGCAAGAGGTTTATAAAGCGAAAAGTCGATTAAAATTGTCAGTAGATAATTGTGCTATAGTGTCAACAGACTGACCGCGAAGACTAGCTAAATGTTTTGCAACTTCAACAACATAAGCCGGTTGATTTTCTTTACCTCGATGTGGCACTGGCGCAAGATATGGCGCATCAGTTTCAATAAGAAACCGGTCATCTGGAACAAGTTTCGCAACTTCTCTTAATGCATTGGCACTTTTAAACGTAACAATACCCGAAAAGGAGATATAAAAACCCAAATCAATCGCTTGTTTTGCCATCTCCCAACTTTCAGTGAAACAATGTAAAATTCCGCCAACAGCATCAGCACCTTCTGAGCGCAACATAGCTAAAGTATCTTCTTGAGCATCGCGGGTATGAATAATTAAAGGCTTGTTAAGTTCTTTGGCAACCGCTATATGCTTTTTAAACGAGTCTAACTGTAAGGCTTTTGTTTCAGGTGCATAATAATAATCCAAACCTGTTTCGCCAATAGCAATGACTGACGGATTATCTGATAATAATCTTAACTGTTCGATATTAACTTCATCTTCTTGATTAAGAGGATGCATGCCACACGAAAGTAAAACATTATTAAAAGGCTTCGTTTTCTCCACCATGCTAGGAAAATCTTTCAAGGTGACACTAACACACAAAAGTTTATCTACTTTTGCATCGCTTGCCGCTTGTACTACATTAGCTAAATCGTCGTTATACAGTGATAAATTCAATCGGTCTAGATGGCAATGAGAATCAATAAACAACAGCAAACTCCATGGGTAAATTAAAATATATAAAAAGATAAAAAAGAGCCGAAGCTAATTCAAAAAGAGCGCTTTGACTGAATGAGCTTACATCGTTAATGTCGGATCAGATGAACTTAATTGTCGAGCAATCGCTTGCTCTATTTGATGGCGTATTTTATCAGGATCATCAATAAAGCTAATACCGACGCCAGCAGGTGTTCCATTTTGAGCGCCTGTAGGAGTCACCCAACAAACTTCACCTTTGATTATTGAGGGTTCTAAAGAATCAGGTAATAAAACATTTAGTTCAACTTCTGAGCCTAGTTCATAGGGCTCAGCAGTACGTATAAACAAACCCCCTTCTTTTAAAAAAGGCATATATGAGACATATAAATCATGTTCTGACTGAAATTCGATATTAATGGGAATCAAGCTTACTCTCCTGCTCTGGATCTAATACACGCTGATGTTATTAAACTGATGCATTATTATTCACTTCAGTTTGATTTTGCTCAACCACATCACTTATTGCCATTATAAGCTGTTCGCATACAAATTGTTTATTTGCCTGCGTATAAGATTTTATTACTTTACACCCATTAATGATAACTTTATAGAGATTATTAAGCAGGTGGGTATTTAGGGTTTGTTTGTGCTCTGGGTCAATTTTATCAAGAAAATATTCGCGGAGTAAATTGACTGTTATCTGTTCTAACCACCGCAGTGCATGTTCATTATTAAGTAAATGTTGTAATAGCTGTGACTCGCCCTGTTGATAACAAAGATAACGTATGTAGCATGCTTTAAAAACATTAAACGCATCATTGATTGCCGCATCAGTTAGCTCAGGCAGTTGAGTTAAATTAACAAATGGATCAGTTGATAAAGCGGAAGTTTTAACCGTAAACGCTTCCCCTTTTATGTCTTGTTGCTTTAATTGCTGTATTAACGCCTCACCAACGGCTGGCCTAATATTTAACACACGACAACGACTAATAATAGTGGGTAGTAAACTTTCACTATCGGTTGTTAATAAGATAATAACGCTCTTATCACTAGGCTCTTCTAACGTTTTAAGTAAAGCATTCATCGCTGCTTGTGTCATGGTTTGGGCATTTTCAATTAAAACTGTTTTAAATTGCCCTAAATACGCTGTTTTTTGTAAAAAACTATTTGCATAACGAACATCATCAACACCTAAACTATTTTTTTGAGCAATAAGGTTAAGATGATCGGGAAAGGTATTACTATTTAACAATAAACATGACTTACAATGACCACAGCCTTGCAAAATTACGTCGTTACTTTCAGCTAAAGGGTTTGGTTGTTTACAATTTAATAATTGTACTAACCATTGCGCTAATTCAAGTTTACCTGAGCCAGAGACACCGCTAATTAAAATAGCATGAGGTAAAGTAGCGTTGCTATATTGTTCGCTGAGTATCAGCTGATGTGAAGATAACCATGTTTTCATGTTAAGTCTGACGTTCCTGTTATACAAATTCTATTCAATTTATTGCTATTTTATGATAGCTAGCTTTCGAGTAATGAATCAATGATGTTAATTACATCGGACAAAACAGCTTCTTTTGATTGTGCTGCGTCAATGATTTCAAATTTTTCAGGGGATTGCTCTGCTTGTTTTAAATAACCATTTCTCGCTTTTACTAAGAAGTCAGACTTTTCATCTTCTAAACGGTCAAGCCCTTCACCTCGGCTTATAACCCTTTTTAATCCTTCATTGGGATCTAAATCTAAAATAATATTCATATCAGGTGTAAAACCTGCGAGGGCTAAATCATTTATTTTAATAATTGTCTCTAAATCAATCCCTCTAGCGAAATGTTGAAAACTAAACGTTGCCGCATCAAACCTATCTGAAATAACAATTTTACCTTGTGCTAAGGCTGGAATTATTTTTTCTTGAACATGTTGCGCGCGTCCCGCACCAAACAACATTAACTCAGTCATATAACACATTTCAGGCGTTGAGGGATCTAAAATTACCTCTCTAATTTTTTCACCTATAGGCGTGCCACCTGGCTCTCTTGTTAAAAGAACATCGAATCCTTTTAAAGTCAGATATTTTTCAACGCCTTTAATAACCGTTGTTTTGCCTGCTCCATTGCTACCATCAAAGACGAGCATAAAACCTTGTTTCATATTATTTCTCGTTATTCCAATTTGTTGAAAATAAATAATTATTTTTTCTTTTTTTGTCTTGCCAAAAATTTCCGCACAGCAATATTATGCTCCGTGAGCGTTTTGCTAAACACGTGTTTACCATCACCTTGACTAACAAAGTAAAAATAATCACTCGTTGCTGGATTTAACGCAGCTTCAATAGCAGACATTCCCGGCATAGCAATAGGTGTGGGTGGTAAACCATTTATTCTATAAGTATTGTAAACTGTTTTTTCTCGTAAATGGGCATAGGTGATATCCCCATGATAGCGATCACCTAATCCATAAATTACTGTTGGATCAGTTTGCAAACGCATTTTTTTCGCTAATCGGTTAATAAAAACAGAGGCTATTAAAGGTTGTTCAGCTAAGTAACCCGTTTCTTTTTCTATAATTGACGCCATAATAAGTGCTTCATATGAATTTTTATAGGGTAATTTTTTCGCTCTTTTTTGCCATAACTGTGCAAGTTTCTGTTGCATAACAGCATGAGCACGTTGTAATAAACTCATAGCTGACGTGTCCTGAGTGTAAGCATAAGTTTCAGGAAAAAACCAACCTTCTGGATTGCTTTGTTTGATATTTAACCGTTTGGCTATTTCTTCAGTGGTTAATGTTGATAAACCATAAGATAAATGAGGTTGTTGTTGTAATACTCCTAGCCACTCCTTAAATGTTGAACCTTCAATAAAAGTGACGCTAAATTGGTATTCTTTGCCTGTAGAGACATGTTCAAGTAAAGTGCTTAACGTAATGTCTGGCATTATTTGATAAGTGCCTGCCTTTATCTTTACTTTATCAGGATGTAAACGCGCATAACTTCTTAACCAAAAACGGTTAGCTATCCAGCCTTTATTAACTAATGTTTTTGCAAAGGAGGCAACAGAGCTGCCCTTTGGGATGGTCAATATTTGTGCTTGTTGTAACGGTAGCTTCTGTTGAAGTTGTTTTTCAAGTAAGCCAAAGAAAATAATAACAATGATTAAGCAACCCAAAAATAAACTAAGCAGCATTTTTTTGAATAAGCTTATTTTTTTAAAGTTACTCATCATGATACATTCGTTGGTTTTTGATTGAGCGTGTTACGCACATCTTGCGGTAACACCATTGATAAAGAATGGCCATTATAGCTTTTAACCGGCATGACTCCCATCACACAATTACAAATAAACATCGCTGGAGAATTCGCTAACTCAGCTAAGGTTACTTTTTTAATTAAGGTATCAGGGTATTTTTGCAAAATAGTTTGTCGCATGATGCCATTAACACCGCTATTGGTTACATCCGGTGTGCAAAGTTGGTCGTTAAGCCAGAAAAATAAATTAGCGCTCGTCGCTTCTATTACTTCATCATTGATATTAGTTACGACTAAGTCATCAACCTGGGTACTCGTTAATTCCTGGCGTAAAAGCACTTGTTCAAGGCGATTAAGGTGTTTTAATCCACTAAGCATGGGATTAATGCCCATTTTCTGATTACTATTGCCTAGGGTAATCCCCTCAATAGCAAGTTCATTATAATGTTTGGGATAATCATGCACCATAATAATCACATCATTATTCTGGTCGATAGCGCGGGCATAACCTCTTCCGCCACTACCCGCAGTAATAATGACTTTTAGTACCGCTAAATTATATTGCTTCGCAACTTGGCTCAATTGCTCAGTTAATTCCACCTTGTTTGGTGCAATTAACGCTAACCTTTTGCAACCTAAAAGTAAACGTTGAACATGTGAGGACAAATATTGAATTTGTCCATCCATTATTTTGGCGGTAGTAAATAAACCATCACCATAAGCTAAACCACGATTTTCAATATCAATTTGGTTCTGTTCTATGCCATTAACTGAGCAAAAATTCATATAAGTCATTACCACTACAAACTAAAAAGCCTGAAGACTTTTGCAAAGATGCTAAGTATTCAGGCTTAATCAATTGATTTCAAGTTATAAATAGTGGCTAATTAAACTTTTTTGAAAATTAATGAGCCATTAGTACCACCAAAACCAAAAGAGTTACACAGTACATAATCTAGCTTCACGTCACGAGCAGTACCGGCGATATAGTCTAAATCACAGCCTTCATCAGGGTTATCCAAATTAATCGTTGGTGGTACAACACCATGCATTAACGCTTGAATACTAAAAATACTTTCAATAGCACCTGCAGCGCCTAATAGATGCCCTGTCATTGATTTTGTTGAACCCATCAATACGTTATAAGCATCGTCACCAAAAACAGACTTCACTGCGTTGGTTTCAGCAATATCACCCGTAGGTGTTGATGTACCGTGAGCATTAATGTACCCCACTTTACTCACATCAATTTTTGCATCATTCAATGCATTAACCATGGCACGCGCCGCACCCGCACCATCTGCTGGTGGTGATGTCATATGATAGGCATCACCACTCATACCAAAACCGATTAATTCAGCGTAAATTTTTGCGCCTCGAGCTTTCGCATGTTCATATTCTTCAACAACAACGACTCCTGCGCCGTCACCCAGAACAAAACCATCACGGTCTTTATCCCAAGGGCGAGAAGCAGCTTCAGGATCGTCATTTCGTCTTGATAATGCTCTTGCAGCACCAAAACCGCCCATACCTAAAGTGGTTGACGCTTTTTCTGCCCCACCTGCAACCATAACGTCAGCATCACCGTAAGCAATCATACGCGCAGCATGGCCAATATTATGCACGCCACTGGTACAAGCGGTAGTGATAGCAATATTTGGCCCTTGCAAGCCAAACATTATCGATAAGTGACCAGAGATCATATTGATAATGGTAGATGGTACAAAAAATGGCGATAATTTTCGTGGGCTAGCTGCTTTTAACATTTTTTCGTGATTTTGCTCGATTAGGCCTAAACCGCCAATACCTGAGCCTATTGCAACACCAATACGAGGAGCATTTTCATCAGTAACTTCTATGCCTGAGTCTTTAACTGCTTGTACACCTGCAGCAACACCGTATTGAATAAAAAGATCCATTTTCTTGGCTTCTTTTCTTTCCATATAGTCTTGTGCATTGAAGTTTTTAACCAAACCGGCAAATTTAGTAGTGTACTTTGAAGCATCAAAATGTTCAATGTTACTGATACCACTTTTACCAAGTAATAAATTTTCCCAAGTTGTCTCTGGTGTATTGCCTAATGGGCTAAGCATACCAATGCCGGTAACTACAACTCGTCTCATCGTTTTATACCTTTAAAAATGAAATAGAAGATAAAAAAAAAGCGGTTACTTAGTAAGTACACCGCTTTTTAATTTTATTCATACGCTTTTTAAAGCGCGTTTAGCAATTACTGGTTAGCAGTAACATAATCAACTGCAGCTTGAACTGTAGTAATTTTTTCAGCTTCTTCGTCAGGAATTTCAGTATCAAATTCTTCTTCCAACGCCATTACTAGTTCTACAGTATCTAATGAATCAGCACCTAAATCATCAACAAATGATGAATTAATTTTAACTTCTGCTTCACTAACACCTAATTGCTCAATAGTTATTTTTTTTACGCGTTCTTCGATAGTACTCATTATTTTTCCTTTACTTACTGAAAGTGCATTTTTTCAAATTGTGTGTAGTGTATTCGTCAACAGCTTTTCATGCAAGCCTATAGTTTTACTTTTTTTTGTGGTCTAACCTGTTAACGTGGTAAATTTTATAAATAAAACAATAAATAAAATAATGTAAGCCCTTTAAAATTAGGACTTACACCATATACATGCCACCGTTAACATGAATTGTTTCACCCGTAATGTAGGCGGCTGCATCTGATGCTAAAAAGGCAACTGTACTGGCAATTTCTTCTGGCTTGCCTAAACGGTTAGCAGGAACTTGTGAGAAAATTCCTTCTTTTTGCTCATCCGTTAATGTTTGAGTCATATCAGTATCAATAAAACCAGGCGCAACCGTGTTAACCGTAATGCCTCGTGAAGCAATTTCGCGCGCTAATGACTTGGTAAACCCTAATAGACCCGCTTTTGACGTAGCATAGTTAACCTGACCAGCATTTCCCATTGAACCAACAACAGAGCCAATATTAATAATTCGTCCATTACGTTTTTTCATCATAGGACGAATAGCAGCTTTACTCACCTTAAACACAGAGCTTAAGTTGGTATCAAGAATATCTTGCCATTCATCATCTTTCATACGCATAAATAAGTTATCACGCGTAATACCTGCATTGTTAACCAAAATATCAATAGCGCCATGAGCCTCTTTAATCGCAACAAACATTGCCGCAATAGAATCATCACTGGTCACATTTAAAACTAAACCCATGCCTTTTGATTCCTCAGAACCATCAGCATTTAAGTATTCTGATATTTTATTTGCGCCATGCTCAGAAGTTGCCGTGCCTATAACAGTAGCACCTAACGCTTGTAATTGTGTCGCAATCGCTTTACCAATACCACGACTTGCACCAGTAACTAATGCAACTTTTCCTGTTAATGAAAACATATTACTTCCTATTTTTTCTTAATTATTAATTAACTTAACACTAGTTTATTTGCGTAAGATCTTTTGCTTTACTTAAGGTGTCAGTTGAATTAAATGAAACACAAGTGATTGTTTTATTTATGCGTTTTACTAAGCCTTGTAATACTTTACCGGGCCCCACTTCAACCATTTGAGTGATGCCTTGTTCGCCAAGTGCTGTAATCGTTTCACTCCAGCGTACTGGGCTGTATAACTGTTTAACTAAAGCAGTTTTAATCGCTTCACTACTCGTTTCAACACTTACATCAACATTATTAACCACATTAATGCTTGGTTTAGTGAAGGTTATTTGTTCAAGATCGGCTGCTAATTTTTCAGCGGCATCCGTCATTAAAGCACAATGAGAAGGTACACTAACCGGTAAAGGTAAGACCCGTTTAGCGCCGGCTTCTTTACAACGTAAACCAGCACGTTCAACAGCGACTTTATGACCTGCAATAACAACCTGTCCAGGTGAATTAAAATTAACCGCAGCCACCACATCATCCATTTGAGATTTAGCACAAGCATCAATAATCGCTTGATCATCTAACCCTATAACGGCCGCCATTGCACCAACACCAGCGGGAACACAGGCTTGCATGTACTCGCCGCGTTTCTCTACTAATTTAACCCCTTGGATTAATGAAAGTACACCGGCACAAACCAACGCTGAATATTCACCTAAACTATGTCCAGCAAACACACTTGGCATCACATCAGATTCAGCTTGCCAAACACGCCACAAAGCAACACTAGCGGTTAACAACGCTGGTTGAGTGAAATTAGTTTGATTCAGCTGCTCTGCAGGCCCTTGGGCAACTAGATGCCATAAGTCATAACCTAATGCGTCTGACGCTTCTTTAAACGTTTGTTGAACAATATCATTTTGTGCAAAGTCACTAAGCATAGCAACTGTTTGAGAACCTTGACCGGGAAATATAAAGGCTAACTTACCTTGAGAAGATAGATCTTGCATATTATTTACTCTTTTTACTTATTTATAAGTGAATTTTAGGGAAGTGATAACCCTTGCTCCAATGAGTTTTTTATTTTGTTCGGTACTTGTCGTTCGACCTCTTTAACTGCTTCCATGATAGCAGAATAAAAAGCACTAGCATTGGCATTACCATGACTTTTAACGACTATGCCGCGCAATCCTATCAAACTAGCACCGTTATACTGGTCGGGGTTCACCGATTTAAACAGCTTTTTTAAACTAGGTTTAAAAATAGTCGCCATTAACTTAGCTAAAAAGTTTCGATTAAAAAGCACTTCTGATTTTTTATAAACTAAACGTGCCACACCTTCACAAGTTTTAAGCGCAACATTGCCCACAAAACCATCACAAACAATCACATCAGCTTTATTAGAGAAAATATCAGAGCCTTCAATAAAACCTATGTAATTAATATCATTATTGGCTGACAGTTCAAGCGCAGCTTGCTTTATATGATCACTTCCCTTCATTGACTCTGCCCCCATATTTAGTAACGCGATACGGGGGTTTTTAATTCCATCCACTTGTGCAGCCATTACAGAGCCCATTACCCCAAACTGATACAAGACATGGGAATCACAAAAAACATTAGCGCCTAAATCCAACATAAAAACATGCTTATCATTGTCATGAGTAGGCAAAGAAGAGATTAATGCCGGCCGCTCAACACCAGGAAGTGTTTTTAAGACAAAATGCGCCATCGAAAATAAGGCACCGGTATTACCAGCACTAATACAGGCTTGTGCTTTACCTTCATGCACTAAATCTAACATTTTACGCATAGACGAATTTTTTTTTGTACGCAGGGCAAAAGCAGGTTTATCATCCATTTCCACAATTTCGGTAGTAGGAAAAATAGATAGCTGTTTATGTAGGGTTAAATCTTGTTGAGTGATATTTAAGCGAGCAAGTTCTGTTGTAATGATATTTTCATCACCACAAAGAATAAGATGCAAATTAGGCAGATAGTTTATTGCCATTATTGCAGAGGGAATAGTTATAAGGGGGCCTTGGTCGCCCCCCATAACATCTAACGCTAAGGTTAGTTTATTAATGCTATTCAAGCGTAAGTATATAGCTTGTAAATAGATTGCTTAAAGTAATAGCGTTTAACTAGCGATTACTTTAACGCCTTTGTAAAAGCCATCAGCTGTTATATGGTGACGACGATGCGTTTCACCTGAAACTGGATCTACTGATAAATGTTCTGCTGTTACAGCATCATGTGAACGGCGCATGCCACGTCTTGAACGAGACTTTTTGCTTTTTTGAACTGCCATGAGTTACTCCTAAATCGGTTATTAGTTAAATTGCTAAATACACTTAACTATTTAAGTTGTTTTAATGCATCAAATGGATTCGGTTTCTCAAGCTCTTCAGGCAATTCACCCCAAACACTATCAGCATCCGCTGAACAGTCTTCGATTTCATGCCGTGGAATTAATGGAGTAATAAGTATGAACTCTTCTTCCACTAGCTCTCGCAAGTTTACTTCACCATCTTCATTTAATTCTATTACGTCATAGTATGACGGAATTTTTTCAGCTGCTTCTTCATTTTTTGCCGGACTAAAAGTAAACTCTACTTCAAGTTTATGGTCAAAAAGTTCATTACACCGCTGACAAGTTAATGCAACTAATGTAGATGCTGTACCTGACATTACTGTCAAACCACGTTCATCCACATCAAACTTAACACTAACTTGAACATGCTCGCTACGTTTTTCACAGTTAGCCAGCAGCCTAGTCATATCCGATAGCTTAAAGACGCCTTCACACACAAGCCTGCGCTGTGCACTACGAGATGGACTAATCGTTATTGGAAGTTTAAGATTCTGCATAGGTCGCGCATATTAAAGCTCTGAAGAGCAAGTGTCAAAAGAAAATTAGCTTATTTTGTTTAAAAACTAAAGATTGTCCTTATAATAGCACTTAATAGTTTGTTTTTTGACTAAAGCGCACTGAATTAGTCAGTTTTAGTACGCTAACTTCACTAAAATCAAAACTAAAATCAAAACTAAAATCAAAACTTAGTTAAATCAAAGTAACACTTTCAGGATTTATATGAAAACCTTAGTATTAGGCTCTACCTCTATATTTCGACAAACTATTTTAGAAAAACTTAACCTACCCTTTCAAACAGCCAAGCCAAATATTGATGAAACAGCATTAACAAATGAAACTCCGCAAGCATTAGTTGAACGTTTAGCCATTGAAAAAGCAAAAGCAGTTGCGCATAAATTTCCCAATGCACTTATTATCGGCTCAGATCAAGTCGCGGTATGCGCAGGCGAAATTCTAGGTAAACCCCATAATTTTAATAATGGGGTAAAGCAACTCAAGAAATTTAGTAATAAAAGCGTAACTTTTTATACTGGGCTATGTGTCTTTGATAGCGAAAACGATAAGGTAATATCATTAGTAGAACCCTTTATTGTACATTTTAATGTACTTTCACAAGATGAAATAGAAAGCTACTTAAAAACGGAACAACCTTATAACTGTGCTGGTAGTTTTAAAAGTGAGGCTTTAGGTATATGCCTATTTAAAAAGCTTGAAGGTGATGACCCCAACACCTTAGTTGGTTTACCACTTATCAAGCTAGTAGGCTTATTAAAACAACATGGCCTTAATGTGCTAGCCGAGCAACAATTGGTGTAATTCAGCCAAAGAGTCAACAATTACTTTTGGCTTATATTGATTGAGCACTTCTCGGTCATGTACGCCAAAAGTCACACCGATACTATCTATACCGGCATTCTGTGCCATTTTTAAATCATGGCTCGTATCGCCAATCATAATAGCTTCATGTGGTGCTAAGTTTAATTCGTCTAAAATACTAAGTAACATTGTTGGATCGGGCTTTGACGGCATTTCACCGGCACAACGAGTAGTATTAAAGAAAGCTCTGGTCTCACTGACTTCTAATACGCGATTCAAGCCATCTCTCCCTTTACCCGTAGCGACAGCCAATAACTTATTACGTTGCTTTAACTGAGTCAGTAAATTGGTGGCATTAGCAAATAAAGGTGTTGGCGTTGTATCGCCTTCAAGGTATTGATACTTATATTGCAATCGCATTATTTCTATTTGCTCACCGGTAATACCTTCAAACAACTCTTTTAGTGCTTCTGGAATACTTAAACCAATAATTTGTTTCGCGGCTTCATTTGATGGTATAGCTAAACCCACAACTTTAGCGGCTGATTGCATTGAAGAAACAATACGATCAACAGAGTCCATTAGAGTGCCATCCCAATCAAAAATAACTAACTTATAATTTTGCATAGTTCTCTTCTATTTATTCTCTAACTAATTTAGTCAGTAGTTTTTCTAAACTGGGCTCAAGTGGCGCTTCAATTTTTAAGCGCTCTTCAGTTAAAGGGTGAGTAAACTCAATGCTCGCCGCATGTAAAAACAATCGTTTTAAGCCCTTGCCCTTCATATCGGCATCAAAACCTTCATGACCATATTTAGCATCCATGGCAATAGAGTGGCCGCTCACCTGACAGTGAACTCGAATTTGGTGAGTTCTTCCCGTTACAGGAAATGCACGTACTAACGTCGCACCACGATAGCGTTCTAATACTCTAAAACGAGTTTCTGATTCTTTGCCGTTGATATTATCAACAATCACTACACGTTCACCGGACTTAAGATCATTTTTTCTTAATCCTTCTGTAACGCGGGTTAGTTTCGTAGGCCAATGGCCTTTCACTAAAGCATGATAAAACTTTTGTACTTTTTTGTTACGTAATTGTTCATGTAAATGTCGTAGCGCTGAGCGTTTTTTAGCAACAACTAAACACCCTGACGTATCTCTATCTAATCTATGTACCAACTCTAACATACGCGCATCTGGTCGCAGCGCTCTCAGCGCTTCAATTAAACCAAAACTTAAGCCACTACCGCCATGTACAGCCATTCCTGAGGGTTTATTAATCACAATTAATCGTTCATCTTCAAACAATATCTGTTTTTCTAAATTAGCGACAATATTTAACCCAGTAGAAACTGTATTGGCTTTTTCAGAGACACGAATTGGCGCAATACGTAAGATATCATCAACGGCTAATTTATAAACTGGCTTAATACGCTTTTTATTTACCCGTATTTCGCCTTTACGCAGTAAACGGTATAAATGACTTTTAGGAACACCTTTTAAGGTTCTTAAGAGAAAGTTATCAATTCTTTGTCCTGCATCTTCACTATCAATAGTAATAAAACGAACTTTAGGTCGTTCATCACCTTGAACTGCTGTTTTATCTGATTTTTGTAACATTTGTTTGTGCTTTTGGGTTCAATTCTTTAATGGCAGGAAGTTTAACACATTTTTTTTACAGCATTTCACCATTTAATCCGTTTTTTATTAGCTTATCCATCATTATAGTGGGATAATGATGTGTTAGTGGTTGAATGTTAACTAGCTTATTTAATTAACTAAACAAGCACTAACGTATGAAGTTTTACAGAGAGACGTAAGAGGCAAACTGCGGCCACATTAATATGCACCCACTGGAAATTGTAGTTTTGTTATGACAAAAACTAAATTAATACAAACCAGTAAAGCAAATGACATATTGAAGGTACGGCCTATTGCAACATTTAACGCGTGTAACTTGTTAAAAATAGCATAAACAGTTTTATTTATCGAAAATGATATTAGCCCTACTCCATAAAGCAATTTTATTAAATTATTTAGTAAACTCATTTTACCTTTTCACAAAGGTCAACAAACATTTTAATTTAGCAAAAGTAAGACGTAAAAAATATCGTCCGCTAAATATTTAATTACAATAAATGAGATTACTAAAAAGCACGGCACACTGGCTGGGCACATAAAGAAATATATTGACACTGTTCACCGCATTTAAACGGCATGGTGAGCATATTCTTGAATTAACAATCAGAATTTAGAACAGCTTGATCTGGTAAAATGACAGATCAACTTTATGACATCCGTGAGGCTGACATACTGCTGTTACCAAAAAACAGATTGCTTTGTGTGTAAAATAAATGGTGTGTTGTGACTAAAAGTGAGTCACACAAACTATGAAACGTATGTTAATAAACGCTACCCAATCTGAAGAATTGCGCGTAGCACTTGTCGATGGACAAAAACTTTACGATTTAGATATCGAAAGCCCTGGCCATGAACAAAAAAAATCCAATATTTACAAAGCAAAAATTACTCGTATTGAGCCTTCTCTAGAAGCTGCTTTCGTTGACTATGGCGCTGATCGTCATGGTTTTTTACCTATGAAAGAAATTTCTCGCGAATATTTCCCAAAGGGTTATAGCTTCCAGGGTCGTCCTAACATTAAAGAAGTGTTACGCGAAGGCCAAGAAGTTATCGTTCAAATTGATAAAGAAGAACGTGGCCAAAAAGGTGCAGCCTTAACAACGTTTATCAGCCTTGCTGGTAGTTACTTAGTATTAATGCCAAACAACCCGCGTGCCGGTGGTATTTCTCGTCGCATTGAAGGCGATGAACGTACTGAATTAAAAGCATCTTTAAGTAAATTAGACCTGCCTAAAGGAATGGGGTTAATTGTTCGCACTGCTGGCGTAGGCAAAGCTTATGAAGAGTTAGAATGGGATTTAAATGTTCTATTACACCACTGGCAAGCTATTAGTGATGCTGGAAAGAGCCGGCCTGCTCCTTTTTTAATTCATCAAGAAACTAACCTTATTTTACGCGCTATTCGTGATTATTTACGCCGCGATATTGGTGAAGTACTTATTGACCGACCTAAAACATTTGAAAGTGTTAAAAAACACATTGAAATTGTTCGTCCTGATTTTTTAAGTAAAATAAAACTCTATGAGAGTGATGTTCCTTTATTTACCCATTACCAAATTGAAACTCAAATTGAAACTGCTTTTCAACGTGAAGTACGCTTACCTTCAGGTGGCTCTATTGTTATAGACCCTACTGAAGCAATGACTTCAATTGATATTAACTCTGCCCGTGCAACTAAAGGTAGCGATATTGAAGAAACAGCATTTAACACTAACTTAGAAGCAGCAGAAGAAATTGCTCGTCAATTGCGTTTACGCGATTTAGGTGGCTTAGTAGTAATAGACTTCATCGATATGACACCTGTACGTCATCAACGCGAAGTAGAAAATCGCATGCGTGATTCTGTTCATCAAGATAGAGCACGTATCCAGCTAGGTCGAATTTCTCGTTTTGGTTTGTTGGAAATGTCACGTCAACGTTTACGCCCTTCAATTGGCGAAACTAGCCAAGGCGTTTGTCCTCGTTGTAGCGGTACTGGTCAAGTACGTGGTGTTGAGTCATTAGCTTTATCTATACTTCGTTTGATGGAAGAAGAAGCCATCAAAGAAAATACTCAACATGTTCAAGCACAAGTACCTGTTCCGGTTGCAACGTATTTATTGAATGAGAAACGTCGCTCGGTTATGCACATTGAAAAACAGCATGGTGCTCGTGTATTAATCATCCCTAATCCACACATGGATACTCCACAATATGAAGTATTACGTGTTAAGAATGATGAAACCATTACTGAAGCTAGCTATGACATATCAATTAAACAGGCTGAACTTGAAGAAGCAAGAATGCCTAAATATGATAAAGAGACCGTAAAGCCTGATGAACCTGTAATTCAAGCAATGGGTCAAGGGATGGCAGCACCTAAAGTAATAAAAACTAAAGATGCACCAATAGCACCGGTGGCTGAAAAAACTGAAAAAGCAACTGGTTTCTTTGCATGGTTAAAAAGTTTATTTTCTCCTGAAGAAGCCGCTATAGAAGCGCCTACACCTGAAACAGAAACTGAAACTAAGCCTAAACGTCAGGATAACCGTGGTCAACGTAATCGCCAAGGACAGCGTCGTGGAAACTCTCGCAATAATCGCGGTGGTAATCGTAATGATGATCGCACAAACAATAAAAATGTAAAAAGCGATGATATACGTGATGATGCTAAAAAGCCTCAGAGCAAAGCTAAAACACAAACTCAGCCTCGTAAGCCTGAACATGATAGAAACAAACCGGTCAAAGAAGAAGTTGCCAAAGAGCGTCGTCAACGTCGAAGTAACCGTAAGAAAATACGTGTCAATAAACCTGAAAAAACTAACGCTGAACAGGTAATTACTGCGCAACAGAAAGATAAAAAAGACGATAGCAATAATAATGTTGTCATCACAGAGCAGGTTGATACTACTGAGGTTAGCTCTCCTGAGTTAAGTACTTCTAATGAAGTGACTCGTGAAGAACGTCCTCGTAACAGGCGCTCACCTAGACATTTGCGTTCTAATGGACAACGTAGACGTCGTGAGAAAAAACCTGAAGACCAAGTGCAAGAAATATCAACTGATGAACTAGCAACTGAAAATGCACAAAATAATGATGCTATTGAAGCACGCTACCCTGCGCATCAAACGGCTCAAACAGAACCAGTAGCTGAAGCGGAAATTGTTGAGAGCAAACCAACGATTGAAGTAGAAAGCAAAGAACAGCAACAAGACCTACCTTTTGTTGACGTTGAAGAAAAGCCTCAACAAGAAACAATTGTCGCGGTTGAAACATCTAGCGTAGAGCAAGAAGCCGATGTTGAGCCAAGTCAAATTACAGCCAGTAATTCCGACGTTAAATCAGCTCAAGTAACACCGGTTGAAATAACAACTGACGTTGAAACACCAACAACTTCAGCTGATGATGTTAATGAAAACACTATCACTGAAATCAAAACTGATGTTGAAGTCAAAGTAGAAAGTAAAACACCTACTGAGATAAAAAATGAAGTTAAAGAACCTGAATTAGCTAAAGAGCCGGAGTTAGTTAAAGAGCAAGTTGCTAAAACTAAGGCTAAAAAAGTTGTGACTCCGGCTGCGAAAAAATCACCCATAAAAGATAAAAAATTAGCAAGGCAAGTTAGAAAAGCGAATCGTTTATCTGGTCGAGCTTCTTCACCAATGACGAAAACTGAAACGATTACTACCATGAACGAAATTCCTTGCAGCTTTATGGCAAATGAAGATCGTATGGTACATCAAGTTTCAGGCCGTACAGCGATAGCTGCTGATGTAATAAGCAGAAGTTCAGCTGGTATGACTAAAACGAGTTAATTGATGACAGAAAGGCTTGCCGTATTCATAAGCCTTTCTTATCCAATTAACAAAAAAGGCAACTGTTATGAGTAATAGTTGCCTTTTTTAATGCCTAATACCAAATGAAAGAATGAATGAGTCACTTCAGAACTGTGTTAAAGAGGTTAGAATAAGCAAAATTTGTTACTCTATAATCAAACAAATTTGTGAGGTTATTACTTTCCTGACAAGCCCCAAGGCTGAGTTTAAAAGGTATATATGCTGCATTATTGATTTTGACAAGGGAGTAATACCAATCAGATTAATTCATGGTTCAAATTTTAATGAGGGTAAATCTTCAAGAACAAGACGCTTGATTGACCAATAGCGGGCTATTGGGATTGAAAGCAATGATGTTATTGGATATTTAGACCATTTTAAAAGATCACTTAGTTAGTCTGATTGGTATAACCATTCTATTCAATCAGTACCTTGCCTACATGACGGTACAGGAAGTACCTTATTAGAGAATGCAGGACGCACATTCTCCTGATGTAGGTACTTAGGATCAGTCGGGAACTATGAACCTTTGCCTCTACACCTTTTAATTTAAACTATCAACATATACGACGGACAAAAAACTTAATACGTTACTTAACGTAAGCAAGTGCTTCATTAGCAAGTTGAGTGATCACTGACCAATCTTTATTTTTAACCACATTGTTTGGTACTAACCAAGAGCCCCCACAACAAGTAACAGTAGATAATGCTAAGTAATCACGAATATTTTTTAAATTGATGCCACCGGTTGGGCAAAATTTAATATTTGGAAATGGACCACCAATTGATTTAATTGCATTCACACCACCTGATGATTCTGCGGGGAAGAATTTTAAATGATCATAACCAAAATCAGCAGCATCCATTAACTCTGAAATAGAACAGATACCGGGAATTAAAGCAATACTACTTTCACTTCCCGCCTGTAAAAGATCTTTAGTTAATCCAGGGCTTATGGCAAACTTTGCACCAGCATCCACTGACTGTTGTAGTTGATGGCGATTGGTCACTGTACCTGAGCCAATAATCGCTTCAGGTAATTCTTTGGCAATCAGACTTATTATATCAAGTGCCGCCGGTGTGCGTAAGGTAACTTCTAACACTCTGACATTCGCAGCTAATAACGCTTCAGCAATGGGCAAGGCATCTTCGACTTTATTAATAACTAATACAGGCACAATTGGGCCCATAGCAAAAAGTTCCTTCGGCATAATTTGCCAATTTTTTGATACTGTCATAAATACTCTATTATCTACTGGCATCAGTATTCACTGATATTTATCTATTATTTACGACTAAGTAAACTATAAAGTAGTTAACTTAGCCAAATATCCATCATTGTTTTTTTATTCATCAAACAATGAACAAGCGCCGGTTTCAGCAGAGCTTAAATTACGGCGCATAAAACCAAAAAGTTCACGCCCCATACCTTGATGATGTTCATTAACTTGAAATATTGCAAGGTCACGTGCAGCTAGCTCTTTTTTATCAACTAATAATGTTAGTTCACCTGTTTCACCGTCAAGATTGATCATATCGCCCGTTCTTACTTTAGCTATTAAGCCGCCATCTAATGCTTCAGGACATAAATGAATAGCGGCAGGCACTTTGCCTGAGGCACCAGACATTCGACCATCAGTCACTAAAGCAACTTTAAAACCTTTATCTTGTAAAACACCGAGTGGCGGAGTTAACTTATGTAATTCAGGCATACCGCGTGCTTTGGGCCCTTGGAAACGAACGACAGCAACAAAATCTTTTTCTAATTCACCGTTGTCAAAAGCCACTTGTAATTCATGTTGATCTTCAAAAACTATTGCCGGCGCTTTAATGACATAACTACCATCACGCAAAGAAGATGTTTTTAATACTGAGGTACCTAAATTACCTTGTAAAGTTTTTAAACCGCCATCAGTTTTAAATGGTTTAGCTACAGTAGCAATGACTTCTTTATCAAGCGACTTTTCAACACAATTAACCCATTTAAGTTGACCTTTATCTAACACAGGTTTTTGGGTATAACGTGTTAAACCACGACCGCAAATAGTTTCAACATCTTCATGTAGTAAACCTCCCGCAATTAACTCTTTAAACAGTAGTGCCATACCGCCCGCTTCTTGGAAGTGATTGATATCAGCATGACCATTAGGATAAATTCGCGTAATTAATGGCACCGCATGAGATAAGTCATTAAAATCTTGAAAATTAACAATAATACCTGCAGCACGAGCAAAAGCGATAATGTGCATCGTTAAATTAGTTGACCCACCCGTCGCTAACAACGCAACAATGGCATTAACAATAGAGCGCTCATCAACCATTTCACCAATAGGCATGTAATTACCTGATTGCTGAGTTAAACGTGTAACTTGACGCGCAGCAGCTTTCGTTAACTCTTCACGAAGCTGTGTATTGGGTGGAATAAAAGAAGCACCTGGTAAATGCAAACCCATCACTTCAACCACTAATTGATTAGAATTAGCAGTACCAAAGAAAGTACAAGTACCTGCGGCATGGTAAGAGGCTGATTCAGCTTCTAATAATGCAACTTTATCTACTTCACCTTGAGCATATTGTTGACGAACTTTTGCTTTTTCTTTATTTGGAATACCAGATGGCATAGGGCCAGCAGGCACAAATACTATTGGTAAATGACCAAAGGTCATACTAGCAATCAATAAACCCGGTACTATTTTATCGCAAATACCAAGCATTAAAGCGCCATCAAACATATTGTGTGATAAACCAATAGCCGTTGCCATGGCAATAACATCTCGACTCATTAAGCTTAAATCCATGCCCGGCTGACCTTGGGTCACGCCGTCACACATCGCAGGAACACCACTAGCAAACTGAGCAATGCCCCCCGTTTCTTTTATCGCTTCTTTAATAATTTGAGGATATGTTTGATACGGCTGGTGCGCACTAAGCATATCGTTATAAGCAGAGACAATTGCTATATCTGAATGACTCAAGCCTTTAATTGCTTGTTTATCGTCTTTACCACACGCAGCAAAACCATGGGCTAAGTTACCACAGGATAAACTAGCGCGATGTACTGTATTTGATTTTGCGGCGGCTATTTTTGCTAAATATTCAGTTCGTGTGGTAACACTTCGAGCAATAATTCGTTCAGTTATCTCTACTATTTCTTGTTTCATTGATATATTCATAGCTCTACTTCTCAAAATTTATTTAATCGTTAATTTGAAATGTGTTGGAATAAAGTCCGTCTACACAGCCCAATAGACTTGAGTGTTGATATTATTGGCTTGTAGGAAAGTCCGAATTGGCATTTCAAAAATATCATCACCGCCAAGTGCTTTATCTAATACTTGCTTTTTATTGTCGCCACAAAAAAGTAAAAATATATTTTTACTTTGACTCAATGAGGCAAAGCTAAAGGTAATGCGTTGATGTGCTGCTGTTGTTGGCTCTACTTTCATTAAAGCATTTTCATTATTACTATCTAAAGCCTGTTTTATTTGTGCGCTACACGGAAATAATGAAGCAGTATGGCCATCTTCACCCATCCCTAAAATAAGCACATCTAAGGGTAATAATGTATTATTAGCCGCAAGATTAAGAGCAGCTAACGTTTGATCACATAACTCTTCACCTTGTTTTAAGTGAAAAAATTTAGCTACTGCAGCTTTATTTTGTAATAAATTTTCATGCACTAAACGGGTATTACTGGCATCCGAGTTAATATCAACCCAGCGTTCATCCGCTAAGGTTATAGTGACCTTTTTCCAGTCAATATCTTTATTAGATAACAGCTTAAAAAAACCTTTTGGCGTAGAGCCTCCAGAAACAGCAATACTGGCTTTTCCTTTGAGTGAAATAGCGTGTTGAAGTATTTCACTCACTTTATTAGCTAAAGCTAAGTCTAATTGTTCACGTGTATCGAATTTTTTTTGCTCAAACATGATTATTCTACCCACTGGCGATCATCACGCGCGATTAATGAAATAGATGATACTGGCCCCCATGAACCGGCAGCGTATGGTTTAGGTGCTTCATTGGTTGCTTGCCATGCATCAATTATACTATCAGCCCATGTCCAAGCGGCTTCAACTTCATCACGACTAACAAATAAAGACTGATTACCATTTAATACTTCTAGCATTAAACGCTCATAAGCATCAATGACTCGCTGATCTTGATAAGTATCATTGAAACTCAAATCCAATTTATTTTCTTGGATATTCATTTGCGAAGCAATACCTGGAATTTTATTCATCATTTGTAATTCAACCCCTTCATCAGGTTGCAAGCGAATGGTTAACTTATTGGACGGTAATTCACTGTAGCTGTCTTTGAAAATATTATGTGGCTGTGCTTTAAAGTGCACAACAATTTCACTGTGTTTAGCCGGCATACGTTTACCGGTACGTAAGTAAAAAGGCACACCAGACCAACGCCAATTATCTATTTCAGCTTTAATGGCAACAAAGGTCTCTGTTTTACTATTAGTATTTGCACCTTCTTCATTCAAATAACTAGGTACTGCAACACCATTTAAGAAGCCATCAGTATATTGGCCTCGAACGGTTTTCTCTTTAACATTAGTACGATTAATGGGAGAAAGTGCTTTTACCGCTTTTAACTTTTCCGCACGAATACTGCTTGCACTTAAATCAGCTGGAGGTTCCATTGCTAATAAAGATAAAATTTGCAATAAATGGCTTTGAATCATATCGCGCATTTGGCCGGCTTCATCATAAAACGTCCAACGGCCTTCTATACCAACACTTTCTGCAACCGTTATTTGCACATGATCTATGCTATTTCTGTCCCAGTTATTAGTAAAAAGTGAGTTAGCAAAGCGTAACACTAAAAGGTTTAATACCGTTTCTTTACCAAGATAATGGTCAATACGATAAATTTGATTTTCATTAAAGAAACGAGCCACTTGGTCATTGATTACTTTAGATGACGCTAAACAATGGCCAATAGGCTTCTCCATTATGATACGGTCATCAGATGAAATAAGCGTTGCATGGTTTAAACCGTTACAAATATCGCCATAAATAGTGGGTGGCGTAGAAAAATAATATACACGAGTACTATTTCCAGCAGATAAAGTATCCGCTAAATGGTTATAAGCACAGGCCTCTTTCATATCAAGCTGTTGATAAACTAAACGCGCAGTAAAGCGTGCTAAAATGTTTTCATCTAACATTTCATTAACAAAGTCATGAAGGCTTTCTAATACAATACTTTTAAAGTCTTCAACACTATGTGCTGGACGGGCAACACCAACAATACGGCTTTTTTCATTAATTAAACCACACACTTCTAACTGATATAAAGCCGGCAAAAGCTTACGGCGTGATAAATCACCTAACGCACCAAAAATAACGATTTCGCTAGCAGACTGACAATCTAATTTATTCATAAAACTTTCTAACCTTATTTTCTAACTAGGACTCTGATGAGTAAGTTCACTTCATTGTTAATGACTGCGTATTATGTCCATAAATTTAAACCACAATAGCGTAACTAAACTACAGACATCTCTAATTTAGCGTTTGAATGTTAATCAGTAAAGGATTTTTGTAATTTTATTACACTTTATATTAAAATATGATTGAATTGGCTAGTAAACCTAGCTGAAATACTGTGTTAAACGGATCCGTAAGTGTATATTTTTACAAAATAACGTAGACCAGCCATTGTTTATTTATTAAACATTTGCAAGTTTTATGCATTTTGTATTATATTAGTGCAAATTATGAAATAAAGTTTCACTTTTCCTGTTACTTAAGAAGAAAATAAATTACAGTAAAGAAGTAATAGTCAATCATCGACCATTAAATTTAAACTTTATCTTGCCACCAAATAAAAATTGATGGCTAATATCAGTAGATCTAGGATCACAAGATAATGAATATATTAGAAAAGATCACAAACGAACTAGACACATTAAGTAAATCAGAACGTAAAGTAGCTGAAGTAATATTATCTTCACCTAATACGGTTATACACTCAAGTATAGCTGCACTAGCGAAACAAGCTAAAATAAGTGAACCGACAGTGAACCGTTTCTGTCGTCGTTTAGATACTAAAGGTTATCCCGATTTTAAACTACATTTAGCACAAAGTTTAGCTAACGGTACTCCCTATGTTAATCGACATGTTGATGAGAATGATAGCGCTGAAGAATACACCTCAAAAATTTTTGAATCGACGATGGCTAATCTTGAATTAGCACGTAAAAGTTTAGATTCAAACTTAATCAACCGCTCAGTGGACGTGTTAACCCAAGCCAATAAAATTTCCTTTTTTGGTTTAGGTGCTTCCGCCATTGTCGCCCATGATGCACAAAATAAGTTTTTCCGCTTTAATGTGCCCGTTGTTTATTTCGATGACATATTAATGCAACGTATGAGTGCTATAAATAGTCGCCAAGGTGATGTAGTGATTGTGATATCTCATACAGGTAGAACAAAATCATTGGTTGAAGTGGCTAGTTTAGCGAAAGAAAATGATGCAACGGTTATTGGTATTACTACTACAGGTACGCCTTTAGCTAAAGAATGTAGCATAGTGCTATCGGTAAATGTTAGCGAAGACACCGATCTTTATATGCCAATGTCGTCAAGAATAGCTCAGTTAGCATTGATAGATGTATTGGCTACGGGGTTTACCTTACGCCGTGGTAGTAAATTTAGAGATAACTTGAAAAAAGTAAAAGATAGTTTAAGAAGCTCACGCTTTGATAAAAAAGATTAAACGTTAATTTCATTAACAAATAAAATGCACACTAACGTAAAACCATTTAAAAAGTAACTAAGGATTAACATGCCTAGAAGAACAAAAATTGTTGCCACGCTTGGTCCGGCAACCGATGATAGAGCAATATTGAAATCAGTACTCGCTGCAGGTGTAAACGTAGTAAGACTTAATTTTTCTCACGGGATACCACAAGATCACATTGACAGAGCGAATAATGTTCGTGAAATCGCCAAAGAGTTAGGTATTTATGTTGGTATTTTAGGTGATCTACAAGGCCCTAAGATTCGTATCTCTACTTTTAAAGATGGTCCAATAAAACTCGCTATCGGTGATCAGTTCGAACTTGATGCAACCTTAGAAAAAGGCTTAGGTTGCCAAGAAAAAATAGGGATAGATTACAAAAAATTAGTTCAAGATGTTAGTACTGGTGATATTTTATTGCTTGATGATGGTCGTGTACAATTAAAGGTTCTATCTACGTCAGAAACTTCTGTATTTACAGAAGTCACCGTTGGTGGCCCATTATCTAATAATAAAGGCATTAACCGTCAAGGTGGTGGCTTAACAGCTCCAGCATTAACGGTTAAAGATAAAGAAGATATCAAGTTAGCAGCTAAAATCAAAGTAGACTTTCTTGCCGTTTCATTTCCACGTGATGCTGCAGATATGCGTGAAGCACGACTATTGGCTCAAGAAGCCGGTTGTGATGCTCGTTTAGTCTCAAAAATTGAACGTGCTGAAGCAGTAAATGATGACAAGGTACTTGATGGTATCATTCTAGCTTCTGATGTTGTTATGGTTGCTCGTGGTGATTTAGGTGTAGAAATTGGCGATGCTGAACTTGTTGGTAAGCAAAAACATATTATTGCTCGCTCACGTCAATTAAACCGTGTAGTTATTACGGCAACACAAATGATGGAAACCATGATTGAACAACCGATGCCAACACGTGCTGAGGTTATGGACGTAGCAAATGCTGTATTAGATGGTACAGATGCGGTAATGCTTAGCGCTGAAACTGCAGCAGGTAAATATCCAGTTGAAACTGTATTGGCAATGGCTAGCGTTTGTGTTGGTGCTGAAAAACATCGTTCAGTCAATATTTCAAATCACAGAATGGATTTAACCTTTAGTGAAATATCTGAAACGATTGCCTTATCAGCTATGTATGCAGCCAACCATTTAGATGGCGTTAAAGCTATTATTGCCTTAACTGAGTCAGGACAAACCAGTAAGTTAATGTCTCGCGTTACCTCAGGTTTACCTATTTATTCATTGTCTCGTCATGCTAAAACATTAAATAAAACCGCTATTTACCGCGGCGTTTATCCTGTTGCCTTTGATTCAACACAAAGTAATGACAAAAACTTAGATAACGATATACTTAAAACAGTATGTAAGGAAGCTGATTTAAAAGTAGGTGATAAAGTGATTGTTACTCATGGTGATTTAATGGAAACAGTGGGTGCCTCAAATACGTTAAAAGCATTAATTATTGCTAAAAAGCATCTCGCTTAAGCAGCAGCGTATACCAAGTCTCGAGTTTCGAAGTGACTTTCTTCGTAACTCGAGACTAATAACTTGTCACGTTAACTAGTCTATCTCTTCAATGGCAATACCAACAAGGTAACAGCCCTCACCTTCTTCATCAATTCGCACTACTTTACCGCGCATGTCAAGAGACTGCACTTGGTCTGATGCTGAATCAAGTTTAATTTTAACATGGGTAGATATGGCAAGTGGATGTTCCATTTCAATTGCCATACCAGTAGCACTTAAATCACGACACGTAGCCGTTATTTGACTATTGGCTTCATCATCAATGATGGTAACAATTACTTCACTGTTTAACATCATGCGATAAAAATCACGTTTATCATCAAAACTTCTCATCTGTACTCCAATGTAATATAACTATTCACCTAATATCATCCTCATGCTTTATTTATTAAAGCGCTAATAAGACACAATATTCCGTATAAAAAACCACGAAATAACGACACTATCAAAGTGAGGTGAACTCTTCTTAAATAATAATACCAAAACAGTTTGGTTATTTATACGTAGCTTAAGCCTATGTGTCAAATATCTAGGAAAAGGTTTTTAAGTGATTAAAAATCCGTTTCAATGATATCGGCTGTGCTGTACCTAAATTTTGGGCGAATAAAGAAATTCGTAATTCTTCTATCATCCACTTAACGGCTAAAATCTCTTGCTCTATCGGTTTATCTTTTCGCTGAGCTAGCAACACACTATTATATTTATCTACTGCTTTATTTATTTCAATTAGCTTTAATCTATCTTGGTTAGGATCTATCGGTAATTTTTCTAAACGACGTAATATTCCTTTTAAATAGCGAATAATATCATCTAATTTTTCTATCCCGGAAGCATTAACAAAGCCCTTAAAGATCAGATATTCACTTTGTTGTTTTACATCACCATGAGATTGAATAACATTTAACGGTACACTTCCCTTTAATTTTTTCGCAACATCGTGTCGTAAGCTCAATGCTTGCTCTACTTTAATGGCCGCGACTAACACGCAATCTGAAATTTCCGCTCGGACATAATCACGCACTAACACAAAATCACTTTCTGCTCGCGGTAAGTTTTCTAGCTTATTGTTTTGTAAATATTGCTTAACTAAATAAACACAAGCGGCTTGAATACAATCTTGCAATAAATCAGCAATTGAGCCAAAAAGATTAAAATACAAACCTAGCTTAGCTTTATTTGGCATTTTTTCTTGTAAGTATTTCAGTGGCGATGGAATATTTAATAAAATTAAACGACTGATGCCTGCCAACATAGCTTGCTCAGCATGCTCTTGTTGTTCAAACAGCTCAATGGCAACACTGCTGTTATGATCCACCAAAGCAGGAAATGCTTTAATAGATATATTCGCTACTTTTTTCTCATAACTTTGCGCTAAGCTACCAAAATTCCATTGAGTTAATTTACTTTTTTCAATACCCTTCTCTGCGACTTGTTTAATTGATGCTTTTACTTTTCCTTGTAGCTCTGATTTTAGTAAATTAAGATCTCGGCCTTGTTTTAATAATTGACCTTTTTCATTAACAATTTGAAAATTCATAGTTAAATGCAAAGGTAAATCAACATCATGCCAAGCATCCTCAGGTAATCTAACCCCTGTCATACGTAATAGCTGTTTTGCTAAGGCATCAACTAAATTTCCTTGAGCCTCATTCATATTAGCTAAACAAGCTTCTGCATAATTAGGTGCTGGCACAAAGTTACGCCGTAATGCTTTTGGTAAGGCCTTAATTAATGCCACCACTAAATCATAACGAAGTGCCGGAATTAACCAATCAAAGCCTTCATCTTGGCACTGATTTAACATGCTAATAGGAATAATAACGCTAATTCCATCATCAACATCACCGGGGCTAAAATGATACACTAAAGGCAAGGTTAAATTATCTAGCTGCCATGTATCGGGGTATTCTTTAATTGATAACTCATTTGATGATTCATTGAGTAAGAATTCTTTAGTAAAGTTAAGCAGTTCACTACTTTTTTGCTTTGTTTTTTTCCACCAAGCTAAAAAGCTACGTTGGCAAATAATTGTTTCTGGTAGTTTATCCGCATAAAAATCAACAAGCTGCTGTTCATCAATCAGGAAGTCTTTACGCCGAGCCTTTTGCTCTAATGCTTCAATACTGGTTACTAATGTTTGATTTTGGAGTAAAAATTTTTCTTTAATAAAACAATCACCATTGACCAGTGCTTCACGAATAAAAAGCTCTCTACAGGTATGTGGTTCAATTTTATTAAAGTTAATTTTACGCTTAGTAACGATACTTAAACCATAAAGACTGACCTGTTCCAAGGCCATTACTGCCCCTTGTTTTTTCTCCCAGTGGGGTTCGCTATAACTGCGCTTTAATAAGTGTTCCGCTAGTGGCTCTATCCATAGCGGATCAATACGGGCATTCATCCGTGCAAAAAGACGACTGGTCTCGACCAGTTCTGCTGACATTAACCATTTTGGTGGTTTTTTGGCTAGCGCAGAGCCTGGGAAAATAAAAAACTTACTGCCACGAGCGCCTTTAAACTCTCTATTTTCGTCTTGCTGTCCTAAATGACTCAACAAACCAGCAAGCAATGCCTGATGTACAGGTACTAAGCTATCAGGAATATTAGCTTCTTGTTTTTTCTGATTATTGTCATTCGTTATCTCAGCGACAGAGAACTGATAATCAACCGAAGTAAGTGATATTTTTTGCTCTTTTAAGGTTAATTTAAGTTGACTAAAAATATCCTGCCATTCACGTAAACGTACGTAAGATAAAAACTCTCGCTGACATAATTTTCTAAAATGATTTTGCGATAAGCTTTTCTGTTGACCATTAACGTATTGCCATAAATTAAGCAGGCTAATAAAATCTGATTGTTTGTCTTTAAAGCGGTTATGTTTTTCATCTGCCGCTTGCTGTTTTTCATGTGGCCTTTCACGAGGATCTTGAATACTAAGTGCGCTAACAATAATTAACACTTGCTCAACACAACCTAAATCAATCGCTGCTAATACCATTTTTGCTAAACGAGGATCGATAGCGAACTTTGATAATAGCCGTCCTGATTTTGTTAATCGGGTATGACTTTGATTATGGCTAACGGTGCTGTCTATCGCTGCCAATTCTTCTAATAATTTAACCCCATCATTAATATTTCTATTATCTGGCGGCTCAACAAAAGGAAAGTCCCCTATTTCACCTAAATCTAATGCTAACATTTGTAAAATAACAGTCGCTAAATTAGTGCGCAAAATTTCAGGATCGGTAAATTCTGGCCTATTCAGATAATCATCCTCACTGTATAGGCGTATACAAATACCCGATGAGACACGCCCACAACGTCCAGAACGTTGATTAGCACTGGCTTGTGAAATGGCTTCTATCGGTAAGCGCTGTACCTTAGTACGATAACTATAGCGAGAAATCCGTGCAGTACCAGGATCAATAACATATTTAATTCCCGGTACTGTTAAAGACGTTTCGGCAACATTTGTCGCAAGTACGATATTACGGCCAGTATGCGGTTTAAAAATTCGGTTTTGCTCACTAATCGTTAACCGAGCATAAAGGGGAAGAATTTGCGTATGGCGTAAATTAGCTTTATTGAGTGCCTGTGCCGTATCACGAATTTCTCGTTCCCCATTGAGGAAAATGAGAATATCACCCTGCCCCTGATGATCGTTTGTTAACGCTGATAATTCATCAACCGCATCAAGAATGCCACTAATGATATCTTTGCCTTCATAAGAGCCGTCATTAGCGGAAGCTTGTTTTTCATCACTCTTATTTTGTTGATGATCGCTTTGTTGATTATTTTCATTTAATGGCCGATAGCGCATCTCAACCGGGTATGTTCTACCAGAGACTTCAATAACCGGCGCAGGTTTACCTGATTTATCAGCAAAGTGATTGGCAAAGCGTTGAGGGTCGATGGTTGCCGACGTAACAATAACTTTTAAATCAGGACGCTTCGGCAAAAGTTGTCTTAAATAACCTAAAATAAAATCAATATTTAAACTACGTTCATGCGCCTCATCAATAATGATGGTGTCATATTGACGTAGTAATCGATCTTTTTGCATTTCTGCCAATAAAATACCGTCGGTCATTAATTTAATATAGCTATTGCTACTGACTTGATCGTTAAAACGAACTTTATAACCAACCTGCTCACCTAGTTTAGTGTTTAATTCTTCGGCAATACGATTGGCAACGGTTCTAGCGGCAATTCTGCGTGGCTGAGTATGACCAATCAGCCCATCAACTCCACGACCTAATTCAAGACAGATTTTTGGAATTTGCGTAGTTTTACCTGAGCCGGTTTCACCGGCAATAATCACCACCTGATTATCGCGAATAGTCTGAGAAATCAGTTGGGCATTATCACTAATAGGCAAGCCCTCAGGGTAACTTACCTTAGGTAGGTTTTTTAACTTTTGTTGCTTCTCACTAATAGATTGTTCAATGGATTTTGCCGTTCGGCTAAGGTGCTTTGCTTGTTGCTCAAGCTTAGCCACAGCGGCATTATCAGATGACTGTAGTTGGCTAATAATTCTTCTATGATGAATTAACTGTTTTTTAAACCGTGGAAAATCTGATTTTTTAACTTGCGTTAAAAGATCAAATAAAGCTTGGATATTGGGCGTTTTAATGGGGGATTTATTACAAAGCAAACTAGACTCTACTACTCAAAAAAAGACAGGACAAAGTATAAAGTCTATTTTATCAGGTTATATTAGTCACATAAAGCGTTGTTAATTAGCTGAGTTTTTTTTACCTGCTTTTAAATTAACACGTAAATGCTTATCTATCGCATGTAAAACATCATTACGACATATAGTACCCAGTAAATTACCGCTGTCATCAATTACTGGATAAACTTTTGGTTTATTTTTCAACATTAATTGCCCTAATTCAAGCACACTATCGTAGGGCTTCATTGTTAAAACATCTTTACTCATTAAGTCAGTAACATCAGCAATATGCTCATTGTAATAAATGGTTTCTAGCATTTTGGCTAACACATCACTTTCTGATAAAAAACCAATTAGTTTACCGTTATCATCAATGACCGGACCACCAATTTGTTTGGTTTTTAAAAAACGTAATGAGGCTTCTTCTACCGCCATTTCCGCTGTAAAAGTAACGGGATAATGGTTCATATATTCTTCGACTTTTAGAGACTCCATCATAAATCCTTAAACATTAAACAAAAAACAGTTATTTATTCACCGCTAGTGAACAAATATAAAAGAGTTACCCTACTCTAAAGGTAGGTAACTCTGTGACAAAATACCAATTTTTATCCCGTTTAACGTTCAAGTTCAAAGATTAATAAGAAAATTTATTTGTTGAGTATAGCGTCGCGGCTTTTAACCAAACGGGTCCAACGTTGCCATCACCAACCACTTTATTGTCTAACATGGTCACTGGGGCAATTTCTTTAGACGAACTGGTGATCCAAATTTCATCCGCTGTATTAACTTCATCAAGTGTGATAACTCTCTCTTCAAGTATAAGAGAACCATCTTTAGCCAATATATCAATGACTAACCGACGGGTAATACCTGATAAAATTTGATTGTCTTGAATAGGCGTAGCGATAACACCGTCTTTAACAATAAAAATATTAGAGGCACTCGCTTCAGTTAATTCATTGTTACTGTTATATAGCAAGGTTTCTTGGCTACCTGCAGCATAACCTTCTTGAAAATGTAAAACATTGCCAAGTAACGATGTCGATTTTATTTGACAACGCTGCCAGCGTAAATCTTCAGTGCTAGTTAATGCATAACCTTTGCCTACCGTAGCTAAATCAGGTATTTTAGGAACAGGAATTTCAAAAGCCATTGCAAATACTGTGGGTGTAACACCTTTAGGAAAAGCATGAAAACGTTTAGTGTCTGTACCACGAGTCACATGTAAATAAATACCTAATGGACCCGAGCCGTTTTTTTCGCTTAAAGTGTCACACAATACTTGCCATTGTGTATCACTCCAGTTTAGCTCAATACCAATCGCGTTAAGCCCATCATTCATGCGATTAATATGGCCTTGAAAGCCGACCATTTTACCCGAATATGACGGGATTACTTCATAGATACCATCACCAAATAAAAAACCACGATCAAGAGGGGAAATTTTAGCTTCTTCAATAGGCATATAATTGCCATTTAAAAATACTGTGCTCATTTTATTTTCCTATCATTCTACTATTTATATTAATAATACCAATCAGATTAATTTAATGGTTTAAACTTTAATTTAGACCATTTAAATAAATCACTTAATTAGTTTAATTGTTATAACCAATTAATGCTCTAATTCGCCCAATCAAGGCAATGCCTTCTGATGCCGGTAGGCTATCTTCTGTTAATTCATTTCTCCGAGTAACACCATCTACGCTACCTAAATTTGAAATATATTTTAATATCTGCTCAGGGCAAGCCTCATTTAATAAGTCATGTTTAGACCAAATACTTAAAAACGCTAAAATACCATAAACGCCCCAATTTGAAACATCACTAATAATTAATTCATCACACTCAGTGACCGCAGGAATAATGTCTAATTCAGCTAAGAACGCTTTGACGTTACCCATACCAATTTCATTACCACCATCACCAATGGCAATAGTTGGGCAATTTGCTTCATCCATAAAAAAATCAAAACAAGCAGCGCGCGCACTAATGTCTTCACCTCGCATATTATGATAGCAACCATTCTCAGCTAACCCAGGGCGCTCTATTGAAATAATAGCTTCAGGTTTATAGTGGGCTAAGGCTCGTTTTGCTTCCACCAAACCACACTCTTTTTTACCCACACTGATAACACACGTTCGATAATCATATTGAAAAGCCGTTGCCATGGGCGTACCGCAAACGAGTACGGGGGTTGCCCCTAAAAACTCCAGCGCACGATATAAAATTAAGGCGCCAACAGGTCCATCCGTTTCAAACGTGTCAACTACAGGAAAGCCAGTACCAATAAGTACTGTACCTTTAATGTCACGCATTACTTTAGCCGCGCGCAAGCAATAACCTGCAGCAAGCTCAGTTTGTAAGTTTTTCATGCCACGTAAATTACGCTCAACAAGCATATTTTCTATTTGTTCACTAAGTGATTGTTCATCTAAAGCTTGTTTTTTCATTAACGTTTTTCTCTCTTTATTCCAGTCTTAATTTATTCCAACATTAATCACAAACAACTAACTCGGTACGATTAAAACGGCTTAAATTTAAATGAAATAGGTTATGAGCCTGTTCCATACTAATAGGTTCAAAGCGTACTTTGCCACCTTGGTTTAATTGCCCTAGTTTAGCGGTATCTATAGAAGAAACAGCGCCAATTTTGGGGTAACCACCAATGGTTTGTCTATCATTGAGTAACACAATGGGTTGACCGTCAGCGGGAATTTGGACTGCACCATGGCAAATTCCTTCCGATAAAATGCCTTTAATGTCACACGCAATTGCCTGACCTTCTAATCTATACCCCATACGATCAAAGCTTTTACTCACCGTATATTCATTAGAAAAGAACAAACGTTGTTGCTGTGAACTAAAATGCTGTTGTTGATAGCTTGGTACGGTATGTAATATTATTTCATCAGTATAGGTAGGAATTAATTTTTCTACTAATAAGAGATTCTGCTTTTTGTTACTATTTATGTTGTTACTAGCACAAGCTAACATATCGCCTGCCAATAACTTTCCACCATGTAAACCGCCAACACCCTCACGACAAACAGTGGCGGTACTACCAAAACTTGGCGTAATGTTAAAGCCACCAGCAACCGCTAAGTAACAACGCACACCTTGCGTTGCAAAACCTAAGGCAATAACATCACCCGCTTTTACGTGATAACTACGCCATAACGCTTTTATTTCTCCATTAATGGTCAGCGGCATGTTCGCCCCGGTAACCGCTAGACTAGTGTCAACTTGTGCAGTTAACGTTAACCCGCCTAGACTAATTTCAATTGCGGTAGCATTTACTGTGTTATGACACAGACGGTTTGCCCATTGAAAGGCAAGTAAATCTATTGGACCACCATTGGTTAAGCCAATATTAAAAGCACCAAAACGGCCGGCATCTTGAATAAGACTTAACATGCCAGCTTGTTTAACTAAAAAGCCCTGTGTCAATGAGGAATTACTCATAACTCACCTCTAACGCTCCGCCTAGGGCTATATATTCGTCTTTAGAAATAGCTTTAAATTTCACTCTGTCACCAACGGCCACAGGCATAGTCGGATTTGCTTTCGCATCAAACATATCAATAGGACAAAGACCAATAATATTCCAACCACCAGGGGAAACACTAGGGTAAACAGCCGTTTGTCTATCAGCAATAGCAACAGCGCCTTTAGGTACTTTCATTCTAGGTGTACTCAACCGTGGCGCAGCAATACGTTCATCTACCTCACCTAAGTAAGCAAAACCAGGTGCAAAGCCAATAGCATAAACGCGATACTCTTGCGCTTGATGAAGTTCAATAACCTGTTCAACGGTTAACTGAGCACGCTGCGCAATAACAGATAAATCAGGGCCAGACTCATGACTATAGTAAACCGGCAGTTCCACTAAATTAGCTTGATGCGTAGCCACTTGCTCTTTCGAATTATGCATTTGTTGCAACAATGTACGTAGTTTGTTTTTTATTAAATGATGGTCTGTGGTCATCATATTAAACATCACCATCAAGGAGGCGTAAGATGGCACCAAATCAATAATGTCTTGTGCTAGTTCCTGCTCCATCGCTTTACGTATCAGCTGCTCTGCTTGCTGCACTTTAGCCGAAAGATTAGCACTAACGTGGCCATCACCTGGCTTACTAAAATAGATAATTAGTGCGTTTTCACCCGCGATATGAATATTGTGGGACATTAGTCTATTAGCTCCCTAATCGCTTCAATAGCCTGTACAGCTTCAATGTTATCACCATGTACGCATAAACTATCTGCATTTAACCTTAAGATATGACCACTAACCGTCGTAACACAACCTTGCTCTTTTAACTGTTTCACTTGGGCAAGCATTTTTTCTTTATTATGTACTGCTCCTACTTTGCTACGTGCTAATAATTTGCCATCATCGGCATAACATCGGTCTGCAAATGCTTCACTTAAAATTTCAATACCAAAAAATTTTGCTTCCACTCTATGTTGCTCAATCTGCGGTGTTGCTTGTAACATTAATTTAAGCGGTTTGTGATAGTTTGATAACGCCGTAAGTATTGCCTCACGCACATTGTCTTTCACCATCATGTCATTGTATAAAGCGCCATGAGGTTTGACATATTCAAGCTCAAGTCCTAGCGATTTCGCGACACCGTCAATAGCAGCAACTTGATAAGTCACTAGCGCAATAATTTCATCGGTAGAACAATTCATAGAACGGCGACCAAAACCAACAAGATCAGGATAACCAGGATGAGCACCAACTGTAACATGGTGAATTTTCGCTAATTTGAGCGTTTTTTGCATCACTAAAGGATCACCCGCATGAAAACCGCAAGCGATATTAGCTTGATCTATGTGGGGCATGACCTGTTCGTCTAAGCCCATAGTCCAACTGCCAAAACTTTCGCCTAAATCACAATTTAACTTCATCATATTTCCTCTTTATAAAGATTTACAGCACCGCGAGTGTAGAGTTCACAATATCAGTCACTAACATTTTTCCCGGACTATGAGTAATACAAAATGGTGGTTTCGTTTGCTCTAATGCAAGTTGAGGTGTTACCCCACAAGCCCAAAACACCGGCACTTCATGATCGTTAATAGTTACCGCATCACCATAGTCAGGGGTATTGATATCATCAATACCAATCAATTTAGGATCACCAAAATGTATTGGTGCACCATGCACTGACGGAAAACGACTACAAATTTGTATCGCACGTATCGCATCTTTGGCCAACATAGGGCGCATGCTTACCACGGTTTCACCACTAAAGCGCCCTGCTGATTTACAGGCTATATTAGTACGATACATAGGCACATTTTTGTTTTCGCTAATATTACGAATCTCAAGTCCATCAGCAATAAGTGCTTCTTCAAAAGAAAAAGAACACCCTAAAACAAAAGTCACTAAATCGTCACGCCAAAGGTGTTTAATATCGGCTAACTCTTGTTTAAATATACCATTCTCAAACAAACGATAACCCGGTACATCACTGCGGATATCAATATCTTGACCAAGCTCAGGTAAGAGAAAATCACCCGCATTGGTTGACATGCCAATTAACGGACAAGGTTTTGGATTAAACTGACAAAATTGCAAAAAGTCGCCTGCCCAATCTTTAGGTAGAATAACAATATTTCCCTGCACGCAACCTTGGGCAAACCCAGAGGTATTACTGGAAAAGTCTCCCGCGCGGATCAGCTGTCGTAATGCATAGGCACTCAGTGGTGTAGATACAGTATTGATATCAGTTGCTGGCATGAAAACTCCATATTTGTTGAGTAAATAATAATTACTAGTTGCTAACAGTAAAAGTACAAAAATATGTAATAGTATTGCGAAAAATCATATCAAAATCTATGAAAAATGCTCCGTAATATCCAAAAGAGTTAAATACTCTAAATTTTACAAAAATACAGAATAAAATAACAATAATACCAATTAATGTAATAGATTAACCATACAAGCAGATTAATAAGGGATAAAAATTCAAGTTTAAGGCGTGTGATTAAGTAATCGCTGGCTATTGGGATTGAACACCACGAAGAAATTGGATATTTAACCTCAACTCGGTTTAATAGCAATTGAAATTATAGATGAATAACTATTTAATATTTATAGCGAAATAGTTTTTCTTAATTCAAGGAAATTTTTCGTATCAATAGCTAACCTATTGCAAGTAAATTTAACGCTGAAGTTAATAAAAATAACCGCTACAGAGGTATTTATTAAGCCGAGCTGAGGTTATTTAGACCATTGAAGATGATCACTTAGTTAGTCTGATTGGTATAGGCGGTATGGCTTAATTGTGCTAACAAAAAAGGCGAATCATTTCTGACTCGCCTTAAATAAACAATTACGCTTAATTAACAATTTTTACCTAATAAGTTAAAATATTTACTCGTCTATTTCATTCGCTTCGGCTATACGTTGCAAGCGATCTTGCTCTTCCATAAAGGCAGCTTTTATTTCTTCAATCACGTTATCAACATCGGCAGAAACAGTATTTTCTTTAAATAACCCGGTAAGTTTTGTTTCAAACGTTAACTCACCACTTTCATACAGAGCCCACATTTCTTGACCATACTTACTTAATAGTAACTCTGGAGCAAATTGGCCATAGTAGTTAGTGATATTATCGACATCACGCATTAGCATCGCTTTCGCATTATTATTTGCTGAAGCATCAACTGCTTGAGGTAAATCAATGATAACAGGACCATATTCATCAACAAGCACATTAAACTCTGATAAATCACCATGAACAATACCCGCACATAACATGCGTACAACATAGTCAATAACTAGTTCATGATCTTCTATGGCTTGTTCTTTTGACATAACCACATCGTTTAATCGTGGCGCAACATCTCCGGCTTCGTCGGTAATTAACTCCATGAGTAAAACACCCTCAAAACAGCCAAAAGGATGAGGTACTCTAACACCGGCTTCAGCTACGGTATAAAGTGCATCCACTTCAGCATTTTGCCATGCTTGTTCTTGTTGATTACGGCCATACTTAGAACCTTTTTCCATGGCTCTAGCACGTCGGCTGTTTCGACTTTTTCTGCCTTCTTGGTATTGAGCTGCTTTTTTAAAGCTGCGCTTATTGGCTTCTTTATAAACCTTGGCACAGCGAATTTCATTCCCACAGCGAACTATAAAAACAGTGGCTTCTTTACCACTCATTAGCTGACTAATCACTTCGTCAACTAACCCGTCATCGACAAGTGGTTGAATACGTTTTGGAATTTTCATACTGTAATTTGGCTAATGATGAAACATATAAATTCGCTGTTTTTCAAAATATTAAGCAACCTTTTTCGTGTTTATTTGACTCGCAAGGTACTCATCTAATGAACCTTCAAAGTTAACTAACTGTTTATCTTTAATATCGATAATACGTGTTGCTAAGCTTGAGACAAATTCACGGTCATGGCTAACAAAAATCAATGTACCTTCAAAATCTTTTAACGCATTATTCAATGCATCAATCGCTTCAATATCCATATGGTTAGTTGGTTCGTCCATAATCAACACATTGATGTCAGCCATCATTAACTTACCAAATAATAAACGGTTTTTCTCACCACCTGAACAGTTACGTGCTTTTTTATTTGCATCGTCGTCAGTAAAGAGTAAACGTCCTAACATACCACGAACACTTAAATCGTTATGACACGGTCTACGCCATTGTGACATCCAATCCATCAATGTTAAGTCGTTATTGAAAAAAGAACCGCTGTCTTGTGGACAATAACCGATTGAAGCATTTTCAGACCATTTAACCACGCCTTCATTGTTCGCTAATTCATTAATTAAACAGCGTAGTAGTGTTGTTTTACCCACACCGTTTTCGCCGATTATGGCTAATTTAGTTCCCGCGGCTAATAATAGATCGCCCTTTTCAAATAACACGTCACCATCAAAACCATGACCAAGGTTTTCAAGCTCTAACGCTTGACGATGCATTTTTTTACCTGGCGCAAAAGCAATTTTGGGTGTAATACGACTCGACGATTTTACATCATCAAGTTTAATTTTATCCATTTTTTTAGCGCGTGAACTGGCTTGTTTTGCTTTTGAAGCATTGGCACCAAAACGGTTAACAAAGTCTTGTAGCTCAGCAATTTCTTCAGCTTTTTTAACATTACCTGATAATAACTGTGCGCGTAATAAGCTTGACTGTTCTAAGAAGAACTCATAATTACCTGGATAAATTCGTAATTCACCGTAATCAATATCAGCCATATGGGTACAAACAGAATTAAGAAAATGTCTATCATGGGAAATGATAATCATGGTACATCTACGCTTGTTTAACTCACCTTCTAGCCAACTGATGGTATGAATATCCAAGTTGTTGGTAGGCTCATCAAGTAATAAAATATCAGGGTTAGCAAACAGAGCTTGCGCAAGTAGTACACGTAATTTCCAACCTGGGGCTACTTGCTGCATTGAACCATAATGGAAAGATTCTTCAATACCCGCTTCTAAAAGAATTTCACCGGCACGACTTTCAGCGGTATAACCGTCCATTTCAGCAAATTCACTTTCTAATTCTCCTGCACGCATGCCATCTGCTTCACTCATTTCAGCTTGTGCGTAAATAGCATCTCTTTCTTGCTTTACTTTCCATAATGGCATATCACCCATGATCACAGTATCAATAACATTGAATTCTTCAAACGCAAACTGGTCTTGGCCCAAAGTACTTACTTTGTTACCTGTACTAACCGATACATTACCTGAACTCGGTGTTAACTCACCACTGAGTATCTTCATAAATGTAGACTTACCACAGCCATTTGCGCCGATCAAACCATAACGGTGACCGTTGCCAAATTTAGCCGATATGTTTTCAAATAAAGGCTCAGCGCCAAATTGCATTGTAATGTTCGATGTAGTGATCAAAAGGTATTCCTAAATTTTGCTAACAAATACTGAATAATTGATTGTTAATCGCATTAATTACCCCTTTAACAGATAAATAACCCAACAAATAACAAAAATACTCAAAATAATAAGGACGCGCATTATACAGTAAGAGTACTGTGAACAATATCTAATCTTTAAAATAAAGTGATGTTTTTTTCATCAATGGCGTTTTTAAGCTTCGTAATACCAAACTCATCATCTAACCAAACTAAATTATCAATAAATTTACCGCTATTGATTAGTTCCTTGGCGTGATCTTTACTACAAATAATATGTACTATTCTGTTACTTAGCATAAACATTGAATACTTTACGCCAGCCATTTCCATACGCTTGGTTAATAACATTAATATCACCTTCAACCAGTGTCGTAACATCGCCTAAATTTTGATATTCAAGCATGGTAGGTTTATTAACGATATATACAGAAAAACTAAAATTATTAGCTCCGAAATCGATATTACTCATACCTTATATTTATTCCCTTGATGTTTTTACTTATTTCACTAAGACACAACAATGACTCATTTAAACCGCCACCTCCGGCCAGTTTATTTTTGAGTTATCAACGCCATTTTTACAGCTCATTGGTTCATTTCCTTTATAATTTCGACACCCCCAAAATTCACCCTTTTTACTTGAACGTAACACCATTTCTGCATTACATTTTGCACAAGTTGGTATTAAATTTTGGCATGAATCATTTAAACAAAGTTTAAAACCTGAATGGCGCTTTCGTGTCATCGGGCTTTCACACTTAATACAAGGTTTTTCTTTATGCTCGCAGCGGGGAAAGTGTGAACAGGAATAAAATGCCCCAAAACGGCTAGAACGTTTTTTTAATACGCCTGTTTCACACACCAAACAGTTTATGTCGTCTATAAATGATTGACTGGCCGTACTGCCAAATTCATCAAGTTCAATTTGATGTTGATCCACAAGTTCTTTAACGAAGTGATTTGATTCAGTCATATCGGCAATGAGATAAACTCTATCTTTCGCTCTGGTTAGCGCAACATAAAATAGTCGTCGCTCTTCAGCATATTTAAATGCTTCTTTTTTCGCGAGTAGCGCATCAAGCAATGCTGGCGTTAATTTTTCAGAAGGAAACCCATGTACTCCTTTTTTTAACCCTATAATGATTACGTAGTCTGCTTCCTTCCCTTTTGAGGCATGAAAAGATTGAGATTCAATCGTTAATAAGGGATGTTGATTATTTACTCTATTAAGGTCATTCTTACTTGGTAAAAGAAACCAAAAACGCGCTAATAAGTAGACAGTAACAGGTTTGCAGACTTTAGCTGAAATAGCCGCTAATACATCATCAATTGCACCATTGGCCATTTCATCAATAATATTTTTGTTAGCAGCGTTGAATGGAGCGTTTTCTCGTTTAAGCAGTGAAACTGCTGGGGCTTGAACTTGTTTCAATGAGTTGATTTTTTTATTAATTTGTGCAGGATTTTTACTAATAAAGTCGGTTGCGACTTTACCAATTTGGTTATTAAATCGAAAAGTTTGATCTAATGTTGATTGAGTAGTTGCACCAAAGTAATTAGCAAAACCAGTGGTTAACGTAACATCAGCGCCACTAAAACGGTAAATAGCCTGCCAATCATCACCAACCGCAAAAATTGAACAGGCTTTATTGTTAGTCGAATTAGGGTTATCACGTAACGCTTTTACTAAACGTGCCCTTGGCTCCGATATATCTTGAAATTCATCGACCATAATATAACGCCATGGCGAATGAAACTTACCCGCTTGAACATAGGCTAATGCTTTATTGATCATATCTTCAAAATCAATTTCAGCGTGACGTTTTAAATGAGCGTCATAAACCGTTAAAATAGGCTTCAGTAACGCCAATGCTTTTGCCGTCTGCGTTGGATCAGCAGAATTAGCGATAACATTGTCCTCTAAGGTTGGCTCTAAACACGCGGCTTTATAAAGCCCTACTAGTTGGCAAAACATTTCGGCAAGTACGGTTATTCGTCCATTTTCTTTTAGGCTTGCGAGTATTACGTCATCTGGTAATAATTCAAATTCAATTTGTTGAGTATTGAAAAATTTTTCTAAAGTGCTAAGTAACTGCCCTTTTTTATGCTGTGCATAGGTAAACTCAAGACAATGGCTACCAAATTCTTGATGAATGTTTCGTTTCCATTGAATACCTGCGTGGTATTCATCTTTATCAATATAAGGCGCGGTATCTCCGTTCTCATCTATACCATAATATTCAATATAAACAGCTAATTCAGGAAGAAAGAAGTCCGGTTGATATTGCCTACGTTCACTTGTTTTCACGTCATGAGCATAGCTAGCCTCGTACTGGTATTCTATCCCATGGTTAAATAACCAATTAGCAATATAAAGCTCGCCAAAACTTTTAACCTTATCGCCTTTTAAACTACGAATATCATTGTCAGTTAAATATTGGTAATACTCACCAAGACTATTAAAATCAAAATTGTTTCGTTCAACATAATAATATTTGCTGAAATACTCAATGATAAGATGTCGATATTGGCCCTGCTCATTAATTAACGTTTCAAAACACGTTTGGATCCACTTAGATTTTGCTTTGGCATCTTCGGCGAATACCGACAAACTCGGTTTACCGCCTTCAACGTGAGCAATAATATTAAGACCTAAACGATGAAAAGTAGTCGCGCTTATTTTATTTCCAGGTAACTTATCTTTAATTCTGTCATCCATTTCATTGGCCGCTTTGCGACCATAAGCCAACAATAAAATTTCTTCACTTTTAGCTTGTAAACTATTGAGTAAATAACCTGCTCTGCCAACCATAACACTGGTTTTACCTGTTCCAGCGCCAGCTAACAACAAATTATTATCATTGTCGATAATACAGGCACGGCGCTGACGTAGTGTTAAAGGATTAGATTCAACCTTATCAAAAAAACTTTGATGCACTTGCAATTGTTGGTTGATATAGGTTTCACGACAATTCGCTATTTTATGCGCTTGCCAATGCTGGTAAGACGATAAGCGTTGTATTTTTTCAGTCACGCTTGTTTGTAGCTTTTTGGCTTTAGCTTTAGTTGGCCGACTTGATTTAAGCCACGGTAACCAACGTGTTAACTCTTGCTTCGCCGCTAATTGAATACGTTTAATTGTTGACTGACGTAAATATTGATTAGTAGTAACGTTTTCTATCGCTGCTAATAACGTTTCAACACGCTTAATATTGGCCGCGGCCCAAAGTTGTTCACAACTGTTTTTGTGTTTACGTTTGGAGTTATAAGCAAGCATGGTGAATACATAGTTTCGCTTTTCGGTTTTTAAAGAAATTATTTGCCCAAAAAAACTCAAATGAAATAAAGGGGGAGTGACAAGCTCTTGCCATTTGATGTTAATCAAACGACTTTCAACTTCAATGGTTACCCCACTGGTATTGATTTTTATTACGGTCGGCACACCAATAAATCGGCAAAAAAAACTTGAAGGGATACATTCCATTTACAACACAAACTCAACTATAAAAAAGAGACAAAAACGAAATTACAATAAGTAAATTTACAACAACTAAATACTAGCAGGCATCACAAGCAAGCTGATGCCATTACTATCTTCACTGACAGAATTGATAACCTCAACATGGGTTACCTGAGCATGGGTAATCCAATCTCAATTTAAAATAGGTCTTCCATCCACTTCTTAGCTAGGCCGATATTAACCATGACTTTAAGTTTCCAAAGCGCCATGCTATCACCATCTTCAAGTACTTCTTCGCCACACCGAGGATCTGAACGCTGCAATGCGCCAGTCATTTTATGGTCGATCGGGATAGGCTCACAACCGTGTTCAGATTCACAGATGAAGTCCCAAGGTTCTCTAGCGGGTGCATGACAAGAAAAGCAGTTTCCACCGAAACGATTCATCACATCAACAAAACCGCGCTTAACAATAGTCGACCCTTTTTCATCAACTTTTAACTCAAAAAATTCCCAATCGCCCGTTGCAGGAGAAATGCCCGACTCTCGCTTAACCATTACCTCAGTAGGCACAAGTTGCACAACAGAGCCTTTGGGATAAATAGCTCCCTCAGGGGCATGTGCAGCGGCCAAAGTACCGTTAATATCACCGATAAGATTATCTACATAGAAATGTCGCACTGGCGTCATTTTTCGTATACAAGTAAAACTGCTTTCATCAATGTTCAAAATAGTTTCTGTTTTTTTATCACTGTCTGTTTGCGTTTCAGCAGCGTTTACAGCTGCGATATTGATCACACCAATGCTCAAAGCAACGACCAAAAACGCAGCGACTTTACTTATCATTAATATTGCTTTCATAAGAACCTTAATTTTAAAAATTTATTGAATAAAATTGCTTACTACTTTTTTAAAAGACGAAGTAATTATTATTAATTACCATCATTGTATCAACGCATTTCCTCTACACCCAACATATCCTTTACCTTTTCCGTTTATTAGCTCAATTGTATTCACTAAGACATTATTTGGTTAGAATTTATTACAAAGAAAGTCTTAAATTTTGACTTACTTCTTTTATCAGTGAATTAGGTACTGCTTGTTCTGAGGCGAGCTTACCCCAGTGTGATACCGCTTCTATGGTTTGATTTAACACATCATCTATCTTTCGTTTGCTGAAGATAGGGCTTAGTTTTTCAAAACTATAAAAGTCATCTCGGGTAAAGTTGTCTTGTTTTCCGTTTAAGGTCATCCAATGCTTACTTACCCAATGACTATTTGGTTTGTAACTGTAAGCAAGATCGTAAGCGGGGGCTAATTGCCATTTATTTTCTTTATCTAATAAAAACCCAAAATTTTTAACGTGATCATCATGGTTTCTAGAGATGACGTTAAACACCATTCGTTTAAATAACTGCATAGCGTCGTCTGGACTAAGATTGAGCTTTCTTGCTGTATTAAATAGTTCAGCATAAGAGTATGAGCCTATTTGTTTATAGCTTACGTGTTCAAGTCCGTTAAGTGTTTGTACGTGTATTTTTTCATTGCCGTTACGATCAAATCTTTCGGTAATAAAATGCCTTCGCTTGCCTTCATTAAGTAAATGGCATGGCATCATGTCGATACCGCATTTTTTCGCTAATAAATAGTAGGTGTATTCCATCGCGCCATAACCCATAGGGTCGCCAAAGGTCTCTTGATTTTTATTGTGTTCGCTAACGCCGTCAAATTTTATCAGGTAGTGCGTAAAGCCACTTGGCGCATCTGTTTGACCTGAGCGTACTTTACTAAAATCTTTATTGAAGGCAAGAACCGCTTTCGGTCTTGCGCCACCTGCGCTCATGCCAACTGACATAAGTGACATCATTGCTTTTTTGTTTTCTTGCCCATTAGTGGCTAGGTTAACGTTGAATTGTTCGCGTTTATCTAATACCTCTTGGGCGATAGAAAGGAGAGATTCAATGTGAATTGGCTGAGAAGCATTAAGGTTTTTTCTTCTTGTGGCTGGCGAGTAAGTTAAGGCCCCCATACCGCGCATTCCTGTGTACTGTAGCCGCTGTAAAGGAGTGATATCACTTGTTGGTTTACCTTGACTGGCTATCCATGCATTCATTACAGCATTACCAAAGTCATCGGGTAATGAATCAGCAATAAGTCCAGGTAGTCCTTTGAAAGTAGCATGATCTATCTGGGGGAATGAATAAATTTTTTTCGCCAAGGGCATTTTGATTGGCGATAATTCAATGCCTGTTTTGATAAAACTAGGGAAGTATTCAAACGCACCTATTTGAGTGTCGGTATTGTAGCTGACCGCGCCTACATCATACTCTTTGTACTTAATCTTTATGACTTCCGTTACCATGTGGGAGTGTCCTTACTTTGGCTATTACTTTTAATGATACTTTTGCTGGGGCTAGTTGCTCTTTTTCGTTCTTTACCTTGCAGTTCAATTAGTTGAACGGGAGATATTACTTGTTTTGGTATAAAAAAATTTAGTTGTTCTATCATTTCGAGCGCTATTAAAATAGCTATCATGGATTCAAGTGTTGATTTACCCCTTTCGCCATTGGTCACCGCTTTGAGAGATATTCCTGCTTTTTTAGCTAACGCTTTTTGGGTGAGATTGGCATTGAGCCGAGCGGTTTTAATTCTATCGCCAAGTTCGCCAGCAATGGCATGAGCTGTTAAATGTTCAAAAGTCATAATAAACCCTAAAAGATTTTTTATCTGGGCTACACTCAAGTAACACCCTTTAAAGGAGTATTACATAGCACACAAAACAAATCAACATAGAGTCATTAACATCCTTTAAAGGAGGATTATAATAAAATATACAAGTTACCTCCCTTAAAAGGAGGCTAACTACCCTCGCCGACTAATTTATTGCTTTTTAATATTTGAGTGGACTTTTTTAAGGTGGAAAATAAGTGATACCAAGAACAGTTCAAATATCAATGAGCATAAATATTCAAAAACCAGAGGCTTGATTGAGCAATAGTGGTTTTTCAAAGCGGTTATTATTAAATTGTTAAGTAAGCTCTTTTTATTACTTTAAATAATATTCATAAAAAACTAGCTAAACAAGGCTAAATAATTTTCTGCTCCTAGGGTATTCAGCCAAATAAAAATTGAGATATTAATGAAAACAGTAAACCAAAATCCTATTCTGAATTCACGTTTTTGAGACTTATGCCTTAAAAATTGTTGTGCTATTGCGGCTCCTGGCCAGCCGCCGAGTAAAGCGAATAGATGCAAGGTTGATTCTTTTGTTCGCCATGCTCCTTTTTGAGCTTTTATTTTGTCATTTGCATATGCTAAAAAAGTGAATGTACTTAGCCCCCAATACACATAAAGTAATTTGATTGGTAAGTAGCCGACCACATAGGCTAAAGATATTGAAGCTAAAAATAGAGTAGCTAAAAATATTGAAAGTTTACTGATGCTTCTTCCTGCCTGTTTCTTTTTGAATTTTTCACCGGTGAATGTTGCTTCACTGGCACAATATCGCCCTTGTTTGTCTTTGCTGATAGAGAAAGTAATAACGTCGCTAATTTCAGGGACTCTTTTTCGATTAGTTAATGCGGTTTTGTGGATAAAAACATCATCTCCACCACCATTTGGTGTAATAAATCCAAATGCTTTATCTTCATTCCACTTGATGATTTTCCCTTTCATTCTCACTACTAGTATCCTTGTATAAACTTACGTTTTTTTAAATTTTAGCATAATATTTATTTTATTTATTAAACAAAAAATTGCGACAACTTTTGCTACTAAAAACCTGATATGTTCTTTTACTTATCTAAATAAAACATCTACTAGGGATATTAAATTGTCATCATTTCAACGTCGATTAAATTTATATCAACAACTACCGTAATTCAGGGATTTTGTCTCGCGCTTGTGCTAAAGTCAGATCAGGAAATCGGCCTAGTGTTAAGCGTTTAAGAATAATATAAAACCTATACTTGTATCAAAAGGATACTGGGAATTTTTGAGTGACACGTACCCTTTAAATCCGTCACGATCGGCTAACTAAAACCGTTGTCATGTGGTTTTTAACAAAGTACCAAAATAAAGCACAATAAACTTCAATAAATTGTTTTACCTGGATAAAATGAAACATAACTCTTCTTCTCAAAACACTACAAACCAGCCAACTATTCTCTGGCACGATTATGAAACTTGGGGTATTTCCCCTAAAGTTGATAAGCCTTCGCAGTTTGCGGGGATCAGAACAGATCTCGATCTCAACATCATTGGCGAGCCTGAAATGTTTTATTGCCAACCACCACAAGATTATCTTCCTCATCCAGAGGCTTGCTTGGTTACCGGTATTACGCCACAAAAAGCACAACGTGAAGGCTTAACAGAGGCTGAATTTGCTAAGCGAATTAACGATTTATTTAGCGTACCTAATACGTGTGTAGCTGGATATAACAATATTCGCTTTGATGACGAGGTATCGCGTTATCTTTTCTATCGTAATTTTTATGACCCGTATGCTCGTGAGTGGCAAAATGGTAATAGTCGTTGGGATATTATTGATATGGTGCGCGCCACTTATGCGCTTCGCCCTGAAGGCATAAACTGGCCTACTATTGAACGTGATGGTGAGCAGATAGTGAGTTTTCGTTTAGAATTACTCACTAAAGCGAATGGTATTAGTCATGAATCAGCACATGATGCGATGTCTGATGTTTATGCCACTATTGCGATGGCTAAATTGATAAAAGAAAAACAGCCAAAGCTTTATGACTTTATTTTTAATTTAAAAAATAAAAAACAAGTGGCTGAATTACTTAACGTTGCCGACATGACACCTGTCGTTCACACTTCAAGTAAAATATCATCACTGCATGGTTGTACTAGTTGGTTTTCACCTATTAGTTATCACCCTGTCAATAAAAATGCGGTTATCTGTATCGACTTGGCACAAGACATTGAACCCTTATTAAGTCTAAGCAGCGAAGAAATTAAGGCACGTTTATATACTCGTCATGATGATTTAGCACCTGATGAAAAACCTATCCCCGTTAAGTTAATTCATATTAATAAATGCCCTGTTATTGCCCCAGCAAAAACATTGTTACCCGACAATGCTAAGCGTTTAGCAATACCACGTGATTATTGTTTAGAAAATTTAGCGATATTAAAACAACATGCTGAGTTAAGAGATAAGCTAAGTGATGTTTTTGCTACTAATGATTTCGATAATAGCGATATTGATGCGGAACAAGCGTTATATGGAGGCAACTTCTTTAGTCACAGTGACAAAGCTCAAATGGATATTTTGCGCGGCTTATCCCCTGAGCAACTTGGCAGCCATCCGTTTAACTTCCAAGATGAGCGATTATCCGTGCTGTTAACTAGATATCGCGCACGTAACTACCCTCACACCTTAACTACCCAAGAGCAAGAGCATTGGCAACAATATTGCCAAAATAAGTTGCAGTACGGTGGAAAAGGTATTTTAAGCATGGATGAGTTTATGATAAAAATTGAAAACCTAGCTCACGAGCATGAAGAGAATAAAAGCAAGATGTCGGTATTAAAAGCGCTATATGAATATGTGCAAGGTGGATAAGTCACTCCCCACTAGCCCCATTTTTCTAAAGGGTAATTAAAATATGATTGCCCTGCTATCTTCATCATCTTCAAGTGAAACGAGTATATAAGCTCCCGCCTTTTAATTGTTCGTGATACCATATCGTTAACATGTAATGTAAATAGACACCTAAACAATTCAGTATGGTAGAACTAAAAAACATAATATTAATTTCACTTGGTTCTTATTTACTGGCCTTTGGTGTGACTTTTTTTCTGATACCTGTCAATATTGCCACAGGCGGCACCCCTGGAATGTCGATTATATTGCATTATCTAACCGACATTCCAACAGCGCTCGCCATGGTGTTAATTAATATTCCATTGGTTCTCGCAGGTCTTAAATTTATTGATTTTCCTTTCGCTATACGCACGGTTATTGCGATTATTTTAACCGCTACCTTTGTTGAACTATTGCCAAGAATCATTTCTTTCCCACCCATTGATAGTATATTGCTATCTACCATCTATGGCGGTGTGTGTATTGGTGCAGGCATAGCAATAGTCATGAAAGGTCAAGCATCCGCGGGAGGTACTACCATTATCGCGCAAATTGTTGCCCGTTATTCCTCATTTAGATCGGCGCAAGTCATCATGTTTTTCGATATGATTATCATTATCGCTGTTGCTATTGTATTTAAAGATATGGAGTTAGCATTGTGGAGTTTAATTGGTATTTATGTCACAACAAAAGTTATCGATAAAATCCTAACCGGTGCAGTAGCTGAAAAAGTAGTTCATGTGGTTTCAAGTGAAACTGGAAGTATTGGGCTAGCTATTTCAGAAGACTTAGGCAGAGATGGTACTATTTTAACGGGTAAAAACTTAATGGAGCAAAATGAGAAAAAGATCTTATTAGTGGTAGTCGGTGCTCGTCAAATACCTAAGTTACAAAAAATCGTGTTAAGCCGCGATGAGAATGCTGTTGTACTTGTAATGGACGCATCAGAAATGATTGGTTCAACCGCACATACAACAACATAGCGGTGAATGACATTGTTACAGTGCATATTTACCATTACGATTTTACATCGCTAAGCTAACTTGTCATTTTCTCACGCATGCACAAATGAAGTAAAAAAAAGCCGACTAATGAATATCAGTCAGCTTTTTGAACGCGTTCTATACTAGATCAAGCTCTACATTATATTTTGCATTTTCTTCTGTATTTCATTCTGTATGCTAATGTCAGTTATAACATTACGAGTCGGTAAATCGTGGATCCTTGAACCGGCTAATTAAGCTAGAAGTATCCCAACGGTTACCACCATTTTCTTGAATTTCTTGATAAAAACCATCAACCATTTTTGTCATCGGTAAAGGAGCATTATTCTTCTTCGCTTCCTCAAAGGCTATGGCAAGATCTTTACGCATCCAGTCAACGGCAAAGCCAAAATCATATTCGCCAGCAAACATCGTTTTATAACGATTCTCCATTTGCCAAGAGCCAGCGGCACCTTTCGAGATTGTTTCAACTAAGGCATCAGTATTTAACCCTGCTTTTTCAGCAAAATTAAAAGCTTCTGCTAACCCTTGTACGACACCAGCAATACAAATTTGATTCGCCATTTTGGCCAACTGACCACTACCAACATTTCCCATCAGCTGACTAAAGCGTGCATACGCATCCATAATCGGCTGAACTTTAACAAAAATGTTTTCATCACCGCCAACCATCACAGTTAACAAACCGTTTTCTGCGCCTGCTTGACCACCAGAAACTGGCGCATCAAGAAAGTGTTGTTCTTGCTTTAGCGCAATGTCAGCTAACTCACGAGCGATATTGGCAGACGCCGTGGTATGATCAACTAAAATACTGCCTTTAGGCATTCCCGCTAATATACCTTGTTCACCTAATACTACTTGGCGAACATCATCATCATTACCAACACAACAAAAAACTATTTCACATTCTTTGGCTGCAAGTGCTGGCGTTTTAGCCATTTTACCCGAAAATTCAGCTTGCCACTTTTCAGCTTTTGCTTGATTACGATTATAAACGCAAACATCATGACCGGCTTTTTGCAAATGCCCTGCCATGGGATACCCCATTACGCCTAAACCAATAAATGCTACTTTCATTGAACTAATCCTTATGTAATACCAACCAACTTAACTAAGTGCTCTATTAAAATTTGACTCCTTAGTTACACTGATTGGTATAAAGCGTGGTAACTATTTGAAGTTACTTGCGTATGACTTGCGCTAAATTTATTTAGCAGATACTAAAGCAACCGCTTTAAATTCAATGCCCTGCCAACCAGTTCGCATAAAATTTCTAATATTTCCGTGATCATTACCACTTGGATTCGCTAAAACATCTTCTCGATAATAACGTCCAAAACAAGCAAGCGTTTGTTGCGGGCTCAATTTATTTAACAGGGCAAAGTAAAAAATTTTACAAGAGCCTTCGTTGGTTCCTATTTCATTAACAAGTTCGCCATTAGTAAAACATGCCGGCTGGTATTGATAATTATCCGCAATAACCTGCATCACTTGCTCAAACTCTATACTGGGCTCTGGTCGCTTAAGTTGCACAAGAAAAGTCGCTAAACTGCTCGTATTAGTATTATTCATAGCGAATTATGCTCCTGCTGTTAATTTTTCTTTGGCGGCTTCAACTTTAGAAAAATCTAAACCTAATTCTTCTACTGCTTCTTTAATTAGATTAGGTTGAGTCATTACTATGCCCATAATTTCCTGTAACTTTTCACTTGGAATACCTAACTGTTGAATAACAGCCATTGCCATTAATGGATTTTCAGTTAATGCTTGAAAAAGCTCCTGGATTTTTTCTTCACTAACATTTAACTCTTTTAACATTTGAATAATTGGGTTCATTAACATTATTTCCGATAGATTGTTTTTAATGTTAGCTATTTTAATCAAATTAGCCTTGTTATGAAAGCTGCTATTGTGAATAGTTTTTACCATTATTTTTGCATTTACAGCAAAAATAACGTTAGATTAAATAAAGTCAAATTACATAACCAAAGTTATTAGAGGCGCTATCATGAATAACAATATTTATCAGTTTTCAGCTAAAAGCAATATCGGAGAGTCAATTGAACTAGCAAGCTATCAAGGTAAAGTTGTGTTGGTTGTTAATACCGCAAGTGACTGTGGTTTTACTCCACAATACCAAGGCTTACAAACATTGTATCAGCAGCATCAAACGCAAGGGTTAGAAATTTTAGCTTTCCCTTGTAATCAATTTAAGCAACAAGAAAGTGGTAGTGATGAAGAGATAAAACAGTTTTGTGACTTACGTTTTAACATTAAATTTCCACTTTTTAGCAAAATTGATGTTAATGGCGATAATGCTCATCCTCTGTTTAATTATTTGAAAACACAAGCACCGGGGCTGCTAGGCTCTAAAAGCATAAAATGGAACTTCACTAAATTTTTGATCAATCGTGAAGGCGAAGTGATTAAACGCTATGCTCCCTCAACAAAACCTGAAGATATTGAAGACGATATAAAAAAACTTTTATAAACACTAACTGAATGACACGTGTTAACTGTTCAATTAAATAGTTTATCCACTTGAAAGTGTTGGTTTCGGCTGAACCATGCATCTTCAAGTGAACCAGGTATAGTTATCCTGAAAACAGAATAACTATCGCTTCAGTATAACTAGTCGAAAGAAAACAACTCATTATGTAGTTTTTCCACCACATAGTTAGCTTCGGCCTCATCAACTAAAAAGCATAAGTTATTCGCGCTAGCACCATGACAAATCAATCGAATATTCACGTCATTAATCGCCTGAAAAATACTTTGTCCTATGCCCTTGGCACAATTTAAACCATTACCAATAACTGCCACTAATGATAAACCATGCTCTACCGTTACTTCACAAAGTTGTTCTAATTCTTCTACCACGGTAGAGGTAATTAACGCTTGTGTTGATCCTCTTGGGTTATCAAACGTTAAGGCAACACTAATTTCACTGGTGGTAATTAAATCAACACTGAGATCATGTTTCGCTAAAATGCCAAATACTTGCGCTAAAAAACCACTGGCATGTAACATTGCCGGGCTTTTTACTGTTACTAAGGTTTGTTCTCGTCTAAGAGCAATTGAGCGATAAGTAGGGTTCGATGCAACTTTTTGTTTTATTTGTGTACCGCCTTTTTCAGGCTCTTTACTTGAGCCAACAAATACAGGAATATTCTGACGCATTGCCGGAATAAGTGTTGCTGGGTGTAAGATTTTTGCGCCAAAAGTAGCCATTTCAGCCGCTTCACCAAAGCTAATTTCTTTAATCGCTCTGGCTTGTTCAGTGATTCTAGGATCAGTAGTGAAAATACCCACCACATCAGTCCAAATAGATAAGTTAGTGGCATTTAATGCTTCGGCAAGTAAGGCGGCGCTGTAATCTGAGCCACCACGCCCTAACGTTGTGGTTTCACCTAAGCCATCTTGGCCAATAAAACCTTGGGTTACTAATACTTGTTGTGGCAGCTTTACCGCTAACACATCGTTACAAGCCGCACGTAATTGCACAATATCAACCACAGCTTTTCCATATAAGCTATTGGTTTTCATAACTTTTTGCACATTAAAATAAGCACCCTCAATACCAACAGATTGTAAAACTTGAGCAAAAATTCGAGAACTAAACTGTTCACCAAAGGCTAAAATAGCGTCCGCTTGTTTAACACTATATTGCAGAGATTGAGCTAATGCCTGTTCAGTAAGTTTAACAAGTAAGATATCTACTTCATCGTTTAATTGCTGCTCAACATCACTAGCTAAATGTTGAGTGATATTAATTTGAATAGCGCGAATGTTAGCAACAATATCTACTTGTTCATCATTTGGCACGCCTTCTTGGCTTAAGCGTACTAAATAGTTGGTAACGCCTGCGCTAGCAGAAACAACAACTAAACGGTTACTACTATCATTTTTAATAATATGCGCACAACGTAACATCGCTTGATAATCAGCAACACTGGTGCCGCCAAATTTGGCTACGGTAAGCGGTCTATTTTGTCTAGATACTTGCTGAGATGATTCATTTTGAAGCATGGTTAATTCTTCCTAAGTGCGATGATTTATAAGTTGAAGGCAAATCATTCGCTATTGAATACAGGAAGAGCATGACTGAGAAGTTTTTAAGTTACCGCATAAAAGATATTGATACGGTCAAGATTAACTTTTTCAGCCAGAAGCTCTCCACCTTTTTTGAGGCTTACTTTTAAACAGTAATAAAGTAAACGCTACCGGTGACAGCCCTAAGGATTCAGCCTTAGTGACCGGACATTAATATTCACCCTATTAATGTCCTCGGCGATAATCTCCCTCAATAACATTTACCGGAGTGTGATTCCAAACGCTATCTACCTAGTTATCGCTCCTCTTCTGGTGTTGTTGCAATAACAAATAATTGCGCATGCAAATAACAGGCATATTAGACCCGATTTGGCTGTTAATTGCAATAGACTTTTAGACGGCTATTGTAATTAACAAGGTTTTTTATTGTTCCTCTTTCTCATGCGATTAATCATTTGAAATGAGCATATCACCAAGCGTAGTAAAACTATCATCTATAAATGACTAACTCGTTATCGAGTGATAATCGCATTAGCGATAGGCTCATAGCTATCTCTAATTGATTTGTCTCACTATATTCTTTCTAAGTTACCCCTTATTTACCTTACCTATTGATTACAATAGTAAAACTATCCTATTCATCAATAATTGCGTCTCTTGTTTATAGGTGATAAATTACGGTCTAAAATACGCTAGCGTCGAAACTCATTGAATATTCGTTATATTTTCCTGACTTTCCCACCTGATGCTATGTGACTTAAGAAAAAAGTGCTTATATCTGTTTCACTCAGAGTTCACGCTCACCAGAATAAGCTCGTGCTTACATTATCAAAGGAAATAAAGTGACAAACCAAGACAAAATATTTTCTGTCGACAACGAGTTACACGTGGTTTTTGTGGCTCCAGTATGGTTTTCAATCGCGTCTGTAGGAATGTCGCCAGATAAAAGACCAAGTATCCTAAACATAAAGCGACGGCTACTCCTGTCACTAAATGGCTAGACCAATCTTTAAATTTTGAATTGGAGCCAAACATGGCGCCTTCTATCAAACGGATGATTGCCGCTTGTACTCAGGTTCTTCCCTTTTGTCCGTGGACAACTGGCTACGACAAGTCAGAAGCCGACGAAAACTTTTTTAATAACTTTTCTTATGTGACAATAATAGGCAAAGGTGGTTACATTGATTGTGATTATTTTTCCTGTGGTATCACTCTGATCTCTCCTGACACCTTTTATGATTGGCACTATCATCCAGCAATAGAAATATATCTCAACCTAACTAAGGGATCACAGTGGGGTATGACCGAGGGTGATTTATTGCCTAAAACTATCGGCGAGGTTATAACCCACCCTTCCAACATTCCACATGCTATGTATTCCAAAGAACTCCCGCTAATCGCGCCATGGTTTTGGTCTGGTGACGTACAAGTTCCTGCTAAAATGGAAAAAACAAAGGGACAATATTAGCTTGTAAGCAACGCTAGAAAATCACTTACCAGATCACCCTTAAATCTAGTGCTTCTCCTACACTGGCAGAGCAAGGTTGAAAAGCCGCGTACCGGCCAATAATTCTCATGTGCTTGGGTTTATCGTCATTGGCTAAAGCTGATAAATCCAGTGTTACATTGAGTCCATAAGGTTGCCCCTCTTCGATAGAGGTATCCACAAGGAGCTCTTTATTTTCATCGCTCATTCTATAACTGCCATCGCCAAATATACCGTCATCATTTAGGTCAACCCATATGAGCCAGCTCGTAGATCTCTCTGTTGCGGTACTATCACCGACAATATCAATAACGGTAGTGCTTGGTTGGGCCAGATTAATTGGGGTTTGGGTATAATCCCACTTTGTTGGGTCGAAGCTAATATCTGTTCCGCTTACCACAACGCTGGTGATATGATTGTCTGCGCCCTGAGGATTTATCGTGCAGTATTGATCTGTCACAGAAATAAGGCGCGCAAAGGTATCCTGATCATTCGATTGATCGATAACGGTTAACTGTACCTGATAATCACCGACTTCAGCAAAGGTATGCTCTGGACTGGCTTCAGTTGAGGTCTGGCCATCACCAAAATCCCAGAACCATTGTGATACTTGGCTGGTGCTGCGGCTATCATCAGTGAATTCAGTCCGGAGTTTGTATTTTATTTCATTAAAGTGGCTGAGAACACCTTCAGCAAAGAGTTTTATTTTAACGGTCTTGAAAGCTTCAACCACGTCGGCTTCCGGTAATCCGGCAGCGCCCGCCTGCTGTTTAATACATTCTGCAGATTCAGTGAGCGTGGTCATTGCGGTCCAGCAATTTCTGGCTGCATTCAAGTACACCACGTATGTAGGTTCTATACCCCATTGGCCTAATAGTAGATAAAATGGATAGGTGATCATTCCAATCCGGAGATAGAAGTTATCACCCGCATCGTCATAATCGAGAATACTGTCAATAGCACCAACCTCCGTTATGATTTGATCGAGTTGGCGAGTTGAGCCTGCTGATTCTTCGCCATGTATCCAGTTATTGCTATGGCCGGTGAACTCGTATTTAGCCATAACCCCAGCAATATCACCAAAAGCTTCATGAAGCGTTCGGGCATCGGTACTAATTTCATGGTCGAACAGATTTAAATCAGACACTCGGTTTAAAACACCATGGCCAACTTCGTGCGCGATAGCGTCTAGCGATGCCATAGAATAATATAATGGGTAGGCGTCCCCAAAATTAGCATATGCGCCATCCCAATAAACGGCGGTTGCAGATAGGCTACCATAATGAACACGTAATCGAAGCTTACCTTCTAACGGAGGTTCACCCAAATACTTGAGAAAGGTGTCATACACCACTGTGCCATAGAACATGGCATCATTGAGGGTAGAGTATGTCCATACACCATATTCTTCATCAGAAATTTCATCCGAGGTGTTTACCGGGTTTTCTTCACATATAAACTCGTAAGGAGGGTACGCACTATCATTGATGTCATTTGGGAGGCCATTTCCTGAACTAGCTTCCCAAGCATCGTCTTGTGTATTGTTCATATCGGTAACGCTAACTAGGCCATTATCAAAGAGACATAATCCGCCCTGAATATTCATACGCTGAACAAAAATATTGGGCCGATCATTGCCGTAATACCAGGCTTGGTTTTCATTGCCGCCTGGCCCAGATAGCGCTGTATTTCCGATAAAATCGTGAAAGGAAATTAGTCTTCCTTGTGCAGCCTGTCCAATATTATTAGCTGGATACAATAAAAGTGCCCTAGTATTTTCCGGGATGTTCGTACTTTCGGGAATCACTATATTATAAACAGCACTAGAGTCCGTCTTTAACCAAGCATCACCCACCTTATTGCCTTGTTCATCCGCCCAATAGACCCACACAGATTCAGCTCTGGCGGGATCCGTATCATTAAGTTCGGTGGTTTCAACTATGACAGTGCCTGCCAATTGCCCGGTCGTACCATCTTGATCACGTAAAAAAGCATGAGAGATTAGATTCAACGGTACCTCAGTTACTCCCGTAGGCCGAGGCTCTTCAACAGGTGTTGGATCAGAGCTTCCCCCACCGCCACAAGCCACAAGAAGTGCCATTAATAAAGCTAAAGTGGATATTTTTAATAGCGTGAGATTCGGTTTAACACATTGCATAGTCTGTCCCTGATTGGTAAATCGAGCTGAATAAAATTAATAAGATCAGAAAAACATCCAGGCAAGTCGCATTGAACTGATTAATGATAATAAATATTGAAGCAGGTTAATAAAACGAGAACCTTACTTAGGAATAAACCTATGCATTAACTTTAATAGTTTTTCTTCATTAATTAAATTTCTAACATTTATTATCGAGCCGACTCCGTAGTATCCGCTCCATAATTTAAATTCACATTAATATCCCATAATATCAAAATAGTAAAAACCAAAGAAACACTATTTTATCAACCGTATAATATTACCAAGGCTAGCTCAGTAATCTCCCTCATAGAAAATAAAAATTTTACAATAACAACAATGAAATAGCTTTTTACCTAACCATTAAAAATACTCTGCCTTATTTTGATAACCTTGTTTAATATGTTCTATCAATAAACGAATTTTTGCTGGTAAGTGTCGCGTGTAAGAATACACCGCATAAACACCCAAAGAGCGAGGCGCATAATCTGTTAGAAGTGCAACCAAGGTGCCACTTTGTAAATCTTCATAAACACTGCATCTAGGAACATACGCAATGCCATACCCTGCCAGCGCTGCTTTTCTTAACGCTTGAGCATTATTTGTGGCAAAGTTACCTGAAATACGAATGTTTTGCTTCTGACCATCTTGCTCAAAGCGCCAATCATGAGAGCCTTTAGCTTGGCCGGTGTACGCAAGACAATTATGGCTTAATAAGTCGTCTATATTATTTGGTTTACCATGCTGGTCAATATATTGGGGTGAACAACAAACCACCCAATGAGAAACAATAAGTGGTTTAGCAATTAAGGTAGAGTTTTCTAAATTTCCTGTACGAATAGCAAGATCTAGCCCTTCTTTGACCAAGTCAGCAAATTCATTTTCAAGACGTATATTGACACTGATATCTGGGTGTTGATGACAAAAGTCAGCAACAATTTCTGCTAATAACAACTCTCCTGAAATAGTTGGTACACTGAGTTTTATTTCGCCTGAAATATTTTCACTAAAATTACTGACCGCGCCAATCGCTTCATTCACTTGTTGATTAATGTTCTTTGCATGTCGGTAAAGTGTTTCTCCTGCTTCACTTAAGCTGAGCTTACGGGTAGTTCGATACAAAAGCTGTACCGATAGATCTTTTTCTAACTTAGAAATTTTTTTACTTAATGCGGGTGTCGATATACCGGCAATGGCTGCAGCTTTATTAAAAGATCCCGCTTCAACCACTAACACAAATAAAAATAATTCATTAACACCAACCATTTTTTTCCCTTAAATTGACCGTAAAGTGTCAATTACAACGTTTTTTGAAACAATAAATTAATAAATGACGTATATATTAACAATAAGATTAGCGGTATGTTAGTTCTCTTGTAGAAATTATTATTGAATAACCTCAGCTCGGCTTAATAAACCTTTCTATAGTGGCTATTTTTACTATAGGTAATAAAATATATTAATTTATATATTTCAAAAGTTAAAAGCCTTTTAAACCAAGTTGAAGTTAAATAGATCAAGTATGTGTTTTTTTTCATATACTAAAACAGTCACCTTCGTTTATAAGGGCAGATAAATGTCTCAAAAAATTACTAATGCTGGTAGAACTCAATCTAATGCCATTGAGTGTCTAAATATCTCTGAAAAGAAAGTAGGTTTGTTTGTTACCTGTTTGGTAAACACTATGCGTCCTTCTATAGGTTTTGCTTCAATAACACTACTTGAGCAGGCCGGATGTACTGTTGAGGTTCCTGAACTTCAGTCTTGTTGCGGACAGCCCGCATTCAATTCAGGTGATGATGAAGGCACACGTCAAATTGCCTATCAAACAATTAAACAATTTGAAAATTTTGATTATGTGGTTCTTCCTTCAGGCTCATGTGCCGCCATGATTAAAAAGAATTTTATCGAAGTGTTTAAAGATCAACCCCAATGGCTTGCCAGAGCTAAACATTTGGCCAGTATAACCCATGAACTGCTTTCATTTTTGGTTGATGTTTGTCACTTTCAGCCCAATGGTATTGAACTTGATGGCTCATATACTTATCATGATAGTTGCTCAGGATATCGTGCACTTCATGTTTATGAACAACCCCGCAAGATGTTGTCAAAAGTGAAAGGCTTAAAGCATAAGCCATTGAATAGTCATGCTGAATGCTGCGGTTTTGGTGGCACATTTTGTGTGAAATATTCTGACATTTCAAATGCCATTGTCGCTGAGAAGGTTGAAAATGTGTTAGCAACTGAGGCAGATTATCTGCTCGGTGGTGATATGGGCTGCTTAATGAATATAGCGGGTAAGCTTAACCGAGAAGGCCATAAGGAAATAAAGGCATTACATACCGCTGAGGTTTTGGCTGGTTTAGCTCCGCAGATTTTAGGAGGCAAAGATGCAAGCTAATAAACCTGAAGATTTCTACCAAAATGTTAGCAAGGCTTTAGCACAGCCTGATTTGAAAAAAATTATTCGGCGCACAACCGATAAAGCCGAAGCAAAGCGTGCCGAAGCAATTGCTAATTTCCCCGAGTTTGATAATGCACGGTCGCAGGGACAAAAAGTCAAAGATCATACTATTAAGTATATGGAGCATTATTTGGCTGAATTCGAAAAAAATGCGTTGGCTCAAGGCACTATTGTTCACTGGGCCAGTACCGGTGAAGAAGCGTCTAAGATTGTTTTAGATATCTGTCGTCAGCACAAGGCTAAAAAAGTTACCCGAAGTAAGTCTATGCTCGGTGAAGAAATTGGCTTAACACATGCTTTTGATAATTCAGAAATGGAACGCATTGAAACGGATCTGGCCGAACATATTATTCAGCTTGCTGGTGATCCACCTTCGCATATTGTCTGGCCCGCAATGCACCGCAGTAGAGAAGATGTGGTTAAGCTCTTTCGTGAATTTCACGCTGACCCAACCTATTCCGAAGAGATTACTGATCTTGTCAGAAGTGCCCGTCGCGACCTTCGTACTAAATTTTTAACCTCAGATATAGGCATTAGTGGCTCTAACTTCTTACTGGCTGATAGTGGTTCATCTTGCACGGTAACCAATGAAGGTAACGCTGAGCTCACCATAACACCACCGAAGGTCCATATAGTAACAGCAGGTATTGAAAAGTTAGTGCCTTCAATGGCCCACGCTGTCCCTTTGCTACGATTATTGACCCGCTCGGCTACGGGGGCAGAAATAACCCAATACATAACCTTTCATAACGGGCCTAAAAGACCTAATGACGCAGACGGGCCACAAGAATGCCATATTGTTTTGGTCGATAATGGCCGTACCAAAATGCTTGCTGAAGGCATGGAAGAAATGTTGCGTTGCATCCGCTGTGGCGCATGTATGAATCATTGTGTGGTATATAAACATATTGGTGGTCATGCCTATGGCTCTGTTTATCCTGGGCCAATGGGCTCTGTGCTGACTCCGCATTTAAACAGCCTTGAGGTGGCAAACAAACAGACCCATGCCTGTACCATGAATGGTCGCTGTGAAGACGTTTGTCCCGTTAATATCCCTCTACCTAAATTATTGCGTTCGCTGCGAGCACAGTCGTGGCAGAAAAAATATGAGCCGTTACTAAACCGTTTTGTTGTACAGTCTTTCGCCGCTATGGCTAAAAGACCGAGGTTGTTTCAATTACTTTCTTCTTGCGGGGTTATCGTCATGAAAGTGTTTAGCCGTAAGGGGTGGATTAAAACTATGCCATTTACTTCAGGCTGGACACGTAACCGTGATTTGATTGAACCAGAATCAACCACGTTTATGCATCAATATAAGAAAATGAAAAAAACTAAAAATGGTGGAGCGTAAATAATGAATAAACACATAAGTGAACAAAGTAGAGCAAAGATATTTAGTGCAATTAACGCTGCTGCGCCAACCCTCACCATGGATGCAAAAACCATCCAGCAAGAGGCGCTTGAAATCCTCAAGGAAAGTGAGTTCGCCCGTCCCAAACTTTTGTCTGAAGATGCAACGCAAGCTTTAATGCTTCGAATTGAGGCGGGGTTGGTTATTGGCACTAGCGGTGAAAAGCTTATCACACTTGATGATTTACCTAATGCGGTGAAGCAATTTTTTAGTAAACATTCTTTACCTCAAGCGCTTAAAGTACAGGGTATCGAACAATTACAAAAGCTGAATTGGGCCGGTATATCTACGGATAGTGATATTCAACAAGATAACACCGTTGGCTTATGCTGGGCAGAATACGGCGTTGCAGAAACGGGGTCGTTTGTTGTCCATTCAAGTGCTGAAATGCCTATTTTGCTCAATTTTTTACCCTTGTACCTTATTGCTGTTATTCCAAAATCGAAAATACTTCACTATATGGATGACTATGCCCTTATCGCAAATGAGATTGCTAAAAAGGGTGAGACTCCGCGAAATATGTGTCTAATATCAGGGGTTAGTGGCACAACTGATATAGAAGGAGTATTGGTACAGGGTGCTCATGGCCCTGAAGTGTTGCATATTATTATTATCGAAGATCAGTAAAACAGTACCTTTCCCCTAGATACTCGCTCAACTTGAATATACTCGTTTCAAAACCTTGAGCGAGTATAAGCCTACTGATGAATAAATTAAATGCCTAACATTGCCAATTCTGGCAGTTTACTATTTGAGCGATCTTTTATATCCAATTTCTGCCTTTATTTATAGCCTTTCACTTATTCTGTTTAAAATCAGACAATTAATTAATAATTGCATCGTCATTGTTACGGTTCATAAATCCGATATTTTTTTTCATTAGCAAAAACTAAGTGCAAACACGTAGATAAAGTACGTGCATTCGCCGATTTCGCCTATCCCACAATTTTACTATCTTAGTTGAGGCAACAAGCAAGATGATTTATTGAAACACTACAATCATCTAACTCTCAACAAAAAGGTAATAAAATAATGAGAAATATAATTAAATCCGGTTTGATGTTGACAGCATTGGCATCGGCACCCTCTTTTGCAGGATATACGTTTGATTTAACCGATGAAGATACAATTACTTTCGGTGGTTTCATCAAAGCCGACGTACGTAGCATAAGTGGTGATGTTAGTTCACCAGCAACAAATAATGCTTACTGGATTGGTGCTGCTGCAGTTACGAATGATATTTCAACAACCAAGTTCACAGCAAATGAAACTCGCTTCAATGCTAAATATGTTCATGGTGATGTTACTGGTTTTATTGAATTGGATTTTTACGGTGGTGGTGGCAACCAAATAATTTCAAACTCCTCAAACCCAAGATTACGTCACGCTTTCATCAAATATAAAAATATCACTGTAGGTCAAACATGGACCACCTTTATGAATACCAGTGCTATAGCTGAATCTGCTGATTTCGGTGGTGCTTTAGTAGCCTCTTCATTCATCAGACAAGGTCAAATTCGTTATACAAATGGCGGCTTACAAGTATCTTTAGAAAATCCTTATTCAGATAAAGGCGATAGTAGCCAAGATTCTATACCCGATTTTATTGCTAAATACACGTTTAAAAGCGATTGGGGTAATGTTTCTGTATCTGGTGTAGCGCGCCAATTAAATACTCTTGGCGGTAATACAGAGTCTGCTGTTGGTTTTGGTGTTGCTGGTCGTATTAAAACGTTCGGCAAAGATGACTTCCGTTTCCAAGTACATGGTGGCAAGACTGGTCGCTATGTTAGCGTAGTTACCGCACGAGATTTGGTCGGTGAAGAGGCTGAAGAATCAACATCCTTCATGGCTGCTTACCGTCATTTTTGGACTGACGATATGCGTTCAACTATATATTACGGTAGCACTGATACTGACTTAGGTGACGTTAAAAATAACCATGTAGCGGTTAACTTATTCAAAAACTACACTAAGCAACTTTCTTTTGGTATTGAAGTAGGTAATTTTGAAATGGCGAAAGTCAATAAAAACTCAAACTACTTACAATTCTCAGCTAAATACGTTCTTTAACTTTTTATTATGCCAATTTCATTAATTAGATCATCTATTTTAACCAATAGAAATGAACACATAGTTAGTGAAATTGGTATTAAACACTACTGGAGAGAGACAATGAAAAAATTTCCTTTATTATTATTAGGTACTTTAATTGCGGGCAGCTTCTCAAGTGCTGCAATGGCTGAAAAAAATATGCTTCTAAAGACGCCTATTTATTATAACTCGGTGCTACCAAGCTTAGGTTCAACCATTAAATATGTGTCAGACAATATACAAGTATTAAGTGGCAACAGCTTAAAAATGAAGATTTACGAGCCTAATAAACTTGTAAACCCAAAAGAAATACTTGATGCAGTATCCACAGGTAAAGTTCAAGCAGGTTATGCAACTGCAGGTAATTGGGGTGGTAAAATACCCGCAGCGCGTTTATTTTCTGCTGTACCTTTTGGTCCAGAAGCACCTGAATATTTAGCTTGGTTCTACCATGGCAACGGCAATAAATTACATCAAGAATTATATGATGACAACAACCTAAATGTGAAAGTGCAAGTGTGTGGTGTTTTAGCACCTGAAACTTCAGGTTGGTTTAAAAATGAAATCAACAACCCTGAAGACTTAGACGGCCTGAAAATGCGTTTCTTTGGTTTAGGTGCCCTAGTGATGGAAAAATTGGGTGTTAGTACTGTTGGTTTACCTGGTGGCGAAATATTCCCAGCGATTGAAAAAGGCGTTATTGATGCGACTGAATTTTCAATGCCTGTAGTTGATAAACGTATCGGCTTGAAAAAGCTATTAAAATATAATTACTTTCCTGGCTGGCATCAACAAGCCACTATAATGGAACTGATTATCAACAAAGATGTATGGAATAAAATGAGTGACCGTCAACAGTCAGTTATTGAACATTTATGTAAATCAGCAACGTTAGAAGCCATTGCACTTGGTGAAGCCATTCAAGCACCAGTAATGATGCAGAATGTTGAAGATGGCGTAATCAATAAATATTGGTCGCCTGAAATGTTAACTACTTTCAAAAACAAATGGGATGAAGTTGTTATCGAGCAATCAGCAGCAGATCCAGCGTTCAAGAAAATACATGATGACTTAGCCAAGTTCCGTAAAACTTATGATTTATGGGAATCCAACGCTTTCTTACCTCGTCCAAAACCTAGCCTTTAAATTAAACGCTTACTTACGTGCAGTAACTCCCATTATTTGCACAACCTAGAACCTTAGGGTTCTAGGTTTTTTATTTGAATGAGGAGAATCTTATGACAGATTCATTTTCCACCCCTACTAGCTCTGTAGCACGATTTATGCTAAAGACAGCTGACATTTTTGAGAGCATTATCCTTAAAGTATCTGCCGTTTGTTGTTGGTCTTCAGCGTTATTAATTGCCGTCATTATCATTAATGTCACCATGCGTTACGGCTTTCACAATGGACTTATTTTATTTGAAGAAATTCAATGGCATTTATATGCAATAGGTATCATGTTCGGTTTATCTTATGCCGAAATTACTAACTCACAAGTAAGAGTTGACGTTGTTGCCTCAATGTTAAAAACAAAAACAGTTCTAAAATGGGAAGTATTTGGCGCAATCGTTTTTGTTTTTCCAACCATATTTGTCATTTTATATAATAGTTTCGATTATGTTGCCAATTCATACATGCTAGGCGAAAGCTCATCTTCACCATTAGGCATGCCATTTCGATGGTTAATTAAATCAGCCATTCCTGCAAGCTTCATCCTGTTAGCAATGGCTGTGCTCGCACGACTGTTCCGAAATATTATTACCATTACTCAAAAGGAGGCGTAATCATGGATATTAATCAAATTCTAGTCCTCAGCATGTTTTTAACCTTCATTGTCTTTTTATTTACCGGTATTCCAATCGCCTATGTTTTAGCCGGTGTGGGTATTATATTTGGTGGTATAGGCTACCTAACAGATATGCATTTGGGTACGTTTACCGGCCTTGATCTAAATGTATTAGGTCTGGTGGTATCTCGAATATTTTCCTTAATGGAAAATTGGGTTCTCGTTGCCCTGCCCATGTTTATCTTTATGGGCTTAATGTTAGATAAATCTGGTGTTGCTGAACGCATGATGATGGCAATGCAAGAGTTATTTGGTCGTGTTCGCGGTGGTTTAGGTATCACTGTAACCTTAATTGGTATTATTTTAGCTGCCTCTACTGGCATTATAGGTGCCTCTGTTGTTTTACTTGGTTTGCTATCGATTCCTGCCATGATGAAGCAAAACTATTCAAAAACTTTTGCTACGGGCATCGTCTGTAGTGCTGGTTGTTTAGGTATTTTAATACCACCGAGTATTATGTTAGTGATCATGGCTGATCAACTAGCACTTTCAGTAGGTGATTTATTTACTGCTGCAGTATTTCCTGGATTAATGTTAGGTGTGGTTTATCTTGCTTATATTTTAGGTTTATCTTTTTTCAAACCAGAAGTAGCACCTGCACCAAAAAATCCTCGTCCGCTAAATGCCAAAGTATTAAAAGAAGTTTTTAAAGCTATTTTACCCCCTGTAACACTTATTATAGCGGTGTTAGGTTCTATTTTTGCCGGTATTGCTACACCTACTGAAGCGAGTGGTGTTGGCGCCTTAGGTGCAACCATATTAGCTGCCATAAATAAAAAGCTGAATCTTAAAGTTTTTCATGAAGTGTTGATGGCATCGTATAAAACCACGGCTTATATCTTTGCTATTTTTATTGGTGCAACGGTTTTTTCATTGGTGTTACGCGAACTAGGTGGCGATGAAGTTATATCAAACTTGTTAACGGGTTTACCTTTTGGTCCCTATGGCGTTTTATTGGTTATTCTACTTATTGTATTTTTATTAGGATTTTTATTAGATTGGATAGAAATTACTTTAATTGTATTACCATTATTGGCGCCAGTAATTAGTCTGCTAGATTTTGGTATAGGCAATGTTAACGGCTTAGATCAACCGGTATTAGTGTGGTTTGTTATGCTCATTGCGGTGACATTACAAACATCATTTCTAACCCCTCCTGTCGGCTTTGCCTTGTTTTATTTAAAAGGGGTTTGTCCACCAGAAATCAAGCTAACCGACATTTATAAAGGCGTTATACCCTTTATAATATTGCAATTAATGGGTCTTGGAGTATTAATTATGTACCCTGAAGTTGCCTTGTGGCTGCCGTCCATGGTCTACGGGAAATAATGGTTTAAGCAATAATATGAATATTAGGGCTTTACTGAAAGTTTAACCGCTATCTTAAAGCTCTAACATTCTACTTAATAAGGCATTATTCATATACTAACCAAGTAATTATGTACTAAACTTATTATAGAGAGTCTTAATTATTTAATTTAGGGAAGAATGATGTTCAAATCACTTAGAGTCCAGATATATGCATTAGCATTTATACCATTTTTACTTGTTGCTTTATTAGGAGTATATCTTCAGTTCAGTTCACTTAATAGTTTTGGTAGTGATGTTACTAAATTAACTGAAGAAACTATATTAAGTATCGAAAAAGATCGCTTAAAATCAATTATGGATTCAGTGGAATCTCTCATTCAACCTTATGTAGATAAGTCAGGTACTGATGGTTACGATGAGGCACTAAAAATATTGTCTAACCTAGCCTTCGATGATGGTTCTGGTTATATATTTGCCTACAAGGACGGTGGCGAAAGAGCGTTAAATGGTAATAAGACCGCAGGAATTGGTAAAAGTTATTGGGACCTTCAAGATAAGAAGGGACAATACATTGTAAGAGATTTAATTCATAAAACTAAAAAAGGTCCTAGCTTTTATACTTATTGGTATCCTAAACCAAATGAAACTGAGGCTTCTCCTAAATATAGCTACGCCATCTATATTAGTAAATGGAATCTAATGATTGGTACGGGTTTTTATATCGACTCCATGAATAAAGTTATTCTAGAAATTGATGAATCAATTGCAGAGTCACAAAATAGTAATATTACTAATAGTATTATTACAATACTAATTGTTGCAATAATCGTTGCTCTGATCGCTAGCCTTGCAACTAAGATTATCTATAGTGGCCTTAAAAACTTATCGTCATCAGTACAAGCGCTTGCAAATGGTGAGGGTGATTTAACGCAAACAATTGTTAGTAGTCCAATCGATGTGCTAAATGATATATCAAGTTATTTTAATCATTTCTTAAGTACCTTAGCGGGTGATGTTCGTAATATAAAACAAACCAGTACAAATTTATCAGACATGGCAATACAATCAACTGAGCGTCAACGTAAACTTGAAGACTCTTCCGAACAACAAAAACAAGAAACTATTCAAGTAGCAGCCGCTGTTGAAGAAATGGCTTCAACCTCTGCAGAAATTGCTAATAGTGCTGAAATTACTCACACATCAGCTGAGAATGCTAAAACAGAAATGAGAAGTGTTCTTTCACAAGTGCAAACTTCAAATCAACGTATGGACGAACTTAATTCATTATTAGAAAACGTAGAACATTCCATGCAAGATCTAGGTGGCAATGTTGAATCGATTAATTCTGTTCTTGGGGTCATTCAAGGAATTTCTGAACAAACCAATTTATTAGCATTAAATGCCGCAATAGAAGCAGCTAGAGCCGGAGAGCAAGGAAGGGGCTTTGCTGTTGTCGCCGATGAAGTTCGTACATTAGCGCAACGCTCTCAACAAAGTACCATTGAAATTTCTGATATTCTAGATAGTCTTAAAAACAGCTCTCAGCGAACGATTCAAGATATGGGTGAGTCTGCTGAAAAAAGAGCTGCGGTTTCTGATGCAATGTCGGCTATTCGAGACCTTATTGATTCTACTTCAGACTCTATAGAGCAATTAACCGAAATGAATATGCAGGTTTCAACCGCAGCTTCAGAACAATCAAATGTTGCCAATCAAATAGCCGAAAGTATTAGTGGTATTGCCAACCTTGCAGAAGAAATCGGTAAAGGCTCCTCTGTTTCTCGAGAGAAATTTGAAGAGCTTGAAAATTTATCTCAAGAGCTTAATCAGGTTTCTGATAAATTTATTGTTTAGCCAATCCGATTGTAAATTATATACCCATGCCATTTCAGGATTCAATGAGAATTTAAAGCCTTATAGGTAAGGCGTTGATTGAAGAGAATAGTTATTCTATTGTCAAAATAAATAACGCGGCTATATGTCTTTAAACTCGATGTATTTTAAACTCGCATCTTGAGATAGCACGGGTATAAGCAGGAAAAGAGAGAATTTTTCCTGCTAACGATCTAAACCATAATCAATAGCATAACGCATTAATCCCATGGTTGAATCAATCCCCAATTTTTGTTTGATATTACGTTTATGGGTTTCAACCGTTCGTACACTAACATTAATTTCTTGTGCAATACGTTTGTTATTAAGACCTCGAGAAATAAGCCTTAATACTAATTGTTCCCGTCTAGTGACAATACCTCGTTGTTCACCAGCAAGCTCTTTTGACAAAATTTCAGTGACTTCAGCACTGAAATAATGTTTTCCTGAAATAACTTTTTTAATCGCTTCAATTAATTCTTTACCCGGCACATCTTTTAAAATGTAACCATCAGCGCCATGTCGCATAGCACCTAAAATATATTCTTTATTATCATGCATACTTAGCATGAGTACTTTGCAATCAATACCTTGCTCTTTAATTAGTTCAAGTACGTACATGCCATCCATTTCAGGCATATTGATGTCCATTAAAACAATATCAAATTCAAGGCTCTTAATAAGCTCTAGCGCTTGTTTACCGTTTTCAGCTTCTCCAACAACCTCTATGTCATTATCAAGACTTAAGCGATATGTCAGCCCTTCTCTAAAGAGTGGATGATCGTCTACCAATAACACTTTAATCATACTATTCTCCTTCATTTAAACTTTCACTCGCGTTACTTGCATTATAACGCAATTGCGATTGTGGTATGCGAGCTAGTACTGTCGTGCCATTGTTTTCTGAACTAACCGTTAAGTTACCTTGATAAAAGCTTAATCTTTCCTTAATGTTACGTAGACCAATTCCTTGATGAGCTTTAGTTTTTTTGTCACTACTCTTATCGTAATGCTGATAATCAAAACCTTGGCCATTATCAATAATTTCGAGTACTAACCACCCAGGTATCAACTTTAAAGTGAGTGTAACCTTTGAGGCATTGGCATGTCGTTCAATGTTAGTTAACGATTCTTGAGCAATTCGATATAACGCAGCTTTTACTTCAGTTGATAAAACGTTTCTAATAGATAAGCGCTCTACTTTAACATCAATGCCTGTTCGCTGAGAAAAGTCTCGGCCGAGTTCTTCTAATGCTGCGCCTAAGCCATAATCTTCTAATAGCCCAGGATGAAGCCGGTGAGAAATAGCGCGAATATCACCCATTATTTTACAAATGAATTGTATGGAACGATCCATTTCCTTACTGGAATCAGTATTGCTTTGTTGCTTTAATTGTGCTGTTTCTAACGAAAATTTAGCTGCCGCAATAGTTTGACTAATGCCATCATGTAATTCTCTAGAAACGCGTTTACATTCTTCTTCTTGCGTCTGAAAAATACGCTCATTTAGCTCGCGTAACTTACGATTAGCTAATTTTTTTTCACTAAAACGAATAAACTGTCCAGACACAAAAATGGCAATAACAGCAAACAACCCAATGATAAGTGTCATGATAGAAGTATTACGAATATGTTTGCCAATAGAAGCGCTTAACAGCGCAGTTTCTTGATCAATATCGTCAATATAAACGCCCGTGCCAATCATCCACTGCCAATCATCTAGCGTGCGTGAATAGCCAATTTTTTGAGCATCGTCACCACCTTTAGAAGGCTGATTAAAAACATAGTTGAGATAACCTCCTCCTCCTTGTGCTTCTTCAAGCAAGCGCTGAATAAGTTTGATGCCATTTCTGTCTTCTAGAACGAGCCAGTTTTTGCCAATACGCCATTCCTGCCCCGGCACAACCAACGCCGTTCCATCAAAGTCATAAGCAAAAAAATAGCCGTCTTCACCAAAACGCATATTAGATAATATTTGCTTAACTAATGTTTGTGCTTGTTGCACATTTAAATTTTTGTTTTGATAAATGTGTTCTATGGCACCTTCCGCAATAGTGACATAATTACGTAATTCTTCTTTACGATGCTTAATAACACTTTGGCGATATTCATCAACGGTTTGCTTCGACAGTGATTGGTATTGCACCTGTGTGACAAAAAGCACCCCCGAAAGTGCTAATACCAATGGTATGATGGTAACTAATTGCAATTTTAAATTTAAATTCATTTATGCCCCTATTACTTTTTGCTGATTTATTAAGCCTACTAAATCATAACTTTCTCGGTTGTGGCTTTATCGACTAGGTAAATAATCGACTGGTAATCAATGCCGGAGTGATGAGATAGCCCTATTTCACAGGTTCTACTATTACTATAGCCAGCATTACAATCTTTCGGCACCTGTAATTTTAATGGTGCAAGGGCATTTTCATTCAACTCTGGCGTAGTAAAGCCTTTGTCACCTGCAAAACCGCAGCATTGAATATCTTCGGGTAAAATGACTTTTGTGCTACAGCGCTCTGCTAATTGTTGCATTTTTGTCGCTAAGCCCATTGTTCTGCTAGAACAAGTAACATGTAACATAACGGTTTCATCTAATGGCGAAAAATCTAAATGATTTATTAATACATCTTCAATAAACCCCACCGGTTCATAAATTGATAAACCACTGACTTTGTCTTTATTTTCTAATAACATTGATTTACACGGGCTAGTATCAATTAAAATCGGATATTTACCTTGTTCACTTAAATCTCTTAACTTATTTAGTAAAGAATTTCTTTTTTGATTTGCTTGTGAAAACATGCCTTTACTATTAAATGGCATACCACAACATTCACCTGTAAAATCTGGACTTATCACATCAAATCCAGCTTTTTCGATTAACGAAAAAGTCACTTGTGTTAATGAACGCTGGTCTGTTGCCGTTATTGCTTGCCCCATGCTACGGCTGGCACAGCTTGGAATGTATACCACTTTAGGGCGAGAAGTTAATTCATCTCTGACAGAGGTATTAGGCTTACTTATAGGGGAATAGTTAGCTTTTTGAGGTAAATATTTACTCCATAAAGGAATTTTATTAAAAGAGAGCTTTCTTATGGTTCCGGTTAGCCCTCCCATGACTTTACTACCAACAAGTCGGTGACTAAAACCTGCTACAGCCAGAGAAATACGGGTCATTTTTTCTACCGTAGTAAAATTATTTGCTAGAACCTTAGAGACACCTTGATAGTTTTTATTATTTCGATGGCGCAGTTCACGAATGAGATCCCCAGTATTAATGCCGACAGGACAGCGCTCAGCACATAATCCCGTTGCTGCACAAGTTTCAATGCCTGAATAGTTAAATTCGTCTTCAAGCTCTGCCAATAACTTAGGATTTTCATTGGTATCTCTCAAGCGGCTAATTTCTCGATAAGTGGTGATACGCTGACGCGGAGTAAAACTTAAACCATTTGAAGGACATACTGGCTCACAAAATCCACATTCAATACACTTGTCAACAATAGGATCAGCCGGAGGTAATGCCTTTAAATGCTTAATGTGCGCATTAGCATCGTCATTAATGATAACGCCAGGATTAAGTAAGTTTTGAGGATCCAATAATTGCTTTATTTTTTGCATCAACGCGAGTCCTTGCTTGCCCCACTCTAATTCAATAAAGGGTGCCATATTACGCCCTGTACCATGTTCAGCTTTTAGTGAACCTTGGTAATCGACCGCAACTAGCTGACAAACATCATCCATAAAGGCTTGATAACGGTTTATTTCAGATTGTGTAGAAAAATTTTGAGTAAAGACAAAATGCAAGTTTCCTTCAAGCGCATGACCAAAGATAATGGCCTCATCATAATGATATTTTTCAAAAAGCACTTGGAGATCTGAAACAGCATTAGCAAGCCGTTCAACCGGAAATGCAACATCTTCAATAATCACTGTAGTACCGTTTTCGCGTACAGCACCAACAGCGGGGAAAGTGCCCTTTCTTATTGCCCAAAGCTGAGAATATTCGCTAGCAATATCAGTAAACTTAATCGCATTAGTCTGCTCAAAATCTGCTAATAATGATTCTAGCTCAATAACTTGTTGTCCCAACAATTCAGCATTAGCCGCGCGAGTTTCAATCAATAATGCCGCAACATTATTATCAAGCGTTTTAATAAAATCAGGTAAGCCATCCATATTACTAACCGACGCTAAAGCTCGTCGGTCCATTAGCTCAACGGCAGAAACATTAGCATTAGCCAGTGCAGAGACTGCATGACAAGTGGTTTTTATATCCGGAAAAAATACCAGTGATGATGCACGATATTTATGCTCAATAACCGTGTTATAAGTGAGAGAAGAAATAAAACCTAAGGTGCCTTCAGACCCAATCATTAAATGAGCAAGAATATCGATAGAATCATCAAAGTCAATTAACGAATTAATGGCATAACCCGTGGTGTTTTTTAGCCTGTATTTGTGGCTAATCAATTGGTGTAATTCTTTATTATTTCGCGTTTTCAGTGCTAGTGTTTTTAAGTTTTCTAGCAACGCAGCATGTGTATTTTTAAACTCAGCAATACTCTCTTTATCACCCGTATCAAGCACTGATCCATCATGTAAAATCACCCGGATACTCTCTAAGGTATGATAACTATTTTGCGCAATACCACAACACATGCCACTGGCATTATTTGCGGCAATACCTGCAATTTTACAGGTGTTAATAGAAGCAGGATCCGGGCCTATTTTTCGGCCATAAGGTAATAAATATTTGTTAGCATCAGCACCAATAACACCTGGACCCAGTTTTATTTTAAGACCTAAATCTAAAATTTGATGATCACGCCAATTGGTTGTTAACATGACCAATATTGATTCTGATTGTGCCTGCCCAGAAAGGCTTGTACCTGCAGCTCTAAAGGTTACTGCAAGTTTAAATAATGCAGCTTCTCTTAATACCCTTATTACTTCTTCTTCATTATCAAGTATCAATACTAATTGTGGCACTAAACGATAAAAACTTGCATCTACACCGTAGGCAAGACGTTTGGCATAGTTACTAATTATTCGCTTTTTAGGTAAGAATTGGGCTAACTGCTTGGAAAAATCATGATATTGCGGTAATAACATTACAAACTCTCTTATTAACTATTGGTTCTTTTAAAGCCTAAAGGCGTTTCTAATTCCAGCTGAATCTGACATATTGAAGTAACATGGGTATAAGCTACCTCAAAATACTATTATTACCAATCGTATTAAATTTTAGATGAATGCGATATAGGTAACTACGCGTATTTTTTCTACGTGTTTACACTTAGTTTTAGCAGTATACCCAAGCAACTTCAAAATACTTGTTCAGGACTGCTGAGAAATTGATGATCAAGGCGCATCTTTTTATTAATGGTTATTCCCTTAAAAATAGATGCTACGCCGAACATGATTTTCTCAGAAGTCCCTTATGGGTTGGTTTAGAAACGTTTTATACTGCGTTATTGGTTTTGACAATGTCGCTACATGGATGTAGCTTATTAGAGAATGCAGGAGCATATTCTCCTGAGTAACCATTATCTTCAATCAATGCCTTGCCTAAAACGTTTCTAATTCCAACTGAATCATGCATTTTGAAGTCACTTGGGTATAATATGACCTTATTACATGAGTAAACAGGTAATGAATATGAACGAGAGTATGCATTCACAATTTTTGTTATAGTATTACTACAAAATTCGAAATACATATATTTCCCCTACTAGTTTGATCATTATGGATTTATTTTTACTCAAAAAAATTATTTCAGCAGCGATTATGCCAATTAATATTGTGCTAATTTTATTGATATTTTCTCTGTTTTATTTTCGAAAGCGTCCACACACAAGTTTCAAATATTTATTTTCTGCATTCTTACTGTTATTTGTTTCTTCAATGCCCATTTTTTCTGACACTTTTATGGCCAGCATTGAAGATAATTATGAGCCATTTACCCTTTCAAGCAAACCTATAGATTACATAATAATTTTAGGTGGCTGGCATACAAAAAATGCTGCATTACCTATAACGAGTCAGCTAAATAATAATTCTTTGCAAAGATTAGTCGAAGCATTACGGATTTACAAATTACATCCCGAAGCAAGAATTATCACTTCTGGCCATCATAATAGGGATATTGTATCAAACGCTGAAAAAATGAAACGATCATTAATACTTTTAGGTATTCCTGAGCAAAAAATCATGACAGAGAACTTCCCTAAAGATACCGAAGAGGAAGCACAACTTATCAGTCCAAGAGTGCAAGGTACTAATGTTGTGCTAATTACCAACGCAGGTCATATGCCAAGATCAATGAAATATTTTCAACTTCAAGGGGTATTTCCAATTGCCGCGCCAACAGGGTATTGGGTTAAGAATCCGCAAGATAAAAGTAGCTGGAAAAGTTATATTCCTAATAGTAAAAAATTAACACAAACGACTGCAGTCTGGTATGAAAGTTTAGGTCGTTTAGTGCAATGGTTTAAAACACTATTTAACTAGTGCCACTTTCATTAAATTATTGCCCGCTTTTGTTGTCTCAATAAAGATCACTAAACCGGATTATCAATATCAATAAAAACAACGTTTAGGCCCTGCTCTTTAGCAATATGCTCACCTAGTGCTTTAACACCGTAACGCTCAGTAGCATGATGGCCCGCAGCAAAAAAGTGAATATCCATTTCTTTGGCAATATGCGTTGTTTTTTCTGAAACTTCACCGGATATAAAGGCATCAATGCCCTGCTCTGCCGCCAATTCAATATAGTCTTGCCCTCCGCCTGTACACCATGCAATGGTGTTAATTTTTTTGTTCGATGGCGGCGCTATGTGTAAACACTCTCGATTAAGTTTTTTATTAATTAGCAATGCTAAATCAGAGCCGCTAGTTATTGCCGGTAATTTTCCTTGTATAGCAATACTTAACGCATTGCCTAATTCTAATGGCCCTGTTACGTCTATATTTAATAACATTGCCAATTGTGTGTTATTACCTAATGTTGGGTGAATATCAAGCGGTAAATGATAGGCAAACAAGTTGATATTATTTTCTATTAGCGCTTTAATTCGCCTATGCTTCATTCCGCGAATAACATACGACTCATTTTTCCAAAAATAACCATGATGAACAAGTAACGCATCCGCTTTTTCTTCAATCGCTAAGTCAATTAACGCTTGTGATGCCGTAACCCCTGTCACTATTTTAGTTATTTGGTCACAACCTTGAATTTGCAAACCATTTGGCGCGTAATCTTTTATTTGTTCCGGCTTTAATAGGTTATTTAAATATTGCTCAAAATCAATTAGTTTCATTCTATTACTACTTATTTTATTTTTGTTGAAAATAACTTTTTTTACTAGGAGTCACTTTCATCGATGGTACTTTTACCGGGCTAAATTTAGCCCTTATCTGCCATTTAGGTTTGATGGGGGTTAAAGGTAAAACTCTTTTTTTGGCAATAATGACATAAATAGAGCCAAAGCTAGTAAAGTAATTATTGGCAAATTTTCGCCAATTATTTGCGATAAAGTGCTCACTCACTTTTCCTGCCAAATTACTGTGTATACAACGCTCATCACTAATAATTTCAAACCCCATTAAATGTAACCAATCTTTCACTCGCATGGGAGAAAAAAAGTGTTCATTCCATGGCAGTTTTTTTCTTCTGTAAGGTATAACTCGATTAAACCCTGCCAAAGACAGTGGATTATAGCCAGTAATAATAAGGTAACCATTTGGAATTAAAACCCGGTTAGCTTCACGGATAACATGATGGGGATCAAGTGAAAACTCTAATGCATGGCTAAGTAAACAAACATCAATGCTATGTTCCAATAAAGGTAAATCATCTAACTCTCCAACAATATTCGCTTTCTCTTGTCCTACGGTTCGAGTAAAACAACAACTAACTTGATGCTTTATAGGACTATTTTGAGTGCAAACTTCATGACTCAACGCTCCTATTTTAACTAGGTGATAACCAAAAAACTTTTGCCACCATGGTTTTAATATTGTTTCAATAGACGATAAAATAAGACTACCATTTGGCAACTCTTGCCAAGATTCAGGGTGATGTGGTTGTCTAAATGCTAGTGCAGGTTTCATAAGTCATGTTATTCGAGACTAAAAGAAGTATAATTAAGTATATACTGAGAATGAGCAAGTTGGAAAGTCCAGATGAGTGTAATAAAACCAATCAATTCGTCCTTAGAGGTTAACCCGATGAGCCTTACATCAATAAAAGTTACGCCGATAAAAGCCTTTAGTGACAATTACATTTGGGCTATTATCAATAAAAATGTAGCAACGTTAGTTGACCCTGGTGATGCTACCGTTTGCATTGAGTTTTTAGAAAAAAACAAATTAACGCTTAACGCTATATTGATAACTCATCATCATTCAGATCATACTGGAGGAATAGCTGAGTTGGTTGATTATTGTCAACAAAAGCAATGGTCATTAACTGTCTATGGGCCTGCAAACGAAAACATTCCTCATTGTGATATTAAACTTAAAGAAAATGACACGGTTGTTCTAGAGCAACTTCACATTGATTTTAAAATTATTGATTTACCTGGTCATACGGCAGGACATATAGCTTACTTTGCTAATAAGCAGATAACGCCCATTCTATTTTGTGGTGATACACTATTTTCCGGAGGCTGTGGTCGACTCTTTGAAGGCAGTCCTGAACAAATGTTAAATTCACTAACGAAGCTAGCTAATTTACCTGAGAACACTCTAGTGTATTGCACGCATGAATATACTCAAGCGAACCTATCCTTTGCACTAACCATAGAGCCAAGTAATCAAGCACTAGTCAATTATTACAATAACGTTAATGAATTACGCTCTAAAGGCCATGCAACAATTCCAAGTACTATTCAACTTGAAAAGCAAATAAATCCCTTTTTACGTTGTCATGAGCAAAGTATTCAGACCAATGCCCAACAATTTGCAACTAACACCAATACCACAGCACAAGATACTTTCACCACAATTAGACGCTGGAAAGACCAATTTTAACGTGTTAATCTAACTCTCCTCTGCTTTAGCCGTTGCTATAGCAAATTTAATTCTCCGTTTTACATTACCATTGGTTGTACATGAAATATATTTTATTCCTCGCATTAATTATCCTAAGTGGCTGTCAAGGAACTTTGTTATCACAAGATGATACTGACAAAACTTATTTACCACCAGAGCAAGTAGCTAATACCACTGAGATAAACCAGGCATTACTTGTCGATGAAAGCATTGATGTTATTCATCCAGTTGATGATGTTACATTTTCCTTAAAAAATGATTCACTACAAAATAGTAATGACGTTTGGCGACGTATACGTGGCCAACTCACTTTTGATATCCCACAGAATAACCGTGTGATTATGCAGCGTAATTGGTACGCTAAACATCCCAGTTATCTTACTAGAGTAGCAAAACGCGCCGAGCCATTCTTGTATTACATTGTTGAAGAGTTAGAAAAAAATAATGTGCCGGTAGAGTTAGCATTATTGCCCATTGTAGAAAGTGCCTTCGACCCTTTTGCCTATTCTCACGGTAGAGCTTCAGGCATGTGGCAATTTGTTCCTGCTACAGGAACACGTTTCGGCATGAAGCAAAACTGGTGGTATGACGGGCGTCGAGATATTGTTGCATCAACACAAGGTGCAATAAGCTACATGAAATATTTACATAAGTTCTTTGATGGTGACTGGTTACTTGCCTTAGCTGCATATAATTCAGGTGAAGGCCGTGTACGAAGATCGGTAAGAAAAAATAAAAAGCTAGGAAAAAACACTGACTTTTGGTCACTTGACTTACCTAAAGAAACACGTGCTTATGTTCCTAAATTACTTGCCCTTGCTGACATAATTAAACGTCCTGAGCAATTTGATATCAAACTTTATGAAATAGCTAATGAAGAAGTCATAGTGCAAGTTGATATTAAGTCACAACTCGATTTAGCCAAAGCAGCGAACCTAGCTGATTTATCTTTACCTGAATTACAGCGGTTAAACCCGGGGTTTAACCGCTGGTCAACGGATCCAGATGGACCACATCGATTATTATTGCCCAAACATAAAGTTACGCACTTTGAACAAGGTTTAGCGAAGTTAACCAAAGATGAACGCTTAGCTTGGCAGCGATATAAAATAAAAAATGGCGACAGTTTAAGCCAAATAGCGAAAAAATTTCACAGTAGTATTGAATTAATACGCCAAGTAAATGGTATTAATGGTCATCAAATACGCGCAGGCAAACATTTGTTAATTCCAGTAGCCGCTAAATCACTTGATAGCTATATATTATCTCAAGATCAACGTATTGCCAAAAAACAAGCCAAACCACAGCAAGGCTTTAAAATAACCCATCAGGTTGTTTCTGGTGATAATCTTTGGGATATAGGACAACGTTATAAAGTCAATAGCAGTAAAATAGCTAAATGGAATGGTTTTGCACCACGTGACCCGTTGAAGTTGGGACAGAAGTTGGTTATTTGGCAAAAAACGAATATTTCACGCAAAGCAAGTTATCGAAGCGTTGAGCAAGCAATAATGCGTAATATTACCTATAAAGTACGCCCTGGTGATTCTTTTGCCCGTATTGCCGATAAGTTTAACGTTCGTATTAGTGATATTGAACGTTGGAACAGCCTGAGTCGAAATAAATATTTACAACCCGGACAAAGGCTAAAGCTATCGGTTGATGTAACAAATAATATATAGTTTCAAGTACAAGGGTTTCGAGTAGCGAAGCAGCAGAGATAACTAATAAGTCCAATAGTCTAACTCTTCGTAACTCCCTGCTTATCTTACTCGATACTAACAGTTCGCAACTTTTTTATAGTCTTTGGCTATCAAAATCTATAAAAAAGTCTTGCTGGGTTACCTGCTCATCATTCTCAAGTTCTACCGTAAACCAAAGCCGCCATGTCATTATCTCTTCACTACAGTTAACAAGCAAAGTTTGTGCAATCAAAGAATCACTAATTTTTTCAGCTCGTTGAAAAAACACAGGAATTTTTCCCATAAACATAGATTTACCTTCAAGATAACTACTAACGCTTTTTAACTGAAAATGTTGACTTATTGCATCAAATGTTAATTGAATTTGAAATGGCAACTCTGTTTTTACTTTTCCCATATCAACTTGCCCTGAAAACTTAATCGTAAAAGTGCCAAGCTCAGTATTAACGTCACAACGACTTTGACTAGCTAAACAAGTAAAGGGTACCTGAGAGTGTGTACTTTTCTTTTGAGATGCTTGTTGGATTGGATTACAAGCTAATATATTAAAAATACATAATATAACGACAACAACTTTAATCATTGATAATTTTCTAAGTTCAAGCAATTGTTATTATTGCTCGACTCCCTTAAGATAGTTGATCTGAATTGGACATACCCATGTTAACAAGTAAGTGATGACTGTGCCTAGCCAAAGTATACAAAAAAAAGACAAGCATAATTATGTGGAATGTGATGACTGCTCGATGAATTCAGTGTGTCGACCTCTCTCGACAGTCAAGCAATCAATCAACTTATCTGACAGTTTTTTGCATAAAAGAATTACGACCAAAGCGAATCACATACTTTTTAACCAATCAACGCCCTTAACAAATATTTATGCCGTTAGCTCTGGTGCATTTAAATTACTTCTCCAAACCGATGACTCGACAGAGAACATTATTGGTTTACGCTTTCCTGGTGAACTTATTGGCGAAGATGCACTTTTTTTAAAAACTTATAACTATACTGCCATCGCAATAGGTGATAGTTCGGTATGTAAAGTTTCTGTTGAACAAATGACCTCTTGCGGTCAACTAATACCCGAAATTCAAAAAAATCTAATTGAATTACTAAGTAGACAAAACTATGTACGTCAGAAAAACTTTCAAGCTTACATAGGAAAAAAATCGGCCGATAGCTTATTAGCGGCATTTTTATTAAATATTATCGAAAGAAACGCCAGTTATACTGGTAGTGACAATAGTATTGAATTACCAATTAACCGAAATAACATTGCTAATTTTTTAGGTTTACGTCGTGAAACCCTCAGCCGAGTTTTTTCTAAATTTCAAAAAGAGCAATTAATTCAAGTAGAAGGAAGAAAAATAAAACTCATTGCGCAAGAAAATCTTATTAAAATAGCTGACCTTTAGCTAGCCTCCTCTCTTACTCTCTGTCTATTCTCGTTGGATTTTTATTCAATTAAATCACAATAAACCCTTAACTCTATTCTCATAGCCACATAATGAATGTGGTCAATTTAGTTCAAACTTGATCTATGTCAAATTTAAATAGATACGGCGGTTGATTTATGTCATGGTCAAAGGGTAAAATTACCTTGTATATGGCATATTTAGCTCGCTTTTGTGACATATATCATCGCCTTTTGGCGAACACACAGAAATAGTTTAATTATTGTACGTTTTTAACACATTTTAGTGTTAAATAACGTCTTTATAATTGTTTTCATTAATAATAACACTGCGGAATCCATAACATGACTCAAAGTAATACGTCAGCAGTAGACTACAACTTCGATGTTGTACGTCAATTTACTGTAATGACTGTAATCTGGGGGATCGTGGGTACACTCGTAGGTGTGCTTATCGCGGCTCAATTAATTTGGCCCGCGTTAAACTTTGATACACCTTGGTTAACCTACTCTCGTCTTCGACCACTTCACACCAATGCAGTAATTTTTGCTTTTGGTACTAGTGCTTTATTTGCTACCTCATACTACGTAGTACAGCGAACCTGCCAAGCCCGATTATTCGGTGGCAAATTAGCTGCATTTACTTTTTGGGGCTGGCAAGCAGTGATTGTAGCTGCTGTAATAACTTTACCTTTAGGTTATACCTCAACAAAAGAATATGCTGAATTAGAGTGGCCAATTGATATATTAATCACTATTGTTTGGGTTGCATATGCGGTTGTTTTTTTTGGTACTTTAATTAAACGAAAAGTCTCTCATATTTATGTTGCCAACTGGTTCTTTGGTGCTTTTATTATTGTTATTGCAGTACTGCATATTGGTAATAGCATGGTAGTACCCATTTCGGCAATGAAATCATATTCCATCTACTCTGGTGCAATTGATGCCATGATGCAGTGGTGGTATGGACATAATGCCGTAGGATTTCTATTAACGGCTGGTTTCTTAGGGATGATGTACTACTTCGTACCTAAACAAGCAGAGCGTCCTGTATACTCTTACCGCTTATCTATCGTTCATTTTTGGGCGTTGATTTCTCTTTATATATGGGCTGGCCCGCATCACTTACATTACACCGCATTACCTGACTGGGTACAAACAGTTGGTATGACAATGTCTATTGTATTATTCCTACCTTCATGGGGTGGTATGATTAACGGTATTATGACTCTTTCTGGCGCATGGCATAAACTTCGTCATGATCCTATTTTACGTTTTTTAATTGTTTCTTTATCTTTCTACGGTATGTCTACCTTTGAAGGTCCTATGATGGCAATTAAATCAGTAAATGCTTTATCTCATTACACTGATTGGACTGTAGGTCATGTACACTCAGGTGCTCTAGGTTGGGTTGCTATGGTTTCAATTGGTGCTATGTACCACTTAATCCCAGTGTTATTTAACCAAGGTCGTATGTATAGCATTCGCCTCATCAATATTCATTTTTGGATTCATACCACAGGTGTTGTTCTTTACATCGTAGCGATGTGGATTTCAGGCGTTATGCAAGGGTTAATGTGGCGCGCAGTAAATACTGATGGTACGTTAACTTACAGCTTTGTAGAAAGTTTAACCGCCTCTTATCCATTCTATTTTATACGATTTATAGGTGGTGTGTTAATTGTGGCAGGCTTTGTATTAATGGCCTACAACATGTTTAAAACCATGGGTGCAAAAGACGGAAGTCTTAAGCCTGTTGAAGAAGTTTAAGGAGAACAAACATGAAAAACATACATGAAAAAGTTGAAAAAAATGTTGGTTTGTTCTTTCTATTTACTGTTTTAGCTATCAGTATCGGTGGCTTGGTAGAAATAACACCATTATTTTTTCAAAAAGAATTAGCGCAACCAGTTGATAACTTAAAACCTTATACCGCGCTACAAATGGAAGGTCGTGATATATATATTCGTGAAGGTTGTCACGTATGTCATAGCCAAATGATCCGTCCATTTAGAGCGGAAACAGAGCGTTACGGTCATTACAGTGTTGCTGGTGAACATGTTTGGGAACATCCATTTTTATGGGGTTCAAAACGTACTGGCCCTGATTTAGCCCGTGTAGGTCAGCGTTATAGTGATGATTGGCATATTGCTCACTTGACTGATCCTCGCTCGGTTGTACCTGAGTCCAACATGCCTGCATACAACTGGTTAAACACCAACACGCTTGATGGTGAACTAACCGGTAAAAAACTTGAAACATTTAACTGGTTAACACGCAATCGCAGTCATAAAGATGAAAATGGTAATGCTATCCCTCTTTATACACCGGCTGAAATTGATGGTGCTGCTGATGCTGTTAAAGGTAAAACTGAAATGGATGCCTTGGTTGCTTATTTGCAATCACTTGGGCATGCATTGAAGTAGCTCTGATGGATTACGGAACACTCAGAGGGCTTGTTGCCCTTCTTATATTGGCGTTATTTATCATTATTGTGCTCTGGTCATACTCGAAAAAACGTAAATCTTCATTTGATGAAGTAGCTCTTTCGATTTTTGAGGAAGACCTTTCATTAAAAAAGAAAACAGCACAAAAAAATAAAGCACGTCATCTTGATACAGATAGCAAACAGGGGACTAATAATAATGTCTAGCTTCTGGAATATATGGGTTTGGGTTCTTACCCTAGGATCAATCGTAGGTTGTTTTATTTTACTACGTTGGTGCTTAAAAAACTTTGCAGGTGTTGAAGAAGGGGAGTCCATGGGGCATTCCTTTGACGGCATAGAAGAATTAAATAATCAACTACCAAAATGGTGGAGCACCTTTTTCTTATTAACCATTATTTGGGCTTTTGGTTATCTAGCACTTTATGGCTTAGGTAACTGGACTGGTATTTTAGGTTGGAAAAGTTCAAACCAAGGCATTTTAAATATTGCTGAGTCTAAAGCTAAAACGTTAGAGTATTTGAAAAAAGACTCTGGTGTATTAGTACAGTATGACCGTGAAATAGTGCAAGCTGATGCTAAATATGGGCCGATTTTTGATGCTTACGCAGCGCGAAGTATTGAAGATTTATCCACAGATGCCGAAGCATTGAAAGTAGGTCAACGCTTATTTATTCAAAACTGTTCACAATGTCATGGCTCTGATGCTCGTGGTACTACAGGCTTCCCTAACCTAGCAGATAAAGATTGGTTATATGGTGGTAGTCCAGAGAAAATCAAAGAAACTATTATGCACGGCCGTAAAGCGGTTGGTATGATGGCTTGGGCAGGTGCTATTGGCGGCGAACAAGGTGTTAAAGAAGTAGCAGCTTATGTAATTAGCTTAAGTGGTCGTTCTGTAAACGCAGACTTAGCGAAAGCGGGTAAGGCTAAATTTGGACTTTGTGCTGGTTGTCATGGCAGCGATGGCCAAGGCAGTTTAGCGTTAGGTTTACCTATGGGTGCACCAAACTTATCTGATAACACTTGGTTATACGGTGGTTCACAACGTGCTATTGAAGAATCTATTCGCAATGGTCGTGCCGGTGTAATGCCTCCTTGGAAAGCTATTCTTGGTGAAGAAAAAGTACATGTAATTAGTGCTTATATCTATTCTCTTTCTCAAGATTAAAACTAAGACAATATTATTTGTATTAAGGTCTTAATTGCCTTATTACAAATAATAATAAAACCCTAGATAACTTCTGTTATCTAGGGTTTTTTATTATTAAATTCCGATAAAGAAAACTAGCTCAAAATACAGATAAACGCTATAATAACCGTCAATTTTATACAATTAAAAACGTTTAAATTCTATGAAAACATCTTGGTATCGTGAGCCGTGGGCTTGGTTAGTTTTTATTCTTCCTTGTATCGCTGTTGTAGCTAGTATTACCACCTATATTATTGCCAATACCGATGCTGATACACTAGTGGTCGGTGATTACTATAAAACGGGTAAAGCCATTAACTTACAAGTAGCGAAAGTAAAACAAGCACAAAAATTAGGGATGCGGTTCGGATTGAAATTAGTAAATAATGAACTAATTATTAAACCTACGGGTATCGAAAAATCATTTCCTTTAATCAATATCAGCTTCTTTCATCCTACACTAGAAGAAAAAGATTTTTATTTAGCACTGACACCAGACGGTAACGGATACTTCAGACACCGTTTTGACCATAATATTTCAGGTAAGTGGAAAATTACTTTAACGCCATTTGAAAATCATTGGAAAATTCAAGATACCATTAGCCTGCCGCAAAATGATTTTATTGACATAGTGCCAGATCCAACTAAAGCCCAGTAAACTATGCCTAGTACTTGCTTTCATTGTGATGAGTTAATTCCTAAGGGTCTAAAACTGTGTGTCACTATCAATCAAAAACAACAACCTATGTGCTGCATAGGTTGTCAAGCCGTTGCTCAAACCATCGTTGACAACAACCTAACTCAATATTATCAAGTGAGAACTGAGCCAGCTCAAAAAGGTGCAGATCTTATTCCTGAGCAACTAAAATCAGAGCAAAGACTAAAGAATCAACTTCTTGATGAAGACGTTTTGCAAAATGAATTCATTTATCAAGAAAATGACTCAAAAGAAGCTATTTTAACTGTGGAAGGGATTAGTTGTGCCGCCTGTGCATGGTTAATAGAAATGCAGCTCAATAAACTCAAGGGCATTAAACGCATAAGCGTTAATGCCACTACCCAAAGAGCAACAATAAAATGGCAAGATGACCAGATAAAACTAAGTGAAATTCTGAACACTATTGATGATATTGGTTATCAAGCTTTGCCTTTTAAAGCGAGTGAAGTAGAACAAAAAAATAAAATACAAAGCAAACTTTTTATTAAACGTTTAGGAATAAGCGGCATTTTAATGATGCAAATAATGATGATTGCGTTCGGTTTATATTTTGGTGCTTTTTCAAGTATGGCTGCTCACAATATCGTATATTTACGTTGGGTTAGCTTTATTTTAGTCATTCCTATTGTTGTTTATGGTGCTTTCCCTTTTTATGTTGGCGCAATTAATGCGCTTAAATTAAAACGTTTATCTATGGACGTCCCCGTTTCTATCGCGATTATTTTAGCGTTTAGTGCTAGCGCATGGGCCACAATAACTGAACAAGGTGAAGTGTATTTTGAATCAGTTTCCATGTTCACTTTCTTACTACTCATTGGTAAATTTTTAGAGTTTAGAGCGCGCTCTCACGCGGCACAAGTATCAGCAAATTTATTAAAATTAATGCCCATGACGGCGACAAAAATAAGTAATTATAAGTTATCCGGTGCTAGTAGCGAAGAAATAAAGGAAGAATTAGTAGCCGCTAAACTATTGATAAAAGGTGATTTTGTACAAATAAAACCTGGTGAAATAATTCCCGCTGATGGTGAAATTGTTAGCGGTAATAGTCAAGTAAATGAAGCTATGTTATCTGGTGAGCAATTACCATTAAACAAAACTATTAATGACAGTGTGTTTGCTGGCACAATTAATGGTGATGGCAATTTAACGGTAAAAGTTAAACAACCGAGTAGTCAATCATTTTTAAGCCAACTTATTCGCTTAAGTGAGCAGTCCCAAGCCCATAAACCTAAACTAGCACGTTTCTCTGATCAAGTAGCACAATACTTTGTTGCCGTTATCCTAATTACCGCTATTGGAACCGCAGTATACTGGCAACAACATTTACCTGAAGAAGCATTTTGGATCACCTTATCAGTATTAGTTGCCACCTGCCCTTGTGCCTTATCTTTAGCGACACCAACTGCATTAACGTGTGCCACCACTCGCCTGAATAGTGATGGTATTATGATAAAATCTTCTCATGTAATGGAAACAATACCCAAAATAAACACCTTTGCTTTTGATAAAACAGGTACTTTAACTACCGGTGATTTTTCCATTGATAAAGTAGATGTATTATTGACGGATAAAGCGTTTAACGAAATACGTATTTTAGCCCTTGCCGCAGCATTAGAGTCTCATTCTGAACACCCACTCGCTAAACCTTTCATTCAGTATCGAAATTACAAAATAAACGCTACCAATGTTAAAGTACATTCTGGTAAAGGCGTTAGTGGTATAATCGACAATAAACAATTCCATATTGGTAAACCTAGCTGGCTCTTTGCTAGCTTTACTGATGCTCAAAAAAAGCATGAGCAATTAATCAATGCTTCTTGTGTCTTAGTTTACGAAAACACCCTTGTCGGGGCTTTTTACCTTGTCGATAAAATACGGGATGATGCCCTGATATTACTGACTAAGCTAAATGAGAATAATCAAACATTAATATTATCCGGTGATAGTCAAAATGCTTGTGAAAAAATCGCAAAATCATTATCAATACCTCATTGTTATGGCGGCTTGAGTGCAACCGATAAAATGACTAAACTTAAGAATTTACAAAAAGAACAAAATGCCACTGTTGCTATGATAGGTGATGGCGTTAATGACTCACCTGTGTTTGGTGCGGCTCATGTGTCTATGGCTATGGGGTGTGGGACAGATATAGCCAAAAGTGGTGCGGATGTCATTTTATTAAACAACCAACTTACCAGTATTAATACATTAAACTATATAGCAGTCAAAACTCGTCGTATAATTTTTCAAAATTATTTATGGGCTTTTGGTTATAATAGTATTGTATTACCACTAGCCGTCGCAGGATTCATTACTCCCTATATGGCTGTTATTGGCATGTCAGCAAGTTCAATTTTAGTGATTACCAATTCACTACGTCTATTAAAAAGATAGTTTACTTAAAACATAAAGGATAAAGTTCATGAGTATTATCTATATTTTAATTCCTGTTGCAGCATTACTTACGGCCCTATGTATTTATCTTTTTTTCTGGGCGGTAAAAACAGAGCAGTTTGATGATCTAGAAAAAGAAGGGATGAGTATTCTCTTTGATGAAAAAACGAGTGATAAAAAAGAAAAAGATACCACGTTAACGGTTAAGTCTAATCATTCAAAAAGTAATGATAAATGAATTTAGATTTTTTTTCCGCTTTCATTATAGGATTGCTTGGTTCAGGGCATTGTATTGCCATGTGTGGCGGCATAACAACGATGCTTACCTCTGCACTTCCTAGTAATAAATATGATAACAATCAAAAAATCCCCGTCAATAATCAAAACAAAAATCAAATACAATCAAGCAAATTTATTTTAGTTTTTTGTTACAATCTAGGACGAATAGCCTCATACAGTTTTATTGGCGCGATTGTTGGTTTCACCGGCTCTATTGCAGCAAAGAATATAGGCCTACCACTAGCTGGTTTAAGAATGTTCTCTGCCGTATTTGTGATATTGTTAGGTCTGTATATAGGCCAATGGCTCATGTGGCTCAATAAAATAGAAGCATTAGGAAAAAAATTATGGCAATATATTTCTCCTCTAGCAAGCAGAGCCCTTCCGGTAAACACGCCATTAAAAGCACTTGGCCTTGGTGCTATATGGGGTTGGTTACCCTGTGGTTTAGTTTATTCAACACTGACTTGGGCATTAGCAAGCAACAATATAATTGATGGTGCTAGTATTATGTTTTTCTTTGGTTTGGGCACTTTACCCGCTCTATTAACCTTATCAATCGGTTTTGAAAGCATAAAAAACATACTGGTAAATCCTCTTTTACGAAAAACGATGGCATTAATCTTAGTATCCTTCGGTATTTATAGTTTTATTGTTGCATATAAACAAATGTTCTAATACCATAGTCTAGTCCTGAAGATTAAAGTAATACTTTAGTTACTTCTAAAAATAATTGAGTGGAACATGCCGAATAATAATGGCTCTAGTGCACAGCATATTAAATGTCAAAGTTGCAGTATTAGTGAACTTTGCTTACCTTTTACTCTTAATGATCAAGAGCTAAATACACTTGATCATATCATTGATCGCAAACGTCCTATTCATAAAGGCGATAAAATATATACGGATGGTCAAGAACTACATTGTTTATTTGCCATTCGTTCCGGCACCTTTAAAACCTTTACAGTAAACGAACAAGGCGAAGAGCAAATTACTGGATTTCATCTAGCGGGTGATTTATTAGGCTTTGATGCAATTGCCGATAGTGAGCATAAAAGTTTTGCTCAAGCCCTTGAAACATCAATGGTTTGTGAAATCCCTTATAATAGTCTAGATACTTTATCTAATACGATGCCTAAACTTAAAAAACAAGTATTACGTTTAATGAGTAATGAAATCAGAACAGATCAAGAAATGCTTACATTGCTTAACAGGAAAAATGCGGAACAACGTGTCGCTACATTCTTAGTTAATTTAAGTGATCGATATCATGCTCGAGGGTTATCTTCAATAGAGTTTCGTCTAACCATGACCCGTAGCGACATTGGTAACTATATTGGGCTTACTGTTGAAACCATTAGCCGTTTATTAAATCGTTTTCATAAAAATGGTTTAATAAAAGTTGATGGTAAACTGATCACTATTTTAGATATTGAGCAGTTAATTGATTGCGCTGCTAACTAGCCTCTACAATATACTCTCAGTACTAAGAAGCTAACTCGATACTACTGTTAATAAATTAGTTGATTGAAACTTTCAACAAATTGATTTAAAACAAGCATTAATCTCACACTTTTGCTATAAATTAACTAAGCTTTATACAAGCTAGTATTTTAATTTCATCAGAGTGAGATTTATCATGGAAACTTATCAAAATATTTTAGTTGTCATCGACCCGACAACTAACGAGCAAAAAGCCTTAAAAAGAGCAATAGATTTAGTCTCTAAAGCGAACCTAAATAATACCAATCAAACAAAAGTTAGTGCATTTTTATGTGTTTTTGACTTTTCCTATGAAATGACCACAATACTCTCCAGTGATGAACGTGATCTTATGCGTCAATCAGTGCTCAAAGACAAAGAACTTTGGCTAGAAAACCTTATTGATGAATTAAATACTGATATAGAAATTAATTGTAAAGTGGTATGGCACAATCGCCCCTTTGAAGCCATAATCGAACGAGTAATCAAACAAGGTTATGATCTTGTCATTAAAGCTACTCATCAACATGATAAATTTAAATCAGTCGTTTTTACGCCCACTGATTGGCATATTTTACGTAAATGTCCCTGCCCTGTATTACTGGTAAAAGAACATGAATGGCCAAGTAATGGTAATATTATCGCTGCGGTAAATGTAGGTAGTGATGAATCAGAGCATCATTCGCTCAATGTAAAAATAACAGAAGCAGCCAAACAGCTGGCACAATTAATTAAAGCCAATGTTCATCTGGTTAACTCATTTCCTGGCACACCCGTAAATATTGCTATTGAAATACCTGAGTTTAACTCAACTGAGTATAACGATACTATGCTTAAGCATCATGAGCAGGCGATGATTGCTCATGCAAATAAATTTGATATTAGTATTGTTAACACGCATGTTGAAGAAGGCCTGCCTGAAACAGTAATAGAGCAAGTTGCCGCTAAACTTGATGCTGAATTAGTTATTTTAGGTACTATAGGCAGAACGGGTATTTCAGCGGCTTTAATTGGTAACACAGCAGAGCATGTTATTGATCAACTAAATTGTGATGTACTCGCCTTAAAACCAGATGGCTATATTTCGCCATTGGCCGATTAAAGTTATACCAGTTTCATTATGTTTATGATCTTGTTAAGGGCAATCAACAGATCCCCTTTGTTCATCAAGCGTTAAATTACTTCATCTTGATAACGATGTTTTATGGTTTATTCATAAAGCATCGTTATCTTTCATCACAGCCCCTTTTTTCTAAATTTTCTAAACGATCATATCTTCTCTGTTATTATTTAGAATCTGCACGACCCATAAATTTATGCTCACTGGTGTTAACTTTAATTTTATCGCCTGTAGATATATGCTCTGGCACCTGTACAATCAACCCTGTTGACAGTGTTGCTGGTTTAGTACGAGCACTAGCTGAAGCGCCTTTTATAGAAGGGTCTGTTTCCGTAATAACTAAATCGACAGAGGCAGGTAGATCAACGGCAACAGGAACATCATCTACAATAATCACAGATAAGCCTTGAGTATCTTCGTTGATAAATAACAACTCTTCGTTGATACTTTCTTTATTCAAGTTATACGGTGTGTAATCTTCGTTATCCATAAAGACATACTCATCGCCATCAATATACGAAAACATTGACGGACGACGACTTAAATCAGCAAAATTTAGCATATCATCGGCTTTAAAGGTTTCATCAACTTTAGCACCAGTAACTACATCATATAAACGCATGCGGTATAAGCTTCCCCCTGCTCTACCTTGAGGAACAGAGCGAGTAATATCTCTAACAATTAATACTTTACCATTATGCTCTATCGCAGCATTTTTCTTTATATCACTAGCCTTCGGCATGAATAAATTCCTTACATTAAATTTTATAAATAAGATTGTCCAAGAAAATAACATGAACTCGCAGTAATGCAAGCAATGAATATCATAAATGATCAGCTAACTATAATCATTGATGAAAAATTTAATTTTACTTTATAAAAAAGCTAAAAATAAAATTACTACAAAGAAAAAGGCTAATGTAATTACTTACATTAGCCTTTTTTGAACTTTTCAGTGATTGCAAATAAATTACTCGTAAGAGCGTTCTAACCATACTATTTGTAATTTTAACTCAGCAATTTCATTATTGGCATCGGCCAACTGTTGTTGCGTAGTTTTTTGTTCATTACTACATTTATCAGCATTCAACTCAGTATTTTTTAACATATTATTTCTATCTTTACGGGCCATACTACCCTCACAAATTTTATGTTACTTTACCTATATTATTACACAAGGACTTACAAAAGGGATATTTTTATCTAATTTATTAGTATTCACATTAACAATACTGGCAAGTTAAGTTGGCTTACCACATCATATCATCTGGAATTTGATAGTCTGCATAAGGATCATCTTCGTCGACTTGTTCATCAAGCGCTTTATCGTTTTGTACCAATACAACATTTTTATCTAGCTCACTCAGCTTTACTGCCGTTTCACTAGTCACTAAATAAGTGACTTCATCTAAACCACACAATGCTAAACGACCATTGACCAATGCTTTATGAGTAATAGCATCTAATGGCAGTTTTTTAATTGTAGTATTAAAAGTATAGTTGTAATTATTATCACCGGCAACATTGGTAATCTGATGGTGAGTTAGAATTTGTTTAATACGTAAGACTTGCTCTTTGTCAGCAAGCTGCTGCTGTTTCTGTTCATTTAACGCATTATCTTTTGCTTGCTTATCTGTTTTAGCTTTGACTAAGTCCTGCTGAACTTGTTCTTGCAAACTAGCACCATGCTGCACACCACTGCGCTTTTGTTTGTTTTTCTTACGTTTATCTACGTTGGCTTGACGTGTTTTTTGCTTAGTCGTTAAACCTGCTTTAAGTAATTGATCTTGAAGTGATGCCATGGTGATTTTTAATCGAAAATAATTGATGGGTTATTTTAACAATAAACAGTAATGAGACAACCCCCCTTTTAGAGGATTCTCAATAATAAAGCTATTAAATAGCTTACTTAATAGCTTTTATTTGTTCTTTATTTTGCAGCGTAGGTTCGATGGTAGGGCTTACCATAACATCTTTAATTATTGACTGACCATTTTGATATCGATGATAAGAAAACTGCTTAAGCCCCATTACATGACAAAATTCAGTGAAGCTTTTAAAGTCACTTTTAGTAAAAGCTTGCTCATTTTTTGTTAATAAACCATCTATATACATAACATTGCCATTAATATTGCAGTTTGCAATAGCTGAATAAGGTTTACCGTACTCTGAAACTTTAAGTGCACGAACCATTTTTACTTCGAAAATCCATTCTCCAACCTGAACATGTTTTGACATTGAATCTGTCACAAGAAACCTCTAAAAAATTAAGCATAAACTTAGATAAGCACAACTACGATAGTCACAATTGTAACATTTGATTAAGGTGAAAATCTAAACAAATATAAGCTTTTTATTAATCAAAAAAAAACAAATGCTTCGTTAGTATATATGAATCAGTCATTCTTATTAATATTACCAACTACTAAACTTTGAATTAACTCATGAATTATTTTTATTTGCACTGGTGTCATCAAAGTAAGGTTATGCTTTGATTTATTTTTCACCAAATGAATTTTTCGTCCTAAGTTCGCTATCCCAATATACCCATGACACTTTACCTAAAACATTGCATTTTAATAAGTTTAAGTTCTGTGATTTAAACTTAATCATGGTTAGGTTTATTGCGCCACCTTATCTAAAAGTCACCTTTAATCTTTAGTGTTGGCTATTTTCTCTTGTCCAATGCCTGCGTATGTATCCTGCCGTCATTTCCACCTGTTTTAGTGCTGTATTCTCTTTATCTCGATAATAACAAAGCTATCTTTAAATTTTCTATGTCATCAAACCAGTTTGTTATGGGTAAAGTCGGTAATCTCTTTCGTTAATACGACCATGCTCTAAGCATGGTTACATCATTGTCACCATACTTAGAGCCACACTTTACCATCAAAGCTAATATATTCCTTTCCCTCTTTTTGACGAGCAGAGTTAGCAAAATTGATAAAGTATGACATCAAATTTTCAGTATTATTTTAGCCAGCTAAGTTAGGATACTACTCTGTTCATGCCACAGAAAAATTTAAAATATTTTTATTATATTCTGTAGTTTCTAAAAAATACGCGACCTAGCCCTGATAGAACACCTTAATCAAGAGCTTATAGATTTGTTTTTTGTAATGTAAATGCGCCTCGAATGTCACCAACAGTAAACCCTGTGGCTTGATCGTTAGGATATAACAATTGCACTTTTTTAGTGACCTCTTCAGACACATCGCCACCATGGCATGTTAAACATAAGCCTGCGGTAGGTATTGGCTTCATATAACGGTAAACTAATTTATCGCCGTCTTTCACCGTCTCGGAGTATTCCATGGTTTTTAGACTTTCTCCTGCTGCTTTACGTTTTTCAAATTGACGTAAGACTATAGACTCCCACTCATCTGGTGCGTTACTTTCGTTTCGAACTTTCAGTGAGGTCCTTCCTATGTCCCAGCCTGATGAAGTAGAGTTCTTTTTGGCAATTGGTCCTGCTTGAGTATTACACTGCGCTAATGCTTTTATAGGTCCTCCTGATTTCATAGACGTTTTTAATACGTGTTTTAAATCACCGCCGAACGCTTTAACCAAGGCACGCGCGTCTAGAGTGTTTTGGCTAGGTACCTTTTCTCCCGCACTGGCAAGTAATGAAAATAGTGATAACGTACTCGCTAATAACACCTTAATGCTCATTGATTTCATAGTCTTCTCCGTATTTATATTAGTTGTGTTAGTTATGTTTTAAAAATAATTAAGTAACTTTTGATAATAGTCGTTATTGCTAATCAATTGGCTGTGCTTACCTTGAGCAACAATTCTTCCTTGTTCCATGACTATTATTTTATCCATACTCTCTAGCATCAAAGGTTTATGCGTAATCACCAATAAGCTTTGTTTTTGCTGCTTTATATGGGCTAAAATATTGCACATTATTTCTTCTTCGTTACGGCGATCTAAGCCTTTTGTTGGTTCATCTAGAATCAGAACACTGGCAGATCGCAGTAATAATTGAGCAATTTGTAATCGCTGTGCTTGACCACCTGATAACCCGGTACCAGTTGAGCCTAGCCAAGTATCAAAGCCATTTGGCAAGCTATCAATGAAATCAGTTAAATTGACTAGTTGACAAACTTTGCGCATTTCCTCTTGCGTTGCATCGTGTTTAGCTAAACGTAAATTATCAGCAATACTTGCATCAAAAATATATCCTTGTTGGCTCATTAGCGCAATATGTTGGCGCAAAGACTCTCGTTCAATCAAACTCAAATCACACCCTGCAATGGTTATAACACCTTTGCTTGATGAAAGGGCTTTACCTGTTGGCCAAAACCCCATCAGTAAATTCACTAAGGTAGATTTACCCGCACCACTAGCCCCGATGATAGCAACCTTTTCGCCCACTTTTATCAATAAATTAATATCAAATAAACTTGCCGTTTTTTGTTCAGGATAACTAAAAGTAAAATTTTCAAAGCAAATATCACCCTGTTTAGCGGTTTCAATACCCATATCATCGGGTTTTTCTTTATCAATAATAGCGAACAACCTTGCCGCACTGGCTAGACTTTGCGGTAATAACTGTAATGCTAATGGCATAGTGTTGACCGTTTCAAAACTCACTAATACCAGTAAAATAACCGCCACTAAAGATTTACTGTCAACGTCAGCTGTTGATAGTTGGGGTAATAAAATAAATAAACACGCTAGCGCTGATAGATGAATAAGCAAAAAAGTTATCGCGCTTAGAGCTGCATTAATTTTAACTAAACGATAACGTACCCCATAATATTGTCGTGTAAGGCTTGCTATTGAGCGCTGATAATTGATACCGACTTGATAAACTAATAGCGTTTTAATGGCGCCAATACCATTAACTAACTCTTCAGTGAGATGACTTTCTAAGTGAGATTTTTCTTTAGCAAGTTCTGTAGACGCTACATAACTGATCCCAGGAAGAATAAGCGCAACAATCAATAATGCACTTAGCATAACCCAAGCAATAGTAGGAGAGAAAGTAGCCAAGGCATAACAAACAATAGGCACTGAAATTAAGGCAACGACTATTGGTAAGAGTACGCGTAAATAAAAGTTATCTAGATTATCAATATCTTGCTGTAATCGCGCTAAGAGGTCGCCTGAGCGTAAATTAAGTCGATAATAAGGTAATAAGGGTTCAAGTTGTTGATAAAAATAATATCGTAAGTGCGCCAATGCGTTAAATGTTGCTCTGTGCGTTAACAGTCGCTCGGCGTAACGGCCAACTGTTCGCACAATAGCTAAAAACCGAATAATTGCCGCAGGGGTAAAGTAATTTACCGTGATACCGGTTGTTCCAGCAATAGCCATCAATGTAATAAACCATCCTGAAACTGCCAGTAAACTGATGTTGGCCAACACGGTAATTACTGACAATAAAGCGCCAAGTAACATCAAAGGCAACTGAGGTTTAAGTAAGCTTACTAAGCGGATAAATACTTTCATATCACTGCCCTTCATATGTTAGCCCTCATAAGTTAACCTGCTGAGCATAATAACCATTATGCTTTAACAGTTCTTTATGTGTGCCTGATTCAATGACTTTTCCTTGTTCAAGTACAATGATGTTTTTGGCATCGATAACCGTATGTAACCGATGAGCAATAACAATAACAATATGGTTTTCAGCATACCTATTTATTGAGGCAGTGATAATTTGTTCCGTATATTGATCAAGGTGACTTGTCGGTTCATCAAGTATCAAAATATCAGGTTGATGATAAAATACTCGTGCTAACGCTAAGCGTTGCGCTTGACCGCCTGAAAGCCCAGCACCGTCTTCGCCAACTATACTCTCAATACCTTGTTCAAGGCTTTGCACAAAACTGGCTAATCCTGCTTTTTCAAGCGCTTCAACTACCAGTGTGTCTTGGTAATTATCTGACAAGGCGATATTGAAGGCTAATGAGCCATAAAAAACTTGTGCTTGTTGAGAAATCCACCCGCAATGTTGCAACCAGTGATCGCGATTAGCGGGTATTAATGGCTCATCATTAATCATTACCTGACCAGAACTTGGCTGAACAAAACCAAGTACCATATCAATTAAGGTTGATTTGCCTGAACCGCTTTCTCCAATAACCGCATATAAGCCGTGAGATTTGAACTCAACATTCACTTGAGTTAATGCCTTACTACGTTCAGGGTAGGCAAATTCTGCTTGCACAAGATTGATGGTAAAAGGCGCTGTAAATGTTTCTTCTGGAGAATTTTGTACCTGAGGTAAATTCAGTATATTAACCAGATCTTCGGCGGCGCTCACACCGGCCATTTTTGCATGATACTGGCTGCCAAGTTGTCTAAAGGGCAAATAAAATTCAGGTGCGAGCAATAAAACCCACAACGCAAAAACATAATCAACATCGCCATAATATAAGCGAAAGCCTAAAATAACCGCAACTAATGCGATTGAAATAGATGCTAAAAACTCTAAAACAAAAGAGGACAAAAAGGCAATTTTTAAAATACCCATGGTTTCATCACCATAGTCATCACTGATTTGTTTTACTGCCGCCATCTCCCTGCGCGAAGCATTGAATATTTTAAGTTGTGTTAATCCTTGGATAATATCAAGAAAGTGGCTACTCATGCGCTGTAATTTAGCCCAATGCTCTTGGTTTAAACGCTGTGCTTTATGACCAATAAGAATCATAAAAAACGGCACCATCGGGGCTGTAAACAATAAAATTAATCCCGATTGCCAATCTATGGGGAATACCGCAACCAGTATCGCTAATGGAATAACCGCACAGTAAGCAATAACAGGCAGGTAACCGGCAAAGTAATCTTCTAATGAATCAATACCTTGATGCAGTAAATGCGCTAACTTGGCACTGCCTTTAGTTTGTGTATACGCGGGGCCAAACTGAAATAAACGATTCAGCAATCGTGCGCGAATATTAGCTTTAATATTCATCGCACCACGACGGCTATAACATTCACTAAAATAGCCTAATGCCGCACGACAAAAAATAATAGCGACTAAAGCCATAATGATCATGGTGATATCTGTAAAAGTTGCTACATCAGTGATGACGCTATTGTTTGAACTGCTACTTAAGGTGTGATTCAAACTCGCTTCACTATTGGGAAATATAACCAAATCAATGAGGTAAGCAAGCATTGCCGTTTGCAAGATCATTAACAACCCATTTAGTGATCCCAACGCAATAGCACGACTTAACTTACCGTGAGCATATTTTTTTTGATATTTGAGCCAGCGATTAACTTGTTTTTTTTGCTGTTCAGTTTGCTCTGTCATATTCATCTACTTAATACTCGGCCATTATTCTCAACGCTGCGCACTCGTTTTCTTTTATCATTGCTCGTCGCTATCTTGATCTTTAGCAACATTGTCTACATGTTGTTCCATTTCGTACCACATCACATTAATTATGCCCAACGACACCGCGAGTAATACGCCTAACAACCAACTGAAATACCACATAATATTTTCCTCTATTATTCATTAATATTGCTGAGCGTAATATTACTGAGCTTAACTTTTCTTTACTTAACTCGGTTTTGCTTAGTCATGCTCAGCTTTATTTAACTTTATTTGGTTATACTTAGCTTTATACCAACTGGATTAATAGGCGGTATGATTATTTTGCTCAATTTCAGCCACCGTAACGGTACGCCACATTTTTTTATAACACCAAAAGGTATAACCAAGAATAATGGGGACAAAAAAGGCGACTACAGCAAGCATTAAACCTAACGTGCCTTCACTAGACACGGTATCCCACATCAATAAGCTGTGATTAGGCTGGCTGCTTGATGGCATAACAAAGGGAAACATAGCAATGCCAGCGGTTAAAATAATACTTATAATCGTTAAAGAGCTTGCTATAAAAGCGAGTACTTTTACTGACGTACTTTTGCTTTTTATACTCAATAAAAGCGCAACCAAAAATGGCGCAAGTAAGCCAATAGCAGGCACTAGCCATAATAGTGGTGTATCTACATAATTATTTAGCCAAACACCCGCAGCTGTTGACACTACTTTTATTGTTGGTTGTGCTTGTCCCATAGTATCGATAGTACTTACAACCAAGTAACCATCAATACTTTGCCAAACCATGACGCCAGCAAGCGCGAAAGCAAACGCTAAGACCACTGAAATAACCCGACCAATATTAGCAGAGCGCTGAGCGACATCAGCATCTGTGCGCATTACCAACCACGTTGAACCATGCATTAACATCATAGCGACGCTCACTACGCCTGTTAATAAAGTAAAAGGCGTAAATAAAGCCCAAAACGATCCGGTATACGTTACGCGCATTAATGAATCAAAGCTAAAAGGCACACCTTGTAATAAATTACCAAAAGCAACACCGAACACCAACGGTGGCACCATAGAACCAACAAACAATGCCTTGTCCCAATTATTACGCCACTTTAAAGAGTCTATTTTACTGCGATAATCAAAAGCAAGCGGCCGCAAAAACAAGCTAAAGAGTGTTAACATCATGGCAAAATAAAAGCCACTAAATGCTGTTGCATATACCAAAGGCCAGGCAGCAAATAAGGAAGCACCTGCGGTAATAAACCATACTTGGTTGCCATCCCAATGTGGGCCGACAGTATTAATAACAACACGACGCTCAACATCTTTTTTAGCAACGAAAGGTAATAAACCGCCTACCCCCATATCCATACCATCGGTGATGGCAAACCCGATGAAAAGAAAGCCGATAATGCACCACCATAAAAATTTTAATGTTTCATAATCAAACATGTATTTCCCCTTAAGAATTCTGGCTGCGAAGACCAGAGACTAACTCTGGTACTTGTTCAAAATGATAACGTCCAGTATGTAAAGCACTAGGACCTAAACGCGCAAACTTAATCATTAAATACATTTCAATCACAAATAAAATACTGTAAACAACAATGAAGGCAACAAGAGAAAACAGCACATCGCTTGCCGCTAAACTAGAGGTAGATAAAAATGTTGGCAAAATTTCACTAATAGCCCAAGGTTGACGACCAAATTCAGCAACAAACCAACCGGTTTCTATCGCTATCCAGGGTAAAGGTAAAGCAAAAAGTATTGATTTTAGCAGCCAACGTTTTTGCTCAATTTGACGTCGAGCATTAAAGTAAAACGCTAAACAAAATAGCAGTAACATAATAAAACCTGAAGCAACCATCATTCGAAATGCCCAAAAAATAGGTGCAACAGGTGGCGTTGAATCTTTAACGGCCATCTGTATTTGTTCTTCGGTCGCATCAACAACATTATCAGTATAACGTTTAAGTAGTAATCCGTAGCCAAGATCATGTTTAACTTCATTAAATTTAGCAATATTTTCAGGTGTGTCTTCACCATTACGCAATTTAACTAAGTACTTATATGCAATCATGCCATTACGAATGCGCGGTTCATGCGCTTTTTGTAAATCACGTAAACCAATTACTTTTTCATCTAAAGAACGAGTAGCAATAATACCCAAGGCATAAGGAATTTTTACCGCATAATGGGTTTCCATCGCTTCATCATCAGGTATGCCGATTAAGGTAAATGCCGCTGGTGCTGGCTCGGTATGATATTCTGCTTCAATAGCCGCAAGTTTTACTCGCTGTACTTCACCCACTTCATAGCCGGATTCATCGCCAAGGAGAATAACAGAAAATATCGCGGCTAAACCAAAGCCTGCTGCCACTGAAAAAGAACGTTTTGCAAAAGCGATATCTCTGCCTTTAAGCAAGTAATAGCTACTAATACTTAACACAAACATTGAACCTGCAACATAACCACCCGCGACAGTATGAATAAATTTTACTTGCGCTACCGGGTTAAAAATAATTTCACTAAAGCTTACTAACTCCATGCGCATTGTCATGTAGTTAAATTCACTGCCAACGGGGTTTTGCATCCAACCATTGGCAATTAATATCCATAACGCAGAAAAATTAGTACCCAAGGCCATGAGCAATGTGCCCATTAAATGTTGTCGTTTACTTAACCTATCCCAACCTAAAAAGAACATCCCGACGAAGGTTGACTCAAGAAAAAATGCCATTAGTCCTTCAATTGCTAACGGAGCACCAAACACATCTCCCACATAATGAGAATAGTATGACCAATTAGTACCAAACTCAAACTCCATGGTGAGGCCAGTAGCCACACCAATGGCAAAGTTGATACCAAATAGTTTGCCCCAAAACTTTGTCATGTCGCGATAAATTTCCCGCCCTGTCATGACAAAAACGGCTTCCATGATGAATAAAATCCATGTTAAACCGATTGTTAAGGGAACAAACAAGAAATGAAATAGTGCTGTAACAGCAAACTGCCACCGCGATAATTCAACTAAAGCTTCACTTATCATGTTAATTACTCTCGCTTCTGTTCTTTTGTTATTAAAAAAGTGCTCTGATGTGCGTTTGGCTATGGTTCATTTTTCTAGCGTGGCAACTTAATTAAAATAAAGATAGCTGACGTTATAGCTACCGTAGTTTTAATTACTAGCAAAGGAGAAAGAGTGCAAGCAATCTAATAATTGAACACTTTACCTAACCCACAACAAACAATTACTTTCTACTAAAGCAATAAGCACGCCATAAAAACACAAAAGCTAACCACATGAAAAATAAGAGAATATAAATAAAATATAAAAAAAACATTAAAACACCTTTTATTTAAGACACAAATGACATTAAATGACATTGATTTACGTCATTTTTGACACAATTAATTAAAAGGTAAAGTATTGTGGTACATCAAACTATTCAAGCAATCATCGAATCGGTTGAGAAACCTGCAATATTCATTACCCATGATTACGCCATTGAAGCGGTTAATCAGGCTTACCGTGATACTTACACTACACAAGTGATCTTGGGGGAAAGTAAGTGTTATGGGGTATCCCATAACTTCACTAAACCTTGCGACCAGAAAGGTGAAGCTTGTCCTCTATCATCATGTAAAAAAACGGGCAAAAACAGTTCAGCGCTGCACATTCATAAAACGGGCTCAGGAGATACTTATTGCAATATTCTGATGAAGCCAGTCAAAGACAACAACGGTATAACGATTGGCTTTTTAGAAATTCTCGAAAAGATTGATTTTGCTAGTAGCGTTAGTAGTGATCAAAAATTAATAGGTAAAAGTAAACCGTTTCAAGAACTGCTTAAAATGATCACGCGTAGTGCAAAAAGTAATATCAGCATATTATTACAAGGTGAAACAGGAACAGGTAAAGAACTCGCCGCTTTATCAATACATCAAGCAAGTAAACGAGCGAATAAGCCTTTTATAGAGGTAGAGTGTACCGGACTTAATGAGTCTTTATTTGAATCTGAATTGTTCGGCCATGAGAAAGGGGCATTTACCGGTGCAAGTACAAGTAAAAATGGCTTGGTTTGTATGGCAAATGGCGGCACTTTATTTTTAGATGAAATAGGCGATGTGCCACTTAATTTACAAGTGAAATTATTACGATTATTGGAAACAGGTCATTATCGACGAGTAGGCAGTGTTGAAAAGCAAATGGCCAACTTTAGATTAATTTGTGCCAGCCACAAAAATTTAGAAAATATGGTTAAAAAAGGTGAGTTTCGAGAAGACTTGTATTACCGAATTGCGGCTTTTCCCATTAACTTACCGACACTAAGACAAAGAAAATCAGATGTTTCATTATTAGCGGAACATTTATTATCAAAAAGTGAATTTTCATCAAAAAAATTCACTACTGAAGCGTTAACGGCATTATCTCATTATCATTATCCAGGTAATGTCAGAGAACTTAAGAACATCGTTCAACGAAGTGCTTTATTAAGTGATGATGACTTAATAAACGTTGAACACCTACCTCAAAGTATCATTGGTTTAAACAAGATAGATAATCACCCAAGCAATCTGATATCAAACGAAAAAGAACACATCACTAAGCTACTTAATCAATACGGTAATCAACCCAAAACCATCGCTGATAACTTAGCAATAAGCGTTAGAACACTATACAGAAAATTACAAAAACATCAGTTAAGTATCAAAGACTTTACTTCGCCTGAATGATATATTATTCATCAATAGCGAACGACAAACCTAATTAATTTTTCAGTACAAATTTTTCCTGATATCTTTGAATATACGCTTGTGCATATCAAAGACAAAATAGCACTGCGGTTTAGCCAAATATGACTATTTTGATATTACGCTAACTTAACTGTAATAAAACAGTCATTTAAATAAACTATGATGGTCATATATAAGCATTCATCGTAAGCGGTCATGAATAAAAATAAAACAGTTACCCAAAGATTTTTTCCTAAAGAGCTTAGTTGGCTCGCCTTCAATGAACGAGTTTTGCAAGAAGCCGCTGACGAAAATAACCCCATTATCGAGCGGTTTCGCTTTCTTGGCATCTACTCTAATAATATGGATGAATTTTATCGCGTTAGAGTGGCTGATGTGCGACGAAAAATCATTATTCTAATGAATAATGATGAGCAAGAAGCAGCAGAAAAAAATCAACTTTTAATGACTCAGATACAGCAAAAAATAATCAAACTCACTGATGAATTTGACATTATTTATCAAAAATTGGTTAATCAACTTGCTCAACACAATATACAATTAATAGACCACCATCAGGTCAATGATGATCAAATTCATTGGTTGAAAAATTTTTTTCAAAACAAGGTTTTGCGTCATATAACCCCTATTTTAATTGAGAAAAAAGTCAACCTAGTTGCTCGCTTAAATGACTCGGCAACCTATTACTATTTAGCGATTCATCGCGACGACAAACAGACTAAATATGCCACTATAGAAATACCCACTGATAAAATGTCTAGGTTTATCATCTTGCCACCTTTATCAAAAGAAAAAAAATATAAGAAGATAATTTTACTTGAAGATGTCATCCAACTCTTTATTGAGGATATTTTTCTAGGCTTTGTTAAATTTGACTCTATAGAGGCCCACTCATTTAAAATGACCCGTGATTCAGAATACTCAATCAACGAAGATATTGCAGAAAGTTACGTTGAAAAAATGTCAGACAGCATGAAACAGCGTCTTATCGCCGAGCCAGTGCGCGTTATATACGACGGTAATATGCCTGAAGAAATGGTAAAAAGCTTAAAACGCCATTTAAAACATTCTTCTTACGATAACCTAGTAGCGGCTGGCAAAGTACGGAACGTAAAAGATTTTATTAAATTTCCTAATATTGGTCGCAGCAACTTAGAAAACAAACCAATAGAGGCATTAACCAATCAACAATTTGCTGCCTACAACACCGTATTTGAAGCGATTCAACAACAAGATATTCTGCTAAACTACCCATACCATCGGTTTTTACATTTTACGGAGTTTGTTCGCCAAGCGGCGTTCGACCCTCATGTAAAGCATATTCGTATTACCTTATATCGCATTGCTAAAAATTCTAGAGTAGTTAGTTCACTCATTGACGCGGTAGATAATGGAAAAATGGTTACCGTGGTGATGGAGCTAAGAGCTAGATTTGATGAAGAAGCTAATATCGAATGGGCTAGAACGATGACTGACGCAGGTATTCGAGTAGTTTTTGGTAACCCTTCATTTAAAATACATACTAAAATTTTCGTTGTTAGCCGTGAAGAAAAATCCAAAATGGTCAACTATGCTCATATAGGCACAGGTAACTTTCACGAAAGTACTGCAAAAATTTACACCGACTTCAGCTTATTTACTAAAGACCAAAATATCACCAAAGAAGTACTGAGTATATTCGACTTAATCCAGCTCCCTTATCGCCAACAAAAATTTGAACATTTATTAGTCTCTCCGCTAAACTCGAAGTCGTCAATATTGGCGCTGATCGATAACGAAATCACTCATGCTCAATCCGGAAATAAAGCTGATATTCTATTCAAGGTCAATAACTTAGTTGATCATGATATCATCGAAAAATTATACCAAGCAAGTCAGTCTGGGGTAATAATACGCGGTATAATTAGAGGCATGTGTTCGCTACGCCCTAAAATAAAAGGGTTGAGTGATAACATCAGCATCATCAGTGTTGTTGATCGTTTTCTTGAACATTCTAGAGTCATGTGTTTTTACAATAATGGTGATAAAAAAGTTTATATTTCTTCCGCCGACTGGATGAAACGTAATATGGAAGATCGAATTGAAGTGTCTTGTCCTATTTACGACCAAAAGCTGATTAAAATAATAACAAATCTTCTAGAAATTCACTTCAAAGATACTTTAAAAGCTAGAGTTATCGACAAAGACCAAGTAAATAGCTATGTTAAACGTGGCAATAGAAAAAACCTACGTTCGCAAAATGAAACATATCACTATTTAAAACACTTGGAAAAAGCTAACTATGAGCAAAATCAAAACCGCCTTTAATGATCTTGAGTTAAGAGAGTCAACCAAAATTGCCGTTTTAGATATTGGTTCTAACAGCTTTCATTTAGTTGTCGCTAGAGTTATATCAGGAACCGTACAAGTCCTGCATAAAATGAAACAAAAAGTACGGTTAGCTGATGGCTTAACAAAAGACAACTGTCTATCTGATGAGGCTATTGCCAGAGGAATAGAGTCATTAGAGCTAGTAAAAGAAAGTTTAACCGGCTTTGAACCTAGCTCGGTTAGAATTGTTGCGACTTATACCTTACGTAAAGCAAAAAATGCCCACTCGTTTGTACAAAAAGCAAAAAAAGTTTTTTCATATCCTGTTGAAATAATTTCTGGCCAAGAAGAAGCTCGTCTTATATATCAAGGTGTTGCTCACACAAACACGTTAGAGAATAAGAATTTGGTTATCGATATCGGTGGCGGCTCTACGGAATTTATTATAGGGGAAAAATTTACGCCCTTACTGTTACGCAGTTTAAATATGGGCTGTGTTAGTTACTCTCAGCGTTTTTTTAAAGATGGGCTGATAAAAAAATCGCTATTTAATAAAGCGATTACCGCAGCGCAACAAGAACTAGCACTGATTGAAGACAAGTTTATTAAATTGGGATGGCAACATTGCTTAGGTACATCGGGCTCTATTGGCTGTATTAGTCAAATAATTCCACAAGATCAAAGTAACGTAACACCAATTACATTAACGCACCTAGAACAACTAATGGCTGAGGCTATTGCGGCAAAGTCGGTAGATAACCTTATTATCGCTGAATGTAAAGAAGACAGAAGACAAGTTTACCCCGCAGGGTTAGCCATTTTAATTGCGATATTTCGGACATTAAAAATAGCAGAGCTGACATTTACGAGTGCGGCATTAAGAGAAGGGGTAATGTATGAAATGGAAGCCTCCTTGCAGCATACAGACATACGAGAACGTTCAGCGCAAAGTTTAGCAACTCGATACGACGTTGATACTTGCCAAGCCAACTTGGTTTTAACAACGAGCTTAGCATTATACAAACAAGTAAAAAACCCTTGGAAATTGAATGATAAAAAAATCAAACCACTTTTGTCGTGGGCGGCATTGCTGCATGAAGTGGGTTTGCACATTCACTCTAGGGGGGTACAACGTCACTCAGCTTATATATTAAACCATGCTGACATGCACGGTTTTAACGCCGAGCAACAAACATTATTAGCTACCCTGACACGCTTTTATCGAAAAAAAATTCACCTAAAAGAGATACCTAAATTTAGCCAATTTACTCAAGCAGAAGTTTTTCAGTGTCTGGTGTTATTAAGATTAAGCGCTTTATTAAATATAAAACGCCAGCCAAATTTTCTGCCGGAATTAACATTAACCGTCGATGAAAATGATATCAGCTTACAATTTCCTGCTAATTGGTTGTCCGAGCATACGATCATTATCGCAGATTTAGAGTTAGAGCAAGAATACCTGAAAGCAGTCGGTTATCATTTATCTTTTACTTAGGCTCAGCTCTTTCTAGTGACTACTATTATTACTGCTATGCAAATGAATAAGAAAAACCGAAGCGTTAACTTAATAATAGTTAAGCAGTTATTATACCCATGCCACCTCAACATGCGAGTTTCAGGACTACAAAAGAACTATTAAACAAGACGAATGCTGCGTTATTGATTTTAAACTATTCTCATCAATCAAGGTCTTACCTTGATTGATCTAGGTACTTAGCTTTAGTTTGGGAACTATGGACCTGCGCCTATCAGCCTGGTCATTCTCGCTCCATCTTACAATAGCATGGGTATACAAGATAAATTACCACCTTATAACCTGTGAAATAACTATTTCATTTTATTCTTAGATTTTTTGTTTAGTTTTTTGTTTAGTTTTTTGCTAACTTTTTTGTCAGCTTTTTTGTCAGCTTTCTTGCCAGCCTTACTGCTAACTTTCTTATCAGCCTTACTGCTAACTTTCTTATCAGCCTTCTTGCTAACTTTCTTATCAGCCTTCTTGCTAACTTTCTTATCAGCTTTCTTGCTCACTTTCTTATCAGACTTCTTGCTCACTTTCTTATCAGACTTCTTGCTAACTTTCTTATCAGCCTTCTTACTAACTTTCTTGTCGACTTTCTTACTCACTTTCTTGTCAGCCTTATTGCTAACTTTCTTGTCAACTTTTTGGTCAACAGTATTATCGGTTTTATTAACAACAACCTCAGCAATTTTTTCTGGTGCTACTAATTTAATAGGTTTAGCTACGACACTGCTAGGCATCAATGCCTTAGCATCTTTGATGACTTGTGTAGCGCGAATTTCGCTAAAGGTTTTAATCGTTGCGAGTTGCAAAGGGGTTTTAGCGGCAAGTTCACCAATCGTTTTAATACCGTTCTCGGCAAGAATAGTAGCTGCTGACGGACCTATACCACGAACTGTTTGAATTGATAAACTCATTTTTTATTCTCCATTATCGATTAAAATTTATTATTAATATTGTTCAGTTTTTTTTAATTTTTCTAACTTAGCTAAAGATTAAATAATACCAAAACAATCAGCTAAACCTATAAATAGTCACTCAGCTCTTGCCACGCCACCATTTTTTTTGCTTTTTTTAGTTTTACCACTTTTCGTTTTCGCTTTTTCTTTTCTGGCCACAACAATAACAACTCCTTAACTTTCATAAAGTAAAGTACCAGTGTTACTTTTTTACCATGACTTTTAATTTTAAAAACCAACGGTTTTTTACGCTTTATATAGCCTTTAATACCTGCTTCTTCAAAAGCTTCTTGCAACGCCGTAGCTTGTTTGCTCAGCTTATCGATTTTATGACCTTTGGGTACAATCCACTTTTTACTTTCACAACTACTGATCAGTACCACTTTTTTCTTGCTCTTCGACTTGTTTATAAAGGGTAAAACACCATATTGTTTTGCTGTCATTAACTTAGCCCCACTTAAAATTCAGATAAGAGTTCATGAATAACAACCTTATTCATTGCCAATGACTTATTTTTAAACCTTTTATCCTCAGTCACTTCTTTACCAAACCAAGCTGGAATGATAAATTTTTCAGCAGATTCTCTTGAAGAAAACTCAACTTCCACTAGTTGCAGTGATTCCAATTCACCTGAAAATATATCAAGTTCATAAAAAAGATTATTGGTGATATTACCTGTCCAACGTATCTTCTCTATCCGTGAACCTATGGTTAACGGCCAAAGTGTGACGAACTGCTCTAGTACAATTGTTGTTTCCACTTCCGTGCGAATTAATCCAGCACCTTGCTTAACCGTCAAATAAAAATCACTCTCTTTTTGCCTTAAACGCACTTCCACAGAATCATCCGAATGCGTTATATATCCTTGATGAATTGTCGACTGCTTGGCATCACTTAAATTAGGCAGTTGAGCAACCAAAAATTTACGTTCAATTTCTTGTGGTGCATTTTTTTGTGCTGAACTATCTTGTAATGTATTCATACCCAAATACCTTTATATTCTGACCACTAACTCAGTCCATAGCGCATTATAAGCGCTGGTTGCAGGACGTGATTTTGCAAATGTTGCTACCGGTGCACGATGAACCCCCATTAACTCTATGTCGGTTGAAAAAGGGATCGGTTCGTTTAGAAACATTTTAGGATAGACTACTTTTAAACGCCCCATCGTTTCGATATGCATTTTTTTTTGTCGCTGTACCATAGAAAAAAAAGGCATCATTTTTTTGCTATCTATTTTATTTTCATCAAAAAACTTTATGAGCTGTTCTAATGTACGCTCTGATAATGTCGTTGGAATGACGGGGATAATAATACGATCCGCCGCACGAAAAATATTTTCTGACAACGAAGAAATATTAGGGGGACAGTCCAAAATAATAATATCGTAATCTTCATTAACGTTTTTTAATGCTTTAGTTAATTGTGATTGAGGCTTTTTCATGCTTGACAAAAACACATCAAAATCACGAAAGGTCATATTAGCGGGTAATATATCAAGGTTATCATAATCGCTACCTCGAATGGCCGAAGTAAAACGTTTAACATTTGTAAAAAATTTTTCATTGGTAAGTTTTTTAGAAGGTTTAACACGAAAATAATATCCAGATGCCCCTTGAGGATCTAAATCGCATAACAGTGTTCTATATCCTGCTTGTGCAAATGCAAGAGCCAAATTCACCGCAGTCGCTGTTTTACCAACACCGCCTTTATTACTATAACAAGCTAAAATTTTCATACGGTACCCTTAGCGCTTAAACAATGTTTTGAATGTAGTTTGTGTGTCTGCATTATCAAAATGCATAAACTTGGAGGCAACTTTTTCCCGTTCGGTTAATTGCCGTTGATGTAATACGGTTATCAGTGCGCCGACACTTTGGGCTATTGCTCTATCTTGTTTTGTGCCGTCCAATGCTTGTGCGTCAATAAACGCTTTAAGAGAATCTTGTTGAACTGAATAATCATTAAACAAACCTAAAGTATTTTGTAAGACTTTAAGTGACTTAATAATAATTGTTATCTCTTTTTTATCAAAAAGAGTACTGAAAAATTCAATTAAATAACGTAATTTTTTACATTGAATTCGTAATTCGTGGACTTCTTCATCGGGGGTATTTTCGTCAATAGAACGAGCAATTTTACAGACTTTTCGATAGCATTTCCAAATCAAGCTTGTGGCATATTTGGAGGCAATCATTGCCGAACGTGAACCAGTTTTAGGAAGATTATCGTCAAAAAATAATTTTTCTACCGTGCTCATTTGTTTTTTAAATGAGGGACTTTTAAAATATTTTATTAATGCCTTATGCTGATCATTACGTTCAGCTTCAAACAGTTTGAACATATATTCAAGCCCTTCATGCAATGAAGTTGGTAATAACTGAAAATACATTTCACGTTCGAGTAAATAAACATCCAAATCTCTTAATCGACCAGTGGGTGCCATCAAATCTGAAAACAACGTTTTCAAAGTAGTTCTTTGAGCTTCTGAATAAACCCCTTTAAATAAACTAACCACCGAACGGATTTTTCTTAACGATACACGATAGTCGTGCAAAAATTCTGTATCTATATCTACGATCATACCAAATTTATTGATTTGGGCTACCTTTAAATAGGCACGAATAATGACATTCGCGGTATCATACGCGGTAGCATTATTACCGATAATAATATTAGGCTTGGCTTCATAAATATCATAATCTGCAATTAATTTTTCATAAATTATACTTGGGTTATTCATCGCTTGAAAACCCATATCATCAAGCTTGTGTAACAAGCTTTTATGAGCACCTGAATAACCACGTAAGTACACTAATGATGCCAGAGTAAATGTGGTAGGTATTGTTGAAGATGTGAAAGTGTATAAGTGTACACGTGACTGTGTTTTTTGCTCATTATCGAGTAAAGAGGCGGTAAATTGTTTACATCTGCCCTTACTTACCACCATTAAACTTCTAAGAGGTGATACATAAGACAACACATTTTTTATAACACCATCAGCAAGCAAAGAAATAAAACTTAATTGTTCAGGACAATTTTGAGTAATAATTTGTCCTGATGGTAATAACAACATTAGTGTGTTGTTCAATCGTAATAATACACAACCTTTTTTCCTGATAGATTGGTTGAAACAATCGAGTAACTCAAATGCTACTTGCTCTTCTCTTTTATCTATCTTTACAATTAACTTGCCTAAAGATTTTCCAATTTTTTTACTGGTAACGGGTCCTGAATAAAAATAATTTTGATTGTTTGATGTCATCATAGTTACTTATTTTTCACCTTATCTAAATAATTATGGACAAGTTGTTCAATTATTTTTTGTACGCTTGAATCAATTTCAATCGCATGAATTTTAAGTGCTTTTAGTGTTTTGTTATCCAATCTAAGTGAAGTGTTTTTTTTATTTGCTTTACTTTCTTTCGTTGATTTTGAAGCCTTAGAAGCTTTATTTTTATCGTTAGCCATAGCACAACCTTATTCTATTTTGTGACGCAACGTCATATAAAAAACAAACAATCATGACGTCAATACGTCACTACATTAACATAAAGAACAACCAAGTCAATAACGAGACATAAAGGAAAACAAACCAGAAATTTTTTATGGTTACTGATCTATATTGAGTTAAGTTGAAGCCAAAATAGTAATATTGATAAAGTAAGTAGAATCAGTCATCGGTTTATTTAGCTTAGTTCTACCGTTTTGCGAAAAATTGACAATTGGATAAAATGGCGCATGACTGATTTGATAATAGAGGGCTAAAAATAATACTAGGTCATTGATTATAAAGATTTATGATTCTCTCAATGTAAAAATAAAGAATAAGCCGAACCGTCCAACCTATTTTTTAAAAATGTCGATATAACAACAAATGTAGCTAATATCGTTAGTATAAGCGTGTTCATTTTCACAAATAAATTGTTGCTTTTTATTTACGTATATTCATTAAGAATTTTTTTAACGGTCCCCAAAATTGAGGATGAACTCCATCACTGCCGACGTGTTTTTCAGCTTTTAATGGAATGAAATTTTTAGCACTATTTCGGCCATTAAAATTTATAGGGATAATGTGATGAACATGTGTACTTTTACTCCATTTTTCTTTCCATTGCTGTTCTAATTTGTCATATTTAGATTTATTAAAGCTAGGAACTTATCACACTGTATACACAGAAAATTAATTATCTAAAACGGCTTCGTATACGAGTGAAATAACACTGCCATATTTACCAGTTTCAAACTGTTTCCCTTTAAATTGGTAATTTTTTTCATCACCTTCAATTTCGCTATGACGAGCGTTAGTGAGTAAAATAATAGCTAAGTCATGCTTTGGATCTATTACAGTGACTGTACCTGTCCACCCCGTATGTCCATAGGCAGAACCACTAGCGTACGGACCAAAGTGCCATTTTCTGTCGCCATTATTAGCACGGCGCCAACCTAAGCCGTAAGTACCATTACCGTCATCGGGTTTCACAAATTGATCAATTACTTTACCCGAAAATAATTGTTTATTTTCATAACCGCCACGATTTAATAATACTTGTGCTAAAACCGCCATGTCTTTAGCCGTTGAAAAGAGCCCTGCATGACCGGCAACGCCTGCTAACGAGTGATAAGCTTTCTCATCGTGCACTTCCCCTTGTAATACATAAGTACGTACATTTTCATAACTAACACGGTGCCCCCGCGTGGTTCCGTGAATTTCAGTAGCTGCAAATTGATTCTTCCTAAAGCCCTTTTGTAGTGGGTTAAATACCGTATTATTTAACCCAAGTGGATGATAGATATTATATTCAACATATATATCTAACGGCATGCCTGTTATTTTTTCGATAATCATACCTAACAGCATATAATCTGTATCGCTATACATGCGTTTAGCAGAACGACCTACCGCAAAAGGAACTTGAGTCAAAATAAGGTTTTTGGTTTTATTTGATTCTTGAGAAAAAAACTTTACCCCTAAGTTGTTATCACGAGTAAAAAATTTCACTTGCGGCGAGTAGCCTGCATTATGCGTAAGAATATCTTTGACTGTCCGTAAATCACGCCCCGCCCCACGATAAGTAGGTAAGTAATAATTGATAGGTAAACTCGTATCGAGCTTGCCCTCACTAACTAACTTCATTAACGCAAAGTTAGTGGCAAACATTTTAGTATTTGAAGCAATATCAAACAAAGTATTGGTGGTCATTTTTACCGGCGCTGTAAGTAACTTCCCACCATCTGCAAATTTTCTCGCGTAGCCGTAAGCTGTGTTTTTAATTATTTTTCCATCTTTAAGTACTAATAATACTGCGCCGGGAAAGCCTTGTTCAATGTCAGCGGCTATTAAAGCATCAACCTTAGAAAATTGTTGCTTATGCTTTGACGTTTCATTTTCTAATACTGGGTAAGGAATGGTGATATTAATCTTGGCACTTTCAGGTAAAATATTTTCTATTTTAAAGGTGTTATCTCCATTTTTAGTACGTTTATTTAAACGGTATTGATAGGTATTATAGGCTTGCAAAGGATCGGCAATATTGAGTTTTTCACCATTGATAAAAATATCAGCAGAAATAGCGTCTTGGTTATCAATGATGATTTCACCTCTCCCTTGATAGCTTTTAAAGATAGCTCGATCATTGACTAGCTCACGCGAGCTACGTTTTTTTTGTGGGAAAGTTTGATCTATTTGCCCTTTTTTATTCACCATAGTATTGGCTGTTTTAACTGAAGCGCGCTCATGATCATATCTAACGAGTAATTTTTTAGCTCGCTCCGGCATGTATTTTTCTAATAGCGCAAATAACGTAGCAACCGTTTGTTCATCCGCTCTATCTGTTACTTTCCATGGTAAAAAATGAGTTTGGAAGGCATGTAATACTGCTTGTGTTTGGCTATCAAGTTCGCCAGTTTCTTCAATATCATAGCCATAGCGATGTAACGCTTGTTGAATTAAGCCTATATTAGCCATTTGAATATCAAATAATTGCCAATATTTAAGTACGGTTTCTTGTTCGTACCATGCGCCAATACCTGATTGATATAATTGATACCAAGGAAAACGGGGACCTGGATCGTTTTTTCGTTGTGCTGAAATATCACTATGACCAATAATGTTTGTGGGGGTAATATCAGGATTCTGCTTTAATATTTCTTTTGAAAGCTCAATCAGCAATTGAATTTGTTTCGGATCATAGTCTGGAAAGAAGCACATTTTATTCACGACTAACTGATTATTTACTAAACCTTGTTCTTTTACTAATTCCGTTTGTTCTTGAGGCAAATATTCACACTTAGCTGTATTAACAATTTCGATGCCAATAGATTGATCATTAATAGCCGTTCTACCTTGCCAATAACTACTGCCCGCATGCCAAGCACGTTCATTTTCATCAACAAGTTTGAGTACTTTAAGTTCATCATCAAGGTATGTTTTATCATGACTTTCCGGTACTAAATAATGAGAACTGACACTGCCTTGATGCACTAATGCTTGCAGTGAATGATGATAATCACTTCCCGTGTAATGCATGATCAAAAATTTAATCCGTTGCCCATAATTTTTTGAATGTACTTCTTCAACAGACAGGGTATTTGACGTACAACTCGTTAATAAAACTAAAGCAATAGCCGCTGATAAAAGTATAATTTTAGCAGAGTACTTTTTAAAAGTATGAATCACGGTTAAGTCCAACTTGTTTATTACGGTTAATAATGGAAATTTTTATTTCGAGAGTTAACTTCTCTTGGTATCTACACTTTTACTTTAGTTATGTTGTACCAATTACAAGTCTTTGTACAATAAATAAGGTTTTCTTAAGTCTTTAAATTTAACTAAAGCTTGCTGCCAACTTTGCTTAATTTCTTGTTCAGTTTTACCCGCTATAATGGCTTTTCTTAATTGATCAGTACCACTGAGTTTGTCCATAAAACCAATACGCGTAAAAAACTCGGTGTTTGTAGTTTGAAATGCTTGATGCCACGTAATAATAAAAGATAAGTCTATTCCCTTAACGTTACTATGTCGTAAGTCTTGCCCGACAAGGCTTTTATTCATTAATTTAGGTGTAGATGCAGCGCCTGGAGTAGAGATAGGCATAAATTCAAAATCACCTATTGATATTTTATTATGACCGATCACCTGAAAGGGAAAGTTAGTACCTCGCCCAATACTCACCGGTGTTGCTTCAAAAAAACCAAGTGAAGGATAAAGGTTAATAGCAACATTATTAGGTAAATTAGGACTTGGTTTTATTGGCAATGAGTAAGCCATTGTCCGTTGATAGTTTTTCATACTAACCACAGATAAATTAAGAGCATTAGTACTATTAAGCCAGCCTTCGCCTGTAAACATTAGTGCTAATTCGGCAACGGTCATACCGTGCAGTAAAGGTATTTTATGCATGCCGACAAACGAAGTAAACTCAGGTTCAAGCATAGGGCCGTCAACAAAAGCACCATTTGGATTCGGTCTATCAAAAACAATAAAGCTTACATTCGCATCAGATGCCGCTTCCATCATATAATGCATCGAACTGATATAAGTATAAAAGCGCACGCCAACATCTTGAATATCGAAAATAATGACATCAAGATTTGCCATCACTTCAGCCGATGGCTTCCTGTTTTTACCATAAATTGATATTAAAGGAATGCCTGTTTTTTCATCAACACTAGAGCTAAATTTTTCACCCGCATCACGGTTACCACGAAAACCATGTTCAGGTGCAAAAATAGCTTGTATATTAACATGATTAGCAATAAGCAGATCAACTAGGTGCCTATTAGCCACTTTTGATGTTTGATTGACCACCAAACCAACTCTTTTACCTGTTAGCATCGGTAGGTAATAAGTCAGTTGCTCTGCGCCAAGCATGATATCTTTACTCTTTAATTTTACTTGCGCATTGTTATCATAATCGATAGGAGTACAAGCAAAAAGTATCAGAAATAATGCCATATAAAGTACCGTTAATTTATTAGGTATTCTGATGAAAAAATGATGCATGATATACCCTCAAAAATTTATTCTTCTGGTTACTTTGAATTTATTGCTCTAATTACTCTGCTTGTTCAATAGCCTTGCGTAAAAAGCCTTTATTTTGCAGTAAAGAGGCCTTGGCAGCTGCTACTTCCAAGCCAGTCAATACCATAAGAGTCGCCAATTTAGTGTTGTTATCGGCTATATTCAAGGCTTTTTTAGCTTGGTGGTAATTACACTCGGTAGCCTGCATTACTATTCTGATTGCGCGGGCATAAAGCTTCTCATTACTCGCGCTGACATCAATCATTAAGTTACGGTACGTTTTGCCACTGCGAATCATGCTAGCAGTGGTTAGCATGTTAAGAATTAATTTTTGCGCCGTGCCCGACTTCATCCGTGTTGAGCCGGTTAAGGCTTCAGCGCCAACAACGGCGCAAAGATTTATGTCATTGGCTTGTGCAAATTTGTCATTATAACTGCAACTCAAACCAACCACGGTGGCACCAATAGTTTTACCATAGTGCATCGCTGAAAGAACATAAGGTGTTCTGCCACTAGCAGCAATACCAACTAGTACATCTTTTGCTACTAACTTGACCGCTTTTAAATCCTCAACGGCGAGAGCTTCGTTATCTTCTGCGCCTTCAACCGCTTTCTTAATGGCTTTATCACCACCGGCAATAATTCCCAAAACTTGTTTATCACTAACACTGAATGTTGGTGGACATTCAACGGCATCTAAAACGCCAAGACGACCACTGGTGCCTGCCCCGATATAAATTAAACGACCACCCTTAGCAAAAGCGTCAACTATTTTATCCACGGCTTTAGCTATCTCGGGAAGAATAAGCTTAACGATACTCGCAACTTTTTGATCCTCATTGTTAATTTTTTCTAACACCCCAATTGCGTCAAGTAGATCGATGTCTAACGTATCGGGATTTTGTCCTTCGGTAGTGATTGTTTTCAGTTCATCAATTAGTTCAGACTGTTTTTTCATTAGCATTGTGCTCATGGTTGGCCTTGTTAATTTAATTTTTATTTGAATCCAGATAAAAGTACATTATTCAACACAATAGATAAATAATGAATTAAAATAAAGGGTGATATCACTGCGAATATTAAACCATACACAGAATAGAAGCATGATATAATTCAAAAAAATATGCTTTTAATGCTTTCATTTGTAGAAACAACCTATGACTCATCGTTCAAGAAAAACACAAGCAATTATAAATTTATCTGCCTTAAAAAATAACTATAATCAAATTGCTAGCTTAGCGCCGCAAAGTAAAACTATTGCCGTTATTAAAGCAAATGCTTATGGTCATGGCGCGATTGAAATTGCTAAAAGCCTCAACTCTCTGGTGCCAGCTTTTGCTGTGGCATTTATTGATGAAGCGATTGTTTTACGCAACGCGGGAATTACCTTACCTATTTTAATTCTTGAAGGCCCTTTAGATAAAGAAGACTTTACCTTAGCGACACAACATGATTTTTGGTTAATGTTACATAATAATGAACAAATTTCATGGCTAACACAACACCCTAACTATAAAGAAAAACTATGGCTTAAAATTGATACTGGCATGAACCGATTAGGTTTTACACCTAAACACGCAAAAAAAATATTAGCAAAATTAACCAATGAACAAAAAAAACATCTTGTTATTTGTTCACACTTTTCTAGTGCTGATGAACTAGATAACCCGAAAACACCCGCTCAAATAGTTTGCTTAAAAACACTTTCCGAGAAATATTCATGTCAATTAAGCTTGTCTAATTCTGCAGGAATCATTAACTGGCCACAAAGTCATGCCGACTTTAATAGACTTGGCCTTGCTTTATATGGTGCCAACCCAACACCAATCAAAAATATGCCAATGAAATTGACTCCTGCCATGACATTACAATCAACAATTATTGCCTTAAGAAAGTTAAAACTAGGTGACTCTGTTGGCTATGGAGAAGCTTGGCGAGCTAAACAAGCTTCAGTCATTGCTACCATTGCCATAGGCTATGCTGACGGTTACCCAAGAAACAGCCCAGCAGGCACACCCGTATTTATCAATAATCAACTGGCTCCTTTAGCTGGAAGAGTATCAATGGATATGATCACTGTGGATGTCACTAATATAGCAAATGTTAGTGTAGGTGACGTAGTAGAGTTATGGGGAGAAAATCTCAGCGTTGAAGTAGTAGCTGAGCATATGAATACGATTAATTACGAATTACTGACTCGCGTGTCTGCGCGAGTACCTAAAGTTTATATTAATAAGTAAACATAGTCTGCTCAGTGCGTAAGTACTGAGCAGACTTTTTATAATATTCACAACGCATTATTTTCAAACGACTCAATAAATGATGCTAATAAGTGGAATTAAATTATTTTCCCTGTGCTTGATCAAGCTTTGCTCTTAATGCTTTTGCCCATTTTCTAATGGTACGTTTGGCATCTGCGGTATTGGTTACGCGATTAGCCCATTGTATATACATTTTATCACCAACCACTTCAGAATCAATAATACGCGCTAAAATTTCACCGCTAACACCATCATAAAGCTCAAGAAACAAGGTTGCTTTACCTGTTTCTTTTACGTAGGTTGTCACTCTTCCTGCTGATTGTAGATCAGGTGCATTAACAACTAGATTAATAATTGCTGGCTTTATTACTAATGTTCCTGTTCCCGCTTTTTCGACAACTGGGTTATCACCTGTTTTACCAAATTCTTCCTTAAAAATTTCATCAAACAGTTTTGCAACGCCCGTTTTAATGCGTAATACATCTTCATCTTTAACACGGGCTGATAATGAGGGCTGGCTGCGATTGTAATCCCGCTGCCAATTCTTTTTAAAAGCTACTTGGCTAGGTAAAATTTGTATGTTGTCGTATTCAGAAAAGTCTACACCTTCTTTTTTATAAGCAATGGTAGAGCGTTCATTAACTTTTAATTGCATGCCATCTTGGGACACTTGTGGTACTTCAGTGGTTGATTGACAACTTACGACTAACATAAGTGATATAGCAATAAAGCTTAACTTAAGCATTGTTAATTTTTTCATTATTTTACCTTCCTTATTTTGCTTTTTAATTAATAAATATTCATTTAAGCAAATATATTTATTACCATTAGAAGATGCCTGATTCAGCTGGAATTAGAAACGACTTTAGGTAAGTTAGCGACGATGCCCACCTCGTTGAAGTTGTTGTCGTTGCATCCCACCCATACTTCTAGCACGGTGGGCATTGTTCATATTATTGCGATTAAAGTTTTGCTTATTAATGTTATTACTTTTAGGCAAACCACCTTGCCTCATCTGTCTATTTTGTTGCGGTAATTGGTTGCTTTTAGGGATATTATTCCAGCTTTTATTACTACGGTTTTGCCATTGACCTTTCTCATTTCTAATCACATTACCTTGTTTGTCTGCAAAAACATTATTGGCTCGCTTAGGTGCTGAACGTGCTTTTTGTACCCTTTTGTTTGAAGTCACCTTTTTCGCATTACGGTGTTTATTAGCTGAATTTTCATACAAGTTATTATTTAACTTGTTACCCGATTTATTACCAATATTATTTTTAACATTGTTACGATTACCAATATTAGTTGAGTTACCGATATTAATATCACCGTTAATGTTTATATTGGTATTATGCCTACCACGGTGACCACCATAATAACCACAACAAGGTCGATAATGATTATGGTAACCGCCACCCCAACTGACACCAACCCGAAAGAATGGGCCACCCCAACTCACACCAACACGCCATCCAGTCCATGGGTTATAACCAACATGCATTCCCCAAGTAGGTGGACGAGGATAATACCAAGCACCATAATAAGGTGGGTAATACCAACCTGTGCCATAAATAGGTACGCCATAATAAGGATAAGACCACATATACCCTGGCGTATATCCCACGTAAACCACTTCAGGTGTAGAGTCATACACTTTTACGTAAGTTGTATTATAAACAGGCGAGCTAGGAGGAATTTGTGCTATAGCAGAAGTAGGAATTGAATCCGCGACTACCCATTTTCCTCTAGCGGCATTAGCAACAAACCAAACACCATTGTCTACGGCATAAAATTTACCTGCAATTTTTAATACTTGCGCATTAGTATTCACAGCATACTCAACATCAGTATCCTCAATATGAACAAACTTAGGATCGCCATCGTATTTTACGGTTAGTGTCGCTTCATCACGTTTAATCGCGGCTGTTTGTGGAATTTGTGCATCTAAAACGGCTTGATTGGCTTCATCCGTTCCGGCAACTGAACTTCTTAAGCCGCCGATAGGAGACTCTGGTGAAATGTCTTTAAAACTTTTTGGCAATTTATCCCCGCGAACAAATGCCCAAGGTCCTTTTTCGCTTTTACTTTTAAACCAACGACCTGATAGTAATAAATACATATCACCACTAGCTATCTCTCTTAGCCATGGTGTTTCAGTATTTATGACATACAAGAGTTTACCTCCAGTTAAACTTCCCCACTCAGGCTTACCGTCAGAAACCACTAATTCAGTAGGTTTAGTGGCCGTAACTACCATAGGAGTTTTCGTTGGCTTATTTTTAATCGCCTCTTTATCATCTTTAGCGATCATAGCCATTAAGTCAGCTGGTGGATTAGCAGCTACTTTCCATGGACCTAACTCATTAGTTGCTTGATACCATAAACTGCCGCTGGTTAAGTAGTATCGCGATTCAGTTTTTACTTTAATCACAGCAAACTGGGTATTTAATGCTCTTTGGTAAGGACTATTTTCTACCTCTTTAAAGATAGGATCGCCATCATAACTTAGTAGTACTGCTAGCTTGTTCTCAAAAAGAATAATAGGTGCATCATTTTTGATATTATCTAAACTTTTCTGAACATCTTCTGCGCTAGCAAGCGTTGCCGTTAACTTAGAAAGTGATGCGGTAAAACTAGCATTTTCTAACTTTTTTTCAACAAAACGAGTAAATTTTTGCTCACTTTTTTCTTTAGAATCAGGCCAAGTTACGTTAGTCACTTTGATATTTTTTATAATAACTGAGTTAGTACTGCGATCAGTTTCTATCGTAGACGAAAACCAAAAAACACCGAAAATAGGTTCTTTATTACTTTCTCCCTCTAACTGCATCGCAGCTCGCCCGGTAAGGTGATTGCCCGTCAGTTTTTCTGGCTGTGGTTGATAGATAACAATAGTACTTTTATCACCACTTAATTCTTGTGGCCACTCAGTAGCATTTACCGAGAGTGAATTAAAAGAAACAAAGAATAACACTAACCCTATATTAATTTTAATAAGCTTGAGCATAACTAAAAAAAACTTCATTGAACGTCCTTACTATATGAATTTTATTGTAATTACTTACTTAATATTAAGCCTCGTCAGTCTCAATATTAAACGTTATTTATCCAACACTTTACTCTATACCTAAATATTTATGTACTTGTACTGACAAACGCCAATTATTAGCAATACAAGTAGCAATAGCGAGTTCTGTTGCTCTACTTTTTTGACTAATAGGTTGTAAGTATATAGGCGTACTTTTAATATTATGCTCTGCTAGTAGCTTTTTTAGATCATTAACATGTTGCTCTGTTGCGATTGGATGTTTTATTTCATTAGCACGTATCATAGCGCTATTTAAGATAGCATATCCCCCTCGCATATTAATTTTAGGTGATACTGTCACCCAGCACTGATCTGAAACACGAATATCAAAGGTGCCTGACGTTTCCACTTGCGTGCTATATCCTTGTAGCTCAAAAGCACTGCACAAAGGTATTAGATCAACCATGCATGGCTCTCCACCAGTGATAACTATATGCTTCGCTTGGAAATGTTTGTCTTTCACTAAAGCTAATATTTGTTCTACCGTCATTGCGGTCCACTGTGAGGTTTCTTGAACTTTAGCTAACATAATATTTTGACTTACTTCGTCACCAAGTTCTATTTCCCAAGTATGCTTAGTATCACACCACGAGCAACCAACTGGGCAGCCTTGTAAACGAATAAATATTGATGGCTGACCCGTAAAAGAGCCTTCGCCTTGTATGGTTTCAAATAGTTCGTTGATTTTGTATTCAATCATTTTAATTTGTGCTTTTGCCTATGGAATTAATCAAGTAAAATGTGCTGCATTGATTATACCTTATTTATTTTTAAGAGACCTTACTATGACAGAAAAAGCTATGACGAAAAAAAGTATGGCTGAAAAAGTTGTTGTTATTTATTCCGGCGGTATGGATTCCTTTACTGTACTTAATCGTGCACTAAAAGACGGCAAAGAAGTGTATGCACTTTCTTTTGACTATGGTCAGCGCCATGTAAAAGAGTTGGAGTGTGCTAGTAGCGTATGCCAATCATTAAAAATAAATCATAAAGTGATTGATATTTCAGCCATCAATCAATTATTAGCCGGCTCTTCATTGACCGATGATATCGATATTCCAGAAGGTCATTACGAAAGTGAAAACATGAAATCAACTATAGTGCCCAACCGCAATATGATTTTATTATCGTTAGCAGTAGCCTATGCTGTATCAGTTGGCGCTGAGCAAGTTTATTATGGCGCTCATAGTGGTGATCATGCTATTTACCCTGATTGCCGCCCAGAGTTTGTACAAAAAATGAATGATGTTTGTCAAATAGCTAATTATGAGAGTGTTGAAATTTTCAGTCCTTATTTAAAGGTAAATAAAACCGCTATTTTAGCCGATGGACTTAATATGGGCTTAGACTATAGTAATACATGGACTTGCTATAATGGCAGAGAAAAAGCCTGTGGTAAGTGTGGATCTTGCCAAGAGCGTTTGGAAGCTTTTAGCGAAAATAAAATGGTAGATCCAATTGCATACGAGTGACATACTGTTAAATAAATAGATGTTAACTCAACGGCATCAAACTCCAAATAATTAAAAATTTAAAATAACTTTATGGCTGATGCTTTCCCTAATAAGCTCACTTCACGTGAGTCTTTAAGAACAAAAACTTACCAATTGCTTGAAAGTGAAACCAGTAAAAATTTCGTAGCAAAGGCAATCAACTTTTTTTTAATCGTTCTTATTCTTAGCAATGTTATCGCAGCAGTTTTTGAATCAGAAGCTGATTACCATGAGCTTTATCACCAAGAATTTGCTTTATTTGAGTTTATTTCACTATCACTTTTTTGTGTTGAGTACCTATTAAGAGTTTGGTGCTGTATAGAAAACCCCAAGTATCAAGCCTTCTCAACGATCAAAGCTAGAACCGACTACATATTCACGCCTATGGCATTAATTGATTTAATTGCCATTTTACCTTTTATTATAGCCCTATTTTTTGCCATTGACTTAAGAACACTTCGTTTATTAAGAGTATTAAGGTTATTAAAATTGACCCATTACTTTAAAGGCTTCAATATTTTCATCAATGTCATTGCTAAAGAATTAAAAAGTATTACCGCTGCCATGATGGTAATGATGTTTTTAATTATTATTGCCGCCAGTTTAATGCATTCAGTAGAGGGAAAAATACAACCTGATGTTTTTGGCAGTATTATTCAATCTTTTTGGTGGGCAGTTGTTACCATGACAACTGTAGGGTATGGCGATGTAGTCCCTATTACAGCCGTAGGAAAGGTTATTTCAACCTTTATTATGCTTGTCGGTGTTGGTCTTGTCGCATTACCTGCAGGCATGTTAGCGGCGCGTTTTGGCGAAGAATTACGTGAACGAAAAAAGAAGCTAGATGCTCATATTACTAATGCGCTAACTGATGGTTATATTGACCAAGAAGAGTACAAAGCCTTAGAAACACTTGCAGATAAGTTGGAAATAGAACCTGACGAACTACAACGTAGTATTCAAGTGTTAAAGCAGGGTCAACACGGTATAAAGTGCCCTCATTGCGGTAAATAAGCAAAAATACCAGTATAAATTATTTGATATTCTATCAATAAATAGCTATTAATTCTAAATGACCTAAATTTCCAATAACACCGTTGACGACATAGACATAGATATAGATATAGATATAGATATAGATATAGATACTTAGGCTTTATTGGGAGCTAAAAACCCATACCCCCCACTATTACTCAATCAAGCTTATTCTTATTGAACAGCTATCCTCATTGATATTTGATCACTAACTTACTGGTACTAGCATTATTTAATAATATACTGAATATTAATTACTTTTTATTCTATAGATTATTTTTATCCTTTGATTTTTTTTTAAGAAAAATTGTTTATAACCCTTATCAACTGATAGTCTAAACTTAATTAGTATCTAATAAATTATTAAGGATTATTTATGAGTGCTATGTGGACGTGCCAAGCGCGGTGCTTAAAAAAAATGATGGATGCAAATAATGAAACTCAAGCACATATGTATCTTGAGCAATTATTACTTTTCCCTGTCGATATTCAAGATAAAATTATTGAAGATATCAGCAATTTAAGGAATTGTAATAGTGATGCAGTCGCCGGTATTATTGGCAATTATTCTATGATGGATCTTAGATAATTTTATCGATTTTAGATTACTTAAAATAAAAGTATTGCTAAGTCGACAATTGTTGCTCTCTGAGCTTAGCAATGTCATCGCGAATTGAAGCGGCTTGTTCAAATTCTAAGTTTTGTGCACATAAGTACATTTCCTTTTCAAGTTGCTCAATTTTATTATCAATTTCTTTTGTTGTTAGTAGCTGATAATTAGCATGTCGTTCAGCTACTTTACCCAACTCCTTAGACTTACTAAAATCACCAACATCCATAACATCAGTAATTTTTCTTACTACACCTTTAGGGGTAATATTATTGTCTATATTATTTTGATGCTGCTTCTCTCTACGTCGATCAGTTTCATCAATGGCTTTACGCATTGATTTAGTAATTCTACCCGCATATAAGATAGCTCTACCATTAATATTGCGCGCTGCTCTGCCAATCGTTTGTATAAGTGAACGCTCGGAGCGTAAAAACCCCTCTTTGTCAGCATCCAATATTGCAACAAGCGACACTTCAGGCATATCTAAACCTTCCCGCAATAAATTAATACCCACTAAAACATCAAATTTACCCAAACGGAAATCTCGAATAATTTCCACTCTTTCGACTGTATCAACATCAGAATGTAAATAACGTGTTTTAATACCATGCTCATCTAAGTAATCAGTTAAATCCTCGGCCATTCGCTTGGTTAACGTAGTTGCTAATACTCGCTCGTCTAAAGGTAATCGTTTGTTAATTTCAGAGAGTAAGTCATCCACTTGAGTTTCCACTGGACGAACTTCTATTTGCGGATCTAACAAGCCAGTTGGACGTACCACCTGCTCTGCGATATCTCCCGCTGACTTTTCAATTTCATAGTTACTTGGCGTTGCTGATACATAGATAGTTTGTGGTGAAAGTGCTTCAAACTCTTCAAACTTCATTGGCCTATTATCAAGTGCAGAAGGTAGTCGAAAACCGTATTGTACTAAGTTTTCTTTACGTGATCGGTCGCCTTTGTACATAGCGCCTATTTGCGGCACAGTGACATGAGATTCATCAATAATAAGTAAACCATCATCAGGCAAGTAATCAAATAGCGTCGGCGGCGCTTCGCCTGGCCCACGACCTGACAAATAACGAGAATAGTTTTCAATACCCGAGCAATAACCAAGCTCGGTCATCATTTCAATATCAAATTGAGTCCGCTGCGATATCCGCTGCTCTTCAACTAAGCGATTATTATCTTTAAGGTATTGTGATCTATCTTTTAATTCAATTTTAATTTTATCAACGGCGGCTAAAATTTTTTCTCTAGGCGTCGCATAATGAGTTTTTGGATAAATAGTCACTCGCGCTAATCTACGTTCCACCTGCCCGGTTAATGGATCAAATTGACTAATACGTTCAATTTCTTCATCAAATAATTCTATTCTTAACGCTAGTCGGTCAGATTCTGCGGGAAAAACATCAATAACGTCGCCACGCACTCGGTATGTTGCTCGTGCGAAAGCAACATCATTACGGATATATTGTAGTTCAGCTAACCGACGTAAAATATCACGCTGGTTAATAATATCCCCTTGGCTGATATGCAGCATCATTTTCAAATAGGAATCAGGATCTCCTAAGCCATAGATAGCAGAAACAGAAGCAATAATGATGACATCACGCCGCTCTAAAAGTGCCTTAGTCGCAGATAAGCGCATTTGTTCTATATGTTCGTTTACCGAGGCATCTTTTTCTATAAAGGTATCGGTTGTGGGTACATAAGCCTCTGGTTGGTAATAATCATAGTAAGAAACAAAATATTCAACAGCATTATTGGGGAAAAACTCTTTCATTTCACCATAAAGCTGCGCTGCTAAGGTTTTATTCGGCGCTAACATCATCGTTGGGCGGTTTAATTTTTCAATAACATTAGCAATAGTAAATGTTTTGCCTGATCCGGTAACACCGAGTAAGGTTTGATGTGCTAGACCAGAATCGATCCCTTCAAGTAACTGTTTAATTGCACTAGGCTGATCGCCAGCAGGTGTGTAATCTGACCGCAAGGTAAAGGCTTTCAAATTTGTTTCTTTCAACGTGATATTTTTCAAGGTAATTGTTCCTGAGCTGTTTTATTCACAATAAACTCGTCATTGGTAAACTGCTTAGAAAACAATCGATACGAAATAGATGCCATAATTAAGTTCCCTATTAGCGCCCCAATAAAAAAACCATGTAAACCATAGAAATAACTGCCTATAGAAGCTAACGGTACATAACAAATAAATAATCGAATAAAACTCAATATCAGTGCCACTATCGGCTTGTGTAAAGCATTAAAAGAAGAGTTAGTTAAAATAATAACGCCTTGAAAACCATAACCTAATGGCAAAATCCAAATAAACAGCACAATGATATCAGCAACTTCTTGCTCTTTGGAAAAAGCCGAGGCAATCCAAGGAGCGGCAATAATTAACACTACATAGATTACGACTTGCCAGAGTAAAACAAACTTAATTGCAGCTTTATAGGCATGTTTAACTCTGTGCATATGACCTGCACCAAAATTTTGACTAATAAATGGCGGCAATGTCATCGACAGCGCTAGAACAACTAGGCAGGCAATCGATTCAATTCTAGAGCCAACACCAAAGCCTGCAACTACTGATTCACCATATGTTGCAGCAATAGCGGTCATAATAGCGGCAGCAATTGGAGTTAACATGTTTGCGCCTGCGGCAGGTAAGCCTATTTTTAAAATAATACGGCCGGAAGAAATTAACTGTTTGAGTGATAATAAATGCGTATGAATTAAGTTTCTTTGTTTTGTTAATATAGTCAATGCAAATGTAAAACCAAATAACCAAGAGATAAGTGTTGCTATAGCAGCACCTTGCATGCCCATGGCAGGAACAGGACCAAAACCAAAAATAAAGATAGGATCAAGAATCGCGTTAATTAATCCAGCACTACCCATAATCATACTTGGTGTTTTAGTGTCGCCTGACGCACGAAGTATAGCGTTGCCTATCATAGGTCCAATTAAACAAACGCTACCAATATACCAAATATCCATATACTGATGAATTAAAGGTAAGAGAGAGGCTTGAGCGCCTAATAAAGTAAATAACTCATCCGTAAATAAGTAACCTAAAAAAGATAAGCTAATAACAATGACGGCAGCTAGATATAAAGCAGCTGTTGCAGCGTTTTTTGCCGACTCGTGATCATCACGACCTAAAAATCTGGCAATAACTGCTGAGGTGCCTACACCTAAACCTATCATCAAGCTAATCACAGTAAAAGTAATCGGAAAAGTAAAACTAATAGCAGCTAAAGGCTGAGTACCTAACAAACTAACAAAAAAAGTATCAATTAAATTAAATGTCATTAATAAAACCATGCCGTAGATCATCGGAATAGTCATTCGTTGTAAGGTGCTAGCAACGGGATCTTTGAGTAAATTCACCCGTTGTTTCTTATTCATGGTTATTTTATTTGATGTCATTAATAAACTTTATTAAAGGTAGAGTGATCACAGGCTCTTTAACTGTTCATCTATTGTAATCAAATCCAAAAGAAATGCACAGTAAATGAGGTTAAATATCCCTTTGTTTAAAAATTACACCAAACAGCCAAAAAAACAACAAAACAAACGTAAGACCTTAATTTAAATAACATTAAAAGTATTCAAAAGAAAATATTGACTTAGCTACAAGCTATATAAAACGATATAACAACGAGTTATTATAAATTAACTAACATAGTTATCCACAACTTTGGTGGATAACTACCAGTTTTATCCTTTTGAAAAACAAATTAAACTCAATGGTTATAAAACTACCAATAAATGCTAACAAACTCACTTTAGTGAACGCAATTTAAGCAAACAAACGAATATATGAGTTTTTTTTATTTTTGTGTTGACACTAAGCGCACAGGTCTTTATTATTCCGCCCCGTTAGCCCAGTTGGTTAACAAGCTAATCGAAAGAAAAGCAATTCCCCAATAGCTCAGTTGGTAGAGCGATGGACTGTTAATCCATGTGTCACTGGTTCGAGCCCAGTTTGGGGAGCCACATTGTAAGTTGAGTGATTACAAGCTCATAGAAAAATCATTCTCTAAGTGTCAGTTGTAGACCTAGGGAGATTAGTTACTGTTAATTCATGTAGTCTAATCAAAATTGAAAAGATTTATTCCCCAATAGCTCAGTTGGTAGAGCGATGGACTGTTAATCCATGTGTCACTGGTTCGAGCCCAGTTTGGGGAGCCATATTTTATTTGACGACAAATGAAGAGCGGTAGAGCGATGGACTGTACTCTCTAATAATAGCATGTGTCGCTGATTGTTTCCCGAGCCCAGTTTGGGGAGCCACATTGTAAGTTGAGTGATTACAAGCTCATAGAAAAATTATTCTCTAAGTGTCAGTTGTAAACCTAGGGAGATTAGTTACTGTTAATCCATGTAATCTAATCAAAAATAAAAAGATTTATTCCCCAATAGCTCAGTTGGTAGAGCGATGGACTGTTAATCCATGTGTCACTGGTTCGAGCCCAGTTTGGGGAGCCACATAAAATAAGGCTACGAGAAATCGTAGCCTTTTTTATTGTCTTTAAAAAACAATTCCTCAAGTGTCAATTGGTAGAGCGATGAACTGTGCTTTTTATTGCACATAATAAAGTGAATATACGATAAACTATATTTTAAAAACACTATACCCTTATCACCCCTGCTAAATACAGACCTACATCCATGTAAGCAAGGCATTGATTAAAGAGAAGGGTGATTCCCTTATCAAAATCAATAACGCAGCCTGTAAGCCTTTACCTTCTCGCAATGATACTTAAAAAGCGATAAAGTTGCTCTGATTAAGTTTTTCAGAGCAATATATAGTTAGCCCTGCATGTCTTAAATCTTTAATAGGATATTCATAACCACTATTTCGAGACAAAAAATAAAATAGACTTATTGAGGTGATATCTACTTAGATAATGCGATATAAATAAACCTTATTATCGTTAAGATAATAAGGTTTATTAAAATTAACCACATTAGTCAATTAATAAAACAGATATTTGGTGAGCTTTATTTTTCTGTAATCAACTCTTGTTTACTTTCGTAAGAGATAATAAGTTTATCTTGTTTTACGCCAACTTTAGCGACACCACCATTAGTTAACTCCCCAAAGAGTAATTCATTTGCTAATTCTTTTTTAAGCTTCTCTTGAATTAACCTAGACATAGGTCGAGCCCCCATCGTTTTATCATAACCGTGCTCTGCTAGCCATTTTTTAGCATCGCGCGTTAGTTCTAATGAAACACCTTTTTCATCTAGCTGTACTTGTAATTCAACAATAAATTTATCAACTACTTGTTGAATTACTTCATTATCAAGATGATTAAACCAAACAATATTATCTAGGCGGTTTCTAAACTCAGGTGAAAAGACTTTATTTATTTCACTCATCGCATCTAAGCTATGATCTTGCTGTTTAAAGCCAATTGATTGACGTACGGTTTCTTGCACACCAGCATTAGTGGTTAGTACTAAAATAATATTTCTAAAATCTGCTTTACGTCCATTATTATCAGTTAAAGTGCCATGGTCCATCACTTGTAATAAAATATTGTAAACATCTTCATGGGCTTTCTCAATTTCATCGAGTAAAACAACTGCATGTGGATTCTTCAAAACAGCATCAGTTAACAAACCGCCCTGTTCATAGCCCACATAACCAGGAGGCGCGCCTATTAACCGGCTAACCGCATGTTTCTCCATGTACTCTGACATATCAAAACGCAATAGTTCAACACCTAAAACTTTAGCCAATTGCTGCGTGATTTCTGTTTTACCTACCCCGGTAGGACCAGCAAATAAAAATGAGCCAACTGGCTTTTCTTCACTACCAAGCCCAGCGCGTGACAAACGAATAACAGAGGTTAATTCTTCTATCGCATTGTCTTGACCAAATACAACGAGTTTTAAATTACGATTAAGGTTTTTCAGACTATCTTTTTCCGATGAGGATACAGATTTTTCCGGTATTCTGGCCATTTTTGCCACAATAGCCTCAATATCGGTATTATTGATCGTCTTTTTCCGTTTAGAAGCCTCCACAAGTTGCTGTTTTGCACCGGCCTCATCAATAACATCAATTGCTTTATCAGGTAAAAAACGTTCATTAATGTACTTGGCAGAAAGCTGTGCTGCTGCACGTAAAGCAGCATTGGTATAACGAACACCATGATGTGATTCGTACTTTTCTTTTAGCCCTTGCAGTATTTTAGTAGTGTCTTCAACGCTTGGTTCAATAATATCAATTTTCTGAAAACGTCTTGCTAATGCACGGTCTTTTTCAAAAATACTTTGATATTCTTGGTATGTAGTAGAGCCTAAACAACGAAGTTTACCTGCTGAAAGTAAGGGCTTAATTAGGTTAGATGCATCCAACATGCCGCCAGATGCAGCTCCAGCACCAATAATAGTATGAATTTCATCAATAAATAGAACGGCATTATCGTCTGACTCAAGATCTTTTAATAACGCTTTAAAGCGTTTTTCAAAGTCGCCTCTATATTTAGTACCCGCAAGTAAAGCCCCCATATCCAAAGAATAAATAGTGGCATCTTTTAAAAATTCAGGTACCTTTCCCGCAACAATTAAATTAGCTAAACCTTCTGCAATTGCCGTTTTACCAACCCCTGCTTCACCAACAAATAACGGATTATTTTTACGGCGACGGCTTAATACCTGCAAAGTTCTTTCTAATTCACTGTCTCTACCAATTAGGGGATCAATATTACCTTTGAGTGCTTCTTCATTTAAGTTAACCGAAAAGTTTTCAATTGTTCTCGGTTCTTCTTCACTGACTTGTTCACCTTCTTCGACAACAGAACTATTAGAATCACCTTCAATCTTAGCGATGCCATGTGAGATATAATTAACAATATCTAGTCGACTAATATCTGCTTTTTTCAATATATAAGAAGCTTGCGATTCTTGTTCACTAAAGATAGCAACTAGAACATTAGCGCCATTCACTTCACTTTTACCTGATGATTGCACATGAAAAACGGCACGTTGTAATACGCGTTGGAACCCTAGAGTCGGTTGTGTTTCACGCTCATCTTCTTCAACGGGTATTACCGGAGTAGTTTCTTTAATAAACTCAAGAAGGCTTGTTTTAATTATATTTAAGTCTGCGCCACAGGCTCCCAAAACCTCAATGGCTGATGGATTATCTAACAGCGCTAACAGTAGGTGCTCTACAGTCATAAACTCATGACGTAATTCTTTAGCTTGTCTAAAAGCTAAGTTAAGCGAAATTTCTAAGTCTTTATTAAGCATAGGTACTCCAATTTAAATCCTTGCGAACTTTTTTCTTTTGAGTAATACATGATCTAGCATTAAGCTTTTTGTAATACACACTTTAAGGGGTGTTGATGCTCTAATGAAAAACGTGCAACATGATCTACTTTAGTTTCTGCAATATCCGCAGTATATGTACCACAAAGCGCCTTACCTTTATAATGAATAGTTAACATTATATCAGTCGCTTGATCTGATGTTTTATTAAAAAACTTACATAAAACGTCTACTACAAAATCCATAGGCGTATAATCATCGTTAAGTAAAATAACATGATATTTCGGTGGTTTTTCTACTTCATTTTTAACATCTTCTTCAACAAGCTCATGGCTGTCAATTAGCTCTTTCCAATTACTCATATATTTATCTTAGTCTCTACTGTTAACTTTTGCTGTAACTTTTTTGTCAATAAACATTAAAAAAACGAGTAAACTTCAGTTATTTTACTTGACTAATTTAATATTTTATCTAGGATTTACTATGTGGCTATTTTTTAGCCGCATCATTGCATGTGTATATGCTTAATTATATCTTTATTTTGATGAGACTAAAATTAAATAATTGATTTAAGCATACCTATAATACTTAAGGATTTAGAGGAAGTAGATGTATGGCTCATGGTACAGTTAAATGGTTTAATAATGCGAAAGGTTTTGGTTTTATTCGTCCTGACAGTGGTGGAGAAGATATTTTTGCTCACTACTCAACCATTGAAATGGATGGATACCGTACATTAAAGGCCGGTCAAGATGTCAATTACGAACTAAATGAAGGAGCTAAGGGACACCATGCGGCTAGCATAAAACCAGCAGATAAAGAAATAGAGTAATATTATGTCAACTGCAAAATAAAAAAACACAGCGAATAGCTGTGTTTTTTTATACATATAACTTAAAAAACACTATGTTATAAGTGTTTTTCCTTCAAAACTTACATATGATCAATGATACAATCACCAAATTGAGAACAGGTGACTAAAGTAGCATCATCCATTAATCGTTCAAAATCATAAGTGACAGTTTTAGCACCGATAGCTCCTGACATTCCTTTTAAAAGTAAATCAGCCGCTTCTACCCACCCCATATGTCGGAGCATCATTTCTGCTGATAAAATTACCGAGCCTGGGTTTACTTTATTTTTACCGGCATATTTAGGTGCAGTACCATGAGTAGCCTCAAATATCGCCACTTCATCGTTTAAGTTAGCGCCTGGTGCAATACCAATACCACCCACTTGCGCAGCCAATGCATCAGATAAATAATCACCATTTAAATTCAGCGTTGCAATAACACTATATTCTGCTGGGCGAAGCAAAATTTGTTGCAACATAGCATCAGCAATAACATCTTTAATAATGATTTCTTTACCTGTTTTAGGATTTTTAACACGACACCAAGGTCCACCATCAATTAATTCAGCGCCAAACTCTTCACAGGCTAATTCATAACCCCAGTCTTTAAAAGCGCCTTCGGTAAACTTCATGATATTACCTTTGTGTACAAGCGTTACAGAGTCCCTATTATGATCAATAGCATACTGTATTGCTTGGCGTACTAAACGTTGCGTACCTTCTTTAGAGACAGGTTTAATACCAATACCACAATCATCAGTAAAACGAATTTTAGTTACGCCCATTTCATCTTGTAAAAAAGAAATAATTTTTTTAGCGTCGTCGGTGCCTGCTTGATATTCAATACCTGCATAAATATCTTCAGTATTTTCACGGAAAATAACCATGTCTACTTCACTAGGTCTTTTAACTGGGCTTGGTACCCCGGTAAACCATTGCACTGGACGTTGACAAACATACAAATCTAAAATTTGGCGCAAAGCTACATTTAATGAACGCATTCCACCACCTACCGGTGTGGTTAATGGGCCTTTGATACCCACTTTATATTCTTTAAACATTTCCAATGTTTCATCTGGTAACCATGTTTCAGAATCATACACTTGGGTTGCTTTTTCACCTGCATAAACTTCCATCCAGGCAATCTTTCTCTCACCGCCGTAAGCTTTACTTATAGCGGCATCAACGACTTTAATCATAGGGGGTGTAACATCAACACCAATACCATCACCTTCAATAAAAGGAATAATTGGATTGTTCGGTACTAATAATTTACCGTTTGATACAGTAATTTTATCACCTATACTGGGAATTGAGATTTTACTTGTCATAAAGCGTTCTCCTAATTGGAAGAGTGGACATCAACCAATGCCTATAAAATATATAAAAGAAACAAAACGATAAATCAATCGATATTAACAAAGTGTGGCATTCTGCTTAACTTCACTTAATTTAGTCAACGTAATGTTGTATTTTTCAGTTTAACTTAAAACTGAGTAAAAAAAGTAATAACAATAATCACTTGGTTATAATAGCGATTATCATCTTACTGAATACTATTGAGTGGTAAAAAGAACCAAGTTTTATCATTTAGCCCTTATTTACACATTGTATTTTTTACGTTTATAACAATGCTAATAAAATAGTATTTAACGTTTCACTTGGTCGCATCGCTTTTTCTGCTTGTGCAACATCAGCAAAATAGTAGCCACCAATATTCATGGCTGGGCCTTGTGCTGCATTGAGTTCTGCAACAATTTTACCTTCCTGCTTAGCCAATGCTTGCGCTACGCCAGTAAAGCTTGTTTTAAGCTCACCATCACTCGTTTGCTTAGCCAGTGCTTTTGCCCAATACATAGCAAGGTAAAAGTGACTACCACGGTTGTCTAGTTCACCTACTCTACGTGATGGCGATTTATTGCTATCTAAAAACTCACCAGTAGCTTCATCTAAAGTATCGGCAAGCACTTGTGCTTTAGTATTACCCGTAGTAACACTTAAATGCTCTAAAGAAGCGGCTAAAGCTAAAAATTCACCTAAAGAATCCCAACGCAAATGATTTTCTTTTTCAAACTGTTGAACATGCTTAGGGGCACTACCACCGGCGCCAGTTTCAAATAAACCACCACCATTCATCAGTGGTACAACCGATAACATCTTAGCACTGGTACCTAGTTCTAAAATTGGAAATAAATCGGTTAAGTAATCACGTAATACATTACCGGTAACAGAAATAGTATCTTCACCTTTAATAATACGTGCCAGCGTAAATTCACATGCAGCAACAGGATTAAGTATTTGAATATCTAAACCTGCTGTATCATAGAGTGCTAGATAAGCATTGACCTTTTTGATCATTTCTCTGTCATGCGCTCGGTTTTCATCTAACCAGAAAATAGCAGGCATGCCAGATGCTTTAGTACGAGTAATTGTTAGTTTAACCCAATCTTGAATAGGTAAATCTTTGGCCTGACACATACGCCATATATCACCGTTTTCAACACTATGCTCAAGTAAAGTAGTACCAAGCGCATCAACAACACGCACACTACCAGCTTCACTCATAATAAAGGTTTTATCATGAGAGCCATATTCTTCAGCTTTTTGGGCCATTAAGCCTACATTAGGCACGGTGCCCATGGTCGTGGGATCGAAAGCGCCATGTTTTTTACAAAAATCAAAAACGGTTTGATAAACACCGGCATAACATCTATCGGGAATCATCGCTTTAGTATCTTTCAACTGATCATCTGGTCCCCACATTTTACCAGAAGAGCGTAATGTTGCCGGCATTGAAGCATCAACAATAACATCACTTGGTACATGTAAGTTAGTAATACCTTTATCTGAATCAACCATGGCAAGCTCAGGACGGTTAGCAAACACTGCAGCTAAATCAGCTTCAATTTCTGCTTTTTTATCACTCGGTAAACGACCAATTTTACTGTACACATCACCAATACCATTATTAGCATCCACACCTAACTGTTCAAATATTTCACCATGTTTTTCAAAAACATCAGCATAAAACACTTTAACGGCGTAACCAAAAATAACAGGGTCAGATACTTTCATCATGGTCGCTTTTAAATGTAACGACAATAAAACATCTTCTTTTTGGGCATCAATAATCGATTGTTGATAAAATTCAATCAAAGCTGACTTACTTAATAAAGATGAATCTATTATTTCACCTGTTAACAGCGGCAAGTTATCTTTTAACACTTTAACACTGCCATTTTCTGCAACAAATTCAATTTTTACATTCGTAGCGTAATTTACCGTTACTGATTGCTCTGACTCATAAAAATCACCGCCACTCATACTCGCGACATGAGATTTTGATTCGCTTGACCAAACTCCCATTGAGTGAGGATTATTACGCGCATACTGTTTAACGGAAGCCGGAGCACGTCTATCAGAGTTACCTTCACGTAAAACAGGGTTTACCGCACTACCTTTAATTTTATCATAAGTATACTTAATTGACTTTTCTGCGTCATTTTGTGGTTCTTCAGGATAATTAGGTACTGCATATCCCTTAGCCTGTAGTTCTTTTATCACTGCATGCAATTGCGGCACAGAAGCACTGATATTAGGTAATTTAATAATATTTGCATTAGGATTAGTAACCATTTCACCTAACTCAGCTAACGCATCTTCTACACGCTGTTCTTTTGTTAAGTATTTTGGGAAATTTGCCAAAACGCGACCAGCTAAAGAAATATCACGCGTTTCAACATTAATACCAGAAGATGCGGTATAGGCTTGGATAATAGGTAATAAAGAATATGTTGCTAAGGCGGGTGCCTCATCGGTAATAGTGTAAATTATTTTTGAGTTATCAGTGCTCATGAGCTTCCTATTTTATTGGTTAAACTTACATTTGTTTAACTTAAATCGATCAACTTACCTTAGAATAATCGCTAATATTTAACATTTATTTTTCGCGCAGTATATTATAGTAATTCAAGACATATTAATATAGCCGTGTGTAATAGCAGTTTCATTAATTAGGTGTTCTATTCTATACGCAAAAAAAATGGCCAAATACAAGGTGTTTTATTTTAATAACTAATTGTTCTAATTATTAAATAAATAACGATGTAATGGGTTGTTTTAACCCGTATAAATGATCACAAAACTAATGAGATTGATATAAGTATCAATTCCTTTCCTTTATCAAAACCAAGACAGAAATGAACAACAAAGTTAATACAAGGCATAGAACAAAACAGCCAACAAAGGTACGACCCGATAAAAGCAATAATAAAATAGTACTTTTTAATAAACCTTTTGATGTTTTGTGCCAATTTACCGATGAAAAACATATTGGAAAAGAAAAACGTCAAACCTTAAAAGATTTCATTCCAATAAAAGATATTTATGCTGCCGGACGACTTGATAGAGATAGCGAAGGATTATTACTATTAACCAATGATGGTAAATTACAAAATACAATTGCTAATCCAAAAAAGAAAACAGCAAAAACCTACTGGGTTCAAGTAGAAGGTCTGCCAACTGACGATGATTTAGCCAAATTACGCACTGGTGTTGAGCTAAAAGATGGGTTGACATTACCGGCTAAAGTAAACCTTATGACCGAGCCTCAGATATGGCCGCGTGTTCCCCCTATTAGAGAACGCGCCAATATAGCAACGACTTGGCTTGAAATAATCATTACCGAAGGACGTAATCGACAGGTGCGACGTATGACAGCAAATATAGGTTTCCCAACGTTACGATTAATTCGGTATGCCATTGGTCAATGGACAATAAATAACATTGATAATGGTGCATATAAAATAATTAAATGAAAACATAATAATTGATCTTAAACATGACTATTTAATCACGGTAACGGTCATGTTATAATTCTGCGCCTTTTTATCTAGTATATGTATCTTTACTATCACGAGTTTTTAATGTCTATCGAGCTTACAACACAACAACATAAGTTACCAAAGCAAAAAGCACCACAACAAACAAAAGTTATTGTGGGTATGTCAGGTGGTGTTGACTCTTCTGTCTCTGCTTTTTTATTAAAAGAACAAGGTTATCAAGTTGAAGGCCTGTTCATGAAAAACTGGGAAGAAGATGATACCGACGAGTATTGTACCGCTGCGCAAGACTTAAAAGATGCTCAAGCTATTTGTGACAAATTAGATATCAAACTGCATACTATCAACTTTGCCACAGAATATTGGGATAATGTATTCGAGTATTTCCTAGCTGAGTATAAGGCAGGACGTACACCAAATCCTGATATTATGTGCAATAAAGAAATAAAGTTTAAAGCATTTTTAGAGTTTGCCTGTGAAGACTTGAATGCAGATTACATTGCAACGGGACATTATGTACAACGACAGTTTATCGATGGCCATTGGACTATGGTGCGTGGTTTAGACAACAATAAAGATCAAAGCTACTTTTTATATACCTTAAATGAGCAACAACTTGCCCATACATTATTCCCTGTGGGTCATATTGAAAAACCACAAGTTCGCGCGATTGCTGAAAAAGCCGGTTTAATCACCCATAATAAAAAAGATAGCACGGGTATATGCTTTATTGGTGAGCGAAAGTTTAAAGATTTTTTAGGACAGTATTTGCCCGCCCAACCAGGTATTATTGAATCCGCTGAAGGTGTCGCTGTAGGACACCATGATGGCTTGATGTATCACACGCTAGGACAACGTAAAGGTCTACGTATTGGTGGTTTAGCTAATGCTGGCGAAGAGCCTTGGTACGTAGTAGAAAAAGACTTACTTCGCAACGTTCTTATTGTCGGTCAAGGGCATAACCACCCTCGCCTATTTTCCAAAGGATTAATTGCCAATCAATTGCATTGGGTTGATCGCCAAGAATTAACTGCGCCGATCAAGTGCACTGTAAAAACGCGCTATCGCCAAGAAGATGTCGCTTGTATAGTCAGTCCATTAGAAAAAAAATTAAACAGTGATACGGAAGAAACACCTGAATATCAAATAGATTTTATTGAGCCACAAAGCTCTGTAACGCCTGGGCAATCCGTCGTATTTTACCAAGATGATGTCTGTCTAGGTGGTGGTATTATTAATACCCTAATTCGTTAAGTAAAGAGTTCAAAAAATTAACAATAACCATTAACTTTCAATAAAAGCAGTTTAGATTATACATGAAAGAACAAACCATAACTTTTGCCGCTATATGCCAAGTAGCGCACCTTGTACAGCAAGTATCCCGCAATGGCCAAGTTAATGATAGTGAGCTTGCGGTGTTACTCAATAGCATCATCACCACATCTCCAGAAAACACATTAGCGGTTTATGGTGGCGAGTTAGCCAATGTTAAACCAGGTCTTGAATTATTAATTAATCATTTAGGCGATTCTTCTCGCTCAAACGGTAAAATAAATAAAGTTAAAGATCCTGAATTTACTCGTTATATTATTAGCTTAATCAATTTAGAACGTCGCCTGACAAAACAACCTAAACAGCTAACACTACTTGGTGAGCGCATTGAGGCAACGAAAAGGCAGCTTGATCATTATTCGATAACCAGTGAAACGCTAATCGCCAGTTTTGCCAGTATTTACAGTGATATTATTAGCCCGCTTGGTGCTCGTATTCAAGTAGCTGGAGAGCCAAACATCTTAAAGCAAACGGCTAACCAGCATAAAATCAGAGCCTTATTGCTAGCCGGAATAAGATCTACCGTATTATGGCGACAAGTCGGCGGTAAACGTCGAAGGATAATATTTAGCCGTAATAAATTAGTCAAAACAGCAAAACAATTACTTAGCACAATTTAACAGATACTTTAAAAGTATATTTTAACCTAGGAACATATTATGGAACTTTCAGCGTTAACGGCAATATCACCTGTAGATGGCAGATATGGTAGCAAAACAAGTGACTTACGCCCTATTTTTAGTGAGTTTGGTTTAACTAAATATCGTGTCACTGTTGAAGTGCGTTGGTTACAAAAATTAAGCGCAACTAAAGCCATTGAAGAAGTTCCTGTCTTCAGTGATGCCGCAAACGAAGCATTAAACAAAATTGTTAGCGATTTTAGTGAGCAAGATGCCTTGCGCATAAAAAAAATTGAAGCAACAACCAATCATGATGTAAAAGCGGTTGAGTATTTCTTAAAAGAAAAAATCAGTGATAATGCTGAATTGCACGCCGTTACTGAATTCATTCATTTTGCTTGTACTTCTGAAGACATTAATAACCTTTCTCATGGCTTAATGTTAAAAGACTGCCGTGAATTAGTACTATTACCTGCGCTTGATGAAATTTTAGCTAAAATCAAAGGGCTAGCGGTTGAATATAAAACTATTCCGATGATGTGCCGTACGCATGGACAACCGGCGTCACCGAGTACCTTAGGTAAAGAGATGGCGAATGTTTATGTACGTTTAAAACGTCAACGTCAACAGATTAGCGAAATAGAATTACTGGGCAAAATTAATGGTGCAGTAGGTAACTACAATGCTCACCTAAGCGCATATCCTGAAGTAAACTGGCACCTGTTTGCTGATGAATTTGTTAGTGATTTAGGCCTAACGTTTAACCCTTTCACCACTCAAATAGAACCACATGATTACATTGCTGAGTTATTTGACGCGATTGCACGTTTCAATACCATATTAATTGATTTTGACCGTGACATCTGGGGTTATATCGCCTTAGGTCACTTTAAACAAAAAACAATTGCTGGTGAAATCGGCTCATCAACCATGCCACATAAAGTTAACCCTATTGATTTTGAAAACTCAGAAGGCAACTTAGGTATTGCTAATGCCTTATTTAACCATTTAGCGCAAAAATTACCTATTTCTCGTTGGCAACGTGATTTAACTGATTCAACAGTATTACGTAATTTAGGCGTAGGCTTTGGTCACGCAATCATTGCTTATCAATCAACGTTGAAAGGTATTAGCAAGCTACAAGTTAACGAAGCTAATCTTGCTAACGAATTAGACAAAAACTGGGAAGTATTAGCTGAACCAGTACAAACAGTAATGCGTCGTTATGGTATTGAGAAACCATATGAAAAATTAAAAGAGTTAACGCGTGGTAAACGTGTAAATGCTGATTCAATGCGTGATTTCATCAATACTTTAGCATTACCTGAAACAGTAAAAGCAGAATTATGTTTATTAACACCTGCTAGTTATATTGGTCGTGCTGTCGCATTTATTGATGAATTAGATTAAAAGCGACGTCATTATAATCAATTAATTGGTCACGATTATAATGACTAAAAAAGAAGACTTCGGTCTTCTTTTTTCTTTTCAACTTTCACCAATTTTTTAGTAAAGAGCCTGATAGTTTTTTTTTACAAAAAATCTATACTCCGCATGCGTAAGCCAAGGCTTTATTTTTTACTGTTGTCTTAATGAAAGGCATTTTGTTTATGGCAAACAAACTCATATTTCTCACCATTTTCACCATTGATGATGGGTGGCTAAAACTATGATACAAAGCATCCATAGTCGACATCATAAGTAAATTATCTTTACGCCTCATGGTTTCATAGCGAGCTAACACATTAATATCGTGCCAAGACTCACCATTAGCAATCGCAGAGGCTATCACGGTTTGTAGTGCTTTTACATCTTTAAAACCTAAATTAACACCCTGACCCGCCATAGGATTAATGGTATGTGCGGCATCGCCTAATAATAAAACACGTTTACTTTGATAACTATTTGCATGGCGGCGAGTTAAAGGAAAAGCACCTTTATCTACCACTTCAATTTTCCCTAAGCGTTTGGGAAAAGCAGTAATAATTTCCTGTTGTAATTGTTGATTAGACAAAGCAGATAAACGTTTAATTTCATCTCGTTGATGATACCAAACTAAAGAAGCGTAACCACCTAGTTCGGCATTAGTGGTGTTATTTTCTTGGGGTAGATCACCTTTCGTTAAAGGCGTTTTCTTTAACGGTAAGAAAGCGACTGGCCCTGTTGGAAAAAATTGCTGCCATGTTATGTCTTGTTGAGGCTTTTCGGTTTTAACATTGATTAACATGGCTGATTGCTGGTAATCCCATGCGGTAATACCAATATCTACCATTTTCCTCACTTGCGAATTAGCACCGTCTGCTGCAATCACTAATTTAGCTGTTATATTCGTCTGTGTTAATGTTTCGGTATTTTTTAACGTTAAATTAACCTGCGATATCTCTTGAGATAAGTTAATTAAATTATAAGGACAAAATAAAACAATATTCGTTTGAGTGTTAATTTTTTGCCATAACGCTAATTGTAAAAGCCTATTTTCAACTATGTGTCCCAACTGATGTTGTTTAATATCATGTGCATTAAATTCAGTATAAGCATACGCTTGTTCCCACACACCTAATCGCTTATAAGGACAAGCTCGCCATTGTATTACTTGTGACCAAGCACCCAATTGCTCTAATAAATGCTGTGAAGCGATTGATATAGCTGACACCCGTAAATCTAAATTTTGTTCTGGTGAATAAGGCTCTGGTTCAAATTGTTCAACTAAGGCAACACGTAAACCTAATTGTGCTAGCGTTAGCGCACTTGCTGCGCCCACCATACCACCACCAACTACCACACAATCAAACTGTTTCATCTTGCCCTAATTTCCACTGAATACTCAAACAACTGATTGTAGCGAAGAGATGAAGTTAAGCCTATAAAATATTTTACTAATTTAAAAAATATTCTTGATTAAATTTATTGTTTAGTTATATTGAAACCGCTTTAATTTTTTAAGCATTTAACTTTAATCATTTTACATAGTAAAAAGGAAAGATTATGACCGCGACAAAAAAAGAAGAATTAATAGTTCATGACGACATTAAAATTGTATATGACATGACAGAAAAACCAAACAAAACACACTTAAAAGCACACAAGGATAGAGCAGTAATCGCGAATATTCGCGCCGATCTTGTGTTACCTGAAAATAATATTCTTACGGTAGATATAGATTTTGATACCACAAGTGGCTACCATAACAATGCAATGATGGTAATGGATGATTTTGGCGTCGAAATCATCGCTACCGCATTTGAATCGAAATACTCTAAGGAAGCTGCCGATAAAGTGCGTAAAGCATGGGCTGAAAAACAACAACACGATGATCCACGCAAACCAACTTACTTACTGGTACAAAAACCAATCACAACAGGAGATACTCCACAAGTATTTGCCGTTTGTGGTGGGCGTAGACATAAAACAGACATTGCCCCTGAGAGCATTATTTAATGATTTAATTCAATTAAATAATTTTCATTGTACAAATATTATTAAGCAACTTAATTCGTTGCTTTTTTTCTTATTTCTCTTCACCGTATTTATTTCTTTTTCACCTTTTGCTAAACAAACAGAGTCATTTGAGAATACCGCCAATATTTATTCTATAGTACAAGATAAAAAAGATTTTATTTGGTTATCTGGTCAAAATGGACTCTATCGATTTGATGGTTCACAAATCATTAATTTTTCAAACAATAAAAAAGATTGGCCCATCCCATTTAATTGGATAAATGGTTTATCAATAAAAGATGAACAACTCATATTAGCAACAGAAACTAAAGGCTTATGGTTGTTTAATACTAACACCGGTACCACAAACCCTATCAAACTCCAGTCAAAAACTAATACGTTTTATAGAGCTATCCACCATAAAAACAGCTTTTATGCCATCAGCATGGCTCCTCAACATTTATATCGTTACGAGGTAGCCACTGGCGAAACAACGATATTGATGGAGAATATTGACAATAACATATTATTTTCTAGCGAGAATAGAGTCTATTTAAACGACAAAGAAAAATTATATTATATCGACAGCACTAATAATGCTCCAAAAATACACTACATTAAAGAGATTAATGAGCACATAGTCGCTGTCGCCAGTTCTAAAAATACGGCAATTATTACTAGTAAAAATCACCTTTTCAAACTCAGTGATGCGGGTACTCTCATCAGGGAAAAAACGTTTTTTCCTATTTCAGCAATAGCAATAAGCAATAACAACAAAAATTTTTTTACTGTTGACCTTTCTGGAAAAATAACCAAACGTGAATTAACAACATTAAAAGAACACCATAATACTTTTCCAATCGTTGAAAAATCAAGATATCAAACTTTACTGCACGATAGTTCTGGTGTTTTATGGCTAGTAAGTAATAGAGGTGTTCAGCTATTAACTGAAAATACCGTAAAAAATCACTCTGCTATTTTTGATACAACCTATAGTTCGCTCGAAACTGAGGTTTATAAAAATCAATTATATATTGGCAGTTATGGCAAAGGGGTTCATACATTATCACCCTTTAAACAAAAACAAGTTAACGCGGTTAAAGCTATCAATGATAAGTTATCAAACAAAGCCTTGAGAATTACCGATTTACTAAGTATCAATCGTCACTTGTTTATCGCAACATTTGATGGTTTATGGCGCTACAATAAAACAAACAAACAAACAGAAAAAATACATTTGCCGTTTGAAGACTCTGATTTAAGCGATCTGATTTTACTTAACTTAAGGCATAAAAATAACTTACTTTATATTGCTACTGACGGACAAGGTCTGATTACTTATGACTTAAATAAAAGTAAAGTTACTCAACACATAAGTGAAAGTGTTGGTTTAAGCTCAGGTGAAGTTATTGATGTTTTACCATTAAACAATAACGAAACGTGGTTAGCAACAGCTTCGGGGATAGATTTAGTAAACAGTCAGGCAAAAAATGTAAAAAAAATCACAAATCAAACAAGTGCAAAATTTATATCCCTTTTACAGGCCGACGGTAAAGTCTTTGCAGCAACTAAAGGCGATGGTATTTTTGTATACAATGAGCAAGGACAACTATTAAGTCATTTTGCTAAAGGCATAAACTTTAATAGTATGTCTTTAATTGGAGAGCATATTTTCGCTCCTGCCAAACCGGCACTTTATAAAATAAGCCCTGAGAATTATCAAATATCAATGATCACAAATACTGAAAAGTATTCGTTTACTGATGCCCCTATCTCCTATAGTGATTCAATATTAATTGCTAATAGCACGGGAGTGTTACAGTTACCAAAAGCAACTAAAGTTCCTTTTCACCCTAAAGTTTATATCAGTAAAACAACCATATCAGGTAAGTCGTATTTATTGAATAAAACCATAAATATTGACAGTGGTAATGATGTAATCACACTTGACTTAGCAAGCTTAGATTACCGACCAGGTGCCACTAAACAATATCGCTACACACTCAATGGCAACACATGGCATCAAATCAATGGCAACCAATTAACATTAACAGGCTTAGCTTCAGGCCATTATTACATTGAAATAATGGCTACTAATAGTTTAGGCCAATGGAGTGATTATAAAGCCTACACTGAAATTAGTGTCGCCTTTCCTTGGTATTGGACCCCGCAAATACGATTAGTTTATGCGATAGTTTTCTTTGGTATAGTGTGCCTTAGTGCTTGGTTACTTTATTTACGTAGTAAGTCGATTCACCACATTCATAGTCTTTTACAAAATGACATTAGTAATTACAGTAAAACTAGTATGCTAATTAAGCGTAACTTAACCATTGCCCTAGCCCTATTAACTGAAAATAAAATTAACAAAAGCAAATATTTACTACAACAATGTGTGGATGAGTTGAGTGAACAACAAAAATCGCCAGAGCCAAACTCATTAAATGGTAATTCATTAACAATTGCCATTCCTTTTCTAGCCGAGTACCTACAAAGCAAATACCAAACAACGCTTTTTTTTCAATTTGATGTAAATGAAAGTGAATTAGAATATGAACTTCGGGCTGACCTTTACAAAGTTATTTTCGAAGCAATCACCTCAGCAATTATAAAGGGTGGAGGTCGAAATTTCAAAGTGGTCATTCAAAAGTTTAAAAGTAAAATATGGTTAAATATCAGTGATGATCACCAAAGTTTCATTAATTTTAATAGTAAAATAAATGTTGATCTTTCTATGTATTACATTCGCCAAATAGCTAATAAACACAAAGGATCTATCAATACGTTTAATGAACAAGGTAATGGTAGTCAGCTAGTATTAAGCTTACCCGTTATGCATAATAATTAATAATCACCTTACACCTCGAAATTCAGATTGATTTAATATAAAATACGTCTCCTTTTGTCGATGCCTCAACAAGCGTTGGGTTGAACAATATCGATGTTAATCTATTCGAATACGTAAGAGTAAAGTAAATGAGTAAGAAGCTATATATCAAAACTTGGGGCTGTCAAATGAACGAGTATGACTCGCAGAAAATGGCAGAATTATTAGACTCAACCCATGGTTTTGAACTAGCGCAAGAAGCGGAAGATGCTGATGTAATTCTGCTAAACACTTGCTCTATTCGTGAAAAAGCCCAAGAAAAAGTTTTTCACCAACTAGGCCGCTGGAAGAAATTAAAAGAAACTAAACCCGGTTTACTTATTGGTGTTGGTGGTTGTGTTGCCTCACAAGAAGGTGATGCAATTCGAAAACGAGCACCTTTTGTGGATATGATTTTTGGTCCACAAACGCTACATCGCTTACCTGAAATGTTAAATCAATTGCAGCATAGCAGCAGTCCTATTGTTGATGTCAGTTTTCCTGAGATTGAAAAATTTGACCGTTTACCTGAGCCTAAAGCTGATGGCCCAAGTGCTTTTGTTTCTATTATGGAAGGCTGTAGTAAATACTGTACTTTTTGCGTGGTCCCTTATACTCGTGGCGAAGAAGTCAGTCGACCACTTGATGATGTTTTATATGAAATTGCCCAACTTGCTGAGCAAGATGTACGCGAAGTAAATTTACTGGGTCAAAACGTTAATGCCTACCGCGGCGAAATGCACGATGGTAGCATATGCCGTTTTGCCGATTTAGTGCGTTTAGTTGCAACCATTGATGGCATTGACCGTATTCGTTATACCACATCACATCCGGTTGAATTTACTGATGATATTATTGAAGCATACGAAGATGTTCCTGAATTAGTAAACCACCTACACCTTCCAGTACAAAGTGGTTGTGACCGAATTTTAACGCAAATGAAGCGTGGTCATACCGCTATTGAATATAAATCTCAGATAAGAAAATTGAAAAAAGTTCGCCCTGAACTTTCTATGTCGTCAGATTTTATCATTGGCTTCCCTGGGGAAACTGATGAAGATTTTATGGATACCATGAAGTTAATTGAAGCGGTAAATTTTGATTTAAGTTTTAGTTTTATTTACAGCGCTCGTCCCGGTACGCCTGCTGCTGATTTACCTGACGATATAAGTGACAAAACTAAAAAACAACGTTTACAGCTGTTACAAGACAAAATAACGCAACAAGCCTTACGTATTGCTAGACAGATGCTAAATACCGAGCAACGTGTTTTAGTTGAAGGACCATCAAAGAAAAACCCAATGGAACTGCGTGGCAAAACAGAAAATAACCGTACCGTCAATTTTGTCGCACCACATTCGGTTATTGGTCAATTTGTTGATATTAAAATTACGGACGTGTATGCCAATTCATTACGTGGTGAGTTGATTCGTCAAGAAAGTGAGATGGGACTTCGCATTGCTCATTCACCCGCGGATATATTAGCTAATAATCATCATAAATCGCCTAAAGTAAGTCATCTAGAGGATTTAGGTGTCGGTACTTATACTCCTTCACCAGTTAGTAGTCATTAATGGATAATACTTTGAACGCTGACAAAAATAGCACCGTCAACTTAGCTACAAACCACCAGTTAGACTTAACTCCTGTTGATAACGAGCGCCAAGCAGAGTTATGTGGTCCGATGGATGATCACCTAAAAACGATAGAACGTCGCTTAGGTGTAGAAATTAGTTATCGTGGTAATCAATTTAAAATAGTAGGTAAAGATAAAAACTGCCAAGCGGTTATTCACTTATTAAAAAATCTCTATATAGAAACTGCGCCAGTAAAGGGTATTTACAAGTTAATTACCAGTGAAATGGTACATTTAGCAATACTCGAAACAAATATATTAGAACAAGGCGATGCTAATAGCCCTACACAGAGTAAAGAAGCGACTGAGTTAGGCGCCAACTATGAAAAAATGCTTACCATTAAAACAAAACGCGGCATCGTCAAACCACGCAATGGTAATCAGCAATCTTATGTTCAAAGCATTAGAACCAATGACATAAGCTTTGGCGTTGGCGTAGCAGGAACAGGTAAAACCTACCTTGCTGTTGCATGTGCTGTTGAGGCATTAGAACGGCAAGAAGTACGTCGAATATTACTGACTCGCCCTGCTGTTGAAGCTGGCGAAAAGCTTGGTTTTTTACCGGGTGATTTATCACAAAAGATAGATCCGTATTTAAGACCACTTTACGATGCCTTATTTGAAATGTTAGGCTTTGAACGAGTAGAGAAGCTAATTGAACGTAATGTCATTGAAATTGCACCACTAGCGTATATGCGCGGTAGAACCTTAAATGATGCCTTTATTATTTTAGATGAAAGCCAAAATACCACTGTTGAACAAATGAAAATGTTCTTAACGCGTATTGGTTTTAATTCACGTGCTGTTATTACTGGTGATATAACTCAAGTTGACTTACCTAAACATCAAAAATCGGGTTTACGCCAAGCAATCGAGGTTTTACAAAATATTCAAGGAATAAGTTTTAACTTCTTCCAAGCGAAAGATGTTGTACGTCATCCCGTAGTAGCAAGAGTAGTAGAAGCTTATGAGTCTTATGATCAAAAGGAAAATAGACTAAAACAACAAAAAGAACAGCAAGCAAAGGCAAAATATCTTAACAATGAGTAATCATATTGATTTACAACTTGCCTGTGAAGCAACCGAACTACCATCATTGAAGCTTTTTCAACGTTGGACAGATATGGCATTAACGGCTGTAACCGATCAAGAGTTTGAGTTAACGATTCGATTAGTTAATATTGAAGAAAGCCAACAGTTAAATAGCCAGTATCGACAAAAAGATAAACCGACTAATATCCTGTCTTTTCCCTTTGAAGTGCCTGAGGGGATTGAACTTAACTTACTGGGTGATTTAGTTATTTGTGTTCCTGTTGTTGAGCAGGAAGCGAAGGAACAAAATAAGATATTATTTGATCATTGGGCACACATGATTATTCATGGATGCTTGCATTTATTAGGATATGATCATATAAACGATGCAGATGCAGATGAAATGGAAGCACTAGAAGTAAAAATTCTAGCGCAATTATCTATTAATAATCCTTATGAAAGCTAACAATAGCTAAATAAACTTAAATAGGAAAAAAATAAGCTCTATGAGCGATGACAACCCCCACTCGAGTAACGGCTCAAAGAAAAAATCAGTATTGGATAAAGTTGTTCAATTATTTAGACCTGAGCCGAAAAATAAAAACGATTTAGTTGATGTCTTAACTGACGCGCAAAACCGTGAACTAATAAATGCTGAAACAAGGCAAATGATTGAAGCCGTATTAGAAGTATCAGAAATGCGAGTTCGCGACATAATGATACCTCGTTCACAAATGGTAACCATCGACAGAAATCATAGCCTAGATGAATTTTTACCTATCATTTTAGATTCAGGTCATTCCCGCTTTCCCGTTGTAAATGAAGATATTGATCATGTGGATGGTATTCTATTAGCCAAAGACTTGCTCGCTTTTGGTTTTAGTAATTCGACAGAAAAATTTAGTTTAACGAATGTTATTCGTCCAGCAATTATTGTTCCCGAAAGTAAAAAGGTAGAGCCACTATTAAATGAATTTCGCTCTAATCGCTACCATATGGCACTAGTTGCTGACGAATATGGCGGTATTTCAGGCGTAATCACAATTGAAGATATTCTTGAACAAATAGTCGGAGAAATTGAAGATGAAACCGATGAAGATATTGAAGAGGATATAAAGCAGCTCGCGGGCAATGTATATTTAGTCCGAGCGCTGACTGAACTGGCAGATTTTAACGAATACTTTAACTGCAAATTTGATGAGAAATCAGCTGATACTATTGCTGGCATAGTTTTGCAGCACTTAAACCATATGCCACAAACAGGGGAGCAACTCTCTCTAGAAAACTTTGATTTCAAAGTAGTTTCCGCCGATACAAGACGTATGCAAATGCTGCAAGTAACCGTGGCTAAAAAACATAAAATAAACGGTAAACTGAGTGATTAAGCCAAGAATTCAAACGTTTTTATTCTCCTTAAAGAGTTCCTTAGTAAACAAACAATATTGGCTTTTTTTTATCGTGGGTTTAAGCTTAGTTTTTGCTTATGCCCCGTTTTCACAGTGGTATTTAAGCCTTTGTCTTCCCGCAATTGTTTTTTATCACTTAGCTAAACAACCCCCTAAAAAATCAGCTAAACTGATGGGAGTTTTTGCCTTTGGTTGGTTTGCTAGCGGTATCAGTTGGGTTCACGTTAGTATTGACCAGTTTGGTGGTTTACCACTCATCGTTTCTTTAGCTTTAATGCTATTCCTTTGTCTTTATTTAGCATTATTTCCTGCTTTTTCCGCTTATTTAACTGCCTATTGTTCAAATAAAAAACAACTTAATTTATGGCTGCTAATACCTTTTTGGCTAATTAGCGAATATCTGCGTAGTGTTGTATTTACTGGTTTTCCTTGGCTTTCATTAGGATATAGTCAAATAAATGGCCCACTAGCTAATTTCGCCCCACTAATAGGCGAAGTAGGCATCACAGCCTTAGTCATTTTAATAAACATTTGTTTAGTCAAAATAGTCTATACCTTGAAAAAAATCAGTAAAAAACCGCTAACAACTCCTATCGCTCTTCTTTTGATTGTTACTGCGTTAAGTTATGGCTTAGCCAAAGTAAATTGGGTTCATACTACCGGAAAAACAACCAAGGTTGCCCTCGTTCAAGGTAATATTGCGCAATCAATAAAGTGGGCCCCAGAGCAGGAGTGGCCAACAATGCTTAAATACTTAGATCTTACTCGTATCAATTACGACGCTGATATTATTATATGGCCAGAGTCCGCTATTCCAGCAGTTGAGCCCGCAGTACAAGATTTTTTAAACACCGTAAATCGTTCAGCATTATTAAATAATAGTGTCATTATTACCGGTATTTTAAATTATAATTTTGACAGCAAAGAATACTTTAATAGCTTAATCGTTTTAGGTAATAAACAAGATAAAGATGAACAAGGTTATTACTATAACCATAGTAATCGCTATTCAAAAAGCCATCTATTACCTATTGGCGAATTTGTTCCGTTTCAAGAGCTATTACGTCCGATAGCGCCACTGTTCAACTTGCCCATGTCTTCTTTTAGTCGAGGGAATTATGTACAACATAACCTAATAGCAAAAAACTTAAATATATTACCGCTACTTTGTTTTGAAATTGTATTTCCTCATCAATTAGCGGCTAATTTGACTAAACAAACAAGTTTATTGCTAACAGTGAGTAATGATGCATGGTTTGGCGATTCACACGGCCCACATCAACACATGGAAATAGCCCGTATGCGCGCTTTAGAATTTGGCCGCCCTTTACTTCGCTCAACCAACAACGGTATCACCGCAGTTGTTGATCATCATGGTAATTTTATCGCGCGTATTCCACAATTTGAAGAAGGAGTATTAAAAACAGAAGTAGCCTTAGTCACAGGAGAAACGCCCTATAGCCAATGGCCTCGTTTGATTTTATTCTTAATGATTATCATCCCATTAATCATTATTACTCTATTACAAGCTCAGAATAAACGGGAACAATAAAAACTAACGCAATTACTTTACTACGGGTTTGGGGTGTATACTCACTTTATTTCGGCCATTTTGTTTTGCATGATAAAGCGCTGTATCTGCACACTCAATCCACGCTTCATAGCTTTTAATCGTCGGCTCAATTTCAGCGATACCAATACTAATAGTGTATTTAAGATCTATATCATTATACTTAGTAATTGATGCTTCTACTTCTCTGCGTAAACGTTCCGCAAAAACATACGCATTTTTCAATGGCGTATCTGCCAGTAAAATAACAAACTCTTCTCCACCATAGCGACCAGAAATATCAGTTTCTCTTACATGATCTCGAATTAAACTAGAAAGGTGACGAATAACTTCATCACCAACCACATGACCATAGGTATCATTTACCTTTTTAAAGTGGTCAATATCAAGTATCACTAACGAACTTGAATGTTGACTACGAGTCCAACGCTTATATTCCGCTTGTAAGCAATTTTCCCAATGACTACGATTGAACAGCTTAGTTAATCCATCTGTTTGGCTTAATATAGCTAATTCTTTATTGGCTTTTTCTAAACTCATTTTATGTACTGCATTATCCGTTACATCATACACAAGCAAACATAAATGACTTACCTCACCGGTTGAAGACATCAGTGGAATAAAAGTAGTATTTTGATACATAAAATCAGAGCTACCGGTAACAGGACGGTAACTATTAAATTTAAATAAATAGGGGCGTTGTTCCCAAATAGTAAACGCTTTATTCTTTAATAAAAATACTGATTCAGCTTTACGCTCAAACCAATCTTGAGGAATTTCATCAAATAATTCAAATAGTAATTTACCTTTAACTTCTCTAGGTAACAAGCCGCTATGATTCTCCATAAAACCATTAAAAATTTGTACCTTGTAATCTTTATCTAAAACCACTAAGCCAACATCAATGTTATGAAGCATTTCCATTAACCAGTGTAATTCATTTAATTGTGAGGCTTGTAATGACATGGCCAATCCCATTCTAATTTAAGTTTACGCTATTTTGATATATACCCGTTCCACTTGAATATGAATCGCTCAGACTTCCTGAACGAGTATATTCAAGTGGAACGGGTATATACATTAGAGATTAAAATACAAAACATTTAATCAAGTAAATAAGACAATTTGTTATTCAATGTTTGCATCGACTGCTCGGTAAACAACAAGAGTAAATCACACTTTATTGGATAATTTTCAATACTATAACTAATTTCAATTGCCAATGTCTTTTTCCACTTAGTATTATTAGCAATGAGTTCTGATATTTTTCTATGTTGACCTAAAACAACAGGATGACCTTGACTAAAATCAATATCTAGCTGTTCAGATATCCCTTTTAAGCAAGCGCCAATAAGTACGTTAGCTAAATCCATTAATAACTCTAATTCTGTTCCTTCATCTTCGTCATACTGATAATTCATTAATGAAGCGACATCTTTAAAGCTTGAATCATTTAAAATTAATAGTGCTTCACCAGAAATACCCGCGCTAATAAAACCTTGGCAAATACCAGAAGTGCTTTCGCTTGCCTCTACCGCCTTAAGCGCCATGCTCAATTCGCTGACTTCAATAAAGTTAACATTAGGTATGGGTAACTTAACAAAAACGCCTAACAATCGCGCAAGTAAATCCCCTGCTCGTCCCATAGCGACATTTGCCACTTCTTGATAACAATCTCTCAATTCAGTAGATAGCGTTAACTCTACATCACTAACAGAAGCAGAACTATCTACAGTATCCACCTTTAATGGCGGAGAAGCCGCTATATTGCTTTTTACTTGTACGATAGCTTTTGGAATATTTACCTTGGTAGTCGCCTCTAGTTGAGCCACACCCTGATCTTCTTTAGTGAAAACACCATAAGAGAGTAGTACTTCGGTTAATTTCTCTCTGTTCACTGGTTTTTGAATAAAATCCAATGCCCCTAAGCTTATAACTCTTTTATGCGCTTCTGGTTGAATATCGCCAGAAACAACAATAGTCAAGGTAGGTAAATCTTGTTCTAAAATAGCTTTCAGCACTTGATAACCATCCATTTTAGGCATATTCAAATCAAGTAAAAGTACATCACCTTTACCTGCTTTTATCGCTTCAATGCCTTCAACTCCATTGCTAGCAAAACTAACATCAACATCCCAGCCTTCCGGTAATGAACGCGCTAATTGCTTACGCGCCATATTCGAGTCATCACAAATTAAGAGCTTAATTGGCATAATAGCTAATCACCTTTGAAAATAAAATCCATTGAATCAAAAATTTCTTGTTTATATATTTTAATATTAATACCTTTGCTTTTCACCTAACAGAGGATATTTAATAACACCTTTACAGGAGTTTTGTCGAAAAATAATGAAGAAACTCAAGGAGAAAAACGGTAAACTTAAACTTTACAATCAATTATTCCAACTAATGATGAAATTATCTACCCTAAGTAAACTTTTATTTCTATTATTTTTTACCCCTAGTGTATTAATGTTCAATATTCATGCAAAACCAGTTAGTCAATCAACACTTACACAAACGCAAGATTTAGTAAAAGCGAATGATAAGTACGTTACTTTGCTCGGTAATCAGATCAAAATTGGGGATAAAGCACCAAATTTTACCGTAGTAGATAAAAACTTTACTCCAATAGCGCTAACTGATTTTAAAGATCAAACATTACTTATTTCAGTTGTACCAAGTTTAGACACAGGCGTGTGTTCATTACAAACTAAACGTTTTAATAAAGAAGCAGCCAAGTTACCAAAAAATATCACTATATTAACCATTAGTAATGATCTACCTTTTGCACAAAAGCGTTTTTGCAAAGTTGAAAATATAGATCAAGTCAAAGTATTATCTGACTCAGTTTGGCGTAACTTTGGTGAAAATTATGGTCTAATTATTAAGGATATGGGCTTATTGACCCGCGCTATTTTTATTATAGACAATCAAGGAATAGTAAAATATAAAGAATTAGTGGCTAACATATCACAACACCCAGATTACGAGAGTGCGTTGACGGCAGTGAAAGATATTGCCCCAGAGATTGTTGTTGAAAATAAAGCGACTACAAATGAAATGCCTAACAAAACAACTAAGTAACCTATCTATACCCATGCTACTTCAAAATGCAGGGTTCAATTGGTATGAGTATTTTCTTTAGGTAAAAAACTCATTAATGATGCCGCCAATAATGCGGCAACACTGGCCGTTAAAAAAGCCGTGGTGGCGCCCAAGCCATCAAGCCATAATACTCCCGCTAGATAGGCGCCAATAGCACCACCCACACCATAAACGCCCCCCAGATAAACAGCTTGTCCTCTTGATTGTTGATCCGCACTAAAATGATTACTAATAAAGATCATTGAAGCGCTATGAAACAAAGCAAAACTTGCCGCATGAATTAATTGGGTAAGTGCTAATAACCAAACAGAATCTGCATATAAAGCAACTAAAAACCAACGTAGTGCCGTTACAGCTAAACTAAAAATCAGTAAGGTTTTTAAGGTAAAGTATTTAAAAAAGTTGCTAGCAAAAATAAATATTAATATTTCAGCCAAAACACCTAATGAAATAAATAAGCCGACAGCAAAACCTGGGTATTCTAAATCTCTTAAAAATAAAGCAAAAAAACCATAATAAGGACCAAAACTAATTTGTAATAATATCCCTGAAAAAAAGAAAATTATAAACCTGAGTTCTAGTAATTTGTCTTTTATTGATGATGCTTTTTTTTTGGCGGCACTAAGAACCTGACGAGATTTAATAGTAAGTGTTGATAACAACAATAGTAATAAAACAACACAGCCCATCACCACAAAGGCGTTGGAAAATGATGAGTTAGTATCACTTGATAAGCCTTGCTTTTGATAAAAGGCCATTATTTGCCCTGCAAAAATAGCTAAAACAATAAACCCTAAACTTCCCCATAAACGAATACGTGCGTAAATCTTACTACTACGCCTAACTGAATTTAAAGTTAATACTTCAAGCTGAGGTAATATTGCCGTCCAAAAAAGACTAAACAATGCTAAACAAAAAATAATTGGCCAATAACTATTTAACCAAAATAGCAACATAAAACTTAACAGGGCAAGTACAACGCCAATACGAATTATCAATAATTGCTGCCCGGTTTTATCCGCTAAAATTGCCCATAAGCTTGGCGCAATGATTTTAGTGGCAGTAAGAATGGCAAAAATTTCTCCAAGTTCAAGCGAGGTAAAACCTTTACCATCAAGAAAAACAGAAAGGTAAGGTGAAATTAAGCCCAGAATGGCAAAATAAAAAAAATAACTCGAAGATAGTCGGGTAAATAATGACAAAATTTATTCCTATTTACCCAAGGGGATTAACTTTCAGTTATCACTGGCGTACTACAAATAACATCAGCATTTTGCGCTCGATGTCTTAAGTAGTGATCCATTAAGGTTAACGCTAACATTGCTTCGGCAATAGGTACTGCACGAATACCAACACAGGGGTCATGTCGACCTTTGGTAATAATATCCGTTGCTTTACCGCTAACATCAACTGTTTTACCACTAACGCCAATACTTGAAGTTGGCTTTAATGCTAAATGTGCAATAATATTTTGTCCTGAGGAAATACCACCTAAAACACCACCCGCATGATTGCTAGCAAAACCCTGTGGTGTTAATTCATCTCTATGTTCTGAGCCTTTTTGGTTAACAACAGCAAAACCATCACCAATTTCAACACCTTTCACCGCATTGATGCTCATCAAGCCATGGGCAATTTCAGCATCAAGTCTATCAAAAATAGGCTCACCTAAACCAACGGGAACATTCGTTGCTACGACACTGACTTTCGCCCCTATAGAGTCTTTAGCGCGCATAATGTCACGTAAGTGTTGGTCTAGTTGTTCAAGTTTAGTACTGTCGGGGAAAAAGAACTGATTTTGTTCTACTTCATTCCAATCAATATTTTGAAAATCAAGTGGCTCGCCATTTACAGATGTAGCCGTAATTTCACCTATTTGAGTCACACAAGCTTGTATTTTCATTCCAAACTTTAGTGCTAAATATTTTTTAGCTATTGCGCCGGCGGCAACACGCATCGCGGTTTCTCTTGCTGAAGAGCGACCACCACCTCGATAATCACGTAATCCATATTTTTGCCAATAAGTGTAATCAGCATGACCAGGACGAAAGCTTTGCGCAATATTGCCATAGTCTTTAGAGCGTTGATCGGTATTTTCAATAATCAAACCTATCGGTGTTCCGGTTGTTTTACCTTCAAATACACCTGACATAATTTTGACTATATCCGCTTCATTACGAGCAGTAGTAAAACGTGACTGACCGGGGCGACGCCTATCGAGATCGATTTGCAAATCAGTTTCACATAATTCAATGCCTGGAGGGCAACCATCAATAATAGCACCTAGCCCTAAGCCATGGCTTTCGCCAAATGAAGTAACGGTAAATAATTTTCCGAAAGTATTGCCTGACATTTTAACTCCAACGTCTGTTTAATATATTTTATTAACTATCTAATTTATGACTATTTAAAGCCGCAGTAAAAATTGCCGAAAATTCAACTAATTGTGCCTTAGTTAACATAAAGACACCATGTCCACCACGTTCAAAATTAAGCCAAGTAAAAGGTACTTCACTATATAACGCTTTAACATGAACTTCTGAGTTACCTACTTCACAAAAGAGTAAGCCACCATCATTTAAGTATTGTGCACTTTGCGCCAGTATAACCCGTACTATATCTAAGCCATCCTCACCACAACCTAGGCCCATTTCAGGCTCATGAAGATACTCTTGCGGCAAACTATCAATATCTTGCTGATCGACATAAGGTGGGTTAGTGACAATTAAATCATAACGTTGCCCTTCAACTCCAGAAAAAACATCAGATTGAATTGGAATAATTTGTTCACTAAGACCATGGTTTTCAATATTTATTTGCGCAACATTTAAGGCATCTATCGATAAATCTACCGCATCTACCTCTGCATTATCAAAATAACTAGCACAGGCGATGGCAATACAACCACTGCCAGTACATAAATCCAATATACGTTTAGGCGTTTTATTAGCCGCTATATAAGGAAAAAATTGGTTTTCAATTAACTCGCCAATAGGAGAGCGTGGTATTAATACTCTCTCGTCGACATAAAAAGGTAACTGAGCAAAATAAGCAACATTAGTTATATAAGCTACCGGAATTTGCTCTTCAATGCGGCGGGTAAATAATGCTAAAACATTCTGTTTTTCTAATTCAACCAAACGACAGGTCATTAAACTATTATCTACGTCATTAGGTAGGGATAAAGCATACATTACCAATATATACGCATCATTAAAGGCCGTTTCACTACCGTGTCCATAAAACAACTCGGCTTGATTAAATAAAGTTGCGCCATATCGACAATAATCAGCGATAGTATGTAATTGGCTCGTAACAGTGGTTAACTTATTCACTTTTTGTTCCTATAATTTTTCACTTCATTAAATTCATTACTTGTAAAGGTTAGCAGATATTTTTAAACTGCCGCTATGAAAATCAAAAACACCTCTCAAAAGCTAATCAACACTGACGATGAATCTCTTTTTAAAGAAGCAATAGGTAAGATCAAGCCTTTAAAAGTGGACACCATACACTTTGCTAAAAAAGTCAGCAAGTATAAAACACATGCTCAGCCCAAAAATAGTAAAAAAGCCGTTGCTCAGTTCCATTTCTCTGATGAATTTGAACCCAACCTGAATAAACAAGGACCAATGAAGTATGTTCGCGCGGATGTTAATAGTTATGAAGCGAAAAATTTGCGCCGAGGCGTTTATAGTCCTGATTTAATTTTGGACTTACATGGCTTAGACCAAAATCAAGCTAAGCAAGAGATCGCCGCGCTACTTTATGCTTGTCAAAAAGAACATGCCCAATGCGTTTGTATTATCCATGGTCTTGGTTCAAGAATATTAAAAAATAAAGTACCTCATTGGTTAGTACAACACCCTGATGTGATGGCATTTCATCAGGCACCACTAGAATGGGGTGGCAATGGTGCCTTGTTAGCTTTGATAGAACTCAAAGATAAGTTTAATAAAAATTAACTATTGATATTCGTTACTAATCAGGTGAAATAAGTTCCATCAACTGCCCTTGCATGCGCTTAGTATCATAATCAATTACCGCAATCGCACCTGTAGGGAAATTCGGCATCTGATTTTTGTCCGTTAATTCAGCGACAAAATAGCTAACAAAAGGCATATGAGAAACAAATAAAATGGCTGAATCTTTATTACTATTATCTCTGTCATAACATTGACTGAGTAAACCATCTAAAAAATCATGGGCATGCTGAGCATTACCTGATGGGGTAATAAAGTTTATTGTTTCCGGTTGATTAACGAGTAAATTTGTTTTTCTAAGTAAACTAGACACATTCTCGCAAGTTTGCTGCGCCCTAAGATAGGGACTAACAAAAATGTCTAATAGTTTAGTTTTTTTTTGTACTAACCATTGCCCCATTACTTTAGCTTCAAGAACCCCTTGCTCAGTCAAAGGTCTCAGAGAATCATTACCTGCAATATTAGCAGCTTCACCATGGCGCATTATAAAAATTTGCATTTATTCTCCCGCACATTAAGTAGATATACCCGTTCCACCTGAAGATGCATGATTCAGCTGGAATTAGAAACGCCTTTAGGCAAGGCATTGATTGAAGAGAATGGTTATTCAGGATAATGTGCTCCTGCATTATCTAATAACACCATCCATGTAGCGCCATTCTCAAAATCAATAACGCAGTATAAAGCGTTTCTAAACCAGCCCCTTGGGGAAGGCTGAGCAAATCATACTCTGCGTTACATTTCTTTTTAAGGGAGTAACCCTTAATAAAAAAATGTGCCTTGATTATCAATCACTCAGACTTCCTGAAACGAGAATATTCAAGTGGAACCGGTATATACTTACGCGGTTGTCTATTTTGGGGCTATAGTAATAGAATCTATATGTTTTTTATATTATCTGTTAAGAATAAAATGGACTCTAGTTATTCCATAAGGTAATTTAGAAAGCTAACTTGTTATTATAATAGTAATTTTCATCCATTCTTATTACTAAACCTAGGAGCCAAGCGTTGAAGCAAAGTCCAAATGATTTTAAAAAGTATCAATCACTTACCTTGGATAATGGTTTACGGGTTTTATTAGTTCATAATGAAGAAACAGAAAAAAGTGCTGCAGCACTTGCTGTAAACGTTGGGCATTTTAATGACCCACATGATAGGCAAGGGTTGGCGCATTTTTTAGAACATATGTTATTTTTAGGCACTAACAAATACCCTGACGGTAGCGAATATCAAAAATTTATCAATCAACACGGTGGCAGTAATAATGCTTGGACTGCAACTGAGCACACCTGCTTTTATTTTGATGTACATCACCAGCACTTTACTGAAGCATTAGATCGCTTTAGCCAATTTTTTATCTCTCCACTTTTAGCTGATGAGTTCATCACCAAAGAGCGTAAAAATATTGAGGCTGAATTTAAATTAAAACTTAAAGATGATATTCGTCGTTTATACGATGTTCATAAAGAGACCATTAATCAACGCCACCCTTTTTCAAAGTTTTCAGTCGGAAATATCGATACGCTGGCAGATATCAATGGTAAAAACATCAGTAAAGAAGTTAACCATTTTTTCAACCTGTATTACCAAGCTAGCTACATGACTCTCGCGATAGAAGGTCCACAAACGTTAGTAGAATTAACCCGTTTAGCCAAAAAAATGTTTAGCGGGATAAAAAATAACAAGTCGACATTAACGCCTATAATTGAACCTTTATATTTACCAGAGCATCAAAGTATTTACGTTAATGTAAAGCCCGTTAAAAACGATCATCAACTAATCATCAGCTTTGCCATGGAAAGTATTGATAAATTTTATCAAGACAAACCTGAGTCTGTATTAGCTTACCTTATTGGCCATGAAGGCGCCGGCAGTATATTAGCAACATTAAAACAAAATCAATGGGCTATGAGCTTAACTGCTGGTTCTGGCATTAATGGCTCTAACTTTAAAGACTTTAATGTTAGCATTAGTTTAACCGAGTTAGGCGAAACCTGTATTGATGAAATTATAGCAATAGTATTTGCTTATATTGGTTTATTAAAGTCAGCAAAACTACCGCTTTTTTATTATCAAGAGAAGCAAGCTATTGCCGAATTATCATTTACTTATCATGAGAAAACTCGCCCTTTAGATAATGTTAGTCAACTTGTTATAAATATGCAACACTATCCGTGTGACGATTATATTTTTGGCGATTATATGATGTCAGGGATGGATGATGATAATATTAAGCTCTTACTAGGTTACTTAAATGCTGACAATCTACGTGTTATTCATGTTAGCCAAAATAATAACTTTTCAAAAACCAGTTTCTGGTATCAAGTTCCTTATCATGTCAGTAAAATTTCTGCAGAAAAGCTAACACATTGGCGTGATTTATCTACACCAAGCAATGTAGGTTTTAAAGTAAATAAAGCGTTATTTCTCCCACAAGCCAATCCATATATCACCGATAACCCACACATTTATGACAGTGTTGATAAAAATACATTACCAACAAAAATAGAAGATTGTAGTGGCTTAGCTGTATGGTATAAACAAGACACTGCTTTTAAAGTACCCAAAGGCTATATTTATCTAGGGATTGATTCACCTTATTCAATAGAAAGTATTGAGACTATAGCGATGACACGCTTATTTGTTGACCTCTATACCAATACTGTTGTTGAAGAAAATTACGATGCTGAGCTTGCTGGTATTCATTACCATCTCTATGCCCATCAAGGAGGCATTACCCTCCAAATATCTGGCATTAGTGAAAATCAACCTCGGTTATTAGAGAAACTTCTTTATCGATTAACTAATCATGATAGTAGCGAAGAAAATTTTGTATTATTCAAACAGCAACTAATTAAACATTGGCGAAATAGTGATAAAAGCAAATCAATATCTCAGCTATTTTCTACCCTTAGTTCATTGATGCAACCAAATAATCCGAATGCTAATGACTTATCTGATGCACTCACCAAAATTACTTTTTCACAATACCACATCTTTTGTCAAAAGCTTTTTAGCCAAATCACCCTTGAAGTATTGATTCATGGTAACTGGTTAATTGAGCATGCAACTAGCATAGTAACCAATATTAAATTGGCTTTTGCTAATAACTACAGTGATAAACATTCCGTACAATGCCCGGTAGTCGATATAACTAACAAAAAAACGCTTATTTTACCTATAGAGATTTCTGATCATGACCACGCTAGCGTTGTTTACACACCATTAGCCACAAGAGACGATCACTTAGTTGCCTTAACTATGGTGACCAGTCACCTATTATCACCACTGTTTTTTCAAGAAATGCGTACTGAAAAACAATATGGTTATTTAGTGGGTGTAGGGTATGTGCCCATTAACCGCTACCCAGGCATTGCTTTTTATATCCAGTCACCACATACCGATGCAATAGCCCTAACAAAAGCTATAGATGAATTTATTACTGACAGTTTGGAAATGCTCACGGAGATAAGTGATGAAAATTGGTTACACTTAATCAACGGATTAGCAGGACAGTTACAAGAAAAAGATAATAATTTGAGGATAAAAAGTCAGCGATTTTGGGCTGCTATTTGTAATAAAGACTTAGCCTTCTCACATAAAGAGCAGCTCGTCACTGCTATTTTAGCGTTGAACTTTGCCCAGGTGAAAAGCTTCATCAAAGATCAATTGATGACAGTGGCAAGCCCAGATAGAATTATCTTATCTTCCATGGATAAAATTAACCCCGCTATAACCCAAAAGATACAAGATGAATTAAACGGTGAAATAATAAGCGAAATCAATGATTTTATAGAAAAAAGCAAAAGAAAATATTAATGCTGCCGATAAAGAGTTTATTGGCGGCTACTAACTGAATAAGTGAACATAGAACTAAAGTTGACTTAAGACAGAGCATGACTTTTAATAGTGTATATTCAAATGTTTATTTTAATGCTAGCGTTTCAATACAAAAACTAATAATGATTTTATTTTCCTTACTTTAGGTTGAACAGTGTTGTCATATTTTTTTAGGTTTCCCTCTGTTTATTTTTTGCGTTTGATTTTTAAAAATCTTAGCTCAATAAACATTACAAACCTTGTTATAAATTTTATTATTTGGCTATGTATTGCAACCAGTACAACTGCATTTTCTTATGACAAATTAACTAATAAACAATCAAACGCTAGCTCTGTTAATTCTACGTTTATAGAGTCTAATAACAATTTATTAAAATTTAGTCACTTATCTACCTTAGATGGATTATCAAATTCTAATGTTTTTGGTATCACTCAAGATAACCAAGGTTTTATCTGGTTTGCCACTGAAGATGGCTTAAACCGCTTTGATGGCAAGAATTTTGTCACCTACCGTCACAATGCTAATAATGAACACTCCATTGCTGACAACTTAATCCGTAAAATATTTATCGACAGCGAACAAACTCTCTGGATTGGTACACAGAATGGCTTAAGTCGTTATAACCCTATATTTAATAACTTTGATAATTATTTTAGCACTCCCGACAACGACAACTCCCTTCGAGATAACATTATTTGGGATATTTATCAAAATAAAAGCGAACCTCTTAAAAACAATCAAGCAACACCACTGATTTGGATATCTACAACGGATGGCCTGCATACTGTTACTGTAGACAGTGATACAAGAAACCTCACATTCCAACGTATTAAAATTCGAGGTTATAATGATAATACTCGAGAAATAAAAACCATTTTCCAAGACAAACAGCAAAACTATTGGTTAGGTAGTTTTGATAATGGCATTCATTTAATCAGTAAAAACTTAACTTACCTAGGTTCACTTACAAGCCAAAATAAATATGACTTAACCATCGATGCAAAAGCACTTTTCGATATAAAAACTATCGATAATCAATATTGGCTGGCAACTGATAATGGTTTATTTATTGTTGATGATCGCTACCAATTAATCTCACATTTAACCGTAAATAAAACATCAAATAACACCAAACAGTCTTTACTTTCAAATAACATCCGAGCTATCGCTCAATTTGATGAGAATCATGTATGGCTTGCTACCCATGAAGGTTTAAATACCATTAATCTACTAAGCGATACCATTGAAAGTTATCAAAACAACGCTCAACCTACCTCTCTTAGTGAAAATTGGCTGATGGATATTTATCAAGATCGTAACAACAACATGTGGTTAGCCAGTTATGGTGGTGGCTTAAATAAACATTCACCACTAACAGGTTTATTTCATCATGGCTTAACAACTAAAGAGAGCAATAACTTTCGAGTTGAGTCTTTTGCTGAAACTTCTGATGGAACAATATGGCTTTCTTCAGAGGAGCAAGGTTTATATTCTTTAAATGTTGACGGTATATTAGAGAAAATAACTATCCCACTAGATAAAAACATCAGACAAATCTTAGCAAATAACACCTCTTATCTTTGGCTACAATTAACAGATAATAAAATATTTAAATTTGACCCCGCAAAAAACACATTAACCGAACATTCACAATGGTCAACTAGCACCAATTACTCTACTGATAGTCCTTTAACCTTAATCAACGATAATTTTTGGTATATTGATGAAGTTGGAGTGCTGTCAAATTATCAAACAAATAAGCAAAAAATAATCTCCTACCCACTAGAAAACAATGATCACATCATTAATTTTCAATTAGTGGATAATCGCGTTTTATGGATATTGACTAAAAACAATAAAATATTAACCTTTGATATCAATGAAAAAACATTTAAAAGTAAAAAAATAAGTTTACCTATAACTACCGATAAAACTTATAACAAAAAATTACGCGTTAGTAAAAATTGGCTTTGGTTAGTATCAGGTCTTCAAGGTATAGCATTAATGGATCGCCACACAAATCAGATAAAAACATTTGATGCAAGTAACGGGCTACCAAATAGTTTTATCGCTTCCATTCTAATAGATGAAAAAGAAAATGCGTGGTTAGCAACCAATACTGGAATAATTAAAATCAACCCTTTTACTAATACCGTCACTAGTTTTGATAAAGACTTCTCCATTAACAAACCTGAATTTATTGAGTTTTCATCACTAAAGTCTTCCCATGGAAATATGTATTTTGGTGGTTCAAATGGATATTATCAATTCCTTCCCAGTGATATATCACAAGTGACTCAAAAAATAGAAAAACCTTTGTTTACCAATTTATATGTTGCCAATAAAAAAATTAAGATAAAGAATGAAAATCAAACTAACATAGCCAATACCAAACCTACTTACGATCCTACTTATGAGATATCAAAGCAACTTAACTTTCTTGAACAAGTAGAGTTAGCTTATAAACAATCTCCTATCAGCTTTGAATTTATTTCACCTAATACAAAACTGCCCTCTCAATTAGGTTATAAATATCGTTTGCTTAGTTTAGAAAAGTATTGGATCGATGCCGCAATAGGTGTTGGCATAAATAATAACCGCGCTACCTACACCAACCTAAGCCCTGGTGATTATATTTTTGAAGTACAAGCATTTGATATTTACCAACCAAATAATGCAAAAACAAGCCAACTGAATGTGCGAATACTGCCACCTTGGTGGCTATCAACAAGTATGTTGTTTGTATACACGTTAATAGCATTACTCATATTGACTTATGTAATACAACAATATCGAAATAAAAAACGCTATCATTTACAAATTAAAGAAAGCGAAGAAAGATTAAAGCTATCCCTTTGGGGTAGTGGTGATGAAATGTGGGATTGGAATATCATTACAGGTAAAATATACCGCTCTAACATTTGGGGAATTTTAGAATTCCCTCAAGATGGCACTCGAAATAGTAGCTCAGAGAAAAATAATCTAGGTAAAGAAAGTACCAATGTTCATCAACATGATATAGCCCGAGTAAAGCAAGCATTAGACAATCACTTTGCCAATAAAACGACACACTTTGAAGCAACCTATCGTGTTAAAGATAAAAATAACCGTTGGATTTGGATTCTAGATCGTGGAAAAATAGTTGAGCGAGATGAAAACAATAATGCGACCCGTATGACCGGTACATTAAAAGATATAAGTCAGATAAAAAAAGCTGAAGAGCGTTTAAAATTATTTGCACGGTGTATTCAAAATATCTCTGATGCGGTGGTTATTTATGACCGTCAATTTATTGTTGTTGACGTAAATAAAGCTTTTCAGCGCATTACCGGTAAAAGTAAAACTAAAATAGTAGGCTCCTCATTAAGCTTCAATCAATATCCTATAAGCTTTGCTCAAAATATAAAAAAACACCTACTAACGAAAGGTAGCTGGCATGGTGAAATAAAAAGTTTACGTGTTGATGGTAGTCAATATTTAACTGATCTAAGTATTGATATTATTCACGATGAAAATAACAATATTTCTCATTTTGTTGGTGTTTTTTCTGACATAACAAAGCGTAAAGAAACTGAAGCTGAATTAAGGAAGTTAGCAAGTTCTGATACGTTAACCGGTTTACCCAATCGAGCATTCTTTCAAGCTAACCAAGCTAGGTTAGTCAAAAAAAATATTAACCATGCCTTACTTGTATTTGATTTAGATAACTTCAAAAAAATCAATGACTCTATGGGGCATCAAATAGGTGATATAATATTATGCCAAGTGGCTAAACGTATGTTAATGCTAAGTCGTAAAAAAGATAGCGTTTATCGTTTAGGTGGTGATGAGTTTAGTATTATTATTGAAAACACTAATGATATCCATACAATAGCCTCTCTTGCCAAAAACATTTTACGCACTATTGCACTACCTTTTAAGCTTAAAAATCAAGAAATAGTCCTCTATAGCAGCATAGGTATTGTGCTATTTCCTGAGGATGGCTTAACAGGCCATGAATTACTAAAAAATGCTGATACTGCCATGTATCATGCAAAAGGTAGTGGCGGTAATAAATATCAATTTTTCAGTGACTCTATGAATAAACAGGCAGTTAAACGCCTACAAATTGAGAATTTAATTCGCCATGGCTTAAAAGAAGATTCATTCTCAGTTTATTATCAGCCTAAAATTGAAATTGCGACAGGAAAAATTGCGGGCATGGAAGCCTTAGTACGCTTTGAAACGCCGAATAAAGGCATAGTCAGTCCCATTGTATTTATTCCTGTTTCTGAAGAGACCGGACAAATTGTGGATATAGGCGAAATAGTCCTAAGAAAAGCCTGCTTTGCTACTAAAAAATGGGTTGATGCGGGCTTATTTGACGGTAGAGTTGCGGTAAACTTATCAGCAGTACAATTCACCCAAGCGAATTTAGTAGCACAAATAACTAATATATTAAAAGAAAGTCAACTACCTGCTAAACATCTTGAGCTTGAAATTACCGAAGGTACGGTAATGGATTCCCCACAAAAAGCTATAGATACCATGTTACAGATCAGAGCAATGGGTATTCATTTATCGCTTGATGATTTTGGTACGGGTTATTCTTCTTTGGCTTATTTGAAAAAATTCCCACTAAATACATTAAAAATAGATAAAGCTTTCATTGATGATATAGAGCAATCTGAGCAAGGCAGAAATATGGTCGCAACAATTGTAACTATTGCGCATAACTTAAGTATGGATGTAGTCGCAGAGGGGGTTGAAACCAATCAACAACTAAATTTTTTAGCTGAATTACACTGCGAGCAATTACAAGGTTATTTGTATAGTAAACCACTAGCAACAGATCATTTTCAAAAATATTTATTAGCCCATCAAATTACCAGTAAATCGACCTCGTTTAATCGATAACTTTATTTTATAACACTAACGTCAAAAAAACATCATCACAATTATCGTGATGATATGGTTCTTCAATAAAACACCATTTATTCAATACTTCCAATTAACCCCCTCATTTTTAAAGAGCTACAGCCAGACGTGTCAGTTTGGCATAATTTAAGCATTAACTTCCTTGAAATTACTAATAAATAATTTAAAGGAAAAACACATGTTAACTTCAATTATTCTATCAATGGCTATCTCAGTTACCCCTACTCCGATAGTAGACATTCAAGAGCTAGGAATAGTTCATGGCTCTATACGTATCAATAACACTGAAAATCAATTAGATATTGAAAAAACAGGAAGAAGACGTGGTTCTATACGTATCAATAATACTGAAAATCAATTAGATATTGAAAAAACAGGAAGAAGACGTGGTTCTATACGTATCTAGCTTTACCGATTAATAAAAATCACAAAGAGGTTAATTATGATTCATTTATTCAAAGTTTTATTTAATGTCGCCACAGTAAAGAAAAGTAAAGTAAACCCTATTGCTGCTCGCATTGAAATTAAAGAGACTTCCGCTAATACTTGGTGGTCTTAAATAAGAACTCTGCAATACTATTCAAATCTAATATTTATATTGAGTTGTATTTTCATGGTCTATATAAAAAGATGGCTAACAAGGATGTTAGCAACTTTATAGCGATTGTTAGATGCTCATTAGTTATAACTATTTCAATTGAAAATGCACACCTTTACCTAAGCTATCAAAATCAACTGTTCAAAACCAAATAAACGGTTTAACTGCATACGTTTTTTCATCATAAACATTGGCCAAATTAACGGACCAAACAAAAGTCCTGCCACTGTCCAGCGTTTACAACCAAAGCCTGTGATTAGCGCTTGGCAATAAAAAAACACCCCACAAAACACACTAAAACAAACGACTAACAACACTAAAAGCAAAAACATTATACTTCCACAACAATAAAATATTGTCTAATTTAAAGGTTAATTTCCTAACCAGCGACAATATAATTAAATCAGTCCATTAATTCAACTAAAAAGTTCTGATTACAGCTATTCAACAATAAAATATAAGGGCAAAAAATTGCCTACCTTTATAGATGTTTTTGCCACTATCAGGATATTTTTTGCATGGTGTAATATCTATCTAGCCTCCAGAAACAAAAAACGCCAATCCCTAAGAATTGGCGCTTTAACTAGCAGTAATCTAAAAGAAAGTTTTCTTTTATTATTCACATCGCTTACTTAGATATTAATAATAACTAGAACCATTTTCAGCCATAGCAACTAAAGCCTCACAAGGTGTATAACGCTCACCATGTTGTGTTGCCCATTGCGTTAATTGCGCCACTAATGGTTGTGCGCCAATGTTGTCAATATAGCGTAAAGGCCCACCTAAAAATGGTGGAAAGCCAATGCCAAAAATGGCACCAATATCACCATCACGAGCATTACGGACAATACCTTCATCAACACATCGTGCTGCTTCATTAAGCATCATATAAGTACAACGTTTGGCAATTTCATCAGATGAAAGTGTTCCCGCTGGCTTTATATTCAATAAGGTATAAATACTTTCATCAACTTGCTTACCTTTTTGCTTAAGTCCTTGCATAAACCCTTTCTTAACATGCTTACCATATAAGTAAAAACCTTTGTTAGCTTTTTTCCCTAAACGACCATCATCAAGTAATTTATCAAAAGCACTAGGAGCAGCAAAACGTTCACCTAAGTCCGCTTGTAAAATTGGTCCTATTTTCGCGCCAACATCAATACCAACTTCATCAAGTAATTGCATAGGCCCAACAGGAAAGCCAAAATTAACTAAGGCCTTATCCAACTTATCTATTGGCTCACCCGAAAGTAATAGAATAGCCGCTTCGTTCATATAAGGCGCTAAGATACGGTTCACATAAAAACCTGCTTTATCTTTGACTACAATCGGTGTTTTACCTTGTTTTTTAGCAAACGCTACCGTGGTTGAAATGGTTTTATCCGAGGTACTCTCGTGAGGGATAATTTCTACCAGTGGCATTTTATCTACTGGTGAAAAGTAATGTAAACCGATAATATTTTCAGGACGAGCTGCTTTAGCTGCAATTTTGTTAATAGGTAAACTTGAAGTATTACTGGCGAATATTGTTGACGTTTTAGCCTGTTGCTCAACCTCAACCACCATATTTTGTTTTAGCGCTAGGTTTTCAAATACCGCTTCTACCACTATATCTACATCTTTAAAGCCAGAATAATCAATACAGCCGGTTATCATCGACAATTGCTTTTGCATTTCGCTTTGTCGAATAAAACGACGTTTTACTTTTTTATTTAATAAATCATAACTGTATTTTATTGCATGGCGAATACCTTGATGATCAATATCTTTAATACGTGCAGGAATATTTGCTTTAGTTGCGGTAACAAAAGCAATGCCGCCGCCCATTAAGCCGCCACCAAGCACACCCGCTTTAGTGATTTTCTCAGGCATAACCCCAGCTACGCCCTGCTCTTTTTTCATATCAGTGGTTGCAAAGAACAGGTTACGTAGTTGTGCTGATACGTCACTCATCGCAAGCTCTGCAAAATACTCAGCTTCAATTTGATAGCCTTTAGCAGATGATTGTTCCATACCTGTTTTCACACAGTTGATAATTTTAACGGGCGCAGGATAGTTACCTTTGGTTTTTGATAGCACTGATTTCTTCGCCTGCTTATAAACAACACCACGACCAACAGAAGTACCTTCAAGAAACTTATTTATTAACGACGATTTAAACGTTGTCGTTTGTTTAAAATTTCCCGCAAGTGCCATTTTTTCAGCAGTAGCAATTAAAATACTATTAGGCACAACATCGTTCACTAAACCTGCTTTTAATGCCTGTTTTGCTCTTAGCTGTTTACCGGTTAGCATCATATCTAATGCTTTTTGTACACCAACAAGTTTAGGTAATCGTTGAGTACCTCCGCTTCCAGGTAATAAGCCTAGTTGCACTTCCGGCAAGCCTAATGCTGTTTTAACACTATCACTACAAATACGCGCATGACATGCCATTGCCAGCTCTAAGCCGCCACCTAAACAAGCGCCATGAATTGCAGCAACAACGGGAACATTTAGCTGTTCAAGTTGTGAAAAAATCCTTTGTCCTTGGCGAGAAAGCGCAACCACTTCTTCTTTTGTTTTACAGTCATTAATCATATTGATATCAGCGCCAGCCACAAAAGAATCTTGCTTGCCACTGTATAAAACCACACCAGTAATAGATGAATCATTTTTAATTTCAACTAACACATCAGCAACTTGCTCAGCAAACTCAGCTTTGAGTGTGTTCATGGTGTCACCAACAACATCCATCACCAAATGAGCAATACCATTTTCTTGACGAACTAAAGTAAAAGCACTGCTTGGGACGTTTTTCTCTTCGATACCCGATACTCGCACTTCGTTACTATTCATTTCGCTACCTGTATCTATGTTTTTATCACTCATTAATCTGTCTCCACTATCATAGCTGCACCTAAACCACCTGCTGCACAAGCGGTTGCTAAGCCTATACCACCACCGCGACGATTTAATTCATTTAAGGTTTGTGTAATCAAGCGAGCACCTGTTGCGGCAAAAGGATGACCATATGCAAGTGAGCCTCCCATAACATTAAACTTAGTCATGTCTATTTCACCTATTGCTTTATCACGGCCCAAATGCTCTCTTGCAAATTTATGACTAGCAAACATTTTCATATTCGCTAATGCTTGCGCCGCAAAAGCTTCATGCATTTCAATTAGATCTAAATCCGCCAATTCCAACCCTGCGCGCTTTAACGCAATTGGCGTTGCATAACTTGGTCCCATCAACATATCTTGCCAAACATCAATCGCCGCAAATCCATAGCTGCGAATATAACCAAGCGGCTTATAACCTAGCTCTTTTGCTCTACCTTCACGCATTAGTAATATTGCCGCGCCACCATCTGTTAATGGTGTACTTGTCGCAGCGGTAACCGTGCCATGTTTGCGGTCAAAACAAGGACGCAGTTTGGCATACCCTGCCAACGTAGAGTTTTCACGAATACAATTATCTTTGTCGATAAAACCTTTATACGGTTCGCTATGAGTACTCATCACTTCACCAGCAAGCTTACCTTCTGCCCAACTTTGCGCTGCTAACGTATGAGAACGGTGCGCTAAAGCATCTTGATCTTCACGAGAGATATTATAGGTTTTAGCCATTTGTTCAGCCGTTTGTCCCATAGTAATCCCGGTAGAATACTCTGCTACAGCAGGAGCGACCGGAAGAATATCTTTAAGACCAAGCTTTCTAATCAACGCAATTTTTTGACCTAAAGTTTTAGTTTTACTTAAATCTAATAACGTACGAGCAAGCTTTTTCGAAACCCCAATAGGCGCAACAGAAGTAGAGTCAGCACCACCGGCAATACCAACATCAACGAAGCCAGCCATTATAGATTCGGCAATATTTACTGTTGACTGAAAACTAGTAGCACAAGCACGTGAAACACTATAAGCATCAGTATGAACATTCATGCCCGTACCTAATACAATTTCACGGGCAATATTTGGCGCTTCAGGCATTTGTACCACTTGACCAAAAACACATTGATCGATAATAGCGGGATCAACATCATGTTTTTGCAATAGTTCATTAACAACTAACTTACCTAAATCAACAGCTGGCACACCATAAAAAGCCGTCGCTTGTTTCGCAAACGGGGTTCTAAGGCCGGCAACTACCGCAATACGTTCACCCGTTGATGTGGTCATTTTTATCGACATATTTCTTTTTCTCCTGTAAACGGTTTCAACTTTCATCTTACTTAAACATAAAACAAAAAAGAGGTCTGACCTCTTAAGAATTATCCCTGATTCTAACGAACTATCAAAAAATATCAATGCTTGTTTTTCAACTGACAAAAAATATAGCCTATATAAATTGTTACAACTAAGTTAATAGAAGACTTGTTTTCTTTAACATCAACCTTATATAAAGTGCTAGAGTGCATTTCAGTTCACAATTATTTATACCCGTTCCACTTCAAGGTGCATAATTCAACTGGAATTAAAAGCGTCTTTAGGCAAAGTATTGATTGAAGATAAGGGTTATTCAGAAGTATATTCTCCTGAATAACCCTTTTAAAAAATATGCCTTGATCATGAATTGCTCAGATTTCCTGAAACGAGCATTTTCAAGTGGAGCAGGTATATATCTAAACAAAAAATAAAAAAACAAGGTAAACATGGCCATTGAACATTTTTCCACATTAAAACAACATTTATCAACGCAAATTATTGGTCAACCTGCTTTTGTAGAAAATTTACTTATTGCCCTGTTAGCCAATGGCCATTTAATTGTTGAAGGGCCTCCTGGCTTAGCAAAAACCCGTGCGGTCAATGCCTTAGCTGACGGCCTAGAAGCCGACTTTCACCGTATTCAATTTACGCCAGATTTATTACCTGCCGATTTAACAGGTACAGATATTTACCGCCCAGAAGATGGCACATTTGTTTTTCAAGCCGGTCCGTTATTTCAAAACTTAGTATTGGCCGATGAAATTAACCGTGCTCCGGCTAAAGTACAATCCGCCTTATTAGAAGCGATGGGCGAAGGGCAAGTCACTGTTGGTAGAAAAACCTATCAACTACCAGAACTATTTTTAGTCATGGCAACCCAAAATCCGATTGAACAAGAAGGTACTTACCCTTTACCCGAAGCACAATTAGACAGATTTTTAATGCATTTAGAAATTGACTACCCTGATGCAGTCAGTGAATTAGCCATCTTAAAACTAAACCGCGGTGAAGCATTAACAGGGGCGAATCACCAAAAGCCTACCTTAAGGGTATTGAGCCAAGAAGAAATATTTGATGCGCAAAAACAAGTGCTTAATATTCATATGGCACCCGCACTTGAAGCCTATATGGTTGATTTAATTATTGCCACTCGCCAGCCAGAAAAATATGATGACAAATTGAAATCATGGTTAGCTTATGGTGCTAGCCCACGTGCTACTATTGCTTTAGACCGATGCGCTCGCGCTCGTGCCTGGTTACATAACCGAGATTATGTCAGCCCAGAAGATATTCAAGCCGTTTTACATAATGTATTAAGACACAGAATAATTCTTAGCTACCAAGCCGAGGCTGAAGGTATTACGCCAAACCAATTATTAGACCACTTATTAAGCTTAGTTGCTGTTGCTTAGCGATTATAAAAAGAAATGATTTATGTGGTTTAAACAAAAAAAATCGAATAATAGGCAAGGCTATTCAGCAACGAATTGTCAAACTCAACTTGCGAGTATTAACAGTAATGGCGTTGAACTTGCCATGACTGAACTATTACATTACCAGAATAAAACCGCCTTAATTGATTTATCAGCAAGAAAAAATATACACGGACAAATGTCTGGTAATTATTTATCACGCAACAAAGGCCGTGGTATGGAGTTTGATGAAGTGCGTCATTATCAAACAGGCGATGACATTCGCGCTATTGACTGGCGAGTAACCGCTAGAACAGGAAAAACACATACAAAACTGTTTCGAGAAGAGTTAGAGCGTCCTGTGCTTATTGCTACCGATTTAAGTGCCAGTATGCATTTTGGTAGCCGGTTACTGTTTAAATCAGTGCAAGCTGCTCATGTAGCCTCGTTAGTCGCTTGGCATGCAAAAAATCGTGGTGATCGTTTAGGGGGAATCGTTTTTAATCAAAACGAGCATTTAGAATTAAAACCGCGCAGTCGCAAAGAAGGTGTATTACATTATTTGCACGCATTAACGTCTTTGCATCAATCACAACATACCTCACAGAATAAAACATTAACAAAACAAAGCACTAACAACCTAAGCCCCAACAACCTAAGTTACTTTGATGATAACTGCGCTCGCATAAGACAATTAGCAAAACCCGGCTCACTGGTTTATTTAATAACGGATGCCAAACCAATCAAGGAGATGCTGATTCAGCATCCTAACCAACAAACAACCTTGAATCAAGAAATCAGCGCGTTACGTCACTTAACACAAATAAGTCAGCATTGTGAGTTAGTGATTTGTCTCATTACTGACCCACTTGAACAAGAATTACCGGCAAGTTCAGTAAAACTGAATGTAACGTTAACTGATGGCAACAACAGACAACAATTAACTTTAGGTGACAAAAATACGGCAAGTACTTATAAGCAACAAGCTGAAACCGTTTTTAAACAATGCTCAAAATTACTCACTAAGGCGGGCGCAAGAGTTATTAGTTTTAGCGCAGGACAAACCCTAGAGCAACAGTTAAAAGATGGAGCGCTGTTTTGCAATCAATAAACCCTACCCCCACGCAAACAAATGCTTTACCTGCAAATCCCTTAGCATTGAATGATATACATGTGCCTGAGCAAATAACCAGCTACCCTATAGCCTACGGTTGGTGGCTACTAGCCTTATTACTATTACTGATTATTATTATAGTAGTAATCAAAATCAACAAAACAGCCAAACGTAATCAAGTAAAAAAACAAGCTTTAATACAGTTGAAAAACAATTCAGCCATGGATAACAACGAACTTATATCCTTGTTAAAATGGGCTGCGATGCATTATTTTTCTCGTGTAGAACTTGCCAAACTTTATGGTGACTCCTTACAACAATTTTTATTAAAAAAATTACCAGAAAAACATCAAGCAAACTTTAGCCAATTAAGCGAGCAAGCATTTAACAATCAATATCAGGCGCACTTTCATAACGAAGTAGATACTAGCTTTCAGCAAGCGGCACTGCTTTGGTTAAATCAAGCGCTACCGCCTAAAAAAGTAATAAAAACAAAACAAAAAAACACTGGCAGTAATCAAAATCAACAAAGCCAAGGAATTAGCACATGATCACTTTTGCTTGGCCTTGGTTAATTTTGTTATTACCGCTCCCTTTATTAGTGTATTTTCTCCCTCGAAAACACAACAATCGTACCAGTGCAGCGCTGATCATGCCGCAATTATTACAACGTTCATCGGTAAATATCTCCAGCCACACAAGTAAAAAATCACCATTGATGATTTTATCTTTATGCTGGTTATTAACGGTAATTGCTTTAAGCCAACCACAATGGTTAGGTGATGCTATCGATATTCCTACCGAAGGTAGAGAAATGATGATTGCTGTTGATTTATCTGGCAGTATGCAAATTGAAGACATGAGTTTACATGGCAGTACGGTAAATCGATTAGAGATGCTAAAAGTAGTACTGGGTAACTTTATTGAACGACGAGCAGGAGACCGCCTCGGTTTAATTTTGTTTGCCGATGATGCTTACATGCAAACACCAATGACCTTTGACAGAAAAACAGTTAAACAAATGCTCGATGAAAGTGTACTCGGTTTAGTCGGTAGAAAAACAGCCATCGGTGATGCCATCGCATTGGCCGTTAAGCGCTTTGATGCGAAGCAAAAATCAAACAAGGTTTTATTACTATTAACCGATGGGCAAAATACGGCAGGTAAAATAACGCCTGAACAAGCACTTGAACTCGCCATTGCTAAAGATATTACCATTTATTCAATCGGTATTGGCGCTGATGTTATGTTGCAACAATCTCTGTTTGGCACTCGTCGGGTAAACCCGTCTAGTGAATTAGACGAAAAAACCTTAACTGAGCTAGCACAGCAAACCGGCGGAAAGTATTTTCGCGCCAAAGACAGCCAAGGCATGGAGTTAATTTATAGTTTACTCGACCAACTAGAGCCAGTTGAACAAGAACAACAGCAAATGCGCCCATTAACCGCATTATTTTATTGGCCATTGTCGTTAGCTTTCATATTGAGCGCAGGTTACCTACTTGCTATTAACTTATCACCCTACGCCCGTAGAGCAATTTAGGCCTTAGAATTTAAATAATAATGACATCATATAATTTATTTTTAGCTAATTTTCATTTTGTCAGACCCTTTTGGTTACTGGCAATTTGTGTATTATTCACCGTACTTTGGCTGTTAAAAAAACATCGTTTTCATCAATCACCTTGGCAAAAATTCTTACCTCCTCATTTAAGTGGTGTACTCGTTGAAGACGCAACGAATAGTTCGGTACCGAGTAACAAAAAATCACATCAACGCCTGTTTTTAAGTAGACCTTTATTTATCGGTTTACTCAGTATTATTGCCCTTGCTGGCCCTGCTTGGCAAAAATTACCACAACCGGTCTACCAAACTGAACGTGGCTCTGTGCTTATTATGGATATGTCTTATTCGATGTACGCCACTGACATAAAGCCAAACCGTTTAACTCGGGCGCGCTTTAAAGCCATTGACTTGCTCAAAAAAATCAATGAGGGTGACGTCGGTCTTATTGCCTATGCTGGTGCTGCTTTCGTTATTAGCCCATTAACGCAAGATATTAAAAATATAGAGTTATTACTCCCCTCTTTAACACCTGAAATTATGCCTGAATTAGGGGCAAACCCTTTTGCTGCTTTAACACTTGCTCATCAAATGCTCACCAATGCCGGCCACTTAACTGGCGATATCTATTGGTTTACCGATGATGTAGACAATGAAGAGCTCAGTGATATTTATGATTGGTCGAGTAAGTATGAACATCGCCTCAATATATTAGGTATTGGCAGTCCAAATGGTGCGCCGATAAAACTACCATCAGGTGAATTATTAAAAGATAATAACGGTGCGATTGTGGTTCCTAGGCTACCAATACATAAACTTCAATCCCTTGCCGCTAAAGGACAAGGAAATTACCAAACCATTAGTAATGATGATAGTGATATTGATAATATTATCTTGAAACCTGAACGATTAAACAACAATAAAAGTAAACAACAGCCAAGTCAGCAACTAGGCGATCAATGGCAAGAACAAGGTGCTTGGTTATTATTGTTAGTGCTTGCTCTTGCTTTAAGTTATTTTCGTCGCGGTGGTGCTATTTTACTATTACCTATCACCTGCCTGCCCTTAATATTTTTATTCTCAATGTCTCTAGTAAGCCCGGTTTCTTACGCGAATGAAAATAGTAACAATAAGGAAAGCATACCTGCGCCATCCTTTTTACAAAAAACATGGCAAGGCCTTTGGCAAACCAAAGATCAACAAGCACAACAGCAATACAATCAAGAAAACTACCAAAGTGCCGCTCAACAGTTTGAAAATTCACAATGGCAAGGTAGCGCTCATTACAAAGCCGGAAATTATCAACAAGCGCTTGATGCGTTTACTCAAGGTGAACAAGCAGATAGCGCTAATAGTCTTTATAATCAAGGTAATGCACTAGCACAAATGCAAAAGTATGACCAAGCAATTGATGCTTATCAACAAGCTTTACAGAAAAATCCTAACTTGCAAGATGCCAAAGACAACATGGAAAAGCTTAAGCAGCAGCAGAAACAAGAACAAGATAAAAAAGATCAATCTAAAGATGAAAAGTCCAAAGACAAGGGAGATAAACAACAAAAACAGGACAATGACTCACAACAACAGTCACCAGATAAAAGTGATAAAAAACAAGAACAACAATCATCAGAAGATTCAGCTAACGAGTCTCAACCAAAAGATGAGCAGCACAAACAATCAAAAAGTGAAAACAATAAAAAAGAAAATGAAAATCAATCGGAAAAAAAGCAACAAGCTAAGCAAGACGAAGAATCACCTGAGCAAGGTAAAGAAAAAACTGCCGAACAAGTAGCAGCCGAGCAACTAGCAAAAGAAAAATCACAAAAGCATCAACAATTGTTAAATAAAGTAACTGATGATCCTTACCTATTATTACGCAACAAAATGCAATTAGAATATCAAAAACGTCGACAAGACGGTACTAGTCAAGGAGTACAGAAAAAGTGGTAAATATGAGCTTAAAACTACTAATGCTACTGGCTCTTTTAGCCGTTAGTCAAACAACTTTAGCCCTAACAAAAATTATTGCTAGCGTTGATGCTAACCCGGTAATGAGTAATGAATCTCTGGTCTTAACCGTTATTGCTGATGACAGTGTTGAACGTGATAGTTTAGAGACAGCACCTTTATTAAAAGACTTTATACTCGCGCGTACCGAAGTTAGTTCACAAACCAGCATGGTTAATTTTAAAACCACGAGAACAACGCGTTGGCAAATAGTATTGATTCCAAGAAAAACAGGTAGCTTAATAATTCCCGCTTTAACCGTTAATGGTCATCAGTCTAAAGCTATCAATGTGCAAGTTATAGAGCAAGGTAGTGCTAACTCAACACAGCAGCAAGATATTTTTATCACGGCCGAATTATCTGCAAACGATATTTATGTGCAACAATTACTAACCTTAACGATAAAACTACATATTGGTGTACAACTACAACGTGGTAGTTTGACTGAACCTAGCTTGACCAGTGCAACCATTGAACAAATAGGTAAAGATATAGAAAGTGACGGTATAATTAATGGCAAACGCTATCGCATCATTGAACGAACTTACGCTATTACCCCTGAGCAAAGTGGTAAGTTCATTCTTGATACGCCAATGTTTGCCGGCGATATTATGGTACAATCTAGACGCCGCTCTGGTTTTTTAAGTTTTGGCGAAACTAAACCCGTCAATATTTCAGGAGACAAACTTCCCCTAAACGTACGACCAATTCCAGATAATTATCCCATTGATGCTAACAATAGTTGGTTGCCTAGTGAATTATTAACTTTACATCAGGAGTGGCAACCTGTCTCTTCACAAGGCAAACATGAATTTAAAGTCGGCGAGCCAATTACCCGTACTATTACATTAACCGCAGCAGGGCTTGGTAAAGCCCAATTACCTAAAATAATAATGAGTGCGCCTGTTGGTTTGAAAATATATCCAGATCAAGCCGAGCTTCATTCAAGCTTAACTAAAGAACGATTAATTAGTCAAAAAAGACAAAACTTTGCGCTTGTTGCCAGTCATGCTGGAGAATACATTTTGCCTAAAATCACCATCGCTTGGTGGAATACTGTAACGAATAAATATCAACAAGCAGTACTACCTGAGCAAACTATTACGGTACACGCCAATGCTGATCTACCCCAAAACTTTATAGCCCCTTCCCCCGCTACAGCGAACACGTTATCGAATACTCGCTTAATAAACAACACCGCAACGTCCCAGCCAATTATCATTGAAAAAACAAGCTATTTACAATGGTTGTTTTTGACGCTATGGATATTAACCGTATTCGCCTGGGCAAGTCATGTATTTTACTTAAAGCGAAAAGGTTCATTTAATATCCGTAACAGCAAACCCCAAAAAGTAAATGATAATTACCTTGCTTTAATAGCCGCTTGTAAAAAAAATAATGCCGAGCAAGCCTTAAATTTAATTTTACCTTGGTTAAATAACATAAGTACAAATCATGGCAAGGTTGAAGTATCTACTTTGGCAGCAGCAATAGTACAAATAAATAATGCAGAATTTACTTGTGCTATTAATGATGTTCAACAACACTTATATGGTAAAAAAGTAGTTGAAGGCTCATGGGTTGGAAAAAACTTATTAAAAGCGATTCAACAGTTCAATACTACTGGTTTTGAAGAAAACACCACCAGAAAATTCACCATAAATCCAAACTAAGTTCAAAAAAATGAAAAAATTTGGAAATAAAAAAACACCTCCTCAGGTCTTAAATACTGAACCATCTAAAAACAGTAGCAGTATGGCAACAAAACAAGTTAGATACGAAGCACTAGTAAAGGCTCTGCACGGCGATTTATACCGATATGCCTATTGGTTAACGCACGAAAAGCAGGTTGCCGAAGACTTAGTGCAGGAAACATTTTTAAGGGCATGGCGTGCACTTGATTCATTGAAAGATGAAAAAGCAGCGAAATCATGGTTAATTACCATTTTAAGACGTGAAAATGCCAGACGTTTTGAACGTAAGCGCTTTGATATGAGTGAATACGAAGAAGCCAGTATTATGGATACAAAATCTACCACTACTGAGCAAGTAATAGAGAATCAATGGTTAAGAGACAAAATAGCACAATTACCGCCCGAATACTCTGAACCATTGGTATTACAAGTGTTAGGTGGCTATAGCGGTGAAGATATCGCTAATATGCTTAATTTGAATAAAAACACTGTAATGACTCGTTTATTTAGAGCACGTAACCAGTTAAAAGATGCGTTAGAAAAAGAGCCTGAAAAAATGAGGTTTCTTCATGAATGATAATCACACGAGTGATAGCGATATGCCTAAAGTTGATAACCCCACAAAAAAAATGGATGACTTGCAATATAGACGCAGCATATACGCTGATCCAACTAGCCAAGATGATGATATTATTGCCGCGCAAAATGCAGATCCTGCTAAAAAACAACTTGCACACGAGCTTTGCTTATTTGATGAAAAATTAAAACAAGCCATGAACGTTCCTGTACCTGAGGACCTATATAACAAACTATTGTTACGTCAAACATTGGCCAGTCATCAACAGGAAAAACGTAAGTCTCGTGTACATTTAGCGCTAGCAGCGTCTGTTGCTATTATTGCTGGTTTAGTCGTAAATTACTTACAATTTTCCAATAGTTACACTAATTTAGGTGATTATGCACTAGCACATGTTTATCATGAAGAGAACGAGTTTTATAATGATGATAACAACCGAGTAAGCTTAACGTCATTGAATAAAAAAATGACCACCTTTAATGCTAGCTTTAGTGGATCATTAGGGGAGCTAATATCAGCAGATTACTGTCGCTTTGATGGTATGAAAAGTTTACACCTAGTTTTTAAAGGTTTAACTGATACCGTAGCAATATTTGTTGTACCTAAAGAAGAGCATCTAGCATTCACTAAAAAGTTTAGCGATAATAAATTACAAGGTGAATCGCTTGGTTTTAAACAAGCTAACATTATTATTGTTGCTGATAAAAATGAATCCCTAGCGTTATGGCAACGTAATATTAACGAAAAAATTTCTTGGTCTAATAAATAATCGGTGCAATATTATTCTCCTTATACCTTAATCAAAACAGGAGAAGAACAAAGTTAAAATTATACTGAATCACTTACCGCATCATGTATTTTTTCATGCATGCAAATTTTATTTCGCCCTGTTGATTTTGCTTTATAAAGCGCTTTATCAGAGCGAGAATAAATTTCAAAGAAATCACTATCACCTTCAGTATAACTAGAAACACCTAAACTTATTTTTGGCTGAATCCCTCCAGACCAGTCTCCGGTGATATAGGAAGAGTCTATTGATATTCTTATTTTTTCAGCAATTAACTCTGCCGATTTACTGTGAGTATTGGGTAGTAACACTACATATTCTTCACCACCAACCCTAGCAATGATATCTTCTTTTCGAAGTAAACTTTTAGCTTTAGAGGCAACAAATTGAATAACTTGATCACCAATAAGGTGTCCATATTCATCATTTATGCCTTTAAATAAATCAATATCCAACATAATTAAGGATAAATATCTATTATGACGAATGGATTCAGAGAGAAACTGATCAGCTAATTTAAAAAAAATACGACGATTAAATAAACCCGTTAATGGATCTGTTGTCGCTTCTATTTCTAATTTTTCTTGTAAATAGTGACTTTCAGTAATATCGGTTGAAACACAAAGAACACCAACAATTTCCTGATGAATATTATAAATAGGTTGTTTTGATGATAAGTAGACTGTCTTTTCACCGGTCAGCTTGATGATATTAATTTCTTTCTTTTCAATACAATCACCAAAATTCAATACTCTTTCATCACTCTCTATCACATCAGCATAAGTAGAAAAATCGAAAAGTTCACTATCAGTTAAGCCAACTATTGAATCAAAACTTGATTTAAAAAGAGCCGTTAATTTTTTATTGGCATAAAGATACTTTTTATCTCTACCTTTAACTGAAACATAAGCACCCATATGATTTAAGACGAGCTGAGATAACTCTAAACCAACTTCTAGCTTATCTTTTTCTATTATTATCATATAAACTTCTTCTTCAGTATAACGGCAACGTGCTCGGTTAGATTTATACTAGGACTATATACATTTTAATTACACGGGTATAAAAGCTTAGCTATACATTTTTACCGCAATTGAGCAGTTTTCAGCTTTACAGTCTGAATTGCAGCTACCAATTAAAGCCTTAATTTTTTGTTCAGTTTTGTGTAAATTTGATATTTCATTTTTGATACTTTCTAACTTACTGTTAGCTAAATCATGAAATAAATTACATCCCGAAGATAAGTTATCAAGCTTACGAATTTCATTTAATGTAAAGCCTAAGCTTTTGGCATTAATAATAAACCTAAGTCGCTCTATCGTGTCAAAGTGATACAGCCTGAAGCCATTTAATGGTTTTTCTGGTTGAGCCACTAACCCTTGTCGTTGATAAAACCTAATAGTTTCAACACTGATCCCAACTGCACTGGCTAATTTGCCAATTGTCATTGTTTTGCCCATACCTTTCCTTACGCTACTTAACATAAAATGTAGCTAATACTTTTAAAATAAAGACAAATTATCCATATATAATAAACTCCGTACCTATGTACTAAGTCAACAACAAAGTTAATTAATTTTTACAAGTGTGAAAAAGATACTGAATTTAATATAAGTTCAACAAACCGTTAACACTAAAGAGGGAGAAATAACACCATAGTTTGTTTATTTATTGTTTTATAAATAATGCTAAGTACCACAAAAGGTTTGATAATATCTATCATCATCGCCAGCTATCTCTTGATACTTCTTTGTCGCTTCCGTTTCTTTATAAGGTGAACGCAACACACAAAGGAACTCATCAACAGTAGCAATAATAACGTCTTTCTTTGAATCTTTTATGCAACTTGAATCATTACCAATAACATTTTCACAAGACTCAAGTATTGCCTCAATATGATGGTTTCTCGGGATAACAACAGGATTATTTTTTCTCATTAAATTTTGAGCTTGTTGATACTTATTTTTCTGATGGCTTTCTTGCTCAGGTTTTTCTTTATTAAGTATCATTAGCCAAGTTTGGTACCAATCACCAAGTTTACTTTGCAGATCTTGCGCTTTCACATCATCTGATAAGGATTGTGTTAAGTGTAAAAATGTTTGTGTGTAGTCTAAGTTTTGTGTTTGCATTAGGGCTAATAAATCACTAATCAATGATTTATTGTTCAAAGCAGTATCCTTCAAACCAAGCTTTTTACCGTACATAGTAAAATACGCCATATCAAACTGATCCGTGTACTGATGGATTAGTGCTTCAATTTTTGTTAATGCCTGTTGCTCTTGTTCTTCTTTAGTGAGGTTTTTATCACTAAATTCTATCAATAACGGTATTAAACAATCAGCCAATCGAGCCATATTCCATTGCGCTATTTTTCCTTGATTACCAAAGGCATAACGACCATATTCATCAATAGAGCTAAAAACTTTATTTTCATCATACCCTCCCAACATAGCACAAGGACCAAAATCGAGCGTTTCACCGCAAATAGCAGTATTGTCTGTGTTCATTACCCCATGAATAAATCCAATGCGCAACCATTCAACGACTAAGGTAATTTGTTTGGCAATAGCACACGCTAGAAACGCTAATACACGTTGCTCAAACGATAACAGAATTTTATTTCCACTTTCATCAATATCTATTTCAGGGAAGTGACGTTTTATACTGTAATCAACCAGTATTTTTAATGATGCAGTATCACCTCTGGCAGCAAAGTATTGAAAAGTACCAACCCGAATATGGCTAGCAGCAACTCGGGTAACAACAGCGCCCGCTTTAGCTAAGCCTCGATTAATGACTTCTCCAGTAGCCACTACAGATAAGCAACGAGAAGTAGGTACACCAAGTGCAAATAATGCTTCACTCATGATGTATTCTCTCAGTGCTGGCGCTAAAGCACACTTTCCATCACCTCGCCTTGAAAAACCTGTTTGTCCTGAGCCTTTTAATTGAATATCTCGGCGTATATTATCTTTATCTAATACTTCACCAAGCAAATGCGCTCGACCATCACCTAATTGAGGATTAAAGTGACCAAATTGATGACCTGAATAAGCAAGTGCTATTGATTCAGCACCATTTGGTAGTTGATTACCTGAACCGTATTGAGACAATAAAAGATGATCATCTTGTATGTTTTTAGGTATAAGTAAATTATTAGCTAACGCTTGATTCCATAATAATAGTGTCGGTGAAGCAACTTTTTCCGGTAAAGTTCGCTGGAAAAATTGCTCGCCTAACTTAATATATGTATTAGAAAATTTCATATTTTTAACCTGTATTAAAATTTATTATTCATATTATTTAATGATGATGTGTCAACATTTCATCATGCTTAGCTAAAATGGCGGTATCACCTTGCGGAGAAATAGTACTCACAACATAAATAACGAGTGAACACAAAATGAAACCAGGAACTATTTCATACATTAATGAACTTAATGATTGACCATCAATACTAATAGGGGCATAAATCCATAAAAGTACTGTTGCAGCGCCAGTGATCATACCGAATAAGGCGCCATTTCTAGTCATTTTTTTCCAATATAAACACCCAATAATGACTGGTCCAAATGCGGCACCAAAGCCAGCCCAAGCATTACTGACTAAGGATAATATTGAACTATCACGATTATAGGCTAAATAAATAGCAACTAGGGCAACAATAACCACTGAGATACGCCCAACTAAAACTTGCTGTTTATCACTAGCATCTTTATCTAAAAAAGTTTTATAAAGATCTTCAGTTAACGAGCTTGAAGTAACTAATAATTGAGAAGAAATAGTACTCATAATCGCTGCTAATATCGCCGCTAAAAGAAAACCAGCAACTAATGGGCTAAAAAGAAGTTGTGATAATACAATAAAAATAGTTTCTGGATCATCAAGAGTTAACCCCGTTTTAGCGACATAAGCAATACCGGCAAACCCAGTAGCCATAGCACCAATGATTGATACTATCATCCAGCTCATCCCTATACGACGTGCTGTTGGCATATCTTGCACGTGACGAATTGCCATAAATCGAACAATAATATGTGGCTGACCAAAATAGCCTAAGCCCCAGGCCATTGCTGAAATAATGCCTATAGCACTAACACCACTAAAAATATCCAACAGTTCAGGGTTAATGTGACTAATACTCGTTTGCATTTCCCCCAACCCGCCAACGTCATTAATAGTAACCAAAGGGACTAATACTAAGGCAATAAACATAATACAGCCTTGCACAAAATCAGTTAAGCTAACCGCCAAAAAGCCACCAAAAAGTGTATAGGCTACGACAACGCCTGCGGTAACATACAACCCCACTTCATAGTTCAGCCCGAAAGAACTTTCAAAGAGCTTGCCACCAGCAACCAGCCCACTGGATGTATAAAGGGTAAAAAATACGATGATAACCAGCGATGAAACTATTCGTAACAGGCGTGATTTATCATTAAAGCGATTTTCAAAGAAGTCAGGTAAAGTAATAGAGTCATTAGCCACTTCTGTATAGGTTCGAAGACGAGGAGCAACAATGAGATAATTTAAAAAGGCACCAATCACTAAACCTATGGCTATCCATAAGCTACTCATTCCTGAGATATACATAGCGCCAGGTAAACCCATTAACATCCAGCCACTCATATCCGAGGCTCCGGCAGAAAGTGCTGTTACACTAGGGCTTAAGCTTCTACCACCGAGCATATAACCAGAAACATCACTGGTAGATTTTGTATAGGCATAAAAGCCTATGCCTAACATAACAATAAAATATAGTGCTAAAGAAATTAATGTACCCAATGCCAAGCGATTCCCCTCTATCTGTTGTAATTTATGGCTAAAAAATTCCCTGCTACGCTATCAAGAACTTAGACATAAATATACCCTGTCGCCGATTATTCCTCGAAATATAAAAAGATAATTTTCCGCATAATCTTGCATCTTCAACAAGAATAGGTATATTTATTAGTAATTGTTTTTATTATAAAGATATTGCTCAAACTATGTACTTTTATGCCGCTAGACAGCCTATTTTAGACGCAAACAAAAACCTCTATGCTTATGAATTACTTTTTCGCGATAGCATAGATAATGTTTTTCCTGAAATAGATGGTGATGAAGCAACGAGCAAAATGATTGAAGCGAGCAAATTCAATATGGGCATTAGTGATTTTACTGGCAGTAAACCTGCCTTTATTAATTTCACTTTAGAAACCTTAATTCAAGGTTACCCTGAAATGCTCACCAATGAAGAAGTGGTTATTGAAATACTAGAAACGGTCAAGCCAGGTAAAAAATTATTAAATATTTGTAAAGACTTATATAGTAAAGGTTATACCATTGCTTTAGATGATTATGAGCACCAAAGTGTTTGGTCGCATTTCTATCCATTTATTAAAATTATTAAAGTTGATATTCAGCAAACCAATTTTGACGAAATCAAACAAATTATAGAAGCCATTAAAAATCATCCTCATATTGAATTGTTAGCTGAAAAAGTAGAAACTTATCAAGAATACGATCAGGCATTACAACTTGGTTTTAAGTATTTTCAAGGCTTCTTTTTTGCTAAGCCCGAGATGGTAAAAACTAAAAATTTATCTCCATCCCAGCTTGCTATGGCTGAATTATTATATGAAACCTCTAAGCCTGAATTAGATTTAACTAGCATAACCAATGTGTTTGAACGTGATGTATCTTTATCATATAAATTACTTCGCTATGCTAATTCCGCGATGTTTAGACGCCACAGTGAAATATCAACGATTAAACAAGCGTTAGTCATTCTTGGCTCCAGTGAGTTAAAGCGTTTTCTTGGTTTGATGTTTGCTGTTACCGCAAACCCAGATAAGCCAACAGAGTTAATCAAATTAGCGATGACACGCGCTAAATTTTGTGAACTAGTCGCTAAGGATCTGAAATCTCAACTTGATGACTCCATCGCTTTTCTAACAGGGCTACTATCGATGATCGATGCTATTTTAGATGAAGAACTAGCCGTTGTGCTCGACAAATTGCCATTAGCAAGTGAGATTAAAGAGCCGCTACTGACACGAAAAGGTGTGATGGCAGCCATAATAAAATTAGTTGAGTTTATTGAGCATGCTCAATGGGAAAAAACGAATTTTATTATGGAAAAACTCCAATTAGATAAAGAGCAAGCCGTCAAACATTATAACGAAGCTCTTGCTTGGGCTGATGAACAAAGTCAATTGGCCGGATAATTATATTAACGCAGTTAGAATCCTTGTGGATTTTCTGACTGCCAACGCCAAGTATCCATAATCATAGTATGTAAATTTCTCGTTGCTTGCCAATCAAGTAGCTCATGCGCCAAATCAGCGTTTGCATAAACTGTCGCTAAATCACCGGCACGTCTAGGGACTATTTTGTACGGAATATTTTGACCACTAATTTCTTTAAAGGTATTAACAATCTCTAATACTGAGGTGCCATTGCCTGTACCTAAATTAATGGCTTGGCAGCCTGATATTTTATCTAAGTTTTGTAGCGCTTTAACATGGCCTTGCGCCAAATCAACCACATGAATATAATCTCTCACTCCAGTACCATCTACCGTGTCATAATCATCACCAAACACTTGTAGTTGAGCCAATCGGCCAACCGCCACTTGAGCAACATAAGGTAATAAATTATTAGGTATTCCATTAGGATTTTCACCTATTAAGCCTGATTCATGCGCGCCAATAGGATTAAAATAACGTAAACAAGCAATAGACCAGTCACTGTCACTTTTTGCCAAATCAAACAAAATATGTTCAATCATCAATTTAGTTTGACCGTAGGGGTTAGTCGCTGAAGTTGACATAGTTTCATTCAGTGGTGAAGCATTATCACCATAAACAGTTGCTGACGAACTAAAAACAAGTTTTTTAACCTTATGCTCGGCCATTACCTTAAGTAAAATAACCGTACCCGAAACATTATTATAATAATAGCTAAGTGGTTTTTCACTCGACTCACCAACAGCTTTATGACCAGCAAAATGGATTACGGCATCAATATTATGTTGAGTAAATACCAAGTTCATCGCTTCGTAATCACAAATATCAGCTTTGATAAAGGTAACTGTTTTCCCTGTAATTCTGGTAATTCGTTCAAGTACTTTAGTAGAGGAGTTTGACAAATCATCGACAATAACAATATCTTGCTCATTGGCTAAAGCTTGCAACTCGACAACTGTGTGGCTACCAATATAGCCCGTACCACCAGTGATTAATAAACTCATCTCTTATCCTTCCTTTTTAACTTGTTGTTCGTAAGCCGTAACTTAGGCACTATGCGTAATATTTTGACACGCTATCAAAAAAATCGCCAAGCATTTTTTGAGGTAATGCATTAATGCCTGCGGCAGCAGCTCTGCCACCACCCGTTGGAAAGCTAGCACATAACTCACCAGCACCCTGCTTATTACTTAAAGGGGCTCTGAGACTGACGGTATAACTATAATTAGTATTTAAGGCGCTTTCATTTAGCGTAAGAACAGCATGTGCTTTATCAGGTGAAATATTGGCTAAATCGTTACCAAAAACACCACTTACACGCCGAGCCCATGGTTCATCAGCTAATTGTACTGCTTTAAAACTAGTATTTTCAACAAGTACGTCCGCATTTTTAGCTTGATGCATATCGGCTAAATAGGCGCTTTTAAGCTGTGAAAAAATAGAGCCTTGCTCATTGATTAACTCAAAAGGGTCTGAATACTTTAATAACTTTCTAAACAAGTCAGCTGGATGAAAATGCAAGTCTTCAACACTGCGTCCGTAGCCGTTATAGTTAATATAAATACCTAATTCTTTTAATTGCGATTGCTGCTTAGATGATAATCCAAGTTTTCCAGACAACTCCTCAGCAGAGGCTTGCATATTATCGCCAAAAGCAGCTGTGATAGCCCAAAGAACAAACTCATCATCAAGGTGTTTATTGACTAAAAGACTAGTACAAGTATTTGCATCGGTATCTAATAAACTGAATAGCTGCTTTGACTGCGGAATATCCCCAGTTCGATGATGATCAACATAAAAAACCTTCACTTCTTGTTCAAGTAAACGGGCCAGAGCATCATTATTTTTTTCTAACGAGATATCTAATACCGTAACAGACTCAGCTAGATTAACATCAACTTGTTTAAGTAAACTGATATCACGTTTAACACCGGTAATTAAGGTAAATTCACTTGGCTGTTTTTCTTTTTTAGAAAGGCGAAGTTGTAATAACGCAATAATGCCATCGGCATCGCCATTAAAAACATCATAATGCATGGGAGTTACCTTTACTTCGTTAATTCGATAGAGCCTTTTTCTATAAAATCATGCTCAGCTAAATAATTCACTATTTGCTGCGCACAACTCTGTATAGATTGCTCGGCTGTTTTTACATGAATTTCAGGATTCTCAGGAACGTCATAGTTTGAGTCTATGCCGGTAAAGTCTTTAATTTCACCCTTACGTGCTTTTTTATATAAGCCTTTAGGATCGCGTTGTTCGCAAACGCTTATCGGTGTATCAATATACACTTCAATAAATTCGCCTTGCGCTAGTTTTGCTCTGGCACTGGCTCTATCTTCACTAAAAGGTGAAATGAAAGCAGTAGAAACAATTAAACCCGCATCAAGAAAAAGCGTTGATACTTCACCAATTCGGCGAATGTTTTCAACTCTGTCTTCATCACTAAAGCCTAAATCACCATTTAAACCATGACGAACATTATCACCATCAAGTAAATAACTGTGACAACCCAGTTCAAATAATAACGCATCTACTGCATTAGCAACGGTTGACTTACCAGAGCCACTTAAACCGGTATACCAAAGTAAACAAGGCTTTTGTTGTTTTAAAGTAGCACGCTGTTCTTTCGTTACATGTTGTTCATGCCATACCGTATTTTCTGTTTTCATTCTTTACTCTTTAATATTTTAAGGTGTAAATTTTAAGGTGTTGTTCTAAAAAGGAAACACAACGGGAATCATCCACAACACAGTAACACTGTAGACAATAGAGATAGGCAAACCAAACTTTACAAAATCACTTAATTGGTAGTTACCTGCGTTATAGACCATCACATTAGTTTGATAGCCATAAGGGCTAATAAATGAGCCACTTGCGGCAAAAGCTACTGCCATCACAAAAGGTATTGGATCGACCCCTAAGCCCAAAGCAATATTATAAGCAATAGGGAATGTTAATGCGGCGGCGGCACTATTGGTTATCAATTCAGTCATCAATAGCGTTAATACAAAAATAGCAATAAATGCTAAATAAACACTACGCCCATCAAGGAGTTGTTTTATAGAGTCGGCTATCATAGCCGCCAAGCCGGTATTTTCAATAGCAGTTGCTAAGGTTAGTGCGCCAAGTACTATCATCCAAATTTCTAAAGGAAAACGACGCTTAATTTCATTTACTGTTAAGGCTCCACTAAAGATCAGCATCGCAACATAAAGAAATAAACAACCTAATAAAGAAATAGGCGTTAATACTGAAATAGAAATAGCCAGTAAAAACCCCCAAACAGTCGCTTGATCACGCCAACCACTGAGCATATTTATCGCTTGATGGCCGGACAATATAAAAAAATTCTTTGATAAGTTAGTACGACTAGAAAAATCTTGCCCTACAGCAAGCACTAAAAAGTCACCTGACTGTAAAACAATATCACCTAACTTCCCAGATAAGGCACAACCCTCTCGACGAACCGCCACAACAGCGGCATCAAAACGAGCGCGAAAGCCGGCTTTTTTTAAGGTTTTTCCGGCAATAGCAGAATCAGGTTTGATTAATACTTCGGTTAAATTATCACGTAATAAATCATCTTGCTCAGCAAATAATGTTAAGCCATCAAACTGCTGTAATGTTAATACTTTTGAAATATCACCACTAAAGATTAACTTATCGCCAGCTTGTACTCTTTCGTCTGGTGTCACGGGTGTTATTAGGCGTTCTTGACGGACAATTTCGACTAAAAATAGCGCATCTAAATTTCTTAAACCATTTTCTTCAATGGTTTTATTCACTAACTTAGAATCATCAGCGACTTCAGCTTCAAGTAAATAATCTTGTGTTAGCAATTGACTTTGTTCTATATCAGGTAACGTTCTAGCACGTAAAATGACTAAGAGTAAACAGAGTAGTAACGCAACTATGCCAATAGCGGTAAAATCAAAAAAGCTAAAACCAGTCGCCCCTTGTTTAATCAGTAAGCTATTAACAATAAGATTGGTGGAGGTACCAACAAGTGTGAGAGTGCCGCCTAAAATCGCAACATAAGACAGAGGTAATAGTAATTTCCCTGGGTTGATCAACTTATTATTTTTGACACTATTAATAAGTGTCGCGACTACTGCGGTATTACTCATAATAGCAGAAGCAAATGCAGTACCAATAAAAAGCCGCAGCATTGAATTGATTTTTGAGCCATTAAAAATCCGCTGACTCATACGACGTAAAATACTGGTACGTTCAAAAGAAAAAGAACAAAGTACCAGTAAAATTAAGGTAACTAAACCCGGATTTACCGCATTAGCGAGAATATCGTCAACACTAACAAATGACAACGCTAAACAAGCCAGTACTGTTACTGAAAAAACACGTTCAGGTGCTTTACTATATTTAACTAAACTGATAAAAGTGGCGATAAAAACCGCTATCATCAACCACTGTTCTATTGTCATTATCATCCTAATGTTACTTATTAAAAATTAGGCTAAATATTTCCTAATAACTAAATGTTCAACGTTAAGCAGTAGTATTCTAATGAAAGAAAAAAGTACTCATTAACGATAGTTAATGAGTACTTTTTACGCATTAATTAAGCGCTACTGCAATAAAGTGAATGGTGAATAGCTATTTAGTAATATCACGTGCACCCCAATGAGGGAACTGCTTACGAACTAAGACATTTAACTCTAATTCAAAAGTTGAATACTCATGAACTTGGCCATCAACAGCATGATTTATCATACCAGCACCAACAGTAACATTACTTAAACGGTCGATAATGATAAAGGCGCCAGTACCACGGTTTTCTTGATAGTCATCAAAATGTAATGCTTCACTAATAACAAAATCAACGATACCTATTTCATTCATCGCTAATTGTGACGTTGCGAGTTTTTCCATGGTATTAACATCATACTTGCTGACGATTTTACTCGCATGGCCGGTAGTCATTTTGCTGCCATGTTTAATAAAGTATTCACGGCCAGGCTCAAGCTCATTCTCATGCATCCATACTACGGTAGCATTTAGCTCTTTTGCTGAAGTTGGTAAACTGCCTTTTTTAACAATCATTTCACCGCGACTAATATCTATTTCATCTTCTAAGGTTAACGTGACCGCCATGCCTTTATCAGCGCGTTCAAGATTACCGTCAAAGGTAACAATTTCTTTAACAACACTTTCTTTACCAGACGGTAAAGCTACAATGGTATCGCCAACCAATACATGACCAGAAGCAAGCGTACCCGCAAAACCACGGAAATCTAAATTAGGGCGATTAACATATTGCACTTGGAAACGTAATTCAGTAAATTCTTCTGTTTCTTTAACATCCATGGTATTTAGCAGCTTCATTAAAGTAGCGCCTGGATACCAAGACATGTTTTCACTTTCTTCAACAACATTGTCGCCATTTAATGCTGACATTGGAATAAAACGCACATCAGAGAAGTTTAAACTTTCAGTAAATTCACGGTAATCTTTCTTAATGGCCTGATAACGTTCTTGCGAGTAATCAACCAAGTCCATTTTATTGACCGCAACAATAATATGTTTAATGCCCAATAATGAACAAATAAATGAATGGCGACGGGTTTGAACTTGCACGCCGTAACGGGCATCAATCAAAATAATAGCGATATCACAGGTTGATGCACCCGTTGCCATGTTGCGGGTATATTGCTCATGACCGGGAGTGTCAGCAATAATAAACTTACGTTTATCAGTGGAAAAATAGCGATAAGCAACATCAATGGTAATGCCCTGCTCACGCTCAGACTGTAAACCATCAACCAATAAGGCTAAATCAATGGTATCACCGGTGGTACCTGATTTTTTTGAATCTTTTTCAATGGCAGCCAGCTGATCTTCAAAGATCATTTTTGAATCATGTAATAAACGGCCAATTAAGGTACTTTTACCATCATCGACGCTACCACAGGTTAAAAATCTTACTAACTCTTTGTTTTCATGTTGCTTTAAATAAGCTTGAATGTCTTCTTCGATTAAGTCTGATTGGTGACTCATAAGTTTTTCCTTCGGAAATTTTAATCAAATAAAAATGTTATGGTGAAAAATCTATACCTTAAAATAAGGGTTTAGAAATAACCTTCCATTTTTTTCTTTTCCATAGAACCAGCGCTATCGTGATCAATAACACGACCTTGACGCTCAGAAGTTTTGGTTAATAACATTTCTTGAATAATTTCAGGTAAGGTATCTGCTGTTGACTCAACCGCCCCTGTTAATGGGTAACAACCTAAGGTTCTAAAACGAACACTCTTCATTTGAATTTCTTCATCATCACCAATAGGCATACGRTCATCATCAACCAYGATCAARGTACCATCACGCTCAACGACTGGKCGTTTTTTGGCTAAATAAAGTGGCACAATTGGAATRCTTTCTAAATARATGTACTGCCARATATCAAGCTCAGTCCARTTAGATAATGGGAAAACACGRATACTTTCGCCYTTATGCACTTTACCRTTRTAGATATTCCATAATTCWGGACGTTGGCTTTTAGGATCCCAACGATGATTTTYATCWCKAAAWGAATAAACACGCTCTTTGGCACGWGATTTYTCTTCATCRCGACGWGCRCCACCAAAAGCAGCATCAAAACCATATTTATTTAACGCTTGYTTTAAACCTTGAGTTTTCATYACATCGGTATGSGTWGCACTACCGTGRGTRAAYGGWCCCATGCCCATTTYCATSCCTTCWGGRTTTTGATGAACMAGTARYTCRAAGTCATASTCYTTCGCCATTTKRTCACGAAARGCAATCATTTCTTTAAAYTTCCAATTCGTATCAACATGYAATAACGGRAAAGGAATTTTACCCGGCGCAAARGCTTTGCGRGCAAGRTGTAATARGACGGCAGARTCTTTACCGACAGAATAMAGCATYACTGGRTTATCAAAYTCAGCGGCTACTTCGCGAAAAATGTGAATAGATTCAGCTTCTAATTTTTTTAAATGGGTTAAATTCATTGCCAATACAAACGTTAATAAAAATTGATGCTGTAAGAATGCCACATCTAATGTTTTTTTTCACTATAACAAATGACTTTATTATAACTAAAAGGAATATAAAAATTATTGTTAGACTTTTTTGTTACAAATAGAAAAGTCAGCAATGCGCTGACTTTAAAAACTAAAGATTCAATATATCAGTGCTATATTTTAAGACGATCCTTGTTATCATTTAAGATTTTTTCACCTATCCCTTTTACGTTTATTAATTCACTCACTGATTTAAACGCGCCGATTTGCTGCCTATACGCGACGATAGCTTGTGCTCTTTTATGCCCTATTCCTTTTAAGGTCACTAACTCTTCAACCGTTGATTTATTTAAATGCACATTTTTCTGCATCACTTCAACATAAGTTGTTACTTTTGGTTCGGCTGAAATCACATTAGTAGTAAAAAATAACATGCTGGTCAGTAGTACACAGATAAGTGCTTTAGGTGACATTGCTTGAGAAGATAAGTTTTTCATATTAATTCCTTGTAATACATCCATTAATGAATACCATCCGGATAAACATTCGTACAATTTTCGTTCGAGTCCTTAAACGAAATGGTAGAGAATAAAGCGATTAAATGACTGATAAAAAATTATCCAACCGCCTTACTAGGTTTAGAAGTAAAATAAGGTATTGTCAAATAGCATATTAGAACAACAATCCATTGAATTGGTGCCACACCTTAATTAGAATAAGCCACTATAAGTTTAAAACTACCAAGTAATTTTATTTCATGAGCAAATCAAGCTGTTTATTAACGCCTATTTTAGCAAAAAACAACACCAAGACTGTTGACAAGAAAACCTGGTTAAATTTACAAGGTTCAAGTGCTAGCATTGCCTTATACCAAGGCGCAATTTCTAGTGATGCGCCAATATTACTGGTCACTCATGACACACCATCGGCTTTAAGATTAGAGCAAGAATTACTGAGTTTGTCGCAAAGCGAACATAAACTTACTATTTGCTTATTTCCCGATTGGGAAACCTTGCCTTATGACACATTTTCACCCCATCAAGATATTATTTCACAGCGCTTAGCCACTCTTTATCAACTTTCCCGTATGAAAAAAGGCATAGTGATTGTGCCTGTAACCACCTTAGTACAGCGTTTAGCGCCTAAAAAATATTTAGAAGCAAACAGCTTAATCATTAACAAAGGTGATACAAAAGATTTACATCAACTAAGGAAAGAGTTAGAAGCGAGTGGTTACCGTTGTGTGGATCAGGTAATGGAACATGGTGAATTTTCTGCTCGTGGCGCCATTGTCGATCTATTTCCAATGGGTAGTAAAACGCCCTTTCGTTTAGATTTTTTTGATGATGAAATTGATGAAATACGTTTGTTTGATCCTGAAAACCAACGTTCAAATGAAAAGATAGATAATATCAATTTATTACCTGCGCATGAATTCCCTACCGATAAAGCAGCAATCAGCTTATTTCGCAGCCAGTATCGTGAACTATTTAAAAGCGCCATCGATAAAGAATCTATATATCATCAAGTAAGTAATGGCATTCTTCCCCCAGGTATTGAATATTATTTGCCGCTGTTCTTCGATAAAATAGACAATACTGACAACAACTCAGATTTACTCAATAATCATGGCACCAGCACGCTATGTGATTATTTAGCGCCAAACACCATGATAGCTATCTCTGGTGATTTAGATAAATCACTTAATCAGTATTGGCAAGACATTGATTACCGATATGAAAATAGACGTTACGACCCAGCTAGACCACTCTTACCACCAGCACAATTGTTTTTAAGCTCAGAAGCGCTCTATAGTGCCTTAAAACCTTTTGCACGTATTACCATTGTTGATACTAAAGTTGAGGTTGAACAATTAGCGCCAGAGAAACAAAAATCTAGCGCCATCGTTTTTGATGTTAAAGCGCTGCCTGATCTAACAGTTGACCATAAATTAAAGCAGCCTTTTGAATTAATTAATCATTTTATTAATGATAAAGAAACGCCAAATAAAATTTTATTTATTGCTGAAAGCCAAGGTCGACGTGAAAGCGTATTAGAGTTACTTGCCAGAGATAACATCAAACCAATTTTGTTTAATTGTATTGATGATTTTATCGAATCGAACGAAAACTTAGGCATTAGCGTTAACGCACTTAGTCAAGGCTTTACCTTCCAATCTAAAGGATCAGCAAAGAAAAATGCTATCGCGTTAGTAACAGAAGCAGAATTACTAGGTGATCATGTTCGCCAATCAAGACGACGCAATAAATCTCAGGACATTAGCACTGATGCTATATTTAAGAATTTAGCCGAGCTTAGCATTGGTCAAGCGGTAGTGCATATAGATCACGGTATAGGGAGATATTTAGGCTTACAAACGCTTGAAACTGGCGGTATTACCACTGAGTTTTTAATGCTCAGTTACGCTAACGATGCCAAATTATACGTACCCGTTGCTTCTTTACACCTTATTAGCCGCTATTCTGGTACTAACAGCGAAAATGCCCCACTACATAAACTAGGTAGTGAGACTTGGAGTAAAGCTAAACAAAAAGCCGCGGAAAAAGTTCGCGATGTTGCGGCTGAGCTGCTAGATATATATGCCAAGCGCGCAAGCAATACGGGTTATGCTTTTAAACGTGACAAAGACGACTATTTAGCGTTTAGTGACAGTTTTGGCTTTGAAGAAACCTTCGATCAACAACAAACCATTAATGCCGTAGTAAGCGATATGCTATCTTCAAAAGCCATGGACAGATTAGTGTGTGGCGATGTTGGTTTTGGTAAAACCGAAGTGGCAATGCGCGCCGCGTTTGTCGCGGTAAATGATGGCAAACAAGTGGCTATATTAGTGCCCACAACGCTACTTGCCCAACAACATTATGAAAATTTTCGTGACCGCTTTGCTAACTGGCCAGTAGCGATTGAAGTATTATCACGCTTTAAAACCACAAAGCAGCAAAACGAAATAGTCAAAAGGGTTGAATCAGGGCAGATAGATATTTTAATTGGCACGCATAAACTACTACAAAATAGCATAAAATATAAAGATCTTGGGCTATTAGTCGTTGATGAAGAACATCGATTTGGGGTAAAACAAAAAGAGAAAATTAAAAAATTACGCAGCAATGTTGATATTTTAACGCTAACCGCAACCCCTATTCCCAGAACATTAAATATGGCAATGGGCGGCATGCGTGATTTATCTATAATAGCCACACCGCCGGCAAAACGATTAGCGGTAAAAACCTTTGTTCGTCAACGAGACGAAGCCTTAATACGCGAAGCTATTTTGCGTGAAACCCTTCGTGGTGGGCAGGTGTATTTCTTACACAATCATGTTGATACGATCGAAAAAACGGCTGCTGATATTCAAAAATTAGTACCCGAAGCTCGTGTGGTAACAGCTCATGGACAAATGCGTGAGCGCGAACTTGAACGTATAATGAGTGATTTTTATCATCAACGTTTCAATGTCATTGTTTGTACTACTATTATTGAAACGGGCATTGATGTACCTAGCGCCAATACCATTATCATGGACCGTGCTGATCATCTAGGCTTAGCCCAGTTACATCAATTGCGCGGACGCGTTGGTCGCTCGCATCATCAAGCTTACGCATATTTGTTAACACCGCATGAAAAACGAATTACCAAAGACGCCAAAAAACGCCTTGAAGCGATTGCTTCACTAGAAGACTTAGGCGCAGGCTTTACCTTAGCAACCCATGATTTAGAGATTCGTGGAGCCGGTGAGTTACTCGGTGAAGATCAATCTGGCTCAATGAGCCAAGTAGGCTTTAGCTTATATATGGAAATGCTTGATCACGCGGTTGAAGCATTAAAAGAAGGTAAGCAACTATCACTGAGCCAAGTAACGGCAAAACAAACCGAAATAGAATTGCGTTTACCTGCACTTATTCCTGAAGATTATATTTTCGATGTCAGTATGCGTTTAAGTTTATATAAACGTATCGCCAGTTGTAAAAATAAGAATCAGCTAGATGAGGTACAAGTAGAATTAATTGACCGCTTTGGATTACTACCGCAAGCAACCAAGAATTTAGTTCATATTGCTAAATTACGCTTAAAAGCGCAAACCATAGGGATTAACCGAATAGAAGCTAGTAATACTGGCGGCTCAATTGAATTTAGCGATCATACCAAGGTAGATCCTATGCAATTAATGAAACTAGTACAAAAACAACCAACAGTCTATAAAATGGTGCCACCAAACAAGTTTAAATTTGTTCGGGCAAACGAAGGAGAACAAGACAGATTTACTTTAGTCACCACTATTTTAAATGAGCTAATCCCTTAAACCTAAAATAAGCCCTTAGGCAATACTTAAGATACACAGCTTAGACTTTATCTAACAATTGTAATGGTCAGGGTTAAATAAATATCATAGGCAGTGTTAAGCTAATTGCTACCAGTGAGACTCCATATCAGAACGCTAAATTTTGGCATGTACTTCTCACGAAAAAGGATCCCTTTTGCGATCACAGCGATCATTTAGATAATTGTATTGGTACAATTTCAAAGTGATCATTGCTAACATCACACTCCAATACTATTCTACTCGAAGATTTATAATTTATTTATATGAATGCTTGAACAGCCACTTTTCAGTGAACATGCCGAAAAATAATTATATTTTTCAATTGATTAAATTTTATACCCTTGTATACTTTCGAAAAATCAACATGAACTATTTCGGACCTATATCAATGAATGCATTGTTAATTAAACTGAAAGTTAAGTCTAAACTATTAATATTAATATTCGCCTCATTGACTGGCTTAGTTGCAGTGATGCTATTATCAATGAAAACATTAAATCAGAATTTGTTAGACGATAGGTATACCAAAACCACACATCTAACAGAAGCTGCAACAGATGTTGTTAATTATTTTTATCAACAATCACAAGATGGAATTTTCAGTGAGAAAGAAGCACAGGCGCACGCATTGGCATCTTTAAGTGCAATGCATTACGGAGGTAAGGAATACTTTTGGGTAAACTCACTTGATTACATTATGCTTGCTCACCCCAAGCAAAAGCTGATTGGGAAAAATGTAAAAGACATTAGTGATCCGAATGGTATTAAGTTGTTTGTTGAAATGGTGCGTATAGTAAATGCTCAAGGTGAAGGCTTTGTTGCTTATCAATGGGACCGGGCAGGGAGTAGTGAACCTATAGATAAAATTTCTTATGTTAAGTTATTTCAGCCTTGGGGATGGGTAATAGGAACAGGAATATACCTAGATGATGTCAATGACATTTTTTGGGATAGTGCCATAACAATAGCATTGGAAGTACTATTCTTTTTCTTATTAATTATTTGGTTATCATATAAAATCAGTAGAAATATCTATAAACCTTTGAATAATATGCATGAGGCCATGGTAGAAATAAATAAAACGAATAACCTAACATTAGCACTTGAAGTTCATGGTAGTGATGAACTTGCTGAAATTAGTCAAGTTTTCAATGAAATGCTTGTAAATTTTAGAGGAGTTTTATTAAAAATATCAGATTCATCTTCTAGTTTAGCATCACAGGCCGAAGAGTTATCAGCTGTGACTGAACAAATCAATCAAGGCATGCATGACCAACATAATGATGTTATAAGTGCAGATACTGCATCAAATGAAATGGTTATAGCAATCAGGGAAGTAGCTGAAAATACACATACAACACTAGACGCTACGCACCAAGCAACAGAAAATACCAATGATTGTGTTGTTGTTCTTGATAAGAGCCTTATTTCTATTGATGAACTTAATGTGAGAATTAAAGAGTCTGTTGAGCAAATATCAGAGTTAAAAAATGCTAGCAATAATATAGGGGAAATTGTCTCTACCATACAGAGTATTGCTGAACAAACGAATTTACTCGCATTAAATGCTGCGATAGAAGCAGCCAGAGCTGGTGAACAAGGTCGAGGTTTTGCAGTTGTTGCAGATGAAGTGAGAACCTTGGCGAGTAGAACTCAAGAATCGACTGCAAACATCACATCAGTGATTGATATCCTACAACAAGGAGTAGAACAAGCAGTAAAAAATATGGAGCAATGTCAAGAGCGAACAAACTCCAGTGTTGTATTGGCTAAAGAGGCTGGAGACTTAGTCCAGCAGATGCAAACAAAAATGCTTGAAGTAACAGACTTAACCACAATGGTTAGTGCTGCCACTGAAGAACAAAGTGCAACAACTGAACACGTGAAAGAGATTATTAATAAAATCAATGTCATGACAGATCAAACCACAACCAGCGCATCACATACAGCTGAATCAAGTGAACGTTTGGCAAAATTTGCAGTAGAACTTAATGATTTAGTATCCTCTTTTAAAATATAAACTTTATATATAGCAGGTTACCGCTAACAATATTTATGATTTATTTAGTCATATGATAATGTTCTTTTATATGACTATTTTAAGCCAAGAACAGTGGTGATTTTTCGACTGTAAGTTTGATTAAAATCAATAGAGCGCTAGTGTCAGATCGAGTTTGAACGACTATTTTTAATCGCTATACTTAACGAATAAATCCTAATAGCTATATCAGTCGATTAGGCTTTAAAATCATTATCCGCAAATGCTTGCAATGTTTGACCAAATAGTTCGTTACGCCAACCCATTAAAATATCAACATTCGATATAGGTGCTTCAATCGATGATTCTGAGGCTAACGTTCTCACATCATTAACATTAAAATGCCAAGTTAAAAATTGGTTTATTTGCTTCTTAGAGGCTAAGTTTTCTATTGCCATGCCATTTTTTTCTGCGATAGCAACAATAAAAGCTTTTACTGTTTTGAGTATTTGTTTGTAGCCTGGGTATTCATCTAAGCGGGTGATTTTTACCGGATAATCACGCTCACTAGTTTGTGATGCTTGCTTGACTATCGATAACATTGATTTACCTTTATGGCGAATATCGAGTAATTCAGCACCTTTAAGTTGGTTCATCGCTTCAATAGTTTGTGGATTATACTGAGCGACTGCCATCAGGGTATGATCTTTGGCAACAAAACCAATAGGCAAGTCGCGTTTTTTCGCTTGTTGAAAGCGCCAACGAGCCAGATGTTGCAAGGTATTAAGCTGTTTCGAATTTAATCGCCAAGCCAATTTCATTTGGCTATAGAGATTATTTTCATCAATAGGGGTAAACTTTTTATCTATTAACAATTGTGTTTCTTGCTTAGCATAACCCAACCTAGCTACTTGTTTTATTTCAGTCAGTAATTTAGGATAAAGTTGAAATAAATAATCAACATCAGCACTGGCATAATCAAGCTGCTTTTGAGTTAAAGGCCTTTTCGTCCAATCAGTACGCGACTCGGACTTATCAAGTTCAATGCCCGTAAAGTGCTCAACCATAGCCGCATAGCCCATTGACAAACCATGACCAAGAAACGACATAATGATTTGGCTGTCAATTAAATTTACCGGCTTACAATTGGCACTGGTTAAAAATACTTCTAAATCTTCAGAACACGCATGCAATACTTTAACAATATTTTCATTGGTCAATAGTTGCCAAAACGGTGACAAATCATTAATTGCAATAGGGTCAATCAAGGCTAGCTGCTTACCATCAAAAATTTGCAGCAAACCCAATTTAGGATATAAAGTACGAGTGCGAACAAACTCCGTATCTATAGCTAATATTTTCGCTTTACTATATTGCTGACATAATTTTTGTAAACTGATCTCATCTTCAATTAATTGATACTGCATAATTATACTCATGATACTTCAAAATGTCTGTTTCAGGACGCCTGAGCAATTCATGATCGAGGCGCTTATTTTTATTAATGGTTGTTCCCTTAAAAAAAGGAGCAACGATGAGCATGATTTACTCCGGCGCCCCCGAAGGGCGAGCTTTAAAGGCTTATATACGGCGTTATTGATTTGACAAGGGAACAACCATTATCTTCAGTCAATGCCTTGCCTATAAGCCTTAAAATTCTCGCTGAAACGAGTATTTCGAGGTAACATGAGTATCTAATTACTTCCTGCGACGGCGATTAGCCTGCTGATTACGTTGCTGATGTTTTTTAACTGAACGGCGAATGCGACGACTCTTTGCATTATCCATCGCTTTTTCATCAACTTTAACTTTTGATTGTGTTTCAGGGGTTAAGTCCACTAATTTACGAAAATAGTTAACTTCTTTTAGCCCAAGTTCAGTCCAACCGCCAAGTGGTAATTGACGCTGCATTTCCATATCTCCATAACGCACGCGAATTAATCGACTCACTTGTACGTCTTGGCTTTCCCATAAACGACGAACTTCACGATTACGCCCTTCTGATAACACCACATGGAACCAATGATTACGACCTTCACCACCACGATAAGTGATTTTTTGAAAACGTGCCAACCCATCTTCTAATTTAACGCCGGCGCGAAGCGTTTGTAGCATGGCCTCATTGATTTCACCAAATACGCGTACGGCATATTCACGCTCTACTTTTTGTGATGGATGCATTAAACGGTTAGCTAGCTCACCATCAGTGGTAAACAACAACATACCCGAGGTGTTAATATCTAAACGGCCAACGGCAACCCAACGACCTGACTCAAGTGGTGGTAAACGGTCAAAAACGGTTACTCTCCCTTCAGGATCTTTACGCGTACACATTTCCCCTTCAGGCTTGTTGTACATCAATATTCGGCAAAGATCATCGGCTTTAGCCGTTAACTTAACTTGATGACCATCAATACGTATTTGTTCCGTGCCCTCAACCCTATCGCCTAAATAAGCATTGTTACCATCAACACTTACTCGCCCTGCACTTATCATCGCTTCTATTTCACGACGAGAACCTTTACCAGCACGGGCAAGTACTTTTTGTAGTTTTTCTGAACCTTTTACTGTCGCTTTTTGAAAATCAACCTTTACGGGCTTCTCAACAAGCTTACTACCTTTGCTCACACCTTTTTTTGACTCTATTTTTTTCCCTTTAATCGCGCCTTTTTTAGCAACCGATTTTTTACCTGTACCACGACTTCCATATTTATTATCCGTCGAAACTTGCTTATCTTTAGATGTGTTTTTATCTTTAGCTGCTTTTTTGTCTTGTGACATTCTTTTTTACTCTGTTACGTCAGTAGCCGTTCCCTATGTAACGAACTTCTGACTCATTTACACATTATTAATTGTGATGCTAGCGTTTGTTATTGAAATGGTGAAGGATCACCCTCACCCACTCGCAATACTTCAATATCATCATTAGAAAAATCAACCACTGTGGTGGGATGTTCTCCCAAATAACCACCATGAATAATTAAATCTACTTGATGCTCTAGTAAATCACGAATTTGCTCTGGATCGTATTCGGTCATCGTTTCACCCGGCATGATCAAACTAGTAGACATTATAGGCTCTGCTAGTTCGGCCAACAAGGCTTGGCAAATATTATTATCCGGCACACGAATACCAATAGTTTTCTTTTTTGGATTCAATAACCGTTTAGGTACATCTTTACTGCCTTTAAAAATAAAAGTATAGGCACCGGGTGTGTTGTTTTTCAATAGTCGAAAGGCGCTATTATCAACCCGTGCATATTCTGATAGCTGTGATAAATCTTGGCAAACCAAGGTAAAGTTATGATTTTTATCAATTTGTCTAATTTGACAAATACGCTCCAAGGCTTTTTTATCCCCTAAGTGACAACCGAGGGCGTAACCTGAATCAGTAGGATAAACAATAACACCACCGTCATTAAGGATAGCCACGGCTTGTTGCATCAAACGACCTTGCGGGTTATCTGGGTGTACGTAAAAAAACTGACTCATGATATTTTCCTATTGGTAATAGTCATCGGCGTAACGTCCGAGCTACAATTTACGGCCATAGTGCCCATACAGGTTTTGCGCCAGCAGGTAAGATTAAATTTTTGCCTAAATCTGACCATTTATTAGGGTGATGAAAATCAGAGCCTGTTGATGCATGCAAATCATATTCTAAACAATAGTTTAACATTGTTTGTCGTTGTTGGGGATTCATTTGCGGCAAAACAATTTCCAAACCATCGCCAGCACACTCTTTAAAATGCACAATTAATCGTCTAAGCCACTTTGCTGATAAATCATAACGAATCGGGTGCGCTATTACCGCACTGCCACCTGCAAGATGAATTGCCTCAACAGCTTGCTCTATGGAACACCAGGTTGGTTTTACATAAGCTTTTTGCGTATTACGACCTTTTTTCCCCAAATACTGATCAAATGCTTTTTGCATTGTCCCAACATGACCTTGCACAAATAACACTTTTGCAAAATGCGCCCGAGTAATTGAACCTTCACCGGCAAGTTTTTTAGCATCGTGATAAGCATTAGGAAAACCACATTTTGCTAGTTTTTCACCAATAGTGATTGCTCGTTGTTCACGTGCTTGCTGTTGGTCGGTAATTAATTGCAGTAACTGATCATTATTTTTATCAAAATTATGGCCCACAATATGAATTTCAAAACCTTGCCAAGCCGTCGATATTTCAATACCTGAAATTAACTTTATTGGAATATTTTGTTCATCGATATAGCGCTGTGCTATATCGATGCCGGCGAGAGTATCGTGATCGGTAATCGCTAAAACATCAATTTGATAATTAACCGCCCTCTCTAGCAAGGTTTGCGGCGACAAACTCCCATCAGAGCAATTAGTGTGACTATGTAAATCTATACGGCCATGAGATAAACCGTCTCGTTTTTCAATTATTAAAGGAAAATCAGTGGTTGACAGCAACGCCATAATAAGGTCTTCTATAGGAACTTTCTTGCGAGTAGGCTTTAGCTAACGTTAAACTAGCCAAAAGCGCTACGAAATATAACAGCAAGTTTACAAAGAAGAACAATATAATGATACTAGCAAAGCAATTTAATTTAAATAACCTCATTTGGTGGTGGCATAACTCAACATAACTGGGTTGTGATAATTGCGTGTATCTCGTTAAAGCTGAAAGAAAACATAAAAGCTAAACAGAACAATAAACAAATTTCAAAAACCCGCTAAGCTAAGCGGGTTTTTTACGTTAAGCACTTGTAACTATTCACCTTGTCACTGTATGCCACTATTTATGTGTCACAAGTACTCACAAATTCTTCGGAAAAGAATTTGAACAGCCGAAGGGTGGCCTGTAAGGCGGAGTGCAGGATGTACGGAATAATGACTAACGTCATTTTCCTTTAAATTGAACCATACAGTTTAACGTTGAACAACTAGCTGAATAAATAGCAACACTTTAACTTTTTATTTACACTTTATATAACTTGATAGCAATTAGGATTTACAATGAATAAAACAAGAACATGGTTTCTTTGGTGGCTACAGCCAATTTATGCAGGATGACAACCCTTTAATTTAATCATTTTAAGAAGAATACCATGACACAAGACAACCAAAGTATAACAACAGTTTCAACATTAACAGACAGCGCTAATTACCAAAGCGATCCCTTAAGTGTTTATCAGCTGCTTTGCCATAATAAAGAAAATAATCTGCTACTTGAGTCAGCAGAAATCACACAAAAGCACTTATTAAAAAGTTTATTACTCACCGATGCAGCAGTTAAAATTGTTTGCAATGGCAATACTGTTACTTTTAGCGCCTTAACGCTTAATGGTCAAGCAGCTTTACAATTTGCCGCAACGCAACTAAAAACGCAGGCAAAATTATCACTTACTGATGATCAAAAAACCTTAACCGCCATTTTCCCCAATGTCCCGACCGAACTTGACGAAACAGCTCGGTTAATGGCGATAAACCCTTTTGAAAGTTTGCGTTTGTTTAACCGATTAGAAAACAGTAACAATCATCATTTTGCTATTTTTCTTGGCGGTGCTTTTGCTTTTGATATGGTAGCCATGAGTGAAACACTTCCTGTCGTACCTGACGGTGAAAATACCTGCCCAGATTTTGTTTATTATCTAGCCGAAACATTAGTGGTTATTGATCATGAAATAAAAAGTACCGAAATCATTGCTAATATATTCTCTGCTAACTCGATAAAAGTTAAGGCACAAGTTCAACAACAATTAACCGCGCGCGTGAGTGAAATCAAGCAACAACTATCAATCAATATAACACCCGCACATATTCCTTCATTGGTAACAGTAAAATCTTCCTTAGCTCAGCAGATTACTCATGCCGAGTCACAAAAGATATCCGTTGATATTAGCGATGAGGAATTTTGTCAAACGGTTGAGCAATTAAAAGAAAACATTCGTGCTGGTGATATTTTCCAAGTGGTCCCCTCTCGCACTTTTTCATTACCTTGTATTGATAGTATTGCTGCGTATCAAGCATTAAAAATAAGCAACCCCAGCCCTTATATGTTTTATTTAAAAGACAGTGACTTTTGCATGTTTGGTGCATCACCTGAATCAGCGATAAAATATCAACAAGATTCTCCTGAAGGAAAACGTCAAGTAGAAATTTATCCTATTGCCGGTACACGTCCTCGTGGTTTCAATAGCGATGGCAGTATTTCTCTCGATTTAGACTCCCGCATAGAACTTGAATTAAGACAGGATAAAAAAGAATCTGCCGAACACATTATGCTGGTTGATTTAGCGAGAAACGATGTTGCCCGCGTATGTAAAGCCGGCACTCGCTATGTTGCTGACTTGCTAAAAGTGGATAGGTATTCTCATGTTATGCACTTGGTTTCTCGAGTATGCGGTACTTTACTTGAAGAGCTCGATGCCCTGCACGCTTATCAAGCTTGTATGAACATGGGCACCCTATCAGGAGCGCCAAAAATAAAAGCCACTTCACTGATTAGAGAAGTGGAAGGTAAACGACGTGGTAGTTATGGCGGCGCCGTTGGTTATTTAACTGGCGATGGAGAAATGGATACTTGCATTGTTATTCGCTCTGCCTTTGTTAAAAATAATATTGCTCATGTACAAGCAGGTGCTGGCGTCGTCTATGACTCTATTCCTCAAAGTGAAACTGATGAAACTAGACAAAAAGCGCAAGCAGTCATTAGTGCGGTACTGTTATCAAATAAAGTTGCAAGCCAAGCATTAAAACAAGTATCAAGCCAAACACAAGGAGCAAAATAATGACTAAAAAAAATGATAATAGTAAACAAAAAACTAAGCTATTTATGCTCGATAACCTCGACTCATTTACTTATAATCTAGTCGATGAGTTTCAATGTTTAGGGTTTGAGCCTACTGTTTATCGAAATACCTTAAGCGCGAACTTCATTTTTAATAAAATGCTTGAGCATACTAAAAACAGTGGTAAAAATATCATCTTAGTCTTATCACCTGGCCCTGGTGAGCCAAGTAAAGCAGGTTGCTTAATGGCGCTAATTAAGTTGTGCGCAGGAAAAGTCCCTATGCTAGGTATTTGTTTAGGTCACCAAGCATTGATAGAGCATTATGGCGGCAATGTTGGGCGCGCTGATGAAATAGTTCATGGTAAAGCATCCGCAATTAACCACTGTGGTAGTGGTGCTTTTGCTAATATTCAAAACCCGCTACCGGTGGCACGCTATCATTCTCTGATAGGAAAAAATATTCCTGAAACATTATCAGTTATTGCTGACTTTAATGGTATGCCTATGGCTATATCTCACGAAGCCGATGCAATATTAGCGTATCAATTTCACCCTGAATCTATTTTAACAACTTATGGTGCTACCCTTTTAGCGCAAAGTTTCGATTATTTACTCGCTTTAAGCGAGCGCTTAAACACTAAAGCGCAAGGAGCATAACATGAAGAATATATTATCAACCTTGGTTGACGGTCAAGATCTCGATCAACAAACCATTAAAGCATTTTTTGAACAAATGCTCAAAGGCGAAACTGATCCTATTTTACTGGCAAGTGTTCTTACCGCATTAAAAATGAAAGGTGAAACTCCCGAAGAAATATCTGGCGCAGCTTTAGCGATTAAAGCAGCAGCGACAAAATTTCCGCCACAAAAAAATACTGTTGCTGATTGTGTTGGCACTGGCGGTGACGGCGCTAATACTATTAATATTTCAACCACTGCGGCTATTTTAGCTGCTGCCTGTGGTTTAAAAATGGCAAAGCATGGCAATCGTAGTGTTTCAAGTATGTCTGGCTCTGCCGATTTACTCGAAGCTTTTGGTGTTAACTTAACCATGTCACCCGCTACCGCTAGCCACTGTTTAGAAAAAGCAAATTTATGCTTTTTATATGCGCCAGCTTATCACAGTGGCTTTAAACATGCGGCCGCAGTACGCAAAACCATGGGTGTACGTACCCTATTCAATATATTAGGGCCATTAGCGAACCCAGCTTACCCTAATATAATGTTATTGGGTGTTTATACGCCTGACTTATTAATGCCCATGGCAGAGGCATTACAGTTGACCGGTGTTGAACGTGCCTTTGTCGTTTATGGTAGTGGTTTAGATGAAATAGCCCTTCATGGTGATACACAAGTGATTGAGATTAAAGGAGAGCAGTTAATTGAACGTACTATTTCACCCCAAGATTTTGGCCTAAAAAATTACTCCCTTGATGATATCAAAGGTGGTACCCCACAAAAGAACGCTGACATTATTAAAGCCATTTTATCCGGCAACGGCCAAGAAGCACATAATGCTGCAGTAATTATTAACTGTGCAGCGCTACTTTATTTACATGATAAAGCAAAAGATTTGCAAACAGCAGCGCAGCTTGCCAGTGAAGTATTAAAAAGTGGTAAAGGGCTAGCAACGTTAGAACTCCTTGTATCACTTTCTAATCAAAAAAGTACTGACAAGGAAAAAAAGTAATATGGCAAACATATTAGAAAAAATAACCGCCAATAGGCGCATTGAAATTGAAGCACTAAAAAAAGAAAAACCACTCGCAAGTTTTATTGATGAACTAACACCGACAAATAAGAATATGTACGCGGCACTTAAGCGTACCAAAAATAAACCTGAAGCGGGTTTTATTTTAGAGTGTAAAAAAGCCTCACCATCGAAAGGATTAATTCGTCCTGATTTTGATGTCAAAGCTATTTGCCAAACCTATGACAAATACGCGGCGGCTATTTCAGTGCTAACTGACAAAAAATACTTTCAAGGTGATTTTGATTATCTAAAGCTAGTCACTGAAACCGTCAGTTGTCCCGTATTAAACAAAGATTTTTTTGTTGAACCTTATCAAGTCTATTTAGCCCGTTATTATGGTGCAGATGCTATCTTGTTAATGCTAAGTGTCTTGTCTGATGATGAATACCTTGAATTATCTGCAATTGCTGAGCAATACAACTTAGCGGTATTAACAGAAATATCTAACGAAGAAGAGCGTGATAGAGCGATTAAGTTAAATGCTAAAATGATTGGTATTAATAACCGAAACTTACGTGACTTAAGTACCGATATTGCCCGCACCTTTGAGCTTGCTCCAACCTTACCCGATGATAGAATTATTATTTCTGAATCAGGTATTTATTCTAATGCCCAAGTACGCGAATTAGCACCAGCAGTAGATGGTTTTCTCGTTGGTAGCGCATTAATGGCCATGGACAACAATCAGTATAACGATATTGACTTAGCCTGTCGCAAACTTATTTTTGGCAATAATAAAGTGTGTGGATTAACCGCACCAGAATATGCAATAGCCGCAGCAGAAGCTGGCGCGCGTTTCGGTGGTTTGATTTTTGCTGAAAAATCTCCTCGCTGTATTACTAAAGAGCAAGCGCTAGAAATAATAAATACTAAGCCCTATTTGGACTATGTTGGCGTTTTTGTTAATCACCAAACAGCTGAGATAATAGATTTAGTGAAAAGTCTCAATTTAACTGCGGTACAATTACATGGCAATGAAGATGACACTTATGTTGAAGCACTCAAAGTACAATTAAGTGAAAATAACTGTGACAGTTGCGAGGTTTGGCAAGCTAAACCTGTAGTAGAAAATGTACCAGAATTAAGTAAACAAGTTACTCACCATGTACTTGATGGTAAATCGCCAGGTTCAGGTAAAGCCTTTGATTGGCAAATATTAGCCACAAGTGAGCAAGACTTATCACTGAGTTTGTTAGCCGGCGGCCTTAATAACGACAATATTCAATTAGCCCTTAAGCAATTAACCCAATTAGATTTATTTGGACTCGATCTCAACTCAGGTGTTGAAAGTAGCCCAGGTATAAAATCCAGCGAAAAACTAGCCCAAGTTTTTGCGCAAATAAGGAATTACTAGAAAATGAGCACGAATACAAAAAACACAAAGAATACGCCTAAAGAGACATTACCTGCCTATTTTGGCGAATTTGGCGGCATGTTTGTCGGTGAATTATTAGTACCAGCATTAGAGCAATTAGAACAAGCTTTCATCGAATCACAAACTGATGAAGCCTTTCTCACTGAATTTAATAATTTACTGACCAAATATGCGGGTCGCCCAACACCATTAACCTGTTGTAGAAACATCGTTAAAAACCCGTTAGCAAAAATTTACTTGAAACGTGAAGATTTACTGCACGGTGGCGCTCATAAAACCAACCAAGTATTAGGCCAAGCCTTACTTGCTAAACGCATGGGCAAGACTGAAGTCATCGCCGAAACAGGTGCTGGTCAACATGGCGTCGCAACGGCTATTGCCTGTTCATTATTAGGGTTAAAATGTAAAATTTATATGGGCGCAGTCGACTGTAAGCGTCAACAACCGAATGTATTTCGCATGGAATTAATGGGGGCAGAAGTTATTCCTGTCACTGCTGGCTCTGGCACCTTAAAAGATGCGGTAAATGAAGCATTACGTGATTGGTCAGCCAATTATGAAAATGCGCATTATTTATTAGGCACCGCTGCGGGTCCTCACCCTTTTCCAACCATTGTTAGAGAATTTCAAAAAATGATCGGTGAAGAGGCAAAAGCACAGTTTTTTGAGGAAGAAGGTCGTTTGCCTGATTATGTTATTGCTGCCGTAGGCGGAGGCTCAAATGCTATTGGTATATTCAATGATTTTATTCAACATGAAGAAGTAAAATTAATTGGCGTAGAACCTGGCGGTAAAGGTATTGATACCAATTATCATGGCGCAACTTTAGTCGCAGGAACTAAAGGCATGTTACACGGAAATTACACTTATGTGATGCAAGATAAGTATGGTCAAATTCAGGAGTCTTATTCTATTTCTGCTGGTCTAGATTACCCTGCGGTAGGCCCTCAACATGCCTTTTTAAAAGAGACTGGTAGAGCTCAATATGTCGCTATCAATGATGACGAAGCGCTAGCGGCTTTTCAAGAACTCGCTAAAACTGAAGGCATTATACCCGCACTTGAATCTGCCCATGCATTAGCTCAAGCCCTAAAAATGGCAGAAACAGTAACAACAGAAACTATTTACTTAGTAAATTTATCTGGTCGAGGTGATAAAGATCTTGACCATGTTCGTGCCATTTTAAATCCAAACAAACAAGAAGATGACACTAGCATTAAGCACAGAGGAGAAGCGTAATGGGTCAAACAACAAAGACACAGTCAACACCACAAGCAGGCTACCGTTACCAACAAGCTTTTACTGATTTAGCCGAAAAAAATGAAAAAGCTTTTATCCCTTTTGTTATCATTGGTGACCCTAACGCTGAACAATCATTTAACGTTATCAAAGCATTAATTGATGCTGGCGCTGACGCTTTAGAATTAGGTATTCCGTTTTCAGATCCAAGTGCCGACGGTATTACCATTCAAATGGCAGCCCTGCGGGCACTAAACTCAGGTATAAATACTGACATTTGTATCGATATACTCGCTAAAGTACGTGAATACGCACCTAACATCCCTATTGGCTTGTTGTTATATGGTAACTTAGTTTTTGCCCGTGGCATTGATGATTTTTATCGAGACATGGCGCAAGTGGGTGTTGATTCGGTATTAATTGCTGACTTACCCATCCGTGAAAGCTTACCCTTTAGAGAAGCAGCATTAAAGCACGGCGTAGCACCTATTTTTATTGCACCACCCAACGCAAGTGAAGACACTTTACGCGAAGTCTCATCTTATAGCCGTGGTTATACTTATGTATTAAGTCGTGCGGGTGTTACCGGTGTTGATGTGATTGAAGAAAGCGCTCAAACAACATCTCCAGCAAAGAGCTTAATCAGTAAGTTAACACAGTATCACGCTGCCCCACCTGTTTTAGGCTTTGGCATTTCAGCTCCACAGCAAGTTAAAGATGCATTAGCTGCAGGAGCAAGTGGCGCAATAAGTGGTTCTGCGGTAGTAAAAATTATTGAAAATAATTTAACTAATAATGACATCATGCTGACGGAGTTAACCGCGTTTGTTAAAAGCATGAAAGACGCAACTAAATAATAATATTGATAAGTCACTCGCAATTTATCTAATATTGCGAGTGAATTCAAAGTTATGTCATAAAACTATCATATTAACCTTTTACAGTTGTCTTGTTACAATAAACAAGGCAACTGAATGAAAGAAACAATTCTATCAATAATATCAAATAAACTTATCACCACTGTTTTCCAACCTATTTTTGATATTGAAAATGAAGTTATTGTAGGTTACGAAGCCCTCACCCGAGGCCCTAAAAAAAGTACGCTATATACTCCTGATCTATTATTTCAAGCGGCTGAAAAACACGATCTGCTTTCAGAACTCGATCTAATTTGTCGTGCAAATGCTATTTCTCAATTCGTTAAGTTAAAATTAACAGGTAAGTTATTTATTAATATCTGCTTGAATGTCATGCTTAATAAAGATCACCCCCATGGCGAGACCATTAAATTAGTCGAACAGTCCGGCTTGTCTCCCCAACAAGTGGTTATTGAGATCAGTGAAAAGTCTCCTTTTCCAAACAACGATATACTTCTTAAGGCTCTGAATAAGTACCGACAATTTGGTTTCGATATTGCCATCGATGATTTAGGTGCGGGCTACTCAGGACTTAAACAATGGAGTTCTCTTCGCCCAGACATAGTCAAAATTGACCGATATTTTATTGACCAATGCGATCAAGACATAATGAAAAGAGAGTTTCTAAAAATTCTTTTTGAACTAGGTCGTATTTCTAACGCTCACATTATTGCTGAAGGCATTGAAACAAAAGAAGAATTTGAACTTTTACGTGAATTAGGTATGGTTTATAGTCAAGGTTTCTTCTTAGCAAAACCTAGTGAAACACCTGCTAGAACCTATCCTACACTTGATATTTGTTCATACTCAGAGAAAGAATCTCGATTAGGCACTATTGCCACACTTGTCACATCAACACTGACTATTAAGTATGATCAAAGTGTTAATGATGCCTATGATATTTTTATCAAAAGCCCTCATGTTCATGCAATTCCAGTACTCAATGAAATGAAACCATTAGGAATGATTTACCGTAATGAATTAATGGAATCATACTCTGATATTTATGGCCGTGCCTTATTTTCAAAAAAAATAGCAATCGATATCATGTTTAATAAACCAATGATTGTTGAGCATACAATGCCTTTAGAACAAGTGAGTGCTTTGCTAACGGCTAGAGCAAATTCAGAATTTACTCACCCAAGTATTATCATCGAAAATGATCTTTATCTTGGTATTGTTTCACCACGAGATTTACTGAGAAGTATTACCGAATCAAAACTAGAAAAAGCCCGCTATGCTAACCCGCTCACAGGTTTACCTGGTAATGTGGTGATAGAAAAAGAAATAGATTATATGTTAAGAAAACAGAAAAACTTTCATTTAGCTTATTTGGATTTGAATCACTTTAAACCGTTTAATGATATTTATGGTTATGCAAAAGGCGACTTACTTCTTAAAGCTTTAGCAAACTGCATTATGATCAATACTAATAATAAGCATTGCTTTGTTGGTCATATTGGCGGTGATGACTTTATTATTATGTTCAAAAGCAATAACGTAGAAGTTATTTGTCAAAAAATATTGCAAGATTTTGCTAAACAAAGTTTAGTTTATATTCATAAAGAGCACCAAATACAACAAGGCTATAGTGCACTTGATCGTAGAGGTACTGAAGTTTTTCACCCCTTAGTAAGCTTGGCTATTGGTGTTATTCAACCAGATGCGGCTTGCTATGCCTCATACCATCAAATTGCTGATTTAGCGTCTAAAGCTAAATCAGAAGCTAAAAAACAATCGGGTAATAGTCTGTTTATTTGCCGAAGACGAAAATTACAAAGCAGTGATACTAAAACACCTAATGAGTTTGAAACGAATGCAGCTTAAAGTTTTAGCATTTTATAAGTCAGTAATATTAACGCCATCGATATAGCAGCAAATACTAGGGACAACATATAATAAAAACCCCGATAAAATATATTTTTAACTCGCGTTAAAAGTGACTGTTTGTCTTGCGAAGTAATAGGAACTTGAGAAAAAATCTGACTCATTAAGTTAACTAATACCAACCAAGCTAGAGCAAGTAAGCACAGCATGATTTTATTCGACTCCGTGGGACTAGACACAACAGAAAAAGCCAGTTGATAGATTATGTTAGCAATAAGCAGTATTGCTAACACGTAAGTCAGTTTATGGAAGGGCTTTAATGCTAAGGAGATTTTAACTAAATATCTCATCACTTAGTTAATTATACAGGCGTTATTCATTAAGCCAAGCGAGTGCCTGTTGATATTCTTCAAAATATTCTACTTCACCTGAAATAAACCATGAACCTACATTAGCAATAACTTCTTGCCAATGTTTATTACCATAAAGGGCTATTTTTTCAAACTCACTACCATGCTTTAAACCTAACTTAAAATCATCCCATGCCGCTTGCAGTTCCCAGCCTTGCATTTCGGTGACATCAAAAATAGCTTTAATTTTAGGAGCAGCAACTTCTTTCAAAGCAGCATCAATCATTGGTGTGATCACTTGATAGTCTTGATGAGTTAACTTACCAATAGCTTTTAAAGATAAAAAGAAATTTTGATCTACACGCTCAATACCAATTGATAACCCGTGCCTAGTTACAGTCATTAACTCATCCTTAATTTAAAATAGATAATAGTTAATATAAATTCAATATTATCTATTAGTCAAGTAGGCAAACGATGTAAAAATATATATCACATTATTTTTTATAGCTGGCATCAATAGTCATACCAATACTAATACTAATACTAATACGTTAGTGAATAAATATTAACGAGGATAATTTTTCAAGAATAAGGCCCTTGACTGAGTAATTGCTAGCGATTGGGATTGAAAACAACGACGTTATTGGAGTATTTAATTAATTTATAATAATTACATATTTATTCGTATTGGTATAAAATTCGATAAAATATAGCAAACCTAACAATATGGTTAATCAAAATGACAATAAATGATGAAATAACAATATTAGCTAATCAATTGGCCAATGCGGGTAACAAACCTACTGTAGCCCTGATCAAAGCTAAACTAAATAAAAAGATACCTTTACCCATCATCATATCAACATTAAAAGTTTGGCAACATGAGCCAAACTTTATTTCAAAACCAATAGAAAAACACGATATCACTGAAGAAAAAAATACAGTAGAAGAAACTGATAACTTTAGACAAAAACTTAATGAAGAATTAGCACAAATAAAACAAGAAATAATTGAATTAAAGCAAATGATAAAACAATTAGTTGAACAAAAAAAAAGCTAATCTGAGCTATTTAATGACTGGTGTTAGCTGACTGATAAACTGAGCCAACGAATCACTAATTTGTTTATGAGGTTTACAACCTACTCGTTCAACCCAAACCGAGCCACTTGTATTATCTACTGAAATTATCATATCCTCTTCATCCGTTACCGCAAAGAAAATAGTCTCCTTTTGCTTTAACCTTTTCTTCATTAAAATATGACCTATGAGGTTTTCTTGTAAACGCTCAAAATCATTTTTATTCCAAGAAAATAATAAAGATAATTCACCTTCATCACACTGCGCATGAAGGCTTTCACTATAAAAGAAGGTAAAATATTGTTTGATATCCTCATGCAAGGTTAACTCTAACGCTGATTCAACATTATCAAAACTTAGTTTTTCGCTTTTTTCTATGACAACAGGCTGCCAGTAAACTTCACCTTGCGGTAAAGGGTTTTGCTCATTGGCATGTAGTTCACAAGGTGAAGGCCATTCTTTATCATGCTCAACTGCCGGTAAGCATCCATGAATTTTTTGATAAGCCGCAACATATTGTTCAGAAAATTGTTTCAACATTTGTACTAAATGTTCATTGGCTTGATTTGATGATGTCATCGATACTAAGATCCTTTAAAATAACCATGATATTATTATAACTAACACGGTAAACAATAGAAAATTTATGGCAACTTACCAAAATTCAAAAGAATTACAAAATTTAACACTGGGAAAAATCACCAAGTATTGTAGTGAATATAACCCAAACTTATTACAAGCGGTACCTCGAAGCTTAAATAGAGATGACTTATCTTTAAAAAGCAATGACTTACCTTTCGTCGGTGAAGATGTTTGGTATGGCTATGAGTTGTCATGGTTAAACAATAAAGGTAAGCCTGTTGTTGCTGTAGCTGAATTTCGTTTTGCTTGCACAAGTCCTAATTTAGTTGAGTCAAAATCATTTAAATTATATTTAAATAGTTTTAATCAAAGTAAATTCTCCTCTATTGACGAAGTAGAAAAAGCACTCATTAAAGATCTATCCGCGACTGCTCAAACTCAAGCGGAAGTTAAATTATTTACTGTTGAGCAATGCCCTGCTCTGGCGATAAAATTACCTGCGCCAGATACTGTTTGTATTGATGAAGAAGATATTGAGATTGAAAGCTATCAATATCAGGCTGAACTACTTAACCAAGCACAAGCTAATTCAACAACTAATAGCATAACTGAGAACCTTGTCAGCCATTTATTAAAATCAAACTGCTTAATCACCAACCAACCTGATTGGGCTAGCGTTTATATTAATTATAAAGGTAATGCGATAAATCACGCTATTTTACTAAAGTACTTGATATCTTTTAGACAACACAATGAATTTCATGAACAATGTGTTGAACGTATTTTTTGTGATCTACAACAGTATTGCCAATTAGAAGAACTTACCGTATTTGCCCGCTACACCCGCCGAGGCGGTTTAGATATTAATCCCTTTAGGAGCACGCATTTAACGCGTGCTCCTATAATGAGGACATTAAGGCAATAAACGTCTAAACGACAAGCTGAGCTATTATGCTTGGCTAGCGATAAGCGCTTGTTTAAGATCAGCAAGAATATCTTCGATATGTTCAATACCAATAGATAAGCGTACCATTTCTTTACTTACCCCTGCTTTTTCTAGCTCTTGTGCATTAAGTTGTCTATGAGTCGTTGACGCCGGGTGACAAGCTAATGACTTAGCATCACCAATATTTACCAAACGCACGACAAGTTTAAGCGCATCAATAAATTTTGCACCTGCTTGTTCGCCACCTTTGATGCCAAAACTTAAGATACCGCTACTGCCTTCTGGTAGATATTTTAGCGCTAACTCATAGTCACCCGATGTTTCTAAACCAGAATAGTTTACCCAAGAAATACTTTCATGTTCGGTTAAATACTCCGCAACTAGTTGGCTATTAGAACAGTGACGCTCCATTCGAAGTGGTAGTGTTTCTAAGCCTTGTAAAATCAAAAACACATTCATTGGAGAAATTGCAGCACCCATATTTCTAAGTGGTACAACGCGAGCTCTAGCAATAAATGCTGCAGCACCAAATGTTTCAGTATAACTGACACCATGATAAGAAGGATCAGGATCATTTAACTGTGCAAAGCGCTCTTTATGTTCGCTCCAAGGGAACTTCCCTGAATCGACAATAATACCGCCAACAGAAGTACCGTGACCACCAATATACTTAGTTAACGAATGTACAACAATGTCAGCGCCGTGTTCAAATGGACGACAAAGTGCTGGACTTGCCACGGTATTATCAACCACTAATGGCACGCCATGTTTGTGGGCTATTGCAGCCATTTTTTCTATATCAGCAATATTACCTGATGGGTTACCGATAGTTTCACAAAAAACTGCTTTGGTATTTTCATCAATCAAGTTTTCTAATGCAGTAAAATCATCATGGGCAGCAAATCTAACTTCAATGCCTTGTTGCGGTAAAGTATGAGCAAACAGATTATACGTGCCTCCGTATAATTTATTTATACTAACAATGTTATCGCCTACTTTAGCTATTGTTTGAATTGTTGCCGTAATTGCTGCCATACCTGATGCTAGCGCTAAACCAGCAATACCGCCTTCAAGTTCGGCTACTCGCTGCTCTAATACTGCTTGAGTTGGGTTACCTATACGAGTATATATATTACCTTCTACTTTCAGGTCAAATAAATCAGCACCGTGCTGAGTATCGTCAAAAGCATAGCTTGTCGTTTGATAAATAGGAACAGCAACGGCTTTAGTCGTTTGCTCAGGGCTATAGCCAGCATGAATGGCTGCGGTTTCTCTACGCATAAAGATCTCCAATTGATTTGTTATATTGTAAAAATAAAAATTTACCCATACTAACCAATAATTAAATAATTCAATAGGATAAAATAGTACTTATGTTAAGTATTTTAGTTATAAGCAAAAAATAATATAGTAGGTCAGTTTAATCAAACCCGCCACAGTACTTTTATTTAGACGTTTTTAGTCATCGCGATGAGCTAGGAAAGCCTATGCCTGTCCATTGTTTGAAAAAGCCTTTTAATTTTCACTAACCTCCAATGGCACAATTTTCAGTTTAGCCTTGGGTATAGTACCTAAAATAACCCTACGAGTATCCAGCTCACCTCTACGAAAATAAATCACACATAGTTGATCTTTGGCTTTAAAATTTTTCAATCGCTTACTCAGATCTTTATCACCACCCGTAAGCCATTAATAGCAATAATTATGTCATCTATCATAAAACCTGCCTTCCAAGCAGGACTATTTTTTCAACTCGTGTTATTTGCAAGCCATTTACCGATGGCTTACTTTTAATACCACCAAGCTTGAGCTTGTTGTTTACTGTTTTCTTTATCGCCATAAGACAGACTAAACAACCAGCGTCTAAGGAAGGTGGGTTAAAAAAACTTGTTTGCTTTCTATTAAATCCCTCAAACTCAATTGTTATTTAGGCATCATGATATTGCGGCTGTTCGATACTAACATTGACTAACACACTCGCTTGAACCGTAAAAAAAGAAGTACAAAACAGTATCACTATTATCGTTTTAATCGCGATAGTAATACGGCTAACAGCGAATAAAAAATATGAGATTTTAGACATATTGAACTAAGCTTCCTTTAGCAAAGTAAATGGTATTCTGATAGCTTAACGAATAAAGAAAAAAAAGCTTTATTAAGCGGTTATATTCACATTTTATCTAATACTTACTAACAATCTATATGATAATGCTGTAAATTATCTTATAGGAAGATTTAAGTAGTTTAGCTTTTATAAAATAAGTTACTACTTACCAAGGATTATTTTTATATGAATAGCAAAACTGTTACTGCTAGCCAAATGCAGGCATTAAAAGATAAACTTAATGCGGCAATAGAATCTAGGGCATCACTTGAAGAAGATTTTAGTCATCAATCCAATTTATTAATACAGTTTATTAACAAATTATCGCTAGTATCGAAAGGCATAAATCTAGAACTAGACAATCGTTTAGCTCAACTTAGGACGCTATTAACTAAATCTGCGCCAATTTCAGATATTGAATTTAAAATAGCCGAAATATCAAAACTATTACAACACCATGCAGTAAGTAATGAACAAAACATAACGCGCTTACATGAGAAATTTAATGCTGCAGGCCAAGGCTTACAAAAGATAAATGGCTTACCTGATGATTTACGACGTAAATTACGTACATTATTAAAAGAGACACAATCAACAAAAGATAGCGTAATTCAGTACGTTCCTTTGCTAAATAAACTAATAGAATTCTATGATATATCTTTACGTTCAAAGATAGATGTTCCCAATGGCATAGTACCGACTGCAACTCAATGCCCTACAGATAATACTCAATCAACAAATAATAAAAACGGTGATGTTAACAGTAAGCTTATTGAACAAATCTCTGTCTGCTTAAGTCAGTTAAGCTTATCAACACTACACACAAAAAAAATATTTGTGATAAATAAAAAGCTACTTAATGAAACTAAGAGTGATGACGTACTACAACGTTTCATTGAAATATTCGATGTTATTATCGCCGACTATCAAAATGAACGAGAAAGTGCTAAAAATTTTTTAAACACTTTAAACGAAACCTTAACAACCGTACAAACAGCGGTTAAAAAGACAGTATTAACCTGTAGTGAATCACAAAACACTAATAATAAAATCAATAACAAGTTACAAAATCAATTACTAGAATTAAGCAATACAACAGAAGCAGGCATATCATTAGAACACGTAAAAGTTGATATCAATGATAAGTTAAAAAGTATTGCTGCAACGTTAGCGACAAAAACAAAATTTGAGCAGTTAAGTCAACAGGCTTTAGCAAGTCAACTAGATACCATGGCTAAAAAAGTAAAAAGTTTAGAAGTACAAAGCCAAAAATTTTCAAAAAAACTGGCTGATGAACAACGTAAAAGTATGCAAGATGCGTTAACTAGATTAAGCAATCGCGCCGCATTCGACCAATACTTCACTAACATGATGGTGCGTTTTCATCATAAGCCTTTTAATTTAGCACTCGTGGTAATTGATATTGATGACTTTAAGCGTGTTAATGATACCTATGGTCATACTGCCGGCGATAAAACTTTACAAGTTATTGCTAACACGCTTCAAAAACAAGTAAGTGATAATACCTTTATCGCTCGCTATGGCGGGGAAGAATTTGTACTTATTTATACCCGTAAAGAAGAAACAACTCTGACCAAAGAACTAAACCTTATAAATAAAAAAATTGCTTGTTTACCATTTAAGTTTAAAAATAATAAAGTCAGTATAACGCTATCAATAGGTTTTACTCACATTATCAAAAATGACAATATTCATACCGCGTTTGAACGTGCTGACCAAGCAATGTACCAAGCTAAAGCACAAGGCAAAAATCAAGTGATTTATATTAAGTGACATTAACCACCTATTTTAGCACTTGCAAAAGTAGTGTACCCAAGCTACTTGAAATACCATTAAGCAACACAAAAGGAGTTCATTATGCATACTCAGCTTAACCCTGTTGGTAATATGAACATTCTTTCTCAAGCTGAAGTAGATCAGCTACAGCGTTCATCAACCAGTGAGCTTTATAACCTTTACCGAAACTGCTCCCTAGCAGTACTAAATGCCGGCAGCCATACCGATGATGCTGAAGTTATTTATCAGCAGCATAAAGAGTTTACTATCGAAGTAGTAAGACGTGAACGTGGCGTCAAAATAGATCTTAAAAACCCACCAAAACATGCCTTTGTGGATGGAAAAATAATTAGAGGTATTCGCGAGCATTTATCCGCCGTATTACGTGATATTTTATTTATTCACAATCGCTACCAAAACATGCACTGTACTCCTGACACTTTAACCGATGCTACTTTTGGAATTTTACGTAATGCAAATGCCATTTTACCCGAAACTGAACCACGCTTAGTTACTTGTTGGGGCGGTCATTCTATTAAACACAACGAATATAAATATACTAAAGCCGTTGGCTACCAATTAGGTTTACGAGATTTTAATATTTGCACGGGTTGTGGCCCCGGCGCAATGAAAGGACCAATGAAAGGTGCAACAATTGGTCATGCTAAACAACGAAACAAAGAAGGTAGATATTTAGGTCTAACAGAGCCCAGTATTATTGCTGCCGAGCCGCCCAACGCTATTGTCAATGAATTGGTGATAATGCCCGACATTGAAAAACGCTTAGAAGCTTTTGTTCGCATGTCTCACGGTATTATTATCTTCCCAGGTGGCGCAGGCACAGCAGAAGAGCTACTTTATATTTTAGGTATATTATTAAATGAAAAAAATGCTAGCCAAATATTACCTATCATTTTAACTGGCCCTAGCAGCGCCAGTGACTATTTTTCTGAAATTGATACTTTCATTGGTGCAACTTTAGGTGAAAAAGCACAACAACTTTACAAGATAATTATTGATGATGCAGAACAGGTAGCGCAAGTAATGTCTAAAGGCTTAGTTCGAGTACTTGATTATCGTAAAGAAACAGGCGACGCCTTTCATTTTAACTGGTCTTTAGTTATTGAAAGCGATTTTCAACAGCCATTTAAACCAAGCCATGAGAACATGGCAGCATTAAATATTAGCTATGATCTAACAACGGCTAAGCTTGCGGCTAATTTACGTCGAGTTTTTTCGGGTATAGTCGCTGGTAATGTGAAGTCAGAGGGCATTAAATCCATCAGAGAATTTGGCCCTTTTCAACTATCTGGTGATAAAAACATCATGGCTTTAATGGACAAGTTACTAGCCTCTTTCGTTAGTCAACAACGCATGAAATTACCCGGTAGCACGTACATTCCTTGCTATAACGTTATTGAGGAATAATAAGTGTCCGCTCATTTAGTTTTAATTGACGCATTAAACTTGATCCGACGTATTTATGCGGTACAAGAAAGACCCTTTGTTCAAAATAAAAGGCAATTAAATGATGAGTTAGCAATAAAAACGCAAAAACAGGTATTATTTAATACCCAAAAGGCTTGTATTAACGCCCTAGAAAAAATACTAAAGCATCAACAAGCTAGCCATGCACTTGCTGTATTTGATAGTCAGCAGCCATGTTGGCGCTATAAGCTCTATGATGGCTATAAAAAAGGCCGTAAAAAAATGTCATCACATCTTGCCGATGAGTTACCGAACATTCAAGATGCTTTTTTACAATTAGGCGTCGATTCATTAGTGTCTGAAGAAGATGAAGCCGATGATCTTATCGCCACCTTAGCAACAAAAATGGCGTTACATGGACAACACGTCACTATTATTTCGACAGATAAAGGCTTTTTATCATTATTAAGTCCTAATATTCAGGTGTATGATTATTTTAATCGTCGCTATCTGGACGCACAACATGTCAAAGATAAATTTGATATAAAACCTGCACAACTAATTGATTTATGGACGCTAACTGGGGATAGCACTAATAAAATCCCAGGGGTCGCTGGCATAGGTCAAATAACGGCAGCCGGTTTACTTAATCAATATGGCTCATTAAGTGCGATTTTAAAAAGTAATGATATTAAACCAACAATAAAAGAAAAACTTAACAATAGTACACAACAAATTGATTTAAGCCGAAAACTTCTCACGTTAAAACAAAACATTCCTCTTGGGTTTAACCTAAAAGATATTCGTTTAGGTTCATCAGTGAATACCATAGAAAACAATAATTTCCCTTCCGATCAGGCACTTTAATAACGGGCTATCACCTTTATACTAGTCACCAATACATTTAAAAGATAAACAACTCACACCTACCTTATTACCTTAGCCGTTTACAATGTTTTTATAATATTAGTCGTTAATTTTATAATGACAATCCTAATGTAAAGAACACAATTCAAGGTGAATGTACGTTGTTATTCTTTGTGAATAAGGGGCTTAAAGATGTTAATTAAAATTATCCCTATGCAGATAAATATGTGATTATTCTAAAGGGCCTAAACTATGCATTTTACAGTTAACATGGGTATAGACTAAAGTAATCTTGATACAGACATCGTTTAAATCTGCTATTATCTGTTATGCTATTTAAGCTTGGTATTTATTGATTTAAATTCAGATAATTAAGCTAAAAAAATTAAAGATGAAACGTTCATACTCGCTTACTATCAATTTACATGATATAAACCGCTCCATTATAGCGCTAAGCAATACTTCTTAGTTACTAGTTTGGTTGTTATCATCAAAATGACATCAACGTAGATTAGCATTGATAACTAAATAATCTTCCATTACAAGGCAAATAATATGACCAATAAAACCATCACAGTTATTCCCGGCGACGGTATTGGCCCAAGCATCATTGAAGCAACAATAAAAGTATTAGATAAAGCAGGTTGTAATTTTACCTATGAATATGCTGATGCAGGTTTAACTGCGTTAGAAAACCACGGTGACTTAGTACCACAAGACACATTAGACCTTATCGAAAAAAACAAAATAACGTTAAAAGGTCCATTAACTACACCGGTGGGTGAAGGTTTTACCTCAATCAATGTTACTTTACGTAAGCAATTCAAATTATACGCAAATTTACGTCCGGTACTTTCTTTTAAAGGCACTAAAGCCCGCTATGAAAATATCGATATTTTAACGGTACGTGAAAATACCCAAGGTATGTATTCAGGTGTTGGTCAAGTGGTTTCAGATGATGGCACCTATGCTGAAGCGATGAGTGTTGTTACACGTGATGGTGCTGAGAAAATATTAACCTTTGCTTATGAAACTGCACGCAAAGAAGGTCGTAAAAAAGTAACAGCGGTACACAAAGCTAACATTTTAAAATCAACTTCGGGTTTGTTTTTAAAAGTTGCTCGTGAAGTTGCCGCACGCTACCCAGACATTGAATCAACAGAAATGATTGTTGATAACTGTTGTATGCAGTTAGTGATGAACCCTGAACAATTCGACGTTATTGTTACCACTAACCTTTTTGGTGATATTTTATCTGATTTATGTGCGGGTTTAGTTGGCGGTTTAGGGATGGCACCAGGCGCTAACATTGGTGAAGACTGTGCTATTTTTGAAGCCGTTCATGGTAGCGCACCAGATATTGCTGGTAAAAACTTAGCAAACCCTACTTCAGTAATTTTAGCCGCACTACAAATGCTTGAATACTTAGAAATGAGTGATAAAGCAGATAAAATTAGAAAAGCACTCACGGATGTGATTGCCAGTGGTGATCGTACTACCCGTGATTTAGGCGGTACTCATGGTACTACTGACTTTACTGAAGCTTTACTTGAAAGGTTATAAGCTAAAGAGACTCTAAACAAAAAGCATTAATTAAGTAGTTGCGAGTATAAGAATCACTCGCAACTATTTTTATTTATTACTCGTCACTTAAATAAGTCTTGCATGCACCGTAATTTCTTCACGGTCATAATATAAATGTTTCGCGTACAATTCATACTTCACATTATGCTCATTAAAAGCATTTTTTATTGTTTGTAAATCATTAGTAACTTGACTATATCGGCCTTTCATTGGTAACTTTAAGTTAAATATAGCTTCTTTACAGTAACCATTTAATAACCATTCACTCATTAGCTTAGCAACACGTTGTGGCTTTTCAATCATGTCACAAACAAGCCAATAAACATTTTGCTTCATTGGCACATATTTAAAACCATCCATCATTTTATGCTTAACTTGCCCTGTTTCCATCAGAGATTCAGCCATAGGGCCATTATCAATAGCCGTGACCATCATACCTCGACGAACGAGCTGATATGTCCAACCTCCCGGTGCAGAGCCCAAATCAACAGCATTCATACCCGACGTTAATCGTGTCTCCCACTCATCTCGAGGGATAAAATATAAAAAAGCTTCATCAAGCTTTAAAGTAGAACGGCTTGGCGACTGACTAGGAAACTTAAGACGTGGAATTCCCATTACATGGGGTGAGCTATTCTGCGCTAGGGAAAAGCCTAGAATAACTTCTTGTCCACTTAAAAATAAGGCATGCAATACCGAGCCATCCTGATCGGCATTAAATGAATCTTTTTTACCGGATAATATCTTAGCTTTGCGTAAACCTTGACGTAGCGGTACGGCAAGTTTACGACAAAACTTACTTAATTCTTTACCATCATTGGTGTCTGGCATTTCCATACGCAAATCATCATATTGCCATTCACTGCCTAATGCTTCAACAATGGCTTCAACGCGATTATAATTTGGTAAAGCTATTTTATCAGTGAGCGTTACAAACCATTGTCGAGTAAAAATCAGACGTTTAAGGGGAAGTGTTTTTATTAACGCTTCGCCATGAGCAGCATCATGTAAGTGAAAAAAAACCAAGCCTTGATTTTTTTTTAGCTCTAAATAGCCATACATTTCATTCCATGAAGCTTTTTCTTGAATTTCAGCGCCACACTCTTTTTCGAAACCTGGACGACAATATAATACGATAGAGGTCATAAGCTTTTTTTACCTTCAATTGACAATAGCAACCAAGCAATTGCCAATGATATTCCGCCAAATGGCGTCAGTTTACCAACAAGGGCAAAACTGAAAAATGTTTTGATATAAATAGTGCCGCTAAAGCATAAAATACCGACAAAAAAGCCAATACCTGCACCGAGCAATATTCTAGAGGGTACCTTAACTGATGAGTCAGTAATAGCCCAAACCAGTGTTGCCAATAAAGCCAGCGTATGAAATAACTGGTACTGCAACGCAGTATTTAACCTTAATTGCACATCAATAGGTAGTGCTTGTCCGCCATGGGCAAGCCAAGCGCCGAATAGTACAGAAAAGCAACCGCTAACACCAACAAAAATCATTAAAAATTGAATTATTCTGCTCTTAAACTGCATTTCTTTAATCATTAACACTTTCTTCTTGAATAAACGTCACAATAGCACTCACTGCGGTTTCAATATGTTGCTGATGAGTATAGCCTGATTTCACCCGCGGTTTTAAACTGTGATCGCCATCGGGTAGAAAAATAGTATGACATAACGTTGACACATCATACTGTACTATTTCAACCTGCGAGCCTAAGGTATCACGCTCGCCTTGCAGAATAAGTATTGGCTTTTGCGTATTTTGTAATGGCTCTAAACGAAGTTTCTCTGTTTTTTTTGTTGGGTGAAATGGGTAACCGAAACAAAAAACACCTTGAATAAGCATCGCTATATCATCAGCAGCAGCAATGGTTGCGGCCACACGCGATCCCATAGATTTTCCACCAATAAACAGTGGTAGCATAGTTTGATTACTGTCGATTACGGGTAAATTATTAATTACACGTTTATAACAATCAATTAATTTAGGCATTCTGTCTGGTGGATAGCGCTTACCCAGCTCAATACGTTTATCCATATAGGGAAAGTTAAAACGCACTACATTAATGTTTGCTTTATTTAATAACGTGCTAACTTGTTCCATAAACTCATGATGCATATCAGCACCTGCACCATGGGCAAAAATAATTTGCGCTATAGGATTATCTACTGTGTTTTCAATTTTACTAATGATTGTATGTTCCATAAACTAACTTAGCTGCCCATCAGTGATTTTCTTATTCTTTTGTCGCTACCATGTTAAGCAACCATAGCCTAACGCCTTTATTTATCCTATTTGTGTTTGCGTTTATTAACAAACTACAAATAAGAATATTGACTAACTTAGACATCATTTAAAGAATAAATTAAGCGTCCTGAATTACCAATTAATCAACACAACAAAAGGGAAAAACACTTAAGTCTAACATCCCTTTTATTAATCAGTTACCAAGGGAGCAAACCCTTTGACTAAATCATCAATTGCCTTCATCTGCGCTAGGTAGGGCTCTAATTTATCAAGTGGTAATGCACAAGGTCCGTCACATTTAGCGATAGACGGTTCAGGATGTGCTTCAATAAACAATCCGGCAATACCTATAGCCATACCGCTACGTGTTAACTGAGCAGCTTGTGCACGTCGTCCATCAGCACTGTCAGTACGCCCTCCTGGTTTTTGCAGCGCGTGAGTCGCATCAAACATAACAGGTGCGTATTGCCTCATTTCATCCATCGCTAACATATCAACCACAAGGTTGTTGTAACCATAGCAACTGCCACGCTCGCAAAGAATGATATTTTCATTACCCGCTTCACTAAATTTTTTAATAATGTGCTTCATTTCATGAGCAGCTAAAAATTGTGGTTTTTTTACATTGATCACTGCGCCAGTTTTAGCCATCGCAACAACTAAATCAGTTTGTCTTGCTAAAAAAGCAGGCAATTGAATAACGTCCACTACTTCGCTTACTGGTTGTGCTTGATATGATTCATGAACATCAGTAATAATTGGCACATTAAAAGTACTTTTAATTTCTTCAAATATTTTTAAACCTTCATCTAAGCCTGGACCACGATAAGAGTGAACAGATGAACGATTCGCTTTATCAAAAGAAGCTTTAAACACGTAAGGTATATTTAACTTTTGCGTCACTTCAACGTAATGTTCCGCAATTTTCATTGCTAAGTCACGTGACTCAAGCACGTTCATACCACCAAATAACACAAATGGTTTGTCATTCGCCACTTCAATACCGCTAACCGTAACTGATTTTATTGTCATATTTTTTCCTTTGATAAAGAATTATGTACCAATGATTCGTAAAAGTTGCCCACAAATCCATGCCATATAAGTTCCTAACGCGTAACCTAACACAGCCAGTAATACACCGACAGGCGCTAAAGATGGATGAAATGCTGAGGCAATAACGGGCGCTGAGGCAGCACCACCAATATTCGCTTGACTGCCTACCGCCCAATAAAAAATAGGTGCTTTGATCATTCGACCAACAATAAATAGCAATGCTATATGCACTGCCATCCATATCAAGCCAATAACTACATATTTAGGCGCTTCAACTATTTGAGTAACATCCATATGTAAACCAATAGTAGCGACAAGAATATAAAGAAAGCTACTGCCAACTTTAGAGGCACCAACCGATTCTAGTTTTCTGACTTTAGTAAAAGAGAGTAACAAACCAACAGTAGTAACTAAAACAATAATCCAAAATAATTTACTGTGTAAACTAAACTTTTTTAGTTCTGGAAAGTTAGTTTGAAAATAAGGGACTAAAAAGTCAGCCGCTAAATGAGCAAAACCGGCACCACCAAAAGCAATAGCGAGAATAAAAATAAAATCTTTTAGTTCCGGGCGCCTTGCATGCTTACGTTCAAAAGCATCAACTCGAGCAATTAATTTATTTATACCTGAGGTATCAGCGCCACTTTTAGCATCAATACGCTTATGATTAGCAGCAAAGTAGAGTAAGCAAGCCATCCATAGGTTCGCCACAACGATATCGACGGTTACCATGATGGTAAATATTTTACCGTCAGCACCATAAATCTCTTTCATGGCAAGCATATTAGCGCCACCGCCAATCCAGCTGCCCGCTAATGCTGCCATACCTCGCCAAACAGCATCAGGGCCCGTCACACCTAATAACTCAGGCCAAATTGCGGAGGTAACGAGTAAGGCAATAGGGCCACCAATAACAACACCAATAGTACCGGTAAAAAACATAATGATGGCTTTATTACCTAAAGCATCAATGGCCTTAATATCAATACTTAATGTTAATAAAATAAGACAAGCAGGTAGCAAATAATATTTTGCCACCTCATCAATTTGACTGGCTTCTGCACTAACAATACCAAAAGTATTTAATAGCGAAGGCAAGAGATAACACATTAATAATGCGGGGACGTACTTATAAAATTTTTGCCAGATTGGATGTTGGCTATTAGAGCTATAAAAAACAAAACCTAAAATTAATGATAATAATCCTAAGACTGTAGCGTCATTAGTAATTAATGGCATTGCCAATGGTGCTACTGACATCTAAACTCCTAAAAATTTTTATGATTTAGTTGTAAATAATTCTAATGAAAAGTAGGGTCAGTTAAGGTGATGTTATCAAGCTGAATTTTTAATAGCTGTGCTGCTGGATCTTTCGGGCATTGCTCAACAAAATAACGATAATCGTCAACCGCCACTTTAAAGCAATCTAATTGATGAAGCAAAAAGCCACGATCGCGTCGCTGTAGAGGATCATCAGGATTTAATGACAGCAACAAATCAACACACAACAAGGCTTTATCAAATGCGAGCTCACGAATTAATGCATTTTTTAAGGCGCTAAGGTGTTCAACTAAAATGGCTTGACGATTCATAGTAGCAATTTCATGCTGACTAGGATCGCCTTCAAGATCATCTAAACGTAAATCAAGCTCATGCCAATCAAGTGATTCACCCGTAACCGCATCAAAAATAATGGCATGTTGTTCGTCACAACAAAGTCGTACCATCACTTTTGTTGGTACAAAGACTAAATCCGTGACAAAACCACAAGCATTGATAATTTCACAAATAAGTACAGCCTTAACCATAGGAGACATCAACCGTTGATTTAGGCTTTTTGCCACCTTAAATGACTCTAATGGCCAAACACTTTTATGCTTATCAATAAATAAATGCTGATAATATAGCTCATTAAGCAAAATTTCTGCTTGCTCTAACGGTGATTCAATTTCAGCAATTACCGCCTGACATTGCTCAATAATTTGCTCTAAAGAATCAAGTGATTGATCCGTTTGAGTAACACCTTGCTTTATCGGTTGGCATACTATGTCTTGAAAAATATGCTCTTCAAGCAATACTAACGTTTCTAGTAAATCTTTTTCGTCTGATTGTAATTCAGCTAATAACAGTGTATTCATAACAATTTATATACTTTTCTTAAATATTTAGACGAAAAAAAGCGGCTCACGTGTCATGGCTAAACGTACTATTAACATAACCCAACCCATCGCCCCTAAATAACCAATAATTTGCATTGGCTTATTTCGAGCAAGCTTTAAGGTAAAATACCCAGTAAATATATAGGCAACTACTGCCAATATCTTTTCACCTAACCATAATTGTTCAATAGGGTTAATTGAATATTGTACTGCCATCACTACACCAAAAGTTAACAATAAGGTGTCTATGATGTGTGGTGCTATTTTTACCCATTTGGCTTGTAGCCTTGATGAATTGGCTAATGTCCAAATAAAGCGTAGCGTAAATAAACTAATACTAAGCACAGCTAAAGTCATATGAAGATGTTTAAACATTAAGGTTTCCTATTTTGGTGTAATTATTGGTTTATTATGTAAGTTAAAAGTTAGCATAAATAGCCCAAGAGATACGTTCATGACCATTTAAGTCTTGTCTGGTTTGCACATTGTTATAACCTAAATCAGTCAGTATTGTTCTCACTTTATGCCCTTGTTCAAAGCCATGCTCAAAAAACAATGTACCACCCGAATTTAAAAAATGTCGTGCTTTATCAGCAATATGTTTGATATCAGCTAAACCTTGTTCATTCGCTATTAACGCTGATTTTGGTTCAAAACGCACATCACCTTGGCTTAAATTTACATCGTCGCCATCAATATAAGGAGGGTTTGAAACAATAACATCAAATGTTTTATTTTTCGCTATCCCCAAAAACCAATCACTTTGATAAATATCTACTTGCGATAAATTAAGGCTCTTTGCATTGCGTTGAGCAAGTTTTACTGCTTCAAGATTAAAGTCAATTGCATCAATTTTCCACGTTGAATTTTCGCTTGCTAATGCTAGCGCTATTGCGCCTGTACCAGTACCTAAATCTAAACAAGTTAGGGATGTACTATCACTATAAAGTTCAAGCACAAGCTCTACTAAGGTTTCGGTATCAGGACGAGGAATTAGTGTGGCTGGAGATACTGCAAAAGGTAATGACCAAAACTCTTTTACGCCGGTGATATAAGCAATTGGCTCACCTTGAGCTCGACGAGCTAACAAATTTATAAATTCAAGTAGTTGCTTATCACTAAGCTTTTTTTCAGGCCAAGTGAGTAAATAACTACGGGCTTTATTTAGCACTAAACTTAATAAAATATCTACATCAAGTTTTGCACTATCGGAGTTTATAGCTAATAATTGTTGCCCTTGAGCAGTCAAGTTGGCAATAGAATTATCGCCAACTAAACGAAAGTGCATCGGTGTTTTATTCAAGTATGATACAACTCAATTAATGCTGTTCCGCAAGTTCAGCCAATAAATCGGCTTGGTTTTCTTGCATAATAGGCTCCATTATCAAGTGTAAGTTGCCTTCCATAATCTCATTTAAACGATATAAAGTAAGGTTAATACGATGATCGCTCATGCGCCCTTGTGGAAAATTATAAGTACGAATACGTTCAGAACGATCACCACTCGCCACTAAATTACGGCGCGAGGATTCTTCTTCGCTACGGCGTTTTTCATCTTCAGCCTGTTGTAAACGCGCTTGTAATACTGACATAGCTTGCGCACGGTTTTTATGCTGTGAGCGTTGATCTTGACACTCAACCACCACACCACTTGGAATATGAGTAATACGAATGGCAGAATCAGTTTTGTTAACATGCTGACCACCCGCACCTGAAGCGCGGAAGGTATCAATTTTTAAATCAGCTTTATTTATTTCAATCGCATCGGCTTCTGGAATTTCAGGCATTACCACAACAGTACAAGCCGAAGTATGCACTCGACCTTGTGATTCTGTTTGTGGTACACGTTGCACTCTATGACCACCGGATTCAAATTTCATAAAGCCATAAACACCTTCGCCATTCACCTTCATGATCATTTCTTTATAACCGCCCTGCTCGCTTTCATTGGAATTCATAATCTCAATCTTCCAACCTTGCTTTTCGGCATAACGACTATACATTCTAAATAAATCACCCGCAAAAATAGCAGCTTCATCACCACCAGCACCGGCACGAATTTCAACAAAACAGTTGTTATCGTCATTTGGATCACGAGGCAGTAATAAAATTTGTAGTTCTTCTGCTAATTCAGCCACCGCTTTTTTAGACTCTTTATATTCTTCTTGCGCCATTTCACGCATGTCAGGATCTTCATCTTTAAGCATCGATTCAGCAGTGGAAAAATCATCTTCTGCACTTTGATAGCATTTAAACACTGAAGTAACTTCATCTAAACGCTTAAATTCTTTAGATAAGGCTCGAAATTTGTCTTGATCGGCAATAGTTTCGGGATCGGATAATAATGCTTGAACTTCCTCAAAGCGCTCAACTAGCGCTTCAAGCTTTTGATAAACGGACGAATTCATTAAAATAATCTTTTCTTATAAAGGGAATTGAAGTATAGAAAACTAAACTGACGCTATTCTAGCACAATAGTAATTTTTACATAGCCCAAGGTTCTACTATGTAAAAAGAAAGTGATTTATGGCAATACAATGATTTAGTCCTTTTAATAATAAATGCGCCTTGATCAATGATTCCTCTGTAGTCCTGAAACTCGCATCTTGAGGTGGTATGGGTATAAAGGAAAAAAGCGATGTGAGGTTCTACCAGAATATATAATACCAATTGAAGTAATAAATAGATCATTCATTCTTTCATTTGGTATAATATCTCCTTACATCACTTATTAGTCTTTGATAAATGGTGATCATCAAAAACTAATTAAAACTTAGCATTTAACCATAACCAAATTTTATCCGTATCAACCTTACCTGCAGTTGAATCACCAGCAGAGTATGAGGCTAATTTAAGACCCGCAGAATAGTTTTTAGTAAAGCTTTTGGTATATACCGCATTAATTTCTGAGCCTAAATCATCAACTGTTGCTGAAGCATCATCGGCATCAAATTTGTGATAGATAACGGCCCATTTTCCGCCTGCAACTTTACCACCAACACTGGCATATAAATCGACTAAACCTTCTTTTGGTGTATTTAAGAATTGATCTGACCAACCATTAAACTTATGTAAAGTCGCTAAAGGCGTCGAAAAACCGTAAGTTCCATTATCGGAACTGAGTAATTCGTAACCAACTTTCATACCAACACCTGAAAATGTACTACTTATTTCAGCTAAGAGGTAATAGGCTGAATAAGACGTGGCTGCATTATCCGCGTCTTGTTGTGCATATTCTAACTGGTAAGATATTTTCTGTTCACCCACTGAAGTGCCACCATTAAAGCGAAGACCAAAGGTATCTAAGCCATTTTCGGTATCATTATCAACTTCTAATAAATAACCGTAAGCAGTAATTTTACCTAACGCTGTTTTATATGTCGCATTAAGAAGGTGATCATTAGAGTCTATATCTTTAGCTTCGGCAAAAATCCTATTACGTTTGGTAATATAACCATAATCTAACGTTAACTCTTTAATGGGTTGATAAGCAAAAGTTACCCCATCAAATGTTTGCCTATCTTGACGCCAGCCAACATGTCCCACAAACCGATGATTGTCCATGGTAATCAACTGACGGCCCACTTTGATGGCAAGATATTTTTGTTTGTATTGCAGTAAAAATTGGTCAAGTTCTGTTGTTTCAGGATCGGCTATCACTGAATAGTTGGTATTTTTACCTAAAGTATTATTGTAATCATCCACCCCGAGCACCGTACGAGAATCTTCAAATTCAATTAAAGAAGAAAACCCTACTACATCGCCAGTAGCGTAGGTTAAGCGAGTGCGTAAAGTAAGCGCATTAGCATCTTTTTTCGCGTTATCTTGATCTACCGTCTCATAACGTAGGTTTACATTAATATTCGTTTTACCATTAAATAAGGCCTCAGCTATTGAATTTGAGGTAGTTGCTCCGGCAAAAGCCAGTGATGAACAACTACCTGCTAAGGTGATGGATAGACATAAAGCAATTTTATTCAATGTCATGGGTTGATTTTCCTTTCATGTTTTATTTTAAGTTAGATTAAGTTAAGTTATTTTTTATACCAGTTTCATTAATTAGGTGATCTACTTTACACACAGAAAAAATGACCAAACACAAGGCGTTTATTTTAATAACTAATTGATCTAATTATTAAATAAAAAACGAAGTGGCTGGTTATTTCAACCAGTAGAAATGATCATATATTTAGTGAGATTGGTATTAATTATGATTGATACGTTGTCTAGGTACTGAGTTTGGGGCTACAGCTTTACTGCTTATATTTTCTACCTTTCTTTGTTTCTCATAAAGGAAGGTTAATACTTCAGAACGAAGTCGGTTATATTCAATATCTTTGGCAAGCGACAAGCGACTGCGCGGGCGCTCTAATTTCACGTCAAGAATTTCGCCAATAGTGGCCTCTGGTCCATTCGTCATCATCACGATGCGATCAGAGAGTAATACCGCTTCATCAACATCATGAGTGATCATTATCACCGTATTGTTAAGTTCATTTTGAATTTCCATGAGCGAGTCTTGCATATGAGCTCGGGTTAATGCATCAAGGGCGCCAAACGGTTCATCCATTAATAAGACTTCCGGCTGCATCGCCAAAGCACGCGCAATACCAACCCGTTGTTTCATACCACCAGATATTTCATCTGGGCGTTTGTCCATAGCGTGGTCCATATGAACAAGTTTTAAGTTGTACTCAATCCATTCTTTCATTTCACCTTTTGACATGTTGTTTTTGAAGACTTGCTTTACTGCCAACTCAACATTTTGATAAGCCGTTAACCAAGGTAACAGTGAATGATTTTGAAAAACAACAGCACGTTCAGGTCCAGGTTCATTTACTTCTTTATTTTGGAGTAAAACGCCGCCTTTCGTTGCTTGGTAAAGCCCAGCAACAATATTAAGTACGGTTGATTTACCACAACCAGAATGCCCAATAAGTGAGATAAACTCGCCTTTCTTAATTTGAAGATTTACATTCTTTAATGCAGTAAAGCCGCCAGTTGGCGTAGGAAAAACCATATCAACTTGACTAATATTTAAAAATGCTTTGTTCGTGTCATTTACTTCTATTACTGAATTCATCATTTTATCCTTCACTTAAACTGTTGCGCTAGATTTGTCCCAAGAGACTTTTCGTTGTAGTTGTAACATGCCACGGTCTAATAAAAATCCGATGAAACCAATGACAACAACAGCCGCCATAATTCTAGCAAGGGAGTCAGAACTACCATTTTGGAACTCATCCCAAACGAATTTCCCTAATCCAGGGTTTTGCGCCAGCATTTCTGCGGCAATAAGCACCATCCAAGCAACACTAAACGATAATCGCATACCGGTGAATATCATAGGTATTGATGCAGGGATAACGATTTTTTGAATATGAGTATGTGTTGGTAATCTCAAGACTTTACTAACATTGAGTAAATCACTGTCGATTGATGAAACACCAATAGAAGTATTAATGACCATTGGCCATAGGCTACAAAGACTAACGGTGATCATTGAGGTTAAAAAAGATTTTGACACTAACGGATCATCCGATACATAAAGCGCACTGACTACCATGGTCACTAAAGGTAACCATGCCAGAGGGGATACTGGTTTAAATATTTGAACAATAGGATTAAATGCTGAATTTAATTTTTTGCTTAACCCCATCCAAATCCCTAAAGGAATGGCTATTATTGCTGCAACTAAGAAACCTGAAATAACGGTCACTAAACTGGTAATTATTTGGTCAAAAAAGGTTTCCTTCCCTGTATACGCTCTTACCTTAGCCACATAGTTTGGATTTTTCTCTAACTTTGCGGCGTTACGTTTATCTAGTCGCATATAAAAGGCTTCTGCTTTTTTTTGCTCTGCTACGTGTTCATCATAAAGAGAAGAAAATTGTTTAACAACAGCATTAGGACCAGGAAATTCACCTAAGGAGGTATGAATACTCTGTGCGGCAATTGACCACAAAGATAAGAATATTAATATACCCACCATAGGTAATAACATTGAATTAGTTATTTTATTAAAGATATTTTTAAACATTTTCATTATCTGCTCTGTGCTCGTTAAATGGCTTATATTTGCTGTTGTTGAACTCATTATTCATTCCTTCTAACAATAAATTTAAAGCTTATCGCCTTTTTTAAGACCAATTTTAAATTTTTCTAAATAAGCATTTGGCTTATTTCCGTCATAAATAATATTATCGATAAAGTGTTTTTGAGGTGATTTAAAACCTGTTTCGGTAGCAAAGTTAGGGAATTCACTAGCAGCAATTAATTTATCTGCAATTAATGATTTTGCTGCTTTAACATAAATATCAGGGCGATATACTTTGGCTGCTAAGTCTTTATACCATTGGTCACTTTTTTCATCTGATATTTGTCCCCAACGACGCATTTGTGTTAAATACCAAATAGCATCTGAATAATAAGGGTAAGTTGCGTTATATCTAAAGAATACGTTGAAATCAGGCACATCACGTTTATCCCCTTTTTCATATTCAAAGGTACCTGTCATTGAATTAGCAATAACATCGTAATCAGCACCCACATAGTTAGATTGAGATAATATTTTTACTGCAGCAGCGCGGTTACCGTTATTATTATCATCTAACCATTTAGCTGCACGGATAAGCGCACGGGTCAAACGAATGGTGGTATTAGGATATTTTTCAGCAAATTTAGCGGTTATACCAAAAACTTTTTCTGGATTGTTTTTCCAAATTTCGTAATCAGTTACAACGGGTACACCAATATTTTTAAATACCGCTTGTTGGTTCCATGGTTCACCAACACAATAACCATGAATAGTACCAGCCTCCATTGTTGATGGCATTTGTGGTGGTGGCGTTACTGAAAGTAATGCATCGGCATCAATTTGCCCTGATGAATCACCTTTATGAGGTGCATAGTATCCTGGGTGAATACCACCAGCCGCTAACCAATAACGTAATTCATAGTTATGAGTAGATACAGGAAATACCATACCCATCTTAAAAGATTTTCCGTCTTTTTTTAACTGCTCAATGATTGGTTTTAATGAATCAGCCTTAATGGGATGAACAGGTCTTCCGTCTGCCATTTTGGGAATATTAGGCTTCATTTGTTTCCAAATTTTATTAGAAACCGTAATGGCATTACCATTTAAATCCATTGAGAATGGTGTGATTATGTGCGCCTTAGTTCCATAGCCCATCGTTGCCGCAATAGGCTGTCCAGCCAGCATATGAGCACCGTCTAAGGTACCATCAATAACACCATTAAGTAGCACCTTCCAGTTGGCTTGTGATTCAATAGTGACATATAAGCCTTCATCTTCAAAATAGCCATTTTCATAAGCAATAGCGATAGGAGCCATATCTGTAAGCTTAATAAAACCAAATTTTAGTTCTTCTTTTTCTGGTTCACCTAATGTTTCAGCATGGGTAATATTGGCAACTGAAAGTACAACTGCGAGACTAAGCGAAGCAGATTTAAAAGTAGAGGTTAACGATTTTTTCCAATTCATTATTTATTCCTTCAAGGTTAAAATTTTTCAAAAAAAAACGCTCATCAAAACCAACCTAATAGGTTAATTTTTGATGAGCGCCATTGCTCGTATAATACTAGGCTTTTTGCCTGTCATTATCCTACAGCGTCGTTGCTGTTAGGTTTTACTCTTTATTTTTATCGCCGTTGACAAAAACAATTTAATTCAATTTAGCATACCTACAACGTAATGCAGGTAGTATGCCAAAATATACAATGTTGATTTTAATCGTTTTTTTAGTTATATCATTAAATAATATAATTTTTTTCGCACTAAAAAAAACAAATGCACTATCATTGTTCATGTTGTTGCTAATACTTCACATACATCAATTATGTTTTTCGCGACCATAGCAAGTGAGCTGTTGTGGTTCATAGCCATTTTTCTAAGTGTTTCATAAGCTTGATTCTCACTTATTTGCTTTTGTTGCATAAGTAGCCCTTTTGCTTTTTCTATTAACTTTCTACTTTCTAATTGCGCTTTTGCTTGCTTTAACTCATTGCGTAACGATTGCATCTCTTTAAATCGCTCATAGGCAACTGAAATAATGCTATTAATTCGCTGGGGTAACGTTTCATGTACCACATAAGCACTAACACCTACTTTTATTGCTTTTTGAATAACATTAAGAGAATCATTTTCAGCAAATATAACTATTGGCAAAGGCAATAGTTGATTTATTTCAGCAAGCTCTTTAAGCATATTATTACTAGGTAAATCTGTCACTACGATTAAGATGTTTGGATTAAACAACTCAATCTGAGTAATAATATTGTCATCATATGACATATGTTTAGTCACATAATAATTAAAATCTATTAATGCTTTTCTTAGAGTAGATCGTACACTCGGATTTTCTTCAATTAAAAGCACTGAGATAACTTTTTTTTCAGCGTTTTTGCCTCGCTTATCTTGAAAACTATTTTTATTACTAGCTTTAGGCGTAATCTTCATTGGTATCTCAACTCATTGATAGTTGCTTTTCACAACGCTGCATACGTTAAGTTCGATACAAAATTCAAGCCAGAAAAATTAAATAGTTATTTTTCAATACCTTAAGGTTAGCTTACCGTTCATTTAAGCACTTATTTGCACCAATGAAATTAGATTAAAGGAGATAAGCATCACATTAGCGCAATAGTTTTTTATTGTAATCAGTGCGACTAGGATTGGCTAAGCACTTAAACTTGCTAACACGAGGGATATAAAGGGAATGGTTTTCATTTCTCATGAGTTATGACTAATAAAACATGAGTGAGAGAATTTAGTTTGTGTTATCAATATTAAAAATATCACGTAGATAAATTAACTTATCTAATTCACCGCCTTGAGCGGCTGATTGCAATGCACTGGTTGGCGCATGCATAAACTTATTGGTTAACTTAGTTGCTAACTCACCGATAACGGCTTCTGAATCTTTACCGTTTCTTAATTGCAATAAAGCTTTTTCAAGGAGTTGATCTCGTTCGCTTAAACACTGTTTACGATAATTAACCACGGTATCTTGAGTATTTAAACCACGCAGCCACGACATAAAGCTATCTGACTGATTATTAACAATGCTTTCAGCTTCAACTGCTGCTTTACGACGATTTTCTAAATTTTGCGCGATAATACTTTGCAAGTCATCAACGGTATACAAAAAAACATCTTCTAAATCACCCACTTGCTCTTCAATATCACGAGGAACCGCTAAATCGACCATAAAGATAGGTTTATGGCGACGTTTACTAAGTGCTTGTTCAACCATACCTTTGCCAATAATAGGCAAAGTAGAACCCGTTGAACTAATGACAATATCAGCTTTGCTCATATGCTCAGGAATTTGCGCTAAGGTAATAACATCAGCGCCGATCTGTTTAGCCATTTTTTCAGCGCGCTCAATAGTTCGATTAGCAACAGTAATTTTTCCAACATTATTTTCATATAAATGTTTAGCAACAAGTTCAATGGTTTCACCTGCGCCAACAAGTAATACCTTCACTTTATCTAGGCTAGCAAAAATATGCTTAGCTAAATTAACACTAGCAAAAGCAACTGACACAGCACTGGCGCCAATTTCTGTTTCTGTACGAACTTGTTTGGCTGCGCCAAAAGTACGTTGAAATAGGCGGTCCATTACTAATGCCATAGAACCTGCCGCTTTGGCTTGGCTATAAGCTTGTTTCATTTGCCCTAAAATTTGCGGCTCGCCTAAAACTAAGGAATCTAAACCACAAGCAACACGCATCATGTGATTAACGGCTTGTTGATCTTGATGCCAATATAGACTAGGTAAAATAATAGAGGCGGGTACATTATGGTAACTCTCTAACCACTGAACTATACGCTCTTGCGTTAACTTTATATCACCATCTTGGACGAGGTAAAGTTCAGTTCGATTGCATGTAGATAAAATAGCGACTTCACGACATTGCACCGCTGATAACATTTCTTGCAAGGCACTTGTCAGTCTATCCGGATTAAAGGATATCTTTTCTCTGACCGCAACAGGGGCAGTTTTGTGATTAATTCCTACAGCAACGATAGACAATATAATAAACCTATTGATAAAAACAAATAAAAGTCAGCTTCAAATTAAAGTCAACGTTTAGATTATACGTTAACAAGCCTATTATTGCTCAAGATTACACGTTAAAACATGATCTATGATAAAAATCACTCAAAATATTAGGCTTTGTTAAGCTTATGCTCGTTATTCTACAAAATACTACCAATAATTTAAAGAGCTGAAAGAAAGCAAGTGTATTGAATTGAGACCTTGGCTATGTTCAAATATATTCACTTTCACACGTTAGTATTCTTTAAATGGCTAAGCATTCATCTTATTGGTTCATATTATTCACACTATCTAGTGCCATTTTATCGGGCTGTGCAACAAAACCAAGCAATGACTCATCAATATTAATTGTTCAACAAAGTGTAGAACAAAGAACTAAACAGCTAACGCAAATTAAACAATGGCACCTTCGCGGAAAAATAGCCTTTATAGCGCAATATAAAGATAAAAAAAGCAAACGTGAAAGTGCAACCATTGCATGGCGGGTAAATGAAAAAAATCAAACGCAAGAACTGAATTTAACAAGTTATTTAGGTATTAATGTACTTAATTTAACATCCGAACATAATCACCACCTCATAAAAGTGGATGGTAAAGAATATCGTGGTAATAACTTAGTCCAATTAGTGTATTCTATTACTGGGCTAACCTTGCCTACCAAAGCATTAACTTTTTGGCTTAAAGGTCTAGCTTACCAGCCAAGAGATCAAGTGGAATTATCACCTAAAACTCAATTACCTGTTAGCTTAACAAGCCTTTTTGATAATGTTCAATGGCAAATAGACTACAGTAAATATAAAATGTTTAATGGTGTACTAATGGCAACTCAATTCACCATAAAAAAAGATAATTTATTAATTAAAATAGCCATCAAAAAATGGACTTTAATAAATTGATTTATCTTGAAAAATATAATTATGAAAACATACCTAAACAAACTATATAAATTTCCTGCTCCTGCTAAGTTAAATTTATTTCTTCATGTCGTTGGACAACGTAATGATGGCTATCATGAATTAGAAACGTTATTTCAATTTCTTGATTATAGTGACACCATTGAAATAACGGTAACAACAAATTCAGACATAACATTGCTAACACCTATTGACGGTGTAAATAACGAAGATAATTTAATTATTAAAGCGGCTAAGTTATTACAAAAAAATGTATTACAAAAAAAACACGGTAAAACACCACTTTTAGGTGCCAAAATAAGTATCAATAAAATACTTCCTATGGGTGGCGGTTTAGGGGGTGGTTCCTCAAATGCAGCAACCATATTAGTTGCCCTCAATGCCCTTTGGCAATGCGGTTTTTCAGCTGAGCAGCTATCCGTTATCGGTTTAAGCTTAGGTGCTGACGTTCCTATATTTGTACATGGCTTTGCTGCTTTCGCTCAAGGAATTGGAGAAAAATTGTCTCCTGTTCAGCCAGAGGAATGTTGGTATTTAGTCAGTAAACCTCACTGTAGTATTTCAACCGCCAGTGTATTCACTTCTCCCGACTTACCAAGGGACACAGAAAAGTTGGTTCATAATAACTTTAATAACTATTATCGTGATAGCGATTTATTTACCGGATATCAACTTAATAATGGTAAATATCATAATGATTGCCAAACAATGGTAATAAAAAATTACGATAAGGTTGCTAACCTACTCGCTTGGTTGATAGAATACGCGCCGTCTAGGATGACAGGTACTGGGGCGTGTGTATTTTCATATTTCTCCAGTAAACAAGCCGCGTATGATCTACAAGCTAAACTTCCTAAAGGGATAAATTCATTTATCGCTAAAGGATTAAATAAGTCATCGCTTTTACCTGTTATTGAAGACTTAGTTAAGTAAGAAAGTTACACTACTTTTGCTGAAATCAACTGGTACAACTACCGTTAATTTGAGCTATATACAGCTCGACATTTATTAACATAATGATAAATATCGAGTATATTTTAATGTCAAAAGTTTCTGAGGAACTGACTGTGCCTGACATGAAGATTTTTGCGGGTAATGCCACCCCTGAACTAGCCAAACAAATTGCAAATCGCTTATACATTACTCTAGGCAATGCCAAGATTGGCAGTTTTAGTGATGGTGAAATAAGCTTTGAAATACTTGAAAATGTTCGCGGTAGCGATGTTTTTATCATTCAATCAACCTGTGCGCCAACCAATGACAACTTAATGGAACTCATTGTGATGATCGATGCATTTCGTCGTGCATCAGCAGGAAGAATTACTGCGGTTATTCCTTATTTTGGTTATGCTCGCCAAGACAGACGTGTACGTAGTGCGCGTGTACCTATTACAGCAAAGGTAGTTGCTGATTTCTTATCAAGTGTTGGTGTTGACCGAGTATTAACGGTTGATTTACACGCAGAACAAATTCAAGGTTTCTTCGACGTTCCTGTTGATAATGCTTTTGGTACGCCTATTTTATTAGAAGACATGAAAAACCGTGAGTTAAATAACCCGGTTGTAGTATCTCCTGATATTGGTGGTGTGGTACGTGCACGTGCAGTAGCAAAATTATTAAATGATGCTGATTTAGCCATTATTGATAAACGTCGCCCTAAAGCCAACGTTGCCCAAGTAATGCATATTATTGGTGATGTTGAAGGTCGTGACTGTATTATTGTTGATGATATGATAGATACAGGCGGTACATTAGTAAAAGCAGCTGAAGCATTAAAAAAACATGGTGCAAAACGTGTTATTGCTTATGCTACTCACCCTGTATTATCAGGTAACGCTGCTGAAAACTTAAGAAATTCAGTACTTGATGAAGTAGTCGTTACCGATTCAATTCCGTTATCAGCAGAAATCAAAAAACTAAAAATGGTACGCCAATTAACATTGAGTGGCATGCTTAGTGAAGCAATTCGCCGCGTATGTAATGAAGAGTCCATTTCAGCGATGTTTGATAGTTAATTATTAACTTTATCGTTAACCATTAACGAGCAAATACTTTAAAGCCGATATTATGTAATTAATATCGGCTTTTTATTGACTATTTTTTATCACAGATAGTTAATAATCAATAGCTTTAGCCTACCCGTAGTGTTATTATTCCGCGCCTTTTTTATCTAATATGGCTTCTTTTATTAGCAACCTAAACAGATAAGAAAAGGTATATCCTTGTTTTTGGTCGCAAAAAACAAGATTTAATTTTATTTATATAATATAAGAGTATACATCATGACTGATTTATTTACTTTGGATGCAGAACTACGTACAGATTTAGGGAAAGGTGCGAGCCGCCGCCTACGTCACGCGAATAAAGTTCCAGCGATCCTTTACGGTGAAGGCCAAGAGCCCGTGTCTTTAACTTTAGAGCACAAAAACGTTTTCCGTGCTCAACAAGAAGAAGCGTTTTACTCGCACGTATTAACGTTAAACATTGCTGGCAAGCCAGTTGAATGTTTAATCAAAGATATGCAACGTCATCCGTTCAAGCAACTAGTAATGCATATGGACTTTTTACGTATTGATGCAAATCATGTTTTACATGCTAATGTACCTGTTCACTTCATCAACGAAGAAAATGTTACAAAATCAGGTGCTGTTATTGCCCACCACGTAACTGAAATTGCGGTTACCTGTTTACCAAAAGATTTACCTGAGTTTATCGAAGTTGATTTAACTGATTTAGAAGTTGGTCAAACGATACATTTATCAGACGTTAAATTACCTGCAAACGTTACTTCTGATGAATTAGCTAAAGGCGAAAGCCATGACCAAGCGGTTGTTTCTGCTAATGCTCCTAAAGCACAAAAAGATAATGAAGATGAAGCCGCTGCTCCTGAAGAAGAAGCTCCTGCTGCTGAATAATCAAATTTTATTCAGTTAGCTATTTAACTTAAAGATGAATAGTTAATATGACTATTAAGTTGATTGCGGGGCTAGGAAATCCTGGCCCCGAATATACAAAAACACGTCACAATGCGGGTGTTTGGTTTGTAGACGAACTAGCACGACGTAACAATATATCCCTTCGCCCCGAAAAAAAATATTCAGGTCTCTACGGTAAAGGTATTATAGGCAATGAACTTGTTCACCTATTGATCCCAACAACCTTTATGAACCGAAGTGGTCAAAGCGTTGCCCCTTTAGCGAACTTTTTCCGCATCAATGTTGATAGCATTTTAATTGCTCACGACGAATTAGACATGCCACCAGGCAGTGTCAAAATAAAGCAAGGTGGCGGTCACGGTGGGCATAATGGCTTAAAAGATATTATTGCTCGTATGGCAAATAATAGAGATTTTTATCGTTTACGCATTGGTATTGGTCATCCCGGTCATAGAGACCAAGTTACTGGCCATGTATTGGGTAAAGCACCACAAAATGAACAATCATTAATTGAACAGGCCATTGATGAAGCCAGTCGCTGTTTTGAACTTTGGCAAGTCGATGGTTTTAAAAAAGCACAACAACGCTTGCATGCTTTTAAAGGTATGTAAAACTGCAAAATATAAGTAATATCTTGGATATTATCCAAGAACACTAATTCAACACTTTTAAAATTAACAAAGACAGGTAAATATTATGGGATTTAAATGTGGCATCGTTGGTTTACCCAACGTAGGCAAGTCAACCTTATTTAACGCACTCACTAAAGCCGGCATTGAAGCAGCCAACTTCCCTTTTTGTACTATTGAGCCAAATACTGGCGTAGTACCCGTACCAGATCCTCGTCTTAATCAATTAGCAGAAATTGTAAAACCAGAGCGCGTACTTGCTACTACCATGGAGTTTGTTGATATTGCAGGCCTAGTAGCAGGCGCATCAAAAGGTGAAGGTTTAGGCAATAAATTTTTAGCTAACATTCGTGAAACCGATGCCATAGGTCATGTAGTACGCTGTTTTGAAAATGACAATATTATTCATGTCGCCAACAAAATAGACCCTGCTGATGATATTGACGTAATCAATACAGAACTCGCTTTATCTGATATGGATACCGCTGAACGCGCAATACAACGTCAAGCAAAGCGAGCTAAAGGTGGCGATAAAGACGCTAAGTTTGAAGTTCCTGTTTTAGAAAAAATTCTCAAACATGTTGAAGAGGGCAACATGATACGCTCTTTAGGTTTAAGCAAAGAAGAAAAAAATGCTATTGCTTATTTAAACTTCTTAACCCTTAAGCCTACTATGTATATTGCTAATGTGAATGACGATGGTTTTGAAAATAATCCATTTCTTGACATCGTGTACGCCATAGCAGAAAAAGAAGGCGCCGTAGTAGTTCCCGTTTGCGCCGAAATAGAAAGCGAGCTATCTGAAATGGATGAAGAAGATAGAAATGAATTTATGGCAGAAATGGGGCTTGAAGAGCCTGGTTTAAATCGTGTAATAAACTCAGGTTATGGTTTATTACATTTACAAACTTATTTTACTGCCGGTGTTAAAGAAGTTAGAGCATGGACAGTGAAACAAAAAGCAACTGCACCACAAGCTGCAGGTGTTATTCATACCGACTTTGAAAAAGGTTTTATCCGCGCTGAAGTAATAGGCTTTGATGACTTTATTGAGTATCAAGGTGAAAAAGGCGCTAAAGAAGCGGGTAAATGGAGTTTAGAAGGTAAAGAATACCCCGTTAAGGATGGCGATGTTATTCACTTCCGCTTTAATGTATAGCTTTCAGCTATAGCATTGCACAAGTAATATCATTCATTAGCAATTTTAAAACGCACCCGATAAGGTGCGTTTTTTTCACCTACGATTAAATCTCTCCTATATCTCTCTAACCACTTCGACGGTAAATACGAGTTTTATAAACCTTACAGTAGATCTTTCTACGATCAAGGCCTTGTTTGAATAATTTCCCCCCATTGAAACACGCTCTTTGAATACGTTTAGGTATATACCTGTTCCACTTGAGAATGATTATTCAGGATAATTGCTCCTGCATTATCTAATAAAGCACTTCCTATGCCATTTACATTATCTAATAAGCATATCCATATAGTGCCTTGATAATGAATCGCTCAGGCTTGCTGAAACGAACACCTATAAATGGAACGGACATATAACAATTTACTTAAATGATTACCACTAATGTTGATGCAAACATCCCCTCTCTGCCTACTCTCTACCTCAATAGCTAGCGACTACTCAATTAATTACCAATCCCATATAGTAAAGTACTCACTTAGCGATAATTTAAAGGCAATTGGCAAGGCTTTGAGTGAAGAGAATGGTTATTCTCTTGTCAAAATCAATAACACATCATATAAGCCTTTAAAAAACACCCTTGGCAATACATAAAGATACTCTGATAACTTTATAAAAGAAATAAAATATAGAGTAACGATACTATACTCATTTTATTTATTCTAATATCGTCCGTGCCATTCTAAGTGGTCATTTCTTTATACAGAATAATATAAGCACCTTACCTATATTTATTTTTCTTTCACAAAATAAGATCACAAACTTAATAAAACAGGTATTGTTCGTTAGTGACTCACAAAGAAGCTATCAGTATTTAAAAATCAGCATGGGAAAGCATCAAATTGAGCAGACAATAGGCAAACAAACAAAAAGTGCATTTATTTAGAAGAAAACGGTTGACGAACGGCAAGTAGATTTGCATAATACGCGCCACTTGCTACAGAGCAGGTTGGTAAGGCTACATAGCTCAGTTGGTTAGAGCACATCACTCATAATGATGGGGTCCCAGGTTCGAGTCCCGGTGTAGCCACCATTTTTACTTCAGTGTTTCACTTAAGTAAAGAGAGTTCAATACTCTTTAAAAATTTGAATGTAATGCGGGTTTGGCGGAATTGGTAGACGCGCTGGATTTAGGTTCCAGTATCGCAAGATGTGAGAGTTCAAGTCTCTTGACCCGTACCATTTAAAAAGACAACTTGTTGTCAATTGTAAAAAGTAAGAACATTGCAGGGATATAGCCAAGCGGTAAGGCAGCGGGTTTTGATCCCGTCATTCAGAGGTTCAAATCCTCTTATCCCTGCCATCTTTTTTACTATTCTTCTTGAATAAAAAAAGTTCAATGTAATTACTCACCCTGTAGGGATATAGCCAAGCGGTAAGGCAGCGGGTTTTGATCCCGTCATTCAGAGGTTCAAATCCTCTTATCCCTGCCATCTTTAGTTAAGAATATTAAGTTTCAGTATAAAATTGATCCACAGTGATGTCAGAGCTTCAAGCCCTTTTATCCCAGCTATTTTAGCCAAGTAAATTTAATATAAAATAATTTGCAGTGATGTTGAGGCTCAAACTCTCTTATTCCTGCTACATTCTAATCTAAAAAATTGAAATGCGGGTTTGGCGGAATTGGTAGACGCGCTGGATTTAGGTTCCAGTATCGCAAGATGTGAGAGTTCAAGTCTCTTGACCCGTACCATTTCAATAAATATATTTTCTTAATAAAATCTACTAGCAACACTGCTATATTAGCAATGTACGGCGTTATTATCTTTAATGTGATAATTCAAATCTATCCCCTCATAGCATTGCCAGATAAGTAATCAAATTATCAAATAAAAACTATTAAAATCACAATTTAGTTATCACGCGATGAACAATAATGATTAAATTAGCACGCGATTGAGTTTAGGTATAATTTTACCTTTGACGGAAAAATATTCACATGTTGACGACAGTGCAGCTTGATTACTCGTTCAAAAAGGTGAGAGAACAATTCACTTTCATTCCCCTACACCAACTTAAAAGCATTACAAAAATATAATAACCGTTACTTTATCGCTTTATTTTTCTTCTTACGCATTACAAAGAAAAGCACTAAGGCAATAATGATAATTACACTATTCCCTGCTGCTATCATAATAATGGTTTGCATCTTTTTTTCTTCTTCGGCTTGTTGTTGCACTACTTTTGCTTGTGCTAACTCAGCTTCTCTATCTGCTAATAGTTTTTGTTCCCTATCAATGCTAACCGTTTTTTCAACACCATTTTCATCAATTGTAGTCATCAAAAATTGATTCTCATTGGCTTTAACATGAAAACTAAACTCAGGAACCGTTAGACGAAACTCTCGCCCTGATGTTGTTTTACCAAAAGCATTTATATTAATTCGGTAGACTCCTGGTTCTGTATTTTGAATATCTTTAATTCGCATCTCACCTTGCTGCTCACCCATAATCGAAAAGCTCTCAACTTCTTTATTAGGAAAAGTCATCTTGCCTTGGAAAACTAAACTGTTGGGATCAACATAGGTAGGATTGATTGATAATGTCAACCTATGTGGAATATTTTCATTTTCAGACACTTCGACAGTAATTTTTATCGGCGATTTACGTAACACAAGTGGCTTTTGTCGTAACTCACGACTCGCCATAGGTAATTTAATCAAAAATACAGGTTGCCATTCGCCTGCTGCAAAATCTAAGCGAAATTCACCGGTAAAGAGACCATCTGCAGCATATTCATCCAAATCACGGCCATCATCTCGAAATGATGTTAATTTAAGCGCATCAGCGCCAAAGTTTTCGTAATCCTTATTATTAGTACTATAAAAATGAACATCTAATTTTACTACATTACGAAAGTGAGGTGTATTTATAGGCTCATCGCCATTATAAAGCTTACCAACCACTTTTAAGATTTCACCTGACAAAACCATTTCGGGTAAAGGATCTACTTCTATTCTAACCTCAGACATCACCATAATTTGGCTTTCTGGCAAAATATCACCAATAGCCTGCCATGGCCCTGGCATCGGTTTTTCAATTTTAATTAGATCAAAGGTGGTGTCATCATGCCATTGTACTTTATTTTGATCGACGGTATTAACTCTTAGTTTACTGCCATCTGGGCGTACTAAAATGATAGGTCTACTACCGCGATTGCGATAGAACAACAAAGTGATTACATCAAGCTCTGCGTCTATACGGAAACGATTATCAAAATAGGGAATTTGATTTATTCTCGTGTCATTTTGATAATATTTTATGTTACTTTGTTTTATTGATTTCACTTGTTCAGTGAATGTTTTTGATTTTTGGCTGGTTTCTTGAGTTGCAAAGGCCTGAGTGTTAACTAACAGCTCCGTCAACATAACAAAACAAAATATCAATAATTTATTTATTTCCAAAGTGGCTCTCCCCCTTTTTGCTTAACAACCAATAACCTTTCCTTGTGTGCCTTTACTTCATCGGCAGAAGCAACAATAACCTTTAGCGTTACTCGATCATCACTTAAACGTCTAATGGCATTAGCGTCTCCACTACTATTATCACCAACAGACAAATTAAACGTTGACTGCTTACGTGTCATTTCAATATAAACAAAAGCTAGCAGCTGCGCATCAATCAATGCACCATGATAAGTACGATCTATTAATTTATCTACTTTATAAAAACGTGCTAAATAATCTAACGTTTTTGGCGAGCCAAATTCGTCTTTTGATGTTTTTAAGGTATCGGTAATCGTACAAATATCTTCAGTCATTGGTACTTTGTTATTAGCATTATTTGCAAAGTTCAATAACGAAAACTCATTATTCATAAAGCCAACATCGAACTTAGCATTATGAATAACTAATTCAGCACCGCGAATAAAATCAATAAAATCATCGACAACTTGTGGAAACGTAGGTTTATCATCTAAAAACTCATTCGTTAAGCCGTGAATGTTAATTACTTCTTGATCCATTTGAAATACTTGGCCACGTTGATCAAGTGGCTTAATGTAGACATGATAGTTTCGACCGGTTAATTGACGGTTAATCATTTCAACACAACCAATTTCAACAATTCTATGTCCATCTCTAGGATTAATGCCGGTTGTTTCCGTATCAAGAATAATCAATCGATGTTCTTGTTGGTCGCTATCTTGACTATTATTTACATTCACTATTGGTAACCTTAAATGTTTATATTTAAAAAATTCAATCCAGAATTATTTTTCTGGTGTTTTTTGTGGAAATTCAGCTAAGTTGATTGTGAAGCGCTCGCTGTTATAACATAAAGCAATTAAACTAATCGTTAAAATGGCTTGCATAATAAGCCATTCAATTGAAATTAATTGCCAATAAAAAAAGCCGGCCCCATGAGTTAATAAATCAAATAATAATGCAGCGATTAAAATTTTTCGACTATGTTGCCAACTAATTTTAATCCAAGTAGCCGCTTCAGGACGTCGTAAGCTGATAATTAAGACAATAAACAAACCAACCATACCCGAGAATAAACTTAAGTAAAATAATGACGTTTCAGGATATATCCACGAAATAATACTGACTCGATCACGCATGTTGGTTACCGACATTAACCAAACAAAATAACCACGCAACACAAACAACAAAACAAAATAAAACCGTTTTGACAACTTGAGACAATCATAATGATCAAAATCTCCCACCGAATATTGCTGATATCTTTTAGAGTACTGACTCACTCAACAATCTTAGCTGCAGCCTTTTCCTTAGCCTCGCGCTCTAACCGTAAATACTGCTGCCCCGCAGTAATAGCTTTAACAGATTTAGAGTTAAATTCACGCGTATATAAGGTATAAACTACCCAAACACTCATTGAAATAAATAAAAAAGGATGAAAAAACCAACAAATAGCTGCTAAAGCAAAATAATATGAACGAAGTCCGTAATTATAAGAATGTGCAGCTTGATCCTGTACTATCGCTACTTGTTTAGCATAAGCTTTAAGGTTGTCATTCAAACCAGACTTATCTATTGGCGCAGCACCTACCATAACATTAACAAAGCCATACTGACGCATAGACCAAGTAAACTGAAAAAATGAAAGCACAAAAATAAAAGCTAATAAGCTTAACTTGATTTGTATAGAAAAATGACTGCTATGATCAGCATAAGGCATTGATAATATAACACTCTCTAAAGTGTCTATTTGTGCAAACAGCGTAAATATTCCCGCAAGTATTAATAATGTACTTGAAGCAAAAAAAGCGATATTTCGCTCTAAGTTAGATAGTAACGCTGCTTCACCTACCCTAACCTCTCTAGTAATAGTCTCATACATCCAATGAATTCTATGTTGGTTTAGGCTTCGAGCCAAACAATCAGTCGTTTTAGCTTTTTTACGAGCAAACCAAGTATACCCTGACCAAGAGAGGAAAAAGGTAGATAAAGCGATGAGATCAATAAGAGATAATGGCATGTGAAAAACCCATAGAAAATATACTTACAATAGTAAACGGTTAGCTAAAGACTGCAACTCTATATCAATGATAATTGGTATTTATAACTGATAATAAGAAAGTGGTAACTGTCATGGCGAACTTGGCTTTACTTTTCGTCTAGATTTTAACCATGTGCTTTTTAGTGGTAATCGAAAGTGATTTTGACTTAGTATATTCGCGTCTTACGAGCAAAGGTAATTAATATCCCCGAGACAAAGCTTTTCGCGTTGGCTCAAATTCGCTAACACGAAAAAGGAGATATTAGTTAGCTCAAGGTCAAAATATTTTCCGCTACCAGCGACGATAAATTAGACCCGCTGAGATTAGATCAGTGCTTTAATACCCTGTCCTAACCCTGCTAATGTGAGCGGATACATTTTATGGTCGACGAGTCCTCGCATAATATTAATAGAAGCATAATAAGGCCACTGTACTTCGTCTTGAGGATTGAGCCAAATAACCTTATCAAAATGATCTGTTAGTCTTTTCATCCAAACGTTGCCCGCTTCTTCATTCCAATGTTCAACACTACCTCCGGGGTAAGTAATTTCGTAGGGCCCCATTGTGGCATCACCAACAAAGATAACCTTATAATCACGACTGTAAGTATGCAGCACTTGCAATAGATCAATTTTTTCACTACGTCTACGGTTATTATCTCGCCAAACATTTTCATAAAGACAATTATGAAAATAAAAAAACTCTAAATGCTTAAACTCACCATGTATTGCTGAAAACAGCTGCTCACATACTTTAATATGATCATCCATAGAGCCGCCAATATCAAAAAACATTAACACTTTAATGGCATTATGCCGCTCAGGCTTCATTTTAATATCAAGATAACCGGCATTACGTGCTGTAGCAGCAATAGTTTCATCAAGCGCTAACTCTTCACTACTGCCAGTACGCGCAAATTGACGTAACTTACGCAACGCAACTTTAAGGTTACGAGTGCCTATTTCAACATTTGCATCTAAGTTTTTAAATTCACGTTTATCCCAAACTTTAGTGGCGCGACGGTGTCTTGACTCCTCTTGCCCTATACGAATTCCTTCAGGATTATAGCCATAGGCACCAAAAGGTGAAGTACCACCAGTACCAATCCATTTATTACCTCCTTGGTGGCGTTTTTCTTGCTCTTTCAAACGCTCAGCCAATGTTCCCATTAACTTATCTAATCCGCCCAAAGCTTTTATTTTCTCTTTTTCTTCGGCGCTCAGCTGTTTTTCAAAGTGTTTTTTAAGCCAATCTTCTGGTATTTCTGATAAATCTAGCTCAAGACTGGCAACGCCTTTAAAGTAATCAGCAAAAGCTCGATCAAATTTATCAAAATGCGCTTCATCTTTAACTAATACAGTACGGCTTACACTATAAAAATCATCAATACTCGCAAAAACCACGCCTTGCTCTAAGGCGCGGATTAAGTCGAGCAACTCTCGCAGTGTACAAGGTACTTTGTAGTCACGTACCTTACAAAAGAAATCAATTAACATTATTTTGCTCTTTATTTTTGAACATAAACCTTAACGTCGACCACGGTGCATAAAAGCAAGCTTTTCAAATAAATGCACATCTTGCTCATTTTTTAATAACGCGCCATGTAATGGAGGAATAACTTTTTTATGACGCGTTTCATGCAATACTTCGGGAGAAATATCTTCAGCAAGCAATAGCTTTAGCCAATCAATTAACTCTGACGTTGACGGCTTTTTCTTTAAACCAGGAACATCACGTAAATCAAAGAATAACGCCAGTGCTTCATCTAATAGTTTTTGTTTTATATTGGGAAAATGAACATCAACAATAGCTTGCATCTCCTCTTTTTCTGGAAAGCGAATATAATGAAAAAAACAACGACGTAAAAAAGCATCTGGTAATTCTTTTTCATTATTTGACGTGATAATAATTATAGGCCTTTGTTTAGCAACTATTTTTTCTTGAGTTTCGTAAACAAAAAACTCCATTTTATCTAGCTCTAAAAGTAAATCATTAGGGAATTCTATGTCAGCTTTATCGATTTCATCAATCAACAATACGGGACGATTATCACTAGTAAACGCATGCCACAATTTACCCTTAATAATATAGTTGGCAATATCTTTTACTTTTTCATCACCTAATTGGCTATCTCTTAGGCGTGATACAGCATCATATTCATATAAGCCCTGTTGTGCTTTCGTTGTAGATTTTATATGCCAAGGAATAAGCTCTACACCTAAACTAGCCGCTAGCTCTTCTGCTAACATGGTTTTTCCTGTACCAGGCTCCCCTTTTATTAATAAAGGTCGCTCAAGAGCAATAGCAGCATTGACCGCTAACTGTAACTCATTTGAGGCTATATAATTACTGGTGCCTTGAAAAGCGTTCATATTCAATTCCTAAAAATATCGTTGTTATTTTATAAAAAGTACTAGAAAAGTCTTTGTTTATTCCATAAATGCATATAAGTTATAACAAAATATCACTTCTTTTTCTGCTATAAGAGACTAATCTTACAGTATACTCAAGTGAGTTCAAAATAGCCCATAGGATTTCAGCATGTCTAATATATTTGAAGATAATTCAACCTCCATTGGTAATACACCTCTGGTAAAACTTAACCGTGTAATTGCTGATAAAAATAGCGATGGCACTCCTACGGCAACAGTTTATGCCAAAATAGAAGCGAGAAATCCAAGTTCCAGTGTTAAGTGTCGTATTGGCGCTAGCATGGTTTGGGATGCTGAAGAAAAAGGCCTGTTATCGCAAGGTAAAGAAATCGTTGAGCCAACAAGTGGTAATACTGGTATTGCTCTTGCGTTTGTTGCAGCTGCTCGTGGTTATGGCATCACCTTAACTATGCCAAGTACCATGAGTTTAGAGCGTCGTAAGTTACTTTCAGCACTTGGCGCAAAGGTAGAGTTAACTGACGGTGCTAAAGGTATGAATGGTGCAATTGCAAGAGCACAAGAAATTAAAGATTCTGATCCTGAAAAATATGTACTTTTAGGCCAATTTGATAATCCAGCAAACCCTGCTATTCATGAAAAAACCACTGGTCCTGAAATTTGGCGTGATACCGATGGAAAAGTAGACATTTTAGTTGCTGGTGTTGGTACCGGTGGTACAATCACGGGTATTAGCCGTTACTTAAAATTAACCCAAGGTAAAGCGATTAGCAGTATTGCCGTTGAGCCAACAGACTCACCTGTGATTAGCCAAAAATTAGCTGGTGAAGAGTTAAAACCTGGCCCTCATAAAATTCAAGGTATTGGTGCTGGTTTTATTCCTGGTAACCTTGATTTAGCAATGGTTGATGGCGTAGAGCAAGTGTCAAATGATGATTCAATGGCGATGTCGCATCGCTTAATGAAAGAAGAAGGTATTCTTGCCGGTATTTCATCAGGTGCAGCGGTAGTGGCAGCTAAACGACTAGCAGAGCTTCCTGAAAATTCAGGTAAAGTAATTGTTGCTATTTTACCGAGCTCTGCAGAACGTTATTTATCGAGCGCCTTGTTCAGTGATAGTTTTTCAGATAAAGAACTAGTACAGTAAGTTTTACTTTAATATTCTTTATTAAAAAAGGTGCTTCAGCACCTTTTTTATTGCCTACACTTATCTTCAACCTATAGACAAAGATAGTGTTGTTATCTCTCCATTTAAGTTATGCTTGAATGAACCTTTCAGAATTTAAATACTATTACTTTTGTTATGACTAAAATTTTCCCTCTAATTTTACTTACTATTTTTCTTGTTAGCGCTTGCGGTAGCGGCGAAGAAGAAATAACTAAAATTGATAATCCTGAATTAGTTGCAGTCGCTTTTTTTGATGCGCTGTACAATGAAAAAGATGTAACGAAAGCAGCCTCAGTGTGTGAGCCTAAACTAGCTCGCCTAATATTACACTACCGTTCTCCACAGGCTGTTGCACGCCACCTTTTTAATATGTCTTATGACAAAGTTAAGATAAAACCAGATGACAGCGGTGTAAAGCTTAGAAAGCAATTTAAGCATAAAGCAACAATAACCCTCTATTTTGATGGATACCACCAAGAAAATCACTTAAAAAATGTTAAGCGTATTTCACTAGTGCAAACAAATGATGGAAAATGGGTTATTAATGAAATATTAAAAGACCCCTTCTAACTAGAGCCGTATGATTTTGAAATTCATCTATTTAATAAAGTTAATTTTGCCGATTATAATTTTACTACCCTTTTATAGTCATGCATCAAAAAAAGCTCCCTTACCTTTAGATGATTATTTCACCCAAATATGGAACACTCATGATGGTTTACCACATAATGGTATTAATGCACTTGCTCAAACGAATGATGGGTATTTGTGGGTAGCAACATGGGAAGGTTTTTCCCAATTTAATGGCCGGGAGTTTAAACTATTTACTCGCGGTTCAAAAGCAGGTTTACCTGATTCAGCTGTAAGAAGTTTAACCGCTACCCAAAACGGAGAACTATTAGTTGCCGGTGCTCGGGGCGGTATTTCCATCCGAAAAAATGGTGAATGGCAACCTCAACACAACGCATCAACTATGGTAAATCACGCTATTTTTGATAACAAAAAAAATATTTGGTTAGCACTAGAAGGCAAAGGACTTGTCTACAGAGATGTTACCACTAAACACGATGACACCATTATCGGTAGCCTAAGAGCATTTAAATTACTACTTGATACAGAAAATACTTTATGGGTAGCAACCAATAATGGTTTATATTCAGTAAAGAACAAAACGCTAGTCAGCCATTTCAATGAACATTTTGGCTTACCTGACACACCTATCTATTCACTACTTCTGACTAGTGAAAATCAGCTTATTGTGGGTACTGAGCAAGGTGCTTTTATTCTTCATAATGGCTATTTCACCCCGCTTCATCCAGATTTATCCCAGGAAGCAGTGACCAGTTTATTAGAAGATAAAAATAGTGATATATGGCTTGGAACACAAAAACATGGCATTTTTCGTTTAAGTGATCTTGGCATAGAAAAACTTGATGATAGTAAAGGCTTACCTAACAATCGTATATCTTCACTTTATCAGGACAAAGAGGACAGTATTTGGGTTGGCACTAGCAGTGGCTTATTTCGCTTAAGAGAAGCTCCTTTTATCACATTAACCTCCAAGCAAGGTTTAGCCGGAGATTATATACGCACTGTATTAGCTCATAGTGATGGCAGTTTATGGATTGGTAGTAGTAAAGGATTAAATAAATTACTAGGAAAAAAAGTCTCTTCAATTTTACCTGCAGTTATAAATTCAAAAGCGCCAAGATCAGTAGAATATATTTTAAGTTTAGCGCAAGGAAAAAACGGTCAAGTTTTAGTGGGTACCTATAATAGCGGAGTTTATAAAGTGGTTGGCAATACCATGCAGCCTTTTCTCAATAAACAACAAGGCTTGCCAAGTAATGAAGTTAGATCCTTATTATTTGACTCTAAAGAAAACACATGGGTTGGTACTGCTTCTGGACTTTTAAAAATTACAAAAGACGGCCAGATTAGCCAGTTTAATAAACAAACAGGGTTACCTGATAATTTTATTATGGCATTAACTGAAGATTCTAATGGAAAGATTTGGATTGGCACCGGTATAGGCGTAGTTTCGTATCAAAATGGTATTATACAAACCTACCGCCTTAATGAAAAGTTTAATGCTGAATATGCTTTTGGTTTTAATGTTGAAGACGATGTTATTTGGTTAGCGACCGACCGAGGGCTAATACAGATCGACTTAAAAACAAATAAAATTAAAGCTATCAGCCGAAAAAACGGTTTACCAATAGATAAGTTGTTTCAAGTCATTATTGACAACAATGACACGTTTTGGCTAAGTAGCAATCGAGGAATAATTAAAGTTGCCCGAGAACAAATTAATAAAGCTATCGCCAATCAAGATGAAATAATAAACTTTGAAATATTTGCTGAAGGCGTTGGCTTATTAAGTTCACAAGCAAATGGTGGTTCAACACCCGCTGCAGCACTACATAAAGATGGTAGTGTTTGGTTTGCTACAGCAAAAGGTGTAAGCCAAGTTACTCATCAGCGATTACAAAGAATGGCAGAAAGACAGCTACCTGTTATTATTGAACAGCTTATTGTCGACAATCAAGAATATCCCCTAACACTTAAAGGTGAAAAGCAATTACTTAACTCTGTTCAATTGTTACCCAGCTCATCGCATGTATCTATTCATTATGCTGGATTAGGTTTTTTAATGTCTGAAAACATCCAGTATCAAACACAACTTGTTGGTTTTGATACACATTGGATAAATAAAAAAAATCAAACATACACTGAGTTCACCAACCTTTCCCCTGGTAGCTATACCTTTAAAATGCGCGCAAAATACCCCAATGGTAAATGGCAAAATCAGGAAGCTACTTTAACTTTTATCATTCCTTTTCATTTTTGGCAAACCCCTTTATTTAAGTTATTTATTATTGCGTTATCGCTTTCGCTATTTTACCTATTTTATCGCTATCGAATTATTGTCATTCAAAAAAGAGAAGAAAAGTTAAAACGATTGGTTGCAAAACAAACAGTAGTTCTACAGAAACAAACCGCGTTATTTGCTTATCAGGCTGTACATGATCAATTAACAGGCCTGCCTAATAGGCGAGCTTTCGATGAATGGTGTGATAATGATTTTAAAGAAGCACAAGCGCATTCAACTCCATTATCACTCGCTATTATTGATATTGACTATTTTAAAGCAGTAAACGACACCTATTCACATATTGTTGGCGATCAGGTAATTAAAACTTTAGCCACGATATTATTAGAATTATTACCTCGTTGTTTGCAACAAGTTAAGCTTGCTCGTTGGGGCGGAGAAGAATTTACTTTACTCATTTCAGCAAATAAAGAACAAGCGATACATTTTTGTGAGTTAATTCGTACAACAATAGAAAAAAATGATTTTTCTGCTATTGCACAAGATTTAACGCTAACCGTTAGTGTTGGTTTAACTGATAATAGTGCCTTAGTAGAATATAACCAAATGATCACTCATGCAGATCATGCGCTTTATTATTCAAAACATAATGGTCGAAATCAAGTTAGAATTTATCAGCCCAATGATCATGAAAGCAATCAAAAAATTACACAACGGATAACGAAAGTTACTCGGCATAAAGAAAGAGAATAGTTAAGCTTTGTACATTTATTAAACATAACTTAGAGCTTGTTTTGCTATTTACAGTAACAAATAAGATTACTAAATTAGTGGTTATCAAATGTGGCATGATGTGGGTGATGAAAAGGTACTAATGCCAATTGAAGTCATGAATTGATCATTCAGTTGGCATTAGGAACACCTGAAAAATACCACTTAATCACTACCGTTGTAACAGGAACAATGCAAAGACTCTTAGCATTGAGGCTTAAATAGTATGGACTTAAATGTCCAAATACCTCTCTAAAACAACGGCACTTTAAAAATAGTTAACTAATCAATTAATTGATACTGTTCACGTAAAATATCAATAATTTCTGCTTTTGGATTATCACTAAGTACTATTTTTTCACCCGTTATTTTTTCTGCAATATCAAGGTAAGTTTTAGAAACATTCATCAATACAGATTCAGGTAAAACATTGTCACGTGCTAAAGCTTCGCGCTCACTCATACGGGCTTTATTTAATAGAATGTCTGGATCAGGAAAATGATTTAATAATAACTGACGAAAACCCTCTTTCGAGTTTTCAACAACTTTACCAGCACGGTACTCTTCACCATCCCAAATACGAGATGAGTCAGGCGTACCAACTTCATCCATATAAATTAGCTTTTCATTACCGTCTTTATCTTTCACGTAGCCAAATTCAAATTTTGTATCAACAAAAATTTGATCAATTTTTGCTAGCTCAGTGGAGATAACATCAAAGCCTTGTGTTAATAATTTTTCATAAAGGGTAATATCATCCAATGATTTAAAGTTAAATGCGGCAAAATTATCTTCGATATTTTTACGGGTAATATTGACATCATCAACCGCAGGAACACCTGGAATATCGGTCAATATCCCTTTTGTTGACGGTGTTTGTAATAACTCAGTTAGTTTTGAGTCTTTCGTTAGCCCTTCACTGATTTCGATACCACAAAACTCACGTTCACCTTTTTCATATGAACGCCACATTGAACCAGTGATATATTGACGACAAATAGCTTCAATCATTACCGGTTTTGCTTTTTGGACAATCCAAACAAACGGATGTGGAATATCTAAAATATGACTATCGGCAAGACCTTGCTCTTTAAACAATTTAAACCAATGATTAGAAATAGCATTAAGCGCGGCTCCTTTACCAGGTACGCCTTTCATGCCACCCTCACCTTGCCAAATACAATCAAAAGCAGAGATACGATCGCTAATCACCATAATAGCTAAAGGAGCATCTTTAGGGACTTTATAGCCTTTTTCTTCAATTAGTCGTTTGCTATCTGCCTCAGTTAACCAATAAACAGAGCGAACTTTACCGCTATGTACAGGTGCATCGGTACGGATAGGTAAATCATTATTTACCGCTAAAACTTTATCAGCTAGATTCATGGTATTAGACCTTAACCTTTATATTTAAAATTAATTGTAGCGAATAGTATCTATGATTTAGCCTTTTAAACTAAAAATATCATTCGTTATAATAATCGTTGTTGATAATATTTTGCAGATAATTGAAATGAGAGCAAGGAAATCACGCGGAGCTTATGAACATAAGCGAGCATGTTTGACGACGCTATCATAAAATTAGCAATAAAATATATCAACAAAAAAGAAAAGGACGCCCAAAGGCGTCCTTATCTCAATTTCAACGTTTCAATTCTTATGCAGCTAAAGAAGCTTGTGCTTTTTCAACTAAGAATGTGAATGCTGCTTTGTCATATACTGCGATATCAGCTAGGATCTTACGATCTATTTCAATAGAAGCCTTTTTAAGACCATTAATGAATTTACTGTAAGATAAACCGTTTTGACGAGCTGCCGCATTTATGCGCGCAATCCAAAGTTGACGGAATTGACGTTTACGTTGACGACGGTCACGATAAGCGTATTGTCCAGCTTTAGTTACAGCTTGATAAGCAACGCGATAAACGCGACTACGAGCACCGTAGTAACCTTTCGCTTGCTTTAGAACCTTTTTATGACGTGCACGAGCTTGTACACCACGTTTTACTCTTGCCATTTTCTATTTCTCCTAATTAACCGTGACGTAAAAGTTTTTTAACTGACTTAATGTCAGCAGCAGCGATCATCGATTTAGCACGTAAATGACGCTTAACTTTAGTACGGCGTTTAGTCAAAATATGACGTAAGCCAGCTTGTTTGAACTTATAGCCATTAGCTGTTTTTTTAAAGCGCTTCGCAGCACCTTTATTGGTTTTCATTTTAGGCATGTGAATAATTCTCAAATTTATACAATTCCTAATAAAAGAAAAGGTATATGCCAAATATTAAGTAGCGAGGGCGAAACTGATTTTTCTCACTATAAAGCGTGAATAATCAATTTACTTGCAAGCCTGTACTACCAGCGTAAAGATAAAATTGGTGAATTAAATTTTTATTCAATATAAAATAAAAATTTAATTACTTGTCAAACCAAAGATTATCTATTTTTTAGGGGCTAAGACCATCACCATTTGACGTCCTTCTGCTCTACGCGGAAAGAATTCAAGTACGGTTAGTTCTTCTAAATCGTTTTTAACACGAGTAAGAAGCGCTAAACCGAGCTCTTGGTGAGCCATTTCACGGCCGCGGAAACGTAACGTAACCTTGACCTTGTCGCCGCCTTCTAAAAAGCGTTTCAGGTTACGTAATTTCACCTGATAATCGCCTTCATCTGTACCAGGACGGAATTTAATTTCCTTTACCTGTATTTGTTTCTGATTTTTACGTTGTTCTTTTTGCTCTTTAGCTTTTTCATAGATAAACTTGCCGTAATCCATGACGCGACAAACGGGTGGTTTGGCGGTTGGGCTTATTTCAACAAGATCTACACCGGCTTCATCAGCTTGGTCAAATGCTTCATCCAATGAAACAATGCCACCCGGCTCTCCATCAAATTTAATTAAACGAACTTCGTTGTCAGCAATACCTGTGATTAACTCATTTAAACGATGTGCTGGCTCTTTTTGCCCGCCTCGTTGTCCACCTTTGATAGCCATGTTCCTCCTACAGAAACCTTTTATTTACTTATCTTATTGTTGTTTTGCTTAATTTTGTGTTGAGATGCTCATTAACATTTGTCAACTTCGCACTTCCGCCTATAAATAAAACAAAAAACCTGCCTTCTGAATAATAACACGGTACTACTCAGAAATATTGTCTACATAATGTCCATTTCAACAAATAACAAGATATTTACTCTATTATTGCTATTTGCTGTTCGAAACGTTGCTTATTTTCTCGTTTTAACTTCGTCACTTAACTTAGCGATAAAATCATCCACAGACATTTTCCCTAAATCTTCACCACTGCGAGTTCTAACAGAAATTTCACCTGCTTCCATTTCTTTGTCACCTACAACTAACAAATAAGGAACTCTCTTTAAAGTGTGCTCGCGGATTTTAAAGCCTATCTTCTCATTTCTCAAGTCTAGTTTTGCTCTAAATCCATTTTCTTTTAGTTTTTTAACAACTTTTTCACAATATTGGCCTTGTTTGTCGGTAATATTCATAATTATTGCGTGAGTGGGCGATAACCACGTTGGAAATTTCCCCGAGTACTCTTCAATTAAAATACCAATAAAACGCTCTAATGATCCTAAAATAGCTCGATGAATCATTACCGGAGTATATCTTTCGTTGTTTTCACCAACATAAGTTGCGCCTAAACGCTCTGGCAAAGCAAAATCAAGTTGTACTGTGCCACATTGCCAACCACGACCTAAACAATCCATTAAAGTGAATTCAATTTTAGGACCATAGAATGCCCCTTCACCCGGTAAATAGTCAAATTCAATATTACTGTCGGTTAATGCTTGAGCAAGACCCGCTTCGGCTTTATCCCAAATATCATCACTACCAATACGTTTTTCCGGGCGTGTTGATAACTTAACAGCAATATCATCAAAACCAAATGAGCTATAAACATCATAAACCATCTTGATACATTTGCTTACTTCGTCTTGAACCTGTGATTCCATACAAAAAATATGAGCATCATCTTGAGTAAAACCACGTACACGCATTAAGCCATGTAATGCACCTGAAGGTTCATTACGATGACAACAACCAAACTCAGCCATACGTAAAGGTAAATCACGGTATGATTTTAGCCCTTGATTAAATATTTGTACGTGCCCTGGGCAGTTCATTGGTTTTATTGCATACTCACGTTTTTCAGACATTGTTGTAAACATGTTTTCTGCATATTTTTCCCAATGGCCTGATTTTTCCCAAAGTACGCGATCCATCATTAATGGACCTTTTACTTCATCATAATCATATTCATGCAATTTTTCACGAATAAATTTTTCTAATTCAGTGTAAATTGTCCAACCATCATTGTGCCAAAATACCATTCCCGGCGCTTCTTCTTGCCAATGGAATAAATCTAGCGTTTTACCAATTTTACGGTGATCACGTTTTTCTGCTTCAGCTAACCGTACTATATACGCTTTAAGCTGTTTTTTATCAGCCCATGCCGTACCATAAACACGTTGCAACATTTTATTGTCGCTATCACCACGCCAATAAGCGCCAGCAAGTTTCATTAGTTTAAAATGATGACAATGGCGCATGCTTGGCACATGTGGCCCACGACACATATCTACATATTCTTCATGGTGATATAAAGCAGGCATATCATCTTGTGAGATATTTTCATCTAAAATCTGAATTTTATAGGTTTCGCCACGGCCAACAAAAGCTGCGCGCGCTTCTTGCCATGTACCTACTTTTTTCACTACTGAGTAATTAGAGCGTGCTAACTCAGTCATGCGCTTTTCAAGCTTAGCTAAGTCATCTGTCGTAATGGTATGTTCTAAATCAACATCATAATAAAAACCATTATCAATAGTAGGACCAATCGCCATTTTAGTGTCTGGCCATAATTGTTTAATTGCATGACCTAATAAATGCGCACAAGAGTGACGAATAATTTCTAAACCTTCATCATCTTTACTGGTGATAAGTTGTAAACTAGCATCATTTTCAATTAATTCGCAGGCATCAACTAAATTACCATTGATACGACCCGCAATGGTTGCTTTAGCAAGGCCAGGGCCAATATCTAAGGCAACATCCATTACAGATACCGCGTTATCAAAAGCGCGAGTTGAACCATCAGGGAGAGTTATTATAGGCATGAATTTTCCTTAATCAGTGGCGGCACATACTAGGCGTCGCTTGAAGTCTATTAAAATAAGGCGAGAATTGTAAAAGCCCTACTCTTTATACACAAGTGTTTTAACAGACTATTTAACATTAATGACTAAAAAACATCAAAATAATAGCTAGAACCAATTATTATTTAAGATTACACACAGGAAAATAGATCAAAGTAACTCCCCTATTAACTAATAGTAAATTATTAATCAGATATTGAACTTGAGAGTAATGTCGCCTTCGAATATTTTATTCCAGTACATAAGGGTAATAATATAGTAAAGTAGCGCAGATAAACTCAATTAAATAAAACGATATGATAATAATTATAAACACCACTACAGCGCGTTGTTCTTTTGATATTTAACCTATTTAAAATAATCAAGGTGGTAATTATTAGCTTAATTACGGCTTTCATTATTAGTGATGCTTGTATTGCAAAAAACACTTCTTTTACACCAACGTCTCCATGGAAAACATGGAAACAATATAAAAATCTTAGTGTCAGTTCGAGAGAATCAACCATTGATAAGTTGACCGAAATAAAAGCAACGGCATTAGTAAACTCTAGCCTGTCAGCTTTTTTATTATTTATACAAGATGTTGATAACACACCCACATGGTTAACCAATGCAAGTAACAGCAAAGTCATTAAACATTTGTCATCAACAGAACACATTTTCACGGTTAACTTTTCTGTTATTTGGCCATTAAAACCTAGATATTTACAACTTCATTCAAATTATTGGCAAAACAGTGATTTATCGGTAGAGATACAATTGAAAGATGATTTTAGTGTTGATATAGAGCATTCAAATGCAATGCGAATAAAGTTTTATCAGGGACATTGGTTAATCACCCCTATATTGAATAACGAACAACAAAAGCAACTCATCATTGAGTACACTTTTATCGCTGATAATGGTGGAGAACTGCCAAAATGGTTTGCCGATCAATTAGCACTAAAATCAATTTTAAAATCAATGAAAAAAATGAGTTTACAATTACCACAATCAAAATGGCAACGACAAACCATACCAGGAATTATAGAGCTAAACTTATAGTTCATATCTAGATTCAGCTGCAAGCTTAGCTGGAAAAACAAAAAACCAGTGACAAGCACTGGTTTCAATTAAGATCATTTAGCCATTATATGGTGCAGCTTACCAACCCTCAACACCTTTCATATCAGGTAATTGGTGAGCAATACCCTTATGACAATCAATACAGGTTTTTTCACCTGCGGCTAATGCCGTAGAATGTTGATAAGCAGCGCGTTCACTTTGCTCAGTAAAATCCATGTAATCGAAGTTATGACAGTTACGACACTCTAGAGAGTCGTTTGCTTTTAAACGTTCCCATTCATTTTGCGCTAAACGTTTACGATGCACTAAAAACTTTTCACGAGTATTAATCGTGCCAAAAAGCATGCCCCAAACTTCTTTTGACGCTTGCATTTTACGCGCAATTTTATCGGTCCATTTATGTGGAACATGACAATCAGGGCAAGTTGCACGAACGCCTGAACGGTTAGAAAAGTGAATGGTCGTTTTCATCTCTTCATAGACATTGTTTTCCATTTCATGACACGAAATACAAAACTCTTCAGTATTGGTTACTTCTAAGGCGGTGTTAAATCCCCCCCAGAAAATAATCCCAGCAATAAATCCGCCTATAACTAAGGCTCCTAAACTGTAGTAACCACTTGGCTTGGTTAATGTTCTCCAGCCAATCATTAATAAGTTTTTCATGGCGGCTCCTAATGCTCTTTAGCGCTAGTGGTTTTTTGTTTCATCAAGCTGTGCATATCAATGAAAGTATTTTCCACTAGTGGTTTAGCATCAAGTTGAGTTACATGACACTGATTACAAAAATAACGGCGTGGTGAAATTTCAGCTAAAAAATTACCATCTCGATTCATATAGTGAGTAACACTGACCATAGGTGCTTGTGACTCTTCAGTGCGCTGACGTGAATGACACGACATACATTTGTTGTTATTTTTATTTACTTCATAACTACGGGTAGTATGCGGGATAATTGGCGGCTGCATAGGATAGTTACGTGTTTGCTTAATATCCTTATTAATCACTTTAGGAATTCGGTTTGGCTCTTTTTGCACATCAATTTCTGTGTGATCACGCAAAGTAGCGACCGTATTTATTTCTGATTTATCTGCTGAATTAGCATTAAAAGACATAAAAACAGGTGCTAAAACCAATACCATTAAGCCGGCGATAGACGCTAAATTTAAATTTTTCATATCACTCTCCTAAACTTTAACAATTTTGATGGCACATTTTTTGTAATCCGTTTCTTTTGACAACGGGTCAGTGGCATCTAAAGTGACTTTGTTTACTAGACGGCTAGCATCAAACCAAGGCATAAATACTAAGCCTACCGGTGGCTTATTACGGCCTCTGGTTTCAACACGAGTTTGTACTTCACCACGGCGAGAAATGAGTTTGACTAAATCACCACGGCGCATACCACGAGATTTAGCATCATCAGGATGCATATAAACTAACGCATCTGGCATTGCTTTGTATAACTCGGGTACACGTTGTGTCATAGAACCTGAATGCCAGTGTTCTAATACTCGACCGGTTGATAACCATAAATCGTACTCTTCATCAGGAGATTCTGCAGCTGGTTCATAAGGTAGTGCAAAAATAATAGCGCGACCATCTTTTTTACCATAAAAATCCCATCCACTACCTGGTTTACAATAAGGATCTGAACCTTCTTTGAAGCGCCATTTAGTTTCTTTACCATTAACAACAGGCCAGCGTAAACCACGCTCTTGATGATATCTGTCATAAGGCGCTAAATCATGTGCATGGCCTCGGCCAAAACTAGCGTACTCTTCGAACAAACCTTTTTGGATGTAGAAACCAAAATCACGAGATTCATGGTTTAAACGATCCTCTGGTATCTCATCAAGCGAAAACTTACCAACAGATGAGTCTTTATAAAGCACGTCAAATAAGGTTTTACCACGTACTTCTGGTTTTTTAGCGATTAACTCTTCAGGCCATACGTCTTCAATTTTAAAGCGTTTTGAAAATTCAACCACTTGCCACATATCAGAAGTTGCGCCTTTAGGTGCTTCAACCATTTGATACCAAGATTGCGTACGACGCTCGGCATTACCGTACATACCTTCTTTTTCTACCCACATCGCTGTAGGTAAAATTAAGTCTGCAGCTTGCGCGGTAACCGTTGGGTAAGGGTCTGATACCACAATAAAGTTTTTCGGATTACGATAACCTGGGTAAACTTCTTCGTTAATATTGGCAGCAGCTTGCATGTTGTTATTACATTGCACCCAATAAAAATTTAATTTGCCATCTTTAAGCATACGGTTTTGTAAAACTGCATGATATCCAGGTTTTGCAGGAATAGTGCCTTCAGGTAAATCCCAAATTTTCTCCGCAATAGCTCTATGCTTAGGGTTTTTAACGACCATATCAGCAGGTAAGCGATGTGAAAAAGTACCAACCTCACGTGCCGTACCACAAGCAGAAGGTTGACCTGTCAATGAGAAAGGACTATTACCAGGCTCAGATATTTTACCGGTTAATAAGTGAATGTTATAACAAAGGTTGTTTGCCCATACACCACGCGTATGTTGATTAAAGCCCATTGTCCAAAAAGAAGTCACTTTAATTTTTGGATCGGCATATAATTCAGCTAATGCTTCTAATTTATGCTCAGGTACACCCGATAATTTAGCCGTGTATTCAACAGTATAAGTACTAACAAACTTAGCGTATTCATCAAAGCTAATTGGCGTTGAACTACCTTTAGTTTTTCCGTTATTTTTTGCTTTTTGTTCTAACTCATGTTCAGGACGTAAACCATAACCAATATCGGTTTCACCTAATCTAAAGTTTGTATGCTTGTTAACAAAGTCTTTATTAACACGACCGGTCTTAATAATGTAGTGAGCAATGTAATTTAAAATAGCTAAATCTGTTTGTGGTGTAAACACCATGCCATTATCAGCTAGGTCAAAACTACGATGCTCAAAAGTTGATAATACGGCAACTTTTACATGCGGTGCGCTCAAGCGGCGATCGGTTAAACGCGTCCATAAAATAGGATGCATTTCCGCCATATTTGAGCCCCATAAAACAAACGCATCAGCATATTCTAAATCATCGTAACAGCCCATAGGCTCATCGATACCAAAGGTACGCATGAAACCACCAACAGCAGAGGCCATACAATGACGCGCATTAGGGTCTATATTGTTAGAACGAAAACCTGCTTTGTATAATTTAACCGCGGCATAACCTTCTTGTACGGTCCATTGGCCAGAGCCGAACATACCGACGGCTTTAGGGCCGTCTTTTTTCAATGCATCTTTAGCTTTTTCAGCCATAACGTCAAAGGCTTGATCCCAAGAAATAGGAGTGAATTCACCTTCTTTATCGTATTTACCATTAGTCATTCGTAATAATGGTGAGGTAAGTCTGTCTTTTCCGTACATGATTTTAGAAAGGAAATAGCCTTTAACACAGCTAAGGCCTTTATTGACCGGAGACTTGATATCACCGTGGGTAGCAACAACCTTACCATCCATTACACCAACGTTTACACTACAGCCGGTACCACAAAAACGACATGCGGCTTTGTCCCACTTTAGTTTGGTGATATCAGAACTCGTAATTAAATTAGAGGCTATTGCAGGAACAGATACCCCAGCAACAGCAGCTGCTGCGGCAATGGCATTTGCTTTAATAAATTCTCGGCGATTAATTGTCATTGGGTCACCTTCCTTTTGCTTATTTTGATTCGATTAAATTTAGTCATTTGTTTTTTATATTCTTTTTACTTTATTTTTTGATGGTTTTCTTCTTTATTTTCGTCAAGGACTTGGTGATAAACAGGAGATAAATTAATAAGTCCTTTATGTACTCTCAATAGGTCCATTTTCTTACCAATACCTTTATGGCTATCACCTTCAATGGTTAAAACTATTTTACCTTTATCACTGATAGCGTGAACTTCAGCCCCTTCAATAATATTTATTGCGGCTTCTACAGCACTAACTTGCTCTGGCATGGCATAAGCGACTAAGCTTGCAACATGATATTCATGAGTTTTATCTTTTTCTTGTTCACTGCTACTTTGTTTTTTTTGGCTCATCATTTTTTGTCACTTATTGATTCGCGGTAGCGAAGTTGAATGCGATTGCATCTTGTGGGCAACTTTTGATACAAGCACCACATTGATTACAATCAGGGTCATTTAAACTGGGCTGTGGAATGCTCGAGTTAAGGTAATTAAACTTGATTACACTGGTTTCACATTCATCACGGCAACTTTGACAATAAATGTTATTTTTAGCTAAACATTTATCACTAATTCCCAACGTTACCGGCCAAGCTTTTTTAGTGTTTTTATCCATATTATTTTCAGTAAATATGCCTGAGAATAACGGTTGTTGACATACCTCAATACATTTATTGCAAAAGGTACATTCACCTTGATTAAAATCAATTTTAGGAAAACCATCTTCATCTTTGACAATAATATTGCTTTCACAACGATTAATGCAGTCTCCACATTGAGTACAGCCTGAGGTAAAAACAGCTTCATTAATTACCCAAGGTAAACGCAGTTCATGCTTAGTTTTTACACGTCCGCGAAAAAAGCGCCTTCTTGATGGATCGGCTAAGCCTTCCATTTTTTTTGTTTTTTTTATCAGCAAGGTATTAAGTGCCTGGTGGGCCTAAAAAGGCTAGTTGACTGAACCATACGGCAAAGCCAAAGCCCGCAACAATGATTACCGATAGAATAGGGGCTAAAAAAACGGCTAAAAAAATAAAAGTATTTCGCTCATGTTTTTTTTGTTGTTCAGGAGATGTTGCTTGATTCATAATTCTCTCGGAAGTTTATGATTAGAGTAAGCTAAATATAAAGCACATAATAATAGCTTGTTCATTTACATCACTTGATATATATCAAGTGATGTAAGGAAATCACAGTTCATTTGTGACTTTACTCAGTATAGGAGTAAATTATTGAATAATGCCAATTGAAATAATGAATTAATCATTCAGAGAGAATTAATAGGTGTAAGGCACAGGTTCAGTGTCCCAGACTGAACCTAATTACCTACATATATGCAGGTAGTTATTGATTGGAGAGAATAGATATTCTATTGTCGAAATAAGTAACGCAGCATATAAGATTTTTAGACTAGGAGTTGCCGCGCTAAGTTAGAGTCGGTTATTCTTTTAACATTGACAATGCCATCGCTTCGGCGATTTTTATACCGTCAATACCTGCCGATAATATACCACCTGCATAACCTGCCCCTTCACCTGCAGGGTATAAACCTTTAGTATTTAGGCTTTGTAACGTTTGTTTATCACGCGTTATTTGTATTGGTGATGAGGTACGAGTTTCTACTGCGGTTAAAGTCGCTTCATTCATAGAGAAGCCTTTAATTTTTCTTTCAAATGCTGGTAACGCTTCGCGAATAGCCGTGACCGCATAATCAGGCAACGCTTCACTTAAGTCACAATAAGTTACGCCGGGTTTATACGATGGGGTAACACTACCATGCTCACCACTTTTTCTACCCGCTAAGAAGTCTCCGACTAGTTGTACTGGCGCATCATAACTTTCGCCCCCCATTTTAAAGGCTTTTTTCTCTAAGTTACGTTGAAACTCAATACCGGCAAGTACACCATCATTACGATCACCAAAATCACCTTTAGAGAAATCACTCGGCTCAATGCCAACCACAATAGCACTATTTGCATTGCGCTCATGTCGCGAATATTGACTCATACCATTAGTAACCAAATGGCCTTCTTCTGAGGCTGCAGCCACAACAGTTCCGCCCGGGCACATACAAAAGCTATAAACAGAGCGCCCATTACTGCAATGATGAACTAACTTGTAATCTGCTGCGCCTAAAATTTCATTACCGGCATTTTGACCAAAACGCGCCTCATCAATAACCGACTGCTCATGCTCTATACGAAAGCCGACAGAAAATGGTTTGGCTTTTATATAAACACCTTGCTCATGGAGCATTTTAAACGTATCACGAGCACTATGGCCGATAGCCAAGGCAATATGACGCGTTGCAATATGTTCACCACTGGCAAGTGTTAAACCAGTAACTTGTTTAGCGCTAAAGTCTGCCAATGCATCTTCATCAAAGACTATTGTGTCATCATTTTCAAAATGAATCTGTTCAACTCTTTCTCCAAAACGAACTTCCCCACCCAGTTCAAAAATTTTAGCACGCATTTTTTCAACCATAGTGACTAACTTAAATGTGCCAATATGCGGTTTACTAACAAACAATATTTCTGCCGGTGCTCCCGCTTCAACAAACTCATTTAGTACTTTACGACTATAATGTTTAGGATCTTTAACTTGGCTATAAAGTTTACCATCAGAAAAAGTGCCCGCGCCCCCCTCTCCAAATTGAACATTTGATTCAGTATTAAGTATTTTTTTCCGCCAGAAGCCAAAAGTATCTTTAGTACGCTGACGTACCTCTTGACCACGCTCTAAAACAATAGGTTTAAACCCCATTTGCGCTAGTACTAAACCAACAAACAAACCACAAGGCCCCATACCAATAACGACGGGACGTTGCTTTATATTTTCCGGCGCGCTAGCGACAAAGTTATACTCCATATTTGGCGTTAGTTTTACATGGGGATCGTGGCTGAATTTTTCGAGTAACGCTTGATCTAGCTTAGTGCTCAGATCAAGCGTGTAAATAAGCAAAATTTTATTTTTTTTACGTGCATCATAACCACGTTTAAATATGCTGAAGTCGACTAAGTCATCTTTAGTTATCGCCAGCTTTTTAAGTATTGCTTGCTCAATAGCATCAGCTTGGTGATTCAACGGTAATTTAATATCGGTTAGGCGCAACATGGTTTGAAATCCAAAAATAAGAAGAGTGATAAAATCTGATACTATTTTACCTGATAGTTATGAGCATACCAATTGAATTAATTAATTCACCATTTAGCGATCATTAAAAGGCTTAGAGCCAAAGCATTGATTGAAGATAATGGTTACGCCCTTATCAAAATTAATAACGCAATATATAAGCCGTTAAAACAGAGATTGAATTTAACGGCAAGAAAGGTATGATCGCCAACATTACTTACCCGCTATAGAATCAAACATGACCTTTGTTGTTACCGATAACTGTATTCGCTGTAAATACACCGACTGCGTGTCAGTGTGTCCAGCAGAAGCATTTTTTGAGGGACCTAACTTTTTAGTGATAAGCCCCGATGATTGTATTGACTGTGATTTATGCCCTGTCGAATGCCCTGTGGGGGCAATTTACCAAGAAGATGATGTTCCTGAAGACCAAAAAGAATTCATTCAATTAAATGCAGAGCTTGCCCAAATATGGCCAAGAATTACTGAAGTGAAAGCTCCTCCTGAAGATGCAAAAAAATGGGATGATATCCCTAATAAATTGAAATACCTAAAAGTTGACGAGTAAACCCATTAATAAATGGGTTAAATTTTAATGAGAATAAACGTTCAAAAACAAGACCATTGAGTGAGAAATAACAAGCTATAAGGATTGAAAGCAAAGAAGTTATTAGGGATTTATCCCCTTTAAAAAATTACTTAGTTAGTTTGATTGCTATGATATTAACCCGTAAGCAGTTTGAATAAAAGCAGCTATACTACATTTATGTTTAGGGAAAGCCTTTCAACACTGGTGATTATTATGTGGCATCTTATTGAACAAGCAATTAGTGCTGAAATAGGTGTACCGTTTACAATTAAAGAAAAAAACTCATTATCTGCTGGTCTTTCTAGTGGCAACCCTATCGATTTCAATGATCAACCATTAAACCTTTCTTTTAAGATCTCAAATGATAAACACAGTTTTTTTGTTAAATTAAATAGTAAAGAAAACTTAATTAATTTTCAGGCTGAAGCTTATTCACTAAAGCAATTAAAACAATTAACCCATATTGCTTGCCCTGATGTAACGACTATCGGCATTAGTTTAGATAAAAGTTTTTTAGTGCTTGATTATATCAATTTCAGTAAAGCAAAGCCTGTACTTTGGTATCAACTTGGACAACAATTAGCGCAAATGCACCAAGAAACCTCCCATGGTCAATTCGGTTGGCAACATGACAATTTTATTGGTAACACTATTCAACCAAATAATTGGAGCAGTAATTGGACAACATTTTTCTCACAACAACGTATTGCTTGGCAACTACAACTACTTTCTGAAAAATCAATTATCCTCGGCAGCATAGATCACATCGCTAAAATTTGTCATGACGTTTTATTACACCATTATGTAACACCTTGCTTAGTCCATGGTGACTTATGGCAAGGCAATACTGGCTTTACTTTTGAACAAGGCATGATATTTGATCCTGCTTGTTACTACGGTGACCGAGAGGTAGATATTGCCATGACCGAATTGTTTGGCCACTTCCCTGTTGATTTTTACCACGGCTATCAAGCTGAATATCCGCTTGATAAGGGCTATGAACAACGCAAGATTGTTTATAATTTTTATCATATTCTCAATCACGCCAATATTTTCGGCGGCATATACATAGAACAAGCAAAAGCAACACTATCTCGTATTATATCAATGACAGTTCATTGATTAAGATCAGCATAAAATTCTAAAATAACATTTAAATGATTGGTAAACGTTATGACTAAAAATATTAGTGAAAAACGCATTGAATGCCCACACTGTGGACACCACATAAGAATATCTATTGATGCATCTGGCGGCGATCAAGACTATTACGATGAATGTCCTGCTTGCTGTAAAGAAATTCATTACCACCTGCACATTGATGAATACTACCAAAAAATCCAACTAGCCATTGATAGCGATGATGAACAAATTTTTTAAACCTATTTTTTGCAGAATATAATTTATACCTAGTAGTTAAGCCTTGCTTGAAAAGTACTTATTCAATAGTATAGCGCTTCGTATATTCTCTTTGATTCTTTAAGTCTAATGAACTTTGCCTCTTTTTCCATTCATACAAAAAGTTTACTTAAACTCACCTACCCTATTTTAATTGCCCAGTTAATTCAAAATTTAATGGGCTTTATTGATATTGTGATGGCTGGTCGTGTTAGTGCTATCGATATGGCAGCGGTTGCCGTAGCAAATAGCATTTGGTTACCATTAATCTTAACTATTTATGGCTTGGTCATGGCACTTGCTGCCATTGTTTCTCAACTTGCTGGTGCAAAAAATTACACCGCTATTAGCGAACAAACATATCAAACCGCATGGATAGCCCTAGCCTTAGGTTTATCACTTATTGGGCTTTACTACATTATTGCGCCCATAATTTCTCCCCACATAGAATTAGAGGGTAACCTAAAACCTTTATTATTCGATTATTTACAGTATATTGTTTGGGGAGCACCCGGTTATTGTCTCTACCTTGTGCTGCGAAATTACTCCGAAGGATTGTCATATACTAAACCAACAATGATAATAAGCATTATTGGTTTAGTCATTAACATCCCTGCCAATTATATATTTATCTATGGTGAGTTTGGTATTCCTGCATTCGGCGGTGCCGGTTGTGGCATAGCAACAGCATTAGTTTACTGGGCAATGTTTATCAGTATGATGATTTATGCCTATCGATCAAAAATATTAAAAAAAGCGTCACTTTTTGAAAAGTTCTACTGGCCTAATATTGCTAAAATTAAAAACATTTTACTCTTAGGTATCCCCATCGCACTATCATTACTTTTTGAAGTAAGTTTATTTGCTATTGTCGCTATTATTTTGGTGCCCTTTGGCGCTGAAGTTGTCGCAAGCCATCAAATAGCACTTAACTTTACCGGATTAATATTCATGGTGCCCTTAAGTTTAGCAATGGCAACTACCATCAAAGTTGGCTATGCTATTGGACATAAGAATGCTCAACAAGCGAAAGACTATACACTTTATTCCATTATTCTAGGGTTAATATTAGCCATGTTCACAGCAACAATTTCAGTTGTTTTTAGAGAGTATATTGCTGGAATTTACACTACCGAAATCCGTATTATTGAATTAGCAGCAAATTTGATGTTACTCGCTTCTTTATACCAATTCTCAGATACCGTACAAGTTGTTTCTGCTGGAGCACTTAGGGGCTATAAAGACACTAAATCTATTTTATACATTACCTTTGTCTCCTATTGGTTAGTTGGTTTAACCGTTGGGTTAGTTTTAGGAGTTACTGACTGGGTTATTCCTAGAATTGGCGCGTATGGCTTTTGGATAGGATTTATCACAGGGTTAACTACCGCAGCAATTTTACTTTCTTGGCGGTTAAATATCATTCAAAAACGTGTAGCAATTATGTATGAACAAGCTGCTTAAACCAATTAAAGTAATTTTATTAACATTCTTGCTTTAAAAACAAGCAACTAAACTTAATTTAAGTCAATTTAATCAAAAGCACTTGCAAGCAAGATAGTTGAAAGCTAACATAGCCCCCGTTGAAACATTCAACGAGTTGTAAATATAAAAAAAAGCTCGCTTAGCTCAGTTGGTTAGAGTACTTGCATGACATGCAAGGTGTCGCAGGTTCGAGTCCCGCAGCGAGCACCAAACACAGGTTCATTAAGAACCGTTAAAGACCCGTAAAGCCTTATAAAACAAGCTTTACGGGTTTTTTTATGTCCATTACCTTCCATTCCTGTCCCGTGACATCTGCACTTTTTAGTAGTACATTTAGTAGTACAGCATTTATCTAACAAAAGTTGTACTACTAAAATGGCTAAAAAAGTAAATCCTCTTACCAATACACAAGTTAAACAGGCAAAACCTAAAGAAAAGATTTATAAGCTATCTGATGGTGACGGCTTACAACTACGTATTATGCCAAACGGCTCTAAACAATGGCTGTTAGATTACTTCAAACCTTTCACAAAAAAACGTACTTCATTAAGTCTTGGAGCTTATCCAGAAGTATCAATACTAGAGGCCAGAAAGAAGCGAGTAGCATCAAGAGAGCTTTTAGCAAAAGATATTGACCCTAAAGAATACAAAGATGACCAGCACCGAGAGCAATTGCTTTTAGCTAGCCATACTTTAAAGAGTGTTGCGACAGATTGGTTTGCCATCAAGAAAACTACTATTGCTGATGTTACTGCTAAAAGCCTATGGCGTAAGTTTGAAAATCACGTTTTCCCTAAATTAGGTCACAGACCAATAGATAAAATATTAGCACCAGAAGCGATTGAGGCACTAAAACCTTTAGCGGCTAAAGGCAACCTAGAAACAACAGGAAAAATCATTGGCCATTTAAACAACATAATGACCCATGCCCTAAATACAGGGATATTACAACACAACCCCCTGTCTGGTATTCGTAGCGCATTTTCTGCTCCAAAAGTAACTAATATGCCAACCATTAAGCCCCATGAATTAGGGAAGTTAATGAAGGACATCAGTTACGCCAGCATTAAACTGGTCACTAGATGCTTAATTGAGTGGCAACTTCACACAATGACTCGACCCAGCGAAAGTGCTAAAGCCGAGTGGTCAGAAATTGATTTAGAGAATAAATTATGGGTTATTCCTGCCGAGCGCATGAAAATGCGGTTAGAGCATAAAGTACCACTTACCGAACAAGCAATGGAAATACTTGAACGTTTAAAGCCTATTACTGGTCATCGAACACACTTATTTCCATCACATATCGACCACAAAAAACATTGTAATGTTGAAACAGCAAACAAAGCACTCATACGCATGGGATATAAAAATAGATTAGTTGCCCATGGCTTACGAGCTTTAGCTAGCACAACGCTAAACGAAAAGGGTTTTAATTCCGATGTAATTGAAGCTGCGCTATCTCATGTGGATAAAAATGAAGTTAGAAGAGCTTACAATCGTGCAGAATACTTAGAGAGCCGAAGAGAATTGATGTGCTGGTGGAGTGAACATATACAACAAGCATCAATAGGTAGTCTATCCGTCGCTGGATTTAAAGGACTGGAAAAAGTCGGCGGCTAGAACGTTAATGAATAATTCTTATTCGCCTTTATAAAAGAAGGACTAACACTAAACTTTTTCTTATCTAACACTTAGTGTCACAAAGAACTTATACCCATATAGTAGAGCGGCACTTAACCTAAATACTTTGACTTTTAGAGTGAGTATTTATACATACATGGTATTATTATTTACAATTTAATCACTAACTAATAAACAACCATATGCCTGAAAACTTTGAAGTTAATCCTAATAGAGATGCTACCGATAGTATTAAGGGGTATGTGTATCAAGTATACCAGAGTGTTTTGGCTTGGATAAACCTTAAAGAAAGTGAAGTTCTAATCTTAGAAGGAGCGGAAGATTTCGATGTTCATGAAACGAATCAAGTTGTCGCTACTCAAGTAAAAGATACTTCTTCAAACCTGACATTACGCTCTAGCTCAGTCATTGAAACTTTAAATAACTTTTGGGAGCATTTTAATAAAAACCCTACTTATGATGTTTCATTACGTTTTTTAGCGACAGCAAGTGCCGGACAAGAAAATGGCAGCCCACTTGGAAAGGGCATAAAAGGGTTAGATTATTGGCGAAATGTCCAATTAGAAAATTCTTCTGTAGAGCCATTGCATAAATTTTTGAAGAGCTTAAAGTTAAGTGAGGAGCTAAGTGAATATTTAGAGCAAGCTTCTCCTGAAGATGTTCAACGACAAATAATAAAAAGAATATACTGGGATTTAGATAACAAACCTCGCGAAACCATTGAACTAGAGATAGAAGACAGATTAATAAATCATGGAATGGCTTTAAATGTTGACCCCGTTGAGTCAACCAAAGTTTTATCTCATTTAATAAAGAAAACAGCAGATATTCTAACCGTAAAGGGAATTAAAAAACTAAGAAGAAGTGATTTCGTTAGATACTTTCATGAAAAAACTAGCGTTACCATACCTAAAGGTCAATTTGATGCTTTGCAGAATGCGTTAATTAAATTAGGCAACCTAGAGCACTCTGACATCCCTCAATTATCTAAAAGCTCAATATTCTCAGCACCTTTTCCTGTTGTAGTTGGTAGCGTATTCAGAGCAAAACTAGTTGATAAAATAACTCTAACCCTAAAGGATAAAGGAGTAATTTTTTTACATGGTAGTACTGGTCTTGGGAAGTCTAATTTAGCAGCTTTAATAACTAACAACCTTAAAAAATCATGGAAGTGGGCTAGTTTTAGAGATCTTTCTGGTGATCAAATGAAACATATTCTTTTTCAAATGACGACAACATTACCAAATTCTCAAGCGTCTTTTATTGTACTCGATGATGTTAATTTTTCTAACTTTAAATTGTTTGAGCGTGAAATTGTATTATTTGTTTTATCTATTATGAACTCAAACGGGTTAATTGTTTTTACAGGGCAAACTAATCCTCCTTTTTCGTTTCTATCAAAAATATCAGTAGATAATACTTGTGAATTTTCTGTCCCGTATTTTGAAGAGGCGGACATTTCAGAAATGCTAGGTAACTTTGGCTTAGCTGATTCTAAATACATATCTTCGTGGAGTAAGGTTATTTGGATGAATACATTTGGGCATCCTCAACTTATTCATGCTCGAATATTAGGGTTAAAGTCAAAAAATTGGCCAGAGATTACTAAAAAGGATATTTTGAAGCCCGATGAAATAGAAAAAATTAAAGAAGGTATAGCTAAGAGTTTAGTCAATGAATTGCCGACAGAAACAGTAAGGACCCTTGCTTATAGGTTAAGTATAATTAGTGGTTCTTTTACCAGAGATGTGGCTTTAGCACTTGCAAGTCTCCCACCTGAAATAAATTTACCTGGGGAAGTATTTGATCATTTAGTCGGGCCATGGGTGGAAAGAGAAAGTGAAGAACGATTTAGACTTTCACCTCTTTTATCTGGGGCAGCAAATAAAGTATTCCCTGAAAAAGGCATAAAGGATATTCATGCAGAAATTGGTCTGAGTATCATTAAACGAAAAAGTCTTAATCTTCAAGAAATAAGTAGTGCATTTTTTCATGGTTACTTAGGTAAAAATGAGCATGTATTAACTATACTTTCTAACTTAATAGTAACGGAAATAAGTGAACATGTTTCTTTGTTATATGATTCATTACGTTGGTTTACACTGGTTTCGTTAGCTAAAAATGAAGTTATTTACGATGGAAATCCATATATAGACCTTATTCTTAGGCTATCCCAATTCAAGTTGATTGCATCATCACCCAATAAAGAAGATGCAGTAGAAGTAGTTAAACGGCTTGAGGAAACCCTTAATCGCCTAGAGAAAACATCAAAAAAATCCCAACATGAAATGTCTGAGTCTCTTGTGTATGGGATTGTATTGATTGCCATTGACGTCCCAATACCTTCAAGCATCGCGTTGCGACTTTTATCTAGGTTTATGGATATTGGTGCTAACAATGAGATGCTCAACTCTTTGTTGATAGCTTACCCTGAAAAAAACAAACACATTAAAGACATAGGGAATAATAGTTCATTACAAGTGATGTTTTCTCTCCATACATCAAGAGTTAAATCTACTACTGATTTAATTGACCTTATAGAAGCATTAGACTGTTTAGAACAAAATAAAAGAGATTTATTTCTTGCGACTCAATCTGAGCTAGATTTTGAATCAATAATGGTTAACCAAGTTTGGTGGACTGAGGCTCAAAAAGATGGTTTTGACGCTAAAAAAACTCTAGCTGCATATCAATTTGCATTAGAGAAATTCAAAAACTGGAATGCCCTAAAATACGTAAAAACATGTTACGTTGCGATGGCTGTGATAACAGACGAATATTTATTTCTTAAAGATGACGCCATAACTTTACTTGATGAAGCTGAAAAAGAATTTCCAAATGACGCTAATATCATAAATCAAAGAGCAAAAATTTTGTTTGGCACAGATAAAAACGAAGAAGCTATAAAATTAGCTAAGTTGGCTTTAACTCTAAATGGACTACCTGATATTGAGTATTTATTCACTTGTCGTAATGCTGGTATTGAATGCGCTAAGGCAAGTGATTGGCTAGGGGCTGCAAATTTATTTTTAACGGGGTTCGAAAAGGGAGAAAACAGTGAATTTCAAAAAGGGATGGCTGTAGGGCTATTGGCTGATGCAGCATTCGCTCATTGGAAGTCAAAGAATTTTAAAGAAGCTTTGGCGCTTTACGTAAAGACACTAAAGTTACTAAGTAGCATACCATATGCTGACGATTTAAAGGCTCACCATTTGCATGTAACGGTTCGCCACAGTGTAACTTGGATAACAATGGAGTTACAAAAGGAAGGTTCGTCAGATTTAGTCGAACCATATCCTGGAATGTGTAGTAATCAAGAGCCGGATAAAAAAATAGTCGAACATAAAATAGTAGGACTTGCCAGTATATGGGTTCTACTCGATATTGCTTCTAAAGTGTTAGATGTCGATATCGGCGTGAGTCAAGTCGAGCTAAAGGAACTTACTGCTCATCCATTAAGAGCAACTGAAACTTTTAGAAGAAACGTTGTATTAGAGTTGGCGTATAAAGATGGTAACTTTGATCTTTTGATTGAAAAACTAATTGTTGTCCAAGAGGTTTTTGAGCTTCACAAGAGCCGTGAGTCTGTATCGTTTGAGCAGAGATCAGACCAACCAATACCCTCTTTGCCCAAAGATTTTTGGGCAAATGAAGTCAATCTGTCTTTTGTAAAAAATGCCATTATAAAAGCGAGTATAACCCTAACAGTATTATGTAAAAATTTACCTATTAATAAATGGAAGAAAGATTTAAATAAATTTAATGCTTTAACTGCAAATATTGATAACTTTTTAGCTGTGCTTGAAGGTAGAAAAATCGTTCATGATGGAGTTCAAGAAAGAGCTGCGCAAGCTATATTTTTATTGAGAGGTGACATACTTGTTCCAAGTGATTTATGGATGGCTTCTTTTAGGGTTCTTGATGCCTTGATTGGTGATTCATTGTGGGTTGAATCTTACGCAGAAAAATTATTTACTGCTTGCTGGTTTAATGCGGCGACTAATCAAAAGGCTTACTTTTCATCGCCTGATATAATATGCCCTCAGATTGAGCTGGTGTGTTTAAGTAAGTCAATTACAGGAAAAGCAAAACTTGCTCAGTTACTTAAAATATCAGCACATTACCTCGGTCGACGCCTATCAGGAAATGTTATAGATAGGTTGACCCAGTTAACCCAATCAAAATAATTTACAGTCTAAAGTAGGCGATACCTTAAATAACGAACTAATAAGTAAACAACTCATTTTGCAAATGGGTTGGAAGTTCGTCTTTAAAATCAATAAGTGTATGAGGAATTATTAGATGTTCCTTATTCCAGCAACAATTTTTGAATTCTTTTTTGCTTTGACAAGGGCAATCATCTGTTTCCTTTATGTTTATAAATTGACTTCGAGAGAAACGCTTTTGGGTTTTACTTATTTCCCAATCTACAAAAGGGGTTTTCAGCCTATCGGCTACATATTTTAACTGCCTGAAATCTTGCTTTTCAGGATTCAAAACTGAATATTTTTGTACAGGGTTGGTAACTATTGAAATCTCTAAAAGTGCCATATCCTGCACAACGTGTAAGCACAATTTCCCGTTATACAGCTTTCCTTTTATGTGCCCGCATTTTGATCGAAGCTTTATTCTTTCATTGCAAATTGAGCACGTATAATGGTTAACGGTAAATCCTGGGCTGCTAAATAATTTGTATGGGTACAATGACTGCCATTGCTCGATAATTTTTATTATATTCAAAACACCCATTTCACCTAAATCATAAGACTGTGAGTTTTGCTCAATAAAACTAAATGATACCTCTAACTGTTCAAATACACACCAAGCCTCGTAGTACCTTTTGGCCTTAATCTGATTAAATGCCTGAATATATTTTTTCTTAAAGGTTAGTAGCTCTTTCGCAAGCCAGCTTTGATTTGATATGGCCTCAATATGATTAAAAACTGCTTGATGGTAAATAACATCAACGCGCTTTATTAACCCGTTTAATTCAACTGATTTTGGTGGGTTTTCATTTTTAAGAAACTCGAATATAGGGGAGATGTCAGTCATTAAGTTTATTAATCGCCTCTATTGCTTTATCTAACCCTTCTACTTTACCGCGAAACCTAATTGATTTTGATTTTTTTGTCCCTGAGTCCACAATTACCTCTATTGATATTTGGTCTTCTTTTTTAGCCTTTAGTTTGTCATATATGTAATTAGTTAAAAGTCCAATAAAAACAGGAGATATCACACTGCTAATGATAAATGTACCTAACCAAAAACTATCAGAATGTAGAGATAAATAATTAATGTCTTCATCGTCTGAATATACATCGAAAGCCAATTCTTCACTTTGAGAAAAGTATTCGTAAACATCATCTATGGTAGTATGAAAAGTGTTTTTGTTTTGTTCTTTGCTGTCGGGTATGAAATATCCGTTAACAGGTAAGGAGAGAGTATTTTTATTTGTTAAATCAACTGTTAAGTCACCATATATTTCACTTAAATTGTTAAACGTAATATCTACATCGGTGATGCTAAACTCATTATTTATATTTTTTATGCTTTCCATCTACGAGCCTTATTAATCTGTCCTTGATATATTGTCTTGGGGCTATTGCTAGAAAATCAAGTTAATAGGTTGTTTTACTTCAATGCTAATAGCCCTGATTGATTCATTGCAAATATCCAGAAATTAAACTTTTTTAATTTGTTGAAGTAACGGCTGTTGTATTTAATGTTAATTCTAGTTAAATTAAATACTTAAAATTAAAAGACTGTAATTTTTTGGCGTAATTAAATATGCCGCCCAATTGATTGATGTTAAGGGTTGGGCGTTAATTATAATGCTGTATGAATCTTAGGAAGAGTAGTTATGATACCAAATGAGTTAAAGGGACGTTTTGTTTATCACTTCACATCCATCAATAATCTAGAATCCATTATTTCTGATGGACTGCTTAGTACAAACCTGAAAGTTGAAAAAGGAATTAATCATCAGGATATCGCGAACGATGGGATACAAGAACGTCGTAAAACTATGAATGTTACTTGTGGACCAAAAGGTGTAGTTCATGATTATGTGCCCTTTTACTTCGCAAAAAGAACACCAATGCTCCTCAGTATTGTGAAATCCAAAAACATTGACCAAATAGATATAATTTACCTTGCGATACCTATTGAAAAACTAGTGGCCAGGAATGTCGTATTTTCAGATGCATCCGCAAATACAGCATTACCTCCTAACTTTTTCGATAAAACAAAACATTTAAATGTTTTAGATTGGAATACCATCGATAGTTGGTCTTGGACGTACCATGAAGATGATGATAGACATAAAAAAATGGCTGAGATGTTAGTTCACAAAAAGATAGAAATAACAGATATATCTCATATTGTCGTATGGAATAAAAATTTCAAAAATCATGTTAAAGATGTTTTAAAGGAAAATGGTATTGATGGCCCTAAAGTAGTTACCGATTACCATCTGCATTTCAAGCATCATTATTTTAATGATTTCGGAACTCCAAAAAGAAAGAGAAAAAGTATAGTCACAGGCCCGAGATCGCTCAGACTTCTAGTTAGAGAAAGTATTGAAGCTATATATGAATATGAGCAAGATTCTCCTACCTTTGATGATTTGGAATCAATGGTAGAAGGAATAGATAATGATTTCTGTTGCATAAAGGAACTCAATGATATCGAGGGTCTTGAAACAAAGAACCCTATGCATAAAGAAGATGTAGGGAAACATAGCCGAACAGTTGTAGAGCTTGTAAAGCGGGATGAAAATTTCGATAATTATAGTGAGAGGGAAAAGAACATATTAATACTGTCGGCATATTTTCATGATATTGGAAAGGGGCCTAAATCAAGGTGGAAAAATGGCATTCAAGAAGTTGATGATGACCACCCTAGGAAGTCCTTACTTATGCTAAAGAGAATCTTGAATGAAGAAGTTGGAGGGCTTTCGAGAAGAGATCTTCGCCGAATTCATATGCTAGTGGTATATGATGACCTAATAGGAGATATTTCTGCCAATGGTCGAGATAAATGTCAGCTATTTAAGATAGTAAAAAATAGAATTGATGTCGACTTACTAATATCACTTGGAAAGGCAGATATGGGTGCCATTAAAAAGGAGTGGGTTACAGATAATTCCGAACGAATTGAAGAACTTCGTCAAGAGGCGTATGAATATTTAGCGGGTAAGGCATGATAAAGTTTGTAGATGGTGATTTTTTTAATTTCGACGCAGATATTAGGGTAAACACAGTTAACTGTGTTGGCGTAATGGGGGCGGGCGTCGCATTAGCTTTTAAAAAGAAATACCCTGAAATGTTCAAAGAATATGCAAAAAAATGTAAAGCAGGGTTAATCCAACCTGGAAAACCATCTGTATGGCATAGTGGTGATATGTTTTCAAAGAGCATTGAAATCATAAATTTTCCAACAAAAGACCACTGGCGAAAACCCTCAGAATATGAATATATTGAATCTGGTCTGATTTGGCTGTCTGAATATCTAAAGCAGAAAAATAATGTAACGCTTACACTCCCTGCACTTGGTTGTGGTCATGGGGGGTTAGACTGGAGCAGGGTTAAAAAACTTATAGAAAATTATCTTGGTGACTCTCAAAATAAAATCCTTGTATTTGAGCCGAACAGCTCAAAAAATGCAGGAAAGATTAATTCCTTATCCAGTGGTCAAATTAAAGAATTGCAAAGCCTTAATATTAATGTTATAGGAGTAAGTTCAGACTATTATCCAGAGCGACTGAAGAATTATACCGAAAAGGATCTTTATAGTTTTTGTGACAAAAACTTCAAAGGGAAATTTGATGTGTCAATAGTTTCCAGTTCTAAACCAAGTGAGATTGAGCAAAGGCTAGTGAATGAACTCATCGAGTACTGCAAGAGAAGTAACTTTAGTATTTTGTTTGGCGGGTCTGTTGCAGATAAGAACGCAGCAATGCGAGCAATAAATCAAGGAGTTGACAGCGGCGTGCTTCTTCCTTCAGGCATTTTCGCCTCTGTGAAGAACATCAATAAGATTGAAGGTGGAAATTCTTTAACTTTATTGTCTATAGGGAACCCATTTGAATCATTTGATAGAAAGTCTTATATGCCTTCAGTATTAAGCAGAATATATCTTTCTGATTTTGTGGTTTTTACTACAGGTAAACTTGCTTGGATTACTAAGAATAGTAAAAGTTTACAAAAAGCTAATGTTAAGTATTTCCATATTGGATATCATGAACTACCCCAGGCAGATGTTATAGCCGTTGAAAAACTAAGTTCTACACCTATTGAAATAGTTAATGAAATGGTAGATTTAAGTATAATTCAACCTTAATCTGTAATAGTCAGTTGCACGACTGACCTTCTTATATATTAATTTTCTCGCCATCGTAGTGAGTATTTATTTCCAAGTAGAAATTATCCAAGAAATTATGCGAATAGCAAAAATGCTAATATGGCACTAAAAAGAATTGGATTTGCAGGTGAGCTATAAATGGAGAGTTATACTAATGCCGAAATTCACTTGTCATGAGCTAGTGCTTCGCAATTTTATTTGGAGAATATATGTTAGTTATTGATTCAGTTGATGAATTAGAAACGGCACTATCAAAATATGATGATAACCATTTATTTAGAGGTCAAGTTGAGCACCACCTGAATAAAGGTAATGTTTCGATAGTATCTTCCTTTTCACGTTTGGGCTGTAACCCTCCTTCAATGCAAAAGTGGGCGCATTACTGTGATGAGGTAATGCATTGTATGTTCGGCCCGGAAAACAAAAAACAACTAACCATCGATGAGAACCATGCTATTCTTCAACACTATGGTTGGCGGTCATTTTTTATAGACGCGACTAAAGATATAACCGTGGCGGCATGGTTTGCTTCGCATGATTATGTTGGTAAAAGAGAGTTAGTAATTACTGAAGATTGCTATGAGCAAGGATTGTGTTGTACTGTTAACAACGGGCTGTATAAAGAAAGTATTAAAGATGGTTTTTTATATGTAATTTCAAAAAGTCAATTATCTAAACACAACATAGATTTCCATGACCTTGATAAATTAGGCTTCTCTGATTTCACTCCTAGATATATAGCGCAGGCAGGCGTAATGATAGGCTCTTGTTCAGAAATCCCACCAATAGCAATTACAGCGACCTTAAAGGTCAAAAATAGTATATTGCTAGAGTATGCAAAAAGACATTCAGTAGGTACTCTTTTCCCAAATAGGAAAAAAGATAAAATTTACAACGTATTATTATCTACACCCTTTGAGTGCACTAATAATGACTCTAAAAGTAGCCTATCAACATTTTTTTATAAAAGATCTTTGGATATACCTGAATACGACTTTGAGTTCACTAAAATCAATTCACCTAATATTGCATTTTATAATGAAAATTACGCTATCAAAAATGATGATGTAAATAATAAAGTACTACGCTGTGTTGATAGTTTTCTTTACCATACATCTATAGATGAGCCAGATGAGTTAGATGTATTAATTAAGATGCTATCCATTAATTCTACACTTACTGTTGAATGTAACGGCTTACTTCGGCTTCCTCCTTTTTTTGACCAGCCTATATATTTAAAAGGTGCTCGCCTTAGTTACGTTGAGAAAAATTTGATTTGTATTGGAGGGTTAACTGCTAAACACCAAGGAGCAACATTAAATCACATTCAACTAGATGACGGTTGGCATTATGATATTGGCGGGAATGCATTAAACAGAATAAAACATAATAATGATTGCCCTTGTAATTATGATAACAAACATAAGTTAGCCTTAACGATTCTAAAGAAGGCTAACCTTGCCTTACGAAGTGGTGCATTCACTATATCTGAAGACGTCATATATTTAACGGATTAATTTATATGGTTTTTTATGAGCTAACTTCTTTTAAAATTGACTCTAAAAAAAATACATGTCATAAATGTATGCAATAACTTACCTATAATGTCCCTTAGTATTAAGCAACGGCTGTACTTAAGACTGATTACTCTGTGGTGTCATCAATGGAACCGAATGACTTTAAAAAATTAGAGCCTAATTCAAAAAACAACGTGTATTCATCTGAACACGTAGTTAATGGCATACCAATTCCTAAAACCAAAAGAATAGAAAGTTTTTCTCCCGATGAATGGGAAGAATTTACAGAAGAGTACGCATCTTCACACGAAAGTTCATATCATAAAGTTGTAAGATACGCTGGCACGGGAGATAAAGGGTTAGATGTTGTTGGGTTTCTAACCGACAATACATTTTCGGGTGGTTGGGATAATTATCAATGTAAATTCTATGACCACCCTCTTGCACCTAGCGATGTTTGGGTTGAGTTCGGTAAAATAATATATTTTTCATATACTGGTGAATATACAGTTCCTCGAAAATATTACTTTATTGCACCAAAAGGCATTGGTACAACGCTTGCTAATTTTTTTGCAAAACCTGAAGAATTAAAAAACAAGATACGTGGTGCTTGGGAGCAAAAAATAGCCTCAAAAATATCATCTACATTTAAAGCTCCACTGACAGGCAAATTGTTAACATATTTTAATAGCTTTAACTTTTCTATTTTTGATAGTGTATCCCTTGCAGATCTAGTTCACGGTCACTCCACCACACCATTTCATTCAGTGCGATTTGGCGGTGGATTAGCACAACGACCGGAATCAGAAATACCGCCAGCAAATACAGCATCAAATGAAAATAATTATATTAAGCAATTATTATTTGCATACGGTGAATGTGAAGGAGAAAAGCCACAAAATATCCACTGGCTTGAAGGTAAAAATAAATACAAAAACAACTTCAATCGCCAGCGTGAAAGATTTTATCATGCAGAGTCCCTAAGAAATTTTTCTAGAGACAATGTACCTTCCGGCACTTTTGAAAAGTTGCAGGAAGATATTTATCAAGGAGTGATTGATGTATGTGATTCAGAACATGCCCACGGGTTTGAAAAAATGACCGAAACAATCAAGCAAGCGGCACAGCTTTCTATCGACTCTAGCCCTTTGAAGTCCGTAACTAATATTGTCGATAAACAAGGAATATGCCATCAATTAGCAAACAATAATATATTAAAATGGGTTGAGGACGATGAATAAGTTTACAAAATCACCATTCAATAGCTCTTTAGAATCAGGTGTTCGCGCCGTGATAATATTAAATTTTTTATTCCCTAAAAGCGTGGACTTACAGCGACTCGTTGATTTTGATTATTTAGTAGTCCATTCAGCTGATGCTGATGGCCCTGACAGTTTGCACGCACCCGCACCTATGCGCGCTGGTGAACTACTTGTAAGGCGAAATATAATACATGATGGGCTAATGCTAATGATGAGTAGAGGTCTTGTTACTAGGGTTCCAACTAATAATGGGATTGAATTTTTGGCTAGCGAAACTACAAACTCATTTGTAGGATGTTTTAGTGCACCGTATTTATTAAAGCTAAAAGAACGCTCTATTTGGGTGGCAAACCAATATGGAAATACCTCGAACGATGAATTGAAAAATATGATGAAAAGTTTTTTTGATAAATGGACTACGCAATTTCAATCAATAAAAAAATTGTCAGGGGATAATAATGGGTAAAGGTTCACTAACATTAAAAAAACTTTCATTTTTAAGCCCAACGAAAGAACCAGCCAACATTTTATTTGAATCAGGTCTAAATGTAATTTGCGGTGCATCAGATACAGGCAAGTCTTTTCTCATTGAAGCAATAGACTTCATGCTTGGTGGCTCAGGTGCGCTACGGGACATACCAGAAAGGGTTGGGTTTGATAGAGTAAGAATATCTATCGAAGATAGCAAAAAAGCCCCCTTTACTTTCGAAAGAAGTACAGAAGGAGGCGGCTTCAAGCGATATGATGGCATTTTAGATGACACGATAAAGATTACTGGTGGCACACCAATAAAAGCAAAACATGGTCACGGTGCTACAGATAATATTTCGGGCTGGCTCTTAAACAATATTGGTTTATTAGAAAAAGTTTTGCGAAAAAATAAGCAAGGCGTTACACGAAGCCTAAGTTTTCGTGATTTAGCAAGGTTAGTTGTTGTTGACGAAAGTGAAATTATTAGAAATACATCTCCATTTTTAAGTGGACAAGTCATAAGTAAAACGGCTGAATACTCTGCGTTAAAATTGCTTCTTACTGGGGCTGATGATAGCGCTATTGTTCCAAGCGACAAACAAGAAGCCAAGCTTGTTGGCATTGCTGCAAAAATTGAGATGTTGGAACAATTAATTGCAGATTTAACCGATGAAATAGAAAACAAAAATCTTGATGAAGATGAATTAAATGAACAAATCAAAAAACTTGTCATTTCCATAGATGAAAAAAAACGAGACATGTCATTCTTCCAAGGTGCTCTTAATGAACATATTTCTGAGCGAAGACTTATATTACGAAAGAAAGAAGACTTTGAGCATAGAGCGAGTGAAGTTGAAGAAATGCTAGAAAGGTTTGCTTTGTTAAAAAAACATTATCAAATCGACATTGAAAGACTAGCAGGGATTGAAGAAACAGGTTCTCTTTTTGTTCATTATGAAAAAGTTGCATGCCCATTGTGTGGCTCTATTTCAGATGAGACTCATTCTGACGATAACTGTGAGGGGAATATTGAACAGGTTGTTTTTGCTGCAAAAAAAGAAATTGAAAAAATACAGCATTTAGTAGCAGATCTTGATAGCACTGTAAGTGAGCTTAACAATGAAAAAGCACAACTAATCCCCGATTTAAAAGAAATTGAAAATAGCTATAAAATTGTTGACGATAAAATACGAGAAGCAATTTCACCAGACTTCCAACAAAATCAAATTCAATACACTGATTTCATGGAGAAAAAAAGTGAGGTAAAGATAAATTTAGAACTATTCAATAGACTATCAAAACTTCAACAACAAAAGACTGACCTTAATAACCCTGAAGAGGAAGATACCCAAAAAATTAAGCCAACAAGCTTGTCAAAAATGACTTTAAATAAATTTTCAAAAACTATAGAAAGGATATTAGTTGCATGGGACTTCCCTAATGCTGAGGATGTTTATTTTGATGAAACTGTTAAAGACTTTGTAATTTCAGGAAAACCAAGAGGCAGTAGAGGCAAAGGCTTGCGAGCTATTACACATGCAGCCGTTACTATTGGTTTACTGGAGTTCTGTAAAGAAAATTCACTTTATCACCCTGGATTTGTTGTATTAGACTCACCATTGTTAGCTTATTATAAACCAGAGGGTGATGATGATAATTTACAAGGCTCTGACTTAAAAGAAAAGTTCTATGATTATCTAATTAAAAACCATTCAGACAGCCAAATTATAATAGTAGAAAATGAGCACCCGCCTCTAGAGGCAGAAGAACTCATTAATTTAACCATTTTTACAAAAAACCCACATGAAGGCCGATTTGGGTTATTTCCAGTCTAAAATAATTAATAGCAGAAAAGAATAGAGGGCGTCACCCCTCTATTACTTAAATCTCCAGTTCAACAAAATCTTTATCAATGTTGTCCTGAGTTATACCGATATATCTCAACGTCACGCCCTCTGAGCCGTGGCGAAGCATTTTCATTACTCTGCCAATATCTTTGGTTTGTTTATATAAGCGGTAACCTCTGGTCTTTCTCATCGAGTGAGTACCTAAGTTAAGCTTCAACTCCTCACCAACCAGCGCAAACGCTTTAGTCACTGAACGCCTTGATAATGGTTTTGGCATTGCATTAATTGCCTGTTGGTTTCGGTATGATTGAAACAAGTAAATATGCATGGGGTGCTCTTGTTGAATTCTCCTTATGTATTTAATCACTTTACTGTTTAATTTAATGTTGGCTAACTTGCCTGTTTTTGATTCTTTAATCACTAATCGGTCGCTTTGAATGTCACTAAATTTTATTGACAACAAGTCAGATATTCGTAATGCTAGGTTCAAGCCTATGTTCCAAATATCAGACATTTGCTTACTGCATCTAATTTCCAATAAGTGACTGATTAACTTGATAGAATCATTCTCTTTAATCGCTTCAACTTCAGCCATATTCAGCTTCCTCTTTTGTTGTATAACGTGGAATTGAGCCCCTCACAGGGTTGTTTGGTGTGGAGCCCTTGATACATAAGGGTTAGCAAGTTCCCGTTTTCCCTAATTGAGAACCTGAGCCTCGGTGTAATTTGATGGGTTTACTTCAATAAATATCGACTACTCAAAGCTAACGCTAACCTGATAACTATCCATTGAATGATATTCGATGAAATTCCCTATAAATTGATTTAATAATTCATTAGCACTTTTATTCTGTAGCCAGCCGCATAACAAGCTGAATACCTCCTTACTAATAAAACAAACATCTATATCTACAGTAAGCTCAGGGTACGGCAAGCCTTGAAAGGAAAAGTCTGTAATATAGACAATTTGCCATTGCTGCCCCACTCTCTCTAGCCGAGCTTCTACAGGATGAAAACCTCCATTTTTAGGTGAGTAACCAGGGTCTCTGAAGTTAAGTATGATTATGTTAATTTCCTGACTAGGTGTTTTTATTGACTCTAGTTCCGTATTGAGTAATTGATAGAAAGCTTTAGGCACAGTAAAGCACTGCTGCTTATTAAAGTTCAATTTCATGGTGGTACTCTCTTTAAGGTTTAAAGCCGCAGTAGCTACGGCATTTGTAAATGTGATTAGTTGGATTTGAATGTAGAGGGGGTTATAACAACCCGCGTTCAGCAAATGATGTAGCGCTATCACCAATAACAATATGGTCTAACACTTGAACATCGATCAGAGCTAACGCTTCCTTTAAGCGTTTAGTAATAGCGATGTCTGCTTGGGATGGTTCAGTTTCTCCTGACGGATGGTTGTGTGCAAAAATGACCGCAGCCCCATTTTCATTAAGTACCGCTTTTACAACTTCCCTTGGATACACACTTGCCGCGTTGATTGTCCCGAAAAAAAGCTCAGAGTACTCGATCAGCTGATGCTTGTTATTAAGAATCATAATAGCGAATACTTCTCGTTCGTATTTACTTAACTTGAACTTAAGAAAATCCATAGTTGCTTGACTGCTAGTAAATGCATCACTGGTGAGATGCTTATTAGCCAATATCTCCGCCGCTTTTTCTAATACCTGGTCAGCCGTCATGGGCTGGTGTGTTACGTATTCTATTGTTTGTTCATGATGCATCACGTTGCTCCTTTTAATAATTGAGGTGGTCATCGTGAATATGATGTATGCGCATAATATTTTGGGATTGATTAAATCATGCTTGCTCACGCAGGCTACACACCACAGGACGTCCTTGGACTTTTTTTTACATTGGATTCTAATTATTTGAGTGAGTACTGCTCATAAAATTCAAACGAGGATAAAACAATGAAAACAAAAACAATTCGATTAATACAAGTAGTGACGTTAATAGGCTTTAGCAATTCAGGCACTTACAAACACATAATCAAAGATACCGATAACAACACACTTTCAGGTTACGACGCGGAGACAGAGTTATGATTTTTAATGATAAATACAGTGGTGATGAAAATGAGATATTCAATAAGACAAAATTTAAAGAATTTAACTTACCTGATGATGCTAATTACACTACACGCTCATTAGAGTTGATTCATCAAATGTACTGCAGATGGCTTAATACTAGGTACGGAATCTATTTGTATAATGTGAAATTGACCATCGCCGACAATGTAGACATATGCAGTGAATCAATTCTCGATTATTTATTTCATAGGGTTCAAGGAGACGTCGAACATCGAAATACAGGCTCTGATAAATCGATAGGCTTGATATTGAAGACTTACCGCGAAGGCTCTTCGACAATTCATGAAGGATACTTTTTGATGCCTATGACCGAGACTGAAAAGAATAATAGCCCAAGAGGTGACAAGACTGAAATCTCAAAAGATGTACATAGAATTTTCTCACGTATCCTCACTCAATACTGGTACCACGTTAATGATGAAATCTTTGATGATGAAGCATTAGGGCTAAAATTTAGCTACGCTACGCTAGGCGAGGGATACGGGGTAATATTTAATGACTCAAGCTTTGAAGTGCATGAGCGAGGCTTTAACATGCTTTGTGTGATACCTGACCTTTTTACAGATAAACCTGGTGCTGACACTGCCTCATTCCGTACTAGGGACGGTTACAACCCTGCTCACAACTATTTTTGTACTTCCTTATTTGAGCCGTTTTTCATTGCCATATAGTACACCAAACTATTTGTAGTTGAGTTTAGGGATAATAAACTTAAGGCCAAATAATCGAGGTCGACATAGCAACACTAGGCTAGCTCCTAGTATTGCTTTCTTATTATCATAGAACTCCACGAACAAAAAATCAGATAGACAACCCCTCTGTCGAGTGAAGGCAAAGTGAAAACAATGCATACGCATAATAATTTGGGATTGATTAAATCATGCTTGCTCGCGTAAGTTGTACACCACAGGACGCCCATGGACGCAAACCATTCAAACCTCCTTTTATTAATAAGTAACGCATAAAAAATCAATGTAAGGAATAACATCATGAGCACAAAATTAATTCGCTTAAATCAGGTCATAGCAAGAACAGGCTTAAGCCGTAGTCGTATTTATCAATATATTAGTGAAGACAAGTTTCCTTCTAATGTGTCACTAGGTGGGCGGTCGGTCGCCTGGGTCGATTCTGAAATATCTGCCTGGATTGAAAATGTTATAGGTCAACGGGATAGTAATCTGCTTTATGGTTACGACATTAATTGAAAACTAGTAATGCTAGCACCTATTACAGGGTGCTAGCAGCTTTATGCCACCTCAATAACTAACTTGGTAGTTACAGGTAAAAAGCTCAGTAAAAAAATATCGAGCCTCCTCATGTTTTGAATGAAACAAGAGGAATTCAAAATGGCGTTAATTAGATTGGCTGAGGTTAAAGAGTACACTGGACTCGGAAGAAGTAGCATTTACAAATACATGAATGATGGGCTATTTCCAAAATCCGTATCACTTGGTGACCGTGCTATCGCATGGGTCGATACTGAAGTTATAGAATGGGTACAAGATAAAATAGACCTACGGGATGAGCTTGAACAATCTTCACCCACCAAAGAGAAAAGGCAGCTTGCTGAGGTTGATGTTACCGCATGGATTAAGGATAAATTTAAAACGAATAGCTTAAGTGAGTCAATCGAATGGCTGATGAAGGTGATGTCATAAAGAGGCCTTAACAAGTGCATAAATCTAACTTAACCGATGCGGTCGGTTAAGTTAGATTATGTCCGCTAGTATTGGCCTACAGCTTAATATAGAGTTTATCTGCTGTTCGTGTTATTGCTGTGTAGAGCCATCTATAGTCTTTAGTCATTCGTTGATTGTGGTAAGCATCAACAAATACATTTCGCCACTCACTACCTTGCGCCTTATGGCAGGTGATAGCATAACCAAACTTTATATGGAGAAAGTTTAGGTATGGGTCATTGCGTTTCGCATCCTTATATCCAATTCCATCAGGTTTGTATAATGCTAAGTAACGATTATAAAAATCTACGTGTAACGCCTGTTTTTCAATACCTTCAAATCTTGGTGTAGACTTATACAACAGGTTTAACAATACCTTTCTTGTAAGCAAGTAAGGCTGCCCATGGTCATCCGTAAACTCAATTTCGACATCTATAAAGCGTAACTCTACTGTTGTAACCCTTACCCCTTCATAGGTCTTTTCCTTGACTTCAACAGCCCTACACTCGATATCTGAAAGTATATTGGTCACTCGGCCAAATTCACCATTGGAGATGAAGTTGCTCTTAGTTTGGTAATTGCGAACACATATGACTTTTTCATTAACTTGAATCGGAGCGGCAGGTGAGAATAACTTGGCCCTGATATCGCATGTATAGTCATTTACCTGCTTATTGGTGCGGGCAATAACAATCGAGTTTTCAGTACCCTCGACCTTGTCATTGCAGATTTCAAAATACTTATCCAGAAAGGCTTTGTTTAGGAGTGCATAAACCTCATCTGAAGATGTATCAAACTCAAATTCAACAAAGTCACTGAACTCAATCGCATCCCTAAGAGCTGTGGCATTTTTCATTACACCGCTCTCTGCTTTTTGTCTAACAACCTCCGTTAACTCAAAAGATTGGCAGTTGTATTGGTAAGCTTCATTTAAGAGTATTTCGTCAAGTGCTGGGGAATAGATATTTCTCACTGGGGGTAACTGGGCGTTATCACCGATAAAAATGACCTTTCTATTAGGGGTATTCTCTATATCAAGATATCTCAATAAGTCTTGCAGCAAATAGCCTGAGCCAAATTTACCTACGTCTGATTGACTATACTTATCAGAAATCATTGATGCTTCATCAGCGATATAAATACAATCTACTGCATCTTCGTTTTTTCTTATCCTCGAATAGATTTCATCTTGATTTTGCTGAATATACTCATCTGATGGCTCCTTATCATTTTCATAACTACTATAAATCACACGATGAATGGTTTTGGCTTCGTACCCAACTTTGCTCGCAATCACCTTGGCAGCCTTCCCTGTTGGGGCAACAATCACAACTTGTTTATTTTGAGCTTTTAAATATCTTGTGACGCCAGCCATTAAATAGCTTTTCCCGGTACCCGCGTAACCTTTGAGTATAAATATTGAGACGTTAGTTGCTAATAAAAAACACTCTAATTCGACGAGTAGCTCTTGTTGCCCTTGTGTAAGTTTTTCGCCTGTAAAGTAACTTGATATTTTCATTTGTTATTCCTTATTTAGGTTAGTTCATAACAAACAGGCATGTGTAAAAAATAAACGTTATTGAATTTAATCCCAACAACAAACAGACCTACATCACTTGGGCGACAGACAACCTAATTAACTTAAGGGGCGCATATAACACCCAAAAGCCAATACAACATAAGAGCCTAGGCAATTGCCTAGGCCTATTCATTTCACACCTACTAAGCCTGAGGTTCAGTAGGAAATAACGAAACCCATACAGCAAGTAATGCCACATCAATTAATAACAGTGAACATGAAGAGCTGTTAGCCTTTGATTTTAAACTATCAGGATTTAAGGATGATGTAGAATGCAGTGATAACACCTAGCAAAGAGTAAGAACTAAAAGAGATGTGAATCGCGAGCTATATGCTTTATGCCACCAAGGGCTCACATCAAACCATAGTAGACTAGCACCCTGGGCTATAATCATTGTTAAAGCTGATAATGATGACACCTCGTACGAGCTCGCTGAGTACGACATTTATAATACCAAGACCAAGACTTGGCGCACTGGACTTTAAATCCACAGAGAGCTTCTGGCAGCTTGCCAGAAGTCAATCTTCGTCAGTGATAGTTGCAACCATTTGTTTTTAAAGATATATAATACAATAAATGCGATTTTGGCTAATTTACCTAGCGGTTACTGCGTGAGAAATTCTTAGTCTTATCGCCATACCGCTTAGTATAAAACTTACCTAGATAGCTTAACCTTCGGAACACCTCATTACACAGGAAAGCATAATCCTGAGAATTACGGTCTAAACGATAACAAGGCGAATCGTCAGGGAAATAAACCAAGCTCTTTATCTCATGTGGCGTACACTTCAAAGCACTTGCCCACGCCTCAAATATCTTTCCTGCAAGGTTATCACCAACAGAACTATAATCACCAAGACCATAATACCTATCCTTATTAAGTAATAGCGCTACATGATAGTGATGCCCTAATGATTTGTTAATCTCTTTCGCCCAAATATACCTGACGGTACACGGATGAGGCCTTCCTCCCATCTTTATCTTTTTATTAAAATCCCATTTAACCTTACTTTCAAAAGAACTGAAGAAGCGAGTAACAACACTAGTATCAATTTCACTTGGATAATCAGGACAATCAACTATATACGGTAAGTGCAAATCAAAGCGAACAACTAAAGTTCTTGGGTGCTCGCTTAACGCCCGGTTTAATACAGCCTCAATTGACTCTAAATACTCAGTACACAAAGGATAGCCTGGGACTACTTCCCAACCATTGAAGTGAGTTTGGTTAAAAATAGTAAGGTTTTTGTTGTTAGTAAATGTTTGCATGATTTGTCTTCCATTGGTTATGTTCCTATAGAAGTAATGCAGTATGTAAAATAACTTGTTGATATTAATGAGTAGCCTTAAGCTACTCAATTGACTGGATATCTAGAGAGGATATTGGTAAAGAGATAAGACAGTATTAACATACCGAAAATCTTCATTCACCAATTACACGCTATATCTATAACTTGAGAATTGAAAGCCTAAGTATATGTTAAGTTTGTAATGCCTAATCTACTCTGATAACAAATTTAACAACACAATAAAATACGAGTAAATTCAAAGTTAGCCCCGTAAAGCAAAGCTCTCAACTTGGAAGCAGCATTTTATCAATCAGTGATGATATATTTTCTTTACCTCCAACCAGCCCATGCCGCTCAAAAGCCTTTCCATTTTTACTTACCTCAAGCTTGTCTTCAAGAACTTGGAGTTTGGTTATTTCTCTCGCGCTGCCATCTATATAGAAGACCTCGAATAATTCAACATATTCTTCACCTTCAAAAACTTTAAACTCTGTAATAGGCATTATCATCAATTTATTCATTTCAACCTCTTTACCAAGCGTTGTCGTTAAAAAAAGCTTGTACCTATTGGCAATAGATAAAGAAAGCTTTCTTATCAGCCAAACCAGCTCCAAATAGCACTCTGCAGTTTCATTAGACGTAAATTCGCTTACAGGAACATTCTCACCAAATTCATGATTAAAAATACGGTCTACTTCTTCTTTTAATCCCTCAACATTACCTAGCTCTTTAGCTTTTTTAGAAGTCATTAACATGGGGTAGTTCAGGAGCTTTAAAACTACAGAGCTATGAGTAAACTTATCTGGCTCATACCAACAGTTTGACAATATTTCTGATGCTATATTAAAAAGCAGCAACTGAAATTGCTCCTGCATCATTTGATTGTTAAAAAAGTGGATAACATTTTTAAAATTGAACGCCTCTAAATAGCGAGCAATTACACTAGGCCAAACAAAACACTTTTCGGTATGATAATTTCGATAATTATTAAAAAGAGCACCCGCTTCAGTAAAGCTATTACCGTCCGATATACCAGCCACCCTCACCATCAACTGAGATACATTGCAGTAGCATTCATAAAATAACGAATTTGATAAATCCAAGTAATATTTACCTTTGATTTTTCCGAACAATTCCTTACCAGTAACTCCAGAAACATGGCACTTCATAATCCCAATATCATATAAAGTCTTTAATTGTGATTTAAACCTATCTTTGGTTATTCCACCCATCAGTTTTGAGATGGCAGTTGTACTTAAGTTTGATATCACACCAAACTCATCAGCATGAAGTATAAAAATCAGAAGAAATAATCTATTAGAACTGCGAAGCAATAATTTAGTATCTTCACTATCTTGCTTACTAAATGCCACTTTGTTTTTAAGCAATGTGTCGACAGCAGGGTTATCACTTTCCCAAGCTTTAATTATAAATAAGTCGTTTTTTAATTCATCCTTAAAGGCTTGAGTAAACGTATAAATATTCTTCCCTCTCCCCCTGATACTTGCCTTCTCTTTCGTAGTAACATAGCCAAAACCTTTTAGTAATTTAAACAGTTTAATGACTGTATTTTTAGTTGAAAAACTTTCTTCTGCTAAGGAAAGTATATCAATTGAAAAGGACTTTTCTAGATTGTATTTTCTAATAATAGTTATCAAAAGCATTATACATTCTGCATTCAATACTCTAACAATAGTCACATCAACCTCACAAAAAACACTTAAACAGAGTGTATACAAGGAACTTTAACATGTTTTAATGCATGTTATAAAATTGTTTTAACAAGTACAAAACACATGTTTGATAAATAGCATTAGTAAATGAATTAAACATTGATATACTTAATGGGTGACTTCAGTGTTCAATAACAGGTTTTGATTTTTAAAAGGTTAAGCTACACTTATATTAATTTGATTATTTCATGGGAAATTTAATGGAAACAATTATCAATAAAAAGATTGAAAAAAGACTAAAATGGTTAGATTCGAAAAATTCAGATTTAATAGTTAGAGTTGCAAAATACATATCAGACAATCCTTTTTATTTTGCAAATAATAATCAAGGATACTCATCAGGTAACAATAATAACACCTTGCAAGATACGGTTAATATATTCATAAATAATGCTAGACACTATGAAGATGATGCTTACTTACGTGAATATTGTAGGAATATGAAAGCAGCTTGGCTGTCGTGGGATAAGCGCAATAAAAACGAAAAGAACCCGACATTTCATGAAAGCTCATATTCGATTTCAATAAGAGCAAGAGGTGAACTTGAAAGACTTGCAAAAGGTAGGACAAAGAAAAGTTTAAGCTCAGTGATCGACACCTTACTTCTAGATGCTTTATCAATCAAAGCGCTTCAAAAACAACTGAGTAAGATAGTAAATGAAACTAACTACAACATTCGTTTAAATTCTGACTTTTTCTCAACCTTTTTCTCAGACGACAAAGTTAATGACCAGGCTATTATAATTACTCAAATGCTTAAGCAAAATTTAGGTCTTAAAGAAAGTGAACTCAAAAATGAAAAAATAAAATCTACTAAACTAGAGAATGAAAACTCAAAATTAAATACTGAAATGGATAGGATGCGAGAAAAAACAGTTTCGCTCGAAGAAGAAAATTCTAAGCTTAAAAAATCAGAACAAGCAAGATAAAAGCCCTACAACTCCTTACACTAAACTCTAAATTTAAAAATGTGAATTAAGGAAAGACTATGGGTTTGGGATCAATGATCGATGTAAAAGCATTAGAAGAATAATTGGATGAAGAAGCAGAACAAAACGAGAATGATACAAGTGACGCTATTGATTATGACGCGCCTTCAAATAATCCTACAGGTTAAACTAAATCTTTCAAAGATTAGTTTACTTATAAGGGCACTACTTCCACATGGACTGTAATTACTAGTGACTATAAATATTAGTAGTACAGCCGGTAGTACAGGCCAAACAAAGCCAAATAAAAAACCCTAAAAAACAAAGGATTAATAGCAACAAACGAGTCCCGTAGCGGCACCAAATTAGGGTTCATTAAGAACCAATAAAGACCCGCAAGACCATATAAAACATTGGCTTGCGGGTTTTTTTATGTCCTAAGCATATTTTATGCGATTCTTTGAATCCACGCTTTTTAGCTGTACGGTAAGTAGTACAGAATTTATTTAATAAAAGTTGCACTACATAAAATGGCTATAAGTGAGCACTAAACCACTTACCAATGAGACTGCTCACTACTTTAATTTTAATCCAGACCAAGCACGCGTAAGCGCCCAAACGGCTAAGATAATAAAGGTGGTATGTACAAAGGTAAAGTAAGTAATAACATAAACCCAAGTCCAAGCAGAATTCCATCCCCCTAATATTATCATCAACGCTGAAACCACAGCTAGTGCAACAAAGGCAACAAGATTAAGTTTAATGCCTAGCTTTACATGATAATAACCGATGCTTGTTGGTGGCATTTTCTTGATAGCTAATATTAACCAAATAAAGGCAATACCGGGCAAAAAAGTGAGGTTTAAAATTGAGGCAAGTGCAGCATTAGACGCCTGTTTAATTTGTTGTTTATCAACCGCAGTTATCTTATCCATTTGTGCTAACACCATAAGTTGTTCCTGAACATTAATTTGTTAGTTTAGCAATAACAAAAACGAACAATAAAACCAAGGATAAAATCATTACTTTAGTTGAAAGTTGTTCAAGAACAATAAACGTTCTAGTTTTAAGCTAGGTTTGCTTTAATGTAACTAAATAAATGTTGGCGAAAAGAGGTTGTTTCTACTATTGGATAAAACCTCTTGTTGCTATCGCATCTACTAAGGCATTGTGAACATCACACCTTTCCACTTTACTTTAGCCTCATCGGCACCCTATTAGAAAAGAGCTGCTCACGAGGTGTTTTTGTATCTAAACAGCCATAAGTAAATTATTACTTACCTCAACGCTACTATTTTTGCCTAAGCTCGGTATAATTCACCTCAGATCATTTCAACCCACACTATGTCAGAGCCTAATTAATGAGTTATACGCCACTAGAACAGTTAAAAAACGCTTGGATCTTCAAACATAAAAGTTTACCCCTTAGTGAAACAGATTTAGCTAAAATTAAGCCAATGACAAAAGATCGCGCGAATGTTTTATGGGATGCCTTTATAAGTCGTCAAGTTGATCACCCTGATTTTTTTAAAAAGGGTGACTGGCCTTTTGATAACAGCAACTGGCAAGATCAAGGTAAGTGGGAAGGTATTTGGGATAGTAACGAAGAAAATTTACCTGAGTTAATTACAACACATATTGCATGGGACAATAATACTGTTGTTTATTATTGTTCAAATAGAGATAACGTTATCGAAACGACTTGGGCAGTATTCAAACGTTGTTGGAAAAACTTTTTATTTATGGATGATGGTTGCATACTTATTGGCAAGAAGCGTAAAGAAAGTGTGCAATTTAATAGCAATGGCAACTTTAAAATAGGTAATAAACCAAGCTAATGGATGCAAAAAAAACAATTATAAAAAACAATCTACATAAGAAAAACATTCACCGTCATGGCTATGATTTTAATGCCTTAGTCAAAACTCACGCAACACTAAAAGCATTCGTAATTAACAACCCATATAATCAACAAAGTACTATCGACTTTAGCAATGCTGATGCGGTAAAAGCCTTGAATGTTGCTTTACTAAAGAAATATTATCAGATAATTAGATGGGATTTTCCACAAGGCTATTTATGCCCACCTATTCCAGGACGTGCTGATTATATCCATTACCTTAGTGATTTATTATCAGGTACTCAAATAGAACAGAAACGTAAAGTAACTGTGCTAGATATAGGCACAGGCGCTTCTTGCATTTATCCTATTTTAGGAGCACGGGCATATGGTTGGTATTTTGTTGCCTCAGACATTGATACTTTATCCATTAAAACGGCTAAAATAAATGTTGCCGCTAATAAAAATATTGCTAAACATATAAGTTGTCGATTACAAAACAATAGTGCTGATATTTTCCATGGCATAATCCAACCCAATGAATATTACCATCTAACGATGTGTAACCCTCCATTTCATAAATCTTTAGCTGATGCTAATACTGGTACAACTCGAAAATGGAAAAATTTACATCAAAGTTCTAAAAACGCTAAAAGTGACAAACAAAACGCCCTTAATTTTGGCGGTCAAAAAGCAGAACTTTGGTGTCAAGGTGGGGAGTTATCTTTTATTGGGAAAATGATTAGAGAAAGTGTTCATTACCAAAATCAAGTACTTTGGTTTACTTGTTTAGTGTCTAAAAAGGACCATTTATCTAAATTAAAGCTTTATTTGAAAAAAGCTCAAGTAAAAGAAGTAAAAATTATAAATATGGCCCAAGGACAAAAGATCAGTCGATTCATTGCTTGGCGTTTTACTCAAAAACCTTCATAAGTAATAATACTCGTCTTACGTAAATGAACAAAAACAAGAACCTAGTATTATATTCCCGTTCCACTTTAAGATGCATGATCCAGCTGGAATTATAAATAATTTTAGGCAAGGCATTGATTAAAGAGAATGGCTTTTCAGGAGAATATTTTTCTGAATACCCCTTAATAAAAAAGGTGAAGAAAAGCAGGTTATCTAGCTTTTTCTTCACCTACAATATAAAACTTAAGTGTTAACTGATAGTTACTTCATCATACTTTCTGGCATCAAAATAGCAATAACTTGCCCTTTTGAGCAAATAACACCATTGGCTGATAGCGTTATATCAACGGTAATCTTACGATCTTTCACTTCACTAAATCGACCGATTAACTCCAATTCAACACCCTGTGGTGTAGGCGCTAAGAAACTAACATTCAACGCCCCTGTTACGAATCGTAATATAGGTGAACTACCCATTTCACGATCCTGAGATAGGTAAGCCATCGCTGACGCACTACCCGTGCCATGACAATCAATTAATGAGGCTGTCATGCCACCATAAACAAAACCGGGAAGAGCGGTGAAAACATCGGATGGTGTATAACGAGCAATGGTAGTGCTCGCTAATAAATCGTTTTTATCAATATTTTGCCAGTAACTTTTTAATTGATGACCCTCATGATTATTTTTTCCGCAACCATAACAGTGGCTTAATTCTTCTGGATAACGATCTTGGAAGGCTTCATTGTTCATAAAAATCCTTATTTATTCTGATTAACAGCATAGGTAAATAAATTCACCTATGCTAAAGGCTTGTGGGTAATGCTAAGGCTAAGTGAGTAAAATTAACTTAACCAATAGGTCGTAAATCATCAATCACTTTGCCATCATCAGCTAAAGTACCTATCGCAACCAATTCCACCGACCCACTAAGTTTGGTCATTTTTTTAAGGCTATTACTAATACTCTCAATTGTACTCGCTATATCAGCGTCAGAATACGCATTGGTATCTACTTCACATTGCAAGTTCATTTGATCATTATGATTAACTTTAGTAACCGATAAACGCATTTTAGCGACTTGTTCATATTCTTTACGAACTTTTTCTATTTGTTCTGCATGAACAAACATACCCTTAACTTTAGTCGTTTGATCTGCTCGACCTAACCAACCTTTAATGCGCATATTTGTACGGCCACAAGCACTTATGTCAGGTTTTATTGCTGATAAATCGCCTGTAGCAAAACGAATTAACGGATAGTCAACATTAAAGCTAGTGACAACTACTTCGCCAACCTCACCTGCTTCAACTGGTTCTAAGCTGCCAGGACGCACTATTTCTACAAGTAAGTCTTCAGCAATAATTAACCCATCACCAACGATTGACTCAAAACCAATTAGTCCAACATCTGCACTTGCATAAGCTTGTAGCGTATCAATACCAGCAGCGATAAATTCGGCTCTCAATGCTTCAGGTAATGCTTCTCCTGTAACTAAGGCTTTATTAATACTAGATATATCTCGCTGATCTTTATTGGCTCTATCAAGTAGTATTTTTAAAAATGATGGTGTACCGCAATAACCATTCGGTTTTAAATGCTCAATAACATCAAGCTGTTGCTCTGTTTGTCCTGGGCCTGCTGGAATAACAATACAGCCACAAGCTCTAGCACCAGAGTCAAGAATAAAACCACCTGGGGTTAAATGATATGACAAAGTGTTTTGAACTAAATCACCTTTTCTAAAACCAGCAGCATAGAAAGCTTGTCCTACACGCCACCAATCATCACTCGTATTTTCAGGGTCATAGATAGGTCCAGGGGATTGAAAAATTCGACCTAAGTTAGCCGTTTTAGCACTTAAACCACCTAAAGGAGAGTTTTTGCTTTGAATAGACATCAAGTCAGATTTTCGCGTAATAGGTAATTGCGCTAACAATTCACGGTTAGTGATTTTTTCAGCATCAATATGCTCTAGCGTTTCACTATAATGCTGACATTCTTGTTTAGCATAGGTGATAAAAGCAGGTAAACGCTCTAATAGAGATTGTTCACGTAACTCCGGATTTTGACATTCTCTTTCGTAAAAATATTGTTTCATGATAACTCGATAGTAATTCAGAAATAGTTCGGTGATAACTTTTGACATTATTTACATTAATAATTTATTTTGTGCTTTTCAGCAAGTAGTCAGTTCATTCGTGTTTTAGGAGATAGCGCAGAGCTTACGGGGGTAAGTGAGCACTCCAGACCACATAATCGAGTGAAATGGCAATTAACTGAAATGCACAGTTTTATAACCAACGTTTACGTCGTTTATAAGATTTTAAGTTTTTAAAGCTTTTACGTTCTTCGTTGCCACCACCTAAATAAAACTCTTTTACATCTTCATTGCTAAGCAATTGCTCTTGAGTACCATCAAGTACAACTTTACCCGACTCCATAATATATCCATAGTCAGCTGCCCTTATTGCATAGTTAGCATTTTGCTCAACCAACAACATGGTAATACCTTGATCTTTGTTGATCTTTTTAATAATACCAAAAACTTCTTTAACTAATAATGGTGATAAACCCATTGATGGTTCATCTAAACAAATCATTTTAGGACGAGCCATTAATGCTCTACCTATGGCTAGCATCTGCTGCTCACCACCGGATAAATAACCGGCTAGACCCGTACGCTCTTTTAAACGAGGGAAATAATCAAACACCATTTCAAGGTCTTGATTAATCTGTGAATCGTTACGTGTATAAGCACCTAATTTTAGGTTTTCGATTGAAGTCATATCTTCGATAATTCGACGACCTTCCATCACTTGAATCAGACCACTACGTACAATGTCTTCTCCATTTTTCTTATCAATGCGCTCACCCATAAAGTGAATGTCACCTTTAGTCACTTCGCCATATTCACTTTTTAGTAAGCCAGAAATAGCTTTCAGTGTTGTTGATTTTCCCGCACCATTTGGTCCAAGTAACGTTACAACGTCGCCTTCTGGTACGTCTAAGGTTACCCCTCTAAGTACTTGAATAACTTCGTCGTAAACTACTTCAATGTTATTCACTGATAACATTGGTGTAGCTGTTTGAATTTTTGCTGCCGCCTGTGACATATATATACTCCGTTGAAACTATAACTATCCAACTTTTTACTATTTAAATAATAGCTACAAGTTGAATAGTTATAATATAATAGAACTTTCTACTAACTATTTAATGATAAAGATTAATAACCTAACCAATCATCACGACGATCCAATGTAACTGTTGATACTTTATTCACGGCCACGCCACCATTTTCATAGTTGGCTTTATAGATATTAACTTGGTTAATACCACGGTGATCTTCATTGGTCCAATTAGCAGCTAAACATACGCCTTCTAAGCCTTTAGGTACCCAGTTTGTATTAGCATACATACCTTTTTTGATATTAACGCCGGTGATGCCGCCATTATCTTTAGCCCATTCCATTGCTTCTTTCATGAAGTAGGTAGAACATACGCCACGCATGTAGTGATGAACACGTTCTTTTTTGCCTTCAGGATCTGACATTTTTGAAATTTCACGAATAAGTTTCATACCTGATACATCGTCACCCCAAAATGGTGTCATTGTTGGGAAGATGTAACCTTTAATCCCATCAGTTGCTGCATTAAAGGTGTTTTTATCACCGCCCCAAATACTTGACATAAATGTAATAGGAACGCCAACCGTCTTACATGATTTAATTAACGATAATACTGAACCACCGATATTAGCAACATAACCGTAGTTTGAACCAGAGCTTTTAATACTCAAACATTGTGCTTTAAAATCACCCGGCTTCATAGAAACAACGACAGGAGGTAAAACATTAAAGCCAAGCTCTTCAGCATACTCTGCACAAGCCGCTTTAGGTGCATTTGGGAAAGGATGGTTTGCACCAATATGTGTGAATTTTGGTTTTCCTTTTCCGCCTTTACTCTTAAAGTCTTCAGCCGCCCATTGTACTAAACCACGACAAGCATCTGAATAAGAAGCGCCATAGAAGAAATTATAAGGTGCTGGTTTCTTCGTATGAGGGTTTTTACCCGTAGGATCTGTTAAATGTCCAGAATAAGACGCAGAGAAAACTGGCGTTTTATCACGAGCAACAAATGAGATTAATGCTTCAGTATCCGCTGTACCCCAACCTTGCATAGCAACCATACCCTTACGAGATTTCCATTTTTTATAGGCAGCAATGGCTTGCGGTACTTTATAACCATAATCAATTGTTTCAGACTCAAGTTTAGTACCACTAATACCACCATGAGCATTAATATAAGCAAGTGAATCACGAACGCCATTAGCATAGCTTTTACCTACGAAGGCAGTTGGACCTGACATATCAGCTAAATGACCAACAAAAACAGAATCTTGTGCTTGTACTTGGCTAGTAGCACTTAATGCGATGCTGACAGCAATTGAACTTACTAATATTTTTTTATTCATAACTTTTCTCATGTGAATTTCCTCAACTTGTTATTTCGTTATTTCTTACCTATCTGTAATAAAAAGGTAAGTGTTATTGTTATATTTACTTTTTACACTTCACGCAGTTAGTTTAATTAACGTCCCCATAAAGCTAACTTTGCTTGATACCCAAACCACCTCACTTTGAGGTGGTTTGGGTATATTCTCCAGAACTTACTCATGTTTAAACTAAATGATTAGTAAGCAAACGGGTAGAATTTCCAATAGTTTTTAATTTGTGTCCAACGATGGGCTAGCCCTTCAGGTTCAAAAATTAAAAATCCAATTATTACTAGGCCAATAGCCATTTCTTTGATGTAAGCTAAACCATCAATAACCATTGGAATGTTGCCCCAATCGGTCATTTTCATTACGCCAACGCCGCTTTCTAATACTTCAGGTAAGAACACCATAAAGACAACGCCCATCAACGTACCTTTTATCGAGCCTAAGCCACCGATAATGATCATCGCTAAGAATTGAATAGACATCATAATGGTGAAACCTTCTGCCGATACATAACCTAAGTAATGAGCATATAGCGCACCACCAATACCCGCATAAAAAGACGATATACCGAATGAAAGTAGGCGGTATTTATTTAATTTTACGCCCATGATTTCAGCAGACAAGTAATGGTCACGTACCGCAACAAAAGCTCGCCCATCACGGCTACGCATTAAGTTACAGCCCCAGATAAACATAAAGACTAGTGCGAACAACGCGATATAGTAAAAACTTTCATCTGTGTCAAAAGAAAAACCAAATAAATTTACTGGGTCAGCCATTGAACCTGCAGCACCACCAGAGAACCATTCAGCACGAGCAAAGAAATCTTCAATGATAAATTGCGATGCCAGTGTTGCGATTGCTAAGTATAAACCTTTGATTCGAGCGGCTGGCGCACCAAACATCATGCCAACCCCCATGGTTAAGAAACCTGCTAAAGGAATACATAAAAACACTGGAATATTCATACTTGTGTTCAACCAAGCTGAAGCAAACGCGCCAAAGCCAAAGAAAGCACCATGCCCCAACGATATCTGCCCAGTGTAGCCAACTAAAATATTCAAACCTAATGCAGCAATGCCCAAATAGGATATTTGAATTAATAAGGTAATAAAGTAACCATCAAGAAATAACGGTGCAAAGCACAACGCTATAATGGTAAAAATCGTCACCCAACGGATGGTTTTCGTTTCAAAAATTGTATTATCTTGTTTATAGCTAGTGCGGAAATCTCCGCACGGGCGCATGGCTAAACTAGACATAAATCACTCCTAAATAATTATTTTTTTAAGCGAGCAGTACGCTACTGCTCGCTCATCATATTTATACAAACAATTGCTATATACGCTCAATGTTTTGGGTACCAAATAAACCGTAAGGTTTGAACCAAAGAATAATTAACAACACATAAAATGGTGCGATATCGTACATATTACCAATATGTAAATATTGACTATCAAAAAACTCAGCTACGTTCTCTAATACACCGATGATAAGACCACCAACGATTGCACCAACAATTGAGTCTAATCCGCCTAAAATAACGGCTGGGAATACTTTAATACCCATAATAGAAAGTGAATCTGAAACGCCATTAACCATACCAAGCACTATCCCTGCGGTAGCAGAAACTGTTGCGGCAATCCCCCAACTCATCGCAAAAACATGTTTTACCGATATACCTAAACTTTGAGAGGCTTGTTGATCAAAAGCAGTCGCTCTCATCGCTAAGCCATGCTTAGAATGTTTAAAGAATAAATAGAACGCGACCATGATAACTAATGCTATTAGCGTACTCATTAAGTACGCCATTTCTACATTTAAGCCCAAGATATTAATCGATTCAGTATCAAATACTTTTGGATAACTTTGCGGTGAAACACCGAATATCCATTTCATTAAGGCTTGGAAGAAAATAGACAGGCCGATAGTCACCATAATCACCGAGATAATTGGCTCACCAATCATAGGACGCAGTACTATCATTTGTAGCAGCACACCAAAGCCTGCCATAAAGACCAGTGTTAACATAAATCCTAGAAAGAATGGTAACTCTAAGTAGATTAATGAAGCCCAACAGACCCAGGCACCAATAAGTAAAAACTCACCTTGGGCGAAGTTAACAATTTGTGTTGATTTATAAACCAACACAAAACACATACCAATTACACCGTACAACAAGCCAACAATAAGACCATTAACGATTAATTGAATTAAGAGTTCAAAATTCATGATGCTTTCCTCTGAGTTACAGCACTACCATCATTTTCGATTACCGTAGCAACTTTAAGTGTCGTTTGAATACGTGAGCTACCACCATCTTGGAAAGTGATCACTGTATCGATATCAACCATCTCTTGGTTGTCATAAATAGACTGAATAATATCACCATATTTATCAGCAATAACCGATCGTCGAACTTTACGTGTACGCGTTAATTCACCGTCATCCGCATCTAGCTCTTTATAAAGCAAAATAAACTTATTAATTTTTTGTGCATCAGGTAAAGTCGCGTTAACTTTCTCTACTTCTTCACTAAGTTTTTCATAAACCTCAGGTAAAGCGGAAAGACTAGTGTAGTTAGTAAAGCCTAAACCTTGTTGTTCTGCCCACTTAGAAACAATAGAAAAACGAATACAAATAATGGCACTCAAGTAAGGCATGTCTTTACCTAAGATAACCGCTTCACCAATAAATGATGAAAACTTCAGCTTGTTTTCAATATATTGTGGTGAGTACTGCACACCGTTACTGGTTTTAGCTAAATCTTTAATTCGGTCAATAATAACCAAATGCCCTGAAGGTTTGAAATAACCCGCATCACCAGTATGCATCCAACCATCAATAACATCTTCATCATAGGCTTTTTGATTATCTAAATAACCAGTGAACATACCAACCGTTCTAGCGATAACCTCACCGACACCTTCTTTATCGGTATTAATGACTTTTACTTCCGCAGTATCAAAAGCAACACCAACACTGTCGTAATCAACATCATTTTCTTTGTGAACTGTGTAAGCACCACATAGCTCAGTTTGACCATATAGCTGACGTAGCGGTACACCAATAGTTTGGAAGAACCTAAAAGTGTCAGGCCCCATTGCCGCGCCACCGGTTGCCGCTGATTTTAAATTACTGAAACCTAATCGATCTTTTAAGGCATTCATTAGTATAAGATCGGCAAACCATGAACGTTTACCCTCTAATTGTGCTTTTTCAGATATCGCAAAGGCATAATCAAATAACTTTTGTTTAAGTGGCGTTGAATCCATCATACGGGCTTTAACATCGGCTAAAATACCTTCCCATACACGTGGTGCAAGCAAAACAAAGTTTGGTCCAATTTCACGTAAATCGGCCATCAGTGTTTCTTGCCCTTCAACAAAGTTGACGATTTGGCGAGAAATCAAGGCTTGGCCAACGGCATATACTTGTTCCATGATCCATGGCAAAGGTAAAACCGACACGTAATTGTCACCTGGTTGGCGAGGGTCAGCACGTAAATATGAACTACAGTGCTTAACAAAATTACCACCACGTAAAAAAGCTATTTTAGGTTTTGAGGTTGTACCTGAAGTGGTACAGTAAAGAGCAGTTTCATCGGCATCAGTTGCATCAACATAGCTGTCATATAGCTCAGGCGACATTTTATCTATTTCTTGTCCCTGCTTATATATATCTTCAATGCTGATTAAGCGTTTATCGTTATATTTACGCATACCACGCGGATCACAATAAACAATAATTTTCACATCATCAATTTCGCCGCCTAACTCAAGTAATTTGTCACACTGCTCTTCATCTTCTGCGATAACAACAGTCGCATTACTTTTATTAAGTAAATAAACCACTTCTTCATGTAAAGAATCTTGGAAAATACCGATTGAGTAACACCCCATCGCATGCGCGGCTATTTCACCCCAAACCCACTCTGGTCTGTTATCACCTAATAAGGCGATGGCATCTTTGGGATTAACACCTAATTTTCTGAGCGCTAGTGATATCCATTTAACGCGGTCACTATAATCTTGCCAATTGAATTCATTCCAAATACCAAACTCTTTTTCGCGCATGGCAATATCATTCGGCCAGCTTTTAGCATTATGTCTCAGTATTTTTGGAAAAGTATCTAACTCTCCCATTTCATAATCTTCTGTTGCTGCTACTTCTAAGTTAGACATTAGCTAGCCTCCCTCTTTTCATCGGTATTAGTGGTTTCTTCATCATCTTCTATACCAAGATAAGCACGTTTAACATGTGGATCAGCCATCACTTCATCAGGTAAACCTAACATCAGCTTTTTACCAAAATCAAGTACCATAACCTGATGTGATATATCCATCACTACGCTCATATCATGTTCGATCATTACCACCGTAATGCCAAACTCTTCATTTAAATCTAGAATATAACGCGCCATATCTTCTTTTTCTTCTAAATTCATACCCGCCATAGGCTCATCAAGAAGAATTAACTTGGGCTTTAATGCCATTGCACGTGCCAGCTCAACACGTTTACGTAGACCATAAGATAAGGTGCCAGCAACAGATTTTCTGATGTGAGAAATTTCTAAAAAGTCAATAATCTCTTCACAATAACGTCGGTGGGCAAGCTCCTCTTTTTGCGCAGGTGATGCCCAATATAAAGGCCCCGTTAACCAATTGTTTTTCAATAGATGATGACGGCCAACCATTATATTGTCTAAAACCGACATGTGACCAAACAGTGCTAAATTTTGAAAAGTTCGCCCCATACCAAGATCTGCTCTGTCATTTGGACGTAGATTAGTGACAACTTTGTCATTAAAAATAACGTTTCCAGAATTTGGTTGATACCGTCCAGAAACACAGTTAAGCATGGAGGTTTTACCTGCACCGTTAGGACCGATAATGGAAAAAACAGAGCCACGGGGTACTTCAAAGCTAACGTCGGTTAATGCTTTTACACCACCAAACGCTAATGAAATATTCTCTACTTTGAGTATTGACTCAGTCATACTCACACTCCTAAATTGATAAATAATGTGTGCGTTTTGACACGCTCATTGACATCAGGACAATGTGCATCCTGCATTGTCTAATAAGCTACATCCATATAGCGTCTGTCATCGCGACATACTGTACGTCCTGTACATAAAAAAAAAGGGGGATATTCCCCCTCCTCAAAACGTAACAACAAAATGGGAACTGTTACGTGTGCAAAGCTATCGCTAACTTAGCTAAAGTGCGTACAACTAAAGTACGTAACGCATGGTTAGTTGACCATAGTTAGAATCCGCGCCTTTGCCAGCATTTGCGCTATCTAGTGAAAAATTACCTACTTCAACACCTACCGCTAATTGCTTCGTTAGG
>NVWU01000031.1 GCA_002733765.1 Colwellia sp. | reverse complement strand
GGGTTTTAAAATCAATGTGATCAAAGGGGCTCATAGTACTGATATTGAATGATATAAGATAAACGCTATTAGATCACAAACTTAATGGAATTGGTATTACTAGAATGTTTTTGCTCTCATATACTGTCAATATTATTTTTATGAGTAATTTTTTAGAGGATGTGCGGAAGTATCAATATGATATTTCAGGTGATTTCAGTTTGTAGGATGACTTCCAGGATGCCGCAGTTAATTGGTGCCTGAACACTCTGTGCTTTTCTAGAGGATGTGCGGAAGTATCAATATGATATTTCAGGTGATTTCAGTTTGTAGGATGACTTCCAAGATGCCGCAGTTAACCGTAGTCCTGAACACCGTGTGTTCAGGGCGGAAATATCATGCTAACCGTAGGCTTCCCGATACGAGCCGGGCTTGCACAATAGTTAATAGTCAACTTCCTTAGGTAAAACTTATCGGCTCAGGGACATAGTCACTTACAAACACCCCAGAAGACGAGTTTATTATAGCGAAAATTAAAGTAGAGATAAGCTTTTTTTTACTGGTCAGAGCTAAGTGTTGCCAATTTAATCGTTTTACGCTTGCTTCTTACTCGTTGTTGATATTGCTTGTTCAATTGTTGATTGTAATAGTGCTATTCGTCTTTTATTTTCTTGTTGTTCTACTTTTAATTTTTTCTTAGCGGCTAATAGTTCATTAGTTAAGTTTAAAGCCGTCATGAGTATAGCTTGTTCTGGGGAGGCAATAGACTTGCTTTTATTAGCTTTAGTTAAGCGTAATGTTAATTCTGCGGCGGCACTGAGTAGAGCGCTTTCTTGTCCTATAGGACAAGTCACTTTAAGTTTACGGTCAATAATATTGATTTCAACAGTGCGTTGAGTCATTCGCGAGAATTCCAAGGATAATTAACAATTTAAGGGCAATAACTTGCACTATAGCTGTGCTGATTTCGCTATGCAAGCAAATGCATATCTTTATGTGATTTTTCATGCCTTTTGAGTGTGGCAATGTTAGGATAACGTCATAATTTTATTTCCTTAACTTTAAGTTATTAGTCATGTCAGAACCTTTATCTCAACCAAGCAAACTCGATTTTTCATCAACGCAAGCCGTTATTACCAGTGAAAACATTCAAAGTCACGCTAGCGAAATTCATGGTGTGCTAACCGGGTTGGTTTGTGCAGGTTTTACTTTTGAAGAACAAAGCTATATTGGTATGCTAAATGATTTATTTAATAATGGTGAAGGCTTTCCTGATGCAGTGAAAGTCATTATCAAACAGATGTATAGTGAATTGTGGGCAGATATTCTTGATGATGCTTATGCTTTTCAATTGATGTTGCCTGATGATGACGATTCAATTGTTGAACGTGGTCATGCGTTAGGTAATTGGGTACAGGGTTTTAATTTAGGCTTTGGTTTACAGCAAAAAAATAGCCCTGTAACGTCAAGCGAGGTTAAAGAAGTGTTAACTGATTTTGCCGAAATAGCTAACCTTTCTGATGAAATGGAAGAGGATGAAGATACCGAGCAAGCTTATTTTGAAATTAGTGAATATGTGCGGATTTCAGCGTTATTATGTTTCACCGAGTTAGGTTCGTCGCCAACAACAGTTGATAACAAAAATACTGACAATACCATTCATTAACACTGTTTATTAGAGAAGTAATGACTATAGTGCACGAAACAATATCGACTCAATTACCGGGTATCACTTGCTTACCAATGAGTGATTTTAAAACTCATCGAGCTAAATTTTTTAATAAAATGGAAACTAACAGTATCGCTTTCTTTAGCGCTGCTGGTGAAGTTACTCGTAGTAATGATACGGAATATGCCTTTTGCCAAAATAAGCATTTTTATTATTTAACGGGTTTTAATGAGCCCGATGCTTTACTTGTGCTGCTTAAAAAAGACAATAGCGAACAATCGATCTTATTCTCTTTACCCAAAGATAAACATCATGAAATTTGGCATGGTCGTAGAGTGGGGCAAGATCAAGCTTGTCAGCATTATAATTTTGATCAAAGTTTCGTACTTGACGAATTAACTAGGTTAGTACCTGAATATTTAAATGACTTAAACCAAGTTTATTTTTGTTTTGATAACACTGCAATGTCACAACAAATTTTTACTTGGTTATCACTCCTTAGAGCAACTGTACGCCAAGGTAATAAAGTACCAGAGGTGTTAGTTGATGCAAGCCCAATTATTAATGATTTTCGCTTAATTAAAAGTGCTAATGAATTAGCCGTGATGCGCCAAGTTAATTATATTTCGGGTTTAGCACATCAACGGGCAATGCAAAAAACAGCAGTGGGTAAGTTTGAATATCAAATAGAAACTGAATTATTACATGAATTTTCTCGTCACGGTGCGCGGCATCCTGCTTATGCGAGCATAGTTGCGGGTGGTGATAACGCTAATATTTTACATTACACCGACAATGGTGAAATCCTAAAAGACAATGAGCTGTTATTAATTGATGCCGGTGGTGAATTATCAGGCTACGCAGCTGATATTACTCGAACATTCCCTGTTAACGGAAAATTCACCAAACCACAAAAGCTATTATATCAATTGGTACTTGATACCCAGCTAACTGTTATTGCAGCGATAAAGCCGGGTATTACGTTCATTGAGTTAAATAAAATTGCGAATGAATATTTAACGCAAGGATTAATTGATTTAGCTATTTTATCGGGTGATTTAACGCAATTACTTATTGATAAAGCGTGTAAAAAATACTTTATTCATGGTTTAGGTCACTGGCTTGGTTTAGATGTTCACGATGTGGGTGACTACCATATCAATGAAAATAAAGAACAATGTCGTGAATTTGTTGCCGGTATGGTGTTAACCATCGAACCGGGACTTTATATGCCTAATGACGATTATGATTTAGACGAAAAATGGCGCGGTATAGGTATTCGAATTGAAGATAATATTGTTATTACCGAACAAGGTTATGAAAACTTGACGGTGAATTCGCCAAAAACGGTGAATGAAATTGAAGCATTAATGAATCATAAAATATAAATTGTTGGTTACCAGCCAAGTAAAAATTAAGTAAAAATAATCATGAGTGTTAATAAACAAACTTTCGATATAATAATTTCTGGCGGAGGCTTATCAGGCTGTTTAATGGCACTAAGCTTAGCTGACTTAACCAAAGCCGATGGCAGCTTATTATCTATTGCTATTGTTGAAGCAAATAACTCTGAAGCAAGTATGCTTGCAGAACATAAAGCGGCACAACCAAAAAACAGCGCACCTTTATTTGATGATCGCGTGTTGGCACTTTCACATGCTAGCGCAAAATATCTTGATAGTGTGGGTGTATGGCAGCATCTATCACTGGATGCTTGCGCGATTGAAAAAATAGATATTTCAGATCGAGGTCATTACGGTAAAGCGCGTATAGAAGCACAAAAACACGGCGTAGTGGCATTGGGCTATGTTGCTGCGATGGCTAAAATAGGCGAAAGCCAATTGAAAGTATTAGCCAGTAAACCTAATGTTCAGTGGTTTAGTCCTAATAAGATTACTGATATTGACTGGCAACCAACTAATGATCTTATCTCAGCACCCATTACTGAATTAAGTAATAAGCCAGATAATAGAATAGACAATAGTGTTGTTAACGTAACACTTAGTTCAGGTGACATATTACAAACAAGTTTATTACTTGCTTGCGACGGCGCTAATTCTCCTTGCCGCCAGTTAGCGAAAATTGAGGTAAGCAAAAGTGATTATCAACAAGTAGCACTTATTGCTAATGTAGCCACTGAAAAAGCACATTGCAATAAAGCTTTTGAGCGTTTTACTGAGTTTGGTCCTATTGCCATGTTGCCTTTGGTAACGTTAAATAATATGCAAAGTCGTTGCTCACTCGTGTGGACTATGTCAACTGAACAAAGTGAACAGTTATTAGCCCTTAATGATGATGACTTTAGTCATCAGCTTGAATTAGCCTTTGGTAGTTGGCTTGGCGCAATAACTCAGGTTGGTAAACGGGATGTGTATCCGTTAGTACTTTTACAAGCCAAACAACAAACGTATCATCGGTTGGCGCTTATCGGTAATGCCTCACACACTATTCATCCTATTGCTGGGCAAGGCTTTAATCTAGGCTTGCGCGACGTACAATTGATGGCAAATTTGATAGAAAAACAATTACAAAACCAAGCTGATATTGGCAGTTTTACTCTACTTCATAAATATGCACAAAAACGTGCACAAGATCAAAAACAAATCATAATCTTAACGGACTCACTTGTTACTTTGTTTGCTAATAGTCTCCCCCCTTTAGTTGCAGGGAGAAATACGGGCTTAAAAATAATGAATTATTTATCGCCACTAAAAAACATCTTAGTAAATAAGTTGATGGGCTATTAAAGAGATAAACAATGCAAAAATTTGATGTATTAATTGTGGGTGCTGGCATGGTGGGTTTAACCTTAGCGTTAGCACTAAGAAAAACCACCGACCTAAAAATTGCCATTGCCGATACTCTACCTATCAACGAGCTAACACCCGAGCCAGAAGTCAGAGTGAGTGCGATTAATATTGCTAGCCAAACACTTTTTGACAATTTGGATGTTTGGTCTGATATTGAATCAAATCGTCTACAACCTTATCAAAAAATGCATGTTTGGGATAAAGAAGGTTTAGGTCAGTTAAATTTTTCGCTTGATGATTTAGACAGTTTTCCTCAACATGAAAACCTCGGTTGGATTATTGAAAATAAGGTGATTCGTAATGCCTTATGGAAAAAAGCTCAGGCTGATGAAGGAATTAGTTTTTTCACCGATCATAAGCTGGCCAGTATTAATGAAGGAGATAGTGAAGTTTTTATTAATTTTGAAGCCTCTGTCGCAACAAATAAAAGCGCACCTGCGCCCTTAATAGCAAAACTTGTTATTGGTGCTGACGGTGCAAATTCATGGGTACGCCAACAAATAGCTATGCCAATGATCACACGTGATTATGATCATCATGCTATTGTTGCCACAATAAAATGTTCACAAGGTCATGACAATACCGCATGGCAAGTGTTTCTCCCAACGGGGCCTTTAGCATTTTTACCACTTTTCCCACAAAACAATGCTACCTGCTCTATTGTTTATTCAACATCGCCTGAAGAGGCTAAAAGGCTAGCGGCTCTTAGTAAAAAAGACTTTGCCAAAGAACTAACGGCGGCTAGTGACGGTAAGTTAGGTCTAATTGAATTAATCAGTGAACGCTTTACTCATCCACTAACTATGCGGTTGGCACAAAAGTTTGTTAAAGGTAGAGTCGTACTTATTGGCGATGCAGCGCATACCATTCACCCGCTTGCAGGGCAGGGCGTTAATCTTGGTTTATTAGATGCTGCCGCATTAGCGCAAAGTCTTACTTCATTAACCTCAACCCAAGGAACAGCAGATAATAATTTAGCTTCTTCACGGGTCTTAAATGCTTTTTCACGTGCACGAAAAAGTGAAGCTACTGACATGATTGCTGCTATGGAAGTTATTAAGCAAACTTTTGGTGTGCAGCAAGCAGGGGGTAAATTATTACGCGGTATTGGTCTAAGTTTACTTGATAATATAAGACCGGCTAAGAAATTATTGATTGAAAAAGCACTTGGTTTAAACAGTAATTTACCCAAATTAGCATCAAAAGAACTAAATTAGTGCTTATTTTCGAGATATCCTAAAAAAGAGTTAAAAATTAATCACTGCTATTTGAGTTCTTATCTAAGTTAAACAATGTTAAATTTCAAAAAAGTAAACTTTTAAAAATATAATTTCGATAATGACATTTAGTCGGTTTTTAATTTGAATAATTTACTTTTACTTGTTGAATAAACGGAAAGTGCTGTTTATAATTACCTTAACTGTTTAATACTTGTCACCCTAAAGGTAGATACTATGACTAACAAAACTGTATTACATGCAAAACATTTAGCCTCTGGCGCTAAAATGGTGGATTTTTATGGCTGGGAAATGCCGATTAATTATGGCTCTCAGATAGAAGAACATCATGCTGTTAGAAAAAATGCAGGTATGTTTGACGTATCACACATGACTATTGTTGATGTACAAGGCAATGACGCAAAAGCATTTTTACGTCGTTTAGTGATTAACGATGTTGCTAAGTTAACTGTTGCGGGTAAAGCTCTTTATACTGGCATGTTAACTGAAAACGCTGGCGTGATTGATGATTTGATTATTTATTTCTTCTCTGATACTGATTATCGTTTAGTGGTTAATTCAGCAACTCGTGAAAAAGATCTTGCTTGGATGAATAAGCAAGCGGGTGATTTCGATCTTACTATTACTGAACGTCCAGAATTCGGCATGATTGCCGTACAAGGCCCTGAAGCTAAGGCTAAGGTAGCTAACCTATTAACGCCAGAACAAATTGTTGCTGTTGAAGGTATGAAGCCATTTTTTGGTGTACAAGTAGGCGATTTATTTATCGCAACTACGGGTTACACGGGTGAAGATGGATACGAAATTATTGTTCCTAATAATGCTGCTGAACTTTTTTGGCAAAAACTAATAGATGAAGGCGTAGTGCCCTGTGGTTTAGGTGCACGTGATACTTTACGTTTAGAGGCAGGTATGAACCTTTATGGTTTAGATATGGACGAAACAGTTTCGCCATTAGCGGCTAATATGGCGTGGACAATTAGTTGGGAACCGACCGAACGTGATTTTATCGGTCGTGAGGTGCTAGCTGCTCAAAAAACTGCTGGAGATCAACCTAAATTAGTGGGGTTAATCTTAGAAGAAAAAGGCGTTTTACGCTCTCATCAAGTTGTTATAACTGAGTTTGGTCAAGGTGAAATTACTTCGGGTACATTTTCACCAACTTTAGGTCATAGTATTGCCTTAGCGAGAGTTCCTCGTAGCGTAAAAGTTGGTGATGTAGTTGAAGTTGAAATGCGTAAGAAATTAGTGAAAGTACAAGTAACCAAACCTAGTTTCGTTCGTAATGGCAAAAAAGTTTTTTAATCTATAACGTTACAGTTTTACTGCGCTCATCACTTATAATTTGATGACCATACTGTAATTTCAATCCATTAGGATTTATACTATCGTTTAATTGTTTTGTACTCTAAGAATTTAAACGAATTTAAGAATTTAACAAATAGGAAAAATTAAAATGAGCAACATTCCTTCAGAATTAAAATATGCTACTTCTCATGAGTGGATTCGCAACGAAGACGATGGCACTGTAACGGTAGGTATTTCAGAACATGCGCAAGGCCTTCTCGGTGATATGGTTTTTGTTGATTTACCTGATGTTGGCGATGAAGTCAGTGCTGGTGATGACATTTGTGTTGCTGAATCTGTTAAAGCAGCTTCAGATATTTACGCACCAGTTTCGGGCGAAATTATTGCTGTAAATGAAGAACTTGAAGATTCTCCTGAATTAGTTAACTCTGATGCTTTTGGCGAAGGTTGGTTATTCAAAATCAAGTTGACTGATGCCAGTGAGTTAGAAAACTTACTTGATGCTGAAGGTTATAAAAACTCTATCGACGAAGACTAGTTTTTTATCGGTCGTATTCTAATTTTATACTGCATTGTCAGCGTTATGAGTTTTCATCACTTAGTACACTAAGCTCAAAAACTCATCACTTGACAGCTTTGTCTAAAATCAGACTACTTACGATAATCGCGTTTTTAAGCCTCTAACTCATTAGGTTTGAGGCTTTCTTTTATTCTAGATTAGTACAATTTATTTAAGTGAAACTGTTATGACCTCAAAAGCACCTATTAACTCATTAGCCTCTTCTTCGTTGGCACAACTAGAGCAAACTCAAGACTTTATCCGTCGCCATATTGGCCCTAGTGAATCTGAAACTCAAGCCATGATCAAATATCTTGGCGTAGAATCTGTTGATGCGTTAATTGATGAAATCGTACCAAGCGATATTCGTCTTGCTGATCTTCCAAACGTTGAAGAAAGTAAAACTGAAGTACAAGCGTTGTCAGATTTAAAAGCCGTGGCAAGCTTAAATAAAATTAACGATACTTATATTGGTTTAGGTTATTTTGGTACATTAACGCCAAATGTTATCTTACGTAACGTACTAGAAAATCCAGGTTGGTATACAGCCTATACGCCGTACCAGCCAGAAATTGCGCAAGGTCGTTTAGAGTCATTATTAAACTATCAACAAATGTGTATAGACCTTACGGGGTTAGACTTAGCTTCAGCGTCATTATTAGATGAAGGTACTGCCGCGGCAGAAGCAATGGCATTAGCCAAACGTGTTTCTAAAAATAAAAAATCAAACTTATTTTTTATTTCTGATGATGTTTACCCACAAACGATTGACGTTGTTAAACAACGTGCAGAAATGTTTGGCTTTGATATTGTTGTTGCACCCGCTGCTGATGCTGCCGATCACGATATTTTTGGTGCTCTTATTCAATACCCAGGTGCGACTGGTGAAGTTACCGATATCAGTGATTTAATTGCTAAAATTCATGAGAAAAAAGGTATTGTTGCAGTAGCCGCCGACATCATGAGCTTAGTATTACTTAAGTCTCCTGGTGAATTAGGTGCAGATGCTGTTATTGGTTCAAGCCAACGTTTTGGTGTACCAATGGGTTACGGTGGTCCACACGCTGCATTCTTCACAACATTAGATAAATACAAACGTTCATTACCTGGTCGAATTATCGGTGTTTCAAAAGACACGCGCGGTAAACAAGCACTACGTATGGCTATGCAAACACGTGAGCAACATATTCGCCGTGAAAAGGCCAACTCAAACGTTTGTACAGCACAAGTCTTACTTGCCAATATGGCAGCGTTCTACGCTGTTTACCATGGTCCTCAAGGTTTAAAAACTATTGCTAACCGCATTCACCGTTTAACTGATATTTTATGTTTAGGGTTAGCAATGAAAGGCTTAACGGCTATTCATGCTAACTACTTTGACACACTAACGTTCAACGTTGATGCCACTAAAGGCTTTAACAAAGACGAAATAATAGCACGCGCTTTAGCGGCTAGCGTTAATTTCCGTACTGACGTTGAAGGTCAAATTTCAATCTCACTAGATGAAACCACAACACGTGATAACGTAGCACAACTTTTTGATATTTTATTGGGTGACGGTCATGGATTAAACGTGAGTGAACTTGATGATAACGTTGTTGCCTCTGGTCACTCATCAATCCCTGCATCATTAGTACGTGAGTCAGCAATTTTAACTCACCCAGTATTTAACTCGTACCATAGCGAAACAGAAATGCTTCGTTATATCAAACGTCTTGAAAATAAAGATTTAGCATTGAATCATTCAATGATTTCTTTAGGCTCTTGTACCATGAAGTTAAATGCAACAGCACAGATGCTGCCAGTATCATGGCCTGAGTTTGCTAATATGCACCCATTTGCACCAGTTGACCAAGCACTAGGTTACAAGCACATGATTGATGAACTAGCCAAATGGTTAGTTGAGTTAACGGGTTACGACAAAATGTCAATGCAACCTAACTCGGGTGCATCAGGTGAATATGCGGGCTTAATCGCTATTAGCAAGTATCATGAAAGCCGTGGTGACTCGCATCGTAATATTTGTTTAATTCCAGCATCTGCACATGGTACAAACCCAGCATCAGCAATGATGGTTGATATGAAAATTGTTATCGTTGCTTGTGATAAAGAAGGTAATGTAGATATGGCCGACTTAAAAGCGAAAGCTGAAGAGTTAGCTGACAACCTTGCTTGTATCATGATCACTTATCCGTCTACGCACGGTGTATATGAAACAACAATTGCTGAAATTTGTAACATCATTCATGACAATGGCGGTCAAGTTTACCTTGATGGCGCGAACATGAATGCACAAGTAGGCTTAACATCACCAGGCTTTATTGGTGCTGATGTTTCTCACCTTAATTTACACAAAACATTTGCTATTCCACATGGCGGCGGTGGCCCAGGTATGGGACCTATTGGCGTTAAATCTCATTTAGCTCCTTTCTTACCTGATCATTCGTTAGTTAACGTAGATGAAATGACCAAAGGTAACGGCGCAGTTTCATCAGCTCCTTACGGTAGTGCTAGTATTCTTCCTATCACTTACCTTTACATTGCCATGTTAGGTAAAAAAGGTGTTACTGACGCAACTAAATACGCGATTACAAACGCTAACTACGTATCGAAAAAATTGAGTGAGCATTACCCAATTTTATATACAGGTAAAAATGGCCGTGTTGCCCACGAATGTATTATCGATTTACGTCCACTTAAAGCATCATCGGGTGTTACCGAAGTTGATATTGCTAAGCGTTTAAATGATTACGGTTTCCATGCACCAACGATGTCGTTCCCCGTAGCGGGCACGTTCATGGTTGAACCAACGGAATCAGAGTCTAAAGTTGAGCTTGATCGTTTCATCGAAGCAATGATTTGTATTCGTGATGAAGTACGTAAAGTTGAATCAGGTGAGTGGTCAAGTGATGACAATCCACTACACAATGCACCACATACTCTAGCGGATATTACTGAACCATGGGATCGTGCTTACTCGATTCAAGAAGCAGTATTTCCTGTACCAGCAGTGGCGGTAAACAAATTCTGGCCAACGGTTAATCGTATTGATGATGTATTTGGAGACAGAAACTTAATTTGTAGCTGTCCTCCGATTGAGAGTTATCAAGACTAGTAACTAGTTTGATCACAACACTTAGAGTTGGAAACCACTTACTTAAAGTTGGAAACTGACACTTAGAGTTGGAAACTTTCAAGCGAATAAAAGAAAAAGGCGAATCAGAGATGATTCGCCTTTTTATTTGTTAAACTTAAGGAACAATTATGTAGATTTATTTTTGTTGGATTTTAATGCGTGCTAATCCGAGAAAAATGAGGTGGATCGCTTCATCTATAAATGGAGTATTAAATAGAGCTTTATTTTCATTTTCATCTAATCCATTATTTAATTTATCTATGGTGATTTCGTCTACTAATCTTACATATTCAGGATAATAGACTGGCTCGATATCACGTATTTTATCTAATAATTCTGAATAGCCAGGTGTGTTTTCCTTTTGCCATATTTCTGTGAGTTTCTCAGGCAGGCTCTTGGTCTCAATCAATTCGATGACACTTTTACATATTCCTCCAAATCCACCTAATAAATAAATGGGCTTCTCTAATTTTAAAGCAATTAGTATTTCTTCCAAAACGCCGGGCATTTTTCCTTTGTATTTACTATGTTTTCCACCTGCGCAAATCCTAACATTGGAATCCAAAATCGATTCATTCCGCATTTTTGTTAAACATTTAGACCAGATATAAACATTGTCAGCCGTTGTAGGAGGAAGAAAAGATGTATCATTAGGAATTAAACTTTTAATTTTCTCATCGTAAGGGATATTTATCATGTCAAGCGAGCTACAATACTTAGCTTTCCAGTTTATTACTTCTTCTTCATCAGCTAAATAAAGTGGCCAAGATAAGTAATTCTTTAAAAATACTTCTTTAGAACTCATTTTAGATTGTAGCGCTTGAGCCTCAGTTATTAGGAATTCAGTAAACCCACCTTTTCTCAAGTCCCCTCCATAAATCAGCGTGTTATTTTGAGCCAAAATATGTCTACCAATATCTTGTGCTAAATATTGCAAGTGAGTAGGGCGTAAGCCAATATTTAGAAGCTCGTTGTCATCAGGGGCAGAGATTGAAATACCTACTTTTAAACCTTTAGAGCTTTTAAATGTTGCATTCAATGGTGTTGATATTTTTATACCTAATGATTTTAATGCTAATAACTCTTCCTCATAAACAGGTGGTTCAGGATAAATAAGTGTATACTTTTTTTTAACATCTGTAGAAAGTAAATCCTTACACTTTAATAAGTCAGTTATTTCTGGTGGCCTTGAGAGAATTATTGCGTCAGAGGGGAACCAACTGTTCTTTTTGTATTGATTTAGTAAAAGGTCAGTATAAAAATATCTAATGGTTTCCAAAATGGCGTAGGTAACAATCTTATACAAATCGATAACACCGAAAGCACTTGGCACTCTAACGCTTGGTATGTTGGAAGCCAGTGGGAACCTTCTGTCTTCATAATCACTTAGGCAATCTGCGGCAATAATTGGTCTAGAAAACTCTTTTGCATATTGAATTTCTTTTTGACACCAATACCGGCTTGAGTACGTATCTGAATGTATAGCTATTAACGTAGCGTTTTTTAGATTACCAGATATTTCTTGATCAAACTCATACCCCGGAGCGATATCGGTAGCATCGAAAAAGTGATTTAACGATGTGTTTTCAATGAAACTCTTTAACCTTGTTGTTAAAGCTACTCCTACTCCATTATCTTTAGCATGACTCAAAAATAGTTTAATAGCGGAGCTTGAGCCTAGATCTAGTGCGTTAAATTGATTGTTCAAAGCTAGTCTGTATATTTCATGAGATATTGTTAGTAATAAGTTTTCCTTATAGAAATTAATATCAAACTCGAATGCTCGAATAAAATTTTTCGAACTTAAGTTTCCCTTTAGATTGAAGGCAAATTCATCAACCGCTATAGGTAAAACTTTAAATTTTTTATTTTGAGATAAATTCTGAATATACTCATTCCAGTTGTCATCGGTCACTATATATTTACTAACAAATATGAAAATTAAAGTCTGTTGAGAATAATCAGGTATGTCACTAGGAACATTTGGGATATGCGACGTTTTATAGAACGTAGGGATATTAATTGATCGAGAGTAAGGCTTTTCACTATCTCTATTTAATGAATTGGCACAATAATCAATCTTATCAATTAGTTTTTCATGATCAGAGGGATGCCATACAAAATAAACAGAAAGTGGCTGTAGAAAGGTCATAGATATCTCATTTTTATATTTTATATTATTGACACTATTCCCATTCATCATATTCCAATTGAACACGAGAATTTTTAATTAAATCAATTTTGTCTAATCTTGCTTGGAATGCAGTTTCTACTCTTGCTTTCATTCCATCGACAGATTCACTCCAATCATAGTACTTAGCGTACTCCGAAGTTAAATTATCAGCAAGTCGAGCAGGAATATTACATGGGTTGTATTTATCGCCTGGATGGTCTGGATTATCTGGAATACACAGTGCTAATAAACCAGAATAACCTCCTACTTTTTTATTTAATGCCGCAGATATTTCCCAATCAACATGTTTTCTTCCTTTTGTTGCTGCCCCCACAAGTACGATTAGTACGCTAGAGTCAGATAGGTAGTCTTCTTGAATTAGTCGTTTTATGTAGTCGTCACTATTATCGGAATCTATATCACCGTCTTTAACCGACTTAATAATAAATATATCGCCAAATAATTCTTCAAACCTTTTTTTGTACCACGAATCTCTTTTATGGTGAAAGCTAACAAAAACTTTGTGCTTTACATCGTTAGTCATTCTTGTTCCTTGTGACATAGTTCTAGTATTTTAATCGGTGTAATTATTTTCCGTCATATCGATCAAATTCTTCAAATTGAATGGGGTCACCCAAGTAGCCAGATTCAAAATCTTTTTTGAACCATTCTATTAATTTTTTTGAAACATTTGAGTCAACATGTTTAAGACCCGGACCCTTTTTACAAATATCTGACTTCAATGAGTTAGGAATTAAAACTTTATTTTCACCGAAATAATAAAACTCCTTAGAAATTAAAACTGAATCAGTTTCACCTGTATCTCTTTTCAAGTTATATGTATTCTGCTCACCGTTATCATAACTATGGTGAGAGTCTGCCTGCAACCAATTACCATCATTATCTTTATGATAAATGTTGTCTCCATACATAGTTTTAAGGCTTCCATTCATTACCGGCTTTTTACAAATATATTCTTTATTAGACCAATATTCATCAAATGTAATTTTGTCTGTAACTTTCATTGCATAAATAAGGTAGTGCTGACATTTTAAAGCGACTGATCCAGTACCAAAAATCCAATCACCAATCTTTGCATGTTTACGAATATTAGGTTTACAGGTTGCTAATGTACACATCCCATTAAATGGATTAGGTGCAAATCCAAAATCTCTTCTAACAACATAAGAATAATATTTCATTTAGCAATCTCCTCGTGACGCGCCATGTGGGCTAATTCTCAGGCCGCCTTCAGTATTTTGAAAATCAGTACAGCTCCCTTCAAGAGCTTCAATTATTTTTCCTGAGGTCCACCCAACTAAAGAGTCACCATATTTTTCGAAGGCATCAGGGATATCTGAATCTGATGCACCATTTATAAAAACACCAACAATTTTTTTACCTAGCCTGTTTGCAAGCTCTATTTCCCAATTTACCCAATCACGTTTATGAGTATCTTTACCTATCAATACCATTACGGTGCCAGCCCATTTCATCCGATCACGAAGTAACTGTTTAATATAGTTTTCATTATTTGCTTGATTTGGCTTAGTGCTATCCATAGAACTATTTTTGAGAATATACCCTTTATCTTTCATAAGACCTTTCAGCTTACCAATGTGTTCATCATCTTTGCCGTAATGGCTTATAAAAACATTTTTATTAGTATCAGCCATTTTATCTCCGTAGGCGTGTCTAACTTTCATGAGCACAAGCAGGATACTAAGATAATAATATCAACTGGTTAAGGCTCGATAAAAGAAGTAATAAATATTGACTATAAATTATACGGCTCTTTTTGATTATGTCAATACAAATGATCGATGTAATCTAATTTGGTGTGGAAATAGTATTGATTATCATGTAATGTAAGCACTATATATCTTGAAATATGGCTAATTTATGAATTTTGATATCACACATACCCAGAAAGAAAGACTGGCACATATAGAATTCAAAGCATATTTTCATGGAAGAGTTGGCAGAAATGATCTTTTACAAAGGTTTGGCATTAAAGCTGCGGCGGCCACAAGAGATTTTGCTAAATATAATGAAATAGCTCCTAATAATTTGGTTTATGACATAAGAGCAAAGCATTACGTCCCTACAAGGGATTTCTCTCCTATATTCGAATATTCTACAAGTAGAGTTCTTTCAACTTTAGCCGAAGGTTTTGGTGATGGATTGAAAAACAATCAAGGTGACAATTTTATTTGTGAGAATCCTACTCAGTTAAATGAGCCTAATCTAAAGCTAGTAGCTTTGTTAAGTAGAGCCGTAATCAATCGAAATGTTATAGAGATTACCTACTGCTCTTTAAGTAGCGGCGAAACAAGGAGGAAAATAGTTCCTTTCGCCCTAGTTAATAACGGTTTACGGATGCATATTAGATCTTGGGACAGAAAGAGAGAGCGCTTTACCGATTTTGTTATCACCAGAATCGAAGATCCAGTGGTCCTTGAAAATGAATTAGTTAATGAATTTGAAATGGAAAATATGGATGAGCAGTGGAATACAAAGGTTATATTAGAAATTATCCCACACCCTAGACTACGTCATAAAAAAACTATTGAAAAAGATTATTGCATGATAAATGGGGTAAAGAGGGTGGAAGTGAGGGCCGCGCTAGCGGGTTATTTGTTGAGACGTTGGAATGTAGACTGTAGTGACAATCATTGTTTGACGGGAGATGAATACCATTTAGCGTTAGGTAATGTCGACTCCTTAAGTAATGATATCGATAATATTATGTTAGCTCCTGGTTTTAATAAATTTTGAGTCTTTAAATGTAGAATATATAGATTTTGGTAGGGCATTTATATCTTGTAGAGGATAAAGTTTTTTATTTTTAGAGTTTGAATTGGTAGTTTTTGAGTAAGCAAATAACTGAATTGTTTTATTCTCTTCTAAGAGACTGTGATCTTTAATAATTATTGAGATAAATTCTCGACTAGCCCCTGTAATACCTCTGAAGTCAGTTGCTGTTAATAATCGGCCGTGGCGTAAAAACTCAACCAATTCAATTATTTTCTGATCATCAATGTTAACAACAATAAAAATAGGCTTTTGCTTATCTCTTGCGGTTGAATATTCTTTACCTGTCCAGCGGGAGCTTAATGAATTTGATGAGAGGAATAGCACAAAGGCTTCACTGTTATTAAGGGAACTGATTATTTCTTGGTTAATGTGGTCATCTTTTTGTATATGTGTTTCAGCAAGCCAGGGAATTATGTTATCGCATTTGTTATTTTCTAATAGTTTCTGAGCTAATGTAATAACGTCTTTATAATCTTTATGACTATGAGATATAAAAACATTAGCTGGTTTTAGGTGATTCTCGTAATTTGAAAGAGAGTCATCAGCTATATCTGTTTTTGTGATTCCTTTGCCTTTTCTTATTTTTACTTTTTGTACAGAGCCCCATAATACTTCAAGTGTTTTTCGACTAGGTAAATTTGAGTATCTTACTTTAGCACTTTGCACCAAGTCATCATGATGAGCACAATGTTTTAGAAGTATGTCTTCGATTTCAGTTACGTTAATTTCTTCGTTAAGACTTTTTGAAATACTTCTAGCTGTCATCCAGGGTTTCTCGTTCGAAGCTTGATCTAGGATTTTAATAATTTCATTTAGCATATATCGGTTCCATGTTCTTAAAAGCAGTCATTTGAAGGTGGAATTTTGTGGCTTATATTTAGTTACATAAATAGGCATTTTCAGGTGCAGAAATTAATTTACCTAGCTCTTGAGTTAACTCTTCAATTTCTGTCCTATGTTTTTTAAATTTTTCTATTGTGGTGCTGTGAAGTTCTTTATCTGAATTATTTAGTTGTAGTTCAGCCACTAATAGCTCAGGGTCAATTAAACGAGATTGAATACTTAGTGCAATACCACCAACTGTAAAATTACTTTGTATTGCTGTTGGCGGAGTTGGCGTCATTCGTTTTAGCTCTCGCTTTATCATAAGTCTAAGAGAAGATGATTGATGAATATAGTTTGTGACACTTCTGGATTCATCATTAATACAAGCTGATCTTAATTCGACATAGATTCGCCAGCCTACACCTTCAATTTCGGTAGATAAGTTTGAAGCTATTTGAGTATAGGTATCTGAAATTTTATCCCCTAAACGTTGTAAGTTATCTGCATGATGCTTAGGTGAATTTAAATCAGGGGAGCTGGATAACACTTTATCTAATTGAGACACATTAAGTGCTTGGCCTAATTGATGTGTTATAAATAGAATCCTTTCTTGTGTGATCTCTAAGTTTTCTCTAAACAGTTGAGCCAATGGCCATTGACTTTCGGGCATTCCTGTTGATTCCCATTCTTTTAATTTAGGATGCCATTGGTTGAGGAATGGACGAAGCTCGTTCTTTATTAGAATAAAGACATATGATTCTAAAGTAGAGCATTCCGCTGTTGGTGGAGGGGATGGAGGCATAGACTTTAACTCTCCCCTAATAGAAGAAAATAACGTATACATAGAACTTAAAGCTTCACGCAATGATCCCAAGTTATCTGTACTTTTTTTTATACTTGAATCATTAATGTTCACAGTAGAGATACGCGTAGATAGTTCTATAAATATGTTCCAGATATACTGCTTTTGTTTGTTGTCTACTTTGATTGTAAAATCACCTAGGCCAGGGAGAGGTAATTTAAATTCAGTAACGCCTAAACTGGTAACTGCTTCTTGTATAAATCTGATTGCGCTAACTATGAAAAAACCACATATGGCACCTGTAAGTGGCCCCAACCAGTTAATATGTTCATGTAAAAAACTGAGGTCGCCGTATGCATTTTGATTTAGAGAATAGATTAATCCTGCGATTGAGCCTATAGCAGCAAGTATTAATTGAATTTTAGTCATTTTTAGTTTTTATTCTTAGTTTAAAATATTAAAGTAAATTGATTACTCATAGTACTCACTGAAAAAAGTCGCTTTATATTTTATCGTAACGATATATTTGTTTGGGACGTTTTTGATTGAATATTGTTCGGCATCGCTTATCTATTTCACAAGCCCCACTATTTTCCATGTCCATTAGCGTATAGGATCTTTCTTCTTGTGGTAAAAAATTAAATAAGAGATCCATATCCCATAATTCATTATATTGCTCGGCAATTTTAAATTGATTTAATGTGAACCAAAATAAACATTCTTCACTAGTCATTCCATCTCGATCTTGAAATAGCCAATTAATTCCTCTTTCGCATCCAGGCCCTGAGATTACAAAATGATGCTCTGTGAAAGGGAAGTTACTTATGTAGGTAAAATCGATAAAAATTTGATATGCAAGGAACTTTCCAATACCATTAAATGTACATAAATGATCATAAATATCTTTTTGATTATTTGATTTCTCTATTCCTTTTAATATGTCTTCTTGGTTGTAAAAAATAAATTTAATCATCCTTATCACCATATTTGGTTCAATATTATTTTCCTTCTTTTCAATGTATTTACCAAAATTAACTTTAGGTCCACCGAGAATATATGCAGCACTAAAAAATACATAATTTGGATCCTCAGCTTCTTTAAAAGCCAATTTTTCTCGTATTTTGGTATCTATCTCACTTAAAGTTAAGTTTGAGAAAATTATTGGGCCTCCTAAGAAGTCTAAAGTTTCTCCTTTATTTAATACGCGAAATAAAAAGCAATTGAGAAGTTTATCTCTATAGCTAATATTTGAGTTATTTATTACATTGATTAATAACCACTTAGTTTGCCGATCCCATGTACGTTTAGTGTTAACAAATTTATATTTTTCTAGAACAGGATCACTGGTCCATACAGGAGGTTGTTTTAAAACTTCCTTTTTATAATAGATGTTTGTTCTTTCTCTTTGATGAAAAAACCACTCTCTTATCACCTTTTCATTTAGTGATGGTTTTGCCGATAAAACCTTATGCTTTCTTACATCACAAAATAATTCATCATTTTTAAAGTTAAGATTATTCATTTTTTATATGTTCTTTATAGAATTTGCCAAAGTCATCAGTGCCGTTAAAGTTGTTTGTATAACTAAAGTCGGCTTCATTTTTATTTTCGTTGATATGCTTATCAATATCGTATTTTTTATAAACTTGTTTACTAGGAGATATATGCATTATTTTGAAGTCATTATCCTTACACCACTTGAACTCCTCGTTGGATCTAATGTCAGTGATAATTGCATTATTTTCTGGAAAACTCCTGTTTTCGAAAAATTGACATATTTCATATTCCAACATTCTAATAAATATGAGATTTTCTATTTTTCGTAAATCATTTAGCTGAAGCATATATCTCTGGGATAGTGAGAAATAATTTCTCCAGTTCTAGTTATGATATTGAGATTTTCTTCCTTTTGAATAGGCGGGTAATCAATATTCAACCAAGGGTATATTGAATGAGCAAGCTTTTTTAATTGGTCACTAAAAGAAAACCTAGTAAAGTTATAGTGTTGTACTAGGTGATTTGCCAAATAATCTTTTCCTGAGCCAGAGGCTCCCATGAACGCAAGTCTCACTTATTTTTCCTTAATCTGATATCTATTAAAAAAATTGTTGGCAATACTGTCAGTAAATTCGGAACAAAAATGTTCTTTATCTACTTCAATTTTTTTACCGTACTTTTCTTGAAAGACGAATGATAAAATTGCTACCGTATATCCCCACAATAGATTCCCTTTAACAGGGACGTTTAATTCTTCAAATATGTGCTGTAAGGTACCTTTGGCATCGTTATAGGTATACTTTTCATCTGTTATTAGTTCACTAAACTTATCTATTAATGAGGTGAAAAGTTTTTTGTTTGCGTTTATAGAATTAGGGAATGAAATCGTATCGTAATTTGTATTGCTCAGTTCCTGCTTCTGCTCATTTTCAAGTACATCATAGGCTTGTTTACTTGTCGAATCATACAGATGAAGATTTGTGACAGATTGGTTGTGATAGCCCAGCTCTAGCTCACTATCTACTTCTAATTTAAGTATGTTGAGAATTAGCTCATGTAGTAAGCCAAATTCAAATATGTTTATATTGCTAACACCAAAAATAACATCGCCGCTTCTCTGAATTACTTTTATGTTTAGCTTCTTATCGGGGGTAACAAAAAAATGTATTAGATTATTACAGGGAATGTCTTTAGTTGCAGATACATTATGGATTTGCTTTAAACTTGTTTTTGTATCTTTATTTGGCATATATAAACTAATTACAGCTCTACGTGTATATATACCTTCTTCTTTGAATATATCGATGACATTTTCTAATTGATTATACGCATAAAGGCGTTCACCATAAGCTGCTCGCCAACTTAGCCCATCATCAGAATACAGTCTTGCTCTTGGAAGAAAAAAAGATAAATAGGGATGTATATTTTTTTGTCCAGCTAAAACCCAGAAAGTTTCAGCGAAAGTTGCAAATATATTATTTGTTCTACCAATTAAGTTTAAATGTCTAGACCTTGGGTTTTCTATAATAATACTGACGTCATATAAGCTTAAAACATCTCCATTTCTAGATGGTGTTTTGTGCCCACTTGTTGTTAGTAGTTCTAATAATTGAAAAACCACTTCATTTAAAGTTTTTCCTTTAACAATATGCATTGAATTCCTTTCTATTTATTCCATTTTTGTAAAGTTATGTTTTTAAAAAATTATATGAACCCTATCAGTACTTTAAATTAATTAACTTGATTATGCTATAACTGAAAATCATTCCTGTGCGCTATATGATGTTGCTTTACCACGAGCAGCAGCTTACAAATGAAGCTCCTGTAGATAGGCTAGAAAGTGACCCTGAATCTATAATGGATCTATCAAACAGGATACAACTAGACGACTTTCCTTGATGACTATTATTAGGTACTGAACGCGAAAAATTAAAAGTGCTGATGTAGTTAGCTATAAATGAACATAGAGTCTTGTATTGTATTAAAAATACTTGATAATGCACTATTCAAAAGGAATTGCACTTTAATTAGTAGGAAGCCTTCTTTATGGCCTTTATGTATCCCTCTAGCGCACCAAAAACAAATGATAGTCCAGTTGCTGAACCTTTGGTTTACAAGCTTTTAAGAGAGCAATTAGATGACTCTTTTCATATTATTCATAGTATTCCATGGTTATCTTCTTTCATTACAGATGTTCTGAAGGATAAGAGTCATATTGGTGAAGTTGATTTTTTGGTATTAAATAAAGATCTAGGGGTTCTAGCAATAGAGGTGAAAGGTGGAATATTAAAGCATGACATAGATGGATATTATTATTCTCGTGATTCAGGTCTAACTATTTCAAGAATAGATCCAGTTTCTCAGCTAAATAGAGGTGTTTTTGTTCTTCAAAAGTGGTTTGTAGATAACGGGATTAAAATGACAATTGGTAAAGCATTTTGCTTCCCTGAGTCTGTTATACCAATAAGGTCACTTCCTCCTGGTTATAAAGATTTTAATGAATATAAAGCTGTTAGCTTGGTCATTGACAAAAAACATATAGAAACGTTTGGACAGCGAATCGTTGAGATAATGGCATTTCATAAAGAAAACATGTCAATACCAAAACTTACTGAGTACCAATTGGAAAAAGTAATTGAGATGATTTCACCAACTATAGATGCATCACCATGTTGGATCTCTCGTATCAACTCAGACAATTATCTTTGGTTAAAACTTTCAGAAGAACAAAATGAATGTGTAAATGAAGCATTAAGTGCAAATCGATTTATTGTTAACGGCTGGCCTGGGTCAGGAAAGACAGTCGTTGCAATTCAAGCTGCTCGAAAACTTGCATCGTCTAAGAAAAAGGTCCTAACGCTTACCTACAATAGGTTATTGGCTGACAAATTACGAGCTGAGCTTAGAGAATATGAGGATTACTGCGATGTTTTCACACTATATAAACTTGCTTGGGAAATTGATATTAAACTTGAAAACATATCAAATGATGATGTTGACCCCGAGGTTATAAGAGGTACTGGAGCTGATTTAGATGTTATAAAAAGTATTGCAAAAGGAGCGGCGGAAGGGGTTTTTGACGAGTATGATTGCTTAATTGTTGATGAAGGGCAAGTTATATGGAAGGAAGTGTGGGAGCTCCTTTTATCTATTTTTGAAAAACGAAAGATAATTGTTATGTGTGATGCAACACAGGTTTTTGAGTATGAAACTCCAGTCCCATTAGAGTGGCTTGAATCTAGACTGTTTGTTAAAGCTTTTACTCTCACAAATAGTCTAAGGGTTCCTAGAAAGGTATGTGACAGGTTAAAGCTATTTACTAAGCCTAGTTATTCTGTACATAATCCTAGGGAATATGAAAATGATACCCTCTCTGAGTTAGTGGTTCCTTCACCAAAACATTCGTTAAAACAACTTGTAGAACAGCTAATATATGATGGTGTTCCACCTTCATATATTACAGTTCTAAAACCAACCTTTTTAGGAGTACCAGAGTCCCTTGTTCCTAGTGGAGTTAATATTGAGAATATTGGGCGATTTAGAGGTCTCGAAAGCCCTATAGTTATTATCTATGCAGATCACAAGATGACAAACACAGACTTCTTTGTCGCATATTCAAGAGCTACATCCAAATGTATTTCTATTTTTGAAGCTTTCCATGTCAAAAAAGGGAGTTATGGGGCAATTGGGCCAGATCTATATAGCAGTGATTCTGAAAACATAGACAAAGAAGTGAACCGCTCTCTTACAAATCATTTTTTTTCTGAGCTTAATTTCAATCTTATCGAGATTCACGAAAGCTTCCCTCTCTACTGGTGCAGTGAATGGGAAGCCTATGTGTTAGTTTCTAATGAGGGTAATAAAGAGCTACATAAATCTATTTTAGAGATTTACCTGAGAACAGAATTAACTCCAGAAATTTTAACCTGGAGTAGAGATAGTAGACGGACATTAAGTCTTATTTCCTCAGACAAACATGATTTAGAACGTCAGTTTTCTGGGGATTTATTTGAATTTAAGGGGTGCCTATCATGCGAAGAGTCGACCCCACATTATATTGCTACAATGGCCAGCGAGTCCTGTTTATTGTGTTCTAGAGCTTATAAGGAACGAGATGCTTCATTTGAAGAAAGTTTACAGAGGATTGGTGATGTATTAACTCAACAGGTAGAAACCACTCAAGACGAAAGGACTAAACTGGCTGCGTCATTATATATTGCAGGAGCATATAGAAAACTGCCAGTTATACAGTTTTCTGGAGATGTAATATCAGCTATAAACCATGTTACAAAGGGAATCAACAGGTTAGCTTTTGCTTATACCCTTTGTTATTTGTACTTACGTCACAATAAACAAGAAAATAGAGTAAAAATAAAAGATGTGACTGATGCAACCCGTAAATGGAATACACAGATCTCTGAGTGGAAAAGGCAGTCTTGGAATGCGTATGTTAATGATGCATTTAGGGTTTTGGAAAAATTTGATTTGATCGAGTCTGAAAAAGGTGGCTGGAGAAAAATGACAAACTTATTTAATTAAAATACAAAGGTACATCAACTTAATATGTATTATTCAGAAAATATAGGAAGAATTCTAAGGTTATTCAGGGACGATCATACTGAACGAACTAGAGAGTATCTATCAAATTTTGATTCGACTTTGAAAAGTAAAATCATAGCCGAGCTACTTTTAAACTCACAATTAGCAACCCCAGAATTAAATAAGGAAAATGTTTCCAAGTTATTATCTGGGAAATTAGCGTGGCCTAAAGATAATGGTGAAGAATACAAAAGAAATTTAAATGTAGAATTGTCGACATTAGAAAAGTTAGGTGCGGTAACCTTTTATGCTAATTACTGCCAAGTACATATGAGGAGTCTTCCTGAAATAAATGAAATTGATGAATCGTGTCAGCCTTTATTCGAAGCTTTAGAGCTACTTCGTAATATTATATTTGGTTGGGATAGCTTTGTTAAACCTTACTTTAAAATAGATAAAAAAAAAGCAGAATCAATTTTAACAGATAAATCATTGCCCTTTATTATTAGTGGGTTTAAAGAGGGAAATGGTTATTACCATTTAGATTCTTTAGAGCATAACTTTGACAATCTAATAGCTGAATATCTGTGGGATGCGTTAATTAATAAAGTTGCTTTGAAAGATGAAGAGGAAGGTACCTCTAGAATTGACTTTAATCAGCAACAACTGAGTTTAATGAGTAAATGGTTGTTAATATGTCGTGTTTATTCTGACCATTACCTGAGTCAACTAAACTTTTCTTTTATCAGTCGTTCTCAACAGAAGGTTTATTTAGAATTTTTGGAACACTTGCTCTCTTCTGATAAACAATTAAAGCATCCTAAATTTGTGTTAGACAATAAACGCTTATGCTCCTTTGATATTAGAGGAGTATTTTTAGATATTCGTTCAGAATATAGCATGGGCATTAATCTTACTGCTTCTGATTCAAAAAAACAAAATTCTTATAAAGAAACAAAAACTGCCAAAAGGCTAGATGATGTAAAGCACAGCTTATTTACGAATAGTAATAAGATGTCTAGTTCAAATTTAGCTTTTTATGAGGAATCATATCGGGATCTCTTCAATGTAAGCGATCCTAGTAACTTTTATTCAAGCCCTTTGGGGGAGATCATTAATTCAGACATTTATGTCGATGGGTCTTGTATAAATAGCTATGGCAGGCTAGATAGATTATTTGAAAATTCAACGGAAAGCCATGAGCTGAGGTTCATGTTATTGAATGAGAGGATACATAATGGCGGAGTTAAGTATTTATTATACCTCCTAACAAAAAAGGAAACGGCTACAACCGCATTATACATTTTCGCAAATAACCCTTTAAGCAATAGCCTTAATTTACACCATAAAGAGCGGGAATCTTATCATTTAGAGTACTTTCCTGTTGTATGCGATGAATTTATGGAAGTATATTCTAAAAGCTTTTTCAATAGAGGATTGATTGAAGACGAAATTGATCCCTCTACTGACATTGTTGAGTTACTCATATTAATGGCAAAGAATTCTATTCATGACAGTTATGCTGGAGAGTTAAATGTTAAAAAAGATTGTTTAGATATCTTACTGAGTAAATTCACTTCAGAACAAATTTCAGAAATTTCTGATTGTTTATTGTCAAATATCGCGAATGACAAAGAAGAAGTTGAACGAAGCCTCCCAGTTTGGAAATTTTATTTACTCTTTTGGCTATTAGAAAAAGCTCAAGAGTCTAACTTAAGAGATGGAAATAAAATATCGGAAAAAGCGCAGCTCTTGATAACCAACTTATATTGCGAGTGTTTTAAATGTAATGTTGATAATAAAGAACATAGAATAAATGCTTACAAACTGTTTGATTTTCTTCCTTGGTGGCGCATTGATAATGAGTATGTTCCTGAGTACTTAGACTTAATTAAAAAGCCAATTAAGTGGATCGCTAAGCTTTCTATTTCAAATGATTTTGGATATCAAAATAAAAATTTGGTAAGGAGCTATTTTCAAATTTTATTAGGTTTACATACCGACAATCGAGAGGATTCGTACAACTCCAAAATTATTTCAAAGGCTCTTAGTTTATTGGAATGTTTTGGATTTTCTGATGAAACTGATGAGGATTATGAAATCTTTGATTATGAATCTCAATATGATTACCAGTTGTGGCGACATTTTACTCTGTTTGTTGAGGATTTAAATGATGAAGAATTCAATAGAGTTATTTTAATATTAAGGGATGAAGTACCCTTAAATAAAGTATTAGAGTTATATAGCCAGCTTAATAGAGAATCTCGAAAGTCTGATTTATTAAGGTATATAGGGGATGTTTCCTCAAATAAATCTTTAGATAATTTAAGTATCATAGCTCTTGAGGAATCACTAGACTTTGCATGTAGTGTTGGTCAAGTTGATACTGCAAAAGTTATGTTAGATAAGGGGCTTTCGCTATTATCAGATAAAGATAGCTATTTAAATAAGAGATTACCTGCTCTTGATATTTGCGTAATACCATGAAGCCGATCGGTCAATACTATTCAAGCCGATCACTTTTTTGTTTGCCAGTAGACCTCAGTAAAATCTAACTTGAGTGATCGGCATCAGTCAAGGAGTTTAGTTTTTTTCGCATCGATTCACCTTTTAATTCTAACTTTATTGCCCCGTGAACAAGCCGATCTAAAATCGCATCAGCATGGGTAGATTCTCCGATCATTTCATACCAATTTTCTATTGGTAATTGGCTGGCAATTAATGTCGATTTTGTATCATATCTGGCATCAATTAATTCCAGTAAATCACTGCGTTGTTGAGCCGTTAATGGCTCTAATCCCCAATCATCTAAAATCAGTAAACTGGCCGAGCTAAGCTTATTAATTAGCTTGCGATAACTACCATCAGCTTGTGCCAGAAACATTTTTTCTAATAGCTCTTTGAGCCTAAAATAATAAACACTACTCCCTTGCTGACAGTGGTTGTGGCCAAGTGCACAAGCTAGATACGTTTTGCCACAGCCCGTTGCTCCTGTGATCAATATATTTTGGTGAAGGCGAAGCCATTCCCCTTGTGCCAGTGAGCGGATCTGTGTTTTATCTAGTTGTCGCTCTGCACCATAATTGAGTTGGCTAAGTGTGCCGCCAACTCTGAATTTAGCTTGTCGAGTTAAGCGGTCAATTTTGCGTTGATCGCGTTGTGTTATCTCAACATCAAGCAGTAAGCTTAATCGCTCTTCGAAGCTCTGCTCTACGTATAAATTTGGCTGTTCATACTGTTGCTGTAGTGCATCACGTATGCCGCTTAGCTTTAAGTTACTTAATTGGCTATTCACTTGCTGAGTTATGTTTTGCATAGGNRTTTCCTTKRTTTTATGGKKWTTGGKKTTAATGGTAATAGTGGTTGCCACGGATATTTTKATGGTCAATATCTYGAAGTAAMTCACCTTGAKCTTCTGGCAATGACTGTTTATCTAAGCCCTTTTCTAAGATGGTTTTTACTTGTTTGACACGGGTAACACCTGTGGCTAAAGCGCGATAACAGGCGGCTTCTAGTCGTTGGTCGGTAAACTTCTTACCTAAACTTAATAACCCCATGCAAGCACGGTAGCTTTGCTCTGGATGCTTTTTAGCTTGCATCAATTGCATCACAAACTGCTCAGTTGATACGCCGAATTTACTTGCCCAACGTTCAAAACGTTGTGGTGTCCATTGCTGCTGTTTTTGATGAGCGATAGGCATATGCAAATCAAGCGTGGTGTGAGCACCTTGTCGATGTGATCTTGGGTGAACGGCTACTTGAACGCCTTGATGGTAAAGTGTCACCAATTGTCCTGTGGCATGGGCTTCAAGCTTTTGTTTGATCAAGGTATGCGGCACGGAGTAATAGTGTTTTTCAACTTCAACATGATAATCAATATGCACGCTAACTTGTTTGACCAAGGTGTAACTGTAAGCCTGCATAGGCAGCGGTTTGAGTGCTGGTTTATCGATAGCTTCAAACTGACTGAGCCTTGAGCCAGGGTGCTTTTTCATTTGTCGCTGGTTTAAGTCGATAAGGAGCGCTTGTATTTTTGAGTTTAATTGGCGCAAGCTAAAGAAGGTTTCATTGCGAAGCCGTGCCATGATCCAACGTTCAACAATTTGCACGCCCACTTCAGCCTTAGCTTTATCTTTTGGTTTATAAGGTCTAGCAGGAACAATGACAGTATCGTAATGTGTCGCCAGCTGTTGGTAAGTTGGGTTTAAATCAGGCTCATATCGGCAGGGTTTGGTTACCGCACTTTTAAGATTATCAGGAATAACTAGCTCAGGCACACCACCAAGAAACTCAAAACAACGGGCATGACTCATCACCCAATCTTCGAGTTTTTGACTGTAGGTTGCCTCAGCATATGTGTAATTAGATGCCCCCATAACAGCGACAAAAACCTGTGCTGTACGGCACTCCCCAGTACTGCCATCGACAATATTCATGGTTGGCCCACAGTAATCAACAAACAGTTTTTCACCTGCTTTATGATTTTGGCGCATCGATGGTTTTTGGCATTTAAGCCATGCCTTGTACTGGCGACAGAAGTGGGTGTAACTGTAAAATCCTTCTGCGTGCCGCTCTTTGTATTCTTGCCAAAGCAGCAACAGCGTCATCGTTTTTGGTCGAAGCTCTTGTTGAACTAACGACCAATCAGGAATGGTAAAGCCTTTTAATCGAGGCTTTGTTTTGAAGAACGCTTGTTGCAGGGAATGATCATCCCACCTCTCATCAAGTGGCCAGCAAGTTATATCTAACTCTGCTGATTTACAGGCATATTTAGACACGATTGAAGGTGAAACAGATAAGCTTTTTGCTATTTGACGATGACTGAGTTTACAGCCGTATTTTAGTCTTAAAATCTCTTTAAGTTTACGCATTGAAATAGGTGCCGTTGGCATGGTCATTCTCATCATCAAAAATGAAAAGAATAACGGTTAAAAACACCTACTGGCTAGACAAAAAAGTACAAAAATAGAACGATACTATTCAAGCCGATCACTCAATACCATTTTGACCGAAAAGTGATCGGCATCGATGGTATTGAGTGATCGCGATGGATGGTATTAGGTGATCGGCTTAGATGGTATTAGGCGATCGCGATGCATGAGAATATGCAATATTTCAAGGCTTCAAGATAAGTGGAAGGTCTATGAATTCAAAGTCGGGCTATTAATAATAGTTAATGATGCCAAGTTGAGTGATGAAGATAAATTAGAAGAAATTAGAAAAAACACCATCCCGTTTAAAAGCGAACGCACAAATCAAATAAAGCAAGGTTTAGCTTCCAATTGCGAACGTTTTCAAAGGCAAATGAGTGCATTAGTTCTCTACACTTTAAACCCAGAAGCAGCATATAGATATTTCGATGGGCTATACAGAGAGTTGAGAACACTCTACTACGCTGGAAATCGTTTTGCTTCAAAATTGAAGAGCTTAGATAAAAGTCAGGAAAGCACCGAAGTTGAATATAAAAAGGCGTTAAATGAGTGGTTGGAGTCCGTAAATGATGAAAACATTCATGAAATAGACTTCAATATAATTTCCAATTGGCTGTATTGTTTAAATAAAGCGCATGAATTTCGGGGAGTTGATATTCTTTGGAGTAAGCTGTCTAAAAGCCAACACCACAATGCCCTTATAGCTAGTTCTTATTGTTATTCACTAAAACAAAGGGGGCAGCACTATGTGGCACAATCTATCTTTGAAAAGCTAAAGGACTATCATAAGGTTTCCTCCTTAGGTGAGGAAGTTGATATGCAGTTGCTTGAATTGGAGGAACTCATTGTCAAAGATATAGAGCCGAAGCGTGCATCTGTTTTGACTAATATGTTAGCTAATCAACCAAAGTCGAACGATGAGTTAAGGCAGAGGTACTGTGAAATAAGGTCTAAGAAATTGACTGATATAGTAACTATAGTTGAAGAGCCTAACTCGACAATCGATAGTTTTCTTTATGAGCAATTAAGGTTGATCATGAAGGAAATACAACTTAGGAAAAGTAATCTAAATAAGAAACTCGATAAGAATAATAACAAAGTTTCTCATCGAATAATAAATGAGGATTCTATTAATGACTGGGTGACTTCATTATTTGATCACAGACTATCTTATATTGGTTTAAGTTGTAGAGATCAAAAACGAGGTGGGCGTTCAGGCTCCACTGATAGTAAGAATCCAGGAGAAATAGACTTTTTCCTTTGTGGCAATAATAACGAACGTATTGCAATAATGGAGGCTTTTCGGTTGTTTTCTAATGATACAACTGTCATAGATAGTCATTTAAATAAAATAGCAGGGTATGATCAGGAGTGTCTTAACCCTGTTTTTATTATTGCTTATTGCGATGTATCTAACTTTATAGACCTTTGCGATAAATACTATTCGGATACAAAGATTCGAGATTATATAGGATTTGAAAAGTCGGCTTCGCAAGATGATAACATTCAATCTATAAAAAGCTCACAGACAGTAAATTATTTTAAAGAGGTTAGGTACAGAGGTCGTAAACCAATTGTTATATATCATATGATGATTAATTTACGATTTGAAGGCTGAAAATAAAGTTTGTATAAACCTTTTGAACAATTCAATGGGGGCATTATCGTTACCCCATGGAAAAGGTACTTATGGCTTTATAATGCATAATGTTTACCAATTTCATTGACGATCCTCTGTTGATAGAATAATAAAAAGCGAGCTTAGGCTCGATTTTTATTATTCAAGATGAAAATTATAATTTACCTTGATAGATGTTTTCATGATGATATTTAAGGTAGCTAGCTATTTCAGGGGGTATTTTTTTTAATTTCATATTATTGTTTATGTTGAGTGAATTTAGATCTTCATTAGACAATAATGGGGAAATCAGAATAGCTCCTCGACTATCAAAGCTAATAAAGCCACCGTCAAATAATGAATCAAGGTTAGGTGATAAAAGTAACCCATTATTAGGATCTACTTTCTCTTTTGGGTTGGAATCTTTCCAGGGCTTTATATGTGAAGCCTTTAACACTGAAAATAACAGACATCCTGTAACCGAACATCCCTCCCAATATATATGTAAGTTTTTTCTGAATAAGCTTTGGCCAATTCTAGCTTTAGTAATAACTTCTATTTCTTCACCTAGTTGTGGTTTATTACTTTCATGTAAGACAATTGATTGTAAGCGTCCGGGAAAATGCATCTAACAAATCATTCTGCGGTTAAGTAAATTACTTCAAATACATTTTTGGAGTAACTGATGAGAATTACGCGCAGCCATGTTCAATGGCAAAATATTATCGAAGAGCAAGAAATCAGCGGTTTAACCATCGCTGATTATTGTCGTCAACATCAAATATCAACCACAACATTTTACGCTTGTCGCAAAAAGTTCGGTGCGAGCCAAAGTACTTTTGTTAAGGCAACCATAACGCAACAAGTTGAAGTGTTTGCTAATCCAGAGCCTATGAGCTTAAGTATTGGTAGTGCCACGCTAACACTACCCAGTACAACCTCTGCATCCTATGTTGCTCAGCTATTGCGTGAGCTTATTTGATGAAAATGTTTATTGAACCATCTCAGGTTTTTCTGCATCGGGATTTTGTCGACTTTCGTAAATCAATTAATGGCTTAGTGGGGATTGTCGAAGGTGAGCTTGCTCGAGATGCCTATACTGGCACTGTGTTTGTGTTTTGCAATAAGGCCAAAGATAAGCTAAAAATCTTGTATTGGGATAAAACGGGTTTTGCGCTTTGGTATAAACGACTTGAAAAACAAAAGTTCAAATGGCCGAGCAAACTTTCGGATCAAGAATTTGAGTTAACGCCTCAGCAACTGGATTGGTTGTTATCTGGACATGCCGTGCTTGGCCATGAGCCATTGCACTATCAGTCACCCCTCTAACAAGATCCTTTTTCACGTCAACGATCGTGTACGCAACCCCCTATTCTATCTACGTTACAAAGCAGAATGCGTTTGTCATTCTTGCTAAACTACCGGCATGAAAATTGATGCTAACTCATTGCCAAACGACCCAGAACAGCTCAAGCAAATGTTGCTTGAGTTGCAGGATAAAACTGCCCAAGCGTTAGCGGCAAAAGATAAAATAATCACCGAGCAAGCGATTCAAATTAATCAGTTTATTGAACGTTATGAAATTGCAAAACGTAAACAGTTTGGTAAAAGCTCAGAGCAACGCCCTGGTGCGGGTGATACCTTCAATGAAGCCGAAGAAATTATAGATAAGGCCGATAAACAGTTATTAGCCGAGATTGATAGTAACAATAAAGTCACCGTTAAAAACAAACCCAAGCGTAAACCACTGCCAAAGGAGTTACCTCGAAAAGTAGTGACGATTGATTTATCACTTGAGGAACAAGTCTGTAGGTGTTGCCAAGGTAAGCTGCATAAAATAGGTGAAGCGCGTAGTGAAAAACTTGAGTTTGTTCCTGCGTACATCAAAGTAATAGAAACAATTCGACCGAAGTATGCCTGTAAACAATGCGAGAAAACAGGTACAGAGAACTCGATTAGCATTGCGCCAGTACCACTAACGCCTATCCCTAAAGGTATTGCTACTTCAAGCTTACTGAGTCAAATCATTAGCGCCAAATATCAATATGGATTGCCGCTATACCGGCAAGAAAAAATGTTCAATGAGTATGGTATTGAGCTAAGTCGAAAAACCATGTCAGATTGGATCATACGGTGTAGTGAATTATTTGAGCCATTAGTTAATGAGTTTAAATCAGTGATGCTTAGTCAGGGGGTGATACATGCTGATGAAACCCCGTTAAAAGTTATTAAGGCGGATAAGCGTAGCAGTTACATGTGGGTGTACTGTTGCGGAAGTGATAGCCCAGCCATTAACGGCATGCCAAATATTGTCCTCTATGATTATCACAATTCACGCGCAGCGGTTTGTGTAGTTGATTACCTTGAAGGTTATCATGGTTACCTGCAAGTTGATGGTTATGCCGCGTACGGCAAAACAAAGGCAACCTTGGCTGGCTGTATGGCGCATGCTCGTCGAAAATTCATTGATGCGAAAACGGTACAAGGAAAAAACAAAACCGGCAAAGCTGATGTCGCTTTAAGTCTTATTGGTAAGCTCTATGGCATTGAAGCCAACTTAAAAAATAAAAGCGTTACAGAAAAATATCAAACACGGCAGGAAAAATCAAAAACCATCATCGATAAGCTTCATGCTTGGGTAATCGAGAATAAAGATAAAATCCCGCCAAAAAGTAAACTGGGTGAAGCACTCACGTATTGGCGTAACCAAAAACATAAGCTAATTACCTATTTGGAAGATGGTCGTATCAATATAGATAATAATCGCGCTGAACGGGCAGTGAAACCGTTTGTCATTGGCAGAAAAAATTGGTTATTCTCCAATACTGCACGGGGTGCAAGAGCTAGTGCAGTACTCTATAGCGTTATTGAAACAGCAAAAGCCAACGGCTTGCTGGTCGATAACTATTTACAAACATGCCTGGATGAACTTGCTAAAAAGCCAGAGAGCCTTACTCATTTGCTACCTTGGAACGTCAAGCAAGGCTAGACGCATTTGCTCGGACGCTTACAATTGATTTCAAATTATAAGTATTAAAAAATCTTAGTGCGGCTTGAGAGGTTCCATTATTTGAACAGGGTAGGAACATATCTTGTTTAAAGTTGGCTGTATCACTTACAGTATGAAAAAGTTGCTCATTTGTTCCAGAGCACGAACACGGTGATTTGTTTCTTATGGCATGGTCTTTGGGGATTATGCTACCGTCGGCAATTTTTAACTCAGGATGTGTTTTTGCTACTTTTTCTAAAATTGCCTTTATTTCTTTAACTGTTAATGGGCAACCAATCAATTTTGATTCAAATTTTCTTAGTATTACATCAGAAAAGACAATTTCGAATTTATCATGATTAGTTAACTTTAAGCTGCTGATTCTAGAAAACTCAACTTCCGACTCACTTAAGTTTAATTGATTAACTTTCCAACCGGCTTTTATCCAAATTTGTGACCATGGATGTGAATCATTGGACTTAGAGTTAGCCCACCATGCGGCATATTTATGTGCACTTGCAGGTAAAGTATTACCCAGTATCATCTCAATATCTTGAAATGGAAGTGTTACAGAATTACTTGTTAATTGATTAAAATAATCTGCTAGTAATGAATATTTACCCAAATTATTCTCTCTGCGATCAAGAACAATATAGCCCCTTTTTTTAAGATAATCTTTGGCCTCTACTGCATCGAAGTTATCTAATGTTTTACCAAATGCATATTTTGAGGCTAGAAATATGACGTATTTGGGGGGGTAAGGTTTGTTGTTATGTAAATAATCATAATGAACAGAAATACGCTTATTAGGTACACCGTTAGTGTCAATGTCTTGGATAGCACTTTCTATGTGTTTGAACTCTATTCCGTTAGGGATCATGTGTTTTGCTCTTTATGCATTAAATAATTTATAATTATTTCACAAAGTTAGCTTAAACACCTATTGCTAATTCTTATATTTGATTAGTCCCTTGTTATCTTTCACTCTCTATATTTTTTGTGAATTTAAATATTACCTCCTGAACTTACACAAAATACTTGGTATATTTGGTACTACTTATATTATGGATTTTATAATTGGTGCGCATGGATCTAACTGCTTCACAAAAACGTAGCTCAGTCTGGGAAATTAATTACCGAGATCGTATTTCATTAGCTAGCAGATTAATTAAAGATATGCTTGATGATGAAGTTAAAAAGCAACAGTTAAAAGTTAATATTGCCGATAAACCAGAACAATTAAAGTGCGGTTTTTGCGATACCCCTGTACATTTTTCAGAGCATATTCAGTTAGGGCTTTATTTCAAACATAGAGCAGCAGGCAAAGATGAAAATGTTAGGTTGTTACACAGTAACTGCCCATTCTACACAGGAGATGATCGGCATCCACTTTTAGCGCAAATATATAGTGGAGAGGGACGTTGGCATTTCGAAACAAAATATTTAATAGCAAGTATTTTAGAAAGCGACCCGTTGTGTAAACCTGATAGTGTTCAGGTGGAAAAGTATATAATTAATCATGATGAAGATACAAAACGCCGACCCGACATATACTTTGAAGACCTCAATAATGTACGTTGGGCAATAGAGTTAACTAATCACTGGATGAACCCCGAAATAGCTGTAGAGCGAGCCAAGTTTTTCAGAGATAATGATATAAGTGTGATTTGGCTATTATCCCCTAAGTGTTATTTATCCCAAGATTCGATGTTCAGGTTCACTTTGTTTGGCTTATCAGGAAAACCGAATACAACTAGCCAAATAAGTTCTCACTTTAATGGCTATGCGATGGATGATGATGCGACTCTTATCTCTAAACAAGAAAAAAAATTCTACATAAAAGCCCTTCTACCGAGTTTCTACGTAAACAATACAGAAAATAAAATTAGTTACAATGTAGAAGAGGAAGTTATTCATTTTTCAAAACTATACAAAGATAGTGATAGTTATGTCCCTTATCTAGTTCATAAAGGTATTAATTATCAAAAAGCTAGAGATGAGTTGGAGAAGCACCAAGCTGATGAGTTAGAGCATCATCAACAGGTAGGACGCATTGAACTTGAAAGAAAGAAACGTGAAAAAGAAGCTCGAATCAAAGCTGTTGAGGAAGAAACTCGCCTTGAAAGAGAGCAGCGAAGACTAGCTAAGGAGCAAAAAGCTAAAGAGCTTGCTAATGCGAAAATGGAGTATGACGAATTTTGTAACGAGCTTATAACTAATATTGAGGATCTCCTAGATACAAATTTTGATGATTTACCAATATTTGAAGCAATTAATGAGTCTGAAGCTATGAGTCTTTATCTAGGCGATAATGTAGGAAGAATTAGGAGCTTTAATTCAAAATATAATTTCTTTAACGAGCAAGTTTTGAAGTCATTATCTTCTCTGAGGGCGCATGTTGATTATCTTGTAAATCACTATGGTTCAATTATGACTAGCGATCAACGTGCTATAATTCAAAGCCAGTTGACTCGAATTACATACCTTTCAAAACCCTTTGATTATAGTTACGCATATAGACCAACCTTATTTCTTGCATTGAATATGTTTGAAAACATACCTAATGGATTGCATGAGTCATTTTATCATGAGTACTGGACGCAAATAAGCCATGAAATTAGACAGTTTTCTATCGCAGTATCGAAAGAAATCGAGATGATGATTAAAGATAGCTTAAAACAAGCACCAATCCCAAGTCATATAACTAAAGTGATTGGGGCACAAAATATGTTAAACAAAACTGACTTCGCAAACCTCAATAGTGTTCACATGAATAACATCGAACAGCTTAAGCATTTATATAGACGCATAACTCATAGTAATTTTGCTTAGTTCTTATTTATGCCCTTTAAAGTTTCTCAATGATGTTTATCAGCTCAGATTTGAACTGATAAACATAAGTAACAAATAAGAGCTTCTATAGGTTATTTTTCTTTGAATATGAACGTAAAATTTTCAATAACTTTTTATATGTGTCATGACTTACAACTCTTCTTTTCTCTAGTTGCAGCTGCATTGTTAAAATGTTGTAGTAGTCAACATTGGTAGCAATATCTTCCGCAAGCATTAATGGTGTTCTGAAATCAAATTCTTTCACTTTCAGCAAGTGAGGAAATGTCTCCATAAGTAACTTTGCAATCTCTATTTCGCCAACTCTAATAGCTGTATGAAGTGCTGTTGCACCTTCAATACTAGTAATACGCTCATCTACTTTGTGTTTAATTAGTAGTTCAACACACTTTAATGTACGACTTGCACAGGCTGAGTGTAGTGCTGTTCTGCCTTTAATATCTTGTAAATTTGGATTAGCACCTGCGACTAATAGAGCCTGAGCAGTCTCATAGTCTTTGTTATCAACAGCCATCATAAGTGGTGTTTGTTGTTTGAAATCAGAAAGATCTACAATTTGAGGCCATTCAGCAATTACTTCTCTTAATGTTGATAATTGACTCTGTAACATTGACTGCATTTCTTTAATTTGCTCTTCATAATCTGGATGGTATTTGAAATGAGAATTTCGAGATATCATGTCATATGATATTTTTAGCAAAAGTAAGATTATGCTATCCGACTGTGGTGATTTAAGTTGTTTCTTTTTAAGAGAGTCATGCTTTTTAACTAATAATTTAATTGAGCCCTTTTTTTGTACACAAGGCATAAAATCTTTTATAAATGCCTCAAAATCTAACTCAAATTCTGAATAAAGAGGTTCATAAGCAGGATATTGCCTATATTGCTTTGTCCAAAAGTGTTCATGTAGTTTGCGGGATACATCAAAGATATTTATAGAGCTTGCGTTGTTTTCAGGTTCCCATCCCCCAAAAAGTAGCATATCTCTAAAATAAGTTTCATGGTTGGTTGGTATTAGTTTTTGGTTGGAAACAGCTAATGCAAAAGCATCACGAGCTAACTTTCCACGTAAAGAGCCAAAGCTATTATGTTTACACTCATCTATAGCTTTTTTTAATAGTTTTTCGGCTTCTGTTAACTTGTTCTGAGCTATGCAATGGTAGGCATTTAGCTTTAATATATATGGTTTCCAAAATTGACCTTCAGGGTTACTCCAAGCCAAATTTAAAAGAGCTTCTACTTGCTCTTCAGTTTTTATATCAAATTTATCCTGACTTAATAATAAGTCCAATTCGAGTGTTACTCTTTTGATTCGGTCATCGGGTGTTTTTTCTAGTTCTTTTAACCTAGTGAATATGTGTGGGGTGATTTTGGGGCTAGGATAATCACTCTTTGCAAGTTCATAAACTACTTTAAAGTCGTTGATACTTTTTAATAGTTTAAAAGGGGCTTTATTTTGCTTTAATCTATCACAGTAATTGTTAATGCTTTTATTTAGGTCCTGAGATTTATTAAAGTGCTCTACAAGGTTTTTGCTTATTTCTTCTATTTTTTTGGGGCTACTAGGAAAAATATCATTAAGTGTATTTTCATTTTCAGGCGACGAAAATAAATCACTTAACCGAGGAGCAACAGTATCAACCGTATTGTAATCCTCAGTGGATACACAAAGTAATAGATCATACCTAAGAAAAAAAGGGAGGCTTTGGGTAAACAGCTTATTTTCATGCTGTTCACGAAGTTTTTTGTTCCCTACTAACTCACTGTTAGCTAGGCAATCTAGGTGAGTTTTCATCGTATGGTTGTATGTTGCCTCGTAGAGTTTTACAAGTTGCATTACTTTGTTCTGGTTGAGATCCATACAGAACTTGTCTGTTTTAGGTGTTAGAAACTTTATTAATTGTTCATAGCCATCTTGGACTGCTCTTGCTACCAGAAGGCGCTGTCGAATAACTTTTGTGCTTGGCTGTTGATAGCGCTCATCAATTTTATGGACAAACTCTGCTTTCTGTTCCTGAGTACATTTACCACTTAGTATAACTAACAAGTCTTCGTGGCTTATGTTGATTTCATGCTGGAGGGTCTCAGCGTTATGCCCTTTTCTATCTACAAACTTCAGTGATTGTTCAAATGCACAAATATTATCTGTGGGCTGAAAGCAGCCTTTAAACTTAATTGATATATTATCTGGAAATGTTGTTTGAATGCTGGATATTTCAGGTGTGGTTTTGCCTGAATGCCAGTTATGTAAGTTTTTTAGAATTGTCCCGGAGCTTTCATAAATACGAAGTTCAGACTCTAAATCCCTAGCAATACCGCTCTTAGGTGCTTCAATTAGATCAAGTAACCAGTCCAGTACTTGTTGTAGAGGAAGTTCGATCTGGGCTGTTGACTCCTGTGGGTTTAAAAACGGTAAGTACCAAAATTTACCTCCGGGCATACCAGCATCTATTTTTGATTCAATCTGCCAGAAAACAGTGTGCCTAGCTAAGGCAGGAATTAATACTCGGGCTAAATATTGCCAGACAATTTTTTGAGGTGATGCTTTAAAAGTAAATACATTCGTCTCTACTGCTTTATGAACTAGGTAGTCATTCTCTATATTTGCGATTAGATCCCTTCTTTCAGTCTCTCCGAGTTCTAATGCATCAAAAATGCTATCTAACACCTTCTTCCAAGTAGTGAACATATTATCAATGCTCATTTCAGTGTTTTTGAATTTGTTTTTTGACTTTGAAGTTAATTTTTTTGATGCGCCTAGAGCATTGGCTATTTGAATCAGTACAGATTCAAATGTTGGGAAAGCCGCCATGTAATTCCTTTTATATGTCTTTAAATCGATAAAAAATGAACTTGTTGAAAGAGGATAAAGGGGGGGGACTCCACTTTTCATTTTTTCAATCACGGACATTATTGATACTAGCTTCTTTTACTGAAGGAGCTAAAAATGAAAAACGATAATATCAATAAAAGTGCGGTTAATGAACTTGTTATTAATTGGCATATTACTGAAGCATGCAACTATAACTGTACATACTGTTTTGCTAAATGGGGAAAACCTAATGAACTTCATAGATCTCTTGAATCTATCGAAAAGCTATTAGATGAATTAGCAGTCCATTTCATTAAAGGAAATGCATCCTTGAAGGAAAGACTTGGCTATGAAAATGTTCGCCTTAATATTGCAGGCGGTGAGCCAATGATGTTGGGAAGTACATTCTCAATTGTTTTGATGTTGGCTAAACAAAAAGGATTTAAGACTTCGATTATTACCAATGGTAGTTACTTATTAAATGATAAGTTTGACATACCCGATAACACATTAGATATGGTTGGGGTTAGTTTTGATAGTCAAAGTTATGATGTTAGATGTGAGATAGGAAGAGTGGATAGAAAAAGGAACTCACTAAGTTCTGAATCTTTAAAAATTGCATTAGAAAAATTATCAAATACACAGCAAGGTATTAAAACAAAAATTAATACTGTTGTGAATAAGCTTAACTGGCAGGAAGACTTCTTTAACTTAATTTCAGAAATAAAGCCGTATAAATGGAAAGTATTGCATGTCATGCCATATGGAAAAGATGAGCTTATCATTTCAAATGAGCAATTCAATTCCTTTGTTGAAAAACACAATGGTCGTGATTTACCTATTTATGCTGAGTCTAATTCAGCCATGACTGAGTCATATCTTATGATTGATCCTAAAGGTCGTTTCTACCAAAACTCATCAGGTGGCCCTGGTTATAAATACAGTGGAAGTATAAATGAAGTAGGTGCAGTAAAAGCATTAAAGCAAATTAGTTTTAACGAAGCAGTCTTCATTGCTCGTTACCTTCCTATTGAACCCGTTGTGTTTATTAACGAAGGAGCGATGCTATGAAAAGTGAAACATCTTTTGAACAAATGTTAGAGCAATATAGTGGTTTTTCACAATATGAGTTGATTAAATATGACTTAGGGGATCTTGCTTCACAAGCAGGAGATGTACAGAGTAAAATGTGTGATAGTTGTACTGGGGGAGATGGAATCCCTAAACATACTTATGATACGAAGCATGAAGCTGATACCCAAGCTGACATGATCTATGAGGAGGAAAGAACTTACTTGAGAGTTTACAGATGTAAACATGGTGGCTGGCACTTAACGAAAAGCACTTTTAAATTTTAATATCTGTTGGGAAGTATACTATTTAGGTCCATTTAAGTGTATATCGGCACAAAAAACTGGCTAGATATAATGGTAAGTATCTGATTGTTTTTACTGTTTTGTATGCTTGATTCGGTTTCCATATTTAAGTGTTTATATTTGGCTCTGTTGTAGAACACTGTTGTCACCCATAGGCCGCCACTAATATTTCCTGTTTATTGAGCTTTGCGTTACTTTCCCTAAACCAAGCGAGATAATT
>NVWU01000012.1 GCA_002733765.1 Colwellia sp. | reverse complement strand
GAAAGTCAGCCATCACTCCATGATCAACGATGTAAAAATTAAAATCATCAAAAACGTAAACGTTTTTGATTGTTAAAAGAAAACAATCCAGTTAGAGTAATTTCAATTAAAAAACGAGTTATTCTACAAGCTCGTTGTGTGCTTAGGAGGTTTTATGAATATTCAGAGCTTTTCAAAGTTAACAAGTATTTCAGCACATACTATTCGATATTATGAAAAAATCGGTGTGTTAAAACATGTGGTAAGAAATGCCAGTGGACACCGTTTTTTTACTTCAAAGGATATTGATTGGATTGGGTTTGTTAAACGCCTAAAAGAAATGGGTATGCCGCTAGATAATATAAAGCTGTATGCAGACTTAAGAGAAAAAGGTGAAGTCACCTCAGAGCTAAGAAAGCAGCTGCTACAAGAGCATGTTGCTATCCTAGAAGAAAGAATAGCCTTAGAGTCGCTACACCTTAAAAATATTAAAGAAAAAATCATTCATTATGAACATGTTATCAATAGTGAATTAAAGGGTTGACTTAGAGCTTACTCTAAGAATTAAGCTAATGCTCTTACATTAATGAGAAGAGGCTAATATGACAACTTTAAATGAACGTTATGATACCGGATTAAAAAATTTAAAAATCATCGATAAAGAAGCAGGTGAAAAAGTGGCTGACAGCTTACTCGATTTCTCACCAGACTTAGTAAAATACATTATTGAATATGCTTTTGGTGACGTTTATAACCGAACTGAGTTAGCTCTAAAATCCAAAGAATTGATTGTTGTTGCTGCATTAACTGCAATGGGCAATGCTGCACCACAGTTAAAAGTACATATACATGGTGCATTAAATGTGGGTTGTAACATTGCTGAAATTCAAGAGGTGATCTTACAAATGTCTGGTTATTCGGGTTTTCCAAGCGCAATTAATGGCATGTTAGCGTTAAAAGATGTGGTGGCGGATCGTAAGTTAGAAGGTAAAAAGGATGAACCTGGTGTTGTTCAATCGTCATCTATTCCCAAAGACTCAACTCGTTATGAGTTAGGTGCTAAGAATTTAAGAATGCTCCATCCCAATCAAGTTGAAAACTTAGAGCAAACCTTCAAAGACATTTCACCTGACATGGCTAAATTTGTTATTGAATATGGTTTTGCTGATATATTATCAAGGCCCGCTTTAGACTTYAARCACAGAGAAATGGCGACGATTGCCGCTTTAACTGCTATGGGCACCGCACCATCACAGCTTAAATTTCATATAAAAGCAGGATTAAATATCGGAGTAAGCCCAGTTGAAATACGAGAAATAATGATTTTAATGAGTGTTTATTCAGGGTTCCCCTCTGCGATTAATGGCACACTAGCATTAAAAGAAGTGATTAATGAAAAAGGTGAAAGTTAAAGTTGCTCAAACGGAAAAATAATAGTTGGCCATCGCTTCGCGATTATAGCAAGGCGTTATATTTTTCTAATGTTGGTCGTAATGCCCGCCAATCGCAAAAATGTATACAGAGCTACCATCAAACTTATAAATGAGCCTATCTTTTTGAGATATTCGCTTTGACCACAACCCAGATAAATTATGTTTAAGTGGTTCAGGCTTTCCAAGTCCGCTAGCAGGATCTGAGCGCAGCATTTCTTTTAATATTTTGCATAGCGCCTTGTGAAGCTTTTTATCTTTTTCTCTCAGTTGCTCATAAACAATCCAAGCTTTACCTTCAAAGACTAGTGATCTCATCTAATTGCTCTTTTGTTGGTTTATAGCCTTTATTACTTTCATGAGTGCTCATTGACTCTGCAATTTGCTTCATCAAATTACTACTTTGCAATACGTGTAATGTCTCTTGCTCTCTTTCCCAATCATCAGCACTCATTACAATAAAGTCTTCACCTGCACGTCGGGTTACTTTAATCGGTTCATGCTCATTAACAGTTTGTTCAACATATGTTTTTAAGTTGTCTCTAAACTGGTTTACGCTTATGCTATTCATAATTAGCTCACTATTTATGTACGGTAATGTCGTACATTGTAGCTTTAAAAATATAACAAGGCAATTAAACGGACAAAAAACAGTTTGTTGTTTTTGTGCCTCAACATTTTAGCCGCTTATTGCGACGTTGAGGCTGTAGAATTTCTCCCAAAAGGAACATTTTCATGTTCCTTTTGTTTTTTTGAATTGTTTGTTTTTCAACCTTGTACCGTGATCCCGTTTGTGATCTCATAGGCATTATTCACCCATCCTAAAACGTTATGGCGAACTACAAACCTGATTTATCCTACCAAAGTAAGTTCATTCCCATTGATTTTTCAAAACAGATAATACCTGAAACGTTTGAATATGCGCTTGCGCATATTGTCGATAATCATCTTGATTTATCAGGCTTCGACAGTTGGTATCATAATGATAAAACTGGCGCGGCAGCTTACTCTCCATCGGTGATGTTAAAAACATTTTATTTGCTTATTCTTGTGGCATTATTTCAAGCCGTAAAATAGTAAACGTTTGTGAAACCAATATTACTTTTATGAGTTTATCGGGCGATACTCAGCCTCACTACACCAGTATTGCTGGCTTCGTTGCTAAAATGAAAGACCAGATTGAACCGCTGTTCACTCAAGTCTTATTGATATGTGATCGTGAGGGATTAATTAGACGAAACATGTTCGCCATTGATGGCTGTAAAATAAAGTCTAATGCGAGTAAATAATGGAGTGGTACTTTTGAATAACTTAAGCGTAAATAAGTTAAGTTACGTAAAACTAGCCAACGCATATTAGCCAGACATCAAGCGCAAGATGGTCTGGGTGACGATGAAATCAATCACGACTTAAAGCAAAAAGAAAAGCTCGATAATAGCGCCGAAAAAATTGGAAACTTCCTTGCTACCAACGAAAAAAATAGGCAGCAGAGGCAAGCCCGTAAAAAGTAACATCACAGACCAAGACAGTGCAAAAATGACCACCAGTAAAGGCACTATTCAAGGTTACAATGGTATTGCCATTAATGATGACAAGCATAAAATTATTCTTCAAGCCCAAGCATGGGGTAGTGTTGCTGAACAACAGACCTTAAAACCTTCCATTGACCAACTCAAAAAAACAATTAACCAATTTAGGTACACCAGAAACATTTTCAATAGCCAAGTTTACTACCGACAGTGGTTTTCATAGTGAAGTTAACCTTAAATTCATGGCATCAACAGGGCTAGATAGTTACATGGCAGATAATGCTTTTAGAAGCAGAAACCCCTTATTTTAAATGAGCGAGACATATCAGACAGAAAAAGAAAAACGACGATTAAAACGCAGTAAAGGTAAACCGAAACAGTTTAGTCGAGATGATTTTTACTTTGATAAAGAGGCTATGGCCTGTTCGTTGTCCCGCAGGTAAAAGTATGTGGTTACAGAGTCGGCAAATGATAACTAAAGGTAAAGCTTACCACACGATTCTCTGGTTTTTTAAAACACTGTAGAGTTTGCCCTTTGCAAAAACAATGCATGCGAAATCCACCCAAAGAAACAGGACGACAAGTGCAATTTCCAGATGAGTTTACTCTGGTAGTAAGCGACAGCGATAAAATGAAAGTAAAAATAGATTGTCCTGTAGGACGACGACAATACAGTAAACGGTTGGGTGCTATAAAGCCTGTTTTTGGTAATATTACCGTGAACAAAGGAATGAATAAATTCACCTTACGAGTACAAGAAAAAGTGAATAGCCAATGGCAAATTTATTGCCTTGTTCATAACATAGAAAAGTTAAGAAAGAGCCTACATCAGGGGGAAAACCTCGTATTTCCCCTCGAAAAGCGCCTCAAAGACAAAAACAAGTAAAAAGTCAGCCATCACTCCGATCAACGATGTAAAAATTAAAATCACCAAAAACGTAAATGTTTTTGATTGTTAAAGGAAAACAATCCAGTTAGAGTATTTTGATTAAAAATAATTTAAAAACGAGTAATTCTACAGGCTCGCTGGGTTTCTAATGGAAATTATCTTAATTCGGCATGGAAAGCCAGCTTCGGCAGACAGTCCAGCTTTAAATGCTTCAGACTATGCAAAATGGATCCGTCGGTATAATTTTTCTAATGTTGCCGAAAATAGTAGACCTGAAGTTATAAATACTGATTTAAAGTTATATTATCTTATCTCTAGTCACTTTAATCGAGCTATTCACTCAGCCGAAATATATACTGGGCGAAAGCCAGACCAGATTTCACCTTTGTACAAAGAAATGGATATACCAAGGTATAAATTGCCGTTTCGGTTTAAGCCTATGACATGGGTTTACCTTTGCCGTGTACTTTGGATGTTAGGTTTAAGCGGATCATTTGAGTCTTATCGTTCAGCTAAATATCGCGCTGAAATTGCTGCTGAAAAATTAGTTGAATTAGCTAAAGAAAAAGATAAAATTGTACTTTTCGGACATGGTTATATGAATTTACATATCCGTAAAGTATTAATCCGAAAAGGTTGGGCTTTGAGTTGTAAAAGTAATTCATTCTGGGGACTTTCAAGCCTAGAAACACTATAAAAATTTAAAGCGGGACTTGATATGGGTAACACCAATGTTTTTATCGGAGTATCTAGTACAAATGAAAAATGTAACTATTACCATTGCTCTTTCATCAATATTTTTGTTTTCTTGTGGTGGCTCTGACGGAGATACTGCTACTGAAACGTCAAGATTAAGCTAAGCATAGATTCTTCGTTGAAATCCACTTATCGAACAGAGTTTTTTCACCCAACTAATACAGAGTGTGATTCAATGATGTTTGATACTCTGGATATCTCAAAATTTGAAATTACAGGTAAAGAAATAAGTGAAGAAAGTATTGAAGCTAATGGTCTAAATGAAACTTTTATTTATAATTCAGATAATCGGGATCTCCCTCCTAATTACACTTTAATTTATATTGATAGTGAAAAATTATATTTTGGTCAAAAGACTGGTTCAAATCTTGGCGAAACGCATGAAACAAGGCATTCTTCTATATCTCTTGATAATAATTTCACTCAAATTATAAACTAAAAACCTAACAAGGATGTACAAATGTTGTTTGAAGAAGTAGAACTGGAATCTGAGTCAATAAAGCTTATTCCACTCAAAAAAGAGTATTCAGAAGAGTTAGTTATAGCATCGTCCGATGGAAAATTGTGGGAGCTCTGGTTTACATCAGTACCAAATCAAAAAACAATTGATGATTACATTGCACATGCTTTGATAGAAAAAGATAAAGGAACAGCATTACCATTTGCTGTTTTAGATAAAAAAACTAACAAAATCATTGGCTCCACACGTTTCTGTAATGCTGACTTGGTCAATAAAAGACTAGAAATTGGTTACACTTGGTATTCAAAAAGCTATCAACGCTCATCTATAAATACAGAGTGTAAAAAATTACTATTAAGCCATGCTTTTGAAACACTAAATGCTATAGCCGTTGAGTTTCGGACTCATTGGCATAATCAAGAATCACGAGAAGCAATTGCTCGTTTAGGTGCTAAACAAGATGGTGTCCTTCGCAATCATCAAAAGATAAATGGTGTCTATAGGGATACGGTTGTGTTTTCAATCTTGGATAGTGAGTGGGCATCTGTACAAATAAATTTAGCCTATAAGTTAGCTAAACACCGCTATAAGAAAATTAATCAGGACAAAAAATAGTTGGCTTTGCTCCTTCGACGCTAATTTAGCATTAATAATATTTATTTGATGGTATTTTGTTCGCACTTATTTACTGTGATTACTTAAATGTTAATATAAAAGCCAATAAAAACAATTCATCAAATTGATTTTTAGCCAAAAGAAAAGGCGCTTAAAAGCGCCTTTATATTATATCTAATAATTTTAAGTTAGTTACTACGCTGTGGACGTTCACTACGACGACGCGGAGCAGATTCTCTAACTATTTGTTCATCTGATGTACTAATAGCAAGTGGTTGACGACGAACACGCACACCTTTTAACTGTTTAAACAAGTCCGCAGGAATACCTTTTGGTAACTGCACAAAGCTGTGCTTCTCATGCAAGTTAATCGCACCAATATAGCTACTATCAAGCGATATTTCATTGGCAATAGCGCCAACAATATCACCAGGACGTGCACCATGCTCTTTACCAACTTCTAAACGGTACGTCTGCCAATCAACATCATTACGATTTACTTTAGCTTGACGTGGTCTGTCATCACGTGAACCACGCTGCGAATTTCTACCGCCTCGGTTATCTGCACGGCTATCAGTACGAGAGTCACGACGAGAATCTCTACCACGATCATTACGATCACGACCGTTACTATTACGTTCACGTGTATCACGACGTGGCTTAGGATCTTCTTTTGGTTCTAATGGTTGTTTTAGTTGTTTTTGATACAACAACGCTGCAGCCAAGTCGACCATTGATAATTCAGATTCTTCAGCCATTGTTTCAATAATGGTGCGCATACTAGCTAAATCTTTTGCTTCAACAATTGAGGCTATTTCATTACGAGCACGTTCAATACGTTTTTTACCTAGTTCTTGAATATTAGGTAATTCATACATATTCACTGTGCCAGACGTTAAACGCTCATAATGACGTATTGAATACATTTCACGCGGGCGAACAAAAGCAATTGACATGCCTTCACGGCCTGCACGGCCTGTACGGCCAATACGGTGAACATACGCTTCATTATCACCAGGTAAGTCATAGTTGATAACCAATGAAATACGAGGGATATCTAAACCACGAGCAACCACATCAGTTGCCACTAAAATAGACGATTTTCCTGATTTCATTTGTTCAATACTACGCTCACGTTGTGCTTGGTTCATATCACCATTAAGCGCCAATGCAGGGTATCCAGCACGCTCTAATTTTTCAGCAACATCAACAGTATCATTACGTGTACGTACAAAAATGATCATCGCATCATAATCTACAATTTCAGCAATACGCTCTAGTGCGGTCATTTTAGTAATGCCACCTACTTTCCATGCGTATTGAGTAATATTGGCTTTTGCTTTTTTAACAGCGGCAATTTTAACATGTTCAGGATCTTTTAAGAAACGGTTAGCAATTTTGCGAATAGCGACAGGCATAGTTGCAGAGAACAAACACATTTGCGTTGTTTTTGGTAAGTGATCCAAAATCCATTGAATATCTTCTAAAAAGCCCATGTTTAACATTTCATCGGCTTCATCAAGTACACATACTCTCAGGTCACCTAATTTAAGGCTCTTACGACGTAAGTGATCCATTAATCGACCTGGTGTTCCAACAACAACTTGTGCGCCACGTTCTAATTGTTGAAATTGTGGACCATAAGATTGACCACCATATAAAGTAGCAACACGTAAACCTTTCATGTTTTTACCGAAAGACTCAATTGCTTCAGCAACTTGCATCGCTAATTCGCGCGTTGGAGCCAATACCATTAATTGTGGTTTTCTAACGGATGTGTCTATTTTTGCTAAAGCGGGTAAACCGAAAGCTGCAGTTTTACCTGTGCCTGTTTGTGCTTCACCTAAAACATCTTTACCAGATAATAATAGCGGGATAGTTTTTGCTTGAATATCGGTAGCAGCATCAAAACCAATTGAGGTAATAGCCGATAATAAATTTTCAGGTAAGCCTAGAGTATCAAAACCAATAGCGTCATTTTTTTGTTCAGTTTTGTTTTGATCTGTATTTTTTTGTTCAGTCATTGTTAAATTTCATCTTCTCAAGGCAGGCATTAACGAATAACACAAAAAAATCACAAAAGAATAAGTCACCTTCAAACGACATATTGATCACAAAAAGATCGGTCGTGGAAAGTGTACTGATAAATAATTTTTAATTGCTAAGTCTTAACCTGCGTACATAATACGAGGAAACCACCAGGAAGACTTAAAGTGCATAGTGTATTGTCACACTATATTTCTGCTGGAAACGAAATGTTCAGCTGGGCAAGTCTATTGGGCGGTATAACCCCCACTCATTTTCGATTTATTTATTGTTCATTCTAAATAATGAAACCAATAAATACTGCACATCCTTCAAAATTTTAGTGCAATTGTTGTTTTTGTCGAAAAAAACAACATCCCTTCATCGAGGCGCGCATTATACATGGTTTTAACAAAGACACAAGATTTTTAACTACTATTAACCTGTTTTCTATAATAGAGAGTCAATACTGTATTTTATAATATTACTATTATTTTTATATTTACTTTATTATTCAATTACTTATGAGGTAACCATTTAATACCAAAGCATCTATTTCGTTACTTATTACTAATACGATAACCTCGAATAAAAAAAGCCACACTATCGCGTAAATACTCTGCTACTTCTTCAGGGGAAATGCGCTCTTTAATATTAAATTCTATTTGCATCCACAACTCCCCTTTCATCATATTGAGAAACTGCAAAGCAGCATGCCTAGGATTTTCAATAGTAAGTATTTTCTGCTGATGTAACTTAGCCATTAAGAGCGTTACCTCATTAGTCACTCTAAGCGGCCCTGCCTTATAAAATATCTCAGATACTTGCGGATAGGTTGTTGACTCAAATACACATATTTTATGGACTGCGCATGATTCTTTCGATGTAATAAATTCGGTAAAGTTTTGAGCTAACTTTAATAAAATAGCGTGGGGTTCAGATAAATCATTGAGTGATAAATCTAGTATTTGGAGTGATTCACATTTACATTCAACAGATGCTGAAAATAATTCATCTTTACTGCCAAAATGACTATAAACAGTTTGTTTCGAAACATCTGCATTTTTAGCAATAAGATCCATACTTGTAGCTGCATACCCTTGTTCGGTAAACAAATTAATCGCAGCATTTAGTATTTGTTGTCTTTTTACTTCATTTTTACTACGTTTATTAACCATTGTATCTCACTATTTCAACTTTCATCTTCTTATTTTTCTATTTTAACAAAATAAACTAGACAGTCTAGTTTGTTATTATTAAACTAATCAAAATTAGACTGTACAGTCTAGTCTTATTTCATATCAGTTTGTTAATACTTGTTAAGCATTTTTATTTTTTAGGTACCGATAAATGACACAACACAGCAAAAGTAATCCTTTTCAATATCCGTTAACAAAAGTGAAAGTAATCCTTATCATTTTTCTCGCCGCTGCCACATTAGCTGCTTGTTCAAAAACTGTAGAAAAAAAGGAAGTTAGTAATAATTATCAGCAAAGTGCCTCATTAATCACCATTACCCCCGAAAAAAGCTATACCATCGAAAGAGATTATTTAGGTCAAATTACCGCTAAGCAGCATACAAACCTTAGTTTTGAATACTCTGGGAGAATAAGTCATATTTTAGTAGATAGCGGTGATGTGATAAAAAAAGGGCAATTACTTGCTCAACAAGATACCCAATTACTCAGCTATAAAACCGCTGAGCTACAGTCAAAAAAAGTACAAGCACAAGCACAAGTAACATTGAATAAAGCCAATTTGAGCCGAATAAAAACCTTGATCAACGATGGTTATAGTTCTTTACAACGCCTTGATGAACTTAATAGTGAAAATCAAATTTTGAGAGCGCAAATAAATGGATTAAATGCGCGTATTGCTACCTTAGAATACCAAAGAGAAAAGTCTGCCTTAATTGCCCCATTTGACGGTGTAATTACCGAGCGATTTATTTCAAATGGTGAAGTAATCAACGCTAGCCAGCCAAGTTTTCGTTTCATAGAGAAGAGTAATAATGAAATCAATGTTGGCATTCCCAGAAAAATGGCCAGTACCTTGGTTCTAGGGCAAATATTTACAATAAAAATAGATGATAAAGATCTGAATAATCAAACTAATCAAGCTAAATTAATTGCCATTGGTCAGCAAATCAATACGATAAATAGAACAGTACAGTTGCGGTTAAAAATGCTTAAGCAATTAGATAAAAGTAACAGCTATAACGGACAACTTGTCAGAGTAACTATTGAGCAAGAAATTAAAAAACCTGGATTTTGGTTACCTCTTAATGCCATTACGGATGGAGTTCGTGGTCAATGGCAAATATTTGTTGCCTCTCCTACGGATAACTCAAACAATGGTTATCAATTACAGGCGGCAACAATAAATATTTTACATACCAACGAACATTCAACATATATAAATGGTTTATCTTTAACGCCACATAAAATAGTTGCTCAAGGCGTACATCGTTATGTCGGCGGGCAAATAGTTAAAGCATCAACACAAGCATTAGCCAATATCACAGGTAATACTTCAGGTAGTCAAGAATGATCCGTTCATTTGTTAAAAATGGTCGGTTAATGTCACTTGCCATTATTCTATTAATTGTTTCAGGACTTGGTGCATTATCCACAATGCCAAGAATGGAAGATCCACGAATGGAAAACAGGCATGCCAGCGTTTTAACACGCTTACCTGGCGCTAGTGCTGAACGTATTGAAGTACTTATTACCGAGAAAATAGAACAAAAATTACGTAAAATTTCTGAAATTAAAAATATTACTTCAATTTCACGTGCTGGCATTTCAGCGATAAAACTTGAATTACACGATGAAGTGACAAATTCCCTACCTATTTGGTCTAGAGTTAGAGATTTACTTAATGACGTGGCTCCACAACTGCCACCGAACACATTAGCGTCAACATTAGAAGATGATAGAAGTTACGCCTTTACCCAGCTTATTGCCTTAAATTGGCAAGGTGATAGCCCTAGTGATATTGCTAGTTTAGGTCGCTATGCTAATGATCTTCAAAATCGTTTACGTATTGTCAATGGCACTGATTTGGTCAGTATTTTTGGCCATGGCCAAGAAGAAATTTTAGTTGAAATAGAACAAGGACTTAGTAGTAAGTTAAATTTGTCCAGTAAGATTATATCTCAAAAAATTCAACAATCTGATGCCAAAGTATCTGCAGGGCAATTAGTTAACCAACAAAATCAAATGCAAGTTGAGTTAACTGGCGCTTTTAACAGCGTGACACGTATTGAAAACATCCCAATCAAAGAAGAGAGTTCAGGTACCATTCTCCGATTAGGTGACATAGCAAAAGTAAGTAAAAGTTTAGCGTGGCCTGCCCAAGAAATGGCGATTATTAATGATAAGCCCGCAGTAGTAGTAGCAGCGCGTATGTTGCCAAATTTACGTATAGATCGCTGGAGCGCAAATATTAAAGCAGAGCTAGCTCAATATGCGAAACAATTGCCTCAAAATATTAAGCTTGAAGTATTGTTTGATCAGAATACTTATACAGAAAAACGTTTGGGGGATTTACTCGATAATATAGCACTGGGCTTTATATTAATTTCAATCGTATTGTTGATTACATTAGGCTGGCGATCCGCCGCTATTGTGGCCGCCTCTTTACCGTTAACAGTATTATTTACATTGTCTGTAATGAGCTTTTATGGCATACCTATTCACCAGATGTCAGTCACTGGCTTAGTCGTTGCGTTAGGTATTATGGTCGATAATGCCATTGTAATGACAGATACTATTCAAACTAAGCGCCAAGAAGGCATGCGCCGACTTGATAGTGTTAGCTTTGCGGTAAAACACTTATGGCTTCCTTTACTTGGTTCAACCATCACAACGATTTTAGCCTTTATGCCCCTTATTTTAATGCCTGGCTCTGCCGGCGAATTTGTTGGAGGAATTGCTTATAGCGTTATTTTCTCCCTTGTTGGTTCCTATATTATTTCTCATACTATCGTCGCTGGCTTAGCGGGACGTTTTATTCCTAGAGGCATAGCGTTAAAAGGATCTATCAAAAACGATAGCCCTTGGTATCAAGGAGGTATTCATTTACCTAAACTAAATCAATTGTTTGAAAAAGGACTGCACTGGGCGCTTACTTATAAAAAGATAACGATAATCACTGTATTTGGCTTACCTTTGTTGGGTTTTGTTCTATCAACGCAGCTAAGCGAGCAGTTCTTTCCACCTTCTGATCGCGATATGTTCCACATTGAACTATTTATGCCAGCACAAAGCAGTATTGTTAATACACAAGTTACTAGCCAACAAATAAGTGACTACCTTTATCAACAACAAGGGATAGAAAAAGTCCGTTGGTTTATCGGGAAAAATGCCCCTTCCTTTTATTATAATTTAACACCGACCAAAGATGGTTTTCAAAATTATGCTCAGGCAATGATCACGACAACTGACTTTAACACTGCAAACAACTTGATTTCTAAGCTACAAGCCTCTTTAGATGAACTAATACCACAAGCACAAATATTAGTACGGAAACTAGAACAAGGACCCCCTTTTAATGCGCCGGTTGAATTGCGCGTATATGGCCCTAACTTAGATACCCTAAAAGTTATTGGTGATGACATTCGAAAAATAATGACGCAAACTACTGACATTATTCATACCCGTGTTTCACTACAGCCTGGCACTCCTAAAGTGTGGGTAAAAACCGATGAAGAAGCGGCAGCCTTGCTGGGTTTATCTTTAATTGATATTGCAGAGCAATTGCAAGGCAGTTTAAGCGGACAAGTTAGCGGCTCTATTATTGAAGCAACTGAATCAATTCCAGTACGGGTTCGGCTTGCCAATGAAGCTAGAGCTAATATCAATGATTTAGCCAATATCAATTTACTTAGCCCAAGTATGGGGAGCAATGCTCAGCCTATTCCTTTAACAGCAATTGCTGATTTTTCACTAAAACCTAGTCGAGGTGCGATTCCTCACCGTAATGGCTCTAGAGTAAATGTTATTGAAGGTTATATCCGCTCAGGGGTTTTACCAAGCGTAGTTTTGACAAGAGTTACTCAGAATATAGCAGCACAAAATTATCAGTTACCTGCTGGATATAAAATAGAAATTGGGGGCGAGTCATCCAAACGTAATGATGCGGTTGGTAAATTACTTGCTAGCGTAGGTATGATATTTACTTTATTAATAACCGTGGTAGTACTGTCATTCAATTCTTTTAGACTCGGCGGTATTATCTTCTTCTCTGCATTACAATCTGTCGGTTTAGGGTTACTAACCGTATATATGTTTGGTTACCCCTTTGGTTTCACCGTAATAATCGCTTTATTAGGCCTAATGGGTCTAGCCATCAATGCAGCGATAGTTATTATTGCTGAATTAAAAAGTGATGCCCAAGCAGTACAAGGTAACCCTAGTGCTATTATTAGAGGCGTACAAAGCTGTACTCGCCATATAACGTCCACGACAATAACGACAGTAGGTGGCTTCTTACCTTTAATTTTAGCTGGGGGAGGATTTTGGCCACCTTTTGCTATTGCGATAGCAGGCGGTACGGTATTAACAACATTGCTATCATTCTTATTTGTGCCCGCCGCATTTTCATTGTTTAGTCAACGCCGCGCGTTTGAATTAAATGAACAAGCGTAAGCTATTGTCGATAAGAAGAGGCTTTGGGATTTATTTGAATATGATAATTCTCATCAATTTGTCTTATGCGCTCTAAATGTTTTATATGAGCACGACGAGCCGCATAAACAAATATACTAATAATAATTGCAACAGGGATTACTAAAGCAAAAGGTTCCTGTATAAAAAATTTATTGATCCATTCCATGGCTTGTATTCCTTAAGATAAAAATTACTGATATAGAGTATTTGTTAACACCATATAGACTAATTTTAGAAAGCTTATTCGAGCAAGTTTATTCTTCGAAATAAGTTCCCCACCCATCATAGTCTACTTTGCACTTTTTTGCTAACTCGTACATTTCTTTTGTTTCTTTACGTAACACTTCAGCATTTAGCATTTGCTCGGTAACAATATCAAAGGCAAATATTTTATCGCCATTTTCTAATTCAGCTTCTTCAGGATCTTCTATTTCTAATCCTAATTTAAATGCAGTAATCGCTGCTTTCTCTAATAAATCAAAATTCTCACTAGCAAAATGGTGTTCAATAGTATGATAAACTTCGTCATTGGTACCATCTTCAAGTAATTCATTTACAAGTGCTTCGGTATGCTCAAACCAATGCGTTAATTCTTCATCAATCATTACTTATCACCTTTTTGATTATTAATTTTAGCGCTATTTTCAATTTCTTCATCTAGTTGCTCAATTTTAACCTTCATCAATCTATAAGCTTGATCAGCAGCAGCACGAGCACTGGCAGGAGTATTGTCTGATATATAGATAGGATCTAAAAATTCTATAATTATCTTACCATTATTCCAACGCCCTAATTTAATTGTTCCTACTTGATTACTTGCACAAATAGGCACAATAGGTACATTGGCTAATGCTGCTGTACGAAACGCTCCCGTCTTAAAAGGCAGTAAACCTCGCCCTCTGCTACGTGTACCTTCAGGAAACATCCATATAGAAAGCTTTTTATCTATAATTTTTTTTGCGGTTAAATTAATAAACCCCATTGCTTTACTGGTATTCTTACGATCGATTAATATATTGCCAGTTAACCAGTACATTTGCCCAAAAATAGGGATCCATTTTAAACTTTTCTTACCAACACTTACCGTACTTGGCTGTACCGCATTGGCCATAGTGAAAACATCATAACTATTTTGATGGTTGGCAACATATATCACAGGGCCAATATTTTTAACTGATTCTGGTATTCTCACCTCAACATCAAAACCTAATAATTTGGTTATCTTACCTAAATACCTCGAAGTATGATGAACATTATCACGGTGAAAAGGCCTTAATAAACAGTAAAAACAGGAAACTGTACAAATAAAAAGAAAGGCTATAGACATCAAAATAAAGCGGATGATTGTTAACAACGGAGAAGTCCTAGTAAAATTTTAGACGGCGAGTATATAGACAATACGATATAAGCGCAAAGTTATACCAATTAAATTAATGAATGGTTCAAAATTTCATCAAGTTAATTTTCAAAAATAAAACCTTGATTGAAGAGAATGCTCGTTCAGGAAAATATACTCCTACATTCTCTAATAACACCACCCATGTAGCGTCCTTGTCTAAATCAGTAATGCAGCATAAAGCGTTTCTCAACTAGCCCTCTGAATTTGTTAAAACTTATTAAACAGTTTTCAGGTTAACTAAGTAAACTTAGCATATAACCTTGACCCCAAACAGTTTCTATTTGAGTTTTTTGTACGCCTTGACGAGTAAGTTTATCACGTAACTGTGAAACCCTTACATCAACGGTTCGCTCTATACCATTATACTCCCTACTCAAGAGAGCTTTATAAATAAAATCTCTGCTCATTATCTTGCCTTCATTACTCGCCAACAAATATAATAATTTGAATTCAAATTGAGTTAAAGCAATGGACTGCCCATCTACTTGGCATTTAAATGAAAAGGGAAATAAAGTTAAATCACCTAATTGTATTTGATCTTGCTGATCAATTGACTGTGACTTTATAAAGCGCTTAAATAAGGCCGCAACTCTGACATCAAATATATTTATAGAGATAGGGTTAATTAAATACTCATCCACACCTAAATTGAATGCCATCACTTGCTCTTGTTCACTAACGCAACAAGTTAATAAGACTAACGGCCCAGTGAATACAGCTCTAATGCTTGTGATAAGATATAGCTTGCTTAAACCACTAAAGCCTATATCAAGAATAACTATTTTAGGTTGATTTCTAACAATACTTTCCCCAATACTGTCATCACTTTGCTTTTGCTGAACTTGATAACCGTGGCGACATAATTGCTGCTGAAATGAATCTGACTGTTGCGGATCACTTCCAATTAATAATATTGAGCGTCCTTTAACGGTATCACAAGATAAAATATTACTAGGTTCTATTCGATTTTCGGTCACAAAATTTAACATCATCATTCTCCTTTATATCAAGTGAATTAAATTTTCTTGATATAAAGGAGAATTGTAAATTAGCGTTACATATAACGTTGTAGTACCTTGTTAATAGCTCGTTTAAATTTGTTACCTTAACGAGGATCTGTTTTTTTAACCTCGGCATTATTAGTATTTGTCTGGTGAAATTCAGCTAAATCAATAAGGGAATTAAAATCATAAAGCTGGCGAAATGCCACCCAATCCAGTAAGCAATATAAACAAATAGCAGGATAATGCCATTGTTTAAACTCACCATCGTTAACAGCCTGCGCTAATACTGAAAATATTTTTTCAACACGCTCATGTTGTAAGTTAAAAAACAATCGGTCTTCACTCGTATCTAAACCTGAACGCTTCAGTAAAAACAAACTGATTAATGAGTCATTTGCAGCATCAATTAATGTTAATAAATTTTCTTGTGACCAAGTAAGTGACGGTTGTTGATACTTTTGCGATAAATACCGAAAAATCACGCGAGAATCATATATACACTGATCGTTATCAATCAACGCAGGCACCTTTTGTGCCGGATTATTATCCGTTAATAATTGTCGATCGTCACTATTTGCAAAAATATCTAAATTAACAAACTCAAAGTCAGTGACCTTGAGTTGAACAAAATATAAACGTAAGCGCCTAACAAAGGGTGAAGTAGTAGAGCCTAATAACTGCATGTTATATCCAATAATGAAAAACAGAATAACACTATACCTAAACTACCGGTAATTAATAACCAAAGAACAAGAAAAGCTTAATCACTAGTAGATGAGCGATTAATATCAAGGCTAACGATTAATTTTATTAACAATATATTGTTGAGCAGTATTTGATAAATAGCCTTTTGATAAGTAACTTTTACTCGTACTTTTACCAACCGTAAAATACAATATAATACCTAAACTTGTTTCTTTAATATCGTAAACATCTGACCACATTATCCGACTATTATGGTAAAAAGACTCACTTAATACACCTTGCTCATCAATGGTCAAAGTAACTTCACTGCCAGAAGCCCTACTCAGCATTTGTCTCAACACCCACCACGGTTGACTATAATAAATAGCTAAAGCTTCTAAGATACCTAGCGCAACCACAAACCAAGCAGCATAAGCATTAACGGGAGTAAAAAGTAAAATAATCAAACCAAAAACCATCAAAATACCCGCTTTAAAATAAGCATTCGCAGAGCGAACTAGCGTATTGGATTGACTATAACACTCATTGAAATGAGCTTTATCTAAAGTAAATTTACAAGTAAACAAAATAGGTGTATTCATTGGGAGAGACTAAGACCATTATTTAAAAAGAGTTAAAAGAACAAGCATAAAAATTAAAAAGTTGAGTCTATCAGAAAAGCTAGACTAAAGTCATCAACGTAACATAATCATGGTCAAACAGAGATTAAGGTGGTCAATTAAAGAACAAAGCTGCTGAAAATCATCCGTTGATATAACGTTTTTTTTCAAACTGTTTTTATCCGTTTTTTGTTGAGTAGAAAAATGTTGAGCACAGACAACACCTATCGTTTTATCACCAATATTAATTGGAATAATAGCTAATGAACCGTCTTGTATAAATTCAGCAAGCTCCTTAGTAATAAGGTCTCGCCATTGTCTATGACTATAATCATTAATTAAAGCGGGTACTTTAGAGTCAAGTACTCGTCCAATAGCATTATCACTTTGTCGTACATTAATCGTTATTTTTGTTAGCTCACTTTCTGCTTGGCTATTAAAAACAAAACGAGATTTTACTTGAGTTTTATCATCAGATATCATTAAAAAACTACACCGTTTAAATTCAAAAACGTTGATAACATCAACCAAGGTAGTCTGTAAATACTCGTTTATATCTCGACTCGATTTCATCAATTTTGTCAGCTTCATAAATGCGGTGAGTAACATTTTCTCTTTACTCATTTGGGTAATTGAGGCAAAACGAATGTTTTGATTAAAGTCACTCGCTTTAGGTAATACTTTAATCAAGTCAATTAAGACATCTGCGCCATACGAACTCAACAATTCAGCGGCTTGCTTTCTCGTATGGGTAATTCGAACCTTCAATTGAGGCACCGTAATTTTCATTATGCTGGCAATATTTTCTAATAGCTTCTGAAAGTCCTCTTCATTTTCACCTGGCTGAGCAATACTTGTACTTAATCTATCCGCAAAAAATACAATTTTCACTTCATCAGTACGGCTTTCTGGCTGGTCTAACGCTTTTAGCAATAAATCACTTAAATTCCATGTATGTGCCAACCCTCGACTTAATGAATTAAAACTGGTGCCAATTTCTTGTTCACAATATTCTTTAAATCCTGGGCTGTCTATATCGGCAGCACAAACTAGTTGATCCGCTATTTTACCACCGCTACTCCAAAATGCAGTTTCACCTATACCATATAACAATGCGGCTAAATACACTTCTTCCTGCGTCTCATCACTGTAATTTGGCACCATCATTTTCGCTAACATGGCTGCAAAAAAAGAATTGGCCATCAACTGCATTAACTTTTCATAAACACGGAAATCTACGCTTTTACTGGCTAATAAGCTATCAACTAACTTAGCCGTTAAGCAAACGTTTTTTACCGTTTGAATACCAAGTACCACTGTTGCACGCGAAACTGTCGTTACCTTGTTTACACCCATATGTTGTGCATTATTGGCAACCTTTAACAGACAAGAGGAAAGGGCTTGATCGTGCAATATAGCCTTACTAAGCTTTGGCAGGGAAGATTTATCATCATTTGAAAATTTATCAAGCATCTTTACCGTTGACGTTATCGCCGGTAACTCGGTATTGGCAATAATCTCGATCCATTGTTCTGCTGTTTTGGGGATTGGCTTTAACATTCCAACTTTCGATTTTTGAGCGTATAGTTCTTCTAACTATGCGCTCAAACACCTGTTTTGTCTAAATTATTTTATCTATGTTTATATGAGATAATTAAAAACTGCTTCTATCAATAAAGTCTTTTTTATTACCTGATTGTGTTAAACCATTTTTCATCGCAATACGCTGATTTTTTCTCCCAAGTAAACGTAGTTGTGTTATTCGCTCCCACAAAAGAGCCATACGAGTATCTTTTTTCCAAGTTTTCTTAAATAAATATTTAGTCGCGGCTATAGCATCAGGGCTTTGCTGACAAATTTTCTCAGCTAATAATTTTGCCTCAGCTAAAGGGCTATCACTCACTTTTGAAACAAGGCCGTATTCTAAGGCCTCACTGCCAGAAAAAAATCGCCCTGTCATCGTCAATTCTTGGGCAATATCAACGCGAGTTAACCGTGACAAAGTAGCCATACCACTCATATCAGGTATCAAACCCCACTTCATTTCTAAAATTGACAAGTTAGCATCAGGTGTCGCAATGCGGTAATCACATGCTAAAATAATTTGCATCCCTGCTCCAAAACAATTGCCATGCACAACCGCAATAACCGGTACAGATAAATCACGCCAAATATGCGCAACTCGCTGAAACATATTGTCTTTAGTCCAAGGAAGTTTGAGAAAAAAACCAATAATAAACGATGGATTTTTAGCTACATAGTTAAAATCTAAACCGGCACAAAAGGAAGCTCCTGCACCTTGTAAAATAACACAACGAATAGACCGATCCCTGTTAACTTGTTTTGCTATTTTCACCAAATCAACAATCATCTGTTTATCTAAACCGTTGTGTTTATCAGGGCGGTTAAGAGTAATATAAGCAACGTTATCTTCAAGTTTAAAACTAACTCTGGCACTAGTCATATTATTTACTATCATTAAAAAATGGGATTAAATAGATAACCAGTGTGGCACAACTCAACTGGTAGAACCAGTATTTTAATTATCAATAGAATAAATCATGGATGTATTTTGAAATTGAGCCTTTCATTGAATTTAATCAATGATATAACGTTAAATTACTTTGAGTATAACTAGCTATTACAGGGTATATTTATAGTTATATTTTATCTTTATATAACTATAAGTATACCCGTCATCTAACTACCATTTAAAAATCTAAAGACACATTATTAAGGTGTCCAGTGAGATATATTTCATAGCTTAGCGTGAATATTAAACAGAAAACGGATATTTAATGGCTTCATGGCATTGATAACCTTCCACGCTAAAATCATCCATAGTTACCCAAGTTTCTAAGTCTTTTAATGACTTAATCTTAGGATTTATAATCAATTTAGGTGAAGGTAAAGGTTCACGCTTCAATTGAACGCCTTTCATTAAAGGTAATTGATCTTCATAAATGTGGGCATTAACAATTTTGTGATAGGCAATACCAGGTTTAAGTCCAGTAATTTGGGCCATAATCGCTAAAAAGAAAAACACCTGTATTTGATTAAAATTAAGTCCTAGCGGCACATCACAAGAGCGTTGAAAGCTAGTTAAATAAAGCGTGCCATCTAAAATTGAAAAATTGTGCGTATGCATGCACGGTCTTAAACAGCCCAAATGAAATTCACCGGGATTATAAAAACTCATAATTTCTGCGCGATCATCAATCCCTTTACTCAGGTTATCTACTATCTTTTGTAATTGATCTATTGTGCCGCCATCAGGTTTAGCCCAAGCACGACCTTGAATGCCATATACACGTCCCATGTCATCCTCGCCTTTGCGATAAGAATTATTGAGCCAAACATCATTTAAATTAGCGTTAGCATCCCAGGTTTTAGTCCCTAGCTTGCGAAAGTCAGCGGCATTATCATAGCCACGGATATAACCAAGAAATTCAGCAATGGCTGATTTGAAAAAGCTTTTTCGTGTAGTTATCATCGGAAATTCGTTTTGGGCGACGTTATACTCTAAATCAGCATTAATAACCGTTAAACAGCGCTTGCCAGTACGCTCATTCTCAACCCAAGAGCCTTCATCAACAATACGTTGACATAAATCTAAATAGGCGCGCATTAACTATTCCCCTTTACTTTTTTCTGGTTAACTTTACTATCTTTCTTAGCTATTGTACTTTTCGTGTTACTAATAGCTGCTTTTTGCTGTAGATTGTAACCCCAATAAATAATAAACAAACCAATAAGAATCATTGGGATACTTAAAATTTGTCCTTTAGAAATAAAAGAGAAATACAAACCTAAATGTGCATCTGGCTCACGGAAGAATTCAATAATACTTCGAAATACACCATAACCAATTAAGAAAGTACCTGAGGCTAAACCTAAACTACGTGGTTTACGGGTGATCACATAAAGTATAATAAACAGCACTACCCCTTCAAGAAAGAACTCATAAAGTTGTGATGGATGGCGCGCTACCTGTAGGGGATCTGTAGGAAATACCATTGCCCATGGTACGTCCGTTTGACGTCCCCACAGCTCGGCGTTAATAAAATTCCCTAATCGTCCCATACCTAAACCAATAGGTACCAACGGCACAACAAAGTCACCAACCACTAAAAAGGTCTTCTTTGTTTTACGAGCAAAAATTAACACTGCTAAAATAACACCAAGCAAGCCACCATGAAAAGACATGCCGCCTTGCCAAATTTGAAATAAATAAAGCGGATCTGCTAAGAAGTAATCCCATTGGTAAAAGAGTACGTATCCTATACGTCCACCTAAAATAACACCAAGAAAACTATAGAATAATAAATCACTAACTTGATCACGTGTCCATAAACCCTTACTGCGATCTGCTGCTTTATTTGCCATAAACATCGCGGCTAAAAAACCAATTAAATACATGGTTCCATACCAACGTAACGATACGGGTCCTATGCTAAAAATAATAGGGTCAATAACCGGAAATTGTAAAAACTGTTCTGTCATTTTTCATCCAAAAATATAAACACATATGCCTCGCTTAAAATATCACGAGGATGATCATCATTATAAATAATTACGCTAATACCATTTTTATAGCCACTAAAATAAGAAAAACGGCAAATCCTTTCTTTAGTGTTTTCACGGGAAGTTTACTGGCATATTTAACGCCAAGCGGTGCAAATAAAGAAGACGTTAACACGATTCCCAATAAAGCAGGTAAATAAACGTAACCAAAGCTCCAGGGTGGCAATAGTGCATTATCAAAACCTGAAATGATATACCCTAAAGAACCAAATAATGCCACCATGACACCGCATACAGTAGCAATACCAAAACAGTGACGCAGCGGCATACCAAAAAAAGTTAATACCGGCACTAAAATAGCGCCTCCAGCCATCCCCATTAAACTTGCAACTATACCTGTAAATAAGCTAATGAATTGCAATTTAACATTCGATGGCATTTCTTTATGACGTTCTGAGTGTATTGAAAGCAACATATAAGATGCGAGTAAAAGAACAGTCGCCGAAAAAAAATACGTTAATGCTTGTGCAGATAAATGATCCGCAATAAAAGCGCCCAATAATGCACCAAAAGCGATCGTAAACATAAGCGGTTTAGTAATTTCCCACGGAATATTATTGTTTTTATGGTGAGCAAAAGCGGCACTAGAAGACGTCATAACAATAGCAGCGAGTGACGTTGCTAGTGCCATGGGCATAATGACTTCTGCGTTTAATGTGCCATGGCCAATAACATCACTAGTGGTGGTAATATAGGGTAATAAATAAACTAAAGCTGGCACCACAATTAAGCCACCGCCAATACCTAATAAACCGGCTAGAAAACCAACAAGTGAACCAAGAAAAATACAACTAATAAAAATAATTAACATTATATACTCATGTTATTTCGAAATGTTCACGTCAGCGAGAGTGAAAAGGTTTAAAGGTAAAGTATTAATTGCAAAGAATGGTTGTTTAGGAACATAGGCTTCTGCATTATCTAATAAGCCTTTAAAACTTACTCTGCGGAGGTAGTTAAATAAATCATGCTCCACATCGCCTGTTTTTTTAAGGGAGCGACCATTAATCAAAATACCCACCTTGATCATGAATTGTTCAAGGGTACTGAAACAGATTTGTTGAAATATCATGAATCTAACCCAGTACGAATAAAACCACCTAAGCCTAATTGCTCAAGTTGTTCATTTAAGTAACTATGCACCTGTTTAGCAGTAGTAAGCTTTAAGCTGTATGTAAGAATAGTTTGTGCTCTTTTAAAGTCGACATGACGAATAACCCACTTAATTCGCGCTATATTGTGCCCATTCATACTGAGTTTATCAAAACCCATGGCTAATAATAATAAGGCACCCGCAGGCTGGCCGGCTAATTCACCACAAAGACTCAATGGTACTAAATATTTTGCCGATTGCTCAGCAATACTATTCAACGCTCGAAGTACTGCCGGATGATAAGCATCATGTAAATTGGCTACTTGCGCATTATTTCGATCAACCGCTAATAAGTATTGCGTTAAATCATTACTACCAACCGAGAAAAAATCAACACGTAAAGCTAACTCTTCTAATTGAAAAATAACCGCAGGAACTTCTAGCATTATACCTATTTTGGGGCGAGCTAGCTTGGTCATTTTCCGATTGTTTTTTGCTGAGCTGCTATTTGGTGTTTTTGCCGAAGACTCTGCATTTAACTCTGCATCTACTTCATAATAAGCTTGATTTATCAAACGAATAGCTTCATCTACTTCACCAACATTTGAAATCATTGGCAACATGATTTCTAAATTTTTATGGTGCTGATTTGCACGCATCATAGCCCGAACTTGTACCAAAAAAATCTCAGGATGATCTAACGTGATACGAATACCACGCCATCCTAAAAAGGGATTATCTTCAACAATAGGAAAATAGGGTAAAGACTTATCTCCCCCCACATCCAAAGTACGCATAGTCACAGGCTTTTTAGGGAAAGAGGCTAAAATATTTTCATACAATTGTGTTTGTTCAGATTCTGACGGAAAGCAATGACGATTCATGAATGGAATTTCAGTCCGAAATAAGCCAATACCTAAAGCACCTAAATTTTCTGGACATTCAAATTCTGCAGATAAGCCAGCGTTTAACTGTAACTCAATCGTTCGTCCGTCTGTTGTAACCGTTGGTAAATGAATAACTTGCTGAATTTTATCAGTTAACTCACGCTCTTGAGCAATTAAATGTTGATACTCGCGCTTTAAGGCCTCATCAGGGTTGATAAACAACTGACCACTATAACCATCGACAATGGCTGATTGCTGGTCCAATTGCGCAATAGGAATATTGCTCACGCCCATAATTGCAGGCAGTTCAAGTGCATGGGCTAAAATAGCCGCATGAGAATTAGCCGAGCCAGATAAAGAAACAATCCCTTTTAAACCTTTATGCTGATACTCAGCCAACATAACAGCAGTGACATCTTCAGCGAGCAGAATAAAGCTTTTAGGTAAGATTAATTGCGGTGTTTGTTGCTGTTGTAAATTAAATAAAAGCCGATTTCCTAAATCACGAATATCACTAGAACGCTCTCTTAGATAGCTATCATCGATAGCATCAAACTGCACAATATAATGTTCAATAACCAATTTTAATGCACTTTGTACTTGCCAGCCTTGGTTAATCTTTTTTGCTATTTCTCGACTTATATCTGCTTGCTTAAGTAATTGTTTATAAAAATCAAAAATAGCTAAACTATTATCATTAACAATAGTACTAAGCTTATTACTTAAATAATCAAAATCAGCTAACGTTTTACTAACCGCTTCTTCAAAACGCGGTATTTGCACCGCTTTTTCTGCTACTGCTACTTTTTTCAATGCCAACGTTGATAAATCGGCTTTTGGCTGACAAACAACAATTTGACTTAACGCAATACCCGGTGCACCCGCAATACCTAGTAATTGTTTTACTCCGTGTTTTTTTTCTTCTTGATTCAATAGATTTTTAACTTCAGCATTGGCTAATGCACTCGCTAATTGTGCTGCTAAAGTAACTAAAAACGCCTCTTCATTTTCAGTAAAATTTCTTGATTGCTTTTGCTGAATAGAAAGAATGCCCAATACTTTACGTTGATGAATAATAGGCGTGCCTAAAAAGGCATTAAAATCATCCTCCTCTACTTCAGGCATATGGATATAGTGTTGGTGACTACGCGCATTGGCGATATTTAAGGGCTCTTCTCGTTGCCCTACTAAACCCACTAAGCCTTCAGAAAAACCGATAGTTGTCTGCCCTAATGATTTTAATGCTAAACCATCCGAAGCCATCAATAAAAAATTTTGTTGTGAATAATCAGCTAGATAAACAGAGCAACAATCAGTTTTTAATGCTTTCTTAGTTTGACTAACCAGTCGTTCTAGCGCTTTTTGTAATTGAACCTCTTGACTAAACTCAAGAACAATGTGGCGTAGCGTAGTTAACATAAAATCCTTATTTACAGATAAAAATGAAACGTGCCCATGCACTTTACTGAGGAAGCCATTGATAACGTGACCTTTAAAATTTTTTGTCTATGAACTTTTGTCTTTTAGCTTGAATAGAACTTTAATCCTAAAGCATCATTATCATGACACTCTTATCAATTTTTACCTTTTATTGATTGATCTACAAAGTCAATAAATAAAATGACCCACAATAAAGTAGGTCATTAAAAATACATCATAGTAATAATCAAGCATTGCGTTCTTTTCGGCTTTGCTTTTGATTAGGGCGTTTATCCTGTCGTTTTTCATAAGAAAAAGCTAATGCCGCAGAGGCAAACTCTTTCATTACTCTTCGATAAACATCGCGTTTAAATGACACCACTTGTCGAACTGGATACCAGTAACTGACCCAACGCCAATCATCAAATTCAGGATGAGAGGTATGAAGTAAATCAACCGATGATTCAGGAGCGGTTAATTTTAATAAAAACCACTTCTGTTTTTGCCCAATACAAACAGGTTTACTGTCGTGTCTAATAAAACGTTTTGGTAATTTATATTTTAACCAATGCTTGGTTGAAGCAACAATTTTTACATGTTCAGGTCGTAAACCAACTTCTTCATGTAACTCTCGATACATGGTTTGTTCAGCTGTTTCCCCTTTATCAACACCACCTTGTGGATATTGCCATGAATGTTGCCCAAGCCGTCTTGCCCAAAACACTTGTCCCCTGTCATTAATTATTACTATGCCGACGTTGGCTCGGTAGCCTTCGGCATCGATCACAGGAACTCCTGAAAAACTAAAAAATACTTAGTATAGATTCAACCATATTAACGGCTAGTGAGCAAATGATAACTTTGATTTTTTCTGCTATTCACCCGATAATAATACTTTATTTAAATACTCCACAATGATTAGAGCACAATGAGCATTCCTTCTTCAGAACAAGAGTTACTTGAAAAGGTACAAAACTTAGCTGGATTAACCTTAGCAGAAGTCGCCAATAAAGCAGGTATTGAAATACCTAAAGATTTAAAACGAAATAAAGGCTGGGTGGGGTTATTACTAGAGCACGTACTTGGCGCCACTGCGAGTTCTCGACCAGAGCCAGATTTCCCTCACTTAGGTATAGAGTTGAAAACATTACCTATCAATAACCAAGGTAAACCACTTGAAACAACCTTCGTTAGCGTTGCGCCATTAGTCGGTCTAGTGGGTATTAATTGGAAAAATAGCTGGGTTAGAAAAAAGCTATCACGGGTATTGTGGGTACCCATTATAAGTAAAAACATTGACAATAATACCAATGAACAAAATATTCCCTTAGCACAGCGACAAATTGGCAGTGCTTTTATTTGGTCTCCATCAGTGGAAGAAGAGTATTTATTGGCCATGGACTGGCAAGAACTCACCGATATGATTACTTTAGGTAACGTTGAAAAAATTAATGGAAAACACGGCCAAGTACTGCAACTTAGACCTAAAGCAGCAAATAACAAAGCTAAAACTAAAGCATTTGACCAACACGGCAAACCTTTTATGACCTTACCTCGTGGTTTTTATTTAAAAATACCCTTCACCCAAATGATATTAAACACATATTTACGTATTAATTAACATTTTAAGTTGTATTTAGTTGCACATGAGTCATTTGAATCGTACAGTTCGGTTACACTTATAAAGTGTTCAAATTAAGTTATGTTTATTTAGGGAAAATGGTGACATTGCGACTATGAAGTTTATTAAAAAATTTGATCATTATATTACTGCCATTTTTGTTATCACTATCATTGTCATAATAGCGACATCTTACTTTACCTTTAAAGAGTTTTTTAACGCAAGTCATCAAAAGCAACAAGAAGTGGTAATGCCATTATTTTCATTAATAAATAGTGAAATAATTAGGCCCTTGACTGTTTCTCAATATATGGCAAGTGATCTTTTTTTACTTGATTATATTGAGCAAGAAAAAATCGACAAAGAAGTTATTTTTAACTATATCACCAGTGTTTCAAACCAGTTTAATACCTTGTCATTTATTGCAATAGAAAAACACCTTTTACTTATTGATTCAAATAATAAAGTTACTGATTTATCTGGCAAAGATGCAGAATGGTATTATCGCTTAAAGGCTATTGATAAAACAGAATTTACCGATTTTGGTGATGCCGCGAATCCACACCTGTTTTTTGATGTAAAGATGTTCAATAAACAACAAGATTTTCTCGGTTTTATTGGTTTAGCAATCGATTTAGATTACTTTGCTACCAAATTTGCTAAGTTTAAAAAAGACTATGGTTTTGAGTTATATTTTGTTGATAAAAATAATGATGTAACCCTGAGCTCTGAGCAAATAATGCAGACGATGAGCCATCATAGAGAAGATGTCGTTACCAACATCAATGAACTGCCTTGGTATCAACAATATAAAAATAAATATCAAACCAAGGACGAACACAATAACGACCAGAACATCTTTGACTATTCAAGTAATCAATTAATTATTTCACAAATGCCATTAAAAGAGCTGAACTGGCGTGTTTTTATTGTTGCTCCACCAATCACAGAGCAAAGTGTATACTGGCAATTATTCATGCAAAACCTTATTATTTTATTAGCGGTTTCATTAGCCTTATATTGTTTGTTTACCCTATGCATAAATAACTTCAGATCAGACTTAGTAAAAGATTCTGAAACCGATTATTTAACGAAATTACCCAACAGAAGCTTTATCCATTGGAAGTATTCTCAATTAAATGATAAATATGATCATGTGAGTGTAGTGATTGCTGACATTGATAACTTCAAAATACTCAATGATACTTATGGTCACCTATTCGGTGATGATGTATTAAAAGTAATAGCAAAAGAATTAAGTGAAAACTTAAGATCCATTGACCTAGTGGGTCGTTGGGGTGGAGAAGAATTTATTTTGATATTACCTGAAACGAATGCAAAGCAAGCACAAGAAATAATTAATAGAATTAGAAAAAGTATCGCTAAAATTCCCTTTACTTATTCATCCAGCAGCAAAGATTTCAACGTTACCGTTAGTTTTGGTATTAGTAATAGCAACTTAAACGGTACTCTCTTAGAAGAAATATTAGCGAAAGCTGATAAAGCACTCTATAGTGCAAAAACTAATGGCAAGAACCAAGTTGTTGTTCACTGGGACTTAGAGTCGTCACTGTAACGTTTTGTATCATAGTCAAGCTTTTACCAGCACTAAGTAATTGCCTTTGCGTATTTGCTGCCTCTAAACAAATAAATTCTTGTTCACCGCCTTCATGAATATCAACCATTTTATTCGCTAATTCAGCACCAGGGTTCCAAAATACCCACTGCTTTGTATTGGTCGTATTAAGCTCGATAGTACGTTGCCAACGACTATCAACAACGCTCATTATTTCATTGCTATGATAAACTCTATCGACGGGATCAATACCATTAGCTAATGTGCTAACTAAAGGTTTAGGTGTACAAGCCTGACCTGTTAACTTGTCATCAAAAGGCGCTTTAGCTAATTCAGTTAAGGTAACATTTCTTGGAGCACTAACCGAGAGGTAAGTATGTAATGCGCCAGTATAATAGGCGTCATGCTCACTCAAATTTGTCATGGTGAATACTTGATTAAATGACTTACCAAAAAAGAGCACTTGCGTTAATCGACAGGAAAATGGCCACAAGTCATTCATATTTTGTCCTTGCCAACTTAAGCTAATTTCAACACCCTGCTCATTAATGTCAATGTTATCGACTTGCCATAATTGACAGCGAGCAAAACCATGATTACCCGCTTTATTTTCACTATCATTTGGGTGTACACCAAACCATGGCCAACAAAGAGGAATACCACCACGAATCGCTTTTTCTTGCTCAAAAATAGCCTTTTTTGATAACCAAAAAACCTCTCTTTCACTTGTTGGCTTCCAGCTTAGTACCTGACCGCCATGCAAACTAATTTTAGCCTGAGTAATTTTATGTTCAATGATTAACGCTGATAAATCAGAAGATAGTTTAACTTGTTGAACCTGGCCAAAATTATTTTTCACTACTAAAGACATTATATTGCTCGTTATAGTTAACATTATATTTACGGGGTATTTAAAAAGTATTGATATTTGACGCTTAAAAATTTTAAAATCTAAAAGCTTTTACCTAAGGATAAAAATACCGTATTTCTCCCATTAGAAGCAAAACCGAGACCAAAAACAGCAGGACCAAAACTAGTATCAGTGCCTAAATATAAGCTACCTGAAGTAATAATATCACTCATTTTCACTGATTCTGCTAGCGTCCACACATTACCGGCTTCAACACTTGTGCCTAAATAGAGCGGCAAGCTATCATCACCAAAGAGTTCTCGACCTAAATCATATTGATAAACTACCGCAACAAAGGCTTTATGAGAACCTATCAACGCATCTTTTTGATAACCTGACAAATTTAAAAACCCACCTAGTTCAGTCACGTGAACAGAAAAGTCAGTATCATTGTCCACCGTTGCAAATGAAGCGATACCGACAAAAGCATGGTTTTTAAAACTTAACGCGCCACGCCAATCAAACGTAGCTTCAACGGAGCTATCCTTTGGCGAAATACCATCAAATTCTTGATAATTTTCATTTCGCCAGAAAATATTAAAAGAAAACTTATTACCTTGAGTAGGGAAATTCATGCTGTTTAAATTATCATAATCAAAAGATAAGTAACCGCCTAAAGAGTCGTAATCCAACGATGTTTCCTCAACATTATTAAAAGATAACTCGCCTTTTTCACCAATAATGCCAAATTGTATCGCGCCGTTATTAGTGTAATTATAACCTAAACCAATATTTGCTTTAAAATACTTATTGCTCAGCTCTGGTCGAGTTTTCGTTGACTCCCATTTATCTTGTGAATACTCAATTCTGGCGCTGGAAAAATAGTACTGACTTTCCACTAATGGCTGATATAATTCACTCGCTAAAGTAGTTTCCCAACCTATTTTCACTTCATTCAGCCACTTTCCACCATAACGGCTTATATTATTTTGGGTATAGGAAAAATCTAAAGCGACAATTGTTCGATAAGAAAAATCAGTTTGTAAATTAAAACCAAAATTTAAATAATCAGGCCCCCAACTCTTTTCCTGTGTTATAACAATCAATTTTCGCCCATAAGGTAAATCAACAAACTCAGCATCAACATGCTCAAATTCATTTAATGCATACACTCTATTAATAGCCAATTGTAATTGTTCTTTCGTTACAATTTCACCAATAGTGATAGCAAGATGTTCTTTAATAATACCCGTACTAACTTGTGAATGGTTTTGATATTCAATTTCAATTATGGGTTGCGTAAAACCACCAAACCAAACGCGTTTTTTTCGATTTTTTATCTGCTGATACTCACGGTATTCTTGATCACTAACAGATAATAGCATTAACTTTTCTTTCGCATTCAATGCCGATTGTTCTCCTAAAATAAGCGCTTCAGGCATTACCGTAAAATCAGTGGTGCTTAAATCATCAATTTTTGGTCGAATCAAAATATCTCGCGCTGATAGATACTTCATTTGAGCCAATGTAGTATTATTTGTTAAGATTGTTGATAACTGGTTAAAAACATCAAGCGTATCGTTAATATCAGCTTTTGCTAGCAAAGGCGAACCAATATCTACTGCAATAACAATATCGGCTCCCATGGCTTTTACTACATCAATAGGCATGTTATTAGCAATGCCACCATCAACTAATAATTGACCGTCTATATTCACGGGTTCAAGTACTCCAGGAACAGCAGCTGAAGCCCTCATCGCTTTAGTAATACTTCCTTGTTTGATAACAACCACTTTTGCTGTCGCTAAGTTAGTAGCAATGGCTCGGTAGGGAATAGCTAAATCATCAAAACTTTCCATTTTAGCCACCACATCGGTAGATAATTTCAGTAAATTACCTGCTGATTGCCCTAATAACAAACCACTGGGTGCTTTTAGTTGGCCATCGCTATAGCCTAAACGAAAAGAGATATTATATTGATCTCTATGATTTTTATTTTTTAATGAAAGTGATTCTCGTGGAATAAAATCAGAGTAGCTTTCATCCCAAGACAGGTTAAGCATTATTTTTTCAATTTCACTTGCTTGATAACCTAACGCATATAAGCCGCCAACATAGGCACCAATACTGGTACCAACCACATAATCAATTGGAATATTATGCTGTTCAAGTACTTTTAACACACCAATGTGAGCAGCACCTTTAGCGCCACCACCACTGAGTACCAAACCAATTTGAGGACGTTCTTTTATTGTTTTTTCCGCACTAACAACTAAAAAAGAACAAAAAAAGTAGAATATAACCAGTAAGAAGATAATGCGCATAAGTAATAAAGTTAAGTATTTGTGCTAATGATATTACAAGGTTTTCTTATCAATACCATCATTATTTAAACAAGATGATTCACCTAGTTTACTGATCAAACTACCACTCTATTTCTGCCACCATTTTTAGCCTGATAAAGTAATTTATCAGCATGAGCAACAAATTCTTCTGCGGAAAAAAAAGCTTCTTTTCGCCATTGACTAACGCCAATACTTACCGTTAAGTCAATCGTGTTTTCATCAACTATCACCTCAAGCTGTTGAATTTTACCTCGTAAACGTTCAGCGAATTGATAAGCATTTTTTTCATGCGTTTTTGGTAATATAATTACAAACTCCTCACCGCCAATACGTGCCACAACATCACTTGCTCGAACTACTGCCTTACATGCTCGATAAAACATAATTAACACCTCGTCACCTACGCCATGGCCAAAGTTATCATTAACGCGTTTAAAGTGATCTATGTCTAACAACATGATAGATAAAGGTAACTGCTCGTAATCTGCCCGTTTAATTTCATCCGCTAATACTTTATTAAACTGATAGCGATTAACCGCGCCTGTTAAGGCATCAGTAAAAGCTAAGGTTTCAAAATGTGCTTGCTGTGATTTTCTATACTCAATTTCATTCTTCTGACGATTAACAATGGCTTGAAATATATCTACTTGTAATAGTTTTCGACGTAGCTTTTCATAAGCCAATTGCATTGCACCAATTTCATCAGAGCCAATAGACTCCTTAAATCGTATATTCCTATGGCCTTCAGCCATCTTATGCAATGCCTTAGTTATATACCTAATAGGATTAATAATACTATAATTTAATATTAACGAAAATAACGTTGCGCTCACTAGAAAAAGGCTAAGAAAAACTAAAATAATATAGAAATTATTTTCTAGTCGCTGACTTTCTAATTGTACTTTTCGCTTCAAACTTGCCGTTAATTCATCCGTTAACACGTCAAGCTGATCAATATCTGCCGACATTAAATCAAACCACTGTTTGCTACGTTGTTCAAGCGTATGGTCATTCATTACGTAGGAAAAATGTTTTACTAGTCTCTGCTGATATAGTTGGGCATCACAATAGTTTATACATAGCTTTTTTTGTTCACTATTTGCTGAATAATGGAAAACGCGCAACGCATTTAATTGCTTACCAACCAGTAAACTTAATGTTAAATGGTTGTGTAAACTTTTCTTTTCAGTTGTTACCGCAGTCATTCCTATTGCTCTTATTTGTCCCATATACTCTTTAAAAAGCAATACTGCGCTAATGGCTGAGATATCATTTGCTAACCCAGAAGCAATATCAACGTGTATAAGATTTTCAGATACTGACAATAATTGTTCTATTAGGTGAGTATAGGCTTGATATGTTTCGGTAAAATTGACTGTTTTATTATCTAATTGCTTTCTATGTTTTGCTAGCTTGGTAAATTCACTTTCTACATAAGTAGAATACAAACGAATATTATCTTGCACCGCTGGGGCTAACTCATTTGACAGTAACGTTAAAAATTTAGTTATGGCTCTATCAGTAATTAAACGCCGTGCTGATAATTGTTCATTGAAGTTTTGATAGCGTGAAGCAGCTAAACCACTGGCAAGACCGCGTTCAGCTTGTAGTGAATGACTAATATCGTTCACTTGCGCTATAACATCATTTAACCCTAAGACGAGAGAAACATTCTTATAGTCTTTATAATTATTTAGTAAAATGAAAAAACTAAGAAATAGTACACCGAGTACAGGTAATAGTGTCGTGATAAAAATTCGTTGGCTAAGTTTTAATTTTTGAGATAAAACATGTGACATTTGTGGGATAAGAGAAAGTTGTGACTGATTTTTATCTTTTGCTTTGTTAGCTGAACTAAAGAATTTATTGACACATTGAACATAATCTAAATCTTCAACTAAAATATGCTTAACAATCCAATGATGTAAAAATGTTGTAATCTTTTCACTGCAAGCTAAGCAATCTTTTGTTAACCACTCTTGCTTTAGTTCAGGCAGTTGTTCAATAAAATTTTGATGGCTTGCTTTATGAGCCATCAGTTCAGCGTAGCAAGCTTGTTCTAATAACGCTTCTTCTTTGGCAAAATGTAAAATAACATAGTGCTCTAGCTCAGTAAATATGGCATTAATAGTTTGTTCTGATGTTTCACCATGTTCAGCTGAGGTTAACTTAGCGAGTATAGCGATAATTTTTTTGTGATCATCATCAATGGCATCAATGCCAACACTCATCCCTTCGTTCCATATTAATTCTTTCATTATTTTGTCTAATTATTCAAAATATCAAACTTATTATAAAAAAAATAAAACGCTGTCGACACTACTATCGAACAAAACTTAGACAAACCTTGTTAAGATCAAACGTTTTAATTTTTTATAGCAAAATAAATCACAGCCTCTACATCTAATAACTCACCAAAAAAACTAATCTCTATAGCGCATAGAGATAAACTAAAAAGTTTTCTTGGGATATATTTCCATAATCACTCAAAACACTCGGTTTTTGGATGATTATCAATTTAGACACTGCTAATTAAAAAAATTTAATTAAATTCTATTTTAATGGCTTAAATTATTAAGCCGTTTTAGCCAACTGTTGTAGATGAGCAATAACATCACTTGATTCATATAACCATTGCACCTGACCATCAGTTTTGTCGATACGTAAACAAGGTACAGTTTTTTTACCACCTTCACTAATAAGCTCTTCACGATAATCATTTTTCTGATTAATGTTTCGTAATTCAATATTTAAACCTTCACGCTTCATTGTACGACGTACTTTTACACAAAAAGGACAGCTAGGTAATTGATATAAACTTAAATTTTTAGTGACATCATCAAACTTCGCTTGTTCCGTTGAGCTTCTTTTTGGCGATTTTGGTGAAAAAACGAAATTAATAAGTAAGATAAGACGACCGATAGGCCAACGTATAAGGGACATAATCATAAAAGTTACTTCTGTGTTTAAAAATAGTTATCTTCGATCAAGTGATCAAAATCGGTGGCGGAGTTTACCACAAAACGTCTATATTATATTCGTTTATTTTTAGGGATAAAGTTTAAAATAGAGACTGGTACTACTTTTTTCACTGGAAATTCTTCAAACTCTTTTCGCTTAATAATATGGCCTAAACGAGTTTCGATAGCACACAAGTTTCTAAAGTTATCTTTTGAAACAAAAGAAACAGCCTCACCGCTAGCACCTGCACGACCCGTTCTACCAATACGATGAATATAATCATCTACTTTGTCAGGTAAGTCATAATTAACTACACGCGCAAGCTCACCAATATCAAGACCACGAGCGGCAATACCTGTGGCCACTAAAAACTTAATGTTACCTAATGTAAAATCTTTAAGTATCTGCTCACGAACTTCTTGCGTTCTCCCACCATGAATCGATTCAGCAGCAATACCACGCTTTTCTAATTGGCTTACCAGTTTAGCTGCCCCATGCTTAGTTTCAATAAAAATAAGCGCTTGTTGCCATTGCTGCTCTTTTATCAAATAACTAAGCAATGCCGATTTATTACCTTTATCTACAGTAATCAACCATTGTTCAATTTTAGGCTTAGACGCACTATTTTTAGCAATAGATATTTCAACAGGATCAGTAATAGTTCTTCTGGCTAAAGCACGAACATCATCAGAAATAGTGGCTGAAAACAGCAAGTTTTGACGTTGTTTAGGTAGGCGTTCAATAATTTTATTGATGTCTTCAATAAAGCCCATATCAAGCATTCTGTCTGCTTCATCGAGTACCAATACTTCAAGTTCATCAAAGTGCAGCGCCCGTTGATGCGCCATATCCAACAACCGACCTGGGGTGGCAACGATAATATCAATTCCCCATATCAACCGTTGCTTTTGAGGCTGCGAGTCAATGCCACCGTACATCGCCATAGAACTAAGCGCTAAATTTTTACCATATTGGCTAATACTCGCTTCAACTTGCACGGCTAACTCACGGGTAGGTACAAGAATCAGTGCACGAATACGTTTACCGCGAAGGGTATGTTGATTATGTTCAGCACTCAATTTTTGTAAAATGGGCAAAACAAAACTAGCTGTTTTACCTGTGCCAGTTTGCGCAGAAGCAATTAAATCTTTACCCGATAAAACAACAGGTATCGCTTTTTTTTGAATAGCCGTTGGTTCGCTGTACGCTAAATCAGTTAGCGCGTTTAGAATTGGATCACATAATCCAAGTGTTGAAAATGACATTAAGTGTCTCAAGCAGTAGGTTAAAAAAAGCTAATTAAGTATGTTAAATTAGTGTGATAGCTTAATTTTCAAGCCCTTTAAAAAGGTAGACAACACATCATCACTACAGTCTCTATAGTGCTTATGATTAACACTTCTAAAAAACGAACTTAATTCATATTTACCTAAACTCAGCTCAGCCAATTCTAAAATAGCAATCACTTCATCTGCTTTTAGTGTTAGCGCTATTTTTAATTTATTGAAAATAATATTATTACTCAACGTTTGTTCTGTTTCACGTTGAGGACCGTCTTTCTTTCCTCTTTTTTCAATAATAAGACCATTTAAAAAACTAGCAAATTCAACGTCTAATAGAGGTTTATAGCTGCTATCATCTTTTTCTTTAAAGGTGTCAGCTAATTTTTCTGCGGTAATTACACCTTGCCCTAGTTTAAATACCGCGAGTATTTTTTCATCATTAAAATCAAAAATAGTACTGATACGACGAAGAAGATCATTATTTATCATTAAATTACCTAAAGCTATTTGTTGTGTAGATGACTTTTTATTTACCGCTTTTAAATGCTTTCAAAGCATCAAAGCGTAGTTGGCGTATAGTATAACTGACTATTATCAATATTTATCCACACTAAGTATAAGATAAGCTATAATTTCATATTATTTGCCAATTAAATCGAAATAAAGATATTAAATAAAATGAAAAACAATCCACAATCTGTAAAAAACAACGACAAATTACTCGGCAATGTTTATGTTATGACACATTCTTTTTTTTCTGATGTGATTAGAATTGGATGCACGATTGAAGATCCTAAAGAATATGCAAAGACACTTTCAAAAAAAACGCCGGGAGATTACACACTCGCTTTTTCACTACAATGCGATAATCCATGTAAAGTAAAAAAACAAATACAAACCTATTTAAACGCACAAGAATACGTTAATGAATTTTATCAAGTTAGCACTGAAGTGGCAGAACGTTTACTTAGAAGAGAAATATTAAGAATTCCGATGTTAGGCCCGTTATAGCCTTGGTACTTAGCCTAAATGCTGTTTATACTTATACCCATACCACTTCAAGATGCATTTTGAATGGTCACGGGTATAAACAAAGGAGCATTACAATGCTCCTTCACTCTGTTATTACTAAACACTTGGCTTTCTTATTGATAATGGCAATAGTAGCAAATCACCTTATCCGTTGATATCAACAACCACACGGCCACGAACTTTACCTTCCATTAACGCTTCAGCCGTAGAAATCACTTCACTCAAACCTATTTCAGTAGAAATATCGTCAAAGACTTCTGGGTCAAGAATATCAGCAAGACGCTGCCAAGCTTCAATGCGATCTTCAATAGGTCGCATCACACTATCAATACCTGCTAATGTAACACCACGTAAAATAAAGGGCGCAACCGAGGCTGGTAAATCCATACCTTGTGCTAAACCACAAGCAGCAACAGCACCGCCGTATTGCATGCTGGCACAAACATTTGCTAAAGTATGGCTTCCTGCAGAATCAATTGCGCCTGCCCAACGTTCTTTCGCTAATGGACGACCAGGCTCTGACAATGTATTTCGATCAATGACGTCTGAAGCACCTAATTTTTTAAGGTATTCTGCTTGGTCTACCCTACCGGTAGAAGCAACAACGTTATAACCCAGTTTTGCTAAAATCGCGATTGAAAAACTACCAACACCACCGTTAGCACCGGTGACTAAAATTTCACCTTTATCAGGGGTAATACCGTTTTTTTCAAGAGCAATAACACAAAGCATTGCGGTATACCCTGCAGTGCCAATAGCCATTGCTTGGCGTGGTGAAAAGCCCTTAGGTAATGGAATTAACCATTCACTTTTTAAACGCGCTTTTTGGGCCAAACCACCACAGTGAGTTTCACCTACACCAAAGCCATTAAGTAGTATTTGATCGCCAACCTTAAATTTATCACTTTCACTGTGTTCAACAGTACCCACTAAATCAATTCCCGGTACCATAGGAAATTTTCTAACGACAGGACCTTTACCAGTAATTGCTAACGCATCTTTATAATTAATGGTGCTATGCGAAACATTAACGGTAACATCACCTTCAGGTAGCACGCTTTCATCTATTTCTTTAATAGCCGCTCGGTAACCTTGGTCATCTTTTTCAATTAAAATACCATTAAACATGTTGTTCTCCTAATTTAGACTGGTCGTCTATAAATAGTAAAAAAAATTATCTCGCCTTACCTAGGTAAAGTCGCGATAAAGTGGTTAAAATAATTTTCTAATGGTTTGGTATCTTGTACCAGTTTCGCTCGACTAACGGCACCCTCCCAGCCAATCCAAAAACATTCAGCTAGCTGCTCACAATTTGCCGTTTTTGATATTTCCCCTAACAATTGTGCCGCTTTAAGGCAATTTGCTATGCGCTGCTGCCAGCATAAAAATATATCAATCAATTGCTGTCTAAAACTTTCGGGTAGTAACTCAATTTCTTGTCCAAGATTACCCACTAAGCATCCTCGTTTAAATTGATGACGAACCATGCCCACTTTGGCATCTTCCACAAAGTTACTGATACGTGTTAAAGGTGAATATGACTCATCTAACAAACAAGCATCTAACTTATCTGCAAAATAATTGGCATACTTTTCAATAACAACCTGACCAAATGCTTCTTTGCTAGCAAAATAATGGTAAAAAGAACCTTTAGGTACCCCAACCTTTTTCAAGATCTGATCAACTCCTGACGAAGCAAAGCCTTTTTCTGTTAATTGTTCTAGACCGCTGCGAATCAATTCCGCTTTAGTATCATGATTTTCACGTGATACTTTTGGTGGTCTACCACGACGTGGTTTTGTTATTGGTAAGTTCATAGCTACATAATAGACCGATCGTCTATGAAATTGCAAGTTTATTTAAAATAGAGCCGAAAATATTGAAAGCACTCGTCATTTTGACAATAATAATGTCTATTCTAAATCACTTTACAGAATAAAAAATACCGTCATAAAAACATTACAGAGTATAACTGATGCGTTAAGTGGTAGGATTTCAATAGGTATACGGCTAGCTATTATCAATATCAAATTTGCTTAACCATCATCTTTCATTAAACCTCGGGGAAGGGAAATTAAACTACTGAGCCACCCATTTTTAGGTGCCTCTAAATCTACAATTTTTGTCTTGTGCTCAATCAAAATATGATAGTCATTGGGTTTATTTGGTTACCAGAACCAAAAAAACCGCCCTTAAATAAATAAGGGCGGTTTATAGTTTAGTTTACTAAAAAGGGATTAGTCTTCTTGTTTTATCATTTCAGCAGGAGCTTTACCACCGCTAACAAAATAATCACGTGTTAATTTAACCACTATAGGGCTCAACAGCGTTAGTGCTATAAGGTTAGGAATTGCCATTAATGCATTCATTGTATCAGCAAGTAACCAGATGAACTCTAAAGAACTTATAGCGCCAATTGGAACAACTAAAATCCAAAGTACACGGAACGGCATAATTGCTTTAACACCAAAGAAGTACTGTACACATTTCTCACCGTATACACTCCAACCTAAAATAGTTGTAAATGCAAAAACTGAAAGCGCAATAGCGACAATGTAGTTACCGCCTGGAATCGCTGTGGCGAAAGCATTAGATGTTAATTCAGCACCTGTTGAACCAGATGTCCACTCACCAGAAACAATGATGGCTAAACCAGTAATTGAACAAACAATTAACGTATCAATGAACGTACCTAACATGCCCACAAGACCTTGCGCTACAGGGTTGTTAGTTTTAGCTGCAGCATGTGCAATTGGGGCACTACCTAAACCAGCTTCATTTGAAAATACACCACGAGCCACACCGAAACGAATAGCAGCCCAAACAGCAGCACCGGCGAATCCACCTTCAGCAGCAGTTTCTGTAAATGCACTTTCAAATATTAGTGCTACAGCAGCAGGAAGCTCAGCAGCATGTACGAATAAAACAACGATACCAGCACTGATGTAGAATATCGCCATTAATGGAACAAGCTTACCGGCAACATCACCAATGCGTTTAATACCACCCATAAGTACTAAGCCTACAAGTACCATTAGCGTAAGACCCGTAGCAACAGGTGGTACACCAAAGCTACTTTCAAGCGCATTGGCAACTGAGTTTGACTGTACTGTATTACCGATACCAAAAGCAGCGATAGAACCAAATAGTGCGAATGCACCACCTAACCAGCCCCATCTGCTTGACAAACCGTTTTTAATATAGTACATCGGGCCACCGATTTGGTTACCGTTTTCATCAATTTCACGATAACGAACAGCAAGTACTGCTTCAGCAAATTTAGTCGCCATACCTACTAAGGCAGTACACCACATCCAAAATAAGGCACCGGGACCACCTAGGAATATTGCGGTTGCTACACCGGCAATATTACCTGTACCGATAGTAGCGGATAGTGAGGTCATTAATGCATTAAAAGGGCTAATTTCACCCTTAGCCGTTTTGTCGGTATCAGGCTTACGACCACTCCAAAGTAACTTAAAGCCTGTACCTAAATTAAGAAGCGGCATAAATCGCAAACCGACCATTAAAAATAAACCAACACCAAGTATCAGAACTAACATGGGGACACCCCAAACTAGACTATTGATACTGGAAATTAAACCCGTTAAAAATTCCATAATAATTTCTCCTCTAACTGTAATATTTATATTTATATTTATATTTGTATAAATCAACCTGATTTTTAATTTATACAATCGAAAACCTCACAAAAGTTTCCAATAGGAAATAAATTAGCCAAAAAGAAAAAGAAATGCAAGGGTTAATTTAAGGCTAATGGGTTTTACTTTCCCTAAAAAAATGAAAAGTAAGTAAAATAGCCACTGACAAAAAATGTTTATCACATTCTAATATATACGTTAAATATTAATAAGGTGGCTTTTCCGTAGTACAGAAATGTCCCATAAAAACAATTAATATTATTCTGCCGTAACCCATAAAATCAAGGCGTCCTTCTTGCTTGTTGATATAACAAGGTGTCCCATTGTTGCATCATAATACGCGCTATCCCCCTCTGTCAGCGTTGCTGGTTCATAAAATTCAGTTAGCAATTGAACTTCACCTTCTAAAACCAGTAAAAACTCCTCACCTTCATGGTGGATCCATTCACCAAAATGCTCAAAATTGCGGGCATGAATTCTACTCTTGTATGGCATCATTTTTTTGTTTCTAAGCTGAACGGCCAACAATTCATGTTCATAGGTTAGCGTTGCATGAGGGCTCCCCTGCTCATTTAGGGTGATATCTCTACGTCCTGTTATTTTGCTTTCTTTAGGTTTTGTAAATAATTGAGGTAAATCAATATCAAGCCCCGCAGCCAATTTTTGCATAACACTAAACGTAGGTGAAATTTGTTCATTTTCAATCTTTGACAAAGTAGAGCGCGCCAACCCAGTACGCTTACTTGCTTCTTCAAGCGTTAATTTATTTTTAGTACGAATAGCTTTAAGCTGTAGTCCTACGCTCGCTTTTTCTATTTTTCTGGTATTACTTTCACTATCCACAACAGCCATCGAAGGATGCTTATCTAATTGATCATATTTATTCATCCTATTCCCCTTAACTAAAAAACTTTATTTAAATAATAGTCGCACATTTAACAACCTTGACATAACTATTTCAAGCAACTATCAACCATAAAAGTAACATTAAAGAATAAAAAGCAACAAAAGTTTCCTATAAGAAACTTTTGTTGCTTTTAAGAAAAATGCCTGTTATGTTTTATTTCAGTTAAAAATAAATCAATAAACGTTATAACAATAATGACGAATAGTACTTTAAGTTTATTAAACGTTAGCCTTGTTCACTTGATGAAGTCATTAAAACAGTGCATCAATAGATTTATTATGATGAATAAATATAAATACATGCGGCTATGCGGCATAACAATAAACGTAGTCGCTTATTAATTAGGGCTATATAAGAATCATCAGGTTAACTGAATAAAGATTCAATACACGTTACTATTGAGGAATACAACAATGAAGAACACTTACACATCAAGTGAACTAGAACACTTTTTTTCAGCCAAACTACCCTTTACTGACGGTGCTGTTCAGATGGCCATTGAGCTTGAAGAAAAACGTCAAAACCAGCAAATTGAATTAATTGCATCAGAAAATATTGTTTCAAAAGCGGTTATGGAAGCCCAAGGAACGGCATTAACCAACAAATACGCCGAAGGCTATCCTGGTCGCCGATATTACGGTGGTTGCGAGTATGTAGACCAAGTCGAAATTTTGGCTATTGAACGAGCAAAACTTATCTTTAAAGCCAATTACGTTAACGTACAACCTCATTCAGGCGCACAAGCTAATGGCGCGGTAATGCTTGCCTTAGTTAAGCCAGGCGATACCATTTTAGGCATGTCCCTTGATGCCGGCGGTCATTTAACCCATGGCGCTAAACCGGCCCAATCAGGAAAATGGTTCAATGCTATTCATTACGGCGTACGCAAAGATGATATGCGTATTGATTATGACCAAGTATTAGCTCTTGCTAAAGAGCATAAGCCAAAAATGATCATTGCTGGTGGCTCAGCAATTCCTCGTCAAATAGATTTTGCTAAGTTCCGTGAAATTGCCGATCAAGTCGGTGCAATTTTAATGGTAGATATGGCCCATATTGCTGGCTTAGTTGCTGCTGGTGCACATCAAAACCCACTACCTTACGCCGATGTTGTTACCACCACAACGCATAAAACTTTAAGAGGCCCTCGTGGTGGGTTAATTTTAACTAACAATGCTGATGTCGCGAAAAAAATTAATTCGGCTGTATTTCCTGGTTTGCAAGGTGGGCCATTAATGCACGTTATTGCCGCAAAAGCAGTCGCTTTAGGCGAGGTACTAGAACCCTCTTTTGGTGCTTATATTAAACAAGTATTAAGTAATGCTAGAGTTCTAGCTAGCACATTGCAACAAAGAGGTTGTGATATCGTTACTGATGGCACTGACACGCATTTAATGCTGGTTGACCTACGCCCTAAAGGGTTAAAAGGAAATACCACAGAAGAAAGTTTAGAACGAGCAGGCATTACCTGTAATAAAAATGGTATTCCATTCGATTCAGAAAAACCTATGGTGACTTCTGGTATTCGTTTAGGTACTCCAGCAGGTACTAGTCGTGGTTTTGGTAATAAAGAGTTTGAATTAATTGGACAATGGATTGGTGATGTTCTTGATGGTTTAGTGGCAAACCCTGAAGATAATAGCGCAGTAGAAAGTAAGGTATTACAGCAAGTTCAAGAACTTTGCCTGAAATTCCCACTATATAGTTAATTCGCTGATAAATAGACTCTATATATTCGACTATATAGAGATAGAGACAGGAGCGTTTGAAAGCACAACTTAATTTTCAACAAATGAACACTGATCATACCACAATGGAGTTATCCAATGCGTCTTTGCTTGATGAAACCACGGTAGCAGAAGCGATGAGCTTATGTAAACGTGCCAGTAAAAACAAAAGTAACATCTTTTTTGTGAGTAATGGTGCCACCTGCAAACGTTAACCGTATTGATAATGTATACGGAGATCTAAACCTAATTTGTAGCTATTCGCCGATTGAGAGCTACCAATCAACGGATACGTCAGTATCTATTACAAACTAGCGAGTACTTTATATACTATAATTTGCTCACTTAAAACATAACTACAACTACATGAATACAGGGAATACTATGAAAAATTTAAAGGTTAAAACATCACTACTTACATTAGCCCTTGCTTTACCAGCATTTGCATCATATGCAGCGGCTGAGCCTTCTAAAGAAGCTTTACAAGAGCAAATGATTGAGATTCAGAACCGTTTAGATCAATTAGAAGGTGCTAAAAACTCTGCTACAAATCAAGATAATACATCGATCAATTTTTACGGTACTTTACGTCCAACTTTTGGTTTAACTAGCACTGATAACACTGATAGCTGGGATGTAGGTGATGCTTTATCACGTATTGGCATTGCAGCAGAACATACATTAGACAACGGTATGACCGCCTTTGCCAAAGGTGAATTTAAAATACATATTGAAAATACCGGTAACTTTGGTGACGCACGTAAAGCGTACGTAGGTATTAAAGGTGACTTTGGTCGTGTTGCTATCGGTAAACAAGATACAACTCAATATGCCATTATTGGTGATCCAGTTGATATTTTTAACCGCGCATCAACGCCACTAGCTTATGATGATGTTGGCCAGTTTCGTCAACAAGAATTAGTTAGTTACAGAAAAAGCTTTGGTAACGTAGACTTTCGTGTTGAAGGTCAATTCAAAGGTGAAAGCGCTACTGAAGGTAGTGATTTTGTTAACGGCGGTGTGAAGTATAATGGTGATGGTTTTACTGTCGCTGCTGCTTATTTAACTAAAGATCTTGCTGGAACAGATCAAAATACCGTTGGTGTATCTGCATCTAAATCATTCGGCGATTTATACATTGCTGCAGCTTATCAAGATGTTGATAACGGTGGTGTTAATTCAGATGTTACTACGCTTGATTTAGTTGGTGCTTATAAAATCAATGAAATTTATAAATTAAAAGTGGGTTATGGCTTACTTTCTGATGATTTAATTGTAAATAGTAATGAAGTTACTCGCATCAACACCACAATAGAATGGCATGGTAGCCCTGACTTTTATCTATTTGCTGAATATCAAAATAATAATTTTGATAAAGATGATGCTAGAGACAGTAATCAGTTTATCGTAGGTATGCGTTACAATTTCAATTATAACTTTTAATTAGCAAAGCTAATAATCGAGTAATCTGACTTATAAAAAATATTTTAAACGGCCTTGAATCAATCATGAATTGATCTAAGGCCGTTTTTTTGTTTTCTGAATACCATTTATACTGTCTTAACATCTTTTAGTGTAGGACAAGAATAAAAATTCAGTGACTTGGAGCTTAGTAATTCCTCAAATTCAGTAATAGGCAGCGGACGGCTAAACAAAAAACCTTGATACTGACTACAGCCATTATTAAACAAAAACTGACGCTGCTCATTAGTTTCCACACCTTCGGCAATAACATCATAATTCAAGCTACTAGATAGGTTGATAATTGCTTGTACGATTGCAGCATCATTAGGATCTGTTGTGATATCACGTACAAAAGATTGATCTATTTTTAATTGCTTCAAAGGTAAGCGTTTCAAACATGACAGAGAAGAATACCCTGTGCCAAAATCATCCATAGAAAAATCAATACCGAATTGATTCAACTGTTGCATTTTTTCAATAATAGTATCAACATTTTCTAGCACCATACTTTCTGTTAGCTCGAGTTTCAAACAACGTGGGTTTATATTTTTTGATAAAACCACATCTTGTACTTGTTTAACGAAATCATCTTGCTGGAATTGTAAAGCACTAACATTAACAGATATCTGCCAATGCTCTCGGTTGGGCATTTTTTCCCAAACTTTAAGCTGCTGACAAGCAGATTCCAATACCCATTGCCCTATTGGAACAATTAAACCACTCTCTTCTGCCAAAGGAATAAAATCGAATGGTGAAATCATTCCTCGTGTTGGATGAAACCAGCGTAATAAAACTTCCGCACCTAGTATGCCCTTGATTTCATCTATTTGTATTTGATAATACAGTTCAAATTCATCATTATCGATTGCGTGGTGCAGCTCAGCTAAAATAGCCGCATTATTTTCTAAGGAAATTTGCATGGCAGGATCAAAGAAACGAATGGTGTTTCTACCTGCCGCTTTTGCCTGATACATAGCCACATCAGCTTGTTTTAGAATTTCATCGTGGCTGGTTAAGCTTGACTTAAATATACTGATACCAATACTGGGCGTACAATGAAAAATGATTTCATTTTTAGTCTCTACATTATCTTTGATAAATAATTTATAAGGTTTACAAATGGATAATCTTATTTTTTCAGCTATTTCTTCGGCAACACGACCCGCAGTCATTTCATCATCACCTAGGTTGGCAATCAAAACAACAAACTCATCTCCTCCTAACCGAGCGACAAGATCTTCTCCTCTAAGATCGTCTTGCATTCTCTCAGCAACCGCAATTAATAATCGATCGCCTACATTATGTCCCTGAGTGTCATTAAGGATTTTAAAATGGTCAAGGTCGATAAAAAAAAGTGCACTGAATCGCTCTTGACTAAAACGGCTCGCCACCATAAATTGTAGTCTTTCTTGAAACATTCTACGGTTAGGTAATTTTGTTAAGGGGTCATAAAAGGCAAGTAGCCTAATTTGCTCTTCATGATTTTTTCGTTCAGTGATGTCTCTGCTGACACTCATTAAACCGTAGCGCGTACCATCTAAACCATCAAAAGTTTTTTTAATGGTTTCATGAAACACTTTGCTTCCGTCAGGATAAACAACCCATTCATCTTGGCTATAAATTTTACCACTGGCAATAATTTCCTTCTCATCAAGTTCGGTCATATATGAGAATTTAAGATTCCCTGTAAGTTCTTGATCCATTCTTCCTTTAAGTTCTTGCTCTGTTAGACCTGCGTATTGTTCAAAAGCATGGTTGCAGCCAAGATAACGTCCTTGAACATCTTTAAAAGAAATTAAATCAGGTAGTGAATCAATCAAGCCTCTCATCAGGCTTTGTTCCCTATTTAACAGTTTTTGACTTTCAGTCAGATCTATTTCGGCTTTACGACGGTCACGTTGGCGTCTTAGTATTAAACCGACTAACATGGTACAAACGGGAAAAATGAAAATTAAGGGCTGTATAATGGCGTCTATAATTTTGTATCGTAAATGTTCAGGCATTAATAACATACAGGCCAATACAGTGATTTGAATCAGCATGCCAAATGTGTATAGATTGAACCAATCAAGCCGCAGGTTTTTGTGTTTCGAGAGATAGGCAAATAAATAGCCAAGACAACCAGGTATAATGACAACTAAAGTACCAACAAACGCACCTGCCCCTCCTAAGTGAAGTCTTAAGCTTATCATCATAGTACCGGCAATCAGGGTTGGCACCAAGCCAAAAAACAAACCACAAAGGCTGATCAACACCCATCGCGTATCAAATAGTACGCCTGGGGCCATTTCCCATGAAGTGTTCATTACGGCAAGACCGAGCATGCCTACCAATAATCCAGAGATTAACTCGCGACCCATTTTATTCTTAATAGACTCAAGGTTCAGCGCATCATAAATAACACCTAAAGCAACTAGGAGCACTGCATTGTAGAGTAGGCCAATAAAACTGCTAGTATCCATATACGAGACTGAGTTCCTTTAAAGTTGGTAAACATTTCATTTTATAAAAGTGACAATAACTTTATATGAGTTAAGTTACTAGATGATCTTTTACATCGAAGATATTATTTTTAATGAAACACCTTGTTGATTGTTCACAAATAAACCAACTTTACACTTTGAAATACAAACCGAAATATATATTTATAATTAATTTATCCCAATAAAATCGCTGAGTGGGTTATATGCAATTAGGTAAAAATATCCGGCTAATAGTCTCCATTTTATGAACAAAGCTAAAAGGGTGGATATAGTCTCACCGCAGAGTAATACCGCATATTAATAAAAGTAAATTATTGAGTTAAATTGGCTTATGATACACATTGTTATTTAAGCCATTTAGACGTCTAGGCGTAAAAACACTAGAACAATGACATTGAAAAGAGTAGAATCTGCGCATTATTATTGTATTACTATCAATGTTTACATTTTAGCGCAGGTTTTATATAGCTTTACTAAATTTAACGGTTATATAAACTCTAAAAGTTAATGCTAAAATGCAATCTGCTGAGGATTTATGTCTACACACTTTTTCACTTCAGAGTCCGTTTCTGAAGGCCATCCCGATAAAATAGCCGATCAAATTTCTGATGCGGTTCTAGATGCCATCATTGCTAAAGATAAATTTGCCCGTGTTGCGTGTGAAACCATGGTAAAAACTGGTGTTGCTATTATTTCTGGCGAAGTGAGCACAAATGCTTGGGTTGATTTAGAAACGATCACTCGTAATGTTATTAGTGACATTGGTTACACTTCTTCTGACGTTGGTTTTGATGGCGCTACTTGTGGCATTATGAATTTAATTGGTCAACAGTCACCTGAAATAGCCCAAGGTGTTGATCGCTCTAAACCTGAAGATCAAGGTGCTGGCGATCAAGGCTTAATGTTTGGTTATGCCACTAACGAAACTGAAACCTTAATGCCTGCTCCTTTATATTACTCTCATCGTTTAGTTGAGCGTCAAGCTGAAGCACGTAAATCAGGTATTTTACCTTGGTTGCGTCCTGATGCTAAATCGCAAGTTACTTTCATTTATGAAGACAATAAACCGGTCGCTATTGATACCGTTGTATTGTCAACTCAACATAACCCTGATATTAAACAAGAAGATTTAATTGATGCAGTAATGGAAAACATTATTAAGCATGTATTACCGGCAGAGTTATTAACTGAAAATACTAAATATCACATTAACCCAACAGGACGTTTTGTTATTGGTGGTCCAGTAGGTGATTGCGGCTTAACTGGCCGTAAAATTATTGTAGATACATACGGCGGCATGGCGCGTCATGGTGGTGGTGCATTTTCAGGTAAAGATCCGTCAAAAGTAGACAGAAGTGCTGCTTATGCTGGTCGTTATGTTGCTAAAAATATTGTTGCTGCCGGTCTTGCTGAACGATGTGAAATTCAAATTTCATACGCCATTGGTGTTGCTGAGCCCACTTCTATTTCAATTGAGACCTTTGGTACTGGCAAAATCAGTGAAGATAAATTAGTTAAAATCGTACGCGAACATTTTGACTTACGCCCTTATGGCATCACTAAAATGTTAGACTTATTACACCCTATGTATCAACAAACCGCTGCCTATGGTCACTTTGGTCGTGAACCCTTTGAAATGACCGTTGGTGATGATACCTTTACCGCCTTTAGTTGGGAAAAAACTGACAAGGCTGATGATTTACGTAAAGCCGCAGGAATCTAAAACGAGTTGTAAACAAAATATAATTCACATTAAGCATTACAGATAAAACCAACATTATTGTTGGTTTTTTCATTTATATCCACTCCTCTTGAAGGTACATGATTCAACTGAGGCGGTTATATCAGCCAAAAAATAGTTAACCACCCCCATTGTTTTTTAACACCTTAACCCCTATCTTGTATTTATACTGATACAAATAAATAGTTAACCACTAACTTACTAGCATTAGTATTATCTCCTTATTAATAAAATACAAATCATTAGGTTACTTAGCCATACTATGTCCAAAATACGCATTTATCAAAATACCGAGTTTATTGTAAATAACACGTTAAAATTATCTGATGATGCCTTTGGTCATATGGTAAGAGTTTTGCGTTTAAATGAAGGCGACATAGTCACCTTATTTAATGGTCATCAGCACAATGACAAAGAAACATTTCAATACACAGCGAAATTAGTTGATGTTAAAAAGAAGCATGCCAGTGTTGAAATAATGAGCCAAGAAACGGTAAGCAACGAATCACCATTAAATATTCATTTGGGCCAAGGCATTTCACGTGGCGACCGAATGGACTTTACCTTACAAAAATCGGTCGAACTTGGCGTTAATAAAATTACGCCATTATTTACTGAACGCTGCGGGGTAAAACTATCAAGCGAGCGTTTAGCTAAAAAGCGCGACCAATGGCAAAAAATAGTGATCAGTGCTTGTGAACAAAGCGGCCGTTGTGTTGTACCGCTAGTGGCTGAACCTATGTTTTTACAAGACTGGATAAGTGAGCATACCGCCGCTTTAAAGCTTAACTTACACCCTAAAGCGCAACATTCTATTATGACATTGCCAATAGAAAAGTCAGCGAACAAACTACGGGTTAGATTATTAATAGGCCCTGAAGGTGGCTTAACAGATATAGAAATAAACCAAGCAAACCAAGCTGATTTTCAAGATATTTTGCTAGGCCCAAGAGTACTAAGAACAGAAACTGCTGCACTTACCGCAATTACCGCGCTGCAATGTCGTTTTGGCGATTTAAAATAATATAAAGATAGGATATAAAATAACAATGGCACAATCTAAAATAATAAAACTCGGCATAGTAATGGATCCTATCAGCGAAGTTAAAGTCGTTAAAGACTCTTCTATGGCAATGATGCTTGAAGCCCAAAAACGTGGCTACGAAATTTATTACATGGAGATGCAAGACTTATATCTTGATCAAGGCCAAGCACGAGCTAATACACAAAAAGTAAAAGTATTTGATGACGCTAACCATTGGTATGAATTATCAGACCAACAAGATATCGCTTTAAGTGAGCTTGACGCTATTTTAATGCGTAAAGATCCACCTTTTGATACCGAATACATTTATGCAACCTATATGCTTGAACGCGCTGAAGTTGAAGGGACATTAATTGTTAATAAGCCACAAAGCTTACGCGATTGTAATGAAAAGCTATTTACCGCTTGGTTTGCTGACTTAACACCTCGTACTTTAGTTACTCGCAATGACAAGCAAATTCGTGCTTTTCATCAAGAACTTAAAGACATTATCATCAAGCCACTTGATGGTATGGGCGGCTCATCAATATTTCGCATTAAAGAAGATGATGTTAACGTTGGTGTTATCATTGAAACGTTAACCAACTATGGGCAACAATACGCCATGGTACAAGAATATATGCCGGAAATTGTTGATGGCGACAAACGTATTTTAATTGTTAATGGTGAGCCAATGCCATACTGTTTAGCACGTATTCCAGCACAAGGTGAAACCCGTGGTAATTTAGCCGCCGGTGGACGAGGCGTTGCCCGACCATTAAGCCCAAGTGATAAACTTATTGCTGAAACCATCGCCCCTGAGCTGAAAAAACGTGGTTTATATTTTGTAGGTTTAGATATAATTGGCGATAAAGTGACTGAAATAAATGTTACTAGCCCAACCTGTATACGAGAAATAGAAGCCGCTTATCCTATTAACATTAGTGGTAAATTGATGGATGCTATTGAAGAAAACATTCGACAATAATAACAAATTTTCATCAGAATACTCCCTGGCTGTTAGCGTTTATCGAGGTAAAAATGGATAGTTTAGAAAATCAATTTTTAATTGCCATGCCATCACTCGGTGATGACTATTTTAACAAAACCGTCACCTATATTTGTGAGCACAATGATGAAGGTGCCATGGGCTTAATTATTAACATGCCCGTTAATATCACCTTGCACGATTTATTAAAACAAATTGAAGAAAATGATAATGAACAGGCGAGTAGAAACAAAGTCACACTTGAGCAAGAACAACAGTCAACACCTGAGAGCATCTGCTTAGATCACAGCTTAGAACAACTGGTACTCTCTGGTGGACCTATTTCCCAAAACCGTGGTTTTGTATTACATCGCACTCAATCGGGTTGGAAAAGCTCTCTTGCACTCAATGATGACATTATGATCACCACCTCTAAAGATATTTTGCTTGCACTGGGCACAGAGAAAGCACCCGAACAGTTTATGGTCACCTTAGGTTATGCTGGTTGGGGGCCGGGTCAATTGGAAACAGAATTACAAGCTAACTCTTGGCTAACTATTGATGCTGATAGTGATATTTTATTTAATACCCCAATTGAACAACGCTGGCAAAAAGCGACGGAAAAACTTGGTATCGATATTGCGCATTTATCCTCAGATATTGGACATGCGTAACGCCAGTGATAAGTGATAAATAGTGCCATGTATGCTAGCGGCAACAAACTCACAATCCAAAAACATTAGGTAAATAAAGTGGCAAAAAAGAGTAAGCCCATTGGTCAACGTACCGTTATCGGTTTTGACTTTGGGAAAAAATATATTGGCGTAGCCGTTGGCCAAGAAATGACAGGCTTCGCCTCCCCTCTTGGTTCAATTAAAGCTAATGATGGCATTCCACACTGGGACTCATTAGCAAACTATTTACAAGAATGGCAACCTGACTTCATTGTTGTTGGGCTGCCACTTAATATGGATGGAAGTGAACAACAACTAACCTTAGACGCAAAAAAGTTCGGTAATCGTATCGCCGGACGTTTTGGCTTAAAGGTTGAATTTCAAGATGAAAGGTTAACTACTGCCGACGCCAAGGAGCAATTATTTTCCCGTGGCGGTTATAAAAACTTAACTAAAGATAATATTGATGCCGAATCAGCTCGATTAATTATTGAAAGTTTTTTTGAACAAAGTTACGGTTAATAACAACAATTAATAAAAAAGAGTTTCTGTGTATTCACTATGAATATCATCGCAATCATCACCCCATTAATTTTAGTTGCACTACTCGGTTTTATTTGTACCAAAAGTCGTTGGCTAAGCCGTGAGCAACTAAATACCTTAAGCAAGTTTACTTTTTCAATTAGCATTCCTGCTTTTTTATTTTATCAAATGGCAAAAGCTGATTTGAGCAGCCAAGTCAGTCCTCAGTTATTTGCTGCCTTTTATTTTCCGGTGTTAACTTGCTACTTAATTGCTTGGCTAATCAATTATTATAGGTATAAACTCAATAAAAAAACCGAACAGTCCTCTTATAAAAATAGCGCTGCTTCAGCGGTTTTTGCCTTAAGCGCTAGCTATTCAAATACCATCATTGTTGGCTTACCCGTTTTATTAGCTGCCATGGGTGAACAAGTTATCGGCATTGTTTTTCTTATTGTTACCTTTCATAGCGCTTTGTTATTTGCTTTAACGGCAGTGTTAGCAGCAAAAAATGCGAATAAAGATAAAGACAAAAATAAATTCCTCTATTGGTTCAGTTTTATTAAGCATACGCTAAATAACCCTTTTATTATCAGTATACTGTCAGGCTTGTTGGTCAATGTATTAGGACTATCTTTACCTGTTTTTTTACAAGAAAGCTTAGCGTTAATCGGGCAACCCGCTATTGCATTAGCGCTATTCATTTTAGGGGGAACATTAGCCTTTTATCACGTACATCAAGCATTAGCCTTCATCAGTATAGCTTGTGTTAGTAAGTTAATTTTATTGCCAAGTTTAGTATTTTTAACAACGCATTATGTTTTCAATTTTCCGCCACTCATCAGTACAGTGTTGATCATACTCAGTGCTTGCCCTACGGGGGTAAATGCTTATCCAGTTGCCAACAGCATCAGCAAACCGTAGCAGGTACTATAGTGTTAAGTACTTTACTAAGTACGATAACTATTCCTCTATGGTTGAGTTTTATCTTGTAGATATTGCTTCTATAGTATTATTTGTGAATAGGCATAATTATTTAGGCTCATATACACCCACTACATTATTACTCACTTTGCATTCCGCCAATAAAAAATGGCGAAAAGTTGTTGGCTACTCTACAGTAAATATAGAGATCATGGACTGTTTAGGTTAAATTTACATTTGAAAAATGTTAAAGAAAATAGCGGCTACAAGTAAAGTTTATATGAAAACAATACACATATAATATAGAACGCTCAAACTTAAATATTTCACATTAAAATCAGCTCAGTCCAATAGAAAAACCATCTCTGATGCTTAAACTAAAGCAAGAACTAATAGTGAGAAAAAATATGGAAACTAATAGACCTTGGGGAGGTGCGGGTTTAGCACTTGTTTTTATAACCATATTTACTGGGTTAGCATATGTCATACTACAAATTTATTTGAAAAGTGAAGTTAAAGATCCCATTTTTGTTGGATTGATTATGGCCAACACATACGCTATTTATAGGTTTACTATTTTTTTGAAACGCAACCTCCAACTCTCATCAGTTGCGTATGAACACTCTTTATTAGAAACCAGCATTCAATTCTCTGGCCACACTTTCATGAGGGAAATATTTGATGGAAAGAAATCTTTCTTTATAGGGATGATTTTTGGGATGGTATTTCTAATAATGGTAATACTGCTCTCCCCATGGAAGGATCTAACCTTGCTTAATTATGCACTGGCGGTGTTTTTATTTGTTGCTAACATTCTTACCGGTATGGCTCTATTTAGCTTGGCTATTTATTTTAAGTATTCATTCCTTATAGGTTCAAATATTAACGTTCATTTGTGGGATAGATCAGGAGCGGCCATATCATCTCTTATTGATACTAATCAATACATTGTTCTAGCGGTAGCATTTTCATCTTGTGTGGCTATTATCAGTATTCTGTTTTCTATATTTGAACTAGATTTTTCAATATTTGTATTTACATTATTTTCAGTGTCTATAATTATATTGACATATGTTGTACCGCTTATGCCAATAACAACTCAATTATGGGCTAAAAAGAAGCTAGTTATCGAAGAGTTAGGAGAGGTAATGCAACAAGAGTATAATAGGATCATTACTATCGCAAAAAATGGAGACTCTACACTTGATACTAGTCGGTTCGACTCACTAGCAGTTCTTCTTAAAACGACTAAATCTATTAAAGCATTTCCTCCTATTGGCGAGCATTCAATAAATACAGCGATATTAGCGACCACTTTAACAATGCTACCATCAATCATTGATTTTTTACTAAAGCTATAACATTTTAATGAATAATACTTACAATATCACGTTAACAACTACGCTTTGTTAAATTAAGGGTCGTGAATATCAAACATAATGTGTTGTCACAGAACACCTAAAAAGCGTTTATACTTAACAGGTAAATTGACTCATTAACTCATTAATAAAGTGAGCTATAGCAACTGGTATTATCATGACAACACCATTACCTATTATTAATATCAAAGCACAAGCCAATCATCATGCGATATTTTTACTGCTAGTTGGCTGGATACTATTATTGTTAACTTTGTTAGTTAGCCAGTATTATTGGCAAGCATTTAAATTAGTATTAATATTTATTTTTTTAGTGGCCATAGTCATTATGATTACTGGGCTGACAAAATATTTGCAGCCACAATTTAGTTATCATATCACACCAGAAAAACTGAAATATTTGCATATATACGGTAACTGGCAAATTGCTTGGCAACAAATTCAAGCAATAAAACCTATTAGAGAAGTCTATGGAATCACCTCAATAGACCTACCCTATATTGGTATTCGTTTAATCAATTTAGAAACACTCGCGCAACAAATATCACCTAGATTAGCTAACCGGCTGATACATGAACAACAACCTTTACTCAAGTTCGCTTTTGTACAGCAACTATTGTCATTTGAACAAATTCAACTTAACTTTACGCCATTTACTTTACAATCTGGTTTGGAGATTTCAGGACCTATAGCCGCATTTTTGCATCATTGTAAAAGCCTACAGTCTGCATTGGGCTACCATCTTTATCTTCCTGAAACGAGTATGGATAGAGCACTAAATGATTTCCATCAGCTATTAAAACAGTGTCAGAATGCATCTCGACATTATGATAAAACTTAGCTCACAGGCATATGCTCAACCAATAAATCAATAAAGCACCTAACTTTCGGTGATAAATGCTGTCGACTAGGATAAATAGCATAAACGTTAATAATCGGTGGGGGATAATCACTAAAAAGTATTTCTAACGAGTTATCTTTAATTTCCTGCTCCATCGCAAACTCGGGTAAACGGCAAATTCCATGGCCAGCTTTCACCATAGCCAACTCCATTTGTGCACTATTACAAAGTAATTTAGCCGAAACATCGACTTGAATCTCATGTCCATTAGGCTCAACATAGTGCCAACGTTTAGGTGTTTTTAAATTGCTGTAACAAAGACATTGGTGTTCAATCAACTCCTCCGGTTTAATTGGTCGACCAAAGCGTTGTAAATAATCGCGAGTGGCTACGGTGTAGCTTTTACAACTATATATTTTTCGACAAATGAAACTAGACTCTTCCAATTGATCCGTAGCCCTGATCACTAAATCAAAGCCTCCTTGAATAAGATCAACACGACGGTCATTTAAATCAAGCTGTAGTTCAACCTCAGGATAACGCAGTAAATATTTTGATAAAAAATCTTGTAAGTAGCCTTGAGCAAAAGCAACAGGACAACTTATTTTCAACAAGCCTTTTGGCTGAACATGGCTTTGACTTAGTAAACCTAAAGCATCCTCCGCATCTAATACTAGTTGCTGGCATTGTTCAAAATAAACTTTACCTTCAGGCGTTAAACTAAGCGATCGCGTAGTGCGGTTTAACAAGCGTACCGCTAGTCTAGCTTCGAGTTTATTAATTGTTTTACTGATATAAGAATTAGAATGCCCAGTCACCTCAGCAGCCTTAAAAAAACTACCGCATTTTACCACTTGGGTAAAAATGATGATGCCATCAAATAACTTACTGTCTTTACTATTATGTGTCATATGGAAACAAACAAATACTTTTTACTATATTAATTACACTAAGCTTGTAATATATACTAGTCATCATTAACTTGCCTACATATTTAAAGGAACACCCTCATGAAATTATTAGCCTTTGCTGCAAGCAGCAGTTCAAAATCGATCAATAAGCAATTGGTCACTTATGCCGCATCTTTAGTTAAACATAGTTATAACGTTGAAGTGGAAATTCTAGATATTAATGACTATGAAATGCCATTATTTAGCCAAGATAAAGAAGCAGTGCTAGGCCAACCACAATTAGCAAAAGATTTTTTCGCTAAACTAGGCCAAGCCGATGCCATTATCATCTCTTTTGCTGAGCATAACGGCTATTACACTTCGGCTTATAAAAACCTTTTTGATTGGACTTCTCGTATCGATAAAAAACTTTATCAAAATAAGGCTATGATATTTTTAGCAACATCGCCAGGCCCCGGTGGTGCAGGCTCGGTATTAGCCGCAGCAACAGCATCGGCATCTTATTTTGCCGGTGATGTTAAAGCGAGTGTTTCTATTCCTAGTTTTTTTGACAATTTTGATAGCGAAAAACAAGTATTAACTAATCCTGAGTTAGTAGATAAGTTACAAAGTGCGTTGTCATTGTTAAACGCATAACTCATTTCAGCTTAGCTAAGCATAACATTACCCGTAAATAAGTAGCCTGATTAACGTACAAGTTTGTGCTTTTTCAACGCGATGTTAGCAAGTAAGCAAGCACCATCAAGCGCATCACCTTTTGCGTTAATTAACAAACGTTTGGTTACCGCTGACAATAGCGTTTGGGTCGTCTGAGCAAGCCCTCCCAACAAAACTACTGGCAATGTGGTAGCTGCTCGTGTGTCTTTAATGAGAAGTTCCACACTAGCAACGTGATTAATAATAATTTCTTTCGCCACCGGGCAAACACTTTGATGCTGAGTAACCAAAGGTGATAATTGAGCAAAATTAACAGGCTTTGCATTGGCTAACCAAACAGCAATAGCCTGTCGTGTTATCACACCACTATCTTTAGTATTAATAAACCTAGCAACCGCTTGAGTTAATTGGCTATGTACATAGCCAAAATGTTGAAATTCAGTCACTAAAGCCTGAACACTATGGTAGCCTAGTTTAGCACCGCCCCCTTCATCACCAATGAGAAAACCCCAACCGCCAACTATATGCTGAGTTAACTTACCTTGTTCGTTAAATTGTAAACGCATCCCTACAGAGCCAGTGCCTAAAGCAACAACAGCCACCTCGCCGCCATTATTTGCGCCATAAGCAGACGTGGTGGCATCATTAAAAATATCTAAAACGGCAAAGCGATGCGCGAATATTTGTTGTAATTTAGTCACAATATCACTGTCATCGGTACCCGCTAACCCAAACACGGCAACCACCTCCAGTGATTGACAAGCGGCTTGTCCGGTTAAGTCATCAATTAACGCATTTAAGACGTTTACCGCCCCAGTAAAGTCATTCGTTAATGATGATGGGCCTGACGCAGCTTGCCATTGCTCCTGACTAGTTAAGTTGATTAAACGAGCGATGGTTTTAGTACCGCCCCCATCAACGCCCAAAATATAGTTAACATTTGTCAACGTTTTCTTCCTGTTTTTCAACGTCATTATGCGTGCACCTCAAGTTTAGTCTTATTCTGTCCACATGGCTTATCAACGAGGTTTCTAGTACCGAGCAAGCACACCAAAGTAGAAATAAATGTTGCTATGCATAGTTTCCAAGTAAAAGCTAAATCAAAAACCAATGTTGCTGGTAAATACAATGTTTGAATATAAGGCTGGAAAAGTAGCGTAATGACAAAGCCCGTGATTAAGGCTGCGGTTACCGAGCGCTCACTGCCTCGTTTGGTAAAAAGCGCGGTAAAATAAACACCAAGCAAACCACTATAAGAAAATAACATAACGCTTAAAGCAAAAGCTAATAATGGCGTATCCGTATGCTGTTGCCAGTAATAACACAATACCGCCATCGCAGCTAACGCAATAGCAACAATAGTCATGCTGACTTTACCGGCCTTAACATAATGATTATCAGCAAACTGTAAACCCCTTTTTAGGTTAAAAGGACGATACAAATCTTGTACTAATACCGATGACATTGAACTTAGGCCAGAATTCAGTGTAGATAAGGCTGCGGCAATAATGCCTATCGTTACCAAGCCACGTACACCTGAAGGAATTTGATTAAGTACATACGACATAAATACCGTTACTTTTGTACCATCAAATGATGTCATTGCGGTTGCCGCCCCCTCACCCATTAAGTCAGGACGCTGATAAAAGATAAATAACAATAAGCCGATAACCAAAAATAAAAACATCACGGGAATAACCATCACCACAGAAAGTAACATTGCCTTACTGCCTTCTTTAGCCGTTTTACACGTTAACACTCTTTGGGTCATGTCTTGATCTAAACCAAAAGCAGCAATATTGAGTAATAAGAACCCCGTGATAGACGACCAAAAACCGAACATGCCCGCGCTGCTAAAATCTAAATCAAAATTAAATAATGTTAATTTTGAGGTTTGAATAAAGCCAGTTGTGGTAACTGCTGGCTCTTGAAGCGCTGCTATAATGGTTGAAAAATCAGCGGGGATAGTGATAACTAGAAAATAAATAACAAATACCGCTGCACTGACATAAACAACCGCTTGAATAACATCACTATAAATAACCGAGCGTACCCCGCCAAATACTGAAAATAACAAACCAATAACCGTAATGATGATGGTTGCATAAACAATACTTGGTGCGGAAATATCACCGAATAAAATCATCGCTACGGCAATGGCTGCCATATACAAACGCGCACCACTCGCAAATACACGACCAAATAAATACATAATACCGGCATGCTTTTTTGCTCTTGGTCCTATTTGCTGCTCAAGCAATTGATAAACAGTAAAAACCTTGTATTGATAAAATTTAGGAATGAGGTAAGCGGCGACAATAAATGCCGCAATAAAAGCGCCAATATTAGTCGCCAGATAAGATAAATCTCCACGATAGCCCATATCTGGGCCACCTAGAAAAGTTGCTGCTGATTGCGACGTGGCCAAGACAGAAATAGAGACCATCCACATAGGCATCGCATTACCGCCAAGAAAGTAATCTGCACTGCTGGTTGATTTTTTGCGATTCACCCACCAGCCTGACAGCAATAAAATCGCGCCATAAGCAACAAAAACCAACCAATCTACACCTGTATATTCTGCGCTCATAACAACCTTTACTCATTGAAAAATTAACCGTTAGAGTTCAACCAAATCATCAATCTTTTTAATACCTAACCCAGGCCCATCACCTAAGCTAATATGAGCGAAGTTAAAGTTTACCCCGCCATGTACAGGATCGTATTGTCCAAGTGCAGGACCATCAAGGTCAATTTTAGTGATTACATTCGATTTTGCCGCAGCTAAATGCGCTGCAGCTGCTACACCTATGCTACCTTCAAGCATACAACCCATCATGCAATCAATATGGTAGGTTTGGCAGATATCAGCAATTTTAATCGCATTGGATAAACCGCCTGTTTTCATCAACTTAATATTGATAATATCCGCGGTCCCTGTAGTAATAAGTTCAATAACCTCTTTAGGGCCAAACGCACTTTCATCAGCCATAATAGGGGTTAAAACTCGCTCAGTGACATAACGCATACCGGCTAAATCATCCACTTTAACAGGCTGCTCAATTAACTCTAATTCAACCCCTGCAGCGTCAAGTTTTTGTATCGCAAACACCGTTTGCTTAGCCGTCCAGCCTTGATTCACATCCAAACGAATTAATGCCTTGCCTTTTACTACTTGGTAAATATTTCGCACTCGTTCAATATCTTGATAAATATCATTGCCAACTTTAATTTTTAAACGATCAAAACCTTGTGCTAATGCTTTTTGACTGTCACTGATCATTTTATCGATATTATCAATACTAATAGTGATGTCTGTTTTCAGTTGGTTGTTACCGCCCCCCAGTAACTTATATAAAGGTGTGTTGTATAATTTTCCCCATAAATCATAAAGAGCAATTTCAACCGCCGCCTTTGCGCTAGTATTTTTAATAAGAGCCGACTGAACAATATTAGTCAACTCGTTAATATTGGTAAGGTCTAGACCGATTAACAATGGCTTAATCACCGAATCTATTGCCGCCATCACTGAGCTATGTGTATCACCAGTGATTAGTGGCGTAGCCGGCGCGGCACCATAGCCAATTTCTCCGGTATCTGTTTCAATAATCACCACTAAATCGTCAATATTGTCCACGCAACGCAGTGCTGTTTTAAAAGGAGTTACCAAAGGTACCGTTAATTTGGCAAAACGAATATTAGTTATTTTCATCTCGTTACCTTTATCATCGTCATTTATCTAATACGCTTAATGTTAGTAATACTATCGACATAATCTTTTAATGGTAACAATGGCGTAACAGAAACACCGTTTAGCGTACCACGGTATACTTCACCACGCTCATCAATGTAGCCCAATTCTTTTACATCATGAATAATATAGGGCTTTGAGTTTTCCTGTCCTAAATACATCATCACATGGCCAGGAATATAAATAAGATCGCCCGTTTGCATCTGCTTAATCACTGTTAACTTATCCGCTTTGGTTGTGCCCTTAGCAAAATAATGATTGAGACCATAATCACTTTTAGCCTGTTGCCCTGAATTTCTTGGCATCAACAAACCGAAACTTTTATAGATTTCACCAATAAAGCCAGTACAATCTCGACCATTATAATCGTGTCCCCAGCCGTAACGTTCACCTAAAAATTTAAAAGATTGCTGAACTAAATTTTGCTTGGTAAAAGGTAAATAACCTACACGTACATCTTGACCACGTGGTATTGGCACAAGTTGAAATACTAATTTACCCTCTGAATCTCTACTTGGAAATTTAACAATATAATTAGCAAACGGGTTTTGCCCATATAGCGTATTACTATATTCACTACGTTTAGCTAAAGGTAATCGTATGCCCATATCCAGTTGAATATTTGACAGCGCTGCCTGATTTGGTACATGGTTAGTGAACGCTTTACTGCCAGTGACTACAATAAAGTTCTCAGCCTTTTTAAAGGCTAAAATATCCGTTTTATTACCAATCGCGACATCTTCTTTAGGCATCCATGCAAGGTAATTATAGCTCTGTACTAAAAGCCATTGCCTGTCTTTACTCAGCTGTAAAATAGCCACAGCATCACCAGGGAATAGACCGCTTTCTTGAAACCAGTCTAAGTCTCTATCTTCTCCCTCTTTAAAAACCCTATCAAAGGTTGGAAAGGTACGTAGCACTGAGCGCCTTATCACTAAACCAAATGTCACTATATTTTCGGCTTTGATTGCATTTTGGTTAGTGTTTTCGATATAAGATGCATAATCACTTTCATTAAGCTGTTCGCCATTATCATAAAAACGCTTATCATTTGAAGGTTTGCTAATACTGCGTGTTTTTGCTAATAATTGCGCTTTACTCAAACGCTCAGGTAAGTTTAGCGGATTAACAATATAAGGATTACTTAGCACTAAAGATTGGTTGAACTGAGTGATGCTCGTTTGGTTCATTAAAAGTGTATTATCTTGCGCTAATTTATTCACCCAATGACTAGGTGATAATTGTGTTTCACTTATACCAATCACATCTGTAGTGTAATCTGGTACTCGGGAAAAAACATGAAAACTTAACGCTGACATTAACAATACAGAGACTTTGAACAAGGCTAATAAATTATTTTTTTTCATCGCTGTTCCTGTTTATTGTTCGGGTGACTCTATTTAATATTAACTAGAGAAAAATATTCTGGCTGTTTATATTGAATAGCATTAAAGATTAGAATAGATTACTCACACTTAAAAAGTTCACTCTGTAAATAAAGACTAAGCACATGACGATTCAAACACACTTTCCGTATATTAACAGCAAAATGTTTGCTGAAAACGTGGCTATTAGCGAGATAGCAAAACAAGTAGGCACGCCTTTTTACTGTTACTCAAATACCGCTATAGCCCAAAACTTTCAAAGCTATCAGCAAGCTTTTAGTGAACAAGATACGCTTATTTGCTATGCCGTAAAAGCAAACAGTAACCAAGCTGTATTAGCAACTTTAGCAAAACTAGGCTCAGGTGCCGATGTTGTATCGATAGGTGAAATTCGTCGTGCTCTTACTGCTGGCATTCCCGCAAACAAAATAGTTTATTCTGGGGTTGCTAAAGTTGAATCAGAAATAGTATACGCATTAAGCCAAGGCATTTTTCAATTTAATGTGGAGTCTGAGCCGGAACTTGAACTCATTAGCCAAGTTGCCACGCGGTTAAACACAACAGCGGCTATTGCTTTTCGTATAAACCCTGATGTTTGCGCGAACACTCATGCAAAAATATCTACCGGTAAAGCTGAAAACAAATTTGGTGTTCCCATAAGTAAAGCTCGACTGGCTTATAAAAAAGCAGCTTCGTTACCTAATATAAAGGTTCAAGGTGTTGATGTTCATATTGGCTCACAACTAACCCAACTTGCCCCCTTTGAAGAAGCCTATAAGCGCATTGCTCAATTAGTCGTTGATCTTAGAGAAGATGGTCACGAGATCAGTGTTATTGATATTGGTGGCGGTTTAGGCATCACTTATAGTGATGAAGTCATACCAAGTAAACAAGAATATGCTGCTATTGCCAAAGCACAATTAGACCACTTAGCCTGTAAAATTATTGTTGAGCCCGGTCGCTCTTTATTAGGCAATGCTGGTATTTTAGTGTCGAGTGTCGTTTTTGTTAAAACCGGTGAAGAACGTCAATTTTTAATCATTGATGCGGGCATGAACGATTTAATTCGTCCAAGCATGTACGATGCTCATCACGAAATACTTGCCGTAGATACAACGAATACATCACAGAAAATTTATGACGTTGTTGGCCCTGTTTGTGAAACGGGTGATACTTTTTCCAAAAACCGGCAAGTTAATGAATCAAAATCAGGTGATTTAATTGCCGTTATGAGTTGTGGAGCTTATGGCGCAGTAATGGCGTCTACTTATAACACCCGAATGTTAGCGCCAGAAGTGATGGTCAAAGATAATGAATTTGCTGTTGTTAGAGCTCGTCCAACCTACGAAGAAGTCATTAGTGCTGATTCAGTACCTAATTGGGTGTAAGAGCAGCAACGGAACAGAAAATAAGTAAAGTCGCGAGTTACGAAGGCACCTGCTCAGCATAGTGCCTTCGTAACTCAAAAAACTCCCTTCATTTAACACCAACTTGCTTCACTTTCTGGCTTATTCAACTGCTCTTCAATATTAGCTAACAATACCCGATAGCCGACATTTCCGTATAAGGTTTGTCGACCATTATCAATAATATAAGATGGGCTACCTTTTAATGATAATGCTTTTGCTTGTTGATAATTACGCATTAAGCCCGCCATAGCACGGCCATCAACCAAGGCTTTATTAACTCTACTGCTATCAAGCCCTGCTTGCTCAATAATAGAAAATAACACGGCTAAATTACTGATATCTTTTGCCTCAACAAAAAAAGCTTGCCTAAATTGTAGTGCTAAATTAATGCTCTGTTGACATGAGTAGGTGAGTTCAATCGCTTTCAATACCAAATGGGGATTAGCAGAAGACGTCGGACGGGTTTTAGACCAAATAGCGCTATGAATATGAGCATCTTCATAAACAGCAGCAGACTCAATTACATGAGCAGAAAAACCATCATAACCACCTCGTTCTCGCCACTGGGTTGGTATTTTATTTATCGCATCACCAAATACATCTAAATAGTGATAACGTAATTCAATTTTATTACCTAATTTCTCATGTAATTCATCAATACGACGTTGAGCTATCCATGCCCAAACACATAAAATGTCACTATAATAATCAACAACTAACGGACTGCTCATCATTTACTTCCTGCGGTGAAATTACACTTAACCTTAAAATTAAACACTATAAATTAGAATACACAACAAACATCATCTAACATCGAAGTAACCACCCAAACATTTTTGTAGCCAACACGCTTTAGTTGCTCAGCCGCAAAGGTCGCTCTAGCGCCCGTAGCACAATGAATAAAAATAGCTAAATTCTCATCAGGATGCATTTTTAGCATCTTCATTTCTAACAAACCACGGGGAATGTTTATCGTGTTTTCACCCGCTTTTTCTGCAAATTCAGCGGGTTCTCTGACATCAATGATAAGGCCATTTTCCGCCTTACATTTAATAGCCGCATCTTCTGCCGTTATCGTATTAAGTGACTCTCTTGCCTGAGCAATCACTTCAGGTATCGTTTTTAACATCGTGGTTCCTTAATTAATTCTCATTCATTTTAAATTTAATAATGCATAATACTTTACTCTTCACTCACTAATTACTACAATTTTTATTACCCTCTTGCAAGCCGAGTTTTTTCAATATTGTCATCATTAAACACCATTTAGTCATTGATGATTGTAATAAGTTTATCCCAATAAATGCCGTAAACCACACCCAATTTTGTGAATGAAACTGAGTAAGTAGTAATGAAAGTAAAATCATAATACCTGCGACAAAACGAAGTGCCTCATTGACCGTCATAATATATTCTCCAAACTATTAATTAAATATTAAACAATATCTTACTAATTTAACATTATCTAATTTACTTTTTTCTTATTTATGTATATTAGCCTTTACTAAATTAAAGTTCAATAGTAGAATAAAATATAATTAATGCTCAGCTTAGGACTTACATGACAAGCGATAAAACTAAATTACTAGAAAATGCTCAATACGTTGCCACCATTTTAAAACAATTAGCCAACCCCTACCGTTTAATCATTTTATGTTCTTTAGCAAATGGCGAGCTTACTGTTGGTGATTTAAATGAGCAGGTTGAACTATCACAATCGGCGCTTTCCCAACATTTAGCTAAACTAAGAGAAAGCGAAATAGTGACGACAAGACGTGAATCACAAACAATTTACTATCGCATTGCTAATCAAAAGATAAAGATTTTATTAGAAATTTTACAGCAACAGTTTTGTGAAGATATTTAAGTGATTCCTACTTAATTAAATTGTGACCTTCCATTACGGCATTAACTCATCACCCACACTTTAAAGGACTGCTAACTGATTATGCCGACTCCAACTAATTTTACCGCCAAATTAATCAGCAGCGTTTTAGCAAGTAAGCTGCCATTTATTATTTTAGTTCTATCCATGCTAGCGGGCTTGATATCACTCAATTACACGCCCCGAGAAGAAGAGCCACAAATAGTAGTTCCTATGATTGATGTAGTAGTTAACGCTGAGGGCGTTAATGTGCAACAAGTGGAACGTTTAGTCACCACTCCCTTAGAGAAGTTGCTAGCACAGGTAAGTGGCGTTGAACATGTTTACTCTGTTACCAATAATAGCCAAACCGTAGTAACCTTGAGATTTCATGTAGGTGAAAATCGGGAAAATGCGTTACTAAACACCTACAACAAACTTCATTCAAATACGGATAGAATTCCAGCTATTGTTACTAACTGGCGCGTACAACCGATAGAAGTAGATGATGTTCCTATTATTATGCTGGGTTTGTGGAGCAGTGATAACACAACAGTAGACGACTATGGGCTGCGTCGCTTAGCCGAAGAAGTCTCTACCTATTTACAAGCCATAGAGAATACTAGTGAAGTAAAAATTGTTGGTGGTCGATCAAGAGAGATACAAGTTAACTTAGATCCAGAACAAATGACCGCTAGATCTGTTGCTATCGCAGATGTTTTAAATGCTATTCAAGCCTCTAACACTCTACAAAACCATGGTAACCTTGCCTTAGAAAATCAGTCTTTTCGTCTAGAAAGTGGCGATGTTTTTCGTGACATAGCAACATTAAAAAATGCTCCTATTAGTGTTATTGATGGCAGTGTGATTTTATTAAAAGATATCGCAAACATTATTGATGGCCCCGCAGAACAAAGTAGCTATACTTGGATTGATTTTGCTAATGGTCATCAACAACAATACTATTCAAATAACAATAGCGATCATCCCATGGTTACCATCAGTGTAGCCAAACAGCCTGGTAGTAACGCCGTTACCGTAGCCCAAGCGATACACGATAAAATAGCGGCATTACAGCAATCAATTTTTCCACAAAATGTTCATGTAGAAGTTTTACGTGATTATGGTGAAACGGCAAATGAAAAAGTAAACAACCTCACTACTAGCTTAGCGTTTGCTGTATTTACCGTAGTAGTATTTATTGCCGTATTTTTAGGATGGCGCTCTGCTGTTGTGGTGGGCTTAGCCGTCCCTATTTGTTATGGCATTACCTTATCTTTAGATTTAGCCTTTGGTTATACCATTAATCGTGTCACCTTATTTGCACTTATTTTATCGCTGGGTTTATTAGTTGACGATCCTATTACCGGTGTTGACAATATTGAGCGCTATTTAAAAAATAAAAGTGGTTCATTGCAAGACAAAATAGTAGGCGCGATTAATGAAATAAGAGTGCCCTTACTCATGTCAACCTTAACCATTGTATTAGCCTTTATTCCCCTCGCCTATATAACCGGCATGATGGGACCTTACATGGCTCCTATGGCATTTAATGTTCCTTTAAGTGTGATCAGCTCAACCTTGGTCGCTTTTTTAGTAACCCCTTGGTTAGCATCAAAATTGATCAAACCAAAATCAACAGTAGAACTTAATGAGGACATTGAGCAAAGCCAAGGATTCAGCCAGTTTTATCGCCGTATGCTGACACCATTATTAGAGAATAGAAAAAAAAGTAAGTTGGTACTTTGGCTTGTCTTAATCTTATTTATTGTTGCCGCCATGTTGCCCGTGATGCGTTTAGTTCCGCTTAAATTATTACCTTTTGATAATAAAAATGAGCTACAAATTATTATTGATATGCCAGAAAATACTACGTTAGAGCAAACCGCCGCGATGGCAAAAACAGTTTCAAATAAAGCGCAGCAACTACCAGAAATTAAAGCAATAGCAAGCTACGTAGGTACGCCATCACCGATAGATTTCAACGGGTTGGTTCGTCAATATTATCAGCGTCAAGCACCTTATATGGCTGATTTACGCATAATATTACTAGATAAAACAGCACGTGAACATCAATCACATGCCATCGTATTAAGGTTAAGGCAGCACTTAGCTGCACTGAGCACTAACGGCGTAAAAATTAAAGTAGTCGAAGTACCACCGGGTCCGCCGGTACTTAGCACATTAGTTGCCGAGCTTTACGGTGATGAATTTACCCAATACAGTGAGTTACAACAAGCAGCAAAAATTGTTGAGCACCGATTAAAACAAGAACCCCATGTAGTTGAAATTGATTCGACTGTTGGCAATGACCAACCAAAACTTCGCTTCGTTACCGATAAAATCAAAGCCGCTTTATCAGGTATTTCTACCGCAAATATTAACCAAACGCTAGCAGTCGCTAATACGGGGAAAGTTGCTGGTTACCTGCATGTAGATGATGAAGCAACGCCACTGGCAATTAAGGTAAGGTTACCAATTGATCAACGAGAAACACTCGCTGACTTTTATCGTTTAACTATCAAGGGGCAAGCAGGTATTGTACAAAACACCACGCCTCAAGGTATTGATATAGCACCACAGTCACTGGTTTCGTTAGGCGAATTAGGACAGTTTGAACAAAAAACAAATGATAAACCTATTTTCCATAAAAATTTAAAACCCGTTGTCTATGTTACCGCGGATATTTCAGGCAGAACACCTGCTGCCATCATTGCTGATGTAGGTAGTGATTTACAAAGTGCTGGTGCCAATAGTAACAGTGCCAACGATAACCTATCAACAGCAGCGCCAAACGACTGGACAAAACGCACTTTTTTATCGAGTGGCGGTGGTCAATTATGGCAACTACCTGACAACATAACATTATCTTGGAGTGGTGAAGGTGAATGGAGTATTACCTTACGTGTATTTATCGACATGGGTATTGCTTTTGCCTTTGCCCTCACCGCTATTTACCTAGTACTTAGAGTTCAAACAGGCTCAGCAGCATTATCTGGCATTATTATGTCAGCGATCCCCTTAACCGTTATTGGTATTATGCCCGGTTTCTTTTTACTTAATCAATTTGGTGAACGTGAAATAGCTAACGCCCCTGACCCCATATTATTTACCGCTACCGCCATGATAGGCATGATTGCATTAGCAGGAATAGTCGTTAGAAATTCATTAATTTTAATTGAATTTATTACCCAAGCACGTGATAGAGGAGAACCTATTAAAGAAGCCTTAATTCAAGCTGGTGCTGTGCGCATGCGACCTGTTTTATTGACCGCAGGCACAACCTTGTTAGGCAATTTAATTATCACCCTCGACCCGGTATTTAGTGGTTTAGCGATAGCCATTATTTTTGGCATAATTTCTTCCACCATCTTTACACTGCTCGTTGTGCCTATTGTTTACCTATTAGTTTTTGACAATGAACAATCAAACCAAGCCAACACAGCAGAGAAGCAAGTTGCAATCACTAACTCCATAAAAGAATCAACTGAGGCGCAGACATAGTTATGACTCACACGAAAGCAGATAAAAACACAGTAAAAAAAATATTTATTCCTGTGATAGCCTTAACTATTCTTCTGTTAATGGTGGCATGGCTGGCTGGCTCATTTGATGACAAAATAGCGCCCGCATTAAATACCAATATTAATAATAAAACAAATAATAAAATAAGTGCTGCAATGCTTGATAAGAACAACAATTATACCCTAGTGGCCAGTAAAGAAGCTATTTTTGAGCCCGTAGCGGCTAGTCTTGAAGCAAAACAAGCAACCATTATTTCCGCTAGAATTTTAGCGCGTATTGAACACATCAACAGTAGATCAGGTGACCTTGTAAAAAAAGGCGATCTATTAATTCAATTAGAGCAAAACGACTTACAATCACAAGTGTTACAGGCCAAAGAAAATGTTAAGGCCATGCAAGCTCGATATAAAGAAGCGAAACAAAACCTTGATCGCGCGGTTGAGTTATTTAAAACAAAACTCATTTCAGAGTTTGAATTAGATAAAAATAGCGCTACTTATCAAACTATTCATGCTGAGTTAACGGCCGCTAAACAAGCCTTTTCTCAAGCAAAAACCACCTTAAGCTATGCTAGCTTGATGGCACCAATTGATGGACGTATTGTTGACCGTTTTGCCGAGCCCGGCGATACAGCTCAACCTGGAATAAAATTATTATCATTGTATAACCCGTTATCTCTACGGGTAGAAGCACAAGTACGCGAGCAGCTTGCGTTAACATTAACGAATGGGCAAAGCATAGAAATTGAATTACCCAGCGTGAATAAATTAATAATAGGTAAAATAGAAGAAATAGTGCCTGCGGCAAATACCGGTTCACGGAGTTTTTTAATTAAAGCACGTATTACCTATCATAAAAACTTATTACCAGGCATGTACGCACGCATGTTAATTCCCGCAGGCGAGCAAACCAAGTTAACTATTCCTGCCAACAGCGTGGCTCATGTTGGCCAGTTAGACTTTGTTTGGCTTAATGTCGATGGTGAAATTCAACGTCGCTTCGTTAGGTTAGGTAAAGAAGAAAAAAACGGCATGATCACAGTAATTTCAGGCTTAATGGCTGGTGATAAAGTCATAACACTATAAAGGCAATACGCTGATTTAAATAAAACAACTTCCCTGTTAATAATATTATTTGTCAAATGAATAGCTTTCGTTATAATTACTGAACATTAAAATATTGTTAAATCTATTAATCGCGTTTAGGTGTTTATTATATGTTTGGTTTCCCTAGTAAAGAAGAGTTTGCTGCATTAAAAATGGAGAATCAGCAATTAAAAGAACAAGTTTTAACCTTAGAAACGGAAGTCACTAATGCCAATGACGAAAGTCAACAATTAGCACAAGACATGGCAAGTAATACAGAGCGTTATCGCCACCAAGAAGAAATAAACAGTTTATTGTTAAATTCGTCTGACTTAGTTAACAATATTAGAGAGGAACTTGCTGCTTCTTCTCGAGAGCTAATAGGCCACCGGGATGACTTTCAATCATCACAAGAACTATTTACCGAAATTCTCACTATGCTCGCATCAACCACCGTTGCTACTGCAAAAATCAGTAGTGATAGCCAAGAGGCTTCAACTTCAGTTGATAATTTAAAATCCGCTACGGCGGGTATTAATGAATTTGTAAACATAATCAAAGGTATATCTGACCAAACCAATTTACTTGCTTTAAACGCAGCCATTGAAGCCGCACGAGCAGGAGAACAAGGTCGGGGCTTTGCCGTTGTTGCTGATGAAGTAAGAACCTTAGCCCAACGTTCAGCTGAAGCGTCAAATGAAATATCTAACTTAATAGAACAAGTTAATCAGCAAATGGAACAGGTAATTGAAGGAATACACCAAGTCGGCGAAAAAAGCAGTGAAATAAGCCATAGCACTACAACAATAGAAAGCACTGCCGATGATATAGTGTCAGTTTCCCAAAAAATGTATTCGGTTATTAGCCACTCAACTGATGACGCTTTTATCCAAACGGTTAAAATGGATCATGTGGTATGGAAATTAGAAGTGTATCAAGTCATGTTAGGCATGTCTGATAAAACAGTAGATGATTTTGCCGATCACCACAATTGCCGTTTAGGTAAATGGTACTTTATCGGGGAAGGCGCTGAAAAATATGCAAGCTATAGCGCATTTAAACAGCTTGATACTCCTCATGCGCAAGTTCATAACTATGGATTAAGTGCTTTAAAAGCAAAGCAAGCAGGTAATATGGCACAAACAGTGAAAGATTTATCAATCATGGAAAGTGCCAGTGTTGATGTGATTAACATACTCACCTCACTTTCGCATGAAATAGCACAAAGCTGATCCTTAGATATACTACCTTTAAAAATTGCCAATCGAGCCGTTGTAAGTATATTTACCTGCAACAGATTCAAAGGCAGTGATCGGGCGCTAGTTTCGAAGTGCCTATTAGTAAGACTAAACTGAATCTAAATCGTGCAGTATGGTGAGCTTGACTAATGAACTAAGCTCATCCGTATCACTGAAAATAAAAGGCACTTATTCTAATAAAATAAATAAACTGATAAACAACGAATCTCCCATACTGAAGTAATCTCGTATACTCTTGCTAACTCGACAGGAGTTACTTAAAATAATACCCACGTAATTAATCACCTCTTCGGACTTCTCATGGCATTGCCAGACAAATTTATATTCTCAATGAACCGCGTTAGCAAAGTAGTACCGCCTAAACGCACTATTTTAAAAGACATTTCTTTATCATTTTTCCCTGGCGCTAAAATTGGTGTTTTAGGCTTAAACGGCTCAGGTAAATCTACCCTACTTCGTATCATGGCCGGCCTTGATACTGAATTTGAAGGAGAAGCTAATGCTTTAGCGGGTACTAATATTGGCTATTTACCACAAGAGCCGATACTGGATGAAGAAAAAACAGTTCGTGAAATTGTTGAAGAAGCGGTAGCTACCGTAAAAAATGCTTTAGCCCGTCTTGACCAAGTCTATAACGAGTATGCTGAAGAAGATGCTGACTTTGATGCCCTTGCTAAAGAGCAAGGTGAACTTGAAGACATTATTAATACTCAAGATGGTCATAATATTGATAACGTACTTGAACGTGCTGCTGACGCTTTACGTTTACCACCTTGGGAACAAAAAATTGGCATATTAAGTGGTGGTGAACGCCGCCGTGTTGCGCTTTGCCGCTTATTGCTACAAAAACCTGACATGTTACTGCTTGATGAACCAACTAACCATTTAGATGCTGAGTCTGTTGCTTGGTTAGAGCGCTTCTTACATGACTACCCAGGTACTGTAGTAGCAATCACCCATGATAGATATTTCTTAGATAATGTTGCTGGTTGGATTTTAGAGCTAGATCGCGGTCACGGTATTCCTTATGAAGGAAACTACACTTCATGGCTAGAGCAAAAAGATGCTCGCCTTGAACGCGAAAGTAAAAGTGAAAGTGCCCTACAAAAAACCATCAAACAAGAGCTTGAATGGGTCCGTTCAAATCCAAAAGCACGGCAATCAAAAAGCAAAGCCCGTATGGCTCGCTTTGAAGAGCTTAACAGCCAAGAGCACCAAAGACGTAATGAAACTAATGAGCTTTACATTCCACCAGGGCCACGCCTCGGTGATAAAGTTTTAGATGTGGTGAACTTAACAAAATCATTTGGCGATAGAGTACTTATTGATGACCTAAGCTTCAGTGTCCCTAAAGGCGCGATTGTTGGTATTATCGGGCCAAATGGCGCCGGTAAATCGACACTATTTAAAATGATGACGGGTGCGGAAAAACCCGATTCTGGTGAAGTCATCTTAGGTGATACAGTAAAACTGGCCAGTGTCGATCAATTCCGTGACGATATGGATAACAGTAAAACCGTTTACCAAGAGATATCACAAGGCCATGAAATTTTACAAATTGGTACTTATGAAATCCCAAGTCGTGCTTATGTTAGTCGTTTCAACTTTAAAGGTAACGATCAACAAAAAGTGATCGGTCAATTATCAGGTGGTGAGCGCAACCGTGTGCATTTAGCAAAATTAGTACAAACTGGCGGTAACGTCTTGCTACTAGATGAGCCAACCAATGATTTAGATATTGAAACCCTACGAGCATTAGAAGAAGCGTTATTAGAGTTCCCTGGTTGTGCCATGGTTATTTCTCATGACCGTTGGTTCCTTGACCGTATTGCTACTCATATTCTAGATTACCGCGATGAAGGTAAAATCAATTTCTATGAAGGTAATTTTACTGATTATGAAGCATGGTTGAAAAAAACATTAGGGCCTGCGGCGACAGAGCCACACAGAATTAGATACAAAAAAATAGGTTAATCACTACATAAAAATAGCCGTTGCTAGTACCTTAGTAAACTTTCTGTGATTAGTACGTAAATTCACGATAAAAAACCAGTTAAAATTTTGATTTTAACTGGTTTTTTGTGTCCAGTAACTTTTTACTTTTTAATAAAATAAGGCTATGCTAAAGACACATAAGACTAAAATGTAATAGTTAAAATGGAAGATAGACGACAATTTACTCGCATTTTATTTTCAATAAATGCGGAGATAAAGATTGAAGAAAAAACATACCCTGTGTCCATTCATGATATATCACTTAATGGTGCTTTAGTTACCGCCATAAACAGTGAACGCCCATTGAAAGGTAAACACGGTATATTGCACTTTTTATTATCAGACCAAGAGTCAGAAGTGACCATGAACATAACAATTGTTCATGAAGAAGAAAATGAAACAGGTATACAGTGCAATGCTATTGATATTGATAGTGTTACTCATTTACGCCGCTTAATTGAGCTAAATTTAGGTGATAGCGAACAGTTAAATAAAGAGCTTAACCAACTGTCTCGTACTACTTAATTCTATTTTACTTTTACCCAAAAAATAGACTAACAACCCCCATTACTGTATTTAAGGAAACCCTATGAATCATTTAATTATTTCTTGTATTGGCCCAGATAGAATAGGTATTGTTGACACACTATCGACAATCATTAGCCGCCATAATGGTAATTGGCAAGTGAGCAGTTTACATCATATATCCAATTTTTTTGCTGGCGTTATTGAAGTAGCCGTAGAGGGAAAAAACACACAAGCACTCACTGATGATCTTAAAAAGATAGCAGGTTTACGCTGCCAAATAGAATTAGCAGAGCCAAACTTAACACAATCAGCGACTAACTTAGTATTGGAATTAACCGCTAATGATAGAGCCGGTATAGTGCAGGAAATTTCATCCGTGATTCATCACCAAGGTGGCAATTTGATCAAACTTATTAGTTCACAATCAAGTGCTCCTCATACTGGCCAACTGATGTTTAAGGCAAAAGTACAAGTAGCAATGAAAGAGAGCAATTTAGATGGATTAATTAGTGCTTTAGAACATATTGCGGATGATCTAATGGTTGATATTACTAAGTCATCGTGATTAGTTTTAGGCTATGGTGAGTTAGTAAATACACTAACAAACTAAACTTTCATCAAAATAAATAGCAAATTCACTACCCTGTCCCCATTCGCTAGTGATAACTAATTCAGCCTTATGGTGTAGAAGAACATGTTTAACAATCGCTAAGCCTAAGCCTGAACCACCCGTATCACGAGAGCGCGATTTATCTATACGATAAAAGCGCTCTGTAAGCCTGTTTAGTTGATCGGCCTTAATACCATCACCATTATCTTTAACACTAAAAATAAACTTATCGCCATTACGTTGCCAGCTTATATCAATGATGCCAGAGGCTGGGGTATAAGCGATGGCATTCGAAATTAAATTAGCACAAGCACTTTTTAATTCGGTTTCAATACCAAAAACGCCAACCCCTTGGGTAATATGAGTACGAAGCTCGTGTTGTTTGATTTGATTAAGCCATTTAGCATCTTCAACAAGGTTTTCAACTAACGCGGGCATATCAACTTGTTTCATATCGTCATCATTACGATTATTTTCAACTTTCGATAAACTTAATAGTTGCTCAACTAAGCGTTCCATACGAGATACTTGACCTTCTATGGTGACAAAAACTTTTTTCCAGTGTGGATCTAACGCATGATCTGTTTCTTGGATCATTTCCACATAACCACGCACTACCGTTAAGGGTGTTTTAAGTTCATGAGAAACATTAGCAACAAATTCTCTACGCATTTTTTTCAGGCGATGATACTTAGCAATAGCACGAGACATCAGAATGACTCGCTCACCACCAAACGACATAACAGATATCTCTAACTGTAATTCATCATTAATGGGTGAAGTAATCGAACAAGGCGTTTCAAACTGACCTTGTTTAAGATAATCAGAAAATTCTGGATCAATGAGTAATTGCTCAATCTGCTTTCCCACATCATCAGGAAAACGCACACCAAGTAAACGCTGCGCTTTTTTATTTCCTGACATTATTTCTAAATCAGGTGATAAAATTAGCGCCGCATCAGGTAATGCTTCAATACCAGAGTGAAAACGGAAATCTTGCTTACTAGGAGTTTGAATGTGCATTTTATATACAATGTTTTTATTACAAAGCTAGTTATCACTAACCGTGTTTATTAATAACTAAGCTAATTTTTTAACTTTACTCGTCAACTTGCCAGAGAAGCGATAACCTGAACCACGAACAGTTTGAATAAATTCTTCATGTCCAGCACCAGAAATTGCTTTTCTTAAACGTCTAATGTGCACATCAACCGTTCTATCTTCTACGTACACATTTGTGCCCCAAACATTATCAAGTAACTGCTCACGCGAATAAACGCGCTCTGTGTGAGTCATAAAAAAATGTAATAAACGAAACTCTGTTGGTCCTAAGTCTAAAGACTCCTCATTAATAGTAACTTGATGAGCAACGGGATCTAATTTCAAACCATGAAATTCAACCTTTTCGGATAATGATGTTGGCGAAACTCGACGAATAACCGCTTTAATACGGGCAATAAGCTCTTTAGGAGAAAAAGGCTTAGTGACATAATCATCAACCCCGGCATCAAGACCTTTAACTTTATCATCTTCATCTGCACGGGCCGTCAACATAATAATAGGAATATTTCGGCTATATTCATTTTGTTTTAATTCTTTAGCAAGCTTAACGCCACTGCCACCAGGTAACATCCAATCAAGTAAAATCAAATCAGGATAAGGTTCTACAATTTTTTCCTTAGCCTGTTTTATATCAATAGCCTCAACCGAATTAAAGCCATTTTGCTCTAAAACGAAAGTGATCATTTCTCTAATCGGTGTTTCATCTTCAACAACTAAAATGTATCCACTCATGCATACGCCTTAAATTAATAGTCTGAATGTAATGTATTATTACGTTTCTTATTACGCTATTGTGCAGATCAAACGTGACATTTTTATGACAACACTTCAATAAAGACAATTCATTTCATAAAAATGTCATATTTCTATATTTAAAGTGCTCGCTCACTCACTCAAATGTACTAATTTCAAATTTTGCCATAATTTTTCCGCAACAGGCCCTAACAAACGTGATTTTAATTTTATAGCTTGATAATTCAAAGCTATTTTTGTATCAAAATCCTCCATATTTAATGCTGATAAAATATGTTGTTCTAACTCATCTTTAATCATGTAGTCTGGTAATCGTCCCCAGCCCATGCCACTCATTATCAATGTTTTTTTAGTACTAAAATCATTTACATACCAACATCGTTGACCTGGTTGCACACTGTAATTTATGCCTTGGCTGCTGTGTCCTGAATCTTGTACTACTATTTGATACTCATCTTTTAACTCAGTCACTGACACTAACTTGGGATGCCGTTCAACAAAACGGGGCGCTGCAACATTGCATAAATAGCCTTGATAAAGTTTATTCGCTTCAAACTTCCCTGAGTGTAATGCTAAATTATCAATAGTAGTCAGGGCTAAATCTGCTTGAGCTGATTTTACCGCCTCTAATGCACCATTAATATACTCTTGTTTTAAAATAATTTGCGTATGTGGAAATTCACTTTGAGTCATTTCTAGCACGGGTAATATTTTTTTTAAGTCATAAGAGGCTTCTATCGCTATTGTTATACTGGCTTCATTACCAGCCGTTAAAAAAGTCGCTAACTGTTTCATATGCTCAGCTTCATCTAGCAAACGCAAGGCATGTTGGTATATTTTTTTTCCGTGACTCGTTAATGATAAGCGGTAACCTTGGCGATCAAATAACTGTAACCCTAATTGAGCCTCTAGCTGTTTAATACCTTGACTAATCGCTGGCTGCGTTTTAAAAAGTTTTTCGCTCGCACTCTTAAGGCTACCAAGCTCGGCAACTTGCTTTAGCATTTTTAACTGTTCAAGCGTCATCAGTTTTACTCATATGGGTTAAAATAAAAACACACTACACATTAAGTAAAATTTAACAACTTGTAAATAAAGCTTCAATATTTATTTATTTATTTAGTGTCATAATATTTCTCTTAGTAAAATACAAATTGGTATGTGGTGATAAAAAAATGAATAACACTCAAACAAACTATGGCTATGTCAGTATATTTTTTCATTGGCTATCAGCGCTAAGTATCTTTACTTTGTTTGGTTTAGGTTATTACATGGTGGAGTTAACCTACTATCATGAATGGTATAAAACAGCACCTGAACTACACAAAAGCATTGGTGTTTTGTTGTTTGTTATTATGGTTGTTAGGCTGGTATGGCGCTATAAACAAGTAACACCAGCGCACTTAACTAGCCACAGTACTTTAGAGCGTAAAGCGGGAAAATTGATTCATTCAATACTCTACTTGCTGATATTCATTATTATGATCAGTGGTTATTTAATTTCAACCGCAGATGGTCGTGGTATTGACGTATTTGCGCTTTTCATAATACCTGGCTTTGGCTCTTTTATTGAGAATCAGGAAGACATAGCGGGTCTCATTCATCAATGGTTAGCATACCTACTCATAACACTTTCGTTACTACATGCAATAGCAGCACTTAAACATCACTTTATTGATAAAGATAAAACCTTAAACAGAATGATTGGTAAACGCCAAAAAAACTAATTAACCAACAACTAAAATGGAGAATACTTGATGAAAAAAACGATAACTAAACTAGCCATAACATCCTTACTAACTGGCGCAATATTTATGCCTGCAGTAAATGCCGCTGATTATGTGATTGATAACAAGGGTGCACATGCATCAATCAATTTTAAAATTAAGCACTTAGGTTATAGTTGGTTAACAGGACGCTTCGATAAATTCGGTGGAAAATTTAGCTATGATCCAGCGAATGTGTCGGCTTCAAAAATTGAAGTAAACATTGATACCAGTAGTATTAATTCTAACCATGCTGAACGTGATAAACATTTAAAAAGTGATGACTTTCTTGACGTGAGTGCTTTCGCCAATGCTAAATTTGTTAGTGAATCAGTGACAGAAAAAGCTGATGGCCGATTAGCAGTAACTGGTGTATTAACCCTACATGGTGTTAGTAAAACGATCACTATCGATGCACAAGCAACGGGTGAAGGCAAAGACCCTTGGGGTGGCTACCGTGCTGGTTTTAGCGGTACGACCAACATTGCATTAACTGATTTTGCTATCAAAATGAATTTAGGTCCAGCCTCTACTCATGTGCAGTTAGATTTATATATCGAAGGGATAAAACAGTAGCATTAACGATAAGTTAGGGACTTACTCATGGACAAAAAATATCAGAATAATCATGATTATAGAGAGTTAGCCTTAGTGACTTCAGGCCAACCTTGTTCTGATGGTGCCGGTGTTCAGCTAACACGTTTAATCGGTAACGACGAATTAACGATGTTAGACCCTTTCTTGTTGCTAGATGTCTTTCAATCGGATAAACCACAAGATTACATAGGTGGTTTTCCAAGCCACCCTCACCGTGGCTTTGAAACCGTCACTTATATGTTAGCAGGTCATATGCGCCATAAAGACAATGTTGGCAATGAAGGCGTTATCTCAGCCAACGGCGTTCAGTGGATGACCGCCGGACGCGGCATAGTGCATTCGGAAATGCCAGAACAAGAATCTGGTTTGTTAAAAGGGCTACAGCTTTGGGTTAACTTACCTAAAGCACACAAAATGACCGCTCCTCATTATCAAGAATTTTCTGCTGATACAATTACTGTCGAAAAACGTGAAGATGGCGGAGAAGTCAGAGTCATATCGGGTAAAACCAATAATGATATTACTGGTGTGGTAATCAATCACTTTGTTGAGCCAACCTTTATGCATGTAACCTTGCCTAACAATGCACTTTTTAAACAAAATATAACAAAGGAAGATAAAGCTTTCATTTATGTGATTTCTGGTCAAGTCAGTATAGGAAATACGAGTAAAACACTAAATAAGGAGCAGTTAGGTATATTAGAAGGCGGCACTTGCATTAAAGTTGAAGCCGGTAGTGAAACAAGTTTTTTACTCGTTTCAGCCGCACCATTAAATGAACCTGTAGTGAGAAGCGGGCCTTTTGTAATGAATACTAAAGCTGAAATAATGCAAGCTTTTAGTGATTTACAAAATAACCGTTTTTAGCTGTTAGTAACATTATTTCCAAAGATAAGTACAAAAATAAACATTCCTCAAAGTTTATTTGAAACCCTAGTTCACAATCAATATAAGGGTGGATTAAGTCATAACGCTATATAAATATGGGCGGATATCCGCCTGCTCCAGCTAATGTTTTAACAGTTAATTTATTTAACTCATTGTAATTAAATAAATAATTATCAATTCTATTAGTGGTCTAAACCTTGCTTTGACCCTGTTAACTATAATAATGTGTGCTACAGGTTAAATTATGAATAACTCACCTAAAAAAAATGATAACAAGCCTCTATATATTTCTTATTCAGGATCAACACTGCTGGAAACACCGCTATTAAATAAAGGTAGCGCCTTTAGTTTATCTGAACGTCAACAATTTAATTTAACCGGGCTATTGCCGCCCCGTTATGAATCAATTGAAGAACAAGCTGCTAGAGCCTATCAACAATATTCAAATTTCAAATCAGATCTCAATAAGCATATTTATCTGCGTGCTATTCACGACAACAACGAAACGCTATTTTTTAAACTTATTCAGTGTTACTTAACAGAAATGATGCCTATTATCTACACACCAACCGTCGGGGATGCTTGTGAACAGTTTTCTGATATCTATCGGAGTTCAAGGGGGCTATTCATTTGCTATGAGCAAAAAGACAATATTGATGACATTCTAAGAAATACAACCAAGAAAAACATTAAAATTATCGTCGTCACTGATGGTGAGCGTATTCTAGGCTTAGGCGACCAAGGTATTGGCGGAATGGGTATTCCCATTGGCAAGTTATCTCTATATACCTCATGTGGTGGAATTAGCCCTGCTCATACACTACCTATTACGCTAGACGTTGGTACTAATAATGAAAAATTACTCAATGACCCTATGTACATGGGTGTTCGCCATAAACGTATTCCACAGCAACAATATGATGAATTTTTAGATCTATTTATTCAGGCCGTTAAACGTCGATGGCCACAGGTATTATTGCAATTTGAAGACTTTGCTCAAAATAACGCAACGCCCTTATTAATGCGATACCGTAATGAACTCTGCTGCTTCAATGATGACATTCAAGGCACCGCTTGTGTCACCGTTGGAACGCTTTTAGCTGCCTGTAGAAGTAAAAAAGAACAGTTATCGAATCAAAAAATTGTCTTCGTTGGTGCGGGCTCAGCAGGCTGTGGCATTGCAGAGCAAATTATTGCATCCATGGTAAGCGAAGGGATTTCTGAGGAGCAAGCTCGTAGTCAAGTTTTTATGATTGATAGACTAGGATTATTGATGGATGACATGTCAGATCTAAGAGACTTTCAATACAAGTTAGCTCACGCTAAGAATACGGTAAGTGAGTGGTCATTTGCTGATAAATATCCCAATTTGCACGAAGTCATTCAACAAGCAAAGCCTTCTATTCTTATTGGTGTGTCAGGTCAATCAGGGCTATTTAATGAAAAAGTCATTAAAACCATGAAAAAACATTGTGCCTTACCGATAATATTACCATTAAGTAATCCCATTAAACAGATAGAAGCATTACCTGAACAAATAATTGCATGGACAGAAGGACAGGCTATTGTTGCTACAGGTAGCCCTTTTCCTCCGGTTGAATATCAAGGTAAAAGTTATAATATTGTTCAATGTAACAATAGCTACATTTTCCCTGGAATAGGTCTGGCCGTTGTTTCTGCCAATATAAGTCGTATCAGTGATGAAATGTTAATGGCTGCCAGTGAAGTATTGGCACAGGAGTCACCCTTAGTAAAAACCGGAGAAGGTGATCTACTTCCACCATTAAACTCAATTGTAGAACTAAGTAAAAAAATCGCTTTTGCTGTTGCCAAAATAGCTTTCAAGCAACAGTATGCGTTAGCCGTATCTGATGAGACGTTATTAATTCAAATTGAACAGAATTTTTGGCAACCAAACTATCGTCAATATAGACGAATAAGTATCTAGTCTCGGGGGAGCTCTTTAGTGACGTCTGGAGTAAATAGAAATAATACCGAATGAAATAATGAATGAGTCAATTTATTACTTCATTTTGTATAACAAATGCTTCTCTTATATCTCATCCAAACTACTTCAAGATGCAGGATTCAGCGAGAATAAAAAGGCTTATAGGTAAAGCATTGATTGAAAAGAATGGTTATTCCCTTTTTGAAATCAATAGCGCAGCATATATGCCTTTTAAACTCGCCCTGTGATGGCTTCAGAGCAAATCATGCTCATCGTTGTATCTGTTTTAAATGGAACAACCATTAATAAAAAGACACGCATTGATCAGGAATTGCTATGTAGCCCTACTGAGGCCGCACGAATATAAAGCGTTTATAACCAATCACGCGGTACCAAATAGTGACTTAGTTTAGCTTCATCACTATTTTCTTCTGGTTGGTAATTATATTCCCAACGCGCTAATGGCGGCATCGACATTAAAATAGACTCAGTTCTACCGCCTGACTGTAAGCCAAATAAAGTACCGCGATCAAAGACTAAATTAAACTCAACATATCTACCACGGCGATATAATTGAAATTGGCGCTGTTGTTCGGTGTATGCATCCTTTTTACGACGATTCATTATCGGTACATAAGCATCAATATAACCTTGACCTACTGCTTTAATATATTCTAAACAAGTATCAAAATTCCACTTATTCAAGTCATCAAAAAATAAGCCACCAACGCCACGGGTTTCATCTCGATGCTTTAAGTAAAAATATTCATCACACCACTTTTTATAATCACTGTAAACTTGTTCACCAAAAGGCGAGCATAAATCATGCGCTACTTGATGCCAATGAATAACATCCTCATCTACCGGATAAAAAGGTGTCAAATCAAAACCACCGCCAAACCACCACACTGGCTCTTCACCTTCTTTTTCGGCAATAAAAAATCGAACATTGGCATGTGACGTAGGAATATGAGGGTTTTTCGGGTGAATAACTAAAGAGACTCCACAAGCTTGCCATGTTCGGCCTGCTAATTCAGGCCGATGTGCGGTTGCTGACGGGGGTAATTTATCACCTGAGACAACTGAAAAATTAACACCACCTTGTTCTACCACATCACCATTGGTCATAACACGTGTGCGACCGCCGCCACCTTCTTCTCGCTTCCAATTATCTTCAATAAACTTACCACTGCCATCAGCTTGCTCTAGTGCTTGGCAAATTTGATCTTGTAGTTTTTTTAAAAATTCAATAACGATAGAAATATCAGGAACTTTATTTTGGTTAGCGATAGAGTGATTCATGAAATAATATTTTCCAAAAGCAATACGTGAATAAGTCCTGATTATACCAAGCGAATTAATCAATGATATAACTTTTTAACTAATCCAAACTACTGATTGCCGTGCTGTATATACTCACTCCACTTGTAGATGCTCGTTTCAAAAAAACTGATCAATTTATTATTAACAAACGAAGAAGTTCATAAAAATAGCCACTATAGAAAGATTTATTAAGCCGAGCTGAGGTTAACTAATACCATTGTTCAAAAAATCCCACAATAGTTAATAACATGGGCTAGTCAACAGCACATTCAAACTGTAGAATCTATGGCATTATTATTAGCCAATAGAAGAAGCATTTAAGATGGGCAGAGCTTACCAAAACCGCAAATTATCCATGGCAAAAACCGCCGGTGCAAAAACCAAAGTTTATTCAAAGTACGGTAAAGCAATTTACGTTTGTGCTAAAAATGGTGGGACAGATCCCGATGGTAATTTATCGTTACGTAGCTTAATTGACAAAGCAAAAAAAGATCAAGTACCTACTCATGTAATTGATAATGCACTTAAAAAAGCTTCTGGTGCTGGTGGTGAAGATTTTGTTGAAGCTCGTTATGAAGGTTTTGGCCCTGGCAATTGTATGGTGATTATTGACTGCCTAACCGATAACGGTAATCGAACCATTAAAGATGTGCGCCAGTGTTTTAGCAAAACCAATGCTAAAATAGGCTCTTCTGGCACGGTTTCACATATGTTTGATCACCAAGCAGTATTTGCTTTTAAAGGTGAAGATGACGAAACCGTTTTAGAAAACCTAATGATGGCTGATATTGATGTGAGTGATGTTGAGCTAGAAGACGGTATTATTACCGTTTACGCGCCGCATACTGAATTCTTTAAAATCAAAACAGAATTTGCTAATTCTATGCCTGAGTTTGACCTAGAGGTTGAAGAAATCACCTGGGTACCACAAACTTATATCGATGTAGAAGGTGAGGAAGATCTCGCTAATTTTGAAAAGTTTATCGCCATGTTAGATGATTGTGATGATGTGCAAAATGTTTATCACAACGCCGAAGTTAAAGACTAATAAATAAAGAAGTAATTCATATAACACTAAGCCCATCTTCATGATGGGCTTTTTTATGTTTAGGATGATAGTATTTCTGCATAACTTTATTAATGCTAGGTGTTGGTGTGTTATTAGTGCGTAGAGTTTTTGTTATTTTTGGTGTGCTCGAATGTTGTGATTATTTAGGCCATTTGGCATCCGATGTTTTTAAAAGCAGTTGGTTGTTCCCTATCGCATTTAGTACTATTGGCCTAATGATGATTTATCTCGATATTTTATAGCAAAAACACGAAAAACGATAACTGAAAAGTCACGAAACTTTTTGTCCACTCAACTTAAAGAGTTATTAGAACCTAGGTAATAATGACCTGTGTAAAGCGCTTCGTCACTCGTCAGGGTGTCTCTATCTAGCCATCGTATAAAATTCGGTATTTGCTTGCATCGACATTACAATCGCCATGCGATTAGATAAACCGAAGAAGGCTGTAATACCAGTGATATCTAGAATATCGTCTTCGTTATAACCCTGTTGTTTTAACTCTGCAAAATCAGCTTCTGCTACTAATTCAGGTGTGCGTGATAATTTCAGAGCAAATTTAAGCATCACTTTTTGACGTTCATTTAAGGGTGCATGTAGGTAATTAATGGCAATTTGGTCGGCAAGTAACGGTTCTTTTGAGAAAATACGTAATAAAGCACCATGTGCTACCACACAATATTGGCAACCATTTGCGGAGCTTGTTGCTACAACAATCATTTCTTTTTCAGCCGGCGTTAATGTGCAGCCTTCTCTTTCCATTATCGCATCGTGATAAGCAAAAAAAGCCCTGAATTCAGCCGGTCTATAGGATAAGGTTAAAAATACATTGGGGATAAATCCTGCTTTTTCTTGCACTGCCAATATACGCTCACGAATATCGTCAGCAAGGTCTTCAAGTTTTGGTACAGGGTAACAACTTATATTTTGATCAATCATGAATCTTTCCTTAGCTTTATTGTGTAGATTGTTTTGATTAGTATAGAGGGCATAAACAGCGATAACCAGTCACAAACAGGCCATTTACCATGCAAAATCTGCCAATATTTAACGTAGTCGGTTTAGTCTTCGATGGCTGCCAAGCATCTGGAGTGACATCTCCATTTGATGTTTTTAATGTCATTAATACTTTATGGAAACAGCAGCTGGGTGAAGAAGCTAGCCTTTATAACTGCAAACTAGTCTCTAAAACAGGGGCTGCGATACGCTGTTCCAACGGGATGCGCCTATTGACTGATAATGCATTAACAGATGATATTAAAGCCGACTTAATCATTATCCCAGGAGTTCACCATTCTAATAGCAAAACCTTGCTAGATTCACTGCAGCGCCTGCAAGAGGAGTGTAATTGGCTAAAACAAAAAATAAATGATGGCTGTGTCATTGCAAGCAATTGCAGCGGTGTTTTCATACTCGCAGAAACTGGTGCCTTGAAAGATAAAGAAGCCACGACCGCTTGGTGGCTAGGTGGATTATTTAAAAAACTTTACCCTGATATCAACCATTGTGCCGACCAACTTTTAGTAAAAAGTGGACTGCTTTATTCAACTGGTTCGATGACAGCTAATCTGGGTGTGATGCTGAAAATTGCAGAGCAACAAGTAGGCCGGCAACTGACCCAAAGTGCCGCCAAAACAATGTTGATTGATGCTGCACAAAGTTATGCCTCACCTTATCTCTTTGTGCAAGAGCACGCGGATCATCAAGATAGCCTTATTTTAGCCGTCGAAAGTCAATTACAACGTGATATTTCACAACGCTTAACCTTAAATTCATTAGCACAAACACATTCAGTTAGTGTGAGAACACTTTCTAGGCGCTTTAAAAAAGCAAATGGTGTTAACTTAAATAATTATCTTCAAAGTTTACGTTTTGTAAACACCAAGCTTCTATTAGAAACCACCAATCTAAGTATTGAGCAAATAGCTGAGCGGATAGGATATAGCAGTCAAAGTTCACTGAGGCGGCTTTTTCATAAACAACTGGGCATTTCTCCTAAGCAATATCGGCAACGAGTTAAGCAGCATGCGGAGGATTAACTTACATTATGATCTGGTAACGTGTTGATACTTTGCGACTAAACTTCATACTTTACGCTGGCTCTACTTATTCTAAGTTACAGCATCGTCGCGATTGCGGTGATGATTCACTATGAGTTTTTATTTCGTTTAACCTCGGGGTTTAGGTACCAAGGCGGCTAAACGGGCGATAAAAACCAACGGTTCAAAATCACATGGGTGGTACCATCACGATAGGATGTTTTAAGTTGGTAACGAATTTTCCCGTAAGTTGATAGCGGTGCATGTATGAAGTGGTCAATTTTATCTAAAGCACTTAGGACTGCGGTCAAACAAACTAAAATTCGCCAGCATGTTACGGCACATACTTTTCGTCATAGTTTTACAAAAATTCTAATGAAATAGTACTGATATTAGAACAGTTCAAGCCTTGCTTGGTCATGCTGACTGAAGACAACGCAAATTTATACTCATGTTATAGGGCAGTATTCTTCCGGAATTTTAAACCCTATAGATAGAAATAAGTATTAGAAATATATAGGGTGAGTACTTTTGTATCATGTATGTAAAGCGCACCAAGAAGTCATGCCAATATAATTATGTCACGCCTATAAAGGTGATTTTTTCGACTGTCAGGGTTGATTACTGCTTATAGATTTAAGTGTCTATTCAAATTTCCGCGACTATAAATATAAATAACGAGGTATCACCAAACCATCTTCAAGATAGAAATTTTTCTCTCACTAAATCATATTTTTTCATTTTATCGTATAACGTTTTTCTCGCTAACATCAACTCATTCATGGTGCCTTTAATGCTGCCATTATTATTAGTTAATGCCTCCTCAATTAGTGAACTTTCAAAAAACTCAACTCGTTCAGGTAAACTCATCGTTGACTTTTCTTCCTCTGTAGCGCCTTGTTGATTAAAAGCGGCAACAGCGCCAAGTAACACATAACGCTCAGCTAAGTTTCTTAATTCTCGTACATTTCCAGGCCATTGATGGCTAATCAAACGTGCTTTATGCTCTTGGGTAAGCGGAATTAATTCACGATGATAACGCGCCGATGCAACACGAGAAAAGTGTAAAAACAATAAAGGAATATCTTCGATGCGATTTCGTAACGGTGGTATTTCAATGGTGACTAAATTCAAACGGTAATATAAGTCATGCCGAAATATCCCTTGGTCACATAAAGCAAGTAAATCAACTTTAGTGGCGGCAATAATGCGAATATCTAAATCAATGCTAATGTTTGAGCCTAAACGAACTACTTTACGTTCTTCTAATACGCGTAACAATTTCACCTGTAGTAACATCGGTGTACTTTCAATTTCATCTAAAAAAATAGTACCACCATTAGCATATTCGAACTTACCAATTCTTCGTTTATCTGCACCAGTGTAAGCACCCGATTCAGCGCCAAACAACTCGCTTTCAATAATGTTTTCTGGAATAGCGCCACAATTTAAAGCAACAAAGTTTTTATCTTTACGAATACTATGATCATGTAAATACCGAGCAACCAGCTCTTTGCCTGTACCTGTTTCACCATCAATCATCACATCTGCTGGGGCATCCATTACTTGATTCAACATATTACGCATATAAACAATGGAAGGCGCATTACCCAATATTCTAGGACCCGGTGAAGAATGAGTTTCTAACTCTTTTTTCAGGTGGCGGTTTTCTAATACCAATGCTCTTTTATCTAAGGCACGCTTGACGGTATCTAATAAATGTTCATTATTAAAAGGCTTTTCAATAAAGTCATAAGCCCCTTTTCTCATGGCATTAACTGCCATAGAGATATCACCAAAACCTGTTAACAATATAATAGGCAAATGATTATCAATATTATGGACTTCAGTCATTAATTGATGTCCATCCATATTGGGCATATTAATATCGCTGATAATAATACCAGGCCACTGTTTATCTATCTTACTAAGCAAAACAGTCGCATCATTAAAGGTTTGTACATTAAAATTTTGAAGCTCTAGCATTTGCTCAATAGCGGTGCATATATGAATATCATCATCAATAACATAAACCGTATTAAAATCGTTATTGTGATTATTTTGGTTATCTAATAATTTATTTTTCATACCTACTACCGGAGTAATTAATTAACGTTAAAAGTACTTTTATCTAAGGGTAAAACTATTTTAAATTCAGCACCACCTTCATGGTGATTTTCAACCACTAATGTGCCTTGCATTGATTCGATAATTCGCTCGGAAATAGACAAACCTAACCCTAAACCTATTCGTTCTTTGGTGGTAAAAAAAGGCTCAAATATTTTATCTAAATTACTCGCTAAAATACCAGGGCCAGTATCTTTTATAGCAATGATAACCTTAGTGTCGATCAGAGTGATACTAACGTCAAGTCGTTTAATTTTTTCATTAACCATTGCTTGAATAGCATTATTAAATAAATTAATTAGCACCTGCTCTAACCGAATGTCATCACCTAAAATAAAAACTTTATCTTTGGGCAAATCTATACATAATTCTACTGATTCATTTTGAGCTTGATGTTTGACAATACTTATCGCCGCGTTAATACACTCTTGCAAATATACTTGTGTGGCAATACCACTGCTTTTTTTAGAAAAATGCTTAAATTGGCTAACAATCTTAGCTAATCTATCAACTAGAGTAATAATCAACTTTAAATTATGCTTAGCTTTATCTTCCTGACCTCGCTCTTGATAGCTTAAAGCATTTTGCGAGTAACTACGCAAAGCGGTTAAAGGTTGATTAATTTCATGGTTAATACTCGCAGACATATTACCAATAACCGCTAGTTTTGCCGATTGAATTAGCTCATCTTGAGTTTTGTTTAGCTGAGCTTGGGTTTGCTTACGTTGTTCAATTTCAGCAATAAGTTGAGCGTTGCTCGCGGTTAAATCTGCGGTACGCTCCTTCACACTATGCTCAAGTATTAACCTAGCATCACGTTGATTTTTTGCGTTACGCATTCTTTCTTTAGCAAATAAAACTAAAAAGAGAATGAGTAAATAGCCACTGGCACTAAGAATAGTTAAAAAAGATTTTTGCTGCTCAATGGCATATAGTGATGTCCATAAATGTACTCGCCACCCTACATCAAGCATTTGTTTTTGTTGAGAAAAGAGCACCTTACTTCCCTCTACGCTGTTAATCTTCAATAGCGACCCAGAAATATCTTCTGGTAAGTACAAGCTTTGCGTCGCTTGAACATCTAACATCTCGATTTCTCTACCGGAGTAGCGAGCTGAATACTTAAGTTGTTGTGTTTTTTGAGCGCTAATATTACCAATCGTTTTTAAGCGCCATTCGCTTTTATCAGAAATAAAAACCACATCATCCGGAGCAACAATCAAAAAGTTATAATCATTCTCGCCTACCGCTTCTTTATGCTGATTTTCAATTTCATCGATACTAATTTTAACCGCAATAACACCAATTACCTCCCCTTTACGGATAACTGGAGAAGCAAAATAGTAACCTCGCTTATTGCTGCTTAAACCAACCGCATAATATCGAGCTAATTGTCCTTGTATGGCATGTTGAAAATAAGGTCTAAAACTGAAATCCATACCGATAAAGGTACGCTCATTTTGCCAATTACTTGAAGCTAACGTTAAGCCAGTTTTGTCAATCAAATAAATATCAGAGGCTTGGGTGACACCACCTATCTCCTCTAGTAATAGATTCAAACGTTCCTTATTACTATCACTAGGTTCATGTAAAACTTGCTGCAGCAAAGGATGCTTAGCTAAAACATCAGGAATTTTTTCAAATCGCCCCAAGGTACTTTCAATATAGAAAATAAGATGGCTTAAATGGCTATTTGATTGTTTATTTAATTCAGTATAGGCGATACGCAATCCTAAAAATTGCGTTACTTTAATCGTTAAAATAAATCCAACGACAAGCATTAATAAAATAAAATATCGCTTAGCGGTAATCTTTTTAATATTCATTAAATCTCCACAAAAAATAGCTTGATAAAACGACAAAACCTTGCATATATGCAAGGCTTTAATCTAGTGACTTAATCTAATAACCATTTAATTTATCAATATATTCTGGTAAGAATAACGATATTTGTGGTACATAGGTTATTAACATTAAGAACATTAATAGCAGCGACAACCAAGGTAAACATGCCTTAATAACCCAGCCCATACTTCGCCCTGTTATACCTGCTGTAACAAAGAGATTGAGCCCCACGGGCGGTGTTAACATGCCTATTTCCATATTCACCACCATAATAATACCAAGATGAATAGGATCGATACCTAATTGAGTCGCGATAGGAAATAAAATGGGCGCCATAATTAATAAAATAGCAGTTGGTTCCATAAAATTACCGGCAATAAGCAATAAAATATTCACGATGATAAGGAAGCCCCACGCGGGTAATCCCCAAGCGACAATAGTTTCAGCAATGGCATGTGGAATACGCTCAGTTGTTAACACATGGGCAAATAACATCGCATTAGCAATAATAAATAGCAACATAATACTAACTTTTGCACCATCTAGAATCACCTTTCTCACTTCTTTATCAGCAAAACTTTTCGGTAGTGCTAAGCTCATTAACGCAAGGTTTCTAACAATAGCTTGGCCTATCGCTTCTTTATGATTACGCCATTTAACTTCTTTTAACGGACCAATATCACGATAACCAAAAACCGCGACTAAATAGGCATAAACCGTAGCAACTGCTGCGGCTTCTGTTGGGCTTGCTACACCACCATAAATAGCACCAAGCACAATAAAAATCAGCATGAGGCCGCCCATGGCAATAACACCAGAACGTAGTAAGGCTTTTACACCAGGGAATGGAAGTGCTGGTAAGTTCTTTATACGGGCAATAATGTAAATAGCGATCATTAAAATAGTGCCCATCATAAGGCCTGGAATTAAACCTGCCATGAACATTCTTGATGCTGATACTTCAGTGGCTGCTGCATAAACTAGCATGACAATAGAAGGGGGAATTAGAATCCCTAAAGTACCGGCATTAGTAACAACCCCGGCTGCAAAGCTTTGTGGATAACCCGCGCGCACCATGCCAACAATACAAATAGAACCAATTGCCGCAACCGTTGCCGGTGATGAGCCTGATACCGCAGCAAACAACATACAAGCCAAAACCGACGCCATCGCTAAGCCACCACGAATATGGCCAACACTAGCTACTGCAAAGTCTATTATTCTTCTGGCGACACCACCCGTTGATAAAAAAGCTGAGGATAAAATAAAAAAAGGAATAGCAAGTAAAGTGTAATGTTCTGATGCCGCTTCATACATTTTAAGCGCTACAGAGGCTAAAGAGTCACTAGAAAAAAATAGTATGGTCACCATACTAGAAAACCCTAGTGCCACAGCAATGGGCATACCTATTAGCATGCAACCTAGTAAAACAATAAATAGAGTCGCGATAGTCATTAGCGTTTCTCCTCTGTTTGATCATCATTGGATTGAGCATTGTCAGATGTAGCGTTTTTCTCTGAATGAATGTCTGCTTGCTCATCTTCTTGTATTAAATGCATACTTTCTTCGGCTTCATCTGCAAATTTAAAACCACTTGCCTTACCGCTAAGAACCTGTAACAACAATTGAAAAAAACGATAGAATAGTAAAATAAAACCTATAAAAAGAATGGATTGTGAAATCCACAATGGCATTAGCGGCTCTTCAGCATCAATACGAAAAATATCCCATAAGGTGTCTTCATCAAACAATTCAATGAATATTTGCGGCAGATAAATATCTTCCATGGTGATACCAATGCTGTACATTTTAGCTAAATAGACCCAGCTACCATATAAAAATAAACTGCAATAACATAAACATAAAATAACAGCAGTTACCGCTGTCAATTTTCGAGCTTTTTCAGGAAGGGCTTGCACAAAAGCATCTACACCAATATGGGCACCCACTTTAACGCCGTACGAAGCACCAAAAAGTACAAACCATGCACCTAACGTTAAGGTGACTTCTTCCAGCCATAAAAAACCAACATTAAATAGAAAGCGTGCAACTACCTCTGTAAATACCAAGAGTGTCATACTCACAAGTAATAGGCTAATAAAGCTTTCTTCAAAAAAACTTGAGCTTTTGGAGAACATGATAAAACCAACCGTATCAATTACTAACTATACCCGCTTCACTTGAAAATGCGCGTTTCAGGACACCTGAACGATTCATGATCAAGGCGCATCTTTTTATTAAGGGTTGTTCCCTTAAAAAGAGATGCAACGAAGAACATGATTTGATCAAGGATCCCCGTAGGGCTGGTTTAGAAACGCTTTATGCTTAGTTATTTATTTCGATAATGAAACAACCATTATCGAAATCAAAGCCTTGCCTAAAGGCGTTTCTAATTCCAGCTGAATCCGACATATTAAAGTAACATGGGTATACACATTATTGTGCTTAGCTAGTGATAAAAATAAAAACTGACTAATCTAAGCTCAGTCAAAGAAGAAACGTTTCTAATTAACAGTATTTGCTGCGATAGCTGCATCAATGTAGTCTTTACCAATTTTCTTTTCAAACTTTTTCCATACTGGCTTCATCGCATTCACCCAAAGCTGACGTTGCTCTGCTGTTATATTGATAATAATAGAGCGTTTTGAATCAATAATTTTTTGTTTATCTTGCTGTGCTTTTTTCGCTGCAATATCATTACCATAAACAATAGCTTGAGCTAAAGCTTCGCTCACTTCACCACGAATATCACTAGGTAAGCTATCCCAAAATTCTTTCGAGGTAACGACCATATAATCTAAAACGCCATGATTACTTTCAGTAATATAATCTTGTACTTCAAAGAATTTTTTAGAGTAAATATTTGACCAAGTATTCTCTTGTCCATCTATCGCTTTAGTTTGTAACAAGGTAAACACTTCTGAAAAAGGTTTTTTAACCGGCATCGCATCTACAGCCATAAACTGCGCGGCTAAAACATCAGATGACATAATACGGAATTTTTTGCCTTTAGCATCGCTAGGTACTTTCAAAGGAGAGCTTGCTGATAGCTGTTTCATACCATTATGTAAATACCCTAAACCAACTAACCCTTTACGCTCCATAGAACGTAGTAGTTTTATACCAACCTCTCCTTTTTGGAAACGCTCAACGCTGTCCATATCGGTAAATAAAAAAGGTAAATCAAAAATTTGTAGCTTTTTAGTATATTTTTTAAATTTAGATAATGCAGGTGCCGCCATTTGTACATCACCTAATTGCATCGCTTCTAATACTTTATTATCGCCAAACAATTGTGAACTTGGAAAAACTTTTACGGTGACTTTTCCTGAGAGGTTATTTTCTACTAACTCTTTAAACTTAAGCGCCATTTGCCCTTTAGGCGTGTTTTCTGCCACAACATGAGAGAATTTTATTTCGATAGGCTCAGCGTTCACCACAAAAGTTAATGAACACATGATACCTGTTGCTAGACCAATAAGTTTTTTATTTAATGACATAATATTTTCCTAATATATTTAAACGATTAACTTACAAAAAACAACTTCAATCATAAGTTAACCGTGATAACTTGCTAAGTGATATTAACGTTAGTATCACTTAGGTTAACATTGCGTTGCTAGAAGTCGAAGCGTGCACCAAGTTGTAATTCAGACATATCTTCACCGGTTGATGGTAGTCTAGTGTCGTCGCTATCAAGTTGTTCAAATGAAGCCCACATTCTGAATTTTTTTGATAAATAACGGACATATTCAACTTTGATTGAACTTACATCGCCTTTTATGTCACAAGTATTTACCGCATAACGTAAATGCACTTGGTTTTTATCAAGTTTCCACTTGCCATAAAGGCCAGCCGTAGAGCGCTCCTCATCTGTACAAGCACTAACGCCACCAATATTTCCAGATTCTGCCGTACTTTTTAAACGAACATTACCTGAAGAGTTACCAGCATACATGTCAAAATCTTCTTCGGCTAAATGATAAAATGCAGATAAAGTAACACTGTCAGAAACGTCATACCAAGCTCTAAAACCATACAAATTACCGGTATTCTCACCGCGTTGATCAGCAGCTAATGCCGCTTGTAGTTTAATAGGACCGGTAGTGTATTGTGCCGCTACTTGGTATTGATCAAATGAATCACCATCTTGCTTTTCTGTTTGTAATGCAGCACCAAAGCGCCAGTTTCCTGAAGTTTTTTCCCATTGTAAGAAATCATCATCGCGAATAGCGCCTTGACGAAGAGAATCTAAGCCATCAGAAAAATAAGCACCACGAACAAATTTATGCCATAAAATAGTTTGAGAGCCATAAGTAACCGTACCAAAGTCACCTTTTAAGCCAACATAAACCTGACGCATGCCTGGCTTATCATTTTGCGCAAAGTTCACACCATCATCACCACGAAGACCATATTCGATTTTACCGATACCAGTTAAACTATCCGTTAAGGCAACCGATGCTTTAACACCAACTCGGCTTAAAAAATCTCTGCCATTAGCGGCATCATCAACGGTGCCTGCATCAACATAATCCATACCTAAACGTAATGAACCATAAAAAGACGTTTTCACTTCTTCTGCTATAGCGGCATTAGATGCTGCCATTAATAGACCTGCATAACAAACTTTTTTCACTGTGATTTTATTGAATCTCATTCTGATTTTCCCCTAGTTATAATATTTATATGTCGGCATAAAATTTACTAATCCACTTCATTTACCAACACAGTCTACATCGCAAGGTTTACGCCAACTTGATTACAACAAAACACAACAATCTATCTAATTGATATATAAAAACAAATAACAAATCCCCTAACAATAACAAAAACGTTAACATTAAACTTATGGGTGGATTTTCACCCATCGACATATAATAACAAGGGGGGAATCCGCCAATTTCTAAACTTTTATCTCGACCCTACATATAAAGATGTAATGACGACTATTGCGATAGCTATCTTAAAATCTAACATATAATTTAGTGCCATGACCCTATTTTAAAATCGTTCAATTAGCTGATATCTTAAGTGCAGTACTAGATAAAAATAGTAATAGAATATATGATTGAATTTAAAGAAAGTAAGCGTTTATAGTCATAAATAAAACCTCTAAGATATAGACACTCGAAGTCAAAGGATAGGCACATGAAAAGTGGCATGAATATAAAAATATTAATTGTTGATGATATCTTAGAAAATATACAAGTGGTTATGAATATTTTAAGAGAAGAAAATTACACCTTATCTTTTGCTACAGACGGTGTTGAAGCACTTGAATTACTTAAACAAGAGTCATTTGATTTAGTCTTACTTGATATTATGATGCCTAAGCTAAACGGCTATGAAGTATGTCGCCAATTAAAATTACTCGATAAATCTAAAGACACTCCTGTTATTTTTCTTACCGCAAAAACTGATGTAGATGCTATATCAAAAGGTTTCTCTACCGGTGGCGTTGACTTTATGACTAAACCGTTTCATGCGAACGAATTACTTAGTCGAGTTAAAGTACATCTGGAGCTCTCTTATACCAAACAACTTCTTCAGCAAAAAAATATGGAACTGTCACTTAAGTCTGAACTTCAAGGTGCTAGGTTATTAAGTGAGGTAGAAGAAAATCAACGAGAAATGATTTATGTACTGATGGAAATGATGGAGTCTACTTCCGATGAAACCGGCCAACATATAAAACGGGTCGCAGAAAGCGCTAAATTACTTGCTCACTATACTGATTATTTATCTGAAGACGATGAAGATGTTATCTTTCATGCCGCACCTATGCATGATATTGGTAAAATAGCCATATCAAAAGATATATTACACAAACCAGGGCGTTTAACGGAAGAAGAGTTTACCGTCATGAAAACGCATGCAGAAAAAGGAAGAAACTTTTTAAAAAACTCTAAAAGAAAACTCTTAACCGCTGCCGCAATTATTGCACACGAGCATCATGAAAAATGGAATGGTCAAGGTTACCCTCGCGGGTTAAAAGGCGAAGAAATTCATATTTATGGCCGAATTGTTGCGCTTGCGGATGTATTTGATGCACTTACCCATAAGAGACAATATAAAGATGCATGGTTAGTTGATGAAGCAATAGAGTACATAAAATCTCATAGCGGAACACAATTTGATCCTAAGTTAGTTGATATATTTATAGAAAATTTACCCGAATTTATTGACATAGTACAAAGTACTTAACGATGTATTATCATAAAAATTTGAAACGTATTTTTTTAGTTCTCTTTTTTCTATTGATTCATCTTCACGTTTTTTCCCAAGAAAATAACACTGCTGAAGTAACTTATAAAAGCACTGAACCTAGTTTAGCTAAACTAAAAAATAAAATAACACTCCCTTATTCCACAGAGCAAAAAAAATGGATGAAAAATCATCCTGTCATTAATGTTGCGGGTGATGTAAGCTGGCTACCTTTTGATTTTATTGATGAAAATGGGACGCACACTGGCTTATCGCATGACATAGTAGAATATATATCCTCGGTAACAGGCTTAACATTTAATTATCACTCTGACATTTGGAATAACTCACTTGAAGCCGTACAAAATAAATCTTTAGATCTACTCCCTGCTGCGTATAAAGTTGCCACTCGAAAAAATGATTTACTTTATAGCCAAGCTTACTTTTATCCCGCAAGTTATTTTTTTATTAATTCAAATAGCAATATATCCATCAAAAGTGATTTAAATCATTATAAAATAGCGCTTGTTAAAGGCGCTGCCATAGAACAAGACTTACATAAACAATACCCAACAATAAAGGTTATTATTGTTGACTCTATTGCTGAAGCTATCCAGATGTTATCAGCCGGACAAGTTGATTTAGTTGCCGACTCACTTGCTGTAATTAATTATCATTTACATCAACACTCCATCATAAATATTAGCCCTTTAAAAGTAGTAATTTCGGCTGAAACTCGTAGTTTACATATTGCTGTTCGTAATGACTTTAAGATACTAGTGTCAATATTAGATATCGCATTAGCCTCCTTGAGTGATTTTAGCAAAGAACAATTACATAAAAAATGGTTAGTTAATCAACAAGTAATACCTAAAAAAACAAATAAACCTTTAACTTTCACTGCTGATGAGGAACTATGGTTAGCCGAGCATAAAGAATTAAGATTAGCCGTAGATCCAAATTGGATGCCCTATGAAAAAATAAACAAAGAGGGGAAGCATATTGGTATTGTTGCCGAAATTTTAACTCTACTCAAAAAAGATTTGGCGATAAAGTTTACAGTAGTGCCTACCATGAGCTGGAAAGATTCTGGTAAAATTTTCAATAAAAATCAAGTTGATGTAATTTCTTCATCTATAGAATATAGTAAATTAGATCATGTGCTATTTACCAAGAGTTATTTATCAAGTCCTTTTGTTATTGTGATGAAGGATGAAAATCAATATATTGAGAACTTATCCCAAATAAAAGATAAGAAAATCAGTCTTATTGAAGGCTATCACAGCACCCAACAAATAATTGATGACCACCCAGAAAAAAACATACAAATAGTACCTACGGTATTACAGGGCTTAGAAGATCTATACACAGGTAAAACAGAGGTACTGGTAGCCATATTATCGCAAGTAAATTACCTCGTCACTGAAAATGGATTTGATAGTTTACGTGTTGTCGGTAAAACACCTCATGAAATACATTTAGGTTTTGGCGTTCAGCCAGAGCTTCAACCATTAATTCCGATATTAAATAAAGCACTTAACAGGATCCCCACCATAGAAAAACAGAAAATCATCAGTCGATGGGGGAAAAAAGATATTTTGATAAAAACTGATTATAAACTTATTTTTATCGTTATCTTTGCTTGCACATTATTGCTTTTGATTTTTTATTTTTGGAACAGTCGTTTACAAAAAGCCATAAAATTAAAAGCAGAAAGCGAAGAAAGCCTGGCCACAGTAATAGCGCATATGCCAGTGATCACTTTCGTCACTGAAAAAGAAACAACTAAGCTACTGATGGCTAATCCGACAGCCATACAGTCACTGGCAATTAATACAAAAAAACTTTCCGACATCAAAGGGACAGATTTTTATGAGTGGAATCAAAGTCAATCAGTTTTAGACTCCATTATTAAACAGTTCAAAGAGGATGGAGCACTAAATGAAGTACAAGTAAAATTAAAAACCTTGGTAGGCGAAACAATTGAAGGACTGCTATCGATTACACCGATAAAATTTAAACAACAAGATGCTTATTTAAATATTGTTATCAACTTAAATGAACGTATTCAAACAGAAAGAGAATTACAAAAAGCAAAAATAATTGCTGAAAGTGCAAGTAAAGCTAAATCTGAATTTCTAGCCAATATGAGTCATGAAATTAGAACTCCAATGAACGCGATTATAGGCTTTACTGAACTTTTACATGAACAATTGAAAGATGAAAAGTTAAAGTCCTTCGTAAAAACTATAAAATCAGCAGGTAACTCCTTACTACTTTTAATTAATGACATTTTAGATTTATCAAAAATTGAAGCGGGCAAGGTATCAATTAATATAGCGGTAGTAAATCCTCACGCATTATTTGAAGACGTTAGTAATGTTTTTTTAATGAATGTACGTAGTAAAAATTTAGATTTGATTTTAGAAGTTGATGAAAAAATCCCCTTAGCACTACTCTTAGATGAAACAAGAATTCGCCAAGTATTATTTAACCTTGTTGGTAATGCCGTTAAATTTACAGAGCAAGGCACAATAAAGCTTAAAGCGGTCGCATTAAATGAGGATAAAATAAAGAGCTTTGTCGATTTACGTATAGACGTTATTGATACTGGCATAGGAATTAAAGCCGCGGAAATAAATGCTATTTTCGAAAATTTCAAACAACAAGAAGGCCAAAGCATTCGAAAATATGGCGGAACAGGTCTAGGGTTAACTATTAGCAAAAGACTTACAGAGTTAATGAATGGTAGTTTAACGGTTAGTAGCGAAGTTGGTAAGGGTTCATGTTTTTCAGTATTACTAAAAAGAATATCTATTGCCAGTATCGCCGCACCTGAATATGAAGCGACTCAACAAAAACAAAACAATCATTTAGTTCGGTTTAATAATGCAAAAGTACTGATTGTTGATGACATTAAAGATAATAGAGATTTATTACAAGAGATATTCAACGGTTTAAATATGCAAACGATATATGCTGAAAATGGTAAAAAGGCTGTTGAACTTACTTTAACAACAACATTCGATGTAGTCATTATGGATATTAGAATGCCAGTAATGGACGGTTACCAAGCAGCTCAATTAATTAAAGAGCACTCTCCTAATATTCCTATAATTGCATTAACGGCTTCAGTTATGCGTGATGATTATGAGATTCAACGTAAAGAAAACTTTAATGGTTACTTACGTAAACCGGTATTACAGCGAGAGTTAATTGCAGAATTAAAACGGCATTTAAGCTTTAAAGTAATTGAAAAATCACCTATTGCTCAGCCCTTGATAAAGGCGAAGCTTGTAGACAAATCATTATTGTTATTATTAAAGAAAGACTATGTTCCTATTTGCCAAGCATTACAAAAAAGTAATAATTTAAAAGATATTACTAATTTTGCAATTTCATTAGAACAATTATCTAAACAGTATAACGATGCTCATTTTATTGAAATAGCGAACACGTTAAATAAGGCAACTGAAATTTTCGATATTGGTTTAATTAAAAGTACACTTGCACAGTTCTTAACCCTGACAAGTGAGTCATGAACACAATTTAACCAAAATAATAGTCAATAAATGATTAAAAGTCAGCGTCTATCTGAAAAATCATCACGGCTTTAGTAATAGGATGATTTAGCGTTAACTTTTCTGCATGCAAGTGTAGGCGTTTAGCTTTTTTATCATCCTTTTTCTGACCAACATCATAATGTTCTCTACCGTATAGATCATCACCCAATATAGGCAGGTTTAACCCCAGAGGATGAGCACAGTGCACCCGAAGTTGATGAGTTCGCCCTGTTTCGGGATATAAATAAAGTTTAGTTTTTCCTGAAATTTGTTCAATAATTTTCCATTGAGTTTTAGCCGTTTTACCCTGTTCAAAGCACACTAACTGTCTTGGCCGATCATTAAAATCACCACGTAAAGGCAACGTAATATCTCCGGCTTTATCATCTGAAATAGTCGTTATATTTTCATCCAGTCTCCCTTCTATTTTTCCTTCAAGTAATGCAACATACCTTTTTTTAATGGCACGACTAATAAATTGTTTCTGTATGTTTTTTTGCACTCGTTGAGTCAGTGCTAACACCATCAAACCTGAAGTTGCCATATCTAACCGATGCACAATCAATGTTCCTGTTGCTTTAGGGAACAGCTGCTTAATGCGTAAATAGACTGAGTCTTCAATATTTTTACCTGGTACCGATAACATTCCGCTCGGTTTATTAACCACGACAATAGCATCGTCTTGATAAATAATTTCAAGCGTTTTATTTGCTGCTGGGTTTATCAATAAAGGATTATCATCAAGCGGTATTCCTGCTAACATATGCGCAAGAATAGGTTTGCACTTACCAATACAGGCCCCATAAATTTTCTTATGTTGACGTATTTCAGATTTAGGCGCCTGTCCCCACCAAAACTCAGTCATAGCCAAAGGAGTCAATCCGCGCTTAAAAGCATATTGTAACAGCTTAGGTGCAGCGCAATCTCCAGCGCCTGCAGGTGGGGTTTGGTACGGAGCATCAATAAATAACTCAATAAGATTTTTTTCTATCGCTGCGCTATTGAGAAAACGATATTGCTCAAAAAGCTTATTTTGTAAAATATTCGATAATTGCTTACGTTTATCTTTAAGCTGAGCAATTTCATCATTAAAAATCTGCAGTTTTTCTTGTACAACGTCAATTTTTTCTCGCCAATGAGCTTTTAAATCACGTAACCGATTTTTATCAAAAACACTTTCTTTCGCTAACGTTTCTTTTAGTACAATAAAGTCGAGGTTGTTTAACGATGGTTGAGCTGCGCTTCGTTGATATTTTCTATTCGCTCGATTTATTACCATTTTCTGTTGGTAGGCACTAACTTCCCGCTTATATTGTTCTTCAAACTCAATAAAAATTTTCTGACATTGTTTTATGCCATTGTTATCTTCCAACTGTTGCAGTTGCTGATTCAGTTGATTAATAACAATACTCTGCGTTTGATAGAATTCGGCTTGCGTTAGCACATCAAAAACAGGTGGCACAAAATTAATATTAGCCTGTTCTATTACTAACTTGCCAGAAAAAGCACAAAGATAACCAACCTCTCCTTGCGTATTTTTAACCAATAGCACGCCAAACATCTTCCCCGTTCGAGTAAACTCTTTTCGGTAATAAGTATTATTACTTAATTGCTGTTGTAATTCTTGCGCTGCCAAGAGACACAAAGGATGTGGCTCATAATAAAACGGAAAAGTAAAACGCTCGGGTAAAACATAATGTGCAATGTCATGTTTAAAAGAAGTAAAGTAAGTTTCTTGACTGTTCATATATTTCATTTTGTACTGATTCACTGTATTCAAGGGCTTTTTGCTAAGATCACCTTCGAAATTCCTTATTGAAAACGATCTTATTTTTAGTTTAGCTTTAGAAAAAGTGCTTCAAAGCAGCTATTTCATCATTTTTTGATTGTATAACAGGTTAAAAATCAAACTGTAAATACACTGTATTATAATTGCTACCACCTTTTATTCGCCCAAACTGAGAAGCTGATTCAAAAATGGATGAACGGTGATGAATACTGTAACCGAGCCAAGTTTCTTTTAATGCATGAACATTCAGCACATCACCTAAGTTGATATCCACACTAAAATCGATTGAATTCATTAATTCGCTAGGACGATAACCTTTTTCTTCCATTTCAACTCTTTCGATATAAGTTACATCAGAGACATAAGATAAACCTTCAGCTAACCCCAAACGCCAACGTACAGGCCAATAAATGGTGTAATATGCTTTTATTGCTAATACATATTCTTGTTCAGCGCTTTGTACTTCAGAGTTCCAATGCCAAACAAAGCCTGTTGTTAAATACATTTCAAGGGGAAGTGAAAATAACTCATCTGTTAGTGGTAAGCCATAAAATATCGAGGTGAGTTTATTATTGTATTCATCCTTTTTTGTATCGCCGGCAAGAATATCACCAATATTTGATGGTGTTGCCCAGCCATGAGCAACACGTAAGTAACCATGATTTTTCAGCGTAGTTTTTTTTGCTTTAGTAATATCATTGAAAAAAGCAAATCCCAAATACACTTCACTTTGCCAACGTTGCTCAACAATATCGGCATGATAAGCGTTACTATCTAACGCAGTAGCACCGACTGAACCCAATAAATAAAAATTGCTCGCTACGTGATAACGTGCTTCAAGATTTGCATTAACTTCAATGCCTGCGCCTATACTTTGCTCTGTTATTTTTTTTAATGCAAAGTAATGACTATTAAAACTAGCGCTTTTATAACGAACATTTAGTTTAGGCATAAATTCCCAACTATTGTATTGAAAGTACCAGCTTTTACTCACATTTCCGTAAGGGTTACCTTCAAGATCGCTAAACAACTCGACATCAAAAAAGCTATTCTTCCCTGTTGTTTTTCGCCACTGAAGACCAAGGTCAATGGTGTCACCTTGAACTTGATTTTGAAACTCAGCAGGAATATCAAAAAAACGCATTCTTGCTATAGTATTTATCTGCCACTCACTTTGCTGATATAAATGAGCCCCTCCTTCTATACCACGAATAAAAAAGTTTTCCCCTTGATAGAACATCATAGGAATAAAACTGGTAACATTGTCCGCTTCAGTATTGAAGGGTATTTCAGCATTACGAAATAATACGCCTATTCCCCATGTCTGCTCTGCAAAAACTTGTTTTTTAATATTAGCCTCAGAAGCAAAGCTATGGGTTGATAAGATTATAGTTAAAACCAGTAGAATATTACTTAAATGCATTTGTCGATTTCCATATTTTATCGAGACTAACTCAACCTTAAGACAAAAAATATCACCTGCCCTTTATCAAAAAAAGGCGCTTATTTAACTTTTCGAATCATGTGTTTTTTTCTATATTTAGCAGGGCTCAATGTAAACTTTTTTCTAAAAAAACGTTCAAATGAAGAACGTTCCGCATACCCCATGTATAAAGCGAAATTTTGAATGGTTATGGTCGTTGTTGTTAGTGCTTTAATGGCTAACTCCCAAATTATTTCATTTTGAATTTCTTTAAAGCTTTGTTTTTCTTCTTTTAATTTTCGACTAAATGTAGACTTACTCATCTTAAAGTGATCAGCTGCCATTTCTCTCGTTTGCCTTGCTGGTTTTTCAACACTTAAAATGTATTTTTGAACTTTTTCAGTGAGTGATAATTTCAGGTGAAAGGTTGAAAGTAACTCGCTAACTTGATAACTAAGCTGTTGGTTATATTCTCTATCGAATGATTTGTTTTTAATATTTACTTGCTTTACATGAAAGGATGCCATCATTGGGCCATCGTGAAATATTATTTTTGCTTTAGTGAATAAAAGAGTAACATTAGCATCAAAACCTGTTCGGTTATTAGGTATATAAATAGTTTCGTAATCAAATATTGGTCCTACCAACTCTTTTAAAATATATAAAGTAAGACATAAAGAGGTATCTGCTTTTAAAAATGAAGCTAAATATTCATCAACAAGTTCTTGTGGTTCTATGATAATAGACTGGTCTGATTGATAACAATGTAAAGAATAACTTGCATCTAAAAAGAAGCCAATCAGCCTCGTTATTTCTGTAAGACAACTTTTAATATCAGGTAAGGAAATTAAATAAATATATAGAGGACCTCGAACAAACAACTGATTAACTCTTAAATTTTTAATCATTCGCCAAACAATCATGTGTTCATTAAGGTCAATGACAAGCTGATGAATGATCAGTTCAAAAGAGACTGAGTTTATATTATTGGAAGCAATATCTTCAAAGCACTCGTTAATGATTCGTTGCTGTTGCAGTGGTATTTTTTGAACAACTAGGTTATCAATAAATACTTCTAAGTAATTTTTCCAACCCGCGTTTAAATGTTGTTGGTAAATATTTATATTAGCTTCCATATTACTTTGTCCATCGTTGATAAAGTATGAATATCTAAATGGTTATACCGTTAAATTGAAATATGATGGCACTCTCGCGCTCTACTAAGCGGAAAATTGATAAATCACTGAATATTTCCATAATATATTAAGTTATGGACATTCATAAGCTTGACCTAAAATAGTGACGGATGTTTGAAATGCCATATTAGTATGAACATGAACACTATTTGCGCCTAGTGCTCTTGCTTGAGATTTTAAATCATTGATAGCACCTTGCGTTAAATTTTTATTGGAAATAAAAATAAAATCATACCAATGCCCTTGAGTACCTATTACCTCATCAATAAATGTACAGTCTTTAATCTGCTCAGTATCTGAATATAACCTAACAGTTTCATCACCAGATTTTATTTTTTTCATTTCAAGTACACTACATGAAGACAAAAAAAACAGTAAAATCACGGGTAAAATTTTGAGCATATTATTCCTTTAAAATTGATGTATGGCCATCAATATTATTCAATAAAAGCGGAGTACACAACAAGATATTTTTATATTTTCCATTTTAAAACTGTTTCATCGTTTCAAATCAATAAAATATTTTTAGATGTATATATTGGGCTTAATTGTCATATTTGTCAGTTCATTATCAGCGTAATATATATTAAACATTGTAAAATAGTCCACCATTGAGAAATTACATGAACAGTAATACTAATAAAGTAATTGTTACATTTTTATTAACCTTTTCTTTGACACTACAAGCCAATAATGAAAAATGGAATTTTAGCTTAACACCTTATGGCTGGTTTGCTGGATTTGAAGGCCTATCCGGTACTTTTGAGAACTTACCTCCTTTAGATGTAAATATATCCCCAAGTGATGCTTTGAATGATAGTGATTCTTCTTTTATGCTTATTGCTGAAGCAAAAAAAGGTAAACACGGTATTTATACTGATTATTTCTATAGTAATTCATTGTATGAAGAAGATATTTTTCCTAACCTAGGAGTTAGTTTTAGATCTAGAACTAAAACCACAATGATCACTTTGGCTTATGAAAGAGAGATATTTAAGGATACTGATACTTCTTTTGAATTACTTGCCGGTGCACGATGGTGGCAAATTAATAGCGCTTTAACATTCAAGTTTCCTAACCCCGTGAATAATCGTTCAATAAAAAGTACTGAACAGTGGTTAGATCCTTATGTTGGCATTAAAGGTCGTACGTATATAGAAAACTCTAGCTTCTACCTTGCTGGAGCCTTAAGTATAGGTGGATTTGGTATTAACTCAGACTTTTTTTATGATACCAATATTAATATCGGTTACCAGTGGACTCCGACTATTGGTACAGCTATTGGCTATCGACAATATGAGCTAGATTACGAGAATAATAGTTTTATTTATGATGTAAAACAAGCCGGTTTGCAAGTAGATTTAACATGGAAATTTTAAGTGTACTGTTAACCAGTATAGAGCTATAAAAATAAAAAACTAAGGAATGTTTCATGTTAATAAAGTGTAATTATCTAGGTAAAACAACGAGACGAAGAGGTTGGTGAAGCAACTAACCAATAGTGCCCTTGTCACTTTAATAATTTTCACAGCGTTTATTTTTACGAAAAGCTTTCCTACTTTTGCTGCAAGAGATGTAACACAAGTACATTTAGCGCCTGGTGATGGTAATTGGTCGTTGGGAGTGGGATTTAGAAATGGGACTTTTCCTTATGATGGCAAAAGCGATGTCGATGACTTACTCCCATTGATAACATACAACGGCGACACTTTTTTTATTGATGGCACCCGAGCAGGCTTTCATCTTTATCACTCATCTGATTGGTTGATCGGGGCTTATACCTCGTATCGTTTTGCCGGGTTTAATGAAGAAGATGGTATAGAACTAGATGGTATGGATAGAGACGATGGTATTGATGGTCGTTTTGCGATAACTCGCCAAACTCTTTATGGTAATTTCACCGTGGATTATGGCCATGATATTAGCGGCACATCTAATGGATGGGATATTGATTTACGTTGGGGAAAGCTTTTTTCCTACGGAAATTATCGTATAAGACCTTGGATAGGTATCACTTACGAAGATCAAAAACTTAGTAATTACTATTTTGGTATTAACGCTGATGAAGCGACACCAAATAGAGAAGCATACAACACCAGTAGTTCACTCGAAATGCGTTATGGTATTGATATGAGTTATCGTATTGCTCAACACCATTTTGTTGGCTTTAATATGCAATATTCTGAATTAGATTCAACTAAAATTAATAGCCCTATTGTCGTTGATAATGGCCAGTTTAGTAGTTTTGCTACCTACCGTTATGAGTTTAATGATTACCAGAATAATCAGTATGCTAATGGAAGCATAACTAAAGACTTAACAAAAGGTGAGTGGTATTGGCGAGTAGCCGCTGGGCGTCATACCGAAACAACATTTAATAAACTATTACGCTTTCAAGATATGTTTGATCCTGAAGAAAGAGGGACTGGCTTAGCCAGTATTTTTGTTGGAAAAAAAATTGCTGATAATTTTATGTGGCTACCGCTTGATGCTTATGTTACAGGCGGTTACGTAAGACGCTTTGAGAAAGGTTTACAAGATAATTTTAATGAATATGTTTTAGGCTTCAAAGCCTACTTTTCAAAATTTCCTTGGTCCGATACTATCAAAACAAGAATAGGTATCGCGGAAGGTGTTTCTTATGCAGCTAAAGTACCTTTTGTTGAAGGGGAGCATGTTGAACAAAAAAATCGTTCAGCCTCAAAGTTTCTTAACTACATAGATTGGAGTATTGATGTCAGTATTGGCGATATTTTTAAAGCGCCTAAATTAAAAGAATGCTATTTCGGTTGGTCTGTACATCATCGTTCAGGAATATTTGCTAGCTCTGACTTTTTCGGCAATGTTAATGGTGGGAGCAATGTTAATACACTTTATATTCAATGTCATAATAATATCATGATTTGAATTTAGCGGTGCAGCATATAAAGGAATACAATAAAAACAATAATATAAAGACAAGGCTAGGTGTTAGCCGTAAGCAGTTATACGTAAGAACTGAAGCAACATAAAACTGGAAAAGCGAAATTTTTCAATTTGAACTCTTTCTTTAAATCGATTATTTCTATAAAGATGGTTGGGGTCCAGGTATGAAAGCGGCTATTGCTTAAGATCTTTCCAGTTTTAATTGATCATTACATGTTAAGGCTTTATGGTCCTAATAAAGCAGCCCTTGAAGGAAAATAGGTTAGTCCAGCACTTGTAAAAATAACAGGAGATTAAAATGAATAAACACAGTAAGTTATATCGCCCAATTATCACAACTGGTCTAGTCGCTGGGATTTTTCTAATCTCTGGCTGCTCTCCAGTAGAAAAGGAAACATCTACAGCGAGTGCTATAGATATGATCCCTGTGACGCTTAAAAATTACAAAATAGCAGAATCAGACCTTACTAATGGCAATGTCGTTAAACTAGGTGCCATAAATAAGCTGGTCCACTTTCCAGTACAACCATTTGATTTAAGTAATCAAACGGTTGTTCGTATGAATCAAGATACTATTTATAGTGCTGCTGTAATTGATGTATCAAAAGGGGCAACCATAACCTTGCCAGAAGCCAATGGCCGTTATCAACTTGCCAATGTCATACAAAACGATCACTACATTAATGACGTTTTTGTTGGTGCGGGTACTTATGAGATTAAAAGTGATACAGATAGCGATTTTGTTCAAGTTAACATACGTACCGCTATTGATCTTACGGATCCTGCGGATGCGGCAAAAGTAGTCGCCTTACAGCAAGCCATAAAGTTAGAAGTTAAAGGCAATAAAGTTTTTAAACAACCTAATTACAATATGGATCAACTCGTGAAGCTTAGACTCAAGCTTGCCAATGAAGCGATTGCACTCGGTTCACAAAAAAATATGCAGGGATCTCGTGGCAAAGTAGATGAACATTTGCATCTACTAGGTACGGCTGTAGGTTGGGGATTACTTCCTGATGCCAATGCCAGGTATTTAGCGTATGTTCCAGAAGATGATACTGGTAGTTGTTACCAAACAAATTATAAAGTGCCTCCATTTAACCCTCCTGGTTTCTTCTCCATCACAATGTATGATGCTGAGGGCTGGATGTTTAGCGAAAAAGCAATTTTGAACAAGAACAACATTACTTTTAATGAAGATGGTAGCTTTGATGCTAGCTTTGGTGAATGTGGTGAGAATGCTAAAAATAATTTACCGATCATTAAAGGTTGGAACTTTGTAATGCGAATATACGAGCCAAAATTAGACCAACTGGAAGTATACAAATTACCAACAGTAGTTAAAGTAAGATAGTTACATTTGGACGCATATACCCGCTCCACTTGAAGATGCTCGTTTCAGAAAGTCTGAGCAACTCATAATTAAGTGGGACGGGTACTGAGAAATCCACACGAATATTCGACTTAGACTAAGTGATATACCTTAACGGTGGATTCAGCGGTCAGAAAGAAGCGGCTACATATATCATTACACCTGAGATCCTGTTATCAAAGGTAAATTTATAATCACTGGTCTTTTCACTGACTTTTAGAGAGTTATTGGCAAGCGCTACCCCCAGATCAATATTGTTAAAAACCCGGTATTCCAACCCCATGGTATTATCTATATAAATTCCTTCAAAATCATCAAATGCTATGGAAAAAAACTCTGATTTAATGTGCCAAGAAAACCTAGGCGTTACCTTATAAGTAAGACCAAAGCTCAATACTGGCAGTGGTACGCTGATTGAAGCATTGGTTGCATCAACACCGGAGCTCGTCGTCTCGCTGTTCAATCCCATAACAATACGTGTAATATGAAGGCCAGCACCCGCGACCATTTTAACTTTATCTGTATTATAAAAAGACCATAGATAACCAACCTTGTAGATATCATAATCAAGATTAGTATTGACACTCGCTCCAATAGGAATAGTAACTGGGTTACCATTTTTATCGACCCAGTCAATCTCAGTTTCTAGCACTTTATTGCCAACCGATGAAATTTCATACAATGAAAAGGTAAGCGAATGTTCTTCGTTAAAGTGATATTGACCATCCAGACGCAATACCGTCTGCTTAGTATTCAAGCCCAAGGTATCTTTTGGGCTAATAGAAACGCCAACACCCAAGTCAGGATCAGTTAATGACACAGCCGATTCATAGCCGGGCACAATATAACCACCGATTGCTATTCTAAATTTATCTTCAACGCGATCCTCTGCATGCACATAATTAAAAGTTGACAACAATATCGTCACTAAAAGTATAAGTGACTTCCATTGTCTCGTGAAAATATTTTTTGAAGTAAAATCATATCGTAAAAATGCGATATTAAAATTAATCATCATTGGCATTACTCTGTATCGTGTAGTCAAATAGATTCTATTACAACATGTAGTATATCACAGCAAATTTTCTGAATTACCCTTATAGCCAGCATTTAAACTATAGCCTCTCGACCTAAAAGAACAGGCAGGGATAAGCTTATAGCTTAGCAAAAAGATATAAAAAACAAATCAGCACCAAACATATTTCCCGTTCGAGTAAACTCTTGTAAGTAATAAATATTACTACTTAATCGCTGTTATAATTCTTGCGCTGACAATAGGCACAGAGAATAGGCTCATAGTCAAATGGAAAGGTGAACGCTCGGGTAAAGCATAACGTTCAATGCTATATTTAAAAGAAATAAAATAAGTTTATTGACTGTTCATATATTTCATTTTGTACTTATGCACTGAATTCAGCAAACTTTTGATAAGTCACTTTTAATTACCTATTTAGCTTTACTAATCTGTTTTAATGGCATGGACGCTTTACTTAAGTAACTTGGAATATCTTCAACTTCGATCGGCTTAGAGTAATAATAACCTTGAAAATAATGCACACCTAATTTTAACAGTTTTTGAACTTGTATTTCAGTTTCTACGCCCTCAGCAATGACCAATAAGTCAAACGATGAAGCAATATGCATGACCGCAGAGATAATTGCATCACCATTACTATCTATTTTATTCACAAATGAACGATCGATTTTAACCATATCTACCGCTAAATCCTGCAGAGCAGAAAGAGAAGAGTATCCTGTACCAAAGTCATCAATAGAAACTTTAATTCCCTTAGCTTGAAGGCACTTAATTTGGCTTGCTATCATATTAACATTCGAGGCAAAAACAGACTCTGTTATTTCAATATGTAATAATTCGGCGGGGAGAAAGCTACTCGAAAGTGCATCTTCAACAACATTAATGAAAGACTCCTCTTGTAACTGAATGACTGAAACATTCACACAGACAGCCATTTTTTGCTCTAGATCCCATTGACTCGCTTGCCAGCAAGCATTTTTTAGTACCCAGGCACCTATTTCATGAATTAAACCGTATTGCTCTGCGATACAAATAAATTCATCGGGTGGGATATTTTCATCATCAAACTGCCATCTAATAAGTGCTTCGAAAGCCGCTACTTCATAATTTTCAGACCGAATAATAGGTTGAAAAACCAACCTTAATTGTTTCTTCTCAATAGCTTTAGTCAACCCACTTTTCAAGTGTAGCTCATGAGAGTGAAGCTTTTCCATTTGTTCAGAAAAAACACCTACAGTCGATCGTGATAGCTTTTTCTGATAGTACATAGCAATATCAGCTAATTGAATTAGACGCTCTTCTGAGGTAGCGTGCTCAGGATAAAGCGCAATACCGATAGTTGCACCAACAGATAAAATACTATTTTCAGTCTTATGATGCTCAGAAAGTATCGTTATAATTTGTCTAGACTTTTCAACAGCACTGGCCTCATTAGTCTCTGTTAATACAATTAAAAATTCATCACCACCCCAGCGGCATAAAAGCTGCATATTTAGAGAACACTGTTTAAGGCGGTCTGCAGTTCTTCTTAAAATCTGATCCCCTGCTTCATGACCAATTGAATCATTTATTTTTTTAAAGCCATCTAAATCAACAAATAGCAATGCGAAAGGCTTATTGGATGTTGTAATCAAAAATTTTAATTGATTCAAGAAAGCGGCACGATTAAATAGTTGGGTAAGTGGATCAAGGTTCGAAAGCTCATAAATTTTTTGTGTGCGTTGTTCTACTTGCTCTTCCATATGATGAATCAATACTTTGTTCTCATTTTTTAAAAGCAATGTATTAAGCGTAAACTCTGATGCTTTTTTTGAGGTGATAAGCATCACGATGCTGTAAAAAAAACCCAAAACGCCCAGTAATTGCAATGCATATTGCTCGGATAAAAGTAAGCCTATTGAAGCAGGTGCAAGCAGTATGAATGCATAAAACATCGCGGTGTATTTATGAGCTGCGAGTATCGTAGCTGAACCGCCAGCAAGGGCTGCAATAATAATGAGAGTGGTGGTCAGTTCAATAGTACTATCGTGTGTAATAATATAAACGGCGTATATAGCCCACATAACTGCAGTAAGGTTAACTCCAGTAGTAAAACGGCTTATTGACTTTTCCCCATTAAAATCAGTACTTTGACGCTTTACTTTCCAGATAAACACATCCGCCAATCTGAACACAAGTAGGGTACTTATTCCCCACCACCACATTTGCTGAAAGGAGTCAGTTAATGGGTTATTAAACGCAAATACTAGAAAGGTAGAGGTAATTAAGGAGATCACAATACCAGCAATAGCATTGTCGTATAACAATGCCGCAGCATCACGTTGTATGTACCTATCCAGCTCTGGCTTATTACTGATCAAGAGAGCTCCTATTATTGGCCATATTTATACTAAACATAGCAAATAGAATAACAATACTCTCTATTCTAAAGCAATGTCACTATTTGTTCTTTATTTGAAGTTAACTTTATTCTATGTTGTTAATTTTATTTGATGAAAATACGACAAAACATTCCTTTAATACTAATAATACCAATTGAATTAATAAATGCACTATTTAGCAAACATTAAATGGCTATTTTAACCGCCAATAAAAAAGGCAGTAACACTTTCATGCGACTACCTGTTTTAAAGCCATTTTAATTAGCTAAAATTAGTTATTTTCAGACACCATATTTACTGTATATTTTGGAATATCGACCACTAAATCTTCATTACCAACAATGGATTGGCAACTAAGGCGTGATTCAGGCTCTAAACCCCATGCTTTATCAAGCATATCCTCTTCAAGTTCATCTCCCTCTTCGATAGAATCAAAGCCTTCTCGAATGATAACGTGACACGTAGTACACGCGCATACTTTTTCACAGGCATGCTCTATACCAATATCATTGGCTAAAGCAACATTAAGTATGCTCTCGCCTACTTTAGCTTCAACAACAGCACCTTCTGGACATAATTCTTCATGGGGTAAAAATATAATTTTTGGCATTTTATCTAATCTCTTTATTCTCGTAACGTAAACTTATACTAAAGCTTCTCTACCGATTGGCCTGTTAACGCTTTATTAATAGAGCTATCCATTCTACGCTCTGCAAATATAGCCGTACTGTGATCTAATTTATCAATCGCTGCTTCAATAGCACCGATATCATTGCCTTGGCTAATTTGTGCCAGTGCTTTAATTGCCATTTCAATATCGTTAATATCTTGTGTTGCTAATAAATAGCTATCCGCTGATAACGCGGCTTGAATTGATTCAATCACGCGTGCTGCTTCTACTTGCTGCTCTTTTAACATACGTGCATCGATATCAGCTTTAGCATTATTCATCGAATCTTTAATCATTTGCGCTATTTTACTGTCATCTAGGCCAAAAGAAGGCTTAACTTCGATGCTAGACTCAACACCAGATGATTTTTCCATGGCACTAACCGACAATAGGCCGTCAGCATCAACTTTAAAGGTAACTCGAATATGTGCGGCACCGGCAGTCATCGGTGGAATACCCCGTAGTTCGAATCGTGCTAACGAACGACAGTCATCAACTAACTCACGCTCGCCTTGCAGTACATGAACCGCCATTGCTGTTTGACCATCTTTAAAAGTAGTAAACTCTTGCGCTTTTGCCACAGGAATTGTGGTATTACGCGGGATCACTTTTTCAACCAAGCCCCCCATAGTCTCTAAACCTAAAGAGAGCGGTATAACGTCAAGCAACAACATATCACTGTCTGGTTTGTTACCCGCTAAAATGTCTGCTTGAATCGCTGCACCAATGGCAACAACTTTGTCAGGATCAATAGAAGTTAATGGTGTTTTATTAAAATATTGTTCTACTTCACTGCGCACTAATGGAACACGGGTAGAGCCACCAACCATAACCACTTCTAACACCTCATCAGTGCTAATTTGTGCATCTTTTAAAGTACGGCGACAGGCGCGTAAGGTTTTTTTAACTAAAGTCGTAATTAAACTATTAAAAGTTTCTTTGCTTAGGCTAGTTGTCCACGTTTGTTCTTTATCTAATCGAGAACCTAATTGCGAGTCTAACGCTGAATCTAACGTTAACACAACATCTACACTTTCTAGCTCAGTTAACTGCTCTTTAGCTAAGCAAGCTTGCTGCATCAATTGACGTTCTAGCGAAGGCGATAACGGTCTAGTTAAGCCTGCTTGTTCAACAAGATAATCTACCAGTACGACATCAAAATCATCTCCACCCAGTGCAGAGTCTCCACCAGTAGCCAGTACTTCAAATACACCTTTATTTAAGCGTAAAATAGAAATATCAAACGTACCACCACCTAAATCATAAATGGCAATAACGCCCTCTTGCCCTGAATCAAGTCCGTAGGCTAAGGCGGCAGCGGTTGGTTCATTTAATAAACGTAAAACATTAATACCTGCCAGTTTCGCCGCATCTTTCGTGCTTTGACGCTGAGCATCATCAAAATGTGCCGGCACAGTAACCACTACACCCGTTAATTCGCCACCTAATGCCTGTTCAGCTCGCTGTGCTAGGGTTTTTAATATCTCAGCCGACACTTGTATTGGATTAATATTTCCTTGACGAGTCACTATTTCAGGATGATTTTCATCACCACAAAACTGATACGGCAACGAAGGATATTTACTTTGAATATCAGCTAATGAACGACCAATTAAACGTTTGGCTGAAACAATTGTATTTTGCGGATCACTAACACTTAGCGCTTTCGCTGCTTCACCAACTAAAATATTATTACTTAATGAAGAGTCACCTTCTTGTGACGACTCTTGATAGTTCACAATCGAAGGTAAAATATCACGACCTTGCGGATCCGCTAAGGTACTGGCATTGCCACTTTGTACGCTAGCAATTAATGAGTTAGTTGTACCTAAATCAATGCCTGCAGCTAATCGATGTTCATGAGGAACGGTACTTTGACCGGGTTCTGCAATTTGTAATAAAGCCATATTTAATAAATTCAGTTTTGTATGTAAATTTCACTAGAACGCTATTTGTCTAACTAAGTCATTTATATTTACTAGTCATCAAACAAGCTATCTTCGAGACGATCAAGCTCAATATTTAGTTTTTGATAAAACTTTAACTTGCGTAAATTATCGCATGCTAACGCATTTGTTACGGTATTATTTTCAAATATTTGTTGTTGCATAACATCAACGAGCTGCTGGTATTCTTGTGCCAAAACCTGTTGAGCATGGGTAAAAGCGCTATCAATATCATCCGCAAATTTCACGTCGCCAAGCATCTCTCTTAGTTCCATTTGTTGCATTAAAAAGCTTGTATCACTAAATGATTGTTGCTCATTAGGCATATCAACACCTCGCAGCGTTAATATATATTCAGCACGTTTTAATGGTTGTTTCAACGTTTGATAAGCATCATTAATTTCAGCTGATTTTTGCACTGCCAATAATTGATCTTGAGATGAAGCATGAGCGAACCTGTCAGGGTGAACGGCTTTTTGCAACGCTTGATAAGATTGTGATAAATGACTTAAATCAACATCAAAAGAAATTTCAATGCCGAATAATTGGAAGTAATTCAAAATAGTTCTCGTAGATTAGTACAATTTTTTCTTTTAAAAACTGCACTCCATAATTAACTAAACCATAACAAATTCAGCTCAAAGGTAGTTTGCTCTGATGTAAGGTAAAAGCACGGAGTTGACGCTAGTCAATGAGTACTTTCAACGTAACAGCTGAGCAAAATAGCAAAGAGATAAATTTGTTATCACTACTTTAGACGTTGAATGACTCACCACACCCACACTCACCTTTGGCGTTAGGATTAGTGAACTTAAAACCTTCATTTAGACCTTCTTTAACGAAATCTAATTGAATACCATCAAGGTAAACCAAGCTTTTAGCATCAATGATGATTTTTACATCTTCGATGTTAAATACTTCATCATCTTCATTTAAGTCATCAACAAATTCAAGTACATAAGCTAAACCTGAACAACCCGTAGTTTTAATCCCTAAACGCAAACCAAGACCTTTACCTCGGTTAGTCATAAAAGATTTAACGCGCTCTGTTGCTTCTGGTGTCATAGTAACAGACATTATACTTTCTCACTTTATTCTTTTGTAGCCAAACACTTAAAAGCTATTAACTTTGTTTGCTTTTGTAATCTTCAATCGCCGCTTTAATTGCATCTTCAGCCAAAATTGAACAATGAATTTTTACCGGTGGTAAAGCTAATTCTTCAGCAATAGCCGTATTTTTAATTTTACCCGCTTCTTCAATTGATTTCCCTTTTACCCACTCGGTAACCAATGAACTTGAAGCAATAGCAGAGCCACAGCCGTAAGTTTTAAATTTAGCATCTTCAATAATGCCATCTTTAGATATTTTAAGTTGTAACTTCATTACATCACCACACGCTGGTGCGCCAACCATGCCTGTTGCTACCGATGGATCATTTTTATCCATTGAGCCGACGTTACGTGGGTTTTCATAATGATCGATTACTTTTTCGCTATAAGCCATAATATTTTCTCCTAACTACGTACGTTATCTTTACTTATTTTAATTACTTAAATAAAGAATTAGTGTGCTGCCCATTCAATTGAGTCTAAATCAATACCATCTTTGAACATTTCCCAAAGCGGTGACATATCACGTAAATGACCAATAGATTTTTGTATAAGTTCGATAGCATAATCTATTTCTTCTGCTGTGGTAAAACGACCAAAACTAAAACGTATTGAGCTATGGGCCATTTCATCATTTAACCCTAATGCACGTAATACATATGAAGGTTCAAGGCTTGCTGAAGTACAAGCACTACCTGAAGATACTGCTAAATCTTTCAACGCCATAATTAATGATTCGCCTTCAACAAAGTTAAAGCTAACATTTAAATTACCTGCGTAACGTTTATCAAAGTCACCATTAACAAAGACCTGCTCCATCGTATTTAGACCAGCCCATAAACGATCTCGCATAGCAGTTACATGCTTAATGTCTTGTTGCATTTCTTCTTTAGCAATTTTACAAGCTTCACCCATACCAACAATTTGATGGGTTGCTAATGTACCTGAACGCATACCACGTTCATGACCACCACCATGCGTTTGTGCTTCAAGGCGAACACGTGGCTTACGACTTACATACAAGGCACCAATACCTTTTGGTCCATACAATTTATGTGCTGAAATAGACAGTAAATCAACTTTTAAATGCTGCATATCAATATTTACTTTTCCTGCACTTTGTGCAGCATCAACATGAAAAATAATTTTACGCGCACGACACATTTCACCAATTTCACTAATGTCCTGAATAACACCAATTTCATTGTTTACGTGCATGATACTAACTAAAACAGTATCGTCACGCATAGCGGCTTCAAGTTTATTTAAATCAATTAAACCATTGTCTTCAGGTGCAAGGTAAGTGACTTCAAAACCTTGGCGTTCTAATTCTCTACACGTATCTAAAACAGCTTTGTGTTCTGTTTTACAGGTAATAATATGCTTACCTTTTTTATGGTAAAAATTCGCCGCACCTTTAATTGCAAGATTATTAGATTCGGTAGCGCCGGAAGTGAAAACAATTTCACGTGGATCTGCGTTAATTAATTCAGCTATTTGATTACGAGCAATATCAACGGCCTCTTCTGCTTGCCAGCCAAATTTGTGTGAACGTGACGCAGGGTTACCAAAATGACCATCGGTAGTCATATATTGCATCATTTTTTCCGCAACGCGTTTATCAACGGGGGTAGTTGCTGAATAATCAAAATAAATAGGAAGCTTCATTTGCTCTCTTTCTCCACTTAATACTATGTTCTTTAAAAATTTATGGGAATAATTGTTTCTAATGATTGTTCTTTATTACTACGTTTATGAACATTACTTTGTCTTTTAGAAACGGTTTTTACATCATTTTTAGCCACTAATTCAGCTAGGGTAATATTTTTCAAAAATTCTTCAATACGCTCACTCAAGCCTTGCCATAAAGAATGGGTTAAGCACTGCGAGCCCCCTTGGCAATTTCCTTTACCTTGGCACTTTGTCGCGTCTACACTCTCGTTAACAGCACTAATTATATCTGCAACGGCTATCTCTGCTGAGCACCTACCCAAGCGATAACCGCCTCCTGGACCACGAATACTATTAACTAAACCATATTTACGTAATTTAGAAAATAATTGTTCTAAATACGATAACGAGATTCCTTGTCGTTCAGAAATATCCGCTAATGATACAGGTCCGTGCGAGGCATGAATAGTGACATCTAACATTGCTGTCACCGCATAACGCCCTTTAGAGGTTAGTTTCATAATGTGCTCAATTTAATACATGCTATTGAATGTTTATTTTTACTTTTTTGCTGAGGCGAAAACTACTACAAAAAGAGTAATTTCGTGCAATTCTACATATCCCTACAAAATAGTCAAATATATACCTGAGTAATATACTCAAGTATTCTACACTAATAATCTAAAAGCGAAAAGCAATAGTTGAGTATTTTAGTCAACTATTGCTTTCGCTATAAATTCGTTTTATTAAGTTAAGCGGCTTATCCCTTATTATATCTCGGGATCAAAACTTTCTACTACACTTTTTCGACGTTCAGCTGCCTCTTTTTCATCTTCAACAAACTCACCAATATCAAGCTCAGGTAAATCGTTAGAACAAATGTCACCACCTAGATTATTCACTTCCTTGCATAGTGTCGACACGCGATCATCCATGAGGTGCATATGATCAAGTAGTCGACCAATCGCTTTAGCGACAGGATCTGGATTATCAGCAGAAACTGCATAAGCATCAAAACCAAATTTCTTCGCCGCTTTATCACGTGAGTCTTTGTCTAGATTAGCATTAAGACCGTTGTCTACGTCGTTATCAAGTAAAGAATTACTATCCTTACTGTTAACAATGCGTGCAGGAATACCAACAGCAGTCGCATTTTCAGGTAGATCTCTTACCACAACAGAGTTTGAACCAACTTTACCACCTTTACCGATAGTAATAGGACCAAGTACTTGCGCTCCTGCGCCAATAACAACATTATCTTCTAATGTAGGATGGCGTTTACCGGCATTCCAACTCGTTCCGCCTAAAGTAACGCCGTGATATAAAGTAACATCATCGCCAATTTCAGCTGTTTCGCCAATAACAACGCCCATACCATGGTCAATAAAAAAACGGCGTCCTAAAGTTGCACCTGGATGAATTTCAATACCGGTTAACCAACGCGAAAAAGTAGATATGATTCTTGCGAGAAGCTTCCAGTTAGCAAGCCATAAGCGATGACTTAGTCTATGTACCCAAACAGCATGTAACCCTGGGTAATTAAGTAATACTTCAAACGTAGTGCGCGCAGCGGGATCTCGATCAAAAACACTGTTAATATCTTCTTTTATCCGGCCAATAGTGCGGCTAAACATATTATTTCCTTTTATTTTTTTTGATTTTTAACAAACACGCGACTATTAATGCTTTTTCATTGCGGCTCTTTCTATTGATGCAAGAATGCCTCGCATCATTTTAACTTCTTTAACATCAGGACGCGCACGGTTAAATAAACGTCTCAACTTAGTCATCACTAAACCTGGATGTTTATCACCAATAAACCCTGTTGCTTTAAGTGCATTATCAAAGTGCTGATAAAAACGCTCGGTTTCTTCAGTAACTGGATAAAGTTCATTGTCTTCGCTTTTGGCATTAAATGCCTTTTTAGCAGTACTGGCTTTTCCAATATAAGTACCATTACCAGTACTACGTTCTTGCTTATCTTCGTCTAATGACAGCAAATAACTTGTACGAACCTCATAACTTAATGTTTGTACTGCCATAGCAAGATTAAGCGAGCTATAGTCAGGGTTTGCTGGTATTTGGACATGAAAATGGCATAATTGTAACTCGTCATTAGTTAAGCCGCTACTCTCTCGGCCAAAGACTAACGCAACAGGATACTCGCTTGCTTCTGTAATCATTTTCTCACCACAACCACGTGGCTCTAACATAGGCCAAGGTAGTGTACGTGAACGAGCACTGGTACCAATAACCAAACCACAATCACTAATAGCTTCACTTAAATTGCTAACAACTTTTGCATTTGATAAAACGTCCGTTGCTCCAGCCGCTAATGCTTGCGCTTGACCATTAGGCATTTCAATGGGATCAACCAGAACCAATTGGCTTAATCCCATGGTTTTCATTGCACGTGCTGCACTACCAATATTTCGACAATCAGATGTATTGACTAAAACAATACGAACGTTGTCTAAAAGGCTTGCTGATAATTTACTTTTTTCTGAATCTGACATTTTTTATCTCTAATAGGATACTTCTAGTTAACCTGAATGTTGTATAAGAAGTTTTTTTAATTGAAATATATAAATAATATTTCCAATAACACGCTAGCTTGATAGCTTTACTTAATTCAAGGTGGATTTACGCGTCAATAGCGAGTCTATTGCAAGTGAATTTAACGCTGAAGTAAGTAAAAATAGTTGCTAGAGAAAAATTTATTAAGCAGAGCTCAGGTTAGTTATAATAATAACTATTTTCTATGCTGATAATTCTAACATAGAAGGTTACTGCTGTGCTTAACAAAAAGCACGCTAAATTAGCAATTACAGCTATGGTAATTTATTCTTAATTAGTCTATTTCCCTATAAAGATGTAAAGCACTGCCGAGAGTGGGAAGTTTATCATTGGCTTTATTTAAGAATACTATCGCCAAATGGGTTGTATATTGCTATACTCCGCGCGCTTGATTTAGCCTTTAGTTTTATAGGGCTTGGGGTCAACGTCGTTCTTTTAAAAGTTATTTACAAATAGGTACTCTGTTATGCATCCCATGCTAAATATTGCAGTGCGCGCTGCGCGCAATGCAGGAAAAGTTATTATCCGCTCTTTTGAGCAACTTGATAAAGTTGAAATTGAAGCAAAAGGCTCTAACGATTTTGTTACTAGTGCTGACATTGCTGCTGAACAAGCAATTATTGAAACGCTTCGTAAATCATATCCGGAACACACCATAATAGGTGAAGAGTCAGGTGTATTAACAGGCAGTGACGATGATTATCAATGGATAATAGATCCATTGAATGGCACAAATAACTTCATTAAAGGTATTCCTCAGTTTGCCGTTTCAATAGCGTTAAAAGTAAAAGGTAAACTTGATCAAGCTGTTATCTTCGATCCTATTCGTGGTGAATTATTCACCGCAAGTCGCGGCAAAGGTGCGCAATTAAATAACATGCGTATTAGAGTCAAATCACATAAAGATTTATCAGCGACTATTTTAGCGACTGGTTTTCCTGTTAAGCACAGACAACATACCAAAGCTTATATGGCCATGTTTACTTCTCTTTTTGACAAAACAGCCGATATGCGTCGTGCTGGTTGTTCTGCACTGGATTTAGCTTATGTCGCTGCAGGTAGATTCGACGGTTTCTTTGAAATTGGTTTAAAACCTTGGGAAAGTGCAGCAGGCGAGCTATTAATTATTGAAGCGGGTGGCTTAGTCACTGACTTTACTGGTGGCCATAATCATGCAAAATCGGGGAATATTGTCGCTAGTAGTACGCGCTTATTAAAAGAAATTTTAAAAGATATTCGTCCACATTTAGGCGAAGCTTTAAATAAGTAAGTAATTACACTAAAAGTTAACGAATACCTTATATTAAAAAAAAGCGCCTATTGGCGCTTTTTTTGCTTTATTCCTATTATAATTAGTTTAATAAATAAAAGTGGTCATACATAATGAAAAATATTGGTATAAATAAACAAGCGTTCATTGCTGGCGAAGTCGCTTTAGTCGGCGCTGGGCCTGGTGATGCTGATTTACTAACCATACAAGCATTTAGGTTTATTAAACAAGCCGAGATAGTTATTTATGATCGTCTCGTTAGTGAAGAAATTATGGCTTTATTACCGAGTCATTGTGAAAAAATATATGTGGGTAAAAAGCAAGCTGAGCACCGTGTACCACAAGATGGTATCAACCAATTATTAGTTAAGCATGCCAAGCAAGGCAAAAAAGTATTAAGACTAAAAGGTGGTGATCCCTTTGTTTTTGGCCGTGGCAGTGAAGAAGCTATATTTGTCTTAGCTAATGGTGTTGCTTGCCATATTGTCCCTGGCATGACAGCTGCGTCGGCTTGTACTAGCTACGCAGGCATCCCACTGACTCACCGTCAAGTAGCGCGAAGTTGCACCTTTATTACCGGCAACGTGCAAGACAATGGTGCATTAGATTTACCTTGGCATACATTGAATGATGCCCAACAAACCATAGTGTTTTATATGGGCATAAGAAGTTTACCGATTATTATTGAGCAGTTAATTAAGGCAGGTCGATGTGAACATACACCTGCCGCATTAATACGTAAAGGTACTCATGCGGATCAACAAGTGGTAAAAGGCACCTTATCTAACTTAGAAGCCTTAGTAAAATCGCACAAAATCAAACCACCTAGCCTGATTGTTATTGGTAATGTTATTGATGTTTTTTCAACAGAGAAAATGACTAATTTAGGTTATTTTTCACCCAACAAACAACCGCAAAATCATGTTACTCGATAAGTGTCTTGTGAAAACTGAGTTAGCCAAGGTTGGCTAACTCTTATAACAATTGATGCATTAATGGTTAATGGTTATCGTTATTTTAGTACTTAGTTGAGCCTACTTAGCCATCAAACTATTTATTACTGTGAGCAGGCTTTGAACGACGATTTCTATTACTGTTATTATTAGGCTTATTACTCGCGTTGTTTCTGTTTGCCTGAGACTTATGACCCTTACTTAAGTGTTGGCCATCTTTATGTTCAACCTTAGCTTTATTTGCTTTATTTCTATTGTTCGGGTTTTTAGGTTTTTTCGCTTTTAATGACCTAATCGGTCTAGACTCACCTAGTTCATTTACTGGACTGAATCTGTCTATGACTTTACGTTCAATATGTTGCTGTATTACCTGTTCAATATCCCATAATAATTTCAAATCATCATTACAGACTAGAGATACCGCTTGTCCAGTATTACCAGCACGTGCTGTACGACCGATACGATGCACATAATCCTCAGGTACATTCGGTAAATCAAAATTCACCACTTGGGGTAATAAATCAATATCAATACCACGGGCGGCAATATCGGTAGCAACTAATATTTGTACTCTACCGTCCTTAAAAGAAGCTAATGCTTTGGTACGTGCCCCCTGACTTTTATTGCCATGAATCGCCGCCGCTGTTAGGCCTTCAGCTTCCAAGTATTGGGTAAGTTTATTCGCACCATGTTTAGTTTTAGTAAACACTAATACTTGTTTCCAGCTATTTTCTTTGATCAAGTGCGTCAATAGCGCAGGTTTGCGCTTTTTATCAACAGCCATCAACCACTGAGTAACCTTTTCGGCCGTAGAGTTTTCTGCGTTAACGGATATTTCTAATGGATTATTCACCATTCCCTTCGCTAAGGCTCGTATATCAGGTGAAAATGTTGCTGAGAAAAGTAAGTTTTGACGTTGCTTAGGTAACAGAGCAATAATTTTTTTAATATCACGAATAAAGCCCATATCAAGCATACGATCGGCTTCATCTAAAATAAGCACTTCAAGTTGTGAAAATCTGACTGCCTTTTGATTACATAAATCCATTAAGCGGCCAGGCGTTGCAACAAGCACATCAACACCTTGTCGAAGACGCATCATTTGCGGGTTTATTTTCACACCACCAAAAACGACGGTTGAATGTAAATTTAGGTATTTACCATAGGTAGCAATACTATCACTGACTTGTGCGGCTAGCTCTCTTGTTGGCGTTAACACCAATGCACGAACATTATTTGACTGCACGCGACTTTGTTCTCGTCCACCTTTAGATAAACGTTCTAACAAAGGTAACGTAAAACCAGCAGTTTTACCGGTACCCGTTTGTGCTGCCGCCATAACATCTCTACCGGAAAGAACAGCTGGAATAGCCTGTGCCTGAATAGGTGATGGTGTGTCGTAACCTTGGTCACGAACTGCTTTAAGTAATGGCTCAGATAAACCTAAATCGTTAAAACTTATCTTTATTGTATTCTCAGCAGTATCGGCGGAAATTAAACTCATAAATTATCTCTTGGTATGAAGTTACAGGGGTGAATGTCGATTTTAAAGTTCGACTTTTCGAGTAACAAATTTGGTGCTGTAAGCAGGCGTGCAGCATACAGTAAGGATAAGTGCAGTGCAAAGAAATAGCTCTTTCAGATAAAATAAAAGCCAAGTAGTTAACACCACTTGGCTTTGACTCGTTACATTTTATTCACTATACCCAAATTCATTCAAATACTTGATTCAGAGTAAATTTCAATCAAGTATGGGTACATACAGAATCAATACCTTAAAAACGCGCTACTATGGCATCATTTGTTCTTGCTCTGCACCTTCTTTATCAATCACTTCTGGTATTAAGTCTTCTCTAGATACGCCTAAGGCTAAGGCAACTAAGGAAGCAACATAAATAGAAGAATAGGTACCGACAAACACACCAAATAATAATGCTGTTGCAAAACCGTGAATTAACTCACCTCCTCTAAAGAACAAGGCGGCTAATACTAACAAGGTCGTTATTGACGTAATAAAGGTACGACTTAACGTTTGGGTAAGCGAAATATTAATAATATCTTCTGGCAACGTATCACGTACTTTTCTAAAGTTTTCGCGAATTCTATCTGACACAACAATAGTGTCATTAAGTGAATAACCAATAACCGCAAGTATTGCCGCTAGCACGGTTAAATCAAATTCCAACTGCAAAATTGAAAATAGACCAAGTGTTAACAATACATCATGAAATAATGCAACGACTGAGCCGACAGCAAAGCGCCATTCAAAACGAAAAGCGACATAAATAAGAATACATATAAGCGCAGTTAACATGGCTAAACCGCCCTGCTCTGCTAATTCGTCACCAACACTGGCACCAACAAATTCAATACGGCGCATATCAACTTTTTGACCGGAGCCTGACTCAAGAACAGCCAGTACTTCGTTGCCAAGCATTTCAGCTTTAACATCTTCACGTAAGCCTAAACGAATAACAACATCACGGCTGCTACCATAAAATTGTACTTTCGCATCATTAAAGCCATTCTCAGCCATTACTTGGCGTATTTTTTTAAGGTCTGCTGCTTGTTCGAAGCCTACCTCAATTAAAGTACCACCGGTAAAGTCTAAACCAAAATTTAATTTATTCGTGGCTAGCGATGCTAACGACGCAATCATTAATAGTGCACTAAAAATCATCGCAATTTTGCGATAACTCATAAAAGCGACGGTTTCTTTTAATTGTAAAATTTGCATAAGTTTAAATTCCCGCCTCTTCTATATAGATAACTTTTTAAGGCTTTTACCGCCCCAAACTGCATTAACGACTGCTCGCGTACCAACAACAGAGGTAAACATTGAGGTAATAATACCAATGGATAGCGTTACGGCAAAACCTTTCACTGGTCCAGTACCTACAGCAAACAAAATAAGCGCAGCAATTAACGTGGTAATATTTGCATCTATAATGGTTGAAAATGCCGCATCATATCCTTGATGTATTGCTTGTTGGATACTTTTTCCTTCGCGGATTTCTTCACGAATACGTTCAAATATAAGTACATTGGCGTCAACCGCCATACCAACCGTAAGCACAATACCGGCCATACCCGGTAATGTTAATGTAGCACCAGGAATAAGTGACATAACACCAATAATTAGCACTAAGTTGGCACCAAGCGCCATGTTAGCTACCACACCAAAGGCGCGATAATAGATAATCATAAAAATAAAGACTAAACCAAAGCCCATCAAAATGGCTTGAAAACCTAATTGTACATTTTCAGCACCTAACGTTGGCCCAACGGTTCGCTCTTCAACAATAGAGATAGGAGCAATTAATGCACCTGCGCGCAATAATAAAGCTAAATTATGTGCTTCAGTTTGTGAGCCAGCACCCGTAATTCTAAAGCTTTTACCCAAACGAGATTGAATGGTAGCGACAGAGATGACTTCTTGTACTTTTTCAAAAATAAGGTTGCCTTCAAGATCTCGTTTATCGGTTGGCTTATATTCAATAAATACAGTTGCCATCGGCTTACCAATATTACTTTTAGTGCCATTAGACATTTTACTGCCACCAGCACTATCAAGAGAAATATTTACCTGCGGGCGTGAGTATTCATCAAAGCCAGACTTGGCATCAGTTATATGATCACCCGTTAACATGATACGTTTATTTAATAAAATAGGCTTACCGTCTTTCTCTCTCAGTAAAATAGAGCTAGCAGGAATACGTCCATTCAATGCGGCGTTTAAATCACCTTCAGTATCAACTAATCTAAACTCGATAGTCGCGGTAGCATTAAGAATTTCTTTCGCTTTTGCGGTATCTTGCACACCAGGTAGTTCAATAACAATATGCTTTTTACCTTGGCGTTGAACTAAGGGCTCAGCAACACCAAGCTCATTGACACGATTACGGATAATAGTAATATTTTGTTGTAAGGCGTATTCACGAATTTCTTTTAACTTTTGTTCCGTCATTTGTGCCGTTAGCGTTAACGTATCTTCGTCAGTACTAAGTAATAAATCACGGTAGCGCTTTTTCAATAACAATTGACCTTTCTCAAGATCTTCCACTTTACGAAATTTAACAACGATGGCATTGCCATCTTCTTTTACGCTGCGATAACGAATTTTTTCATTACGTAAATCACCACGAAAATCACCGACCATACCCACTTTGGCTTTATTGATGGCTTCTTTCATGTTGACTTCCATTAAGAAGCTAACACCGCCGCTTAAGTCTAAACCTAACTTCATTGGCGTTCCGCCAATTGCCGCTAACCAATCAGGCGTTGCCGGGGTTAAGTTAAGTGCAACTGAATATTTTTTACCTAATTTATCATCAAGCACGTCACGTGCTTTTAACTGATCTTCGGTATTTTTAAAGCGGGCTAATATTTGACCTTTTTCTAAAACAATATTAGCAAAGTCAATATTATTATCAGTGAGGTTAGTTTTAATGGTATCAAGCGTTGCTGCATTCGCTTCAACGCCTCTTAACCCTGACACTTGTACCGCAGGATCTTCACCATATAAATTTGGTGTGGCATAGAGCGCACCAAAAGCAACAATAAATGCTACCATCAGTGTTTTCCATAAAGGGTATCTATTTAACACAATTTGTCCTTTTTTGGGAGCGATTGTATTTGCACTTTATTTTCATAATTACGACGTTATAAAGTGCTCATTGACATTCGTCAACTCCACGCTTTCGCCTTGTACTTATTTCAATAAAACACAAATAAGACATCTACTAGTTTTAATGCATAAACTTTATAGGTTTTAGCTACAAAAGAATAATTATAGTGTTTAAGCTCGGAGCCATTTAGCTCTATAGCAAAAAGGAAACACGGAGTTGACGAGTGTCAATGAGTATTTCCGATGAAGCTATAGTGATAAATGACAATGAGATTAGGTGCTAAAGACTTTTCATTGTGCCTTTAGGAAGTACCGCGCTAATAGCACCTTTTTGTACAGTAACTTCTGTACCTTCACTAATGCTAATCACAAGAAATTCTTTTTCATCAGATACTTTAGCGATTTTGCCAACAATACCGCCTTGTGTTAACACTTCATCGCCTTTAGTTAATGCTGACATTAAGCTTTTATGTTCTTTAACACGTTTAGCTTGTGGGCGATAAATCATAAAGAAAAAAACCAAACCAAATACCGCTAGCATAATGATCATTTCCATACCACCACCAGCGGGGGATGGAACGCCTGCGGCGTGGGCTGTACTGATAAATAAACTCATAAATTCCTCTACTTCTTTTTATAATTAGTTAGTAACTTTTTATTTTATTGCCCTTTCTTTCAATTAATAGGTCAACGGTACTCACTGACTAACGTCAGTTGTGTACATTTTCCTGTCAATTGAAGCAAAAACCTACAAAATACTAAGCCACAAGATATATTAAACTGCGATAATTATTTTATACTAATCAGACTAACTAAGTGATCTTTTTAAATGATCTACATATCCAATAATATTATTACTTTCAACGCCAATAGTCAGCTATTGCTCAATCAAACACCTTGTTCTTAAACAATTTACCTTCATTAAAATTTAAACCATTAATTAATTTGATTGGTATTATTTAAACTTCTTTTTTACTTTTGGAGTAAAACTAAATTTGCTTACTACCTTGCGCTAATGGTGGTACAGGTAAACCACGTAACGCATAAAACTCAGCAACAAACGAGCCTAATTTACCCTGCTCGATAGCATCACGCAAACCTTGCATTACTTTTTGGTAAAAATGTAAATTATGCAAGGTATTTAACTGTGAACCTAAAATTTCTTTACACTTATCTAAATGATGTAAATAAGCGCGTGAATAATTTTTACATGTATAGCAGTCACAAGTTGAATCTAGCGGTCCAGTATCCGTTTTGTTACGCGCATTTCTGATTTTAACCACACCAGTATTTACAAATAAATGACCATTGCGGGCGTTACGGGTTGGCATAACACAATCAAACATATCAATACCGCGACGTACACCTTCAACTAAATCTTCTGGTTTGCCCACTCCCATCAAGTATCGGGGCTTATTTTCGGGAATCAAGGGGGCAGTATGATCTAATATGCGAATCATATCTTCTTTCGGCTCGCCTACCGATAGACCGCCAATAGCATAACCATCAAAATCTATCGCTTTTAAACCATTAATAGATACCTCACGTAAATCTTCGTACATGCCGCCTTGCACTATACCAAAAAGTGCAGAAGGATTATCACCATGAGCATCTTTTGAGCGCTGTGCCCAACGCAGTGATAATTCCATCGAATCTTGTGATTCTTTATGTGTAGCTGGGTATGGTGTACATTCATCAAATATCATCACGACATCTGAGCCTAATTTACGTTGTACTTCCATCGAACGCTCAGGTGTTAGCATGATTTTTTCACCATTAACTGGCGAGCTAAAACGTACACCTTCTTCAGTGATTTTACGCATTTTACCTAAGCTGAATACTTGAAAACCACCTGAGTCAGTTAAAATAGGCTTATCCCAATGCATAAAGCCATGTAAACCACCATGTTGTTCGATAATATCTGTACCTGGACGCAACATTAGATGAAAGGTATTACCCAAAATAATATGGGCACCTGTTGCCGCTACTTCTTCTGTTTTCATCCCTTTTACGGTGCCATAAGTACCTACCGGCATAAATGCAGGAGTTTCAACCACACCACGGTCAAAAGTTAAACGGCCACGACGAGCTTTACCGTCCGTATTAATTAATTCATATTTCATTTTATTCTTCATAAAGTGTCCTAACAGCGAAACAGGCTGATGGTTGTTGTACTGGTAATTTTTTAACTAAGAAGCGCTGCTTTTCTTCGCTAACGCTTGTTTAGTAAGAAACATCGCATCACCATAACTAAAGAAGCGATATTGCTCACTAATAGCATGACGATAGGCATTCATAATATGTTCATAACCCGAAAAAGCACTAACAAGCATTAATAATGTCGATTCTGATAAGTGAAAATTAGTTAACAACGCATCGACTAATTTAAAGTCATAACCGGGTGTGATAAAAATATCTGTATCACCATAAAAAGCCGTTAATTCTTTCCCTGCTACTTCAGCCGACTTAGCTGCACTTTCTAGCGAACGAACAGAGGTAGTACCAACTGCCACAACTCGACCACCATTTGCTTTAGTCTTTTTGATTTGCTCAATCACCTCAGGCGAGACTTCCACATATTCAGCATGCATAATATGATCAGCAATTTCATCAACTTTGACAGGCTGAAAAGTACCAGCGCCCACATGTAAAGTAACAAAAGCTAATTCAACGCCTTTAGCCTGAATTTTTTCAAGTAGCTCTTCATCGAAATGTAACCCAGCTGTTGGTGCAGCGACTGCACCGGGTTTTTCATTGTATACCGTTTGATAACGTTCACGGTCGCTATCTTCATCAGGTCTGTCTATATATGGCGGTAATGGCATATGACCAATATCATCGAGTATTGAAAGCACTGATTGTTCACCATGAAATTTCAACTCAAACAAAGCACCATGACGCGCAACCATGGTTGCTTTAGCTTTTCCTTCAAGCAACAACTCTGCACCAACTTTTGGTGACTTACTGGCGCGAATATGTGCCAGTACAGTATTTTTGTCTATTAAGCGTTCAACCAACACTTCAATTTTTCCGCCTGTAGATTTTTGCCCAAACATACGTGCAGGAATAACACGGGTATTATTAAAGACCATTAAATCGCCAGCATTTAATTGCGCCAGAATATCTTTAAACCCAAGATCAGTTATCGCGCCAGAATCCCCTTCCAGCAGCATTAATCGACTACCGGTACGATCAGTTTTAGGGAAGCGAGCAATAAGCTCAGTAGGTAAATCGAAAAAAAAGTCAGATACACGCATGATAATTGATCAAAAGAGCCTTGTTAGGTGTGAATAATAGTCTGTATATACTATATAATAAAAACGCGTGATTTTAGAGCCCGAAGCTTTTGATAGCAAGCTAAATAAGAAAGTTTACTTGGATAATTATCAGTTGATACTTTGATATTATCGCAAGTTATAGTCAATATTTAATAATTTTCTAGATTAAATATCACTTAGTCATTATTTTAGCGTATGCTTTTTAAACTTAGAAAACTCTTTAGTTAGTAGGCCTTTATGAAAAATCTCGCCGGCGACATAGCCAACACTATTCTCAATGGCTTCGATCGCCATATTCACTTGTTTATAGAAATAACCAAATCAGCCCAACAACGCTTCCATAAATCCCAGTGGAGTGAAGTACAAAAAGCGGCTACAGCACGAACCACCTTTTATGAAGAAAGGGTGAAAGAAACTTATGAAACCATCAAGCAAGATTTTTGCATTGACTCCCTTGATGACAACTTATGGCTTCAAGTTAAACAAAGATATATTGAGTTACTCGCTGACCACATGCAACCAGAGCTCGCTGAAACTTTTTATAACTCAGTGTTTTGTTGGTTGTTTCATCGTAAGTACTATCATAATGATTATATCTTTGTAGAAAGCACCGCTCAACGACTTGATGACAGACCGACACCCAGTATTTACACCAGCTATAAACCAGAAATAAAAGGGCTAAAAGAAACCGTTTGCGACATTATGAATGCTCATAAAAGCACGGTTCCTTTTAGAGATTTAAGTGCTGATGTTGATATTTTGATCCGCGCTTTTCGCCGTAAAGCGCATAAAACCCGCTTTAAGCTAGAAGATTTACAATTTGATATTTTAGATTTTACTTTTTACCGTAATAAAGGTGCTTATTTAATTGGTCGGGTATTATCTCCTGCTGGCGAAACCCCTTTTATTGTTTCGGTATTAAATGATGATGAAGGCGGTTTGTATATTGATGCCTTGTTAAGTAAAAGTGAAGACATGGCAGTAGTATTCGGCTTTGCCCGTGCCTATTTCTTTGTTGATTGCTTGCATCCTTATGCGCTAGTAAACTTTTTACAAAGCTTGATCCCCCACAAAACTAAGGCTGATTTATATTCCGCTATCGGTTTTCACAAACAAGGTAAAACTCAATTCTATCGTGATTTTTTAAATCACCTGGATAACAGTGATGACAAATTAGCGTTAGCACCCGGCATAAAAGGCATGGTGATGTCAGTATTTACGTTGCCATCGTACCCTTATGTTTTTAAAATTATTAAAGATAAATTCTCTCCTAGTAAAAACATGACCCGTGCTGATGTAAAAGGGAAATACAGATTAGTAAAATTACACGATAGAGTTGGTCGCATGGCTGATACCATGGAATACTCTGAAGTGGCTTTTCCTAAAGACAGATTTGATACTGAAGTGCTGGAAGAGTTACAAAAAGTTGCACCCTCACTCCTTCGTTATGAAGATGATTTACTTATTATTAAGCATTTATATATTGAACGCCGTATGGTGCCGTTAAATCTTTATTTAGCGAAAGCCAGTGATGAGGAAATAGAAGACGCTTTATATGGTTATGGTCAAGCAATTAAAGAGCTCATTTCTGCCAATATTTTCCCTGGTGATATGTTATTGAAAAACTTTGGCGTTACCCGACATGGCCGAGTCATTTTTTATGATTATGATGAAATCACTTACATGAACGAAGTAAATTTCAGAGTAAAACCAGAGGCAATTACTGAGGAACAAATTTACGCAGCTGAGCCATGGTATTCGGTTGCGCCTGGTGATATGTTCCCTGAAGAGTTAGGCACTTTCGCGCTTGCCAATCCTAAATATTTAAAAGCCTTTAAAATACATCATAAAGATTTATTAACGGCAAGTTATTGGCAGCAATCTCAGAAAAATGTTGCTGAGGGTATTTACGAAGATGTTTATCCCTACCCTGATAAGTTTAGATTCTGTGAAATGAGAAAAACAACTAAATAATAATACAAGTAGCGAGTAACAATCATGGTACTCGCTACTTGCTTTGCCTATAAAATAGCCGAACAGTCAGTCAATTCAAACTTTTTAAGCATTTACCCTTTACCTTTGCTTTGGCATCAGTATAATTCATTTTTGTTGCAGGGGTGTAGTTCCAATTGGTAGAACAGCGGTCTCCAAAACCGATGGTTGGGAGTTCGAGTCTCTCCACCCCTGCCATTTTCTCTTCTGTTATCTCTCTAGTTAGACAACCATTTTTACTTTTTAAACACTATTCAATAGTAACCAAGTCTGTCATTATTACATTATGAGCATTAACCAAAGACAATATCAGCAATTAACTGAAATGGGCATTAGCTTGTGGCAGCATAAGCAGGTAATCTTTAATGATGTTTCATCGGCTCAACGTAATACTGAAGATGACATCCGTTACCTAAAGCAAAATATTGAAAATTTAGCTGAACTCACTAAACAAACCTTCTTTACTGATATATTACTCACGCTTGAACTTTCTATTGGTGAAGTTACCGCTCAAAAAGATCACCTTGATTTAGGTTTATTTAATTGGTTTTTCTACGCTGATCAAAACGAAGTATCACCAATTCAGTGTGTTGATAATAAATTAATAAGTCCAAGTGTTGAGTTAATCCGCAAATCTCCGGCCTTAAAAAAACAATTATGGCAAGTCATAACGACTAACCTAATATAAATAGCAACATTGATGTGAAAATATGAACAACTCTTTAACATTTACCCCTATCACCCTGACCGATATAAAACAATTAATGCCAATAGAAGACGAGTGTCACTCGCATCCTTGGAGTGAAAAGACTTTTCGCAGTTGTATTGGTGGGCGCTACTTCGGCAAAAAACTGAGTGAAAAATTAAATGAGCCTGATAACATTGTTGGCTTTTACATTGGCGAGTATGTTATTGACGAAGCAACGCTAATGGATATTTGTGTCAAGCCAAGTAATCAGGGGCAAGGCTTAGGTAAAAAGCTATTAGCACAATTTATTAATCAAGCAAAAGTACAAGGCGCAGTTAAAATATGGTTAGAAGTTCGCGCTAAAAATATTACCGCACAAATGCTGTATATGAATGTGGGCTTTATAGAGACTGGTCGTCGCACTGGCTATTACCCAAGCGCCAGCGGCTTTGGTTATGAAGATGCCATTGTAATGTGTTTATCTTTATAATTTTATAACTATTTCCTTCGCTTTGAATGACTTTACCCTACTAAATTCGCTATAATGTGCCATTTTTTACATTCTCTCTTGGTCTAAAAGGTAATCCGCATGTCAGCTCAGCAAGAACAAGTCGATCTTCGTCGCACGTTCGCCATCATTTCGCATCCTGATGCGGGTAAAACCACGATTACCGAAAAAGTATTATTGTTTGGTCAGGCCTTACAAAGAGCAGGAACGGTGAAAGGTAAAAAGTCAGGCCAACATGCCAAGTCTGACTGGATGGAAATGGAAAAAGAACGTGGTATATCTATCACTACCTCAGTTATGCAGTTTCCTTACAATAATTGCTTAATAAACTTACTTGATACTCCCGGCCATGAAGACTTCTCAGAAGATACTTATCGAACACTCACCGCGGTAGATTCTTGTTTAATGGTTATCGACGTTGCCAAAGGTGTCGAAGCACGTACCGTTAAACTAATGGAAGTCACCCGTTTGCGTGACACTCCTATCATCACTTTTATGAACAAAATGGATCGTGATGTTAGAGATCCTATTGAAGTGATGGATGAAGTTGAAACAGTATTAAATATCAAATGTGCTCCGATCACTTGGCCGATAGGAATGGGCAAAGAATTTAAAGGGGTTTATAACCTACTAACCGATGAGATATTTTTATATCAATCAGGTTTAGGACACATGATTCAAGAAAAACGAGTCATCAAAGGTCTTGATAATCCAGCCCTTGATGAAGCCATTGGTCCGTTTGCTGAAGATTTTCGTGAAGAAATGGAATTAGTGCTTGGTGCCTCACATGAGTTTGATTTAGATGAATTTTTACAAGGTGAATTAACACCAGTATTTTTTGGTACAGCATTAGGTAACTTTGGTGTTGATCATATGCTTAATGGTTTAACTAAATGGGCACCTAAACCTTTACCACGTATTACCGATACTAGAGAAGTAAAAGCTGAAGAAGAAAAATTTTCAGGCTTTGTTTTTAAAATTCAAGCGAACATGGATCCTAAACATCGTGACCGTATTGCTTTTATGCGCATTTGCTCTGGCAAATATGAAAAAGGCATGAAAATGAAACAAGTACGCTTAGGTAAAGATGTTAAAATTGCCGATGCGGTAACCTTTATGGCCGGTGATAGAGCTCAGGTAGATGAAGCTTATGCGGGTGATATTATAGGTTTACATAACCATGGTAGCATTCAAATTGGCGATACTTTTACTGCCGGCGAAATGATGAAGTTTAGTGGTATTCCAAACTTCGCTCCTGAAATGTTTAGACGTATTCGCTTACGTGATCCATTAAAAGCGAAGCAATTGCAAAAAGGTTTAATTCAGCTTTCTGAAGAAGGTGCTGTACAAGTATTTAGACCTTTTATCAACAATGACATGATCGTTGGCGCAGTCGGTGTATTACAATTTGAAGTGGTCGTGCAACGATTGAAAACAGAATACAAAGTTGATGCCATTTATGAGCCTATCAGTGTAGCAACCGCTCGTTGGTGTACTTGTGATGATGAACGCACTTTAGAACAATTTAAGAAAAAAGCCGGAGATTACTTGGCATTAGATGGCGGTAATAACTTAACTTATATTGCCCCAACAATGGTAAATTTATCGTTAGCACAAGAGCGTAATCCTGATATAGCGTTCCATGCAACCCGAGAACACTAATTTTTGCTTCCTAGATATAATTTTATCGGCATTGCCATCGCTTTTTCATTTCGTCACTTAGTAAACTAAGCTCCTAATGAAAAACCTCGACAGCTTTGTTAAAATCCAATCTAGATTGCAAAACGATACAATTAATTAAGTGGACCATTCCACTAAAAAATTAGAATTAACTGTGAGTTTACCTATTCTCGCAGTTAGTTGGTTCAAGAGTAAAGAAAACGCGCGGAGCTGACGATAGTCAGTGAGCACGATTGATGCGACTATTGAGCCAAATAGCAAAGAGAATGAGATAACGAAATGAATATTAAACAGATACTAGCAAATAAAGTCAGTGCAGCAATGGTGGCCGCAGGTTTACCTGAAGGCACTAATCCAGCAATTAGCTTATCAAATCGTCCACAGTTTGGTGACTACCAAGCCAATGGCATGATGGGCGCGGCTAAAAAGTTAAAAACCAATCCGCGCGAACTAGCAACCAAGGTTGTTGCTGAGCTAAACCTAGACGGTATTGCTAGCAAAATTGAACTCGCCGGCCCTGGCTTTATCAATATTCACTTAGATCAAAATTGGCTTAGCACACAGCTTAATACCGTCGCCCAAGATGATCATATCGGGGTAACACAAAGAAGTACAAATCCAGAAGATTCTCGACAAGAACAGCAACAAACGGTAGTAGTTGATTACAGCGCACCTAACCTTGCCAAAGAAATGCATGTTGGTCATTTACGCTCAACCATTATTGGTGATGCCGTAGTACGTGCTTTAGAGTTTCGTGGTGATAAAGTTATTCGCCAAAATCACATGGGTGATTGGGGTACACAATTTGGCATGTTAATCGCTCATTTAAGCGACAAATTAGCCAGTGATGAAGTGGCGGAAACCGCACTTGGCGATTTAGAAAACTTTTACCGTGAAGCAAAAGTTCGCTTTGATAATGAAGAAGGCTTTGCTGACCGCGCCCGTGCTGATGTAGTAAAATTACAAAGTGGTGATGCTGCATGTGCCAAATTATGGCAGCAGTTTATTGATATCTCTATTGCGCATAGTGAAGAAATTTACGCTAAATTAAATGTCTCACTTAAACGCTCAGATATAATGGGTGAAAGCGCTTATAACGAAGACTTGTCTATCGTGGTAGATGAGTTAATGGCAAAAGGAATCGCTATTGAAGATCAAGGTGCTAGAGTTGTTTTTATTGATGAAATGGCCAATAAAGACGGTGATCCTTCTGTATTTATCGTGCAAAAATCTGGCGGTGGTTTTTTATATGCCACTACAGACTTAGCCGCTTGTCGTTATCGCAGTAGTAAATTAGCAGCCGATCGCATCATTATTTTCACCGATGCCCGCCAATCATTACATTTTAAGCAAGTTGAAGTAGTTGCCCGTAAGGCTGGTTTATTGCCTGAACACGTTGGTTATGATCACTGTCCATTTGGTATGATGATGGGCGATGATGGCAAACCATTTAAAACCCGTACTGGTGGCACTATTAAGTTAGCAGCGCTATTAGACGAAGCGGTAAGCCGTGCAAGTGAATTAATTAAAGAAAAAAATCCTGATATTAATACGACAGATTTAGCTGAAATTTCAGCTAAAGTAGGCATAGGTGCCGTTAAGTTTGCCGATTTATCAAAAAATCGTACCAGTGATTATATTTTTAACTGGAAAACCATGCTTAGCTTTGAAGGCGCTACAGCGCCTTACTTACAATACGCTTACTCACGTATTCAAAGTATATTCCTTAAAGCAGAAAGCACTAAAGCCGGTGTTACTCAAACTCAAGCAACTATCGCTATTATTGAGCCACAAGAAAAAGCCTTAGCATTAAAACTATTACAACTTGAAGATACAATAGATGCAGTCATCAGTGAATGTACACCTAACTTGTTATGTAATTATTTATATGAATTGGCCAGTCTGTATATGAGTTTTTACGAAGCCTGCCCTATTCTTAAAGAAGGTATTAGTGATGAAGTTAAAGCATCACGTTTAGCCTTGTGTCAAGTAGTAGCGCGAACCTTAAAACAAGGTTTAGATATTTTAGGTATCGAAGTCATGGATAGAATGTAGCTAATAGCAATAATTTTATCCAAAATATGCTGAGCATAATTTAGCATTTTATCAAATAAATGGGAGGCAATGATGCAGTTTACCGATAGTCATTGCCACCTTGATTTCACTGAGTTTCAGCACGAACTCCCTCAACTACTGAAGCAATGTCAACAAAGTAATATTAACCGTCTTATTGTCCCTTCAGTAAACCCAGAGCATTGGCAACGAGTACTATCATTAGCGCTTCAAACAGAGCAAACTAACAACACTAATGTTAAAGTCTCATGTTGTTTAGGGATCCATCCTTGGTTTCTAATTCTTCAAAACAACCAGCTTACCAACAAATTAGTGAAGAATATTGACCTCGCCTTTAACGAACAACTGCTCAAACAGGCAGTAATAAAGCATCGTAACGAAATAGTTGCCATTGGCGAGTGCGGTATTGATGTCTTTAAAGCTAAAAAAAACACTGAAAGTGAGCAAGCATTAAACAACAACTTAAATTTGCAGCAAGAGTTCGTTGAAATGCAGTTACAAATAGCCAAACACCATGATTTACCGATAGTTATACACCACTGCCAATCACATCATTTAATTCTACCACTATTAAAAAAAGTAAAATTAACTAGGTCAGGAGTTATTCATGCTTTTTCAGGGAGTTACCAACAAGCTAAAGCGTACGTTGATTTAGGTTTTAAACTGGGTATTGGCGGTACTATTACCTACGCCAGATCAAAAAAAACCATTAATGCAATTCAGCGTTTACCATTATCTAGCTTATTATTAGAAACCGACGCGCCAGCAATGCCACCTTTTGGTCAACAAGGTTTAATCAATACGCCATTGAATCTAATCGCCGTATTTAAAGCATTAACTACCATAAGAAGTGAGTCAGCGGCGGTAATAGCCAAGCAAATAGAAAGCAATGTGAATCAGTTGTTTTTTAACCGTTAATTTATAACCATTGAAGTAATAAATTGATCATTCAGCGAGAATTATTTTATTTGCTATTTACATCAGGTAACCTAAAACCTTGACGGCTAAAACGGTTTAACCCGCGCGTTAATAAAAACCCCACCACGCCAGCAATAATCAACAAAAATCGATACAGGGTTTGCGTATTATCATTGTCGTTAGCTAAGGTAGAGGTCAAATATGACTTTTCAATCGTCAGTCGTAAATACCCTCTTAATTTATCTACACGAATTTCACTAACAAAAGGGCTATATTTACTGCTTTTATTGAGTGTTTGCAAACTTTCATTGATACCATAAAGTGATTTTATAGAGGCACTCGCTTCACCACCAAAGTCAGATTTTAATAACAATAAACCTGTTTTATCATATAAATGCACTTGTTTGATAAAGTCAGCCTCTCCTAAGTAATTTAAATAGGATTGTAACTGAGCATTTTGGAGTTTTTTATCTTGTGAGGTTTTTTTTTCAACGAGCAATACCGAAATACCTGCGATAGCTTGTTGCAAAAACTTTTCAGATGTCTGCTCAAAATGCAGAGATAACGCCTGTTCACTTTTTTCAGCGGTAGATACCCAAAGTGTCATCAAAAGTACAATAAGTAAAATAGCACTAAGTAATTGTAGAATTTTATTATAAATTGACGATAATTTAGGGTATAAAGGCTGTTCTAATTGTTTCATAATAAACTTGCTGTGCCTTCTTTAGCAAAACTGCATGAGCATATATACACTTATAATAGAGAGTTAACGTGTCTTTTTCTACTAATGTGCCTTTTTCTACCAAAATATTATCCTTATCACTTGAATCTTATTTCAATCAACATCAAATGCCTGATTGTTTGCCTCTTCACTTTGTTTTAAATGATAACGCTTTAACACTCAGTGAAAAAGCGACTATTGATTCGACAAATCAAGAACTCGTTGTTTTTTCTGATTTACCGATGGCAAGCTTATTAGCCTTACAAAGCACTAGTCACATTAGTATTAATACTTTAACTGCCATTAATACACGCAACCAACAAACTAGCTATCGCTTTAATGTAAGCTGTAGTGATTTTATTAAAGCGCGTAAATCTATCGCTGACTTTGCCTTAGCACAGGGAATTGAAGCAGCATTAATTAAAGACGCCCCAAAGCTTGCTGAGCCTGGTTTATTGGTCATGGATATGGACTCAACCACAATCAAGATAGAATGTATTGATGAAATAGCAAAATTAGCCGGTGTGGGTGAACAAGTTTCAGCGGTTACTGAACTTGCTATGCAAGGAGAATTAGACTTCGCGCAAAGTTTACACCAGCGTGTTGCGACACTAGCGGGTTCTTCCGAACAAATACTTGCTGACGTTGCCAAAAACATTCCTTTAATGACCGGCTTAGAAAACCTAATTAATGAGTTAAAAAAGCACAACTGGCGTATTGCGGTAGCATCCGGTGGCTTTACCTATTTTGCTGATCACCTGAAAGAGTTGCTAGCACTTGATGCCACTTTTGCGAATACATTAGAGATTGTTGACGGTAAATTAACCGGTAAAGTTTTAGGCTCAGTGGTAGATGCACAAGTAAAAGCGGATTCATTAACACTGTTAGCAGAACAATATCAAATACCAACAAGCCAAACCGTTGCCATGGGTGATGGCGCTAATGATCTTATTATGATGGCCGCAGCAGCTTTTGGCGTAGCTTTTCATGCCAAGCCTATCGTTTTAGCTCAAGCCGATAGCAGTATCAATAAACAAGGTTTAGATTGCCTACTACACTGGTTAGCATAAATAACTTAGGTCAATAACTTTTGCCTCTTGAAGCTTATTTCTTGAGGCTCGTCTTATTAAGGTTTAGCGTTAAGAGGCTCTTGTGCTAGGTAAGTTATAACTAAACAACACTTCCTTGGTGATATCAAAGTACTGAATAATACCAGCAACACTCCAAATATCTTGTTCAAGTTTTTTACCGCGATGAATCGCATATGAGCTGATATAACTTAGCTCTGCATTTAAATATTCTATATCCGGCTCATTTGTCCGTGAAATCATAACTTTTACACAATAAAACTGTCCACGTTTTAATGCCTTTTTGATAAATAATCGCTTTAACGCTGGCGTGCTTAATTCACTATCAAGAGTGACTTGTACCGATTTATCTACTGCAGATTCATTTATATCTATCGAAATGTGCAGTAATTCAGTTATTGGCTCATCACCAATCAATAACGTTTTTAAGTGTTGTTCAAGTAAACCACTAGATTGTAATTTAGTCAGTAAGGGATACAAATTATAATAATTTTTACGGTCACTCAATCGCTTCATTTGCTTAAGTAATTCACTGGAATCATTATTACTCGCGATTGCTTTCACTTTGTATCGACTGCCACTCGTTTGTATAACTAAAGCTGCAGTATTCATATTTTTAGCATAACTAGTGCGTAAAGCTTCAGCTAAACCCGGCGTTAACATAGCGTATTCATCTGGTGTTAATTTATGACGGTTTTTACTAATTAACAATTTAAAAAATGCTCGGCCAATATGTTGATGCGCTTTAATGTGTACTCGTAAATTAAGAATAGTTTTCTTTTTATTGATACCTACAATTTCATAAGGTAATTGATTAAGATCAAAGGCGGAAGTGATTGTCTGTAGTTTAGGGAAAGTTAAGTACACAACATCCCCTTTTGCAAGTACCGCAGGATTATCTAATTCCATTTTCAAACCTGAAATAGAAAAATCATGAGAGTGCCCTTGCCATTGTATTTTTTTACACTCAACAATTGCGGAGGTATTATAAACAAAACGTAATTCTTGCCGTTGATTCTTATAACTAACGCCCAATTCATCAACTAGGATTGGCTTTTTAAGCCGTAAATGACCATATTTTTTTAATTTCGAAGAGGCTATTTTTTCACTAGAAAGCTGTTGATATTGAGCAATAAGGCTCGGATGAGTGATGTCATTAACAACAGCAATAAAGGGGATTAACGCTAAGGAAGTGATAACATCATCTGAAGGTGGTAAATTAATATATTGTGCTTTTAATGAATGAGTATTTGCTAACGTAAATGGAGAGTAAGCACCATTTTTATCAAAATTCACACAAGATAGCTCGCTAATTACAAATGTTGTTTGATTTGATGCAAAAGTTAAAAAGGAGGAGGAAAACTCACTTTCTGCTAACAATTGCTCGGCATCCATTGAATAAAAAAAACTTTTTCCCTGTGATTGATGAGTAAAGCTATAGACTAATAGCGTCTTACTAGGCATTTGCTGTAAACGCGCTAATCGCTTTTCATTTAGGAGCAATGATAACGTAGAATTACCTGCTTCATCTTGCCAATATTGAAACGTTGCTTGGTTATTGTTGGTTGTTAACGCATAGCGAGGCACTAACCCATTTATCCCTTTTTCAATAAAAACCGGTAATTCAGTTAATTTAGGCAAAATGTATTGTTCATAACTACGAGCTTGCAGCGCAATAATAGTGTTTTCTAAATTAATTTTATAACGACGCTTATTTCCTTGAATATAACCAGATAAAAACTGCTTAAAAGTATCTTTTTCTAAGACTTCAATCCGTTGACAACCGATTAATTGAGTATTGCCATCGCGATGCATATTTTTTACTTCAAAAGGGAATACATCAGTGGTACTAAATTGAAACTCCTGTTTTAACCCCGAAAATTTCACCTCGATAATTTGGCCAATGTCTAAAGGTTTTTCATCCGTTAAACGAAATTTACAGCCCATAACACTAATATCGGTGCTGGTTGCTCGCAATTGCTGCTTGTTCTCTAGAGTAATAGTAATTGCTATCGCATAATTCATCCGTTCTTCAAAACGATCTTTGTAATCAAATTGATATAAAGAAGCCGGACGTTGAAATTTTTCTTGCGTTTTTTTCAACGACTCAACAGAAGAACGAATATTACCAGATTGTTCGTTTTGATAAATAACCCGAAAATTATTTTTAGTATTATTAACTGCCTCATAAACACCAAAAGTGTAGTCATTGTATTCGGCAACATTATCTTGAAAAACACGAATAGCGATATCATCTAAAAAATGGCTTTGACCGTTATATTCAAACAGCTTACATTCGCCATCAACTAAACCACGTAAATCAATTGAGCGAGTACAAACACCAGCTAAACGTTTTAATTCCATTTTCAAAATGAATTTTTCTATTTTAACAAGGTTATTAGTACTTAATGTAAATTTAGTCTCAAAGCCAGTTTTATTAACTTTGCCACGAAAACTATCAATGATATCTTGATATTTTGAAAAATCTTTAGTCATAGAATCTTGTTTTATTTATAATCAACAAAGCAGTAAAAAGCATTATAATTTTAACTACTTAAGTTCAGTAATAGCATTTAACCACTAACCCTGTAAATTAAATGCACCTTATTTATATATTATAATACTTGCAATATTTACGCCTAAATACAAACAAAAAGATAAACAGGGTAAAATTAACAGAAAATTATAGTTGTTATTACTAAGTAACCCTAGTATTCACGCTAGTTAGACTGAGTACTTATGATAAATCTTCGAGTGCTATAATATATTTTTGATCGATAAAGTTATTTGTTTAGAGTAACTCTTTTCCAGTTTTGTTAGTTCTGCACTATATAATAACGTAAAAGTTCAAAACCTTGACGCTATAAACTTACCTGCTTAACCTTTAGGCTTTATTACTCTGTCGTTCCCGAAGGGCTTGGATATAAATAAGTTATAAAAATTTTACTCGCTTTAGAAAGGTAGTGATTTTTTTTCCATGCTAGGCTCAATTTAAATTCAATTTTTGGTTCAAAGGGGATTGAGGTCATTTGTTGTTCATCTTGTAAAATACGTGACAGACAAGTAGTAATACCCACTTCATTACGAACCAATGATTTTTGTAATTCAATGAGATTAGTTTCCATACGAATATCTAACGCTAAATTATTTTTTTTCGAATAGAGACTAACTACTTCACGTAAAAAATAACCTTCATGAAATAACACCAAAGGCTGTTGACAAAATTGTGCCAGTGATAGCGTTTTGTTTCTGGCAAGTGGGTGAGTTTTCACCATGCCGGCCACTATTTCTTCATTAATAAGTTCAGTATAACGAAGTTGTGGGTTTTCTAAATCACCGCGAACCAAAGCTAAATCAAGCTCACCGTTTAACAGCATTTTCTCAAGCGCGGCAGTCCCTTGATCGACTAAATGTATTTGTATATTCGGGTATGCTTGCTTAAACTCAGTCAACACTTTAGGAAAATAATAAGAGCCCATCATCGCTGAAACACCAAAACGAATAGTGCCACGTTCGAGATCTTTTAATTCTTCCAGCTCTAATTTTACTTCTTTTACCTGATTTAATAATTGAATTGCCAACTTATATAATACTTGCCCTTCAGCCGTTAATATCGCATTTTTTTCCAAGCGATTAATTAGCTTAAGTCCAAGTTCTTGCTCTAATTTTTGTATCGTAATGGTTAATGCAGGTTGAGCAATACCAATTTTATTGGCTGCCCGAGTAAAGTTACCAATCACGGCTAATTGGCAGAAATATTCAAGACGTTTTAAATTCATATAAATACACTAATAAATAAAAGTTATCAAAACTATAATAACTATATATTATATTTATTTAAATTTTAAAGATAGAGTGTAACAACAAATTATAACCGCCAACGCATCACAAAATACCATTGGAGTAATAACATGAGTCAAACACTTTCCCCTTTTAACTGGCAAGATCCTATGTTTCTAGATAATCAACTCACTGAAGAGGAGCGTATGATTCGTGATACCGCTTATGATTATTGCCAAGCTAAATTGCAGCCTCGTGTGCTAGAAGCGAATAGAAATGAAGTTTTTGATCGTGAAATTATGCGTGAATTAGGTCAGTTAGGCTTATTAGGGGCTACCTTACCTGTACAATATGGTGGCAGTGAGATTAACTATGTTAGTTATGGTTTAGTTGCCCGTGAAGTAGAGCGTGTAGATAGCGGCTATCGTAGCGCAATGAGTGTGCAATCATCATTGGTCATGCATCCAATTTATGCTTACGGCACAGAAGAGCAACGGATGAAATATTTACCTAAACTGGCTTCCGGTGAATGGGTTGGCTGCTTTGGTTTAACTGAGCCAAACTCTGGTAGTGATCCGGCTTCAATGACGACTCATGCAACCAAAGTTGACGGTGGTTACCGCATCACAGGTAATAAAATATGGATCACTAACTCACCAATCGCCGATGTTTTTGTTATTTGGGCAAAATTCAATAAAAAAATTCGTGGTTTTGTACTTGAAAAGGGTATGGAAGGTTTATCAGCCCCCAAAATTGAAGGTAAATTTTCTTTACGTGCATCAATAACAGGTGAAATTGTTATGGATAATGTTTTAGTTCCTGATGAAAATATGTTTCCTGAAATTTCAGGATTAGCAGGGCCTTTTGGCTGCCTTAATAAAGCCCGATATGGCATAGCGTGGGGCGCTTTAGGTGCTGCAGAATTTTGTTTCAATTCTGCTCGAAACTATACGATAGACCGAAAACAATTTGGTCGTCCATTGGCTTCAAATCAATTAATCCAAAAGAAATTGGCCGATATGCAAACAGAAATAAGTTTAGGTTTGCAAGGTTGCCTACAAATGGGTCGTTTAATGGATGCTAACCAATGCCCCGTTGAATTAATTTCTTTATTGAAACGTAATAATTGTGGTAAATCTCTCGATATTGCCCGCGTAGCCCGTGATATGCATGGCGGTAATGGTATTAGTGATGAGTTTGGCGTAATTCGTCATATGATGAACCTTGAAGCAGTAAACACTTATGAAGGTACCCATGATATTCATGCCTTAATTTTAGGTCGTGCTATCACTGGGTATCAGGCATTTTGCTAATGACTACCGCATTAGGGAATATTAAAGTAGTTGACTTAAGCCGTATTTTGGCGGGACCTTGGGCCTCACAAATGTTAGCTGATATGGGCGCTGAAGTAATAAAAATAGAGCGTCCACTAAAAGGAGATGACACCCGCTTTTGGGGTCCTCCTTTTATTAAAGAAGCAACTAAAGAGCAACCTCCGCAAGCGGCATATTTTCATTGCGTGAACCGTAACAAGCAATCAATCGCTATTGATATTACCTGTGAGCAAGGCCAAAAGGTGATCAAAGATCTTATTGCTCAGGCCGATGTGCTCATTGAAAACTACAAAGTGGGTGGGCTTGCCAAATATGGTCTTGATTACCAATGTGTAAAAAAAATTAACCCTCAGTTAGTGTATTGTTCCATTACTGGCTTTGGTCAAAGTGGACCAAGTGCACACAAGGCTGGTTATGATGCCATGATTCAAGGTGAAGGAGGCTTGATGAGCTTAACAGGGGAGCCTGAAGGCTTACCGATGAAGGTTGGTGTTGCTCTCGTTGATGTCATGACGGGTTTATACAGTTGCAATGCGATTTTAGCTGCCTTGATGGCTAGACAACATACCAATGAAGGTCAGCACATTGATATTGCCTTACTTGATGTTCAAGCGGCCACATTAGCTAATCAGGGAATGAACTACTTAGCCACAGGTAAAAATCCGCAAAGATTAGGTAATGGACATCCCAATATTGTTCCTTATCAAACGTTTGCCACTCAAGATGGGAGTATTATTTTAGCCGTCGGCAATGACAATCAATTTGTCAAATTTTGCCAAGTTGCTCAATGTCTGAATATTGCTGAAGATCCTTGGTTTTCAACCAATGCACAACGAGTCACTAATCGAGATAAGCTAATTCCTATTCTAGCGTGCAAACTTGCTTCACATACCAGCCAATGGTGGCTTGAACAACTTGAAGCGGTAGCAGTGCCTTGTGGCGCAGTAAATACCTTAGCGCAGGTATTTAATCATCCACAAATTAAACACCGAGAAATGGTGAAAAAAGTAGCGAACCAACAAGGTGAACTAATAGATATTATCGCATCACCGATAAACCTTTCGGCGACGCCACTGCAATATAACAGTGCTTCACCTGATTTGGGTCAGCATAGCTATCAGGTTTTATCAAAAAACCTTAATTACAGTGAAGATGATATTAGCGCGCTATTTAGTAACGCTATTGTCAGTTAAAATACGAAGAAAATACCAACGCTATAAATAAATCCCACAACATTTATTAATGGCTTAGGTATTACTGCCAACTACTTTAGATCTTGCAATAGCATTTTAATTTCGGTACGTACGCGCTCAATTGAGATAACGATAGCCTTTACTGATTGCTCGTCGTTATTAATAGACTCCCAATGAGCTGACCAGACGTCTTTTAACTGAAGCGCTGAATGCTTAAGTTTTGTCGTCGTTAGCACACTTAAATCAACCGTTAAGCCAACTTTAACCCAACCTTTTCTTGGACTACCTTCAACCGTATTTTTATCATAATGAGCCGCATAAACTAACTGCTCTAATTCAGATAATACTAACAGTAATTCAAAACATGCCGTTCTGGTATTAGTATTTTCCTCGGTAATTTCCATACGCCACACATTGTATGAAAAACCAAGTAAAGCAAAGAGTAAACTCGCAATCACCGCCACTTGATAATTTTTAATTTGTTTTTCAGCTTGTATATCCATTATTTTCTCTGGCTTTGAATTATACCAATTAAAGTAAAACACTAAAAACATCCTAATTATACAACATAAAAGGTTTTTAACATGCTGTAAAGTATATAAGCATAACAATACAAGATGCTAAAGCTAACGATTAAAGAAGATCTTAGCCTGATAAGTGATTATTTAAATTCTATTTTATATCAATAATTTATATAAAATATGACAAGGTTAACCATGTAAAAATATCTTGCGGGATAATTTAATTACTTAGTTATATTTAGCGAATAGGCAATGATGACAGATGAATATCTGAGATTTTTGATAATAAATGTGAATAGCAAATACATTATTTATATCGATGCAATACCACAATATAAACGTTAATATTTAGTTCTGAAGTGAAGATGTAGATGTAGATTGATTTTCTATTGATAATACATAAGTAAGCGAATGCAAAAAGTGCATTTGCTTACTTATTTGTCATGTACTAGAGCTAATACTTAAACAGCAACAACTTTATTTGCACATGGACCTTTTTGGCCCTGGCCTACTTCAAATTCAACCGCTTGGCCATCAGCCAATGTAGCGTAATCTCCGCCTGATTGGATTTCTGAATGATGAACGAACAAATCTTTACTTCCGTCTTCTGGAGTAATAAATCCGAAACCTTTATCTGCATTAAACCACTTAACTATACCTTTACTCATAACGTTCTCTTTATCTCTATCTTTGGTGAAAAATATAATTCTGACTTGCTATCACCATTACAAATCAGAATGTAAATTGAATTAAGACGCCTTAAGCGCCGAATTGTATTGCTGATTAACGGCGATTACCATTTTTATTTTTCATACTGGCCACCTTTCGCGCTATTGCAAGTAACTCAGGTGAAATATCCTCGGCTCCAGCTTTTATTAATTTACTTACATCACCCGATGAAAATAGTGAGCCACGTTCAGATTTTACGCCTAACGATCTAACAAAGTCTTTTGTTTTACCTGTACTGCACGTATCAATATATTTAAAAATAATCTGTTCATTAAAACTCTGAGGCACTTCTTTCAACGTAGTAATTTGTTCTGTACGTAATTTTATTTCCGACTCTAACGTTTCAATTAATTCTGCAATATCTGAATATGGTTTCATTAAATTATTTAGCTCTTAATAGGTTATCTGATGAGGCCCAAAAGCACTGATTTATAGTCAAGTCAGTATAACCAGCATGCTTAAACTACTATTATACAGTGAATGAAAGTAAGTAAATAGCTTTGAACATCCTAATATTTTATTAAACGCTATATATATTCCAAAATAGCGCTTGTTTTATCTGCACTTAAAAGAATATTTAACACTGCTTTAAGAATAAAGAAAAGCATTGCATAAAGAAAACATCACGGTTAACGTATTATACAAAGCAACGAGAACAAGCCCTTATGAGAATTATTCATTAATAACATTTGATGCTTTATTGGAGATTTACATGAAAAATTGCAAAGATTTTTACATCAATGGTCAATGGGTAAACCCAGTGATTGCGAATGATTTTCCGGTAATTAATCCGGCAACAGAACAAACTATTGCGATCACATCTTTAGGTAGTACTAAAGATGTTGATATTGCGGTATCCGCAGCCAGAACGGCTTTTTCTTCTTTTGGCTATAGTAGTGTAGAGCAAAGAATATCTTTATTAGAAGCTTTACTTAAACAGTATATGGATAACTATGACGCTATGGCGCATGCAATTTCCCTTGAAATGGGCGCACCGATAGACTTTGCTATTAACGCCCAAGCAGATTGCGGAAAAGGTCATATAACGTCTACTTTGGCAGCACTTAAAGAATTTGAATTTAGCCGCACCATAGCCAATGCTGAAATTATTAAAGAGCCTATTGGTGTTTGTGGTTTTATTACTCCATGGAATTGGCCGATAAATCAAATAGCCTGTAAAGTAGCGCCAGCATTAGCCACAGGTTGTACTATGATCCTTAAACCCAGTGAAATATCGCCTTTATCTGCGCAATTATTTTCACAAATGGTGCACGATGCAGGTTATCCCGCTGGTGTTTATAATATGGTACATGGCGACGGAGTAGGCGTTGGTTCGGCCATTTCAGCACATAAAGACATTGATATGGTGTCTTTCACCGGCTCAACCCGCGCAGGTATTGCCATTGCAAAATCGGCAGCCGATACTGTTAAAAGAGTAACTCAAGAGCTAGGCGGAAAGTCGCCTAATATCATCTTAGATGATGCAAATATTGAGAAAGTTGTTAAACGTGGCGTTTTAGGCTGTATGAGTAATACTGGGCAGTCGTGTAATGCACCCACACGTATGTTGGTTCCAGCAAGTCACTATCAACAAGCAATTGATGTTGCCAAAGCCACCGTTGCTAACGTTAAGGTTGGCAACCCTGAGGAACACGGTAATCATATCGGCCCATTAGTCAGTGAAAATCATTTCAATAAAGTTCAAACCATGATCCAACAAGGCATTGATGAAGGGGCAACATTATTAGCAGGCGGAGTCGGTAAACCAGTAGGTTTTGAAACCGGCTATTTTACCAAACCAACCATTTTCACAAATGTAAATAATGATATGACCATTGCTAGAGAAGAAATATTTGGACCTGTTTTAGTGATGATCCCTTATACAGATGAAGCACAAGCAATAGAAATAGCCAATGACACCCCTTATGGGTTAGCGGCATTTATTCATTCAACCGATGTTGACAGAGCCAAACGTGTGGCAAGAAAAATACGTGCCGGTATGATCAGTATTAACGGTGCTGCACATTATTATACTTCGCCTTTTGGTGGTTATAAACAATCAGGTAATGGTCGTGAATGGGGAGAATTTGGTTTTGATGACTTTCTTGAAACTAAATCTGTCAGTAGTTAATTAAACCGAAAGTTTTAACCCTACCCTATTGATAAAAACAGAGTCCTTTACAAGGCTCTGTTCTTTTCCCATTCTTTTTACAAAAATCAAATAACAGTTAATTATTCATTGTTAATGCTGTTTTCCTGCGGGTAATTTCACGGTTAGCACATTATATTTAGTTCAAGAACAACAACGGTTATATTGCAAATCAATCAGATGTCGATATACTGTATATAAAAACAGCCCTGTATTCTTTATAACTCAATTTGATATTAATAACATTGCTGTAACAAAAAACTATTTTCTGCCGAATCAACCTAACTGCTATATCACGAGATAAAAATGGCCAAAAAAGATAAAACCCAATACATGTGTAGTGAATGTGGTGAAACCCACCAACGATGGTTAGGTCAGTGTTCTTGTGGAGCATGGAATGCAATAATCGAATTCAAAGAAGCAAAAATAGTTACTCAGCGCACTCCTAATGCAAAACGACATAAAGGTTACTCAAAACAAGACGCTAAAATTGAAAATTTGAGTGAAGTTTCTAATACAAAATTAACTCGTTTTGACACCGGAAGTGCTGAATTTAATCGTGTTTTAGGTGGCGGTATTGTTGAAGCATCAGTAGTGTTGGTCGCAGGAGATCCCGGTGCTGGCAAAAGTACATTACTAATAAAAACTTGCTCAAACCTCAGTAAAATAGGAAAGGCTTTATATACCTCTGGCGAAGAATCAAAAAGCCAAGTGCGTGATCGCGGCCTTAGGCTACAGCTTGATATTGGCAATATTGACATCATGAACTCTGGTGATATCGAATTAATTTGTGATGTTGTGGTAGCTGAAGGATACAAATTTTTAATTATTGACTCGATCCAAACGGCATTTGTAAGTTCACTCCCTAACGCACCCGGCGGCGTAACACAGGTAAAAGAGTCTGCATCAATATTAAATCGACTAGCCAAAGAGCATGGTGTAACCGTAATTCTTGTGTGCCACGTTTCAAAATCAGGTGATATGGCAGGACCAAAAGTGTTAGAACATATTGGCGACACTATGTGTAAGCTTGAATGTGAAGATGACAGTAAATATCGTACTTTGCGCGCATCTAAAAACCGCTTTGGCGATACCACTGAAGTAGGCACATTCGCCATGACAGCAAAAGGAATGCAGGATATTGTCAATCCGTCTGCTATTTTTTTAGAAAAAGGCGGCATAGAATCTAGCGGCAACATGGCCTATGCCTCAAACGATGGTGGTAGAACCTTACTGATCAATATTCAATCACTCGTCACACAATCTCACGGTGAAAACCCAGTACGCGGAGGCGTCGGTTTTGACTACAAACGTATGTCAATGTTATTGGCAATACTGCAAAACAGAATGGGGGTAAATATTGGCGGAAATGACATTTATGTTAATGTGGTTTCTGGGCTAAACTTAACGAAAGACGTAGGTGCAGATCTACCGCTTGTTTTAGCGATGATTTCATCAAACAATGACTCTATATTATCTTCAAGCACGATAGCATTCGGTGAAATAGGCCTTTCTGGTGAAATACGACCAGTACCCTCAGGCGAAGAACGAGTGAAAGAAGCCGTTCGTAATGATTTTAAAACCATCATTTTGCCAAAACGAAATTACAATCCTAGGCTTGAAACTCCTGGGGTGACCATCATTCCAGTATCTAGCGTAAGTGAATTACACCAAGTGTTTGATAGCGCTAAAGCTTAAGTTAATAAACCTATGTAGATGAACTTAATTTATACCAAAATTGAGGTTATTAAATAATAAAACCTATACTACGGCAATGACTCTCTATGACATAACAAATATTTCATTGATGATTTTTAGGGTGAATTTTGCCGCAGCAGACAAGTTGTTTTTTTTAGAATTCACCTTGAAATTACCTGTTTATTTATAATAACTTTTTGCCAATCTCTTTAAGCCTAAAATAGACAAGGCATACGCACAGACATCAATCGCAAAAAGATCACTTAACGCATGGTGTTTATCTACACCTCAACCACGCCGATACTCATAACCTTTGCCCAGTGTGCTTATCTTTACTACAAAGCAAGGCACGTCTAACGCATCGTGAGATGAGGTGATATTTGTAGTCTAGCTGAAACCTTTAGTTAGCTAATTTATGCCTGTCCTTATCTGTTTTTTGTTCTTGTTCTATTTGTTTTTTTTACCTTTTTCTTGACTTGTTTAGGCGTTTTTGAAAACTCTTTATGGAAAGGCTGTTCTGTAACAACAGGAATGACTTGCCCTATGCTAGTTTCAATATTAGTTAATTGCCTCATATCATTTTCTACAGCAAATGATATGGCCATGCCACTTTTCCCAGCACGAGCAGTTCGTCCTATACGGTGTATGTAGTTTCTTGGATCTTCAGGAAGGTTATAGTTAATGACTAAAGTAATATTATCAACATCAATGCCACGCGCAGCAACATCCGTTGCCACTAATACTCTTAAATTAGCATCTTTAAAGTTTTGTAACGCTTCCTCCCTAACCGCTTGTGTTTTACCACTGTGAAGGCTAGCGGCAGTTATTGAGGCTTTTTCTAGTGCTTTAACAATGATGTCAGCACCATACTTTGTTTTACAAAAAATGAGCACTTTTTCATAGTCAGGTTTTTCCAGAATATTAAATAGTAAAGGTACTTTATTCGATTTATCAAGATGGTATACACTTTGATTCACCAAGTCGATAGTAACCGTTTCAGCCGTAATTTGAACTTTTGTTGGATGCGTTAATATTGCTTCTGCAAGTATCTCTATTTCAGCAGGCATAGTAGCTGAAAATAATAGTGTTTGTCGGTTCTTTGGCAGTTTAGATATGATGCTTTGAACATCCTTAAAGAACCCCATATCAAGCATTGTATCTGCTTCATCTAACACAAAGACTTCTAACGCCTTAAAATTTATATCGCCTGTTTCAATTAAATCCAATAACCTGCCAGGGGTGGCCACTAAAATATCAAGTCCAAGTGCGATAGAGTCAACTTGACCTTGTCTTCCTACACCACCATAAACAACCTTAGTTTTAAGCCCTAAACCTTCAGAGTAGTCATCAATGTTTTGCATTATTTGCGAGGCAAGCTCTCTCGTGGGCGTAAGTATGAGCGAACGTGTACTCTTCGCTTTGATAGCTATTTTATTTCGTCCAAAATTATTGATAATAGGCAATGAAAAGGCCGCAGTTTTTCCTGTTCCCGTTTGCGCTATACCAAGAAGGTCATTGCCATTAATAAGCGCTGGGATACATTCTTTTTGGATCGGTGTGGGCTGTTTATAGCCTTTAAGACTAACGCGGTCAATAATTGACTCTAAAAGTGAAAATGCTTTAAATGCTGACATGCTGTCTCGGTATTATTTAATCAATAGCCTAGTATTCTAACAGAATGCTTTAACATATTTAAGACGTATTCAAGCTGGCTGTTGCTGACGAATGCCCACAAAACATCTCACAAAAAAACAGTTCAGTAATCAAGTGTTCTGACCCCTTGATTTTTGCAAGTAACTAACTTACTTGCCGTTTTTTCTTTTGTCATTTTTGGCTTAATAAATTACTCGATTACTGAATTATTTATTCGTTTTTTATTAGCATTTTTCATGCCTAAAATCAGTCAAAAATTGAGTTACATTTAATTGCATTTATCTACCATTTTTCTGTTGCATTTTTATGACTGATGGAGGATTATGAAATTGAAGTAAAGAGCAAGATAACAAAAGAGGTAAAACTATGAAGATTAAAATTTCTGGACACCACGTTGAAATAACTGAAGGTATCAAGCAATCTATCGAAAATAAGTTTGCGAAAATCTCTAAGCATTATCCGTCAATTATGACGATAGACTCAACCATTACCGTTGAGCCACATTTACAAAAACTTGAAGTAACCACACTATATGAAGGTGAAAAAGTAACGGTAAATGCGTCTGACAAACAACTTTATGTGGCCATTGCAAAAGTAGCAAAAAAACTACAATCAGCACTAGCACACCGTAAGGGCATATTATCAGCCAAATTCAATAATAAGTTTGAAGTACCACAAACAGACTTATATCACTCAGCGTAATTTAGGCATAAACCCTGGCTAGTAAAGTGCTTGTAATAATATAAAGCATTACCAACAAAACTCTCCAACAAAAAGGCTGTACCATGTAAATGGTACAGCCTTTTACTTATCTAGCCTATTTAACTGATTCAAGCTCAACTTATACCAAATGAAACATGTATACCCAACAGATTATATATCACTTAAATTTGATATTTACTTTAGCTAATAAATATTATTAGTGTTCGTGTTCTTCCTCTCCAGCAACGCCAAGCCATGCGGCTTTACCTGGAGCAAAATCTAAGTCAAAATGATTTACAACTGCGCCATCATGTAAATCAACCGTAGTGACTTCTTGGCCATTAATAATATAGATAAGTTCGTGTGCTTTTGATGCCACTATTAAAGGCTTAGCATCTTCAGCTAGCGTTTCAAAAACCTGAATACGGTTTTCAAATTGCCAATTATTTTCAGCCGAAAATAAATTTAAATGGCCTTCGTTATCAAGTATTAACATATGTTCATGATGACCATCAAAACCATAAGTTACAGATGTTAGGCTTTCTTTCTGCTGCCAGTTAAATGGGGCAATATTTTGCAGCGCTAAATCAACCAAAAAGAAACCGGCACGAGATGAACCTATCATTATATTACTTTCTTCGCTGCCTTTTAATGAACTAATGCGAACACCTTCGGGCATATCAGTAGGGTTATCAATTTTATGTGCGGTAAAAACATTGCCTTGTTGTTCAATCGCTAACACGCCATCATCACAGGCAAATGCTATATGTGTTTCTGTTTGAAAGCTGCCATGTAAAGCTGGACAAGTGGTTTCAAACACTTGCTCTTGGTGAAAATGGTCACCATGTACTTCGAGTAAAACAACTTGCTCTGGCAAGCTACTTTCAGCATTACTGTCGCGTAGTGTCGTTAATATAAATTCACCGCGAATTTCAGCTGTACCATGCATATAAGTGTCAAAATGATGTTCAGCTATTACTTTTTCTGCACTGATGCTTTCATCGCTTAATAAGCTTAAACCTGCATTAACACCTGTCTCTTTATTACCATCAAAAAATACGATGGCTTTATCACCACGTGGAACATAGTGTGTTGGTTTAACATCATTCAAACTAAAACTGGTCAATTCTGGTGTATCTAGATGTTGATCATAATGATCACCGTGTAATTCTTGCCATACGCCACCGTCAATAAACTCAACCAGATCAAATGAACGCTGCACAGCCACGGCATAACGGTTTTCTGGGCTGGCGTATAAGTACTCAGCTGGGTTAGTGATTGTTAAAGATTCGACTAAGCTATTATCTTCTAAATCAAAAATGTGAACAACAGCTTGATCTGCTGCGGCTATCACTAAGCGACCTTTTCCTAACTCATGATCGTGACCGTCATCTATTGACGCTGGCGTAGGTGCAATTTCAGTAATATTAGTTTCACTGTCGCCACAACCAACTAAAGCTGTAGCAGCGCAAGCAATTACTACTGTTTTTAAACTAAATTTTTTCATGATATTCCTTTGATAAATCGATATATACCCAAGCGATAGGGTAAAAATTAAAATGAGCCACGAAGACCAATGGCAATAGAACGACCTGCTAATGGTGTTAAGTCTTTTAGAAATGAAGTGTGCACTTGGGCATATTCGTCTGTTAAATTTTTACCTTTAAGATAAACAGCTAAGTCGTGTTGTCCTAAAGAGAAATGATAGTTAACGTTAGCATCCACCATGACATAACTGTCGGTTGAGGTTTCTAGTGCTGCTGTATGAGTTTGTTCGAAGTAATGGCTTACAAATAGATCTGCTGAAATATTCTCGCCTTGATAGCTAAACTCAGTTGCAATTCGTGCTGGTGGTGTACGTGGTAACTCGCCGCCTGAATTTAAACGGGCACGAATAATATCGCCCTGTACACGCCATGAAAGCTCGTCAGTAACTTGCCAAACAACTTGTGCTTCAAAACCATGTAAGGTGACATCCTGTGCAGAAAAAACAAATAATGGTAATGTATTGGCTTCTTCCTCATGGCCACTATGGTCGTGCCCACTATGATCATGTCCATCACCCGCTGATAAGCCTGTTGCTTGCTCGTAGTAGTAATCGTCTATTTGGTTATAAAAAACATTCAATATAAAACCAAAGTCACCTTTAAATTTACGTAAACTTAAATCAATATTATTGGCTGTTTCCATCACAACATTGTGATCTGTTAAACCAAAATGTGGCGTTTCGCCATGATCATCATGTAATGAAAATAGCGCGCCTACTTCGTATGATCCTGTACCAATGTGTGGACCAAATGATAATAACTCTGAGGCTGATGGCGCACGTTCTGAGTGTGATAATGAAAGGCCTAAATTATAACCATCAGTAAAGTCCCAAACTAGGCCAACCGAAAGGCTGATCGGTGTAAAAACATGTTCAACATTAAAATTACGCGTCACTCCTTCGGCTGCATGGTTAACATGGTCATTTTCACTATGGGCATGTTCGTCCTGAACTTGAACTAGTTCAAGTTCAGGTAAGCGAACTTTAGCCGCAGAAACTTCAGTACGTTCAATACGCGTGCCTAGCTGTAATAATACGTCTCCAAAGTGACGCTCTTCTATCCAAGCTAGTGCAATTGAATTTGTTTCAGATGGTGGAGTAAAAGCTTCAGCCCCAACGGCAGTAAAATCACTTTGTTTATAATGAACACTTAAACCACCACGCCAGTCCCAAAAATCTTGGTGTAATAACTCAACGCGTGCTTCTAAGCTTTCATTCTCAAATGTAGTACCAACAACGCCTACTTCTAACTCACTATGACGATAATCTGTATAGGCAACCTTAGTATTAAGTGTTTTTATTACCTTATTTTCAAAATTAAGTTCACTGAGTAATTGCCAACGTTTTTGTTTCAAGTCAGCAAGTACAGCAACTTCTTCATCGCCATGGCTATGACCTGGAATACCATATTTTTGCTCTAAAGCTTGATAAGAAACACCAACAAAACCATTGTCGAGTAAGTAGCTAGTACCTAAAGTAAAGCCACTTGACTCGGCAGCAGAGTTAGCCACTTCATTAATGCCACTTTTTTCAGGTATTTGATAATTTTCGCTATCACGAGAAAAGCCATCAGCATGCACAGCAAAATTGTCGACACCGCTATTAATTGAACCCGAGATTATATTTTGATTATTATTGCTATTATACTCAGTAAGCCATTCGCCTTGTGTATCATTACTGCGAGGAACTCTTTCATCAACAAGGTTAACAACACCACCAATAGCACCACTACCATAGAATAATGTTGCAGGACCACGTAGCACTTCAATTCGCTCTGTCGTTGATGTTTCGGTAGATACGGCATGATCAGGTCCAACACGTGATGCATCACCTGCATCTAAACCATTTTGAGTTACTAACACACGAGGGCCATCTAAACCACGAATAATAGGCGTACTTGCCACACCACCATGAAAGTTGCTATGTACTCCTACTTCTTTACTTAATGTATCACCTAAAGTATTTTCTTGGCGCATACGTAAGCTTTCGCCTTGCAGCACCGTAATAGGTAAAGCTGATTCTATATTTGAACTATGAAAAGGTGTTGCGCTAACATCAATAATTTCAATGGCTGACTTATCAAGTGATACGCTTAACTGTACATTTTTATTTTTGGTTACATTTATGTCAACATTTTCATGAACAAAACGCTCAGCTACCACATGTAATTCATAACGTCCCGGCTTAACATCTAAAGTAAATAACCCCTGTTCATTTGTTGTTGTAACATTATTTGTCCCCATCACTTTTATCGTAGCGCCAGCAACAACAGTACCCTCCTTATTCGTAACGGTACCTTGTACCTGCTCAGCATATAATTGACCACTTACTGATATGGTAAGTAATGCGCTCATAATTCTTGATAATTTTTTCATGGTGCCTCTTCATAACGGGAAAGTAAAATAGTTACAATATAACAATCGACAAAGATGTTATGTTATAACATAACACTTTACAAGTTATCTTAATGTTTTTTACAAAGATAAGTGAAATTTTAGTTACATACATAAATAAGGCTATATTTCATTATATAAAACTAAAAAGATAAGATTAAAATTAATAAAACCGTTCTTTATTTTCGGTTTTATTAATTTTAACTAGTGATTATTTTGTTATAACATAACAAGTATGTGTTACGAATTTATTATATTATGAATAATTCACTACATTAAGGGTTATGACTAATACCCACCCATATTCCTACCTTTCAACTAAAAAAGAAAAATAAGGAATAAGTTGAATAGCATAATTTATGATACTGAGGAGTTAAGGCGATATGAGTGTTTATAAAATAGAGTAGTGCGAGGCTAGGCGTTAGCATTCTAGCTTAGAGTTAGTCTCCCAAAGTTATCTACCAATACTTCCCGTATATGGAAGTTTTTATTAGTTAACATATTCCTATCTCAGCAAGTTTATGTCTTCTGCTGAGCAGATATCTTGTGATCATTAAGTAAACAAATGACTCGTTGTAATCTTAAAGCGGACTTTGCCAGCTTGGACAAAACAAAAAGGCTGTACCATAGAGAATGGTACAGCCTTTTACTTATCTAACTTATTAAATTATAACTCACTTATTCGGAGTCAACTTATTCGGAGTTACTCAGGTTCATAATCTAAGTTGGCAGATAACCAACGCTCTGCTTGCTCCAGAGTTAACCCTTTACGAACAGCGTAATCTAACACTTGATCTTTAGCTACTTTTGCCACGGCAAAATACTTGGCATCTGGATGAGCAAAATACCATCCGCTAACAGCAGCCGCAGGCCACATTGCATAGCTAGACGTTAGTTTTAAACCAATATTTTCTTCAACGTTAAGTAGTTCCCATAATAAGCCTTTCTCTGTATGCTCAGGACAAGCTGGGTAACCTGGTGCAGGTCGAATACCTTGATAACTTTCACGAATTAACGCATCGTTATCTAACGCTTCATCAGCCGCATAGCCCCAATATTCTTTACGTATTCTTTGATGAATATATTCTGCACTCGCCTCTGCTAATCTATCCGCGACCGCTTTAACCAATATGCTGTTATAAGCATCGTGATCTGCATCGTAGGCTTTCGCTAATTCATCAACGCCATAACCCGAGGAAACAGCAAATGCACCAATATAGTCGTCAACGTTTGAATTTTTTGGCGCTATATAGTCAGCGAGGCAACGGTTAAACTGCCCTGCAGGCTTTTTGCTTTGCTGACGTAATTGGTGTAATTTCATTAGCAGTTCGCTTCGATTTTCATCACCGCCATCGGTTACATAAACTTCAATATCGTCAACATCACTATTGGCAGGAAATAAACCAAATACCGCTTTGCCTTTAATTTTTTTATTATTAATAACATCATCTAACATGGCATTGGCATCATTAAATAAGTTAGTTGCCTCTGTCCCTATCACTTCATGTTTTAAAATAAGCGGGTACTTACCCGATAACTGCCAAGTCATGAAAAATGGCGTCCAATCGATGTACTTTCGTACTTCACTTAAATCAATATCATCAAGTACCGTAACACCTAATTTATTCGGCTTTTTCGGCGTGTAAGTATCAAAGGTTATGGGAGTGGCATTAGCACGCGCATCTTCAAGGCTAATTAAACTTGAGCGTGGGCCTTTTTTATAGTGACGAATACGTACTCGTTCATATTCTTCTTTTGTTTTAGCAAAAAAACTTGCTTTATGCTCACTTGATAATAAATTACTTACCACAGATACCGCGCGTGAAGCATTAGAGACATAAACTACCGGATGATCATATTGAGGCTCAATTTTTACCGCAGTATGGGCTTTAGACGTTGTCGCGCCACCAATTAATAAAGGTAACTCAAAACCTTGCCGTTTCATTTCTTTGCCAACATAGACCATTTCATCGAGTGATGGTGTGATCAAACCTGACAAACCAATAATATCAACCTTCTCTTCTTTAGCAACGCGTAGAATATCGTCACAAGAAACCATCACGCCGAGGTCAATAATTTCATAATTATTACATTGCAGTACTACACCAACAATGTTTTTACCAATATCATGAACATCACCTTTTACTGTCGCCAGTAAAATTTTTCCATTACTACTTACTTCGGTTTTTCCGGCTTCAATAAAAGGGTTTAAATGCGCAACTGCTTGTTTCATTACACGGGCTGATTTAACTACTTGCGGTAAGAACATTTCACCCGCACCAAATAAATCACCAACAGTATTCATGCCATCCATCAATGACCCTTCGATTACATCAAGAGGTCTAACCGCCGCTAAACGCGCTTCTTCAGTATCTTCAATAATAAACTCATTGATACCTTTTACTAAGGCATAAGATAAACGTTGGTTAATGGGTAATTCACGCCAGGTAAGATCTGCTTTAGAAGCCTGTCCACCAGCTTTTCCATGATATTCTTGCGCAATATCTAACAAGCGCTCCGTGGCATCGTCATCACTGTTTTGAATAACATCTTCTACCGCTTGTTTTAGTTTTTCAGGTAAGTCTGAATAAATCGCTAATTGACCGGCGTTGACAATCCCCATGTCCATACCGTTTTTAATCGCGTAGTATAAAAATACCGCATGAATGGCTTCACGTACGGGGTTGTTCCCTCTAAAGGAGAAAGAGACGTTTGATACACCACCAGAAATCATTGCATAAGGTAGGTTTTTCTTAATATCATCGACCGCTTCGATAAAATCTACCGCGTAGTTATTATGCTCTTCAATACCTGTGGCAACGGCAAAAATATTCGGATCAAAAATGATGTCTTCGGCTGGGTAGCCTATTTCATCAACCAGTATATGATAAGCACGGTGACAAATTTCGTATTTACGCTTACGCGTATCCGCTTGGCCATCTTCATCAAACGCCATAACAATAACCGCGGCGCCGTAACGACGTAGAAGCTCCGCTTGCATACGGAAATTTTCTTCACCTTCTTTTAAGCTGATTGAGTTAACAATGCCTTTACCTTGAATACATTTCAGGCCAGCTTCAATGATATCCCACTTAGAAGAGTCAATCATTATCGGTACTTTGGCAATATCTGGCTCACCGGCAATCAGGTTTAAAAAGCGCACCATGGCACTTTTTGAGTCCAACATACCTTCATCCATGTTGATATCGATAATTTGCGCACCGTTTTCAACTTGCTGTAAGGCAACCGCAATCGCTTTCTCGTATTCTTCTTCTTTAATTAAGCGCTTAAACATAGCGGAGCCCGTTACATTAGTACGCTCTCCAACGTTAACAAACAAACTATCTTCTTTAATGGTTAATGCTTCTAAACCAGACAATCGACAAGCAATTTCTCTTACTTCAATTTTTCTTGGTGCTATTTTAGCAACTGTCTCAGCCATGCCTTTTATATGTGCTGGCGTAGTACCACAACAACCACCAATGATATTGACAAAGCCCGATGATGCCCACTCTTCTACGTGAGTATTCATATCTTCTACGGTAAAGTCATACTCGCCAAAGGCGTTAGGTAAACCGGCATTAGGATGAGCAGATACCGCCACATCACAAATACGGTTTAATTCATCAACATATTGGCGTAACTCTACTGGGCCTAACGCACAGTTAAGACCAAACGATACCGGCTTAGCATGACGTAATGAGTTATAAAAGGCTTCGGTAGTTTGTCCTGATAAAGTACGTCCTGAGGCATCAGTAATGGTGCCTGAAATCATCACAGGGAATCGCTCACCCAGTTGATCAAATACAGTTTCTACCGCAAATATAGCGGCTTTAGCATTTAAGGTATCGAAAATAGTTTCGATTAAAATAATATCACTACCACCTTCAATTAAGGCTAAGGTAGATTCAATATAAGCATCTTTAAGCTCATCAAAGCTAACGTTACGATAGGCGGGATCATTAACATCTGGAGAAATCGAACACGTTCGGTTTGTTGGACCTAAAACACCCGCAACAAATCGCGGTCTGTCTGGTGTTTTTTTAGTGTATTCATCAGCGGCTTTACGGGCAATTTGTGCGGCAACACGGTTAATTTCAGCACTGTACTCTTGCATGTCATAATCAGCCATGGCAATCGTTGTTGCATTAAACGTATTAGTTTCAAGAATATCGGCGCCAGCTTCAAGGTATTCAAGATGAATCGCTTTAATTATGTCTGGCTGAGTAAGCACTAACATATCGTTATTGCCTTTTACATCGGTATGCCAATCAGCAAAGCGTTCAGCTCTAAAGTCTTGCTCTTCAAACTTATACGCTTGGATCATGGTACCCATCGCACCATCCAATAGTAAAATATTTTTTGCTAATTGTTGCTCAAACAAAGCAAATGATGATGATTTTTTCATGTTTTTTTTCCGTAGTTTTAAATGTTATTTAATTGCTAGCTAAGATAAATAATAAAGGCTGATAAAATAACCTTAGCTGATATTTCAGTACAAAATCAAATAACGGTATCAGGATGGATAGCTCTCATATTTGAAGCGTCTAATTGGTATGGTGTCATTTGATAAACATAATAATTTAACCAGTTAGTATAGAGTAAACTGCCATGGCTACGCCATGAGCCAACAGGTGACTTGCTAGCATCATTATCTTGATAATAATTTTTTGGTAAAGCGGTATTAACACTATTACTACTATCGCGTAAATATTCTTCATGCAACGTACTTGTATCGTATTCAGGGTGCCCAGTTAAATAGACTTGTTGCTTGTTTTTACTCGCAGCCAAATACACACCTGCATCCGCAGATTCAGCTAATATTTGTATTTGAGGAATACTTTCATAATCTGATTTATCAATATAGCCATAACGAGAATGTGGAACATTAAAATTTTCATCAAAGCCTCTAGTTAAAGGCTCTTTATCATCAAGCGGCTTATGCGTAAAAACACCAAAAAGCTTTTCTTTGCGCAAATGTCTATTAATACCATAATGATGATATAGCGCTGCATGCGCTGCCCAACATGAGAACATAGTTGAAGTAACATTTTTTTCAGCCCAATCAAACACCTCACAAATTTTATCCCAAAACGTCACTTGTGAATAATCAAGTAACGCTAGCGGAGCACCGGTTATAATTAAGCCATCATATTGTTTGTGCTTTATATCATCAAACAAGTGGTAAAAATTTTCTAGATGCTCTTCTGGCGTATTTTTTGATACATTTTTATGTATACGAATAAATTCAATATTTATCTGTAATGGTGTATTAGACAGCATGCGTAATATCTGCACTTCAGTTTCAATTTTATTCGGCATTAAATTGAGAATAGCAACTTGCATTGGGCGAATTTCTTGAGATGCTGCTCGGTTCTCAGACATAACAAAAATATTTTCATTATCTAAAATTGATAATGCAGGTAATTGATCGGGAATTTTAATGGGCATAAGACAACCTAATAAAAGAAAAGTGATTTGATAAAGTTTAAATAGCTATCTACAAAATAAACGTTATTAATTATAACTTGTAATGTGCCTTGTAATGATAACTATGTCAACATCTAAACGTATAGACGTCTAAACATTTTATTCGTTAGCGAGCTTTATTTTAGATAGCACTAGCGTTTAAAAGCAAAAATAGCCGTGTTACTCAGTGAATTAGCTACTTAACATAGTGTCTCAGCTATTATTAACAGTATGCTTTGATAGTCTGAAATATGCATTAAAATTTGTAACGGGAATAGACATCAGGGGTATAAAAGAAGGCCAATCATCATCGGTTGTTGAACAACCATTGTGAACTTCATCTGCATTGACCAAAATAAGACTATGTTAGGGTGCTATATGATTACTACCAGTGCAAAAAAAAACATTGTGCGCCTGAGGCAATACAGCTATAACCTAGCTAGCCCTAATTGCTGGACAATTGTGCTTGAAACTAAAGTCACTCAATTTAATCTGTAACTTTACGCCATAAAGCTCGGCCGACCATACGAACTTTAGTTGGTAAAGGCATACGCTTTAGATTAGTTGCTACTGCACCCTGTGTAAAACGCGTGCTTTTGCTGTAGTCAATATTAACATCTAATACCACAGGTTTATTTTGCTCGGTTAGTGATAACGCTTGTGTTATTACTCTTTGTATTTCACTGTTATCACCAATACGTAAATATTGGCAACCGGCAGCTTCCGCAATAGCTTTTAAGTTTAAGCTTGGTAATACGGTACACGTTTTACGGTTATAAGGGATTTGTTGTGCTTGTGAAATTTGTGATAGTTCACCATCATTAAAGATGGTAAAAATAGCACCCAAGTTATGGTTACTCGCTGTAAACAATTCCGTTTGGCTCATCAAAAATGCACCATCACCAATGATACCAATAACTTGTTTATTTGGATTAGCCAATTTGGCTCCAACTATTGCTGGAGTTGCATAGCCCATACAATTAAAATCCGTTGGACTAAAGAAATGTCTCGGATGATAACAAGGCATGAGTTCTGCAGTTAAAAAGGTATGATTACCATCATCAGCTATAACAATTGCATCGTCAGCTATACTTGCTCGTAATGCTTGAAAAAATGCAGCTGGATTAACTCTGTCACCACTGTCATGATTTAACCATTCATCAATATATGCCTGTTTATCCGTTAAAATAGCTCCAGCGGTATCACTTGTTTTTTTAGTAATAACTTTCTCTTTTAATTTATCAACAAGTTTTGCTAGTAATAGGCTAGCATCACCTTCAATTGATACTTTTGCAGGATAATTAGCATTGAATACTTTCGGATTAATATCAATATGAATGAGGTTCTCTGGTACTGTTACTCCATAACTTCCTGTAGCAATTTCCGCAAAGCGTGTCCCCACTGCCAATAAACAATCACAATTTTCAAAAGCATTAGTTGCAGCGGGCACAGCAGAAGGACCAAAACTCATCCCAGTGTGCATTGGATGTCGTGCCGAAAAAGCACTCAAGCCTTGCAACGTTGTAGAAACTGGCGCGGTCAAAAGGTCAGCTATTTGTTCGCTGTATTGAGTAGCATCAACAGCCCCCCAACCTAAAAACAGCCCAGGTTTTTTAGCTTTTGCTAATAATTCAGCTGCTTGCTCAATCTGAGCATCCATGTTTCCTAAAAGTACAGTTGTCATTTTATTATATGTAGGCAGTGAAGAAACTTCACCCCTATCAAGCTGTAAATTTATTGGAATCTCAATAAAAACAGGGCCTGGCTCTCCTTGAGTTGCGATTTGATACGCTTGATAAATAGTTGAAATTACATCTTCATGACGCGTAATTTTAAATGTTTGTTTCGTAATAGGTTCCAACATTTTATGTTGGTCCATATCATGTAATTGATAACTAAACTGAGAATCAGTGCGAATGCCACCACAAATCACTAACATTGGAATGCCATCCAGAAATGCTTCTCCAATACCACTGGCTGCATGAGTAGCTCCAGCAGCAGGCACAATCACCAAAGTACCAATAGAATCGCTGCAACGGGACATCGCATCGGCCATAAACGCACCGCAACCTTCATGAGTCACCAATATTGGTGTTATTTGCTCAGAATTATTTAACTCATCATATATTTCAGTATTGTGTACACCGGGTATACCAAAAGTAAATTTCACACCTATTTGTTCTAATGCATATCTAGCTAGCCAAGCTGCTGTTTTTTTCATTTGATTTATCTCTTCTAATTATGGAATATACTTGAAGGCGAATAAATTCGCTTCTTTAATTTTTATTTCTGTTAACTACTCTTGAATGGAAATAATTGCACTGGCAGCATGTCGTGCGGTAAGAATACAACCTGACAAAAATGTGCCTTCTAATGAGCGAAAGCCGCTCGCACCGCCACCACCAAAACCAGCAGCTTCACCAACACAATATAATCCCGCTATAGAATTTTTAGCTTGATTAAGTACTTGTCCCTTTAAATTAGTTTGCACCCCTCCTAAACTTTTACGACTAATAAGCTGAACTTTAATAGCAATTAATGGCCCTGCTTTTTTATCTATAATTGCTTGTGGTGCACAAGTTCTGAGCTTGTCTGGGCGCCACTGTCTGGCATGCTGAATTCTGCGAGTTTGATCATCATTACAATATGTTATTCCACGTTTAATCTTCTGATCATATTCATTAATTTCTGCATAAAGTACCTCTTTATCCACATAAGGTTTTTGTGTTCTTTTATTCATTTTATCAACTAACTCTGGTAGTGAATCAGCACAAATGAAGTCTTCACATTCATCAACCATTTGATGAATCAATCGATGATTACCTAACAATGTATCTTTAAGAAGTTTAAATAAATTTTTATTACGAATATGAGGATTATGCTGTGATCCTGAAACAGCAAATTCTTTTGCTGCTATTTTCCAATTAAGAATTTGCCAAGTCCAAGGTTTTTCTTGGTTCGCGACTTGTTGGCACAAATAGTTGGTATCAAATCCTGTAACCAATGGCATGGGGCCAATACGTTTACCCGTGTGATCCATCCATAAAGCAGACTTGCATGGAACTAAGCTTAATCCATGTCCTTTAAATTCTGGCTGTGGATGTGGAATCCCAGCTGCATAATTCCACATTTTATCTTGATGAGTGATATTACCGTCTAACTCAGCGACACAATCATGCAATTTGCCATCAGAAATAGGATTTGCTCCATTTAATAAAGTTTCAGGTAATTTACTCCATGATGTCGGCCAATTTTGTCTTACACGTTCAGTGCTACCATTTATACCTCCACAAGCAAGTACAACTTGGTCTGCATTTATCGAATATTTTTCACCTGAAATTTCATCTATAACCTCAGCACCTATAACTTGTTGTTTCTTACAGATCAAATTTTCAACTTTATGTTGGTGCAATATAGTCAATTGCTTATTATCAATAAATGGCTGTAAATGTTTTATTATCAGTTCAGCTAAGTGCCAACCAGTTCCCCACAAAATATGATATCGAGGTACAGAGTTTCCACGATTAAACAACCCTCGTTCAACCCAATTCACAGCAGGTAAAAATTTAGCTCCTAATGACTTCAACCACATGTAAACCATTTCATGGTTATTTTCCGCATAATCTTTTGCCCACGCCTTAGGCCAGTAATCATCCTCTCCAAAATTAGCAAAGCTATGCCAATCTTTTAATAAAAGTTCAGGACTGTCTGGGATATTCTGCCGTTTTTGCTCAGCAGTACCACACAATGCCATACCACCAAAAGCCCAACGAGCCAAACCACCAATACGTTCTTTTGTATCGCGATCTACAATGATAATCTGCTGACCACTTTTAGCTAACTCCAATGCTGTAACCAAACCAGCAATGCCACCACCTGCAATTAATGTATGATATTTATTCTGTTTTTTCATATTATATTTCAGTGAACTAAGATATGTTGCCAATTGAATTGGAGAATGTAAAAAGTGTCTAGCTTAACTAATCAGGTCGGGATTTATAATTTATGACTAGCACTGCACACTATTTAAGCTCTATGGTAATATTTCACCTATTATGGCTTCTTTAATTTTAAGAATAAAACCTCTAAAGAAGCCTACAAATGAATGATGCTGTAACCCTTTAGCTTTCTACTTTTTCAATTTCTACATCAAGTAGGCGAACAAACTGCTGACCAGCATGCATGTCTCGCTCTATCTCCCCACCTTGTGGCGAGGAACGCCCATATGAAATTTTGACCATATTCAAACTCGGCACCGGAAAATGTTTAACTGTCAAAGGATCTGCACCGAACAACTTTTTAAACAATTCACCATTTAAAGAAGGGCTTGTACTGTAATTTTTAAAATTTTCTTCGCCTTCAAAAAACAAATCGAAAGTAATCCAGAAAGGACCTGCATTTTTTGATCTCACATGTCGACAAACATCATTTATAGTTGTCATAAAATAGTTTCCTTAATTTATAGTTGTAATAATTTAATTCTAACGAGTTCCAATGGATCATCGAGAGACACTACATGGTTTAATTGAAACTCATACACTGGGCCTCTATCAATATCCGCAGGTGAGAAAGCAAATCCATAACTAGGCAATTCTTCATCTAAATTAATAGGGAAGTGGAAGAAATAAGGGTTACAGGCTTTTGCCACTTGAGAAGCAATTTCCTGTGTTTCGGCTGTAGCTACAAATAAAATGCCAACTTCTCTTGGAGCTGGAGTGTTTTCAGGTAATTTTTCTCCTGAGACACCATTCCATCCGTATATTCGAAGAGAAATATCAAAGTCATCAGGACTGAGTCCCATGGTTTTAACCACTCTCTCATTTAGCGTATATAACAACTTGTCATGAAATTCATCCAGTCGACCTAATACCTCAGGGTCTTGAATTCCAATCAACATAATAGTTTGATATCTACCAATCGCAGCGCCTTCTAATTTCAAGGTATAAGGCATTTCTTTCCAAACTGAGCCAGTTACTTTAACCGTACGATCATCAACTTGAACGTACTTAGCATCAGTAACATCCAGGATTCCACCTGGCTCGATTAACTCAAATGGGTTTGAGTTTTCATAAAGCATGTGCGCCGAAACACTGTCTGGACTACATTGATTTTCCACATTGAGTGGCTCTACTTCAAAACCGTCATTGTCGATACTCAAAAGAACCCCGGCACCATTAGTAGGTGAAACACAACATTGAGCACCACACTCGGCTATTTTTGCTGCATGCCATGATGGTCCCCAAGGAGCCCCCTTCCATAATGCATAACTTGCAATTACCGCGGTGTCAGTTGTGCGCCCGCCAAGAATAATGTCTACTCCACTTTCTAATGCTGATGTATATGGTTCAACGCCCATCGCAGCAACAATATGTTCACAAACATCAATAGAATCATTATTCAAAGCGCCTAGTGGTGGTAAAGGAGTAATTGCGCCAACATCGTTCTTTTGCTTAAGTACATCTTTATCTTGTTCAGAATACAAAACCGCTATTTTTGGAGTGAAATTTATTTCTTTAGCAATCTCAATAACAATTTCTTTGGTCCAGTTAACATTTTTGTCACCACCCGCTTGACCACAAGTACCAATAATAAGAGGTATTTTAGCGCTCATAGAAGCTTTCATTAAAATAGTTAGATCACGTTTAACTGACCCTCTGTTATTTTTTGAAATTCCTAACGCTAAATAGGCAGCTCCACTATCCGTAGAACCCGCATCAGTCGCTATAACATTAGCTCCCTGACTCAAACCATATTCAATTTCTTCTTCTCTAACCCCTGCTCCTAACGATCCCGCTGGCACAATTATTTTGATAGGTTTAGTTAACATCTGACTTCCTCAATTGGTTTTGTAAATTAGTTATGCAACGTCGTTGCTCTTTTGGTTAAGTTCGTCAAGAACTTCACAAGCAGCCATAGAGCGGTTACGAAGATGTGTTCGCATTTTTCGTTCGGCTCGACAACCCTCACCTGCCAAAATTGCATCTATTATTTCGCTATGTTCTTTTAATGAATCTTCTGTGTGTGATTTACCCGTTACTTCATTGAAATAGATTCTTTGCAGTGGATAAGTAAGTCTTAATCCCGCTTCCTTCAGCATTGAATTACCCGCTATTTCATATAGCAAATCATGAAAATATTGACGAACATCGGTAGATTCTTTTAATGTTCCATCAACCATTAATTTATGAAGTTGAATTTGGCACTCCTTCATTCGCTCAGAAAAATCTGATCGAGCTATATTTTCGGCAGTAAGTTTGGCAACAAATCCTTCAATAGCTTCACGAGTTTGAAAGAATTCTCTTATTTCTTTTTCTCCAAACGCTTTAACTGATGCACCTTTATGCGGAATAAACTCTAAATATCCCTCTCCGGCAAGACGGCGAATTGCCTCCCGTACCGGTCCAAAACTCACATTAAATTCTTTACTCATCTCGGCAACAATTAGACGTTGTCCAGCTATTAATCGACCATCTTTAATCGCGTTTCTTATCGCATTGATAATTTGCTCAACAATGGTTACTGAATTAATTGATTTTGAGATCATTCGTTTTCCTAATATAAGTATTTAACAGAGCAACACTGATACCCAGTGCCTCATAATTAAGATTATACTACAATGTATCCACGAAAAACTCTATCACTTATAACCCCCATAACTCAAACAAAACAAATAAGGCATAAAAATCAAATAGATAAACAATAAAAATAATCAAAACAAAATACAAAACAAATAAAAACAAACAAGATTATGTTATAATTAAAATAATTCTGATAAGATTTATTAGAGTTCAACAACTAGAGGATCATTTTTGATTATGCTCACATTTAGCTTTATCAATATTAATTGGCAGCTTCTAGTTAAATCGAGGAGATAAATATGGATCATATAACTTGGTTTAAAGATTTTAAGACATTAAGCGAAACTGAAAATTTCTCAGCAGCTGCAGATATGCGTTTTACAAGTCAGTCTGCATTTAGTCGAAGAATACGAAGCCTTGAAGAATGGGTTGGTGAGCCTCTTTTTCATAGAACTTCACAAAAAGTGATATTGACTAGCGCGGGAATAGTCTTTGATCCATATGTAGCACAAGTTCTAGATATACTGAATCAAGGTGTAGATGCAGCAAGAAAAGCAGGAAAAACTGAGAATACGACCTTACGTATTGCTGCAACACATTCTTTGTCTTTAGTTTTTTTTCCTAATTGGTTTAGACAGTTTGAAACAGAAATCACGGCTCGAAGTGTTCAATTATATTCAGACACTTTAGACGCATGTGAAAACCTATTAGTAAATGGTGATGTTCAATTTTTAATAGGTCATGAGTATTCCAGTGATATAGAAAATCAGCAAAACAAAAGATTTCAATCGATTATTGTTGGAAAGGATTGTCTAATACCTGTTCATGCTATTTGCTCAAAACTACAGTTTAGTTTGTCTGATTTGAACGGTAACACCGAAATACCTTTATTGTCATATTCAGATCAAAGTGGCCTTGGTAAAATATTAAAAGATTCAAAAGTTATAGAGAATTCAAATTTGTCCTACAAAAAATATTTTTCATCTCATTTAGCGACAGTTTTGAAGGAAATGGCTTTATCTGGTTGTGGAGTTGCTTGGCTACCTAAAAGTTTAATAGAACATGAACTCACCGCTGGAACTCTTGTTACTTTCACAGAAGAATCTCTAAAGCTACCAATGAATATACGATTGTTTCGAACTAAAACTGAGCTTGGAGATACGGCAGAGCAACTTTGGAGATATTCTAATACACGTTCTCAAAGATAAGCTTTTTATTTTATTCCTAGTATTAGGCGACAATTAGCTTGGCCGGGCGTATTACCTCTTTTAAAAATCTAACTTTTAACTGCCTAGCCTATAATCAAATCAGTTTGATTTAGTAAATAAGTTTTCTACTTATTAACTATTTTAGCTTTATTTAACCCTAAGTAAGCATAAGAACTCTTAATTTTTCTTCATTACTTTCTTGCGTTAAACACCATTGTGCGATTCTTCTTTGTAAGGTTCTCGTTTGTGCATAAAAAGATTTTTCAGGGTGTTTTTCCATAAGCCATTTAATAATGTTGACTGCATTTAATTCTGGTTTAAGCTCCAAGCGCAGCCTTATTTCATCCCAAACTTTTTCAAATGGATCCCTTCGAGTTCGCCAAGTACGAGGACATTTTCTTAAATCAGTTGTTTTACTTGCATGATAAAAACGATTTACAGGATTTATACTTTCTTGGTATTCAGTCAGAGTATTCAGTCAGAGTATTCAGTCGGAGTATTCAAAAAGGATGCTTTATTAACGGTTAATTCATTATCTACTTGGGCTTTTTTATTCCAAGCAACGTTCCAGAGTGAATCTTGTAACTTTTGAATCTTGTCTAATAAATTAACTGGATCTAAGTTTTTATATTCGAACGTTAATCGTTTCTTTACCGAGTCGTTAATATGTGATGAAAGTAAAATTCGTTGATATGGTGTCTTTGCTTTATCATACTTTTTGGATACTTTGGCTCCAAGCCTTTCCTTTGAAAGTAACTTCAATGAAGGTTGAAAAATATTAACATATTGCCTCAATATTTTGTATAAACAGGCCAGTCGTTCCCAAGCTTTCAGCCCTTCATAGCGGTCATACCCTACAAGACGCCTTATTACAGAGCCATTTTTTTCTTCGACATGAGCTTGATCATTTTTTCGGTGTGTTCTTGCTCTAGTAAACGTAATTTGTCTTTCTTCACAATAATCTAATAGCTCATAATTAATAAATTCACTGCCACAATCAGTGTCGATACCACGAATATCAAAAGGTAATAAGTCTTTGGTCACATTTAAACCATCTATTACATCTTTGGCACTTTTTCTCAACATAGGCATACATTCTAGCCAACCAGTACTCACGGCAAGATCATTATAAATTAAACTTATAGAAAAGGTAGCGATCAGATCAAGGCATAATAATCACCTTGGTTACTTAATATGAGCGCTACTTTTCTGAAACATTTTAATTCAATTACAGACCCTCGCATTGAACGCTGTAAAAAGCATGAGCTTATCGATATTCTTTTATTGGCCATTAGTGCA